>DATKCW010000001.1:0-174089 GCA_035513035.1 Aridibacter sp.
CCACCGTTTGCTGATGGGGATGAAAATCAACTCCGATGTATACTTCCATAACGGTTTCTCCTTTCAAAGAACGAGACATTGCTTGTCAACTATGATTCTAGTTCATAGCTGGGAGAAACCGTCTTTAATAACATCAACCGTTACGGAGGGCGTCAATTGCGGCGTTTGACCACTCTGACCGCCCAGGCTGCTGTCACGATTTCCGTGTTACGATCCAATTCTCGCCCTCCCTAACGGTCGGGCTATTGACACTACTCTAGAGACGATTCTCCGGAGCCTTGCAAACTTCCGACTCAGACTGCCTTATCGCCGGCGGAGGTCCCGCCGGGATGATGCTTGGCGTGCTTCTCGCACGGCAGGGCGTTTCCGTCACCGTGCTCGAGAAGCACGCCGATTTCCTGCGCGATTTCCGAGGCGACACCGTACATCCTTCCACTCTCGAGATACTCGATCAGATTGGCCTCCTTCCCGAATTCGAGAAACTGCCTCATAACAAGGTCCGCCGACTCGGCGTCCACATAGGCGGTTGGTTTCAGGAAGTCGTTGATTTCAGTGGTCTTAAGCCCTTTGACTACGTGGCGTTCGTTCCGCAGTGGGATTTCCTCGATCTTCTCGCCGATTACGGGAAGCGCTTCGAGAACTTCGATCTCGGGATGAATCACAAAGCTTTGGAATTGATAATTGAGAATGGAAAGTGTCTCGGGGTACGGGCAGAGGGTCCGGATGGCGAAATCGAATTCCGGGCCCGGGTTTCGGTCGCGTGCGACGGCCGTTACTCAGTCCTTCGCGAGCAGGCAGGGCTGAAGGTCGAGGAATGCGGAGCGCCTATGGATGTTCTCTGGTTCCGTGTTCCGCGGTCTGAGGACCATCCCGACGAAACCTTCGGGATCATCGGCGCCGGCCACATGATGGTCCTCCTGAACCGCGGCGATTACTGGCAGGCGGCGTACATCGTTCCGAAGGGAAGCGATCTTGATCTGAGAAAAACGCCTATCGAGGATTTCAGACGGACGGTTGAGAATGTCGCCGCATTCCTCGATGACGAGACGGGGATCCCTGCGAGCTGGGACGACGTAAAGACCCTTGAGGTCCGGGTCGACCGGCTTGAGAAATGGCACTCTTCCGGTTTCCTTGTTATAGGCGACGCCGCTCACGCGATGTCTCCGGTCGGCGGCGTCGGGATAAACCTTGCGATCCAGGACGCTGTCGCGGCTGCGAACAAGCTCGGTCCGGCGCTTCTGGAAAATGGTGAAGTGCCGGAGGAAGTACTCGCATTTGTACAGGCGCGCCGGATCCTTCCGACGAAGATCGTCCAGTGGTTCCAGCTCCAGGCCCAGAAACGAGTGATTTCCGCCGCGCTCTCAAGCCGCGAAGAGCCTCCCGATCTGCCCGGCTTGCTTCGATTCCTTTTGAGATTCCGATTCGTCCGCAACATCCCTGCGAGGTTTATAGGCTATGGGATCAGAAGGGAGCACGTGAGCGGTGAAAGGTAGGGGCGGGGCTCGTCCCCGCCCTGAGTGAACCGTGAGCGGTGAGCGCTGAGCGTTGGACCGCGGGCGACCCACCCGCACTCTAACGACTTAGAAGCAAGGACTGAGGACAAAGCTAAGACTGCGATCAAAGGACTGAGGACTGAGGACTGAGAAGAACGCTTGACACGTTGCGCGGCCAAGATTACGCTCCTCAGTCCTCAGTCCTCAGTCCTCAGTCCTTCTTGTGCGACAGGCTGATGGCTATGGACCGCGGGCATCCCCGCTCGCTTTTCTTCGACAGGCTGAAGCCTATCTTACCTCGCTCGCGCACCGATTCCTCGGTCCTCATCCGACGAGGCCGTTCTGTCTCGTCAGTTCCATCAACCGCGGGTCAGAACGCAGCGGACCGAATGCCGGATGAACTCCCAGCCATATCAGCCACACCGAATTGTCGTCAAAAGCCGTTTCAAGCCACTCAAGGGCACGGTCTATGTCGCCGAGTCCCACATAGACCTGTGCTAACTGCACGCCCAGGCCGTACGCTTGATGAGAAGGCCCCTACAAGTCTCCAAGAATTTCCAGGGCCTTGCCACGATCTCCGGCCTTTGCGTATGAGTACGCGGCGGCCGATAACGAGAACGGGTCGTCCAGGTTATTACAGCGTTCTCTATCATCGCTACAGCCGCGGCTAAGTCACCTTTTTCTACATAAGACTTCGCGAGATAGGAGTATGAAAGGCGGAAACTCGGGTTCAACTCGATAACCTGACCCAATTGTTCGATCGCCAAATCGTTCTACCCGGACCAAAGGTTGATACCGCCGATGTCGAGCGACCTTGTTCCGCCAAGCCCAACGCCGACAAAGATAGCGTCGTGCTTACCGAGAATCTCGTTGAACATCAAGTAAACACCCGAACTGGCACCCCCCTGCTGGACCCACTCCGCATCCTCTTCGGCCATGGAAACTGCGGTTGAAATGCCTGTGTTGAGTCGAAACTTTACACCCAGATTCTCGGCGTGAGCGACCTCGGCCAGCGAATCGGCCTGCGGCATCTTATTCGGCCATGCCGTACGAGTCGAGGCCGCCCGGTTTCTCACAACGCTCGTAAACCGTCACCACGTAGCCGAGCCTCGCTAGATAGGTCGCACACGAAAGTCCGGCAAGCCCCGAACCGATAACACCGACCGACTTGCCGTTCGGCTCGCCCTTCGCAAAAAGACCGTTACTGCTCTTCAACACATGCTCAGTCACGTAACGCTGGAGGCGTCCGATCTCGATCGGCTTTTCGACGAGCGTCTTCTCAACGCTCGCACCTTCGCAAAGCACGTCAACGGGACAAACACGGGCGCTTGTGGAACCGATGGGATTTGCGTCAAAAATGCCGCGGGCCGAGCCTGTCAGATTCCCGCTCGCGATCTTCTTGATGAACGACGGCACGTCAATGTGAGTTGGGCATGCATGCATGGAGCGTCGTAGCAGTAAAGACACCGATTCGCCTCGACCGTCGCTTCAGCCCTAGACATTGCCGGGTTGATCTCGGCAAAATTTTGCTCGATCTGTGTTATATCGAACGGTGTGCAAAAACTCTTATCCATAAATGGTGCCGACTTATTCAGTCCGCAGTTTTTTCGTCATCAAAATCCCCGATAGCCCGAACAAAAACAGTCCGGCTCCGACCGGCAGAAATATCACTGCCATTTCGTACGGGGCAGTTGCGGCCGTGCCTTTCTCAAGAGCTTCTAGCAGTTCGTTAGACTCCGAGGGCTTTTCCGACGAGCTGTATGGAGCACTGTAAGTCAGATAGCTGATAGCACCGTAAGCCAGATTTCCTATCCCGACCAACAAGATCAGAATAAAGATCACACGGAGAGCGATTCGCGGCCCATTGGAACGTATTAGTTTGCGTTTGAATGTCAGCACGAATGCAAGGAAAGCGAAAAAGGCTCCCACAAGCATCGCGCCCGTAAGGTATTGGGCGAGTTTTCGAAAGCCGAACCTCGTCAGGTCGGCCTGAAGATCACCGGTCGGCCCCCAAAGTGTGTAGAAATAAAACGCGGCGGCCCCGAATCCGACTACCGCGACCAGAAGGCAAAGGCCAAAGAATATCTTCTGCATAGTCGTGCCGCGGTAAACTGCTTCGTACTGAACAGGCGCCGCGGCAACCTCAGGCTCCGCTACCGGTGGCGGTGGAATTGCAGCGAAAGGTGCCTGTGTGGGCACCGCATTCGGAAACATTGCGCTGAGCTTTTTCCATTCGGCCTCGCCTTGCCGGATGCCCATATCGTCTGGCGAAAACTGGCCGCTGCGAAGCTGGTCAATTACCTGCTGATCTTCGAACGGGCCGAGCTGCTGATCATTCCTGTGGATATAGGTCGCCATATTTTTCTCACCCTCCTTGCGTTGCTAACTGATCTTTACAAAATGCCTTCCGTCAAAACGGTATGTGATGAGCTCGTTTGTTACGCGGCCTTGCGGCACCTTATCGTCTTGGATCACGACGGGAAAACTAAATGACTTCTTAGCCTCGTCAAAAAAGAACAGCTTGATCGGGCGTTCCGGACGATCAACGACCGAAAAGAAATCGCATTCAAATCCGACTGAATTTGTTAGCCTGGAGCTTGTCCGGATAAGCCTGACACTTGGGTTCAGCTTCTCGCCGTCTATACAAAATATCTAGATGTCCTGGGTATTGAGCGAAGTAGAGCAGATCGCCGTCGAATTAACAACATATATTCAGCCCCCTGTCGCGTCCATCTGAAATATCTGGTTGTAAAAGGGTTCGCAACCGTCGCCTTCGACCGACGCGGGTGACCAAACACGAGACTTGCCACTATTTCCGCGATATTGAAAAATACTTTCAAACCAACGCGTGGTGCCTCCACTCTGCGTGTCCCAGGAGTAGATCCTCAAATTACCGTCCTTCGATGTCGTGATATACATCTTGTCGGCCAGTCCCTTGAAGTCATATTTCAGCTTTGCGGCCCGGCTGCCATATCTCTGAAGCTTCTGCTTCAGCATTTTGTTCTCTTTTGCCAGCGCCGTATCGTTGCGGCCGTCCGCGTCACCTGACCATTTCTCAATGTTGTTCAAATGGCGGAGAAGTTCGGCCTCTATTGCCTTGTTGGTCTACGCGGCGGCCGACATCGCGAGAGTTGCGACGCCTAACCCAACAATTATCCATCGGCGGAAAAGAATCATAAACTCGCTTACTTGGTGATGCCTGGTTGTAATCGCTCAGCCATTTGAAGATCGGCATTGGATAGATTCGCATTTCCCATTTTCTTATAGATCAGGCCTCGCACCTTGTATGCCGACGCATAGTCCGGTTTTAGTTTGATTGCATTCGACAGATCTGCGATCGCAAGACGGTTCTTGGAAAGAAGGCCATAACAAAGTCCGCGATTGTGGTATACAAGCGGTAGATTTCGTGCGACCGTCGAAGACGTGCCCTTAAGTTGGATCACCTTAGTATAGTCCGCAATGGCCTCAACGTATTTCTCTAGCTGCAGATACGCACGGGCACGTCCAAAATAATACTCCGGGCCGGTCGCGTCGACACCGATCGCCTTTGTAAACTCGGCTGCGGACCCCAAATAATCCTTCGCCGCGTAAAACCGTTCACCGTTGTCGTTAAATTCCAGGAGGGCGATAAATGCCGGAGCGAATTCGTCCAGGTTGAGCAGCTCCGCCTTAACTTCCTCAAAAGTGGCCTGCCGAGCGATCAATTGCAGCAATGGGTCGGTCATTGCGTTGGGTAAATTCGCCGTGGTCCGCCGGTTGCGAATTACGTTGGCGATGGTGTTCGTTGTGCTCTCACCGGGGCCATACATCATTAATAAAAGATTTGACTTGAGGGCGATCTCGAAAATAGCTGCATGCTCCGCGCCCAGATTTTGCTGCAGGATATTTCCTATCGGAGTTCCGTTACTGACAAGCAGATAACGCAAGATCAACGCAATATCGTTGACCTTGTTGCCTGACACCGCCGGAAGATCGGGAATAGTTATGCCCAACGCTGAGCCCGCCTTTTTCGCGGCCCCGAACCGCCGTGCAACCAAAGCTCGGTCCGCACCTTGAGCATGCAAGGCCCCTGAAACGCTTAAATTGCTGCCCAATTCCCACGCAAGCCGCTTTTTAGAATCGGAATTGGCCTGAGCATTTAGCCCCGCCGCGAAGACAACGATCAAGATTGTGATTAAACAGAACTTATATCTCATATTGGATTCCTAATTGTATCGACGGTCCTTTTCAAACGGAACTCCTGCGTCCAAATAAGAAAGCACCGAACCCAACGAGCGAGATTGCCCATTTCTGCAGAAAACTGTTCATACGGCTCAGTCGACTTAATCAATTCTGCGGAATACTCCGCAGAAACTCATTAATCTCATTGTACGGCGGCGGTTCTCGTACCTCGTCTTTTTCGTTTTTGGTGATAAGCTTTAATTCCTCCGATTTATTTTGAAAGGTTTTTCGGTGAATAACCGCCGGTATTGATCTATCCACTATTGTAACTTCACACTTCCAGCCGAAAACGGGGATTCTTTGCGATCCTGAACCTCCGAATGTAGCATAATTACCCAGACTTATCTCGTCACATTTCAACAGAATGACCGTTCCGACCTCTGCGGGATTTTGGGTAGAGCGAGCCAAGGGAAACGGATCATGCTCTTCATAGACCCATGCCGCCATTTTCTTTTCTTCTCCTTTTCTTATTTGCTGCCAGTACATCGCTACTTTTCCATTGATATACGGCTGCTTGGTCAACTGAATTTTTGCCGGCAGCTTTGTAAACTCGCCTACCTTTTCTCTAAATAGTCCATCCTTTTTGATAACTTCAGGCGTCCCGGTCGGCGAAGGAGTTGCTGTTTGTTACCCAGGTTGGTGATTGTTCCGCAGCCTGCCAAAAAAAATACTAGAGGAAACAGAAAACGTATTTTGAGTGTTTGATTCCACATTCGTTTTTCCTTGTTTCGCCATCCCGGAGGACGGCTTAAATCCGCCACGATCACACTATATGCATCCGGCCGACGGTCTCGGAAAAATATTGTATCTTATTCAATCTTTACCAATTTGCAAGATAGTAAATGGGGCGTATCACCGGCGAGATTTTTCACCTGGAAAATGCCTTTTACCGTTACATACTCCTTGCCGGCTATCTTCTGAAAGTCAGCCAGATCGGCTGCGCCAAACTCGCACCAAACTTGGTTACGGTCCTGATCATCTTTCTCTGAGAGTATTATCTTTCCTGTTTTGTCCAACCCACCACCAGGTAGCGGCGACAACGTTCCAGTAAGTTGCGTGTACCCGCGCACCACTACTTCTTTACCGCCATACTTCGAGGTTACTTCGCTTTTCGAGTTTTTTAAGTCCTTAGCGAGGTCAACCGCAGCGATCGGTTTTTGCTCGTCTACTCCAAGCTGATTGCATGCGATCGAACCAAAACAAACAACACAAATCGCAACTAATAGAATGTTTTTCTTCATTTTACCCTCCCCAATGTCAAGTTTTTAAAGCGTCATCAATTCGCCACGATCGGGCCGCAGCACCTGGACGTTTATCCCTAAAAGGACTGGCGGCTGCTATTCGACCTTAACAAACTTGCACGGCATCAGGCGGGGCTTGTCTTCGTTTGCGAATGTTCCCTTAACCAAAAATCGTAAACGAGGTTAATGCAAGATCGAGCAACATTTTTTTCATATCTATTATTCTCCTATTTTTGAGGATTAATCAGCCACTATCGGGCCGTACGCATCCGGACGCGATTGGCGCAGTTGCGCTCCGATTCGCACATACATCGGCAGGGGAGTAAGCACATAGAACAGGACTTATGTCAAGGATCGATCGCAACAGAGAGAACGAGATCCTTGAGGAGGTGCTTGAACTCGAGCCCTCCGAACTAAAGGAGTATCTCGCCGGAGCGGGCCTGAGCGGCGAAATGCGGAAGGAAGTGGAGCAGCTTCTCAGCTTCGAAGAAGAGGCAGCCTCCTCATGCAATCTTGCCGCGATCGAGTTCTCGCACGATTTTCTTGACGCACACGACGGGGTTTCTTTCGGCCAGCTGATAGATGTCTACAGGATTACCGGAGAGCTGGGATCGGGAGGAATGGGGGCGGTGTTCCTCGCCGAACGGACCGTTTGCAACCCGGAACAGAAGGTCGCCCTGAAACTGCTCAAGCGCGAGCTGAACACCGCGGCACTCCGCGCGCGGTTCGGACAGGAACGCGAGATCCTTGCATCGCTTGAGCATCCGTCGATCGCTCGGCTTCGTAGTGCCGGAACTTCGGAAGACGGGATCCCTTTTCTAGCGATTGAATACGTCAACGGTCTTCCGATCGATGAGTATTGCGACCGGCATTCTCTGAACCTCAATGAACGCCTGGAGATGTTCGTAAAGGTATGCGAGGCCGTCGGCTTTGCACACCGCAAGCTGATCGTCCACAGGGACTTAAAGCCCTCGAACATACTTGTCGACAAGAATATGGTTCCCAAGCTGCTCGATTTCGGGATCTCGAAGATCCTGAGTGATAAGCTAGGGGAAGCGGATACCGCTACGATCATTAGGCTGGGTGTGATGACCCCGTCGTACTCCTCGCCCGAACAGCTCCGGAAGGAGAGCGTGACGACCGCCGCCGACATTTATTCCCTCGGCGTGATCCTTTACGAACCCGTGAGCGGAGTGCGTCCTTTCGAGTCGAAAGAGTACGACCTCCGGGCGATCTACGACGCGGTCGTTGATGAAGACCCGACACCGCCCTCGGAAGCCGCACGGACAAAGATATCAGACGGGGAAAAGCGGCAGACGTCCCGGCCAGAGAAGATCGATCCGGCCACAGCTCGATCCGGTTAGAAGACCGGTTCTTCATCATCCTCGAAGACGGCTCCGGAAATGCATCCGGTGAAGTGGCAGCAGCTCAGGGGCGACCTCGACAACATCATCCTCAAGGCCCTTAAGAAAGAAGCTTCGCGGCGGTATTCGTCTGTCGAGAATTTTGCCGAGGACATCACTCGGTATCAGCAGGGCCTTCCTGTGAACGCAAGACCCGATACGTTTTTCTACCGGGCCGGAAAGTTCGTGAAAAGGAACTCCGTCTTTGCAGGCGCCGGTTTCCTTGTTCTTCTCGCAATGCTCTTCGGGGTCGGAGCGACGTTATGGCAGGCGAGACAGACCGAGATAGCCACGGACAAGGCAAGGGCAAAAGCCGCAAAAGCGAAAAAGTCATTCGAATTCGTATCGAATATTCTCAATTTCTCAAGCCCTTTCTGGAGTTCCTCAAATCCGGAGAGGAAGAAGGGCGCTACCGTTGCCGAGGCGATGGAGGTCGCTCTGGAGAATATCGACCGGGAACTCGCCGACGAATCCGAGGTGCTGGCGGAGGTCCTGTACACGCTAGGAAACGCGTACTTTGGGAAAGGAGACTATGAAAAATCTGAACAGCTCCCGAGGCGGTCGATAGACAAGTATAACGAGATCCTCGGTGAGGGTAATCCGAGGGCGATGCAGATCACGGGAAGACTCGGAAACCAGCAGTACCTGCAAGGCAGGCATGATGAGGCGGAGAACAGTTATCGCGCGGCGGTCAATTATCTCCGTCCGCGGCTTGATGAGGATGAGGAAAACAGGCTGTTTCTTGCCGGCGCTCTGACCGGACTTGGAAATATTCAGTTGCTGCGCGGCATCTAAGCCGAAATGGAAGCATTGAACCTGGAAGCCCTTGAGATAGCTGAGCAGTTCGAAGGCAAAGACCGTCGTATGATCCCCGTGCTGCTATCCAACCTGGGAACCGCAAACCTTGCACTTGGAAAGATACCTCGGTCCGAGGAGTTTTTTGACAAGGCTTTGGCCGAAATGCGCTCCCGCGGGTCGGTGGAGCGTATGGAAGGCGCTGCCATATTCGGAAGGCTTGGACAATTGGCAATGATGGAAGGGGACATTTCCAAAGCCGAGGAGCGACTGAGCAAAAGCTACGACATATACAAGAACAGCGCCGGAGAAAAGAACCCTTAAGCCATTGAGGCAAGCAATCGACTCACGCAGCTTTACCTCAGACAGGGAAGCCTCCAAAAGGCGGAAGCTGAACTGAAGAAGGTAATCGCGATAGGAAAAGAGGTGTTTCCTAACGGCCACCGCGTCGCCACAGACTCGCAGGGTATATTGGGAGATCTTTATACGAAGCAGGGAAAGCTGAAAGAAGGAGAGGCCGAACTGCGCAAGGCGCTCGCTTACTTGACGGGCATCGTGAAGGAACCGAATCCTGAAATTGCCAACATCAAAGCTTCGCTGGGCAGGAATCTGGCAGCGCAAGAGAAGTACAGAGAAGCTGAGGAACTCTTCAGATCCGCATACGAGTCGCTGGCTAAGACCAATGGCAAGGACCATCCTGAGACGGTCAGCGTCGGGAAGGAATTGGAGAGTGTGTCGGGAAAGTTGTGAACAGTGAGCCGTTTAGCCTGCGCATTTATGCGTGGGATCCGTGAGCCGTTTAGCCCGCGCATTTATGCCTGAACAACTATTGGTGACCACGGAGAGTAGTTCGTAGCTCGACGGTGGGAGAAGGCGTGATCCGATTATTGAGAACATGGACCGAGGGCTACGCTTCACCAGGAACTGAATCCGAAACTTGCATAGGACTTGATATCCTGTCTCCCTACGGTTGCTGAAGGCAGGTCGCTTGTCCGACAATAGTGCAAAAAAACCGGATCCTGCGGTCAGGAGTACATTAGGAGAATATATGAAATACGACGTACCGCTTTTGACACAATCCGTAAGTCCAATCTGTTTCGTAGTGAGTGCAGCCATGGTCCAGAGATACTGGCAAGCTCAGGCCGGCCACGACGTAAGCACGCCGCATTTCACCGGCGGGTTCGATCCCACGAACTCGTGTATTCCGGCAGCTGAGGTACAGGGCTTGTACACGCAACGATTAGAAAGAGCGGGATTCACGCTCATACCCAAACCCGCTAGTCCGTTCGATCGGGCTGGTGTTAGTTCACTTCTTGGTCAGCACGGACCTCTGGTATTTAATCACTTCCTGGCAAACTTCAACTATGGCCCGCGACGAGGAGGTAAGCAGTCAGCGACCGCAAGCGGAATTCACGCTGTAGTTATCACGGGAATCGTCGGGGACCGCGCGTACTTCAACAATCCGTGGGGTGACAAGGATGTCGATATACCGGCTTCTGACCTTGTAGCTTCCATAGATCAGTCCTATTCACGTCCGTACAACGCCCTTTTTTACGCGAGTGGCTCGACTGGCCCGCAGAACATTCTGGACTAAAAGAGAGTTTCACCGAGTTTTTCCGAGGTGCTTGTATAGGCGTCAACCTGTTGCACATCGCGGACACGCTAGATCCTGGAGTCCTGAGCTCGTCCGGTTTGTTGAAAAGGGGAGATGGGATGATGAGGCGCAAACAAGATCGCGCCAGGAGATGCCACGTGATTACCTATGAAGCGGGAATGCAATAGACACTTGTAAGCCGTTTAGCCCGCGC
The DNA here is from genome assembly GCA_035513035.1 of Aridibacter sp. Taxonomy (GTDB): domain Bacteria; phylum Acidobacteriota; class Blastocatellia; order Pyrinomonadales; family Pyrinomonadaceae; genus Aridibacter. The sequence continues at coordinate 10,962 of DATKCW010000001.1, forward strand.
ATTTATGCGTGGGAACCGTGAGCGAGAATCGGCGGGATGTGACTCGATTAGCGGCGGGCTTGCCCACTCTTTTCAGTGAGCGGTAAGCGGTGAGCCGTGAGCGGTTGTACCGCGAACTTCAGTTTGCGCCGCGCGAAAGCGCGGGATTGAGACAGGCTGAAGCCTATGGACCGCGGGCGACTCGCCCGCTCTCTAACGACTGAGAAGGAAAGGACTGAGGACCCTTGGAGGACTGAGATAAGTGGACCGAGGACAGGCTCAGGACTGAGATATCAGAAAAGCCGTAAGCGTCTCGCCCTCGATGGATTCGAGTGCTATGTATCTCAAGCCCTCCGACTCGCTTATCTCAAATACTGTTACGATATTCGGATGGTTAAGAGCCGATGCCGCCTGAGCCCCGTGCACAAAGCGATTCAGCTTGTCCGAATCCCGGCTTAACTCGTCCGAAAGGAACTTGATCGCCACCTTCCGGTTTAGCTTAGTGTCCTGGGCGAGATACACCTCGCCCATCCCGCCCTTGCCGATGGAGGAGAGGATCCTGTAATGGGAGACGGTAGTGTTGGGGTCAAGGGTCATAGAAGAAGTACTGAAAGATGAGTAACGAGTAACGAGTGATGAGTGACGCGAGTAAAGTTACTACGAGGATGCTCCAGTTTAGAGCAGCGCTTCGTGCTGCCCAAGGCGGGCACCGCCCGCCTGGTACCCATGACTGGATCCCCGGCTCGAATCGACCCTAAAGGCGCACAGAAAACCAACCATTTCGCCGTGAATTCCGGTGTCAAAGCCGAAAAGAAGATCTCCCGCGTGATCTCTATGCAAGAGCGACCGAACGCATCTGGATCGGGCGTCCGCCCGATTGCGCAGCGCAAAGCGCTGCTCTAAACGGCTGCTGGAATTGTTTGCCGGTTTTCCAAGCCGATTCTGCCCGTCGCTCGCGCTTCTGACTCCTGACTCCTGACTTCTGACTTCTATTTTCAGTTCGACTGTTTCGTCCGCCCCGTGATGCTGCAGGTTTCCGACACGGGGATGCAGATGTCGCCGCAGGGCTTGGTGTCCCCGACGCAGCCACCCTCAGACTTGAATCCCGACGGAACTTCGGAAGCGGTGTAAAGTTGGTTCTGGTTGAACTTGATGTTGGGAAAACAGGTCATCCCGTTCATTTCGTCGTAGACTTCCCGAATCAGATCCATCACCTTGTCGAGGTCTTTCTGATTGTCCACCCAACCCTGGATCTTCCACGCCTGCATCGTTCCGGAGACGGGCTCGCGGACGATCGTGAAATTTAGCCGGGAGATCTGAGAGTATAACTGCGAATCCTTCTCGAATTTCGAATACACGGCATCGACGATCTGCTCGTCGGTTATCGAACTGCACGATTGTCCGAAAGCCGGAAGGAAATTTGCGGCAAAAAGTATGGCACACGCTGCAAACGCGGCGCGTGTCACGAATCGGACACGGATTTTCTTGTTCATCTGATTCTCCTTATTCCTTTAGGCCGGTGATCTTGGAGAGCAAACTAAACCGCGTTTGTTTCCCAAAGTAGATCGTGCCGCTGTCCGGCGACCACGAAAGCGCAGAAAAGTATGTCTCCGAATCGTTATTGGCGGTCAGTTTCCTGAACTCGCCTCCTCGAATTGCAACAATCCAGATATCGTCTTTTCCGTCCTTCCGGGCGGCGTAGGCAATGCTCTCATTGTCCGGTGAAGGGAAGATATTGTAGTAGTAGGCGTTTTGCAAACGCACAAACTGCTCCGGATCGCCTCCGGAAATGCGAAGTCGAAGAAGCGACGTCTCTTCGGGGATGCTGCTGAATTTCGAAGCCTCCGCTAGGATGAGTTCCTCACCTCCCTTGTCCCATCCGATCAGTCTGATCAGCCGTTCGGTCTCGAAGATCTTCCGCGGTTCTTTCAGGTCATCTTCGGTTGCCCAGATCGACCGCACAACCTCTCCGCCCTCATTCCTTTGGGAAAAGAATGCGAGACGTTTTCCGTCAGGAGAGAGTATCGGGCAGTATTGGGATTCGTTATCCGCAGGCGGCGAAACCGGCTCGGCTGTGCCTCCGGTCAGACGTGCGATCCTGACCGAAGCCCCTGAAGTCTCCTTGTGCGAATAGATCAACCCCGATGAATCCGAAAGCCAGGCAAGGTCGCTGGTGTGAACGCGATTGTAAGGCGAAACTGAATACGCGACCGCCTGCGCGCCGTCGGCGATCTTTCGTTCCTCGCCGCCGCTGGCGTTTACCACCCAAACGGAGTTTCCGTTCTCGCGTATTCGTAAGAAGGCCAGTGTCGATCCGTCCGGCGACCATCGGGGAAGCGCCGCGTCCTTCGCGATCTCGATCGGATCGCCTTCCGGCGAGCCCGGCGTATTTGGCCGGACCAAAAGCGACGAGGCAAGAAGCTTGTTGCCGCGGTCAAGATTCCGAACCGAATGGAACGCTATCTTCTCGCCGTCGGGACTTACAGAGGGCCACAATTCCGAATCGATCCCGCGTGCCACCGGCGATTCGTTCCCCGAGCCGGTCTGAACGCTCCAGATGTCGGATTCCTCCCTGACCGAAGTGAAAAGCACGCTTGCGCCGTCGGGCGAGGCGTCGACGACCACACTGCCGGTCGGATTGCGTGTGATCTGCTCCGCTTCATCCTCCCCGGGCTTGAACAGGAACACCTGTTCCGTACCTTCGAACTCTGCACTGATGAAGTACCTGTCCGAGGCAGGCAGCCAGACAACGTCGGAAATACTGCTGGCTGTCGAGTAGATCTCCGATGGTTCGGAAGCAGAGAGATTCCGTCCCATCAGCTTCCAACGGTTGTCGCCGACCTTGATGACGTACGACACGCGGCTTTCATCGTCAGAGACGTCGGCCCAGGAGACGGTCCCGCCTTCCGACCCCGGGTTCGTGAGCTTTTCCGTGCTGCCGTTCGCGGGATCCATAGAATACAGCTCGCCGCCGGACTGATAGACGATTCGTCCCCTCGATGTCCACCTCCTGAGCTCGCTGCTTCCGTCCTTGATCGGCCCGACGGATCTAGGCGTGCCTCCCAGTGCAGATATTCTCCACACTCCGGTCCTTGTATCCACGGCATCACCCCCCGTGCCCCGGTCTGAGAAATAGGCGATCTCGGAACCGTCCGGCGACCAGATCGGGTCGGTATTGGCGAATTCGTCCTTGGTGATCTGGATTGCCTCAGTCGAATTCGCCTGCATCACCCATATGTCCTTGGTGCCGGAGCGCGTGGACGAAAACGCGATCAGCTTTCCGTCCGGAGAGAACCTCGCGACGCTGAACAACTCGCCGGGAGCACTGCTCCAGCTCGCGAGCTCGGTCGTAACGGCATTCTCGGCGATCGAGGTGGCTTCATGCGTGTACGACTCGTACCAGATGTATCCGGCGACGGGGATGAGCAATAGGGCGACAAGTGCGATTACGTGCACGACCGTAAATCTCCTGCGATTGACAAGGTTTGCGGTCAGGCTTCCGGTCTCGGCCGCGGGATCGCTTTCGGTAACGTGGACGCCCTCCACCGCGACGGTCTCGTCGCCGAGCAAACGCTTTTCCCTGAAACGCAGGTCGTCGCGAATGTCTGTAAGGTCTATCAAAAGGTCCTTGACGTTCTGGTATCTCTGATCCCGGTCCTTTCTAAGGCACTTTTCAACGACCCGGTCGATGCCTTCGGGCAGGCCAGGCACGATCTCGCCGGGATTCGGGACAGGGTCCTTCAGGATCGCGCTCACGACATCGAGCGGGCTCTCGCCGTCGAACGCGGGCCGGTCCGCGAAAAGTTCGAACAGCACGAGGCCCAGGCTGAAAATGTCGGACCTTTGATCGACCGGCTTTCCGCGCGCCTGCTCGGGCGACATATATTTTGGGGTCCCGATCAGGATTCCGGGCGTGGTCCCGATATTCGAAAGTGTCGGAGCTTCGCCCTGAGCATCGCGATCAAACCCTCTTTGGGTCAGTTTCGCGATGCCGAAATCGACGACCTTCACGATGCCGTCCGACCTGACCATTATGTTTGCCGGCTTGATATCGCGGTGCACGATCCCGGCTTCGTGGGCCGCGGCGAGGGCGGAAGCCGTTTGGACGGCGATGTCGGGCGCGGCGGCCAACGGCATTCTGCCGTCTTTCATTCTCGACTTGAGCGTGCGGCCTTCGACGTATTCGCTGACGATGAAGTTCGTGCCGTCCGATTCGGTTATCTCGTAAATGGTGAGGATGTTCGGGTGGTTAAGAGCGGAAGCCGCCTTTGCTTCGCGAACGAAACGCGCAAGGCCGTCGGGACTGCCGGAGACATCGATGCCCAGGATCTTGATCGCGACCCTGCGCTCGAGCGACGGGTCGCTGGCGAGATATACCTCGCCCATGCCGCCCACGCCTATGCACGAGTCGATGGTGAATCTGCCTAGTGAATCTCCCGGGTTCAGTGGCATCGCCGCGCTAGTACTGAGAGGAAAGGACTGAGGACTGAGCTAGGACTAGATGGAGAGGACTAAGAACAGGCTCAGGACTGAGAAAAAAGGACTGAGGACCCTGGAAGGACTGAGATAAAAGGACTGAGGACTGAGATCGTAACTTGACACCTGTTCCTAACACATCCATTTTTCCTCAATCCTCAATCCTCAATCCTCAATCCTCAATCCTCAATCCTCAATCCTCAGTCCTTAGTCCTGACTTTTATTGACTCGTCCTTAATTTAGGTACCCAAAACTCCTGCCCGTCCGAGGTCTTCTTCTCGAGCCCAAGCTTCGGTAACTCGCTTTCCGGCACCCCCAGATAAGTAAAATGCGGCAGGTCGCTCAGGACCGTCCTGTGCCAGCCGTGTTCCGCGAGGATCTCCCTCACGCGGGCGTTGCCGAACTGGTTCACGTCGAGAGCCAGCATCGAGATGTGCTGCGACGCGCCCGGCGCGGCGACAGAGTAAAGGATAGATTTCGAGAATCCACGGGCAAAGTATATACCTTCCTGCTCCCACTTCAGCACCTGATCCACCTGTTCCGGCACCGTGGCCCTTCGGATATCGGCCGCTTCCTTAGCCGTGATCTTGCCGCGGCGCGTCCAGTGTTCCAGTCCCGGAAGGAATCTGGAGTTCCACAGCCTGAGCGTCGAGGCGAAATTTCTGGACGCCGCCGCCGAGCCGCCGCGCGGCGTGATCGAAAGACCGGCCTTTCGAGCCTCTTCGCGGACCGTGAGCAATGCATTCATCGCGGGCTTCTGAAGCGTGATCTTGATTCCTCCGACCGACCGCGTGCTTGTCTCGAGCTTTGAGTGGAAGGCCGAAACCTCCGCTTCCGTCGCGTAGATGCATTTGGAAGGCACGGTCACTCCTTCAGCGACAAAAACGGCTCCGTACTCACGGAACACCGTTTTTGCGCCGAGATCGTCATTGATCGCGCACGCTTCGAAGACGCTGATCCCGTGCTGTTTCTCAAGCCACGCGTTGACGATTTTCAGAAAATCCGGGCCGCCCGCCGAAGGTGTCTGACCCGGCGTTCCAAGCGCGATAAATATGCTGGCTATGATAAATGATCTCAACATTTTAGGCCGACTGTCTCTAGCGGATTCTATCCGAACAAAGACCGCCGGACAATACTTACTGTTTCTTGAAAAGGTCCCTCAGTTCGACTCGCCTCATCAGCCCGTTCGAGCGGGCCCGCTCGATCTCCGCCAGGCGGCCCTCGAATTCTCCGAGCGTTAGGCAGTCATCGGGTTCGACCGACTCCAGAGGCGCGTCACCTTCCTCGTTCAAAGGGCAGATGTCACGAAACTCGACCGTTCTGTCTTCCAACTCGTCGAGCCAACGGAGCGGTAGCCCCTGCGTCCGGCATACGTACGGGCGGTCTTCATAGATTCGGCAGGCGCCCTCGGAGTCGAGGAACGAGCACGCGCCGGAAGGATGGGGCTCTTCTTTTCCGAGCAGATCTGCGTGCTTCGACCTTATGTTCTCCGCTTCTGCCTCGAACACGGTGATGCCGTCGACACAGCACGGGGAACAGCCCTTCCGGCATTTGAGCCGGTCGCCGTGCCTTGTCTCGAGGACCTTAACTCGCTTATCGACCGACCTGTAGAATTGTCCGATGTTTTCAGGCATTTTTACCGCCTTGACCCTAAATGCTTCAAATCTATACCATTGCCCGTGATGAATCGAATCTGGGTCGTAGGCGAGCCCTACGCTCCCGAAGAGAACACGACCGCCTATTACCTCACGCAGACGGCGGAAGGGCTCGCCCGCAAGACAGACGTCGCGGTGCTCTGCGGCCAGCCCAGCTATCTTTCCAGAGGGGTTCGCGCGCCCGTTTCCGAAAAACGTAGAGGGGTCGATGTCAGGCGGTGCCGAGGCACGACTCTGGACAAGAATGTCCTCTTGTTCCGGCTGACCAACATGCTCACGCTCGGGACTTCGATGTTCCTCAACGCGCTGTTCCGGTTCCGAAGGTCCGACAAGGTCCTCGTCGTTTCCGCTCCTCCCTCGCTTCCGTACCTGATCGCGCTTGTTTGCCGATTAAAAGGCGCGCCGTACTACTTCCTTCTTCACGACAAGTATCCGGAGATCCTCGTCGCGACGGGGAACACGCGCGAGGGATCATTCCTTGTGAAGCTGATCAGGCGACTGAACCGCAGGCTTTACGCCGGCGCGGCCAGGATCATCACCGTCGGCCGCGATATGGAAGAGTCCGTCGCGCAAGAGCCGGGAGCCGACCGCGAGCGGATCGTGACCATACAGAACTGGGCGTCGCTTGAAGAGGTCTCGCCGGTCCCGAAAGGCGAGAACGAATTATTGAGGGAACTCGGCATTTTGGACAAGTTCGTCGTGCTTTACGCCGGAAACATGGGCCCTCCGCAGGATATAGAGAGCATCGTCGAGGTGGCAGCCGAGCTTAAGAAGCGAGGGAACGACGAAATGCATTTCTTGTTCGTGGGCGCGGGAGGAAAGAAAGTGCGGCTCGAGAAACAGAAGGAAGAACTCGGGCTCGATAACGTGACGATCGCCGGTCCCAGGCCCAGGACAGATCAGACGAACTTCCTGAACGCCTGCGACGTCGCAATCGTGACGCTCGTGAAAGGCATGAAAGCACTGGCGATGCCGAGCCGGACCTACAATTTCCTGGCGGCGGGGAAGCCGATTATCGCGATCGTCGAAGAAGGATCGGAACCGGCTATCGTGATAGAGGATGAGGACTGCGGCTGGGTCGTGCCTCCACACGATCCCGAAAAGCTTCTGGAAGCGATCCTCGACGCCTCCGACAAAAGGGGCAAACTCGCGGAGATGGGCAAGAGAGCGAGGAAAGCGGCGGAGACGAAGTACTCGTTCGAAACCGCGCTCGTGAAATACTCACTGCTTTTCGAGCTGGAAGATGAATGATCCGGGAAGAATGAAGGTCCTTGTGACCGGCGCCTCCGGCGCCGTCGGTACGGTCCTGGTCGAAGAACTTGTGCGGTCAGGCGTTTCTGTCCGGGCGGCGGTCCGGAACGCCGAAGCCGTTTCGTTTCCCGGAGAGGTCGAGGTCGTCTCCTGCGACCTGCGCGACGAGGAGTTCGTGCGACGCGCAGTTGAAGGCATCTCGACGATCTATCACTTTGCCGCGAAGCTTCACATAAACGATCCTTCCGATTCGTTCCGGCGCGAGTACAAAGAGATCAATGTCGGCGCGACACGCTCTTTGATCGAACTGTCCGGCTGCGAGCGTTTCATCTACGCAAGCACGATAAACGTGTACGGAACGGGCGGGCCTTTCGACGAGGAAAGCCCGACGGACCCTTCAGGGCTGTACGCCGAGACGAAAGCCGAGGCCGAAAGGCTTGTCCTCGCACATCCGGGAGGAACGGTCCTGCGTTTCGCCGCCGTTTACGGAAGGGGGATGAAGGGCAATTTCCCGAAACTTGTCTCGGCGATCCGGAAAGGAATGTTCGCGTACGTCGGTTCGGGAAAGAACCGCCGGACGCTGGTTCACGAACGCGACGCGGTCCGTGCGGCGATCGTGTGCGCAGACGATGACCGCTCGAAAGGAAAGATCTACAACGTGACGGACGGCGAGGTGCACACACTTGAAGAGATCGTCGAGGCGATATCGAAAGCGCTGGGGAAGAAGCCGCCCTCGATCCACCTTCCGGAATCACTCGCCCGCGCCGCTTTCGCCGGCGGCGACGTGTTCCTGAAGATCGCCGGGAAGGAAATGAGGCTCACGCCCTTGGTCGACAAGATCAACGAGGACATCGAGGTTAGCGGGAAGCGTATCCAGGAGGAACTTGGGTTCGAGCCGGAATTCGGGCTGGAGAAAGGGTGGGAAGATGTGACAGTAGAGTAAAAAGTAAAAATTCAAAAGTAAAAAATAAAAAAGGATGTGGTCCCGCGTCCCGAACGATTTACGAAATCTCCGGATCCGGCTTGGGGGATTACGTCGCAAACCGCAAGTCGATACGACTTCATTTTTTACTTTTGAATTTTTACTTTTTACTTCACAATTCCGTCGGTTTGTCCGCGTGGGGGATGAAGCACGCGCGGCAGCGGGCTTCGTATCGGCCGGCCGTGCCGACCTCGACGCGCTCTTCGGACTCGAACGTCCTCTGGGAGTAGTTCGCGGTGTTGCCGCATTTTACACAGATGGCGTGGGTCTTCGTGATGAACTCGGCGATCGAGAGAAGCTGGGGCATAGGCTCGAACGGCTTGCCCATATAGTCCTGGTCGAGGCCGGCCACGATCACGCGGATCCCCCGGTTCGCGAGGTCGTTTACCGCCTCGACGACCTCCATATCGAAGAACTGGCCTTCGTCGATCCCGATCACTTCCGTGTCGTCGTCGATCTGCGAAAGGAGCTCGTCGGCTGTCATCACGGGCTTTGAGATGTGGGTCATCCCGGAATGCGAGGCGATCTCCTCGACCGAATAACGGTCGTCGATATGCGGTTTGAATACCTGTACTTTTTGCCGCGCGATCTTCGCTCGGTTGAGCCTGCGGATGAGTTCTTCCGATTTTCCGGAGAACATCGAGCCGACGATCACCTCGATCCAGCCGGTCCCGTTCTGCCTTCTACGCCTTCGTTCGTCGGTGTTGTCAAACGTCAGTTCGTCGATCATTCTTCCTCGTTCACCCTCGACCGCAAAAAATGAAAAGGGAAGGTTAGCAAGCAGGGATCGAGAATGTCCAACTGCGTCAATGGTCACTGATCAGCGATCAACGATCAATGCGGGTAGCAATGTCCCGCTGTCGCTTCGTTAAAGCAGCCGAGTACAGCAAAGGACGGATGTGCGCGGAGCGGGCTATCCTAAACATCCTGTCCATCCTGTTTCTCTCTCCCTCTTGTGGACCGCTGTGGCGGCATCGGAAGACCTCCCGCAAAGACGCAACGCCGCAAAGCGCCGCAAAGACGGATGTGCGCGAAGCGCGCTATCCTAAGTATCCTGCCTATCCTGTTTTTTCTTATGAAAGTCTAAGGTCCCGCCCGGTCATCTCTTCCGGCCTATCGAGCCCAAGCAAAGCCAGCATCGTCGGCGCGATGTCCTCGAGCGCGCCGTTGTCGCGGAAATGGTACGAGGAAGGATCGGACGTGATCAGATGGAAGGGAACCGGATTTGAGGTGTGATGCGGATCGGGCTTTCCGGTCCTGGGATCGATCATCTGCTCGATGTTCCCGTGGTCCGCGGTCACGATCGCCGTGCCTCCGACCTCTAGGACCTTGCCGACGATCCCGCCAAGACACGTATCGACGAACTGCACCGCTTCGACGGTCCTCTCGAGATTCCCGGAATGCGCGACGATATCGGCGGCCGAAAGATTCACGACGAAAACCTCGTTCTCGCCGGCATCCAGGCCGCGAAGCAGGCGGTCGGTGACCTTGAACGATCCCATTTCCGGCGCTTCGCGGGCGGGGTCAGGGCGCGTTGGCACAGCGATCCTCTGTTCGCAGGGATGTTTTCCGCCGGAGCCGCCGTTGAAGAACTGTGTCACATACCTGAATCTCTCAGCCTCCGAAACACGGCAGTTGTAAATTCCGTTGTCGGCGAATACGCGGGCAAGACCCTCGGCCCGTTCAGAATCCTCGAACGCGACCGGAAGCTCGAACTTCTCGTCGTACTGCGTCAGGCAGACCGCGGCGATCTTTGGCTTCCCGAAACCGCCTTCGCCGAAGTCGGAGACCGCAAGCGCCCTTACAAGCTGGCGCATTCCCTCGGGACGGTGATTGAAGAAGATGACCGAGTCGCCGTCCCGTACCTTTCCTAAAGGTTCGCCGTTCCCGTTCTCCATTATCACGGGCTGAATGAATTCGTCGGAGATGCCGCGGAGAAAGGAGCCGTGGATTGCCTCGACGGGATCTGACGCCGGCTCGCCCTCGGAATGCACGAGCATCGTGAACGCCCGCACGGTCCGGTCCCAGTTCTGGGACGAATCCATCGCGTAATGCCTGCCGCAGAGGGTCGCGATCCGACCGATCCCGATCTCGGCGAGCTTTATCCCGAGCATCTCGATGTAGATATTTGCGGTCCTCTGGGCGACGTCTTTACCGTCGAGTATGGCGTGGATAAAGACGTTCTCGGTGATCCCCTTCTTCCCGGCAAGCCTGAGGAGCGCGAATAGAGAGTCGAGAGTGGAGTGTACGCCGCCGTCGGAAACAAGGCCGACAAGGTGAATCGCGGACCCGCGCGCGTTGGCGGAATCATAAGCGGCGTTAAGCGCGGCGTTATCGAAGAACGCGCCGTCGTTGATTGCGGCGATGATCTTGCGCTCGATCCCTTTGACGATGCGCCCCGTGCCGATGATGAGGTGGCCGATCTCGGAATCGCCTGCGGCGCCGTTCGCTAATCCGACGCGTTCGCCGGCGGCGGCGAGGATCGTCGAGGGGAATTCCGCGCAAATTCTGTCGTAGTTCGGCGTGTGTGCGAGAGCGATCGCGTTGCCTTTGCGGCTCGGGGAATAACCCCATCCGTCGAGGATCACGAGAGCGAGCGGTTTCCTGTTGACGTCCCTCATTTCGGAACCGATACCAAGACTCCAGTTGCCCAGTTTCACTACCATCGATCTGCCACCGCGGATAAACGAGTCCGCGGACTCCCGGACGGGTGTCCGCGGCTCGACTTTAGCCCAAACGGGCCAATCATTTCAACATTTATCGATGATAGAGGCCAGGAGTGCCGGGAGATGAACAAGTCGGCGAAGCCGGTCACTCGGCGGCCGTTCCGGTGGTGACCACGGTTCCCACCTGTACCCTCGCGGGTCTGAGAAGCCTTCCTTTGAATGTGTAGCCCGCGGAATATTCCGCAAGGATCTTGCCCTCATCTTCGGGATCGCAGGCGACCAGGTCAACCGCCTCGTGGATCTCCGGATTGAAAAGCTCGCCGACCGACGCGACGGGTTCGACTCCGACGTTGATGAGCGCCTGGCGGAAGCTCCGCTCGGTGCCTTTGACGCCGGTCAGAAGGTGTTCGAAAGATGAATCGCGCTCGCTGGCCTCGATCGCAAGGTTAAGATTGTCGAGAACGGGCAGAAGCGTGGTGAGAAAATTAAAGCGGCCAGCCTCGGCACGCTGTTCGAGCGACTTTTTCATACGCTCGCGCATCTCGGCAGTCTCGGCCTCAAGCCTCGCGCGTTCCGCCTCGAACCGCTTCTGGACCTCGATCAGCTTGCTTTCCGCGGCCTCGCACCGGAGTGCGGTCTCCTTCAACGCGGCTTCCACCTTGAGGAATTGGGGCGACTTTGCCTGCTCAGGGGTCTCCGCGCGCTCTTCGCTTTCGCCGTCTTTGACCTCTACTTTCACTCTTTCGCCCTGTTTGTTGAACCGGCGCTTGTCGTTGAATCTGATCTCTTCTTCAGCCGATCCTTCCTCCTCCGGGAGGTTCTCGGCCTCAAATTCCTGTCCGTTCATATAAATGTCTGATCGAATCTTTCCTTATTTTGATAATTAGCGTACGCCGCGATAAGCATAGCAGACTACCGCGGCGGCACGCCATACACGTCCACCCGCACGCGCTACGCGGCGACGGTCGCCGTCTCGGGTGTGAAAACCATCTTGCCGTCCTTCGCGGAAACCCTGACTGTCTGGCCGCCTTCGATCGTGCCTTCGAGCAGTTTCACCGCCATTGGGTTCTGGATCATCGTCTGAATCGCCCTCTTCAGAGGCCTCGCGCCGAAGTTCGGATCGTAGCCTTCCTCGATCAGGAGCTCCTTCGCAGAATCCTCGAGCACGATCGAGAGGTTCTTGTCGGCGAGTAGTTTCTGAAGTCGCCTGATCTGGACATCGATGATGTCCGCAAGCTGTTCCTTGCTCAGCTGGCTGAACACGACGATGTCGTCTATGCGGTTAAGGAACTCGGGACGGAAGTGGCTCCTTAGGACGTCCAAGACCATATCCTTGACCGGCGTGTCGACCAGCTCGGACTGCTGGATCTCGCGCGAACCCAGGTTCGAGGTCATTATCAGCACCGTGTTCTTGAAGTCCACGGTCCTGCCTTTCGAGTCTGTCAGGCGACCGTCGTCGAGGATCTGTAGAAGTATGTTGAAAACGTCCGGATGCGCCTTCTCGATCTCGTCGAAAAGGACCACCGAGTACGGCCTTCTGCGCACGGCCTCGGTCAGCTGGCCTCCCTCCTCATATCCGACGTAGCCGGGAGGCGCGCCGATCATGCGCGCGACGGCGTGTTTTTCCATATACTCCGACATGTCGAGCCGGAGCAATGCCCGCTCATCGTCGAAAAGGAATTCGGCGAGCGCTCGTGCGGTCTCGGTCTTGCCGACGCCGGTCGGGCCCAGGAAGATGAAGGAGCCGATCGGGCGGTTTGGGTCCTGTAGACCCGCGCGCGAGCGTCTCACGGCGTTCGCGACAGCGAGAAGCCCTTCGTCCTGGCCGATGACCCTTCGGCGGAGATTGTCTTCCATCTTGAGGAGCTTCTGCATCTCGCCTTCGAGCATTTTCGAGACCGGAATGCCGGTCCATTTGGCGACGATCTCGGCGATGTCCTCTTCGGTCACCTCTTCTTTCAGCATCACGCCATCCTGCTGGAGATCGGCGAGCCTTTCCTGTTCTTCGTTCAGCTGTTTCTCAAGTTCGGGAATTCGGCCGTACTGAAGTTCCGCGGCTCGGTTCAGATCGCCCTTCTGGCGGGACTGTTCGAGCTCGAGCTTCGCCTGCTCGAGTTCCGTCTTCGCCGCGCGCATCTTTTCGATCTCGGCCTTTTCGGACTTCCACTTCGCCTTCATCGCGGAAGATTTTTCCTGGAGGTCGGCGATGCGGCGTTCGATGTCGGAGAGGTGCTCCTTCGCCGTTTTGTCCTCCTCGCGGCCGAGCGCCTGTTTCTCGATCTCAAGCTGAAGGATCTCGCGCTCGAGCTCGTCGATTTCCTTCGGCAGCGAATCGATCTCGATGCGAAGCTGGGACGCCGCCTCGTCGATCAGGTCGATCGCCTTGTCGGGAAGGAACCTGTCGGCGATGTAACGCTCGGAAAGGTTCGCGGCGGCGATGATCGCGGAGTCCTTGATCCGGACGCCGTGGTGCACTTCGTATTTCTCCTTCAGCCCGCGAAGGATCGAGATCGTCTCCTCTACGCTCGGTTCGGAAATGTAGACCTGCTGGAACCGGCGCTCGAGTGCTGCGTCCTTCTCGATATATTTCTGATATTCGTTGAGCGTGGTTGCGCCGACCGCCTTCAGCGTGCCGCGCGCAAGGGCGGGCTTGAGCATGTTCGAGGCGTCGATCGCGCCTTCAGAAGCGCCGGCTCCGACAAGCGTGTGAAGCTCGTCGATGAAGAGTATTATCTGGCCGTCGGACCTTTCGATCTCTTTCAGGACCGCTTTCAGGCGGTCTTCGAACTCGCCCCGGTATTTCGCGCCGGCGAGCATGGCTCCGAGGTCCAGCGAGACAAGCCTTTTGTTCTTGAGGGTTTCCGGGATGTCGCCCGAGACTATCCTCTGCGCGAGACCTTCGACGATCGCTGTCTTGCCGACGCCGGATTCACCGATCAGGACGGGATTGTTCTTCCGCCGCCTCGAAAGGATCTGGATAGTGCGCCGTATCTCGTCGTCGCGGCCGATGACCGGGTCGAGCTTGCCCTTGCGCGCAAGGTCTGTTAGGTCCTGGGCGTATTTCTCGAGTGCCTGGAAGTTCTCTTCGGCGTTCTGGTCGGTGATCCTGGAACCGCCGCGCATTTCCTCGACGACCTTTCTGACGTCTTCCTTCGAAACGCCATTGTCCTTGAGGATGCGGGCAGCGTCGCCTTCTTTTTCGCCGGCGATGACCATCAGCAGATGCTCGGTCGAGACGTACTCGTCCTGCATCGACTCGGCCTCTTTCTGGGCATCCTGAAACATCGCGTTGACGCGCGTGCTGAAATACTGCTGGCCGCCCTTGACCTTGGGCATCGAGTTGATCGCGCCCTGAAGCTCGGGAACGATGTTCTCGGGCTTTGCGCCGATCTTGCCGAGGATGGGCTTTACGACGCCTTCCTGCTGTTCGAGCATCGAGACGAGCAGGTGCTCGGGCTCGACCTGCTGGTTCTCGTTGCGCTCGGCCACGCCGATCGCCTGCTGGACGGCCTCCTGGCCGCGAATCGTGAATCTGTCGAATCTCATTCTCTTCTCGAAAAAGACGGGCAGGACGAAAGCCTGCCCGTCATTGAAATATATTTATACCGCCGCGCGCAAGCCCGCGGCGTTCACCGATGCGGCCGCGCCGTCAGGCATTGGCCGTGTCGGACCTGACTTCTGTTTCGATTGCCTTCGCATCCGCGCTTTCGCCGGAGACCTCGATACGTCGAGCCTTCGCCTCTTCTTTCTTCGGAAGGGACACCTTAAGAACGCCGTTGCGAAAGTCCGCGGTCGTATTCTCGGCGGAAACCGTCCTCGGAAGGCTGAAGGACCTCGTAAACGCGCCGTACGAGCGCTCGACGCGATGATAGTTGTCCCCTTCTTCTTTCTTCTCGAACTCGCGTTTGCCCTTTAGGGTGATCACGTTGTTCTCGATGGAGACCTCAAAATCCTCGCGCTTCATTCCGGGAAGCTCGGCTTCGAGGATGATCTCGTTCTCGCTCTCGTATATATCAACGCTCGGCGACCATCCTCCGCTCGCCAGGTCTTCCTGCGCGACGCTGCGAGGAACGTTCGTCATAAACAGGCGGTTCATCTCGTCCTGAAGGCTTCTCAATTCGCGAAACGGGTCGTACTTAATGATACTCATTCTAATTCTCCTCCTAAAAAATTTCTTTAGGTTGTGAGGTCAAAAGAACTAATTGCTTAGTCTTGGTGAATAATAAAACCTGAGTGTAAGGTTGTCAAGTATCATTTGCCCCCTAATTTTGGCGGTTTTATAAATTATTTTCTGACTTCTGGGTGGCATAAAGTCGTTAATGAGGTTATATTTACACCGCACCAATCCGATAAACTCCGAAAATCAGACCGGCCTGCCGGATCGGAACCGGCGCTGAGAACTTGTCCTCTTGCAGGGAATGAAGATCCTTCGCGAAGCACTGTACCCGCTGATCGCCGTCGCGGCGGCGTTCGTCATCGGCGGTGTGATCATTTTCCTGATCGGTGACGATCCGTTCACCACATTCCGGCTGCTCGTCGAAAATTCCTTCATTTCCCGAAAGGGCATTTTCGAGACCCTGCACTACGCGACGCCCCTTATCTTCACCGGTCTCGCCGTCGCGGTCGCGTTCCGCTGCGGCCTTCTGAACATAGGCGCCGAGGGCCAGCTTTACGTAGCCGCGCTCGCGGCCGCCTGGGTCGGGATAAAGTTCGGCGGGACGATCGTCAACGTGAACGGCGTTGACCAGGACTGGTCGTGGATCAGCTTGCCCGCGTTACTCCTGGTTCCTTTTTGCGTTGCCGCGGCGGTGGTCGTAGGCGGCTTCTGGGGCTTTATTCCTGGATACCTGAAGGCGAGGTTCGGATCGCACGAGGTGATCAACACGATCATGCTCAACTTTGTCGCGATCGGAATTGTCAGCTACTTCACACAGTATTACTACAAGATCCCGGGCGATCCGATCCTGCAGACCGCGCCGATCGGCGACGCGGCGACGATACCCCAGCTTCACACGTTCCTTCCGTTCGTTCCTCCCGATGTCCCCCTCAACGTCGCGTTCCTGCTGGCGATACTTATGTGTTTCGCAATGTACGTCTTCCTATGGAAGACGAAGTGGGGATACGAGCTCAGGGCCGTCGGCGAGAATCCTTCGGCGGCGGAATACGGGGGGATCTCGCCGAAGAAGCAGATCATCGTCGCAATGACGATCTCCGGTGCGCTGGCGGGGATGGTCGCGGTCGGCGAGGTCCTGGGGTTCAGGCACAACTACTATCACGGATTCTCCGCGGAGTGGGGATTCTGGGGCATCGCCGTGGCCCTGCTTGGAAGGAACCACCCGTTCGGCGTGCTTATCGCGGCGGTGTTCTTCGGTATGCTGCTCCGAGGAGGGATCTTCGTAGACGCGTTCACGGAGCACGTTTCGAAAGACCTTGTGGAGGTCCTGCAGGCGATCATCATCCTGTTCGTGGCCTCTTTGCAGAAATTCTCGAAGTAAGGCGTTAGATGGACGAAGTATTTGTCACATTCACGATCCTGATCTTCTCGGCGATACGCCTCGCGACGCCTATGATCTTCGCCGCGCTCGGTGGGATGTTCTCCGAGCGGTCCGGCGTGATCAACATCGCGCTCGAAGGGCTTATGCTCGGCGGGGCGTTCACGGCGGCGGTCGTGACGTACGAACTGAGCAATCCTTATGTCGGCTTCCTCACAGCTCTGGTCGCGGGCGGCTTGCTGGCTTCGATCTTCGCCGTGTCGGTGATCAGGTTCGAGGCCGACCAGGTCGTCGCGGGATTCGGGATCAACATCCTGATGCTCGGCGTTCCGGCTCTGCTCTCGGGCGCTATCTACGGCGCGGCGGGATCGACCGAGCAGATCGCGAAAGAATACCTTCTGCCGGAGTTCGCGCGACTGAACGTCGCCTCGATCCTCGCATTTCTTCTAGTTCCGGTTGCCTGGTACGTGCTCTATAAAACTCCTTTCGGGCTAAGGATCAGGGCGGTTGGCGAGAATCCGGAAGCCGCCGATGCGGCGGGAGTGAAGGTTCTCCGGATGAGGTATTTCGGGGTCATTCTCAGCGGAGTGCTCGCCGCGGCGGGCGGGGCGTACCTTTCGATCGGACAGTCGTCCTTCTTTACAAAAGGAATGAGCGCGGGCAAGGGCTTCATAGCGCTGGCGGCTCTGATCCTCGCGAAATGGAGGCCGTTCCACGTCCTCGTCGCGTGCCTTTTCTTCGGGTTCACGGAAGCTCTCGCGATCCAGCTCCAGGGCGCCCCCTGGGCGAAACTTCCGAGCGGAGAGGGCATTCCCGTGCAGTTCATCGAGATCATCCCGTACGTGCTTACGATAATAGTGCTCGCGGGATTCATAGGGCTCTCTCGCGCGCCGAAGGCGCTCGGGATCCCGTATCGCAAGGAAAAGTGAAGTATAGACAGCCGGAGATGGTTCTATGCAATACGAACGCGCATCTGAAGCAGCCGAATACATAAAGAAGAAGTATCCGCACGACATCGACGTCGCGGTTGTGCTCGGGTCCGGGCTCGGCGCGTTCGCCGAGCTTGTAGAAGACGCGGTCACGATTCCGTACGAAGAGATCCCGCATTTTCCCGTCTCGACCGTCGAGGGCCACGCCGGACAGCTTGTGCTGGGCAGGATCGGCAACGTGTCGGTCGCGATCCAGCAGGGCCGGTTTCATTACTACGAGGGCTACGACATAAAGGACGTAGTGCTCCCTATGCGAGTTTTCGGCGTGCTCGGGGTCGGAACGGTGATCCTTACGAATGCCGCCGGAAGCGTGCTCACGACCTTCAAGCGCGGACGGCTTATGCTTATTCGCGATCACCTAAATCTTATGGGCGTAAGCCCTCTGCGCGGGCCGAACGACGAGCGGTTCGGGCCCAGGTTCCCGGACATGACGCACGTCTACGACATAGAGCTTCAGCGGATCGCAAAGGAAGAGGAGGCGGCCATCGCCGAGAAGCGGTACAAAAAAGGCAAGTCGAAGAAGATAAAGACTTTGCTTCGAAGGGGCGTTTACTGTGCGCTTGCGGGGCCGAACTATGAAACTCCTTCGGAGATAAGGATGTATCGCCAGCTAGGCGCGACCGCGGTCGGGATGAGCACCGTTCCCGAGGCGATCACGGCTCGGCATATGGGTATGCGCGTGCTCGGGATCTCTTGCATAAGCAACTTCGCCGCGGGGATCACGGGAGAAGAGATCGACCACACTGAGGTGATGGAGGCCGGAGACAAGGCGGCGAGGGTATTTCAAAAGCTTTTGACGAGGATCATAAGGCGACTTGGCGAAGATGCCGGGGTCGACGGGGGAGACGCAACGACCGCAGGCACGGGTTAAACTGGGAATGATTATAGGAATTTGCGGAGGGACAGGGTCGGGGAAGACCACGATCGCGAACAGGATCGTCGAATCGGTCGGGGCGAAGAACGTCAACCTGATCGAGCAAGATTCCTATTACAGGAACCTCGCCGACATGCCGCTCGACGAGCGGCGGCAGGCGAATTTCGACCACCCGGACGCGGTCGACAACGACCTTTTGATCAACCATCTGAAGCGCCTGATCGACGGATACAAGGTAGAGATCCCCAGATACGATTTCAGAACTCACACGCGCCTTCCGGAATCCGACAAGCTCTCGCCGAGGACGGTTACGATCGTCGAAGGAATACTGATCTTCAGCGAGCCCAGGATTCTGGAATTCCTCGATCTGAAGGTGTTCGTCGATACTCCGGACGACATACGGCTTGTCCGCAGGATCCGGCGTGATATGGACGAGCGCGGGCGGACTTTGAAGCAGACTCTCGAGCAGTACGAGAAGACGATCCGGCCTATGCACTACGAGTTCGTTGAGCCTTCGAAGCGCCAGGCGGACATCATCATCCCCGAGGGAACCCAGATCGGGATCACGATCGAGCTCCTGTGCGGGCTGATAAGGGAGAAGCTGCGCTCGTCGCAGGAAACGGGAGACGGGAGACCGGAGACCGTGGAATTGTAGGACAGGGCTTGTCCCTGCCCGAAAGGAACCCAGAAGTACGATAGGCTTCAGCCTGTCACGACTCCGCGCATTCGTGCGGCGCAAACTGAAGTTCGCGGAACCTGCGAACCCGGAGCGCAACCGACGGGCATAGTCGCAGTACGATAGGCATCAGCCTGTCACGACTCCGCGCTTTCGCGCGGCGCAAACTGAAGTTCGCGATACCTCGGAAACCGGACATCGTGTCAGTAGCCGGCGCGTGAGCAAGGGCGAAAATCGGCGCTTCAAGAAGTTAACCGCGAAGGCGCAAAGGCGCTGAGAACTATCTCGGTCCTCAGTCCTTTCTTCTCAGTCCTAAAGCTGATGAACATCGATCCCGAACAACTCATCACCGCCGCACGGGCCGCACGTGAAAACGCGTTCGCTCCTTTCTCCGGCTTCCGCGTCGGAGCGGCATTGCTCTCCAAGAATGGCGACGTCTTCACGGGATGCAACGTCGAATCGGCGACCTACGGCCTGACGATGTGCGCCGAGCGGGTAGCGATCTTCAAGGCGGTGTCGGAAGGCGTTTCGGAGTTCGACTCGATCGCCGTCGTGACCGGCGCCGACCGCCTGACACCTCCGTGCGGCGCCTGCCGGCAGGTAATCTGGGAGATGTGCGGCAACGTAGAGGTCGCCCTTGCGAATCTTGAGGGCTTGCGCGAAACCTACGAAATGAAGAACCTCCTTCCGGAGGCCTTCGACAAAAGTTATCTCGGCGGTTCCTGATCGGGACCCGCCTCAGTTCCGGTTATGAAATTAACAAGGCTCGTATTCGCGGCGGCGATAGTCGCCATACTTGCGGTTTCGATCTTCGCCCAGAAAAGATCCGTCGATCTCGTCATCCTCGGCGGGACCGTCGTGACGATGGACGGATCGATGCGCGTCATCGAAAACGGCGGGATCGCGGTCGAGAACTCGAAGATCGTCGCCGTCGGCACCGACGCGGAGATACGGAACGCTTACGCGGGCAGGTCCTCGATCGACGCGAAAGGCAAGGCCGTCATTCCGGGCCTTATCAACACCCACACGCATATCCCTATGACCGTCTTCCGCGGCGTCGCGGACGACCTCGACCTTCAGGAGTGGCTGACGAAGTACATCTTTCCTGCCGAAGCGAAGAACGTCAACGAGGAGATGGTACGGATCGGGACGCGGCTCGGGCTCGCGGAATTGATCCGCGGCGGTACGACGACGTACTGCGACATGTACTATTTCGAGGACGTCATCGCCGAAGAGACTGCGAAGGCCGGGGTCCGAGGCGTGCTCGGCGAGACGCTGATCGATTTTCCCGCGCCCGACAACAAAACCTGGGCGGACGCGATGGCCTACGCCGACAAGTTCGCGAAAAAGTGGAAAGGCCACGAACTCATCGTGCCCGCGATCGCCCCGCACGCTCCGTACACGGTTTCCGAAGAGCATCTGAAGGCGACCCGTGAACTCGCCGATTCGCACGGTGTCCCGCTCGTTATCCACCTCGCCGAAGCGCAGTCCGAGGTCGATTACGTGCGCGAGAACAAGAAGATGCGGCCCGTCGAGTACGTCTCGAAGATCGGCCTGCTCGACGGGTCTACTATCGCCGCGCACGTTATCAAGGTGAACGATGCCGAACTCGACATACTGAAGAAGGCAGGGGTCGGCATCGCACACAATCCGCAGTCGAACATGAAGCTCGCCGCCGGCGTCGCGCCGGTTCCCTCGATGCTCGCGAAGGAGATGAACGTCGGGCTCGGCACGGACGGCCCGGCCTCGAATAACGACCTGAGCCTCTGGGAAGAGATGGACACCGCGGCGAAACTCCACAAGGTCTTTTCCGGCGATCCAAAGGTCGTTTCGGCGGAACAGGCGTTCGCGATGGCGACGATCGGAGGGGCCCGGGCGCTGCACATCGCGCACAGGACGGGCTCGCTTGAGAAAGGAAAGCTCGCTGACATCGTGATTGTGGGACTCGACGGGCTGCACCAGACGCCGCTCTACAAGATCTATTCGCACCTCGTCTATGCGACGAAATCCTCGGATGTCGAGACGGTCGTCATCCACGGCCGCGTGGTTATGCTCGACCGAAGACTTCTGACGCTCGACGAGGCCGCGGTGAAGAGGGATGCGAACGCGCTGGCTAAGAAGATCATCGAGAGCTTGAAGGATTAAGCAGCTTTGATGGAAGCGATAACCAATGTTTATCGGCGCCTTGCCTGTTCATAGGTTACGAAGCATAATGGTTTAGTTTTTTGTAACTCGAAGGGAATCACGTTTTGAAGCGTAGTCCTGAAGATACGTCACCAAGAACAAAATCTCGGAACAACTAGCAGGAGAAACGGATAATGTCCCAAAGAACCGTCTTACCGGTCTTTATATTTGCATTCATACTCAGCCTAACTTTCCAGACCTTTTCCCAGGACAATACGCCGCCCGATTTAACGATCGCCAAGGCCGCGATCGAGAAGGCGCCGACGTCCGCCGAGGTGATGCGCGAGCGCATCTCGAAGGCGAAGGCGATGCTGGCAGTGCGCAATTTCGCCGCGGCTATTTACGAGCTTGAGAACATCAGGCGCGAGAACGCCGAGCCGGCGGTGAATCGCGTCGTCAACGTGCTGCTTATGCACGCCTATCTCGAGCTGTCTGATTATCCTAAGGCGAAGTCGCTTCTGAAGGAATCGCAGGATTCGAAAGGGTCCGAGGCGTCGTTCGACTATCTCGCGGTCGCGGGGCAGGTCGTCAACAGCGCAAGGTCGCAGGCGGACCGTTACAGTTCGCTCGGCCTTAGTATCAACGACCGCAACCTTCCGACCGTCGCGATCGCCGACATCCAGGGAATGCGCGAAACGCTCGAGATGGTCATCGAACATTCGAAAACGATGACCGCCGACAAGGACCTACAGTCGAACGCGGCGGCTGTGCTTGAGGAATCGAGTTCGGCGCGCGGTGCGCTCGCCCGCGATGCTTACGACGCGAAGCAATGGAAGGACCAGGTCGCGGACGCCCGCGAGCAGATGGTGTCTTCGAGGAGTGTGATCCTTAGCGCGACGACGCCTCCTTCGGTTAAAGAAAAGGAAGCCGAGGTCGCGGCTTCGAAGATCGACAGCGACGATCTGGCGGTGATCGAAGAGGACGAACAGCCTGCTGCAAAGAGCGCTTCAACGATCCCGGCAGCTGACACCGTTGCCGAGAAGAAGCCGGAAAGAAAGACGATCCCGATCCCGCTCGACACCGCCGACCGGGCTCCTGCAAAGGAAGAAAAGAAGCCGGCGGACAACACGGTCGCGAAGAAGCCCGAAGAGGCGAAGGATGAACCCGCGGATTCCGGGACGGAGAAGAAGTTGGATCCGACCGACAGGCCCGTGAGGATCATTGGCTCGGCGAAACGGAAATCGGACCGTGAGGCCGATCCTGAAGACCAGCCGAACGTCAAGAGCGCCCTTACTGCGGATGACGTTGCCGACAGGGACAGCGGCGTTGAAGAGCCGAGCGGGCCTCTGCCGATCGGCTCTTTGATCGGATACGCGACTCGGCGAGTCAGCCCGATCTACCCGCGCCAGGCGAGGACGATGAGATTGACGGGCGTCGTCACGGTGCAGATCGTCGTTGACGAGGACGGCTCGGTCGCGGAGATCAACGACGCGAACGGACCTCCTATGCTGACCCGCGCGGCTGAAGACGCGATTTGGAAATGGAAGTTCCGGCCGTTCATGCGCGACGGCCAGCCGGTGAAAGCGGCCGGGTTCATCAGTTTCAATTTTAATTTGTAAGCGTAGGGGCGGGTACGCAGTAGTAGGGGCGGGACCTGTGCCCGCCCTCTCGTACCATTAGCGGTGATCCGGTTTAGCCTGTGCACTTGTGCGCGGGCTTTTCTTTTTGCCCGCCGCCCTCCCGCGCTGGCGCGCGGCGCAAACTGAAGTTCGCGGTACCTAGTGCTACCGACACCTCCCGATCCCTGAGACCTGATACCTGATCCATGATGGGGCACCTTTCGCGCCCTTCGCGAAATCCTTTGTGTTCTTTGCGGTAGAATCTTCCCAAAGCAAGACGCAAGCTAAAGCTTGAACTCCGAACGCGTTGTCTGAAGAATCGCCCGCCCTTTGTGTCCTTTGCGAAAACCTTTGTGTCCTTTGCGGTAGAATCTTCCCAAACCAAGACGCAAGCTAAAGCTTGGACTCCGAACGTGTTGCCCAAAGAAGCGGCCGCTTTCTGTGTCCTTTGCGAAAACCTCCGTGTCCTTTGCGGTAAAATCAAACTTTGATCAAACGCAAGCCATAACTTGAACTCGGATCGATCCTAACTCTGCAAAGCTTCCGAAATGAGAATACTCACTATAGCAATAGCTCTCTCACTAGCCGCGATGACCCTAACTGCCCAAGTCCCGCCGATCGAGCCGGGCGTCCCGCACGAGCTCGCCAAATGGCGGGCCGCGCATTATTCGGACATACGCTACGAACTCGACCTGACACTCGAGAAGATGACGCCGATGCTGAAGGGGAAACTCGCTATCGAGGTAGAAGTCAGGAGTCAGAAGTCAGGAGTCAGAGAAGAAGACCGAAGACTGGAGACCGGAGACGGGGAATCCGAATCGCTGTGGGGTCCGGCAGGTCGGGACTCATCACGCATCACTCGTTACTCGTCAATTTTATCTCAGTTCTCAGTCCTTTCCTCACAGTCCTTGACGATTCCTATCGTCTTGGACTGGCGCAGGATCTCTGGTCACGAGAAGCTCTCGCGCGTCTTCAACGTCAAGATCAACGGGAAACCCGCGGAATATGAAGAGGTCAACGAGCACCTAGTTTTCCGGAAGGGCGTTGTCGAACGGAAGAACCGAATCGAGCTCGAGTTCGAATCGCCGATTCTGACTTCCGGAGGCGCGATCACGCGGTACGTGGACAAGGAAGACGGGTCAGAGTACATCTACTCGCTCTTCGTCCCTTCGGACGCGAGCACGGCGTTCCCGGTGTTTGACCAGCCGGATCTAAAAGCAAAATTCGAACTTTTTCTATCGGCTCCTCCGGAATGGAAAGTAGTCAGCAACTCGGTCGATGCTGTTCGTTTCGATATGAGTCACGGAAACAGCCGACATCAGTTCCTTGAAACTAAGCCAATTTCGACGTATGTGTTCGCGTTCGCTGCAGGCCCCTTCTCCGAATTTGTCGAAGGCTCGTCTAACTCTGCTAGAAAGGACGATGAGCGAAAACCAGAGAACTCGACCTTCGTCGAAACCGAAGAACAAAAGGAAAAGATCAATAAAAGGGGATCTCTTAAAGCGATCACAAATGAGGAAGTTGGTGAATTAATCGCTGCAAACCTCAAGGCAAGAGAGGAAAAGATTCGAATTTTTGTCCGGAGATCCCAGGCGCAAAAATTCAAGAAACACAGAGCGGAAACGATTCGCCTCAATCGCGAGGCGATCGAATATCTCGAAGACTATTTCGACTATCCGTTCCCGTTCCCGAAATACGACGTCGTCCTGATCCCCGAATTCCCGTTCGGAGGGATGGAGCACGCCGGCGCGACGTTCCTGCGTGAGACGTCCGTGATCTTC
Organism: Aridibacter sp.; assembly: GCA_035513035.1. Lineage (GTDB taxonomy): Bacteria > Acidobacteriota > Blastocatellia > Pyrinomonadales > Pyrinomonadaceae > Aridibacter. Next base: position 35,526 of record DATKCW010000001.1, read on the forward strand.
CCGACCGAGCCGACCGCGAACAACTACATCGCGCGCGCCTCTGTCATCTTCCACGAGGCGGCGCACCAGTGGTTCGGCGACACGGTCACGATGAAATGGTTCGACGACCTATGGCTCAAGGAAGGCTTCGCCACCTTCATGGCCTACAAGACGATGGAAAAGGTCCTTCCCGAATACGACCCCTGGAAGGTCTTCTACCACCGCGTGAAGCCGACCGCGTACGCGACCGACGTCACGAAGGGCACGGTCCCGATCTACCAGGACATACCGAATCTCAACTCAGCCAAGTCCGCATACGGTGCGATCGTCTATCAAAAAGCGCCTTCGTTCCTGCGGCAGGCCGAGTTCTACCTGGGCGAGGACAAGTTCAAGCGGGCGGTCCGGAGCTTCCTGAAAGACAACGAGTACGCGAACGCCGAATGGTCCGATCTTGTGGGTGCGTTCGAGAAATCGAGCGGAAAGGATCTTGGAACCTGGGCAACTGCGTGGGTAGCGCGACGTGGTTTGCCGATAATTCGCGTATTAGAGGGAAGAGCCAAAGGAAATCTTGTGAGTGGCTCGCTTGATAGCACGGCGATTACCTACTCCTTTTCTCAGACCGATGCACTAGGAGAGGGTGGGGAATGGCCAATGGCGGTCGAATTTCTTCAACGGTTTTCCGTTAACCGCCAGAAGGTTGCAAGATCGGAAGTTCCAACCGGTGAATCGGCAATACTCAAGAGCTTTGCGATGTTCTTGTGCAAGCAGAGTGATTGTCGGGAGACATGGCAAGAGCTGCCGATTTTCGTCTTCCCCAACTACCGCGATTACGGCTACGGCATCTTCCTCCTCGACGAAAAGAGCCGGACCTACATCCTCAAGAACATACGCACCGAGAAAGATGAGTTCTTGCGCGCGCAGATGTGGGGAAGCCTCTGGGACTCGGTCCGTTTCGCCGAATTGGCGCCGCTCGATTACTTGAACCTCGCGATCGCGAACATCGACTTCGAGAAAGACGAGACGACGATCTCGTCGATACTCGGCCGAACCGCGTACGCCTACACCTATTACCTCTCGGAAAAACAGCGGGACGCGGTCGCTTGGAAGCTCGAGGCGCTTCTGATCGAGAAGATGCACAACACCCCGACCGTGGGGCAGAGGATCACGTATTTTAGAGCTCTCCTCGGGGTCGCAAAAGGAGAGAAGGCGCGGACTGCTCTGAAAGAATTGTTCCGGCAAGAAGACGGAAGACCGAAGACTAAAAACCGGGGAGAGAAGACGGAAGTCAGGAGTCAGGAGTCAGAAATCGGAACCCGGAGCGCAAGCGACGGGCAAAAAATCAGTACCCGGAGCGGTAGCGACGGGCAAAATCAGACTCGCGTCCCGAGCGGCGACACAGATGCGGGCGAGGTCGCCCGCGGTCCAAGCGCCGAGCCTCCTTTCCCTATCCGTCCCAAGGACCGGTTTGATATCGCGGCCCGACTTATCGAGGTCGGCGACCCGGACGGAGCCAAGATGCTCGCCGAGCTCGAGAAGACGGAAAATGACGACGCGGCGCTACGTTGGGCTTACGCCGCGAAGGCAGGGGTATCGACCGCAGAGAACAAGGCGAAGTACTGGAAGGATTTCACCGAGAACAAGGAGATCTCCGAAAGCTGGATCGAGGAAGCGTTCGGCGTCTGGAACTCGCCCTCGCACGCGGAGTTGACCCTTTCTTACCTCGACGACGCGCTAGCCGAGCTGCCGGCTCTGAAACGCAACCGAAAGATCTTCTTCGTGAACAACTGGCTCGGGTCGTTCATAGGCGGCCAGAAGAGCGAGGAGGCACTGAAGATCGTGAACCGCTTTCTCGATGAAAATCCGAACCTGGACGCCGATCTGAGAAGAAAGATCCTCGAGAACGTCGACGGACTGGAGAGAGCGGTCAAGATCCGTGCGAAGTTCGGAGGCTGACGAAGATTCAGCCACTGATGGAGGGGATGAACACGGATTTGGGAAAGCGGCGGGCGAATGCTCAATCTGGAAGGTCGTCCTACTGGACGGTTGGTGGGGCCTGGAAAATAAAAATGGATTGTTCCCAAACGAACCCTCCCTTCGGATCCGTGTCCATCCCTTTCATCTGTGGCGAATTCTCTTCCCTGTATTCCGGATCCCTGGCCCCCGACTTTTGGAGCTGGAACTTGGAACCTGAAACTGAGTGATAATGAACGTAGACAAACTATTTGACCTTTCCGGCCGAAGCGCGATCGTCACCGGCGGCTCACGCGGACTTGGAAAAGAGATGGCGGAGGGCCTTGCGGAAGCCGGCGCTTCGCTGATGCTGTGCGCGAGGCGCGCCGAGTGGCTGGACGAGACCGTCGCGGAATTCAAGGAGCGCGGGTTCGAGGTCGAATCGATGCTCTGCGACACGTCCGATCCGCAGCAAGTGAAGGCGGTTGTGGACGGGACGGTCGAGAGATTCGGCAAGGTCGACATACTCGTCAACAACGCGGGGATCTCCTGGGGAGCGATGCCCGAAGAGATGCCTCTCGAGAAATGGCAGAAGGTCCTCGACGTGAACCTGACCGGCTGCTTCCTTTTCGCACGGGCCGCGGGGCGCGAGATGCTGAAGCAGGGCAAGGGCTCGATCATCAACATCACCTCGATCTCCGGGATGACCTCATCTGCGAACGGCCCGTTCTACTCGGGTTATGTCGCGAGCAAGGCGGGCCTTATCGGGCTGACCCGCGAACTCGCCGCCAGCTGGGGACGAAGGGGAATACGCGTCAACGCGATCGCGCCCGGGTTCTTCCGTTCGAGGCTCGCCGATCCCGTCATCGACATCTACGAGAACTCGATCAGAGAGAACAACCCGATCCCCAGGATCGGCGAAGAGGGCGAGTTAAAGGGCACCGCAGTGTTCCTCGCTTCGGACGCTTCGAGCTACGTCACGGGCCAGACGATCGTCGTCGACGGCGGGATGACGGTGTAACTCAAGTTCAATGTTCCAGGTTCAAGGATCAGGTATCAGGTATCAAGGTTCATGTATGTCACGCCGAGTAAACGCGTTCGGAGTTCAAGCTTCAGCTTGAGTCTATTTTGGAGAAGATTTTACCGCAGAGGACACAGAGGTTTTCGCAAAGGACACAGAGAGCGCCCGATTCTTCGGACAACGCGTTCGGAGTTCAAGCTTCAACGTTCCATGTTCCAAGGATCTTCTCAGGACCTTGAACTTGGAACCTTGAACTTAGGAACTTGGAACTTGGAACCTGGAACTTGGAATCTGGAACTTAGGAACCTGTCTCAATAATTTCCTTGTACATCTGCGCACGAAAGAACTAGACTTGTGGCCACACTCGCAAGTCTTACCTTCGCTTCAATTTACGGCTGGTACGAATATGGGGAAAGTAACTACATTGAATCTCGCCTCGATCGTCGAGCATCAGGCGCGGCTCGCCCCTGAAAAGGAGGCGATTATCTGGAATGATGTCAGGTTGACGTACGGCGAACTGAACGTACTCTCGAACCGGGTCGCGCACGCGCTCGGCGAACTCGGGATCGGGAAGGGCGACAAGGTCGCGCTGAGCTGTCCGAATCTTCCGTATTTCCCGATCGTCTATTACGGGATAATGAAGGCCGGCGCCGTGGTCGTGCCTCTGAATGTGCTTTTCAAGCCCAGGGAGGTCACTTATCACCTGGAAGATTCCGATGCAACGGCGGTTTTTGTCTTTGAAGGCACCAACGAACTTCCGATGGCGAAGATGATGAAGGAGGGCTTCGACCGCGCCGGTTCGTGCGAGCATCTCGTCGTGATGACGGCCGACAAAATGGCGCAGAGCCCGATCGAGGGCCATCGCACGCTGACCCAGCTGATCTACGACAAGCCTGCGACCTACGAGACGGTCGCGACGGATCCTGACGACACGTGCGCGATTCTCTACACGTCGGGAACCACCGGCCAGCCGAAAGGCGCCGAATTGACGCACCTGAACCTTTTTTCGAACATAAGCACGACCTACAACATTCACCTACCTGTGCTCGATTTCACGAGCGGCGGGCAGATGACCTGCCTGATCACTTTGCCGCTGTTCCACACGACGGGGCAGACGGTCCAGATGAACACGAACATGTTGGCCGGGAACCGGTCCGTGCTGATCCCCAGGTTCGACCCGGCGGCGACTCTCGACGCGTTGGAAAAGGAACGCGTGAATTTCTGGGTCGGCGTCCCGACGATGTACTGGGCGCTTTTGCAGTACGTGAAGCAGACCGGCCGCGACGTGTCGAAGATAAAGGAGTATTTCAAGGTCCCGACCTCCGGCGGAGCGCCTATGCCGGTCGAGGTCATGCGCGAGTTCGAGGAGATGTTCGGCGTGCGGGTCCTTGAAGGTTACGGCCTTTCGGAGACGTCGCCTTTGGCGACCTTCAATCATTTCGACAGGCCTTCGAAGCCCGGGACCGTCGGCCAGCCGATCCAGGGCGTTGACGTGAAGTGCGTGGATGACGACGGGAACGAGGTTCCGGCAGGCGAGAGAGGCGAGATCGTTATCCGCGGCCCGAATGTGATGAAGGGCTATTACAAGCGCCCCGAGGCGACCGCGGAAGCGTTCAAGAACGGGTGGTTCCATTCAGGCGACATAGGGATCATCGATGAGGACGGCTACGTCCAGATCGTCGACCGCAAGAAAGACATGATCCTGCGCGGCGGGTACAACGTGTATCCGCGCGAGCTCGAAGAAGTGATAATGACCCATCCTGCGGTCTCGCTTGTGGCGGTGATCGGCGTGCCGGACGAGAAGTTGGGCGAGGAAGTGAAGGCCTACCTCGTGCTGAATGAGGGCGCCGAGCTTTCGGAAGAGGAGTTCATCGACTGGTGCAAGGAGCAGTTCGCGGCGAACAAGTATCCCCGCTATGTCGAATTCCGCGACGAACTCCCGATCGGCGGGACGGGGAAGATCCACAAACTGACGCTGAAGAAAGAGATTGCGAGTAAGCAGTGAGCGGTGTCCGGTTCTATGTAGGGGCAGGGCTTGTCCCTGCCCGATGTCTAACCCACGCATTAATTCTGGGGAGCGTGAGCCGTAAGCAGTGAGCAGTTTAGCGGCGGGCTTGCCCGCACCGCACGATTAACTTCAGCTTGTCGCCCGCCGCCAGGCGGGAACGGGCGCTTCGCTCAGGACTGAGAGGAAAGGACTGAGGACTGAGTCAGCCTGCGAAGCAGGCGTCAGAATCCAGCTACACGTGCAGCGCAGCGGAACGTGGAGGAGGTCCGGAATACGTGATTCAGCCCGCGAAGCGGGCGACATACTTTCGGAGTTGGTTCCCGCAGCTGAGGGGAGTTTCTGGTGCTCAATTTCCGACCGTCCTTCGAGCTTCAGGTGGCGCGCGGGACGCGTGCGTTCCGTCCTCAATCCTTTTCTTGTTTACTCCCTTCCACCCAGACCTCGCCGTCGGAGTAGACCTCTTTCTTCCAGATCGGGACCTTGCTCTTCAATTCTTTGATCAGCCATTCGCAGGCCTCGAATGCCGCCCGCCGGTGAGGCGCGGCGACGGATATGACGACACTCGTTTCGCCGATCTCAAGCCGACCGAGCCTGTGGACGATGCCGATGTTCGAGATCTCGAACTTGTCCTTTGCTTTCGCGACGAGCTTCTCCATTTCTTTGACCGCCATAGGTTCGTAGGCGTCGTAAAGAAGATACTCGGTCTCGCGGCCATTCGTGAAGCGGCGGACGTAGCCGTCGAGCGTGACCGTCGCTCCGCATTCTTGCGGGACGATGCGCCGTGCGTTCTCGCCTACGTCGATGGGTTCGGTTGTGAGTTCGTAGAAATCCAATTCTCATTGATCATTGACCAATGCACATTGATCAATGAGGTCAACCTCCCGAAACTGCCGTGAATACCGCGAGTTCATCGCCTTCTTTGATCTCCTCGCCGCCGGATACATACTCCCGGTTTAGCGCATAAAGAAGGTCGCCGCGATCTCGATTCGCCGTAAGTCCCGGGAAGGTTGAGATTATCGTGTCAAATGCTTCCTCGGAGGACGAATCGGCAGGGAGGTCGAACTCGGTATTTACCGTCCCGGCTTCGTCAGCCGTCGCTCCGAAAAACAGGACCGTTACTTTCATCATTAGCTGAGATTTATCGTGCTTCGCCGCCTAGCTGTGCGGCAAAGCCGCGACAAAATCTTAATACGTCGAGGGCGCGCACAAGTCCCGCCCCTAAATATTCGCCCCCAGCTCTCGTCGCGCTCGCTCCACAAGCTCATCGAAGTGCCGTTCCAGCCTATCGTTCGCGCCTCTCAGGCCCTTGAAGACACGCTCGCCCCAGTTAACGTACTCGATCTTTCTTTCCAGATCCCAGTCTTCGGGCGGATTGTCGAGGATGTCCGCGATGTTGCTGATCTTGTCGCACATCTTCAGCTGCTTCGCCTCGTGCGAGAGATGAGGGGCGTGTTCTTCCTGAAGCTCTTTCCTGCGCTGTTTTGGAAGTTCTCTGTCGTCGGTCACTTCGACGACGATCGAGCACACGCGCTCGCCGAACGTACATGTGATGTCTTCTTCGGAAGTCTTCGTATCTTCGATGGTGTCGTGAAGGATCGCCGCGATTAAAATATCCGGATCGTCAACGCCTCCGACGGTCGAGAGAAGGTGGGCCACCTCGAGCGGATGGACGATGTAAGGTTCCACATCCGCGCCCTTTCGGAACTGTCCGTGATGCTTGCGAGCCGCGAACTTCGCGGCGAGAAAGAGCTGGGAAAAGTGCGATTCCATACGTTCGGTGAGCTGTGTCAGAGGCCCGACCGTGAAGGAGGGCTCCTGTCAGTAGAAGGGATCAAGTGCCACCGGTCAGACAGTACTTAGTACTCAGTACTCATCTCTCAGCACTTGCAGTAACCCTCCCTAACGGTCGGGCTTCCGACACGCCCCTACCGGATCACTTCTATCTTGATACTCTGCTGTCCCGTCACGATGAATTCCGCCGGCGCCACCTCGATCTCTGAAACAAGCGACTCCACGGTCGGAGTGTGTCCTCCGGACGTCCGGTTATTGTTCATCGTCGCGAGGACCGAAGGCGGAAGGTTGGGCATCTCGTCCGACCCGACGATGGCGCCCTTCGTCGTACGGTACGACTGAACATAAAGCCGGTCGTTCTTCCTGACCTCGTTGATCTTGCTTATGAGATCGGCGAGCGATTCCGGGACGAATTTCTTCGAGGCCGATTTTTCCTGCAGTTTCGACCCGTCGCCGACCTCGATCGTAAGCGTTCCGGCCGGCGTGCCGGCCGGGATCGTGAATGGGATCCTCTGAGTGAACACACGGCCCGAATCTCCCCTCACAAAAGCCTGGATGTAAACCGTGTCGCCGGCCCTTGCCTCGGTCCGGTCGACGACTATCCGCTCCAGGTTCGCCGCCTTGTTCCCTTCTTCGGTGGTGAGGTTTATCTCGATGCCCTCGAACTGAAGATCGTCGAATCTGCCTGCGATCAGGTTTCCAACCGGGACCACTATCGCGCCGGCCGCGAATCTCACCGCCGCCTGGCCGCCGAACCTTCCGTCTATCTCCACAGGGTCTTGCCCCTTGAGCTTGATCTTCCCGTCCACCTCGATCGTAAGGTCGCCTAGCCCGCGCTCGTTTGCGATGATCGCGTTGAACAGTGCCATGTTCACCAGAAGCGGCGTCAGGGTCTCGTCGTGCGCGATCTCGAACTCAAGCGTTTCGAGCTTGTCCCGGCTCGTCCTGAGGTTCATCTTCACGGGGATCATCCGCGGAGCCTCGCCGAGCTCGCCGAAAACTCCCGTCGCGCGGTCCTGGGTCATCGATCCGACCATCGCGTCGGGGACCGCCAGCTTGAAAGAATTGTTGAGGCTAGGAACGACGGTCACGACGTGCGATTCGGACATAGGAAGCGAGGAACCGCCGGCCGCGAGGAACGGATGGCCGAAGGCGTATATCTTTCCGCCGTCGCGCATCGTCACGGTGCCGCTCGCCGCCATCGAGAAATCTCCCGTCGTGAGATGGATAACCACGGAATCGCCGCCGTTCAGAGTCGTCTCATCGGCCTTCTTCATTCCTTTCGACTTCGAGACGCCGACCGGCGCAGAGACGGGCAGCAGTCCGGCCTTCAGAAGCTGAGGGGCGAATTCACTCAATGTCGCCTGTGAGAATCCGGAAAACGAAACCGGGATCGAGATCGGCCGGAAGGTCTGGCTCGTTAAAACGCCCAGCGGAGAAGTAGGGTCGCCAGTGTAAATGCCTGCGCCGTAGCGGTTTATGGCTTCCGGCTGGTTCGGCTTCCATTCCGAGGCGGCGAGTTCCGCGAATGAATAGGTCCTCGGCTTAGAAGCGCTCTCTTTGCCGTTGTCGTTATTCTCGAAGATCGAGACCATCTGCTCAATCGGCGTGATGCCGCAGATCGCCTCTGTAGAGAAGGGGAACGCGTACGAGATCGCTCCGACAAGTTTTCCGTTGATGTAAACCGGCGATCCGCTCATCCCCGCGAAAACCTTTGTCCTGTCAGCGCCGCCGCCCGAGATCCGGCCGATGATCAGGTCCTGCTTGGGTCCTATCCAGCCGGGAAGCACGCCGAGTATCTCGACGTCGAACTCCGTCGCTTCGGATCCGCTGAACACCGTCCAGGCCTTACCCGTCATACCTTCCTTAAGGTCGCCCAGCGGAAAATACTGCTTGCCTGTCGGATCCGAAGACGACGAAAGTGATCCGCTCGGGACGGAATCCTGGGCAAATGCGGTTGGAACAAAGAGTACAAGAACGAGGAAAAAGGCGGATGCGGTAATTCTCATATGATCAAAAGCCTTCCTTTGCGGACTTCGGTTATGGTACCATTTTAGTTGACTTGCCGAAAGCCCTTTTCCCGGGGCTTTCAGAGTACGACTCGCCAAAAACGGCACAAGTTGTTCGTTCCCCTCGAAGCAGATTCCACCCTGCAAGAGCAATTCCGAAATTACCGATATGTATAAAGTTAACCGACTCTTGAAGAGCATCGTCCGTTTGCTTTTGCCCGTCGTCGTCTCCATCGTCGTGATGCTGATGGGCGCTTCGATCTGGCTGGTCCATTCGACCTCCACTCCGCCCCGCAACACTTATCTGGTGACACCGGAAGTGTACGGCAGGCTTAGCGCTCATGCGGCTCAGGTCACGAACGAGACGTGGCAGAATCGCGACGGCTCGTCGTCCCGCGGATGGCTTCTTCGGGGAAAAAAGAACTACCCGGCCGTGATTCTCCTCCACAAGTACGGAGGCGACCGTTCCTACGTCCTGAATCTCGGAGTGAAGCTCAGCGAGGCGACGGACTTCACAGTGCTTATGCCCGACCAGAGGGGGCACGGACAGGATCCGCCGGTCGGATCGAGTTCGTTCGGTGGATGCGAGGTCGAGGACACGCTGGCAGCGATCGACTATCTGCGGAGCCTCCGCGACACAAGCCGCGACAATCTGGTCGGTGAAGAGATAGGCATCTACGGCGTCGAGATGGGAGGGCTCGCGGCGCTGGCGACCGCTTCGAAGGACCAAAGCGTGCGGTCGATTGTCATCGATTCGGTCCCGCAGGAGTCGAACGATCTTATCGACACGGTGATTGCAAAGCGCTATCCGTTCCTCAGTTCGGTAACGTCGCGAATGGCGAAGAGCGCGACCTATCTTTACTACACAGGCGGATGCTTTCAGCGTCAGTCCGTATGCCATATGGCGAAGACGGTCCGTGACAGAAAGGCGCTTTTGCTGTCGGGGCTCGACGTTCCGGCGCTGAAGCAGTCGACCGAGTCTTTGTCCGCCTGCTTCCCCTCGGATACAAAGGTCCAGGCATTAACTGACCTCGCCGCGTCCGGTGTGGACCTCGTCAACGTATCGCCCGACAAGGCGGACTCGTACGACCAGAAAGTGATCTACTTTTTCCAGGAGAATCTGAAGACGCCGCCGTCGATGGAACCTGTGCCGGTGGAACCCGTCGATGCGGCCCAAACGGGCGGCGACGCGAAGGGGGAGTGAGTTCAATCGATATCGATCTTTTTCTTAACATGCCCGTTGGTTCGTGAGACCTTGTTGATCTTCGCGGTCTCCTCTACCTGCTCCACGGAACGCGAGAGGACGTCTTTGAGGTGCGAAAGCCTCTCGGACGTTTTTCGCATTTCGAGCATGCGGTATTTGATCTCGTTGTCGAGGCTGAACGCCGCCGACACTAGGAAGGAAAGCTGTTCGGGCTCGGCCTGCGGGATCTCGGGGAACTCGCCCTGCTGGCCGCTGATCTTGTGCGCAGCTTTTGCGACCCTTTTGAACAGGCTGAAAACCGCGTCCGCGAGCGGCTCGATCTCCGCTTCGGGCTCGTCGACATCCTCGAAGAATTCGACCTCGGCGACCAGGTAGGGGTCCGGTGAGGCAATGTAGTTCTCGATCCGGTACCGGATCACGCCCGTTGTGAGTATGTTGGACCTGCCGTCCTCCAGATGATGCGACTCGCGGATCTCGGCGACGCAGCCGGTCGAGCCCGCCGCCGGACGGTCGGGCCCCTGTTCGGCGGGTTCTAAGAGCGACACGCCGAACATATTCTTCGAGACCGCGATGTCTTCGAGCATTTTCTTGTACCTGTCCTCGAAGATATGAAGCGGCAGGATCTCGAACGGCATCAGTACGAGCGGGAGAGGGAATATCGGCAGATGCCTTATCCCGAGCACCTTTTTCGATTCTTCTGACATTCTTCGCTATCCGCCCGATTCGATCGATTCGCCGGTCTTGATGCTGATGAACTCGGCGATCTTCTCGGGAGAATCGTCGCTCATCACCATATTTTTCGCGCCGATCACTGCTTCGGCGACCGCTTCCGTTCGCTTGTTGAACCGCTTGTCTCTGCAGATGAGGTCCTCGATGACCCTTCGCTCGACCTTCTCGCGCGATACTCCATCCTCCAGATCGGCGGCAACCGCGTATTCCACAGGTACGCTGTGGTTTTTGATCCGGACGTGCAGCGCGTCCGTGATCTCTCGTGCCTTGTCGCGTATCTTCTTCAGCTCCAGTTCCGAATTCGGAAAGCCCAGATGGCCGGTCAGGGTGATCTCGATTATCGGCGGCTTCTCGCCTTCGCACCCTTTGAACGGCGTCGCCTGCGTCTGTACAAGGTTCAGCACGCCGCGGGTCACCTGCTCGGGCTCTTCCATCCTTGACACGTCGAAAGGAAGCCTTTGAAAGGGCCGTTGGGTGTAGTCTTCCACGTGTATCGGTGAAACCGCGTTGTTTTCATCGACCTCGACGAGCCAGGCGCCGCGCCGCTCCGTGTACTCAGCTATGTTAGTGATCTCCAGCGAGCCCGGATTGAACACCCAGTTGTCGATCTCGAAGCACTTGTGTGTGTGTCCAAGGGCGACGTAATCAGCCACGTCCCTGAGCTCGGCAAGCTTGTCGCGGCTGAGCGCGGGGATCGGGTGCATCTCGTGGCCCTCGACGTCGGTGTGGAGCATAAGGATGTGAAACGCGTCTTCCCTCCGGTTCTCGCCGATCTCCCGGACGAGCTGGGGGATCGCCGCATTCGCGGAAGCCCCGTACCAGTCTGACCCGAAGATCCGCGCGCGGCCTATGTCGATGAACCCGCCCTTTACCTCTTCGTCGTTCCATTCCTCGTAACCGAGCCGTCCTTCTTTGTTCGTCGGCTCCAGAAGATAGACAAGGCCCCAGTTCGCGAGCGAGCGAAGCCAGCTGTACTCGCTGTCGCGGTGCTTCTGGTCGTGGTTTCCCTCGATAGATACGACGGGAATGCCTTTTTCCTTTAAGAGGCTGAGACCTGCGAAGGCATAGTTCATCGTTTCGGGCGGCACGCTGCGCTTGTGGAAGAAATCTCCGCACATCAGCACAAAATCGACGCTTTCGCCGACCGCGTACTTCTGCAGGACGTCGATCCAGGCGTCGAAAAAGTCCCTCTGGCTCTCCTCAAGGTGGTATCTCGTGCAGCCCAGATGGACATCGGCTATGTGCAGGAACTTCACCCCTGCAGTCTAACATCCGCCGGGATGGTATGCCCAAACGCAGGGGCCCGCGGCGGGGCAAGATCCGAACTCTCGTACAAAATTTAATGCAACAAATTCCTTCCGGCAGTTCGTAACACCGCAAAAATATTACGGTGATCATCACTGAAACTTACGCTTGAAACTTCTGATCTGTGCAGGACCTTCACGAGTGACGCTGTCGATTACGAGGTCCTGAAGGGAATCGATCTGCGGATCGAGCGGCGGGGAGTGCGTTGCGATCGTGGGCAAGTCCGGGAGCGGCAAATCGACTCTGATGCACCTCCTGGCTTGTCTGGACCGGCCGAGTTCCGGTAGCGTGTCGTTCAAAGGCAGGCACTATTTCTCGCTTTACGAAAAGGACCGTGACCGTTTGAGGAATGAGAAGTTCGGATTCGTGTTTCAGCAGTTCTTCCTGAACGGAAGGGACACGGTTTATGAGAACGTCGTGCTTCCGATGAGGATCCGCGGCCGGGACTATGCGGTATCATTCACGCCTGAGAACGGAGACGGGAGGTAGACTATGAGCAAAGTGATCCTCATTACGGGAGCTTCGAGCGGGATCGGGAAAGAGACCGTGAGGCTGTTCCAGAGCAAGGAATGGAGAGTTGCGGCGACGATGCGCTCGCCGGAGAAGGAAGAAGTTCTCAAAGACGTCGTAGACGTCGAGTGCATAAGGCTCGACGTCACAAAGCCGGAGACTATCCCGTCCGCGATCGCGGAGACGCTTGAAAAGTTCGGCAGGATCGACGCCGTGGTCAACAATGCCGGTTACAGCGTCGTCGGGCCGTTCGAGGCCTCGACCGAAGAGCAGATGAGGGCCCAGTTCGAGACGAACGTGTTCGGGCTGATGAACGTCTGCCGCGAGATCATACCTTACTTTCGCGAACAGAAGAGAGGAACGATCGTCAACGTCGCCTCGATGGGCGGCCGCATCACTTTTCCTTTCTACAGCCTCTACCACGGCACGAAGTGGGCGGTCGAGGGATTCAGCGAATCGCTCCAGTACGAGCTCCGCCAGTTCGGAATAAAGGTCAAGCTCGTCGAGCCCGGCCCGATCAGGACCGACTTCTACGACCGGTCGATGTCGCACGCCAGAAAGGAAGACCTTCACCAATACGACGGCCTGCTCGAAAAGGCGATCCCGAACATGGACAAAGCGGGAGCCGAGGCTCCCGGCCCGGCGATCGTTGCCGAGGCGATCTATACGGCTGTCAGCGACGGCTCGTGGAAGATGCGGTATTCGCCCAACGCCCGTACGGTCCTCGCGCTCCGAAAGATGCTCCCGGACTGGGCGTTTTTCGCTGTCGTTCGGGGCGTTGTCTTTCGATAGATCGGGAAATTTACCCGGATTTCAGATTCCTGTAACGAATCGTTTTGTCCGTTAACCCAAATGTGATAGATTTTTCGCCAATCAAGATCCGGCCGCATTTCCTGCCAGGCTCTATTCTGGGCCTGGACCTTGTTCCCAAGCCGGAATGCCCGTTATCCGGGCCGCAGACATTCAATTACCCTCTTAAGGAATAGAACCATGAAAAAATTTCTGAGCTTGTTCGCGCTTGCCGCAACTGTGTTCGTTTTTGCCGTCGCCGCCTCGGCACAGTCGCAGTCGACGACCGGACTCATCCAGGGAACGGTTTATGATTCCTCCGGCGCGGTCGTTCCGGGCGCTTCGGTCACGGTCACAAATACAGAGACAGGATTTACGCGAACCGTTACGAGCAATTCGGACGGTTTTTTTACTGCCCCGCTGCTGCCGCTAGGGAACTACAGCCTCCGGACGACCGCACAGGGGTTCGCCGATTATTCCGTCGAAAACCTACGGGTCACGATCGGACAGACCCAGTCGCTAAAGATAGAGCTAAGCGCTGCCGGAGCAAACGTCACCGTTGATGTGAGTGCGGCGACCGGGCCTCCGGTCGAAGTCGCCCAGACGGAACTCTCGACGCAGATCAACGAGCGATCGGTCGAGAACCTACCGATCAACCGCAGGGACTTCTCACGATTCGTACAGCTCACGCCCGGCGTTTCGATCGTCCAGGGGCCCGACGGCGACGAGATTACGATCAATGGCCAGAAGGGCATCCAGAATAACTTCACGATCGACGGCTCCGACGCGAACAATCCGTTCTTCGGCGAACAGCGCGGAGGCCAAAGGCCCGCCTTCACGGTCAGCCTTGAATCGATCCAGGAGTTCCAGGTGATTCCGGTAGGGGCATCGGCCGAGTTCGGACGCAGTTCCGGCGGATTCATCAACGCGGTGACGAAGTCCGGAACCAACCAGTTCAACGGCTCGGCGTTCATCTTTTTCCGGAACGATTCGCTTTCGAGCCAAAACCCGGACGCGGTCGATGCCGGCCTACCGACCGAGGACTCGCAGAACTTCCAGTTCGGCGGTAACCTGGGAGGCCCGATCGTAAAGGACAAGGCTTTCTTCTTCTTTGCTTACGAGCGGAACGACGGTAAAAGCAGCAAGCCGAACAGTATAGATCCGATCCTGGTCGACATTTTCGCGAATCAGTTCGGATCGCCGGACGAAGAGAGGATCATCGACCGCACGAACGACGCCGACGTGCTGCTCGGCAAGGTCGATGTGAACATTAGCAACAGGAACCTGCTCACTTTGAGGCATAACTACAGCCGGTCTGAGCAGATCAACGGAACTTTCGACGTGCCCACCTGGGGCTTCAGCGCGAACGGCCGCGAGACCGACAATTCGAACGCATTCATCGCCCAGCTGGTCACCACGTTCACCCCGACTCTGCTGAATGAGTTCCGTTTCCAGTGGGCGAAGGAGGAAAGACCCAGGTTCTATGACGGTCCCGACTTGCCCGACACGACGATCGGCACCTTCGACGGATCGATCTCTTACAGGTTCGGAAGGCCCTTCTTCCTTCCCGTGCCGTCCGACGATACGCGCTTCCAGTTCACGGACAACATCACTTACGTCACGGGTAACCACGTACTGAAGTTCGGCGCGGATCTGAACCACACTCGGGTATCGCAGACGTTCATAGGCTTCGCGCGCGGCCGATACATCTTTGCCGCAGGCACCATCGATGACGCGATCGACGGGTTCATCGATTACATAAACGGAGTAAGCGCCAATGCGCTCGCGCTCTACCTTCAGTTCGCCCCGATCGGAAACAGAACGGTTGAGGAGGCGGGAACGCAGGCGTACTCGAACTTCGAGCCCGGGCTTTACGTCCAGGACACCTGGAATCCAAACCCCAATCTTACGTTCAACTTCGGCTTCCGTTGGGAAGGCCAGTACCAGCCGAGCACGATCACGCCGCCTTCGGAAACGAGGTACGGACAGTTCCTTTCGGATCCGCAGTTCCCCTCGGACGGTTCGATCCCGGACTTTACTGACGGATGGGCTCCGCGTGTCGCCGTGTCCTGGTCGCCGGGCGATGACGGAAAAACGGCAATAAGGCTAGGGGCAGGTATCTACTACGCGAGGATCCCCGGTCTTGTCGTCGCCGGCCCAAGGAATACGGACGGCGTGATCGCGGGGAACATATTTTTTGCGAATTTCCTATGCCAGCCGCCTGTTTCGAATTTGGGCGGCGGACCGTTCGGATGCCCCGAGTACCCCGGCATTGTACCGACGGAAGGATTCGTTCCCTTCAACCCCGGCGTCGCCGTGTTCGAGCGAAACTTCAAGAATCCGCGGACGGTCCAGTACAGCGCTTCGATCGAGAGAGAGATCTTCGAGGACACGACCTTTCTGTTCGCGTACAACTACGCAAAATCGACACGCCTTACCAGGTTCGTAAACCGCAACGACCCGAGGCTCTACGGCGGGGTCGCCATCTTCGAGAGGCCCGACGGCTCAGGAGTGGGCGAGATCCGCTCGACGGAAAGCTCGGCGAAGTCGCTTTTTCAGGGGCTGACGTTCACTCTGAACAAGCGGTTCTCGAACCGGTTCCAGTTCCAGGCGAACTACCTGCTTTCGTGGGACAAGTCGGACGACGACAACGAGCGCGATCCGTTCACCTTCCGCTATGCTGATCCCCGCGACTTCGGTCCGGAGTACAACTGGTCGGACCGCGATCAAAGGCATCGTTTCAACGCGTTCGCGACATTCGCTCTGCCGCACGACATAACGCTTTCGCCGATCGTGCAGTACAGGTCGGCGTCGCCGATCTCGGTCGTGGACCGAGGGACTTTCCCAAACATCATCAAGAGGAACACGCTCAGGCTTGACAATGAGTTCTTCACGTTCGACCTCAGGGCGTCGAAGATCTTCAGGTTTGGCGAAAGGGTGGAGCTTGAGGGAATCTTCGAGGCTTTCAACCTGTTCAATAACAGGAATTTGAAGAGCCTCCCGAGGCCCTTGACGTTCAACTTTGACGGCACGGTCACCGCCGGTTTCGGGGAACCGAGGCAGGTGCAGATCGGCGCACGCTTGAAGTTCTAAGTGCTGAGAGATGAGTGCTGAGTGCTGAGTACTGAGAGGGTTCTCGTAGGGGCGGGGCTTGTCCCCGCCGCTCTTGCCGAACTTTGGCTTATCGGGGCATTACCGCAGGGAGCGCGGAGAACGCAGAGAAAAGGAATTCCTCAAAATTCTCTGCGTTCTCCGCGCTCCCTGCGGTTACTTACTCTTCGTAACCCGGACGCGGCCGAATTCCGTTAGAAGCGGCCTCAGATGCGCTACTGCCGCATCTTTCGATACGCCGTTTGTCGAGAGGATCCCGTTGTGGTTCCTCACATCCTTCTTTGTGTAGTCTATCCGTTGCCCGTAGAGATCGGTCAAAGTGCCTCCCGCTTCTTCCAGGATCGCCTGCGGCGCCGCCGTGTCCCAGTACTTTGTGTAAGGCGAAAGGTGTATGTAGATGTCCGCCATCCGCCTCGCGATAAAGCCTACCTTCAGGCCGACCGACCCGTGGCGGAACTCGTTCGCGAATCCGTAATGCTCGAAGACCCTGGACATCCTGGGGCTCCTGTGCGAGCGGCTGACGGCGATCGTCATGTTTTCGAACTCGGTCTCTTCAGAAACGAGCAGCCGCTCGGCCTCGCCGCCGTTCTCTGAAAGATACGCGCCGACGCCTTTCCGTCCGTAGAACATTCGCGAGCCTATCGGCTGAAAAACGACTCCCACGCTCGGCACTCCGTTCACGACCAGGCCGATCTGCACAGCGAAATCGCCCATTTTTTCGGTGAACCCCTTAGTGCCGTCCAGCGGATCGACTATCCATACTCTTGTTGCCGCCAGCCTACGCGGCACATCGTCGGGCTCTTCTTCAGACAAGACCGCATCATCTGGAAACTCGTCGGCGATCCCGCGCACGATGATCTTGCTTGCCGTCTTGTCGGCGAGCGTCACGGGTTCCGAATAGGTCTCGGTGATGAACTTCTCCTCGACCTCGAAGCCTTCATCGTAGATCTTCATTATCTCCGCCCCGGCCTCCAGGGCGAGGCCGAGCGCGGTCTCCAGTTCTCTTTCAAGCATCTGCTCAAAACTACAGATTTCCCGGCAGGTTAGCAAAGTACGGCACGCCGCTTCGTGCTAGACTCTCCCCTATGGCTGAATCACTGACCTTCGCGCGCGGCGCCGCGCGCGAATCGGTCTATGAAGAGATCGTTCCGCAGATCCGCGAACTCGTGCGCGGCGAGCCCGACCTGACGGCGAATCTTGCCAATATCGCGGCGGTTCTGAAAGAGGCGTTCGGATTCCTCTGGGTCGGTTTTTATTTGAACAAGGACGGCCAGCTTGTGCTCGGCCCGTTTCAGGGACCGCTCGCGTGCACCCGGATCGACTTCGGGAAGGGCGTCTGCGGCACGGCGCTCGAGATGCGCGAGACGCTCATCGTGCCGAACGTGGACGAGTTCCCGGGCCACATCGTGTGCAGTTCCGATTCAAAGTCGGAGATCGTCGTGCCTTTGTTCGACAGAGACGGCGAGCCCGCAGGCGTTCTGGACGTGGACAGCGACCGGCTCGAGGATTTCTCGGAAGCCGATCGGAAGGGCCTGGAGAAGGTCGCCCGCATCGTGACGGAAGTTTTGTCAGGAAAGAACTTATGAGCTTACAAAGAGCGACCGAAGAAGGGACTTCGAAGTTCGCCGGCAGGTTCGGTGACGCCGCCGGAGGACATTTTCGCGACGCGAACGGTCTTCGGCTTTCCTCGATCGGGATCGGCACCTACTTTGGGAATTGGGACGAGGCTACCGACCGCGCCTACACGGAAGCGATCGAGGCTTTCGTGCAGGCCGGCGGTAACGTGATCGACACGGCGGCGAACTACCGTTTTCAGCGGAGCGAGCGAAGCATAGGCGCGGCTCTGGAAGGACTCGGAAGCGAGTTTGCGCGTGAAGAGCTCTTCATCTCGACAAAGGGCGGGTACCTACCCTTCGACGGCGAGCCGGTCTCGGACGTCGAGGGCTACTTCGAGGAAGAATTCGTCTCGAAGGGCCTTGCGGCGAAAGACGATCTTGTCGGGGGCAGCCACTGTATGTCGCCGGACTATCTTGAATCGCAAATCGAACAGTCGCTGCGGAACATGGACGTCGAGGCGGTGGACCTTTTCTACGTCCACAATCCCGAGTCCCAGCTTACCGCGGTTGACCGTTACACTTTTGAAGCGAGGATCGCGAAGGCGTTCGAGCGGCTGGAAGATCTTCGCGGGAAAGGCAAGATAGGGGCGTATGGCGTTGCGACGTGGAACGGGTTCAGGGTGTCGCCTGACGACCGCGCTTACCATTCTCTGGAAGGATTTGTCCGGACGGCAAAGCAGATCGCGGGAGAAGATCACGGGTTAAGGTACGTCCAACTGCCTTTCAATCTCGCGATGCCGGAGGCTTACCTTGTGCCTAACCAGTCCGCGAACGGCAGGGCGGTCACGCTGCTTCAGGCGGCCGCCGACCTGGGCGTCACGGTAATGTCGAGTGCGTCGATACTTCAGGGCCAGCTCGCGCAGAACGTGCCGATCTACGTCCGAGGCGTTTTGGGGAACCAGACGACCGACGCGATGACGAGCATACAGTTCGCCAGATCGACCCCGGGGATCACGACCGCGCTCGTGGGAATGAGCTCCGTCGGACACGTGGAAGAGAACATGAACCTCGTACGGTTCGAGCCGACGGATGAGGACTCTTTTGCGGAGCTGTTTACGAAAGACGCTTAGGCGAGTTGACCGAGTTAGCTGAGTTTGGTGAGTTGACTGAGTTAGCAAATTTTAAAGTGTGGTGGCGAGTTGGTAGGGTAATTTGGTGATCTGGATGAATCGGAACAGCGCCCTGGGCGCGACAGGTCTGTCCGGCGGAATCTTAAGAGATGTTAACCGCGGAGCCGCGACGAAGAGTGCGGGCATGGTGCCCGCGGTCTGCAAGATCTCCCAGCCCGGCTCCGTAGGAGCCAAATGTCTGTAGCACGTCGAGTCATCAAGCGAAACGGGCCCCGTCAGGAGCCCAATCGGATTTCGTAAAACCATTCGGACATTGCCCTGCCGGGAGACTGTGGACGCCGAGGGATCATTTTGCCATCACCCGCTCGACCTCCGCGTTCATCCGCCCGGTCATCATCATCCACGCCATCTTGTAGTCTGAAACAAAAGACCAGAGAGGATACTTAAACGTTGCCGGTCTGTTCTTCTCGATAAAGAAGTGCGAGAACCAGGCAAAGGCGTAACCGACGACGAAGCACAGGGGGATCAGAAGATAGTTGCCGCTTCCTGCGAACCAGACGAGCATCACCATCCCCAGCAGAGTGCCGATGAAATGGAAGTACCGGGTGAGCGGCTTGCTGTGCTCCAGCACGTAGAAATCCCAGAAGTCGGTGTAATTGTCTATGCGCTTCTCGGTCATTAGGCAAACTTAGGCGATTATGTACTTGATACAAGGTAGTAGTAGAATACGTGGTAGCTATTGTAGGATATCGGACAAGATTCCTACAGGTGGAGACTGCGTATGTCAAAAGAACTACTTCCCCCGGATGAAGAGTCTGTATGGCTCGATCTTTACACAAAATGGTTTTTCAGGAGGTGGGTGTTGATAGCAATGGGTGTGGAGGTGGCACTAGGACTTTTCATTTGGGGTGCGCTTGGTCTTTCTACAACTGTCGGCTCCTTTGTGGCGTTCTTTGTTGCTCTTGTGATTCTTTGCACAGCTTATATAGCGGGATATGTGCTTTGGCGGGATGAGCGGCAGGATAAGCTCTCAATTATTGAAACGGTTTCTGAAAGGGATCGTGCACTCGATGAAAAAGAGGACAGGGTTAAGTACCTTGAGCGTCAGCAACGACCACGCATTATTGGCTTTATTAGGCAGGTAGCGTGGCACGACACATTTGTAACCGAACAACGACAGCCGAATAGTCGGAGGGTCTTAGGACCCAAGTGGGCGGGGAGCAGACTGATCGTCAAGATTGGTTTCCTCAATGAATCACCCCAACAAACAACCATCAGCGATGCCCGACTAAGAATTCGGACAAAGGATGGTGATGAGAATCGTGTTTCAATGACAGATGACATTAAGTATTTCGGCGATTCTCTGCGAACCATCCTCTCTGGCACCGATATAGTCATCTTTGGGATTCATTCTAACAATGTAGAAACGTTATTGAATGGACTTATTGATGCGGGGCAGATGTTGGAGTCGGGACGGCGGTATGAGTCGGTCGTGGTGTTTGATCTTGCAGGCGTTCGAGGCACGGAGGTGAATCGCTTTACTGACTATGAGATTGAACTTGATGACGCGTGGGGGAATGCTCATCCGATAGTGGATTGGGGAAGTGGGCGTGTAAAGAATAATGCGGTCATCATTCCGTGGACACCTGACGATGCGATGGTCCCGGAAGAAGAAGAATGATTGGCCGGATAATCTTGCGAATGAGATTCGGAAACGAAAAGTTTCTTGCGCAATAGATATCTGTAAAGGAGTGCAGAGTGTTTAGTTCTCTTGGCTTGATTGGAGTGGCAATTCTATTCGCCTTTGTGGGGATAGTTGTTGCGGCAATTTGGACTTTCTTCTTAGGTTTTGCGGGGATTCCGGGGGCTCTTGTTACGACATACTTCTCCGAAAGAAGGCCGTCCGGGGTTGGTTTCGCAATAGGGATTGTATTGACCATTCTTGGTCAATTAGCTTTGGCGTTAATCTTTGTAGTCTTGATCGCTGAACTGACCAAGACATTAATCGGGGCGTCAACAGGTATCGGCAAGTGGCTCCTATTATCGGTCTCTTGGCTAATAGCTTCAGCTCCCCCCTGGATGGCCCTCAAGGATGCGGTGGCAAAACGGACTGAAACCGCATATGAGGATTTGCAACCCGGATTGAAAGCGCAGTTATCGGCTCCGGCTTTTGTCGCGCCAATTAGCTCGTTAGCTTTTATTGTTTATTACGCACTGAGGTGAATCACACAAATCACAGCAAAAGTGAAAGGGTTAGGCTTCGGCGGGTAAGGGTCTGGCACGGATTCGGGCTATACTTGCGTCATGTACCCATACCAGGCACTTACGCAGTGGCAGGTCTTAAAGACAATGCCGAAGTGGGGGCTTAAGATTACTGGCGGAGCCTTCGGAGTGTTGATGCAATTGTTCGGGTTACTAACAAACGAATGGCTTGGGGGCTACTGGCCCGTAGCAATTTATTTAATTGGTCTTGTCATTTTTCTTTGGGTCTTCTGGCAGTATTTGGGACACACAGTGGACTATTACAACAACGCCTCAGCGCGAATGATGCCGAGAGTGTTGGTCACAGGAGGGACGGGGTTCCCCCTGTCTGAGAGCAGGCGATATCGGCAGCGTTTATATGAGTTTCTAAGGGTCCGGGTTAAAAATATCGGTGGTGAGTACATTCCTCATATCACCGTGAAAGTGAGATTGGTCAATAGCAGCGTCAATTTGGAATTAATGACGATTTTAGACGGTAAATTGCCAAATGGGTTCAGCCTCCAAAGGGGTGACGACAAGATTCTCGACCTAGCGTATAGGGAGGCAGGAACCAAAGATAATCAAGGAATGCACCGTGATATCGAACTAAACGTGGACACAAGAAATGTCCCGAACTATCCCAACATCCTTGACCCACGTCAGAAAACGGAAATCGAGATTACGGTAATCGGCGGCGATATGCCAGAGGTTAGAAAGCGATTCAAGTTGTCAGTGGACAGAAACGACCACCTGCTTCTTAAGGATCAGTATTTGAATGAACAACTCATCGCGTGTGAGACTTCGTTAAATCCTTATATTCCAGATTCTCGGAGTCGATCAATCTGAGGACGGTATCACGGAACAGGTAAGGATTCTCACGGTTATTGAAACGAAACTCAAACTCATCAAGGTAGCGGTCAAGATGCTTTTCGGAAACGTGATGGAACGCGCCCACAATAGAACGCTTGAACAGCGACCACACATTCTCGATCCCGTTGGTGTGGATGCTTCCGCGCACGTATTCGCCTTTGGAGTGATTGACGCTTTCGTGGATCGTGTCAAAGTCACCGATCCCGATGTAAGCCTTATGGTCGTCAGTAATGATGTACTCAGCAGTACCGCAAATCTCGCGCTTGATGAAGCCGTGAAGGGTCTTGCGGTCAGTGGCGAGTTCGCGGGAAAGTCTGACCTGTCCATCACGCTGGATCGCTCCAACAACGAGAGCCTTGCCGCTCGGTCCGCGTCCGATGATCTTTCGCTCCTTGACCGCTTTGTGCATATTCCTGGCCTTGCCGCCGATGTAGGTTTCGTCCACCTCTACGATTCCATCAAGAAGCGTTGTATCGGCATCTTTCACAGCCTCGCGGATGCGGTGGCAGAGATACCAAGCCGTTTTGTAGGCCACCTTAATTGTGCGCATCAACTGATTAGCGGAAATGCCCTTCTTGGACTCGCTCATCAGATAGATAGCGACAAACCATTTTTGCAGGGGAAGGTGCGACCCGTGGAAGATCGTGCCAGTGCGGACAGAGAATTGATACTTGCAATCATCGCAATGGTACTGCTTCCGGTCGTATATGCGGGAGATCTTGTCAGACTCGCACCTGATACAATAGAGGCCGTCGGGGAAGCGCAATTGCTCAAGGTAGGTATGGCACCGATCCTCTGAACCGAAGCGTTCCATTAACTCGATAAGATTCATTTCTTGATCGCTCATATGACTAAAGAACCTAAAAAGAAGCCGTTGGACATGACCACTGAGGAAGCTATGGACTATCTGTTTCCCAAGAAGGTCGCAAAGGAGCTGAAACGCATTGTAAAACCGGAACAAGATTCCGCTCAAACCCAAGAGGATGAAGGGGATAATGATTCGGTCGATTCAGCATATGAGTATGATAAGCGATGATGTACCTTGTGTCAAGTATATAATCACCCAAACTTATCATAAAACAGGGCTTGTAATACTCACTCGGTTACTTCGTGCCTTTTCGTATCCCTTCGTGGCTCGTTTCGTTTGTTGCGGGCGGGTCGCCCGCGGTCCAACGACAGGCTGATGCCTATCGTACCTTGTCCATCGCTCGCGATATCGCCTCAAGCGCGCAGTTGTAGCGGTAGTTGATGTTGAAATGCCCGCCGTCGAATTCCTTGTGGACGTGGTCGATGCCCAGCTCGGAGAGTTTCCCGCTAAGCACGCGGGCGCCTATGTCCAGCCCGAACTCGTCCGACTTTCCCGCCTCGATATATAGCAATTCCATCTTCCGGAGGGCATCGGCGTGCTGTTCGGCCAGATGGACCGGATCGTGCCTGAGCCATCGGTCCCATACGGCTTCGAGGATCTCGCCCGTTTCGACATCGAACGGAAGGTCGAATCCGAGGTCCGAATCGGGGTTCGGAGAGTAACAGCTCGCCATCCCGATCGCGTTCAAAGCTTCGAAGTCGTTGCCGCCCTTTTTCTTTTCCTCGTCCAAGAATTTGTCTACGATCTTCATCGGATCGCCTTTGATCGCCCGGAACGCCTTTCGCAAATCCGGTTTGTATCCCACCTCGAAGTAACAGTCGCCCGCTATCGAAGCTGCGTACGCGAACTTGTCCGCGTGCCGCATCGCCAGGATCAGTGCGCCGTAGCCGCCCGAGGATTTCCCGGCGACCGCCCGGGACCTGCGGTCGTCTATCGACCGGAAATTCTCATCGATGAACGGCACGAGCTCGTCGGTCAGATACGTCTGGTATTCGCCGGTGGCCGACGAGTTGATGTACTGCGATCCTCCGTAGCGCGTGAAGCAGTCGGGAAGCACGGCGATCAACGGGCGGACCCTTCCGGACCCGATGAGGATGTCCAGCCGTTCCGCGATGTTCGGTTCGAAGGAGCTCTCGTTCAGCATCATCGATCCGCGGCCCGTGAATCCGGACAGGAGATACACGGCCGGATATCTCTCGTCACCGTTCTCTTCGTAGCCGGCCGGCAGGTAAACGGGCAGTTTCCGGACGTGCGGGTCCCCAAGCGGATTGCCTTCAAGAGCTTTGCTTTCGTGTTTCAAAACTCTTATAGTTCCTTTGCTTTCGGTCATTCTGTCGGCTTGGATCCGGACCTGCGGTCCGTTAGCGAGGTGTTGGAAAAGGCGATGCTTTTGATCTTCTTTCAGTCTTTTTCGGCGAACGGCGGTCAGACGTTGTCGGCTACCATCGCATTTCTCACGGCGATGATCACGCCGGCGCTACTGATCTCCGCGACGGGCTCGCTCGTTCTCTCGACCTCGACCAGGCTCGGCCGCGTCATCGACCGCGTCCGGGACCTCGAAAGAAGGCTCGCAGAGCTTATCACATCCGAAGAAAAGGAAGCGATAATCCTCTACGAGCGCCGCGTCGAGGCGGTTTTCGACCTTCTGGACAAGGTCACCACCCGCTCGAGGCTTCTTCAGAGGGCACAGTTCGCTTTCTACGCAGGGCTTCTGACGTTCGTCCTGACGAGCCTGAGCATAGGGGCGGCGGGTCTGCTGAACGATTACGCCTGGATGCCGATCCCCGTCGGCCTGATCGGGATCCTCTTCGTATTCTACGGAAGCGTGCTGATGATGAGCGAATCGCGGCTTGCCACAGCCACGGTCAACGCCGAGATGGACGTGACCTGGGAGATCGCCAACATGATCGCCCCGAAAGAGATCTCGGAGCGTTACAGCTACAACAAGCTCGGAAAGCGCAGGTTCCGGCCGAGAGACTGACAAGGCCGGACCGGAAAAAGTTATGCGTTCGTTTTTGGGAAACTACTTCCTTCTCATCCTCGCAGTCACGGTGGGCATGGCCGGCACGGCGCAGGCGGCGATCAACAACAAGCTCAACGAGTTCATTACCAATCCGATAATCGTCGCCCTGGTTTCATTCATTGTCGGGTCGGTCGCCCTTCTTATCTACATCGTCGCTTCCGGGGGCCAGCTCTCAAGCATATGGACCACGAAGAACATTCCCTGGATAGCCTGGACCGGCGGCATACTCGGAGCTTATTTCGTCGCCTGCACGGTCATCCTCATCCCGAAGCTCGGGGTCGCATTGACTTTCAGCCTGATCGTCGCCGGGCAGATGGTCCTTACGCTGATCATCGATCACTACGCCCTCTTCGGCGTGCCCGAACGCTCCATAAGCTTGGCCAGGGTCGGCGGGGTCGTACTGATCGTTCTGGGGGTCGTCCTCATACGGAGGTTCTGACCGGAAGAACCTGTGCCGATTGCCCTAGCAGATCCCAACCTATAAAATCGAGCTTTATCCGGAGGTACACCAATGCAGACAGGCGATAAAGCGCCCGATTTCACGCTGAAAGATTCGAACGGTGACGAATGGACGCTCTCAGAGCACGAAGGCGAGGTGATCGTTCTGATCTTCTATCCCGGTGACGACACGCCGGTATGCACGAAGCAGCTGTGTTCCGTGCGTGAGAACTGGGACGACTACAAGGCGACGGGAGCGGCCGTGATCGGCATTTCGACCGATTCCGTCGAATCCCACAAGAGCTTCCGGGACAAGTACGATTTCCCGTTCCGTCTGCTTTCGGATCCGGACGGAGATGTGATCGCAAAATACGGCGTGAAGTCCTGGATCCCGGGCCGCTCTGCACGCGCCGTCGTGGTGGTCGGAAAGGACGGGACGATCGCAAGCCACCACGTCCAGTCCTTTAGCATATTCAGGCCGAAGGACGAAGACGTGATAGCGGCGGCGGCGGCGGCCGCGAAATGACTCGGAAGGAATACGGCCCCGCCGGTACGGAATAACTTCAGGAGAATCCCTATGGCATTATTTTCAAGCGACAAGTTCGAGTGCGCCCGCTGCGGGCGCAAGACCAAGCCGCTCGGCAGCGCGCCGATCCCGACCGAACTGGGTCAGAGGATCGGTTCGGAGATCTGCGGTGAGTGCTGGTCAGAATGGCTCGAGAAGCAGAAGCAGATCATCAACCATTTCGGTCTCGACCTTTCGAATCCGGATGCGCACGATTACCTCTTCGACCAGATGAAGCTGTTCTTCTTCAGCGAAGGGGAAGATCTTGCGGAGATCGATACCTCCAAGGAAGGATCGATCAACTGGTAGGTCCCCTGCGCGGGCACCTTTCAAACTATGTACTCTTTCAAGAAGAAGCCGGCCTTGGGCGTCGTTCTGGTTCTCTTGTTCTTGCTTGCGGGCGGATCCGATCCGCCCCTTTCATTTGCGGGACCGGAAGTGAGCGCCGATTTCATTTCTGAGAAACAGAGAGTGCGCGCCCCGGAGCTTGAAGCCCACAGCGGCTGGCTGAACACGGACGAACGGCTTTCGCTTCTGGGACTGCGAGGAAAGATAGTGCTCCTCGATTTCTGGACCTACGGCTGCGTCAACTGCATACACATCATTCCGGATCTTAAGAAGCTCGAAGCGAAGTACGCCAGGGAACTCGTCGTGATCGGCGTCCATTCCGCCAAGTTCGATAACGAGAAAGATTTGGAAAACATCCGCAACATCATCATCCGCTACGGGATAGAGTATCCGGTCGTCAACGATTCGGATTTCCGGATCTGGGATTCGTACGCAGTGAACGCCTGGCCGACGCAGGTCCTGATAGATCCCGAAGGCTACATAGTCGCGAGGGTTTCGGGCGAAGGAAAGTACGATTATTTCGACACGGCGATTGGCGAGCTCGCGGCCGATTTCCGTAAGCGCGGGAAACTCGACGAATCGCCGCTTGAATTCACGCTCGAGCGAGCAAAGGTCGGCAGTCTTCCTCTCGCGTTCCCCGGAAAGGTCCTCGCCGATGAGGCTTCGGACAGGCTGTTCATTGCGGATTCCAATCACAACCGGATCGTCGTCACCGACCTGATGGGAAAGCTGATCGAGGTTATCGGAAGCGGCGCGGCGTCCACTAATGAAGGAAGATATTCCGATGCGGGATTCGACAAGCCGCAGGGGCTGGCGCTCGACGGCCGTTTCCTGTACGTCGCGGACACGGGAAATCACCTGATCCGCCGCATCGATCTGTCGAAAAAACGTGTTGCTACGATCGCCGGGACCGGCACGCTCGAGGGATTTAACGGCTTCGGCGGGAAGGCGCTCGAGACCAGCCTGCGTTCGCCCTGGGATGTCGAATTCGCCGGCGGGAAGCTTTACATCGCGATGGCGGGCTCGCACCAGATCTGGCGGCTTGATATGGAAAGGTCCTATATCGGGCCTTACGCCGGCACGCGCCGGGAATCTCGGAAAGACGGTCCTGTAAAGGAAGCCCACTTCGCCCAGCCGTCCGGGCTCGCTGCCATCGGCGAGAAGCTGTTCGTGGCGGACAGCGAGTCGAACATCATCCGGGAGATCGATCTGGAAGAGGGCCGGGTCTTCACGCTTGTCGGAGGCGACCTTTTCAAATTCGGTGATGTTGACGGCGAGGGAGATTACGTCAGGCTCCAGCACCCGCTCGGCGTCGAACCTTACGGCGAGGCTGTCCTGATCGCGGATACCTACAACGACAGGATCAAGATCCTGGACCCCGAACTCCGGACGGTAAAGACCTTCCTTGGGACGGGAGAAGAGGGCCAGGCGGACGGAAAAGAGGCGAGTTTCTACGAGCCCGGAGGCCTCAGCGTCGCCGGCGGCAAACTGTACATCGCGGACACGAACAATCACGCGATCCGCGTTGCCGATCTGAAGACCAAGGAAGTCTCGACGCTGATGATAGAAGGACTGAGGCCGCCGGCCTCCGAGATACAGGCGTTCTCCGGTCCGGGACCGAACGCCACAGTTATCGAAGTTCCTCCGTTTGCCCTACGCATAGGAGAGCCTTTCGATGCCCTCGTAGACTTGGCGCTTCCCGATGGATTTCATCTGAACCCCTCGGCTCCGCAGAGGCTGGTCGCGGAATTCGAATCGGGCGACAATGTGAAGACCGAACGTTTCAAGCCCGGTGAGCTTCCTTTCAGGTTCACGGTTCCCGTCACAGCGGCCGCCTTCGAACGCCTGAGAATCTCGTTCACAGCCTACTATTGCCGAAGGGACAACACCGGCGTATGTTACATACGCACATTCGAATGGCGCGTGCCTCTCGATTTCAAAGAAGGCGCGGTCAAGGAATTGCTGAAACTGTCGGCCACAGCGGAAACAACTAATTGACGCCGTTTCGGCCCTAACCCGAAAGATGAACCAGCTAGACCCCGCTTTGCTGATCAACCTGCTCGGTTTCGCAGTGGGAGCGTCCCTTTACGCGATGCTCCTGGTGATGGTGTTCCGTCACCGGGCGGAGGGACGGATCGCCGGTCTTCTGCTTCTGACAGCGTTGCTGGGGATGGTCTGGAACGTAGGCGAACTTCTCGCGTTCGTCTGGAGGGTTTTTCAGGGCGCGGGAATATCCCCGTTTCTTCAGGCGGCTTCTTTCTCCGCGCTCGGGTTTCTTCCGGCGGCGGTGTTCCATACCGTACGCAGGAACGAAGGCCTCCCATGGCCGTTCGTCGTGTCGGCGTATGGCCTGAGCGTCTTCGCCGCCGTGCTGCACTTCTTGTCGGCCGGGTTATACGGCGACGCTCCCTCGATCTTCGCTTTTCAGGTGCTCAGCGCGGGCTCTCTGATCCTCGTCGCGGGACTTTTCCTGAGGCGGGCCTGGGAGGGCATCGAAAACCGGGCGATACTTGTCACCGCACTGCTTGTTTTTGCGTTTTCCGCGTTTCACCTCAGTACCGACACAGAGTATGACTCGTGGCTGCTGGAGATGGTCGCTCATCATTCTTCGCTTCCGCTCGCGCTGGCCATCCTCCTTCAGGATTACAGGTTCGCATTCGCAGACCTTTACTTGAAGCGCGCGCTTTCGATCATTCTTATCGCGCTGACGGCCTTCGGTGCTTACGTGCTGGCGCTTGCGCCGATCCTCGATCTGCATTCGACCGACGCGACCAACGATCCGCTGGCGGTCGGCGCAACGCTGCTTTTCTGGATCGCGACCGCTTCCTTCTATCCGGCCGTGCAAAGATTCTCCGGCTGGTTCGTCGACCGGATCATCCTGAAGAGGGTCGATTACGATGAGTTCCTGGAGAATGCGCTGCAAGCCGTCGATTCGCTTCAGGACGAATCAAAGCTTGTCCGCGACCTTGCGGACAGGATAGGGGAACTTTTCTCCGCCGACCGCTGCGATGTCGCAGTTCTGGACAAGGCCGGCGCCGCACCGACAACGGCCGTCGAATACAGCCCGGAAATGGCCCTCGTCACAATCGCGGTCGACAACGCGCCGCATTACCGAATAATGCTAGGCGGCTTCGCAGGCGCCCGCAGACTGCTTTCGGACGAGGCGGCGATGCTCGAGAAGCTTTCGCTCGCGGCGGGGCGGAAGATCGATTCGCTTCGGGCCGGCAGGGAACTTCGGGAAAGGGAAGCCAGGGAGCGGGAACTCGCGCGGCTGACCGCGGAAGCGCGGCTCTCGGCGCTCAGGTCGCAGATCAACCCTCATTTTCTTTTCAATGCGTTGACGACGGTCGGACACTTGATCAGGACCGCTCCGGAAGTGGCGTTTGGTACGCTTATGAAGCTCACCGCTCTGCTCCGGCGGGCGCTTCGCAGCGAGGGTGAGTTCTGCACGCTTGAAGAGGAACTTCAGTTCATTCGGAACTACCTGGACATCGAAAAGGCCCGTTTTGAGGAAAGGCTTTCGGTCGAGATCGATGTTCCGCAGGAATTGCTGGCGGCGACGCTTCCGTGCCTGATCATCCAGCCGCTTGTGGAAAATTCGATCAAGCATGCCGTTTCGAAGAATGGGTCCGGCGGCAAGGTCTCCGTCACGGCTCTGGAGAAGGATGGAAGGCTTGTCGTCGTGGTTTCGGACACGGGTGCCGGCCGCCGGTCGTCGAGCGGCGCTCACGGTGAGGGGATCGGATTGAGGAACGTCCGCGAACGACTTTTGAACCATTTCGGGGACGACGCGGAGATGACGGTCAAGATATCCGAATCGGGGTCGGAGGTCCGGATCGAGCTGCCGGGTCTTCCCGCCACTTCCGTTCGGTCGCGGACGGGCCGTGTGAATCGCGAGACAGTGGCCTGAACGCACGAGGGCGACTTGAAATGAAGAAGATCAGAACGATCATCGCTGACGACGAAAGGAACGCCAGGGACTTTCTAAAGGGCCTGCTCGAAGAATTCCCCTCGGTCGAACTGGTCGGCGAGGCCGCGAACGGCCTCGAGGCGCTCAAGATGATCCGCGCGAAATCTCCCGATCTTGTGCTCCTGGACCTGGAGATGCCCGAGTTGACCGGATTTGAGGTCGTCAGGCGGCTGACAGCAGAAGAGACTCCTTTGATAGCTTTTGTGACCGCCTTCGACGACCACGCGATCAAGGCGTTCGAGGTAAATGCGGTGGACTATCTCCTGAAGCCGGTTGAGGCGGCGAGGCTTGCCCAGACGATCAACCGGGCCGAGCGCAGGCTTTCGGAATCGGGCGGCCGGACCGAGGCGGTAACCGCGATAAGGAAAAGCGCCGGCGCTGCCGATCTCGAGTTTCTTCCCGTGAAGACCGGCGACGAGATCTCGCTTGTACGGGTGGAGGATATTGCGAGCGTGATCGCCGATGGCGAGCTTCTTCATCTGACGACTGTCGAGAACCGTAAATATCTGATCAACTTTCGTTTGAAAGACCTTGAGACCAGGTTCGGGGAGGATCGCTTCATCAAGCTCTCAAGGGGTGCGCTCGCCAATATCTCGATGCTCCGCTCGGCTTCGCCAATGCCGGGCGGCACCTACCTTGTCGAACTCGCCAACGGCCAGAAGATCCAGGCGAGCCGCGCCCAGTCCAGATATCTCCGCGATCGGCTTCTGAAGCTCTAATGGCGTTTCCGTGTTCCGGTTCGTTTCCCTCTGATGACAGTCCATTGCCCGGATTCTGCAATTCATTAATTTCCAATTGACCATTCTTGAGAATCTTATAAGCTGTTTGCTTTTGAGCTATTTCACAAACTACAGGGAGTAAATGGTTTGCGGAGTCAAAGACCCTGCCCCGAGCCTGGCTCACATCACGCGCTCGAGGATCGCGTCAACCCGCACTCAGATCGAATTACATAATGCATAAGAATCTCTTTTTGATCGCGATAGTTCTCATAACCGCCGTGTCGGCCCTGGCGCAGACCGGCTCCTTGAGCGGAACAGTGACCACCGACGTGACCGGAGACCCCGTATCCGGGGTCCGGGTCGAGATCACCCGCCTGAACAGGAGCACGGAGACGGACGACAGCGGAAGGTATGAATTCACGAACATTCCTCCCGGAAGCTACACCGTGGTGACCCACATCGAGGGTTTCGCCGATAAGGCACAGCCAATACGTGTCCTGAGCGGCGGCTCCACGCTCGATTTCGTGATCAGCCTGCGCTCCATCAGTGCCGAGGTAACTGTCACTGCGACGGGGGAGGAGGAATCGGTCTATGAATCGTTCTCTTCGGTGAATTCGGTCGGGACCACGAAGATCGCCAAGAACGCGAGCATAGGGCTCGGCGACGTGCTCGAGTCTGAGCCCGGTGTCAGCAACCGCTCGTTCGGAAGTTCCGGAACGTCCCGACCTTCGATCCGCGGTTTCGAGGGCGACCGCGTTCTCATCCTCCAGGACGGGATCCGGAACGGGTCGGTGGGGTCGAGCTCGGGCGACCACGGAGAGCCGGTGTCTCTTTTCAGCCTTGAGAGGATCGAGGTCATCAAGGGCCCCGCGACGCTGCTCTACGGAAGCAATGCGATCGGAGGAGTGGTCAACGCGGTCACCGACGACGAGAATGAAGCGCACGAGGGTTTCCGCGGCTACTTTACGGGATTTGGCGGGTCGGTCAGCAAACAAGGCGGCCTCGCGGGCGGCGTTGAATTTGGAACAGGCAACAACCTGTTCAACTTCGACACGAACTTCACCCGCGAAGGCGATTTCGAGACCCCTCTCGGTGAGGTCCCGAACTCGGGAGGGCGTTCATACGGCGGTTCGGGCAGTTACGGCTACTTTGCGGACAAAGGGTTCTTCAGGGCCTCAGTTACCCTCGACCGCAGGCGGTACGGCATTCCTTACGCACCGCTTTTCGAGTCGGGAGAACTTTTGAGCATCATCAACGGCGGAGCGGATTGCGGCGGTGATAAAAAGGAAGAGGGGAAAGAACCTGACTGCCAGTTCGACATCGACGCGCTGAAGGCGATCTTCTCAGATCAGCTTCCCCCCGTTCCCGATGAAGAGATCGATATCAAGATGCGGCGGAACAACTTCCGCTTCATCGGCGGATTCCGTGACTTCAACGGACCTCTTGCTTCCGGAACGTTTTCCGTCGATTTCACCGACTACCGCCACGAAGAGATCGAGACCGAGGACGGCATCGACGAGATCGCAACGACCTTCGACAACGACGTGTTCTCGTTCCGGGGCGTTCTAAGGCAGAAGGAGTATAAGAACCTTTCGGGCCAGTTCGGCGTCGATGGCTACAAGCGCTCGTACCTCACCGTGGGAGCTGAGTCTCTGGTCGATGGGCGCGTCAGGCAAAACAACTTCGCCGCCTTTGTTCTTGAGGAACTCAGCTTTGAGCGGTTCGCCCTCCAGTTCGGCGGGCGCGTCGAGTCAAACCGCTACAGGCCGGTCAATCCGGAGCTCCCGGACCTAGAATTCACAGGCTTTTCCGGCTCCGTGGGAGCCCGGTTCGTACCCTGGAAAGGCGGAGCGCTGATCGCGAGTTTTTCAAGCTCGTTCCGCTCGCCGGCGCTCGAAGAACTTTATAATCTTGGGCCGCACATAGGGACCGTCACATTCGAGATCGGCGATCCCACGCTCGAGCGCGAAAGGTCGAACGGATTCGAATTCAGCTTCCGCCAGAACTCGAAAAGGGTCCGTTTCAACGGAAGCTTCTTCTACAACGATATCGACAACTTCATATTCCAGGCCCCGCTGGATGATGACGAAGACGGGAACATCGACGTCGAGGACGGACTGCCGATCGCATTCTTTACTCAGGGAGATGCACGGTATTACGGCGCCGACGCCTCGCTGGAGGTCGATGCGAACGACAATTTCGGTGTTTTCTTCGCCGGGGACGTCGTAAAGGCGGAACTTACGGACTTTGGATTCTCGCCGCCCCGTATTACGCCCGCAAGATTTCGCGCCGGTGTCGATGTTCGGTATCGCGGACTGAGCATAAGACCGGAAGCCGTGTTCGTCGGTGAGCGCAGTTCAGACGTGTTTCCCCTGGAAACCTCGACGGACGGTTATGCGTTGTTCAACGTCAACGGATCGTACGTATTCTTCGTTGACATGACGGCGCATATCATCACATTCGGCGGCCAGAACCTGACCGACAAGCTGTACAGGAACCACGTAAACTTCCTGAAGGACCTTGTCCCTGAAAGGGGACGCGGCTTCAAGGTCTCTTACACGGTGAGGCTGTTCTGATCTGTCGATCGCAATTCACTCCCGAGACAAGCGGCCTCAATCTGGGGCCGCTTAACTTATTCACCGGCAATCATTTAGGCACACAATCCAGAAGCCCTTAGGGGCTCTTCCCATTACCGCCGCGCTTTTGTATCATTCTCGGAATGTCGCCGGTCTCCATAGTACTGATCCTCCTTTTTGTC
Organism: Aridibacter sp.; assembly: GCA_035513035.1. Taxonomy (GTDB): domain Bacteria; phylum Acidobacteriota; class Blastocatellia; order Pyrinomonadales; family Pyrinomonadaceae; genus Aridibacter. The sequence continues at coordinate 69,418 of DATKCW010000001.1, forward strand.
GCGCTAGTGCTGTTCGCGACAGAGAAGATTCCCGTCGATGTAGTAGGCATCATCCTCGTCATCTGTCTCGTGCTGACCGGAGTCCTGACCGCAAGCCAGGGCGTTCAGGGATTCGGCGACGATATCATCGTCACGATCGCGGGCCTGTTCGTGCTTACCGGCGGCCTCGTCAAGACAGGAATCGTCGACTTGATCGGCCGCCGTCTGTACAAAACGGCGGGCGACAACGAGCTGTTCCTTACGGCGCTGATAATGGTCGTCGCCGGAATCTCGGCGGCGGTGCTCAAGAACACCACGACGACGGCGATGTTCGTTCCCGTCGTGATGGGGCTCGCCGCGAAAGCGAAGGTCCCTCCCTCCAAACTGCTGATGCCGCTCGCGTTCGGAGCCATCCTGGGCGGCAGCACGACCCTTATCGGGACCTCGACCAACCTGGCTGTCAGCGGCGCGTTCCAGCGTTACGGTTACGAACCTTTCTCGCTTTTCGAGCTGACCCCCGTCGGGATCATCACGGCTCTGTTCGGCCTCGCGTATATGCTCTTCATCGGGCGCCGGCTGCTGCCCAGCCGTGGAGGCGAAGAATCGTTCACGGAGAAGTATTCCATACGCGAGTACATTTCAGAGGTCCTCGTCCTTCCGTCGTCTAAGCTGGTCGGAAAGTCGCTCGAGGAATCCGATATAGGGGCTCAATTCAGTCTCAATGTTATAGGGATAATCAGAGAAGGCGAAGAGGACGAGATCATTCCCGAGGCTGAGGAGATAATACAGGCGAACGACCTTCTGATCGTCGAAGGCTCGATCGACCACCTCCTTAGGATAAAGGAAGACGCTTCGCTGAAGATCAAGGCGGATTTCGAGCTGAACGACGACATGCTCGAGAGCGGCGACGTGGAGCTGTTCGAGGTCCTGGTGATGAAAAACTCGGACCTCATCGGCCGGACGCTCGCAACGATGCAGTTCAAACAGACGTACGATCTGACCGTGCTGGCGATAAACCGGGCGGGCGAGACCTTTTTCAACAAGCTCAGTGACGTGAAACTGCGGTTCGGCGACGTGCTTCTGGTGCAGGGTAAACTAAAGCGGATCGAGCCTTTCGTCGTGAAAAACGAGATGATCCTCCTTGAGGACGTTACAGCGAGCACGGTAAGGACCCGTAAAAGGAAATGGGCGATCGCCGCATTCGCTGTATTTCTGGGTCTTTCGATGTCGAAGCTCGTGACCGGGATCGAAGTGCCGCTCGCAATCGCTGTCCTGATCGGCGTGCTTGTCCTTCTAGGAACAAAGACCGTCAGGTATTCGGAACTCTACACGCTCATAGATTTCCGGCTTCTCGTGATGATCGCCTGCATGATGAGCTTCGGAGTGGCGATGGAGAACACGGGAACGGACCAGTACCTTGCGGGTCTTGTACAGTCGAATTTCGGACAGTTGGGTCCGACAGCGGTACTCGCGGGTTTCTTCCTGCTGACAGTTTTTCTTACACAGCCGATGTCGAACCAGGCGGCGGCGCTCGTCGTGCTACCGGTCGCGGTCAAGACCGCGCTCGCGCTCGGGCTGAATCCCAGGACGTTCGCGATAGGGATCACGTACGCGGCGTCGTTCTCGTTTATGACGCCGCTCGAGCCCGCCTGCGTGCTCGTCTACAACCCGGGACGTTACCGTTTCCTGGATTTTGTGAAGATCGGCACCGTCCTGACGATTGTTGTGTTCATCGTCTCGATCCTGCTCGTCCCGGTGTTCTGGCCGATAGGGGGAGAGTGAAGGGTGATGAGTAGCGGGAGACGGAAGTGCGGGGTCGGGAGAGCGGAAAAGTCGCGCAACGACGACCTGCCTTTAGCCGTGGGTGAAGCGAAGCGGAACCCACGGAAGGCGACGCCCAGATATCAGAGCCGCATAGCGGCGACACAATCCCGGCCGCTCGTTGGCGGAAACGCGACCGTCAGGGAGCGTGGCGTTTATAGGAAGATGTGCCGCCCTACGCGGCTGAGGATTTCGTATCGGGGTTTCGCGATCTACAGACCTGTCGCGCCTACGGCGCGATCAGAATCAGACTTCCGGACGAAATTCGGGCTCCGTCGGAGCCCAATACAAGCACGGGCGATACGGCTCCTGAAGGGGCCACCAGATGAAATCGACTGTAGGGCCTTCGGACCGAAGGCGGTCCGCGACAAGCTGAAGCTTATCGCACATTTCTTTGAGCCGCTCAATGCACGCGGGACGCGTGCGTTCCGTCATCGATCTCCTCCGTCTGAATTGGACATCGCCTCGGGCGTGTGAATATAGTGAAAGAGATCTTGCGGCTGTGTTAAATCGCGGGATTGAAGTGATGAAGTTACCAGGAACGAAGCGATCAAGGATACCAAAGAAGGTAACCGACGCGGTCTCGTCCGAGACGCCGCTCAGGGACCTCGCGAGGAACTTTTCGAAGTCCGCGATGGGCGCGAAAAACGAGGCGGAAACGCTTGAGATCGAAGAGATTTCGATCGAACTGGAGAAGCTTCCGAAGAAGCTGGACGGTTTCCGCGTCGTACATCTGTCCGACATCCATCACTCGCCGCTCACCGACCTGGGGCACATCGAAAGCGCGATCGAGATCGCGAACGGGCTTGAACCCGACATGTTCGTCCTGACGGGAGACTACGTCTCGCACCAGAAGGAGTATGTCGAGCCGGTCGCGGAGGTCCTGGGAAGGCTTGAATCAAAACACGGAAGCTACGCCTGCCTTGGGAATCACGACCACTGGACCGATCCGGACCTTGTGACGCAGAGACTGGATGCTCACGGGATAAAGGTCCTGGTCAATTCCGGATTCAGGTTCACAGCGCGTGACGTCTCGTTCTGGCTTTGCGGCGTCGACGACCATATGGTCAAGCGCACCAACCTGAAGGCGGCTCTGTCCGGCTCGTTCCCGGACGAGATGAAGATGCTTCTCGCTCACAACCCTGTGATCGTGCGGCAAGCGGCGAGGAAAGGAGTGGATGTGATGTTCAGCGGACACACGCACGGCGGGCAGGTGAAGATCCGGGACAAGGACAAGGAAAGAAAGCCTCTCACGCGCAGGCGGCTTTCGAGCGGGCTCCACCGAAGGAAAGGGACCCAGATCTACATTACGCGCGGGATCGGGACGGTCGTGCTTCCCGTACGTTACCAGTGTCCGCCGGAGATATCCCTTATCGAACTGCGCGCCGCCTGACCTCACGCGCCGACGGGCCGCGCTTTTTGACGCCGATGCCTTCCAACATCCTTACGATCCCGAACCTTTTGACTTTCCTGAGGATGGCCCTCATTCCCGTCTTCGCGAGCCTGCTCTATTACGGTTACAGCGGATGGGCTCTCGCTGTGTTCATCGCGGCGGGCGTTTCAGACGGTGTGGACGGTTTTATAGCGAGGCGCTTTGGCCAGGAGTCGGAACTTGGGATGATCATCGATCCGATCGCCGACAAGCTCCTTATGACGGTCGCTTTTGTGATCCTAACGCTGCCGAATGTCCTGTATCCCACAAACCATCTACCGGTCCCGTTCTGGGTGACCGCGGCGGTCATAGGTAGGGACATCCTAATCGTGACCGTCGCCGGCGCGATAAACATAATGACCGGTTTCAGGAATTTTCGGCCCTCGTGGCTCGGTAAGCTGAGCACGATCGTGCAGGTCCTCGCGGTCGGTCTTATCCTATTTGCCGCCGTCTCCGATTACACCGATTACCTTCCAACGGTTTACGTCGTTGTCGTGATCCTCGCGGCGGCTTCCGGCTTTCATTACGTCTTTCACGTTTCCAGGCTTATGGCCGAAGAAGAGGAGCAGGAAAGGGCCTGATACGTATCCTGAGCCGACTTCGCGCGCTCCACACCTGCTAATACCCTACTCAAGTAACCTTGACAACGGTACACTCAACTCTTATAGTACCGTCAGGCTCAAAACGCATAAAGGCTTGATCTATCGGATATAAGTTTGTTGAGCACAACGATTTCTACAGCAACTGGAGACTTAAGATGAGCAAAATCATAGGTATAGACCTTGGAACGACCAACTCCGTCGTCGCGGTCATGGAGGGCGGAGAGCCTATCGTGATCACGAACTCGGAGGGCGGCAGGACGACGCCTTCGGTCGTGGCATTTACGAAAGACGGGAACCGTCTGATCGGGCAGGTCGCGAAGCGCCAGGCGGTCACGAATCCCGAGAACACGCTTTACTCGATCAAGCGATTCATGGGAAGGCGCTTCGACGAGGTTTCGGAGGAGATCTCGCAGGTGCCCTACAAGGTCGAGAAGGCGCCGAACGGCGACGTAAGGATCTCTGCCGACGGCAAGCAGTATTCGCCGCCCGAGATCGCCGCGATGGTGCTTCAGAAACTGAAGCAGTCCGCGGAAGATTACCTCGGCCAGAAGGTCGAAAAGGCCGTCATCACGGTTCCGGCATATTTTAACGACGCGCAGAGGCAGGCGACAAAGGACGCGGGCAAGATCGCGGGCCTTGAAGTGATGAGGATCGTCAACGAGCCGACCGCGGCCGCACTCGCGTACGGGCTCGACAAGAAGTCCGACGAAACCATCGCCGTCTTCGACTTCGGCGGCGGCACGTTCGACATCTCGGTGCTCGAAGTAGGGGAAGGCGTGGTCGAGGTTAAATCGACCAACGGCGACACCCACCTTGGCGGCGACGACGTCGATGACATCCTGATCAACTGGATCATTGAAGAGTTCAAGAAAGACCAGGGCATCGACCTGACCAGCGACAAGATGGCGCTACAGCGCCTGAAAGAGGCGGCGGAGAAAGCGAAGATCGAGCTTTCTAGCACGATGGAGACGGAGATCAACCTTCCGTTCATCACGGCCGACCAGGGCGGTCCGAAGCACCTTGTCCTGAAGCTCACCCGGTCAAAGTTCGAGGCACTTGTCGAGCCGGTCCTGAAGCGGCTGATGCCGCCGGTCGAGAAGGCGATCAAGGACGCAGGGCTCGAACCAAAGGACATCGACGAACTCGTACTTGTCGGCGGTTCGACCCGAATTCCGAAGGTCCAGGAGATGGTCAAGGGGTTCTTCGGTAAGGAGCCGAACAAGTCGGTCAATCCGGACGAGGTAGTCGGTATCGGCGCCGCAGTCCAGGCGGGCGTGCTTTCGGGCGAGAAGAAGGACATCCTTCTGCTCGACGTCACACCCCTGACGCTCGGTATCGAGACGCTCGGCGGAGTGTTCACGGAGATGATCTCCAGGAACACGACGATCCCGACGCGAAAGAGCGAGATCTTCTCGACCGCTTCCGATAACCAGACTTCGGTCGAGGTCCACGTCCTGCAGGGCGAGCGCCCGATGGCTTCGGACAACAAGACACTCGGCAAATTCCACCTGGTGGGCATTCCGCCCGCACCCAGGGGAATGCCGCAGGTTGAGGTGACGTTTGACATCGACGCCAACGGCATCGTCAACGTCTCGGCGAAAGACGTCGGAACGGGGCGCGAGCAGAAGATCACGATCACCGCTTCGTCCGGGCTGTCGAAGGATGAGATCGACAAGATGATGCAGGATGCGGAGTCGCATTCGACCGAAGACGAGAAGAAAAAGGCGGAGATCGAAGCGCGCAACCGCCTGGACGGACTTGTTTACAACGTCGAGAAATCGTTCGAAGAGAACAAGGAAAAGCTGGACGACGCGGGTCGCGCCGAGATCGAATCGGCGATATCCGATTCGAAGGAAGCGCTCAAGGGTACCGACGCGGACGCGATGAACAACGTGTTCGAGAGGCTCCAGACCGCTTCGCACAAACTCGCCGAAGTTCTCTACGCACAGCAGTCTGCGGGCGGCGACACGGCCGAACAGGCCTCGTCCGCATCGGCGGGCGGAGGCGACGAAGCGTCAACCTCCTCGTCGGACGAAGACGTGATCGAGGCCGAGTACGTCGACGCCGAAGAGGCGGAGTCGGACGAAGAGAACAAGGACGAATAAGCGACAGCTCAGGGTCTCCGGTTGAAGGCCGCCGGCGGCACCGCCGCCGGCCTCCCTTCCGTCCCTGCCCTACCCGATGGCGAACAAGAAGGACTATTACAAGATTCTGGGCGTTAAAAAGGACGCCAAGGCCCCGGATATCAAGAAGGCTTACCGGAGGCTCGCCAGAAAGTACCACCCGGACGTAAATCCGGGGGACAAGTCGGCCGAAGACAGGTTCAAGGAGATCCAGGAGGCCTATGACGTCCTTTCGGACGAAAAGAAGCGGAAGGTCTTTGACCGTTTCGGATATTACGCCGACAATCTTGATCCCGATTCGCCTTACGGTGCGGGCGCCGGTGCGGGCGCCGGAGGATTCGACTTTTCTGGGTTTAGCTGGGACACGGGCACCGGTGCAGGAAGATCGACAGAGGCGGGAGGCTCCAGCTTCCGCGATATTTTTTCCGACCTGTTCGGCGGAGGGCAACAAGCAGGCGCCGAGCCGCCAAGGCCTCTTCCGAAGAAGGGACGGGACATAGAGATCCCGCTCGCGCTCAAGTTCGAGGAGGCCGTGACCGGTCTGACGACCAACATCACGGTGGAGCGGTCGGAGCAGTGCTCGCGGTGCCAGGGGGCGGGCGATATGGGCGGACCCGTTGTCACCTGCACGACCTGCAGCGGTACCGGGCAGGTCCAGAGGCAGGGCGGCAGGCTTCAGTTCACTCAGCCTTGCCCCGATTGCGAAGGGACCGGACGAAGACGCCAGCCGTGCTCACTTTGCAAGGGCAAAGGAGTGACACCCCTCAAGGAACAGGTAAAGGTCAGGATTCCGGCGGGGGTCGACACAGGTTCAAGGGTCAGGATACCGAAAAAAGGCCACGGCGGCCGGATGGGTGCTCCGCCGGGCGATCTGTACATCATCACCAATGTGGGATCGCATCCACACTTCAAGCGCCGTGGGAACAACATTTATGTGACGGTTCCGATCAGCGTGCCCGAGGCTGCGCTCGGGGCCAAGATCGAGGTCCCGACGGTGGAAGGCAAGACAAAGCTCAGGATCCCTCCCGGCACACAGTCGGGCCAAAAGATAAGGCTTCGGGGCAAAGGCATTCCCAGCGTGCGGAACAAGGAGATCAAGGGCGATCAGTTCGTGGAGGTCAGGATCACGCTGCCGAACGTCATCAGCGAGGAAACGAAGGAACTCCTGAGGCAGTTCGAGAAGGTGAATGTGGGGAACGTGAGGAAGGGGATGGGGCTCGAGTAACAGTTTTCATCGATCAATGATCAACGATCAATGAGAAACTATAGAAGCGGCCGGGCGAAAGCCATTGATCGTTGATCGATGACAATTGAGCAATGAGTAAGAAGGTCAAAACCTACACCATCAGCGTCGTGGCGAAGCTCTACGAAGTGCATCCGCAGACGCTGAGGATGTACGAAAGGGAAGGCCTTATTAAACCGTCCCGCTCGGAGGGCAATACACGTCTGTTCACGGACGAGGACCTGGAGCGTCTGGAGGTCATCCTCTCGTTGACCCGCGATCTGGGAGTGAATCTGGCGGGCGTCGAGATCATTCTTAACATGCGTGAGAAAATGAACGCGATGCAAAAGGAATTTGAGCGGTTTTTCGAATATCTGCGCACCCACGCCGACGAGATATCGAGCCACGTCGAAGGCATTTCGGATTCCGAGGCCCTGATCCCCGTCTCCAGGAGCAACCGGGCGCGCACTGTCGAGCATTCTGAAGAAAACTGACCCACGGCCGTCCAAAACCTTTACTTTTCGCCCCGAATCCCCCACAATCACAAAAAATTAAAAGGCACTCTAAACCAATCCCACATTTCTCAGGAGGCGCCTTATGCATTTCGGGAAACTCTCACTTCTCGCAACCTTTTTCTTTCTAACAGTTACGACAAGCTTCGGTCAGGATCTCGATGAGGTCACGATCAGGGGTGTCGTCCGCGACATTCTAGGCGGAGCGGTCGGCGGCGCGCGGGTCACCGCAGTGAACGAGGCAAGCAATGTCCGCCGCACTGCCCTCTCGGATGAAAACGGCCGGTATTCGATCATCGAGCTTCAGCCCGGCAGATACCGGCTTGAGGCCGATGCGGACGGCTTCGCGCCTGCCGATAAGGCTTCGCTCGATCTCCTTTCGGGCAAGACGCTGTCGATCGATTTCGAGCTGACGCCCGGCGAGGTCAGCGCGGAGGTTGCCGTTACTTCGGATTCGGACGTTTCGCTCGATGTGACACGGACGGTCGTCGGGGACTCACTCTCCGAAGAGTTCATCGATAGCCTCCCCGCACCATCCGGCGATGTCCTCGATCTTCTGCTTGCGATGAGCGGAACTGACGAGGAGCCCTTCTCGATCGACGGCCTTGCGGATGATGACCGGATCGGGAACGGTTCGGAGTTCGACCGCCCTTCCGAGGTTTTGGGCGCCGGGAGCATCTCGCTTTCGGGCGGAGCGGCGTATTCAACCAACATCACGATCGATGGGATGGACAACAACGACGATCGTCAGGCGGACGAGCGTTTCCAGCCTCCGCCGGGATCGGTCGCGGAGGTCCAGGTCGTTACCAGCCAGTTCTCGGCGGAATACGGCCGAGCCTCCGGCGGACGGATCAATATACGGACGCGCTCGGGAGGATCCGCGATCAAGGGAAACCTCCACGCGGCATTCGAGGACGAAAGCCTGAACGCCAATACTTACAACAACAACCGAAGGGGACTCGGTCGCCTTCCGTTCACAAAGATCGACCCCGGGGCGACAGTACTCGGAACCGTTCCAGGGTCGTCGGGAAGAACCCGGTTTCTCGCTTCTTTCCTTACTCAGAACAGAATCTCTTCGTCGCGGATCGACACGATGGTGCCGGTCGACCGGAGCCCCTGGTTTCCCGTTCCGTCGCCTACGCACCCTCACGACGCGCGGATCGACGACATTCCAAATCCGCAGACCGATTCGTTCCCGCTTGTTTACATCGCGCCATATCGAAAAACGGTCGCCACGCCGGGTGTGCGAAACCGCGTTTTGGGCCGCGTCGACCAAACGCTCTCCGACCTCCATTCCATTACCGCAAGCTATCAGTTCGCACGCAGCCGCGACCTGAGGCAGTATCGCGAGACGACGAGATTTCTGGAGGAGACGCTTCAGGCAAGGCTCCGCTCGAGCGACGCTGTTCAGTTCTCGGACAGCTTGGTTCTCAGCGACAATGCCGTCAATCAGATCAAGTTCCAGTTCTCCGATCACAGGCCCGGCTTCGCGGCGGAAGGCGCCGGCGACCCGGTCGTGCTTCTTTTCATCTCCGACGACGGCCGAGCGGGGAGCGACGAACAGGTGCGCGGCACCGTCGTGGCGGGGAACTCGACCGCCAACTTCGCAAACCTCCGCTCCGAAAGGCGCTTTCAGATACAGGAATCGCTCAGCATCGCCTTGGGAAGGCACACGGTCCGCCTGGGCGCGGACATACAGACGCTTCGCTCCCATATCGAGGATCTCGCCGATTCGACCGGAACATTCAATTTTTCCAGGGTTTACGACCTTATCGCCGGACAGCCCAGCCGATACAGACGTTCGTTCGGAAACACGTCGATGCAGAGGAACACGTACCTAGGTCTGTACTTTCAGGACGATTTTCAGATCCGGCCCGGACTTACAGTTTCGGCCGGACTGCGCTACGAGAGGGAATCGATCCTTCGTGACGATAACAACTTCGGACCAAGGATCGCGATCGCCTGGTCGCCCGGGAATGACGGAAAAACCGTGATACGGGCAGGCGCGGGAGTCTTCTATAACCGTGTGCTTCTCAGGACGCTCGATGATTTCACGCTCGGAAGGCAGGAGGTGCGGTTCGATTCCGAAGCGCTCTCAGGACCGTCGTCCGAAGCCAGGTGCCTCAACCAGGTGAATCCGGGTCCGAACGCTTTGACCGACAAATGCCGCTTTCTTGCCGCTCTCGCCGCACGACTTCCTTCCGTACCTGACGAAGGTGAACTCCGAAGAATGCTCTCGGAACTTGGGATTGAAGGCGGCGGATTTGTGACAGAAACCAACTTTACGCGATTCGTCGAGAATGGGATCAGGGTCCCGGAGAGCTACCAGTTCAACGCCGGATTCGAGAGGACGCTGGGCGGAGGCTTCGTGATCGAGGCGAACCTGACCTTCAACAAAGCTTCCGGTCTCTGGCGCGAGACGAACGTCAACGCGTTCCGGCCGCCGGCGGGCTTCGCGACGCTGACCGATTACCTTTTGTCGCTTGGGGCTTTGACGATCGGCGGGACCGCGACACGGTTCGAACTCGGCGACCCCGGCGACCCGACCGGGGTTTCTGAGACCGGCGGCACGCGCGTCGTGAATCTCGCGAGTTCCAATCCGTCAGAAGCGTCAGGCGCGCCGATAGGGATCGCGTTCGCGGCGCTCGAGGCTACGCTCGTGCGGCCGTTCGATCCGGAACTTGGCCAGGTTGAAAAGGTAAGCTCCATAGGAAGAAGCTTTTACAAGGGAATTACGGTGTCGGTCCGCCGAGGCGCGAAGCCACTCGCCGGCGGTTTCTCAGTATCGTTCCGGGCGGCCTACACGCTTTCGAGAACACGCGACGACGGATTCGTGGACACGAGCTCGGCTCAATCTCCCGGAGACTTCGCCTCGGAATTCGGCGCGAGCAGTATCGACCGGCGCCACAGGTTCAGGGTTTACGGGAAGCTGGAATTTCCCGGAATTCTCGGTGGAATCACATTCTCGCCCGTAGTTCGTATCGAATCGGCGCGGCCATTCAACCTTGGGATCGGCGGAAAGGACAGAAACCTGGACGACGTCAGCAACGACCGCCCGAACTTCAGTGGAAGCCTGTCCTCGATCGTCTCAAGGGCCCCCGGCGAACCTTATCCGCAAGCGCTTGCCGACTCGTTCTCTCTGGCGCCGATAGGAACTCCCGGGAACCTTCCGCGGAATGCCGGAAGAGGGCCGTCTCTGTTCGTTTTCAACGCCGCGTTCGCCCGAAAGTTCAGGTTCGGCGAACGGCTCGCGATCACGCCGCAGATCACTGTCACGAATGTACTGAACGCAACGGTCTTCAGCTTCGGATCGGACTTCATAAACCTTTCCGAGTCTGGGAGTTCGGAGTTTCGGCAGGGTTTTCTAGTCCCTTCGAGAACGCTGGCTCAGCGGAAAATGAGGCTCGGTGTGCGGATCGACTTCTGAACCGCATTCAATTGCCAGGGGCAGGGGCGCGGGGTGTCCGCGTCCCTCGCTTTCGAGCCGGAGGTATGAGACAAAATGGTGACTTATGCCCTCCGGATGTGGTAATTTATTGTTGTTGAACATTCTTGTTCATTCAGAATTTATTAACAAATAGCGGCTCGTCCGTACCTCAAGATCAGACCCGCCATTTCTCGCCTTCCGGATCATACGGAATCCCAGCATCGCACCCAGCACTATGAGCAGCGTCATTGAAAGAGAACAGGAGCTAATCACCGAAGTCTCCATCGAGTCGGTCCTTCTGGACGCGGACCTTTTCGTTAAATACAAATCGCCGGAGAAGGCATTGCAGCTTCTTCGCGATTCCATACGCAGAAGCCCGCGTTCGATCGCCCTCCGCGAAAAGCTGAGGGAGATCTGCATCTCGCACAAGAACTCCGCCGAAGCCTCCAAACAGTGCCTTGCACTGGTCAGCCTCTATATCGCTAAGGAAGACTTCGATATCGCCTACGACCGGCTTCAGGAAGCAAAGCTCCTCGATCCGAGGATCTCCGTCGCACCGGGTCTCGAGGCGATCCGGAGGGCGCGCCGGCCCGATTTCGCGCTGAATCGCGAGCGGTCTTCTCACAAGGTCCGGACGGACGTCACTCTTGCCGGAGATCTCGCCTTCGTAGGTCTGTTCGACGCCGTGCAGGTGATCGAAAATTCTCGGATGACAGGCCTTCTGGTGATGAAATCGGACAAGCATCTGGCCAGCGTTTCTTTCAACGAGGGCAAGATCGTGGATGCCGACGCGGACGGGTTGAACGGAGTGAAGGCATTCCGTGTGATCATCGACATCAACAGCGGCACGTTCGAGTTCAGCCTTTCACCGAACGAGTTCCCGGTCGTGATCGACATCAACAGCAACACGAACTTCATTCTCGACACGCTGACATCGCTTGAGACCGAGAAGGCGGAGAAGTCGGGAATGAGAAGTCTCAGCACGACGGAACTCGAGGTCTGAACATCCCGAAATTTTTGAGCGCGGCCCGGGAGTTCGAACCGGGCCGCGCTTTTCCGTGTCCGCGAAAGGAATCTCGAGTCCAAGCTTGATTTATTCGGGTAAAAACCACAAAATATAGTGCCATTCACCCCACCAAGGCACTATAAGATGTTCAAACTTCAGCGCCTAGAGATCACGGGATTCAAATCCTTCGCGGATTACACCGAGATCGTTTTCACCGGAAAAGGCATTACGGCAGTCGTGGGACCGAACGGCTGCGGGAAATCCAACGTGAGCGACGCTATCTCCTGGGCGCTTGGTGAACAGCGTCCGACCTCGCTTCGCGGCCAGGAAATGAAGGACGTCGTTTTCCAAGGTACGAGCAAGAGGAGCCCCGGAGGAATGGCGGAAGTAGTTCTTCATCTGGTCCGTGACGATGCGGAGTTCGTCTCCGACGAGGAGGAGCTGGAGGACATCGACGAGAAGCTTGGGGAGATCGACGCAAGCGCCGTTGATATATCCGGGATCGAGGGCGAGGAATCGGATCCTGATGATTTCGTCGAGGTGGTCGCCGAGAACGATGGGCAAGGCGAAGGCGAAGGCGAGGTCGTCCGGGCCGCCCAGGTCGGTTCCGCCCGAACGATCGAAACAAAGGTCCGTTCGAAACGCCGCTGGAGGCCAAGGAACTTCGCTCTCGAGTTCGCACCGGGCGAGGCCGTTTCCGTCACGCGCCGTCTCTATTTATCGGGCGAAAGCGAATATCTCCTCAACAACAAGATCTGCAGATTGAGGGACATCCAGGACCTCTTCGCCGGAACGGGCCTTTCCGGCGCACATTACGCGATCATCGAACAGGGCCGCATCGGCCAGATCCTTTCTTCAAGGCCCTCGAACCGGCGAATGCTGATCGAAGAAGCCGCAGGGATCTCGAAGTTCCGTATGCGGCAGAGGGCCGCCGAATCAAGGCTCGGGTCCGCGAAACTGAATCTCGGAAGGATCACCGACATCGTTTCGGAGATCGAAAAGCAGACGCGAAGCCTGAGGCGTCAGGCGGCAAAGACCCGGCGTTACAAGATCCTCCGCGAAGAGTTCCGGGGACTGCTGAGGCAATCTTACGCCGCGGAAGGTGCCGCGTTGACGGCCGCCGTGACCGAGATCGACGACCTCCTCACGAAGGCGGTCGCGTACGAGCGGGAGTGTTTCGAGGCGGTTTCGGAAAAAGATGAAGCGTTCAGGGCCGCGACAGTCGAGGCGAGAAACGCCGAGGACCGGGTAACCGAGGTGCGCGCAAAGCACGCGGAGAACGCCCTCAGACGCGACAGGACCGTCCGGGAGCACGAGTACCAGATAGCGAGGATCGCGGAACTCGCCGAAAGGGGAACCGCACTCGCCGCCGATCTCCGGGCCACGAACGGAAGGATTGAAGAGCTCAAGGAAGAGATTCAGCGGCTCGAGAAGGAGGAGGCAGCGGAACGCGAGCTTGCCGACAAGCAGAAAGCGCGTCTGAAGGAGGCAGAGACCGTCTATGCCGGCAAGCTTCAAGACCTGAACGAGCTTGAGAAGTCGCTCGACGCCGAACGCTCGGAGCATCTTCAGCATAACGCCGCGGTCGAACGCCTCGGCGAGATCGGTCGGCAGTTCGAAAGCAATATCGAGAGGCTCCGGCAGCGCACCGAGGGGCTCGAGCGCGAGTATAAACGCGCGAAACAGACCCACGAAGAACGGCGCGAGGAGTTCGCGGGGCTCGAGAAGGACCTATCTGCCGAGCGTGAGAAACTCGTCGAGCTCAATGATGAGCGGATCGGGATCCTTGAGAAGATCGGAGCGGCAAAGTCCGTCTTCGAAGAACGCGAGCGCGAACACTCTGTTCTCGCTGAACGGTACTCAAGGGTGCGCCACAGGCTTGAAACCCTCGAGGAACTGGAAAAAAAGAGGGCGATCTACTCTCCCAGCGTTCAGAAGGTTTTCGGTGAGCAGAAGAAGATCGGCGTCAGTTTCATAGGCACACTTGCGGACAGCCTGCACGTTGAGGAGCGCGCCGAGCGCGTCGTTGAGAACCTTTTCGGGTTCGGGCTGCAGTCGATCCTCGTCCGTTCGCAGAAGGACGCGCGGAAGACGATCGAATACCTGAACAGCAACGAGCTGGGAAGGATCGGGGTTCTCGTCGTCGACCCGAACGAATCTCCCGCGATCCTCAACGGCGACCTGAAGGGTACGGTCGGAGCGGTGCTCGGAGCCGAAGGCGGACTCGTGTCGGCGCTTCTGAAAGCTTTCCCAAGGGAGATGCACGCAAGGCTGCTCGACGACCTGAAGGATGCGGACGGAGCGTCTGACGAACTTGCCGCGACGTGGGACGGCGACATCGTGGCGGGCGGCAAGCTTTATGTCAGCGGGCGGACCCCTGTGAAGGAGAGAAATGTTTCGATACTCGGATTCAAAAGGGAACTCTCCGATCTGAAGACGGGCGCGCGGGAGCTGGAATCCTCGATCGGCGACGCCGGGCAGGCGGAAAAAGCCGCCCGTGACGAGGTCGCTTCGTTCGAAGACAAACTCGTCGACCTGCAGGCGCTGATCGTGAAGATCGAAAGGGAATCGCTTTCGAAGGAGGTCCATATCAAGTCTCTCGCGCAGGAGATCGAGCGGGCCGACCGCCATCAGAAAGTGGTTGCTGACGAGATCGCGCAGAACCTATCGGAGATCGAGCATCTAAAGAAGCGCAAGGAGGAAGCTGCGGAGAACGCTGCGATCGCCGCAAAAGCACTCGCGCTCACCGAGGAGAAAATGGCGAGGATCACCGACGGGATAACTGACGCCCGAACGTCTGTCGATGACGAGAACGAGATCCTGAACAGAAAAAGGACCGATGCTGAGGTCGCCGCTGAAAGGCTTCGTTCCGCGAACGCCGCGCTCGAGCGCGTGAAGCTCGAAAGCTCCGAACTCGAATCGCGCGCGGTCCGGCAAAAGGACGAGATCGCGGAAACCGCGCGGCAGACGGAAGCTTTGAAGAAGTCGAGTGAGGTGCTGGAAAAACAGATCGAAGCCGCCGCCGGAGTCGAAAAGCTTGAGCGGGACGAACTGGAGAATGCGATCACGCATCTTAGGGCCGCTCGCGAAAGCTCGGACACGCTGTCCACCAAACTGGCGGATTTCAACAAGGTCGCCGCCAAGGCGAGGGACGAACGCGCTTCTCTCGACATCCGGCGCACGGAATCGGTTTTGGGGCTTCGGAACCTTAACGAGAAGGTCTCGGAAGACCTGAACACGTCGCTCGAGGACCTTGTCGCCGCCACCGAGATCGAGGAAGGGTTCGACCTTGAGGAATCGCGAAGGAAGGTCCGTGACCTGCGCGCGCGGCTTGATAATTTCGGCGCTATCAATATGCTTGCTCTGGACGAACTGAGCGAGATCGAAGAGCGGCTGGAATTCCTTACCGCGCAGCGCGCCGACGTCGAGGACAGCATAAAGGCCGCCGAAGAGGCGCTCCGCGAGATCAAGCGCCGTTCCAGGCAGAGGTTCAAGGACGCCTTCGAGGCGATCAACGAGAACTTTTCGGAGTTATTCAGCGAGCTGTTCGGCGGCGGCAGCGGCGAGATGGTCCTCCTCGAGTCAGACGACGTGTTGGAGGCGGGCGTCGAGATCATCGCCCAGCCGCCCGGAAAGAGACTCCAGAACATGCTTCTGCTCTCCGGCGGAGAGAAGGCGATGACCGCCATCGCTCTCGTGCTCGCGATTTTCAAGTACAGGCCGTCGCCCTTCTGTCTTTTGGACGAGGTCGATGCGCCGCTGGACGATGCAAATGTCGGAAGATTTGTTAACAGGATCGAGTCGATGTCGGAGAACACCCAGTTCATCGTCATCACCCACAACAAGCGGACTATGGAGGCCGCAAGGGCGCTTTATGGCGTCACGATGCAGGAAGCGGGTGTTTCGCGCATCGTTTCGGTCCGGTTTGAATAGGATCCTCACATTCGCGGCGGCCGCGTTTTTCGCCTTTGCTTCCACTTCCTTCTCCCAGGCAGTTCCAACGAAAAAGAACTCCAGGCCTTCGGATGGCGCGGTTTCCGAGAAGCCTGCGCCGAAGGAGTTCGTTCCGGTCTACTCGTACGAGTTTGAGAATCCGAAATTTCACGTTTCCCACGTAAAGATCGACCACGATGAGGCCGGAGTCGGGAGAGTGACGTTCCGGAAGCTCGACTACGAAGAGGACATCACGGAACCGCTCGAGCTTTCGGAGGGCACGCTCTCTCACCTGAAGACGCTCTGGGGCGAATTGAACTTCCTCGCTTCGACCGAGGAGCTTCAGTCGCCTGTGCGGGACTACGGACATCTCGGCACGATGACTATCTCGATGGCGAAGGACGGCAAAGGGAGGGAGGTGTCGTTCAACTGGACGGAGATCGAAGAGGCAAAGGAGCTGACGGACGAGTACAAGAAGATCGGAAATCAGTTCATATGGATCTTCGACATTGACGTCGCCCGAAAAAACCAACCGCTCGAGACGCCCAGGATTATGAAGGGACTCGATTCCAGTCTCCGCCGCGGCGCCATCTCCGATCCGAAACAGATGCTTCCGTTCCTTCGGGAATTGAAAGACGACGAGCGCCTGCCCCTGATAGCGAGGAATCACGCGGAGCGCCTGATCGCGAAAATCGAGAAAGAAAAAGAGAAAAAACAGGATGGACAGGATAGATAGGATTGCTGCTTGCGAATGATCACGCTCCGGGTTCTGATTCTTGGTTGAAAATTGATAGTTGAGAATTGAAATCTGAGTTTTTGAGCATAAATGCCGCGAACCGTCCTTTGAAATATGAATGGCCACTCCAGCCCATGCAAATATTTAGATTGCCAATCACCAATTCTCAATTTTCAATTCCCAACCCATCACCTTTCTCCCTGTTAGTTTACGCTCACGGAACTCGGCACCGGCACGTCTCCCGTCGCGCCGAAGTTGATCGCCTCGAAGCCGTTCGTCGATCCGAAGATGTACCACGTCCTGTCTCCTGGGCGCCATATGGCAGGATCGGTCCGTCCGTCCCCGTCGTAGTCTCCCGGCGCCGGTATGTCTCCCGGAACTCCCCAGGGGAAGCTGAAGAACGAGTCGTCCTCCGATCTGATCACGAACCACTCTGACGAAGAAGGCCTGTAAAACGCCACGTCGGCGCGCCCGTCTCCCGTCCAGTCGCCAACCGCCGTGCGGTCTCCGACGGCTCCGAACTGGTACGCCTTCACACCCAGCGTGCTTCTCAGAAGCCAGAACTGGCTGTCGGGCGAGCGGAACACCGCCACGTCGTCCATTCCGTCTCCGTCGTAATCCGCCACGATCGGCTTGTCGGCCGATACGCCGAACGGGATCACAGACACCTGCGAATCGGAAGAGCGGAGGATGAACCAGGTCCCGGAAGAGGGCCTGAAGACCGCCGGGTCGGCCTTTCCGTCGCCGTCGAAGTCTCCGGGAGCGGGGATGTCGCCGTCGGATCCGAACGGGAAGGCGAAGTAGGTAAAGTCCTCGCTTCGAAGAATGAACCAGCTGCCGGTCGAAGGCCTGAAGAAGGCGATGTCCGCCTTTCCGTCGCCGGTGTAGTCGGCCGGGACGATGTAATCCGAAGGAGCGCCGAAGGTGAGGCCCAGCGTTCCCTGGTCAGATGATCTCAGCAGCCACCATTGCGAGGAAGATCCCTCGGGAGAAGGGTTGTCGAGAAGGTTCGAAGGGCTCGGCCGGAAGACGGAAGCGTCGGTCCTTCCGTCTCCGTCGAAATCGAAGACGGCGAAGCCGGTCTCCGTCACGGGAGCCGAGCCGGCACGAAACCCGCCCGTGAGGGAGAAGGGGCCTCCCGAGCTTTGCGTACCGGCCACGGCTTCGCCGATCGTCGAGTCGAGAGAGAACGCTCCCCCCGAAGTCACTCCTCCTCCCGACGTGATGACGGACTTGCGTATCTCGAACTGGCCCCCGGACTGCGGGAGCCCAATGGTTACCAGAAGAAGAAAACAGGATAGACAGGATAGATAGGATGGGGAGAAAGGAAAAAGTGAAAAGTTAAAAGTAAAAAAGGTCTTCCGCTCCTGTCTGATTCTTCTTTTCATCTTGCTAATCCTGTCTATCCTGTTTGATTATGCCCCTCGCTTGCGCTCGGGGTACCGATTGAGCCCCTCGCTCGCGTCCGGGGTTCGGGTTAAGACGTTGCAGGGATTCCCGCGGCTCTGCCGCCCGTGTGTGCGGAAAGGCTTGCCTTTCCGGCGATTTGCCAATAAAGGCCCCGCGAGGGCTAAGCCCTCGCGATCATCATAAAAAGAGCCGAGCCCGGTAAGCCAGAGGCTTACCGCACACAACGGCGGCGGAGCCGCGGGATCGAACCACCGGGGACGGACGACGTAGGCCCCGAACCTACTAACAGAGCGCCACCTTCGCCGCGGTTGTTCAGCCCATAAATGGCCTGAGATCTCGTGTTGTGCGTACCCTTGCTACAGACATTGTGCTCCTACGGAGCGGATTCTCGCGTTGCCGGTTCTCGATCATATGAGCTTCTGCTCCGCCGTAGCCCTACCTGACGGTCGGGCTTCCGACACCTTCTGCAGCGCGAAGCGCTGACCCTATTTACAGACCGCCGCATCGGGGTTAGCGGCGCATACCAACGCCTTCAGTTCGGCCAGCTCAACCCGGACAGCCTTCAAATCCTCCTCCTGACTTTTTACTTTTTCCTTTTCACTTTTTACTTCGTATCGAAGCGACTCGATCTCCGCCTGCTGCTGCTTCACTACATTCACCAGTACGACGCCGATCCGGTCGTACTTCACGCCCTCGACGACTCCCTGAGAGTTATAGGTGACCAGCAGAGGCTCGATCTCCGCCACTTCCTCGGCGACAAGGCCGACGTCGAGCATCCCCGAATCCTTCCAGCTGAAGGAAACCGGCCGAAGCCTTATCAGAAGATCGAAACCGCCCGAGAAGTTCTCGATACCGGATTTATAGCGCTGGGAAGATGAACACGTCGATATCTGGTTCGAGGCATTGCGGCAGAGGGATGTGGACCCGGATGATCCGAGGGACGAAACTCTTATTCTGCCCTCCACGTCCAGCTGGTCCTGAGGATTTGTATTGTTGACGCCGACGAAGTTGCCAAGTCCGTTGATCGAAAGCGGACGGTTGTTCCAGGACTGGATAAGGTCAAAGCTCGATTCGCTGCTGAGTGTGACGGCATTTCCGGTCGGTATGATTCTCCCGCCCGTAACCTGTATCGCACCGTTCACCTGCAGACGGTTCTGCGGGTTTGCCGAGCCGATCCCGACCTTGCCGTCGCTAAGGATCGCCATCCTGCTCGCGACTGCAGTCCGGTCCACTATCTCGAACCGGCCGCTCCCGCTGTCACCCGAAGCCTGGAGCGTCCATTTCCTGCCGTTCGCGTCCGAGCTTTCGACCATTATCTCCTGGGGGCCGGGGCCTCTGACGTGAAGAATGCGCTCGGGTGCCGTCGTCCCGATCCCGACACGTGTGTTCGCCGTGGCGCCGTTCAACCCGGCAATCGACCCGAGTATTATCGAGTTGCTTGCGCCCACTACAGACCTTGCCCCGATTGCAGTCGCATTTGTAAGATCAGGAGAAGCTACGTCGGCATTGCCGCCCAATAGTGTTATCCGTTCCCCTAGGCGGTTACTAAATCCGGCATAAGTGCCGACAAAGGCGTTAAAACTACCATTATCAGAGATCCCGGCTTCGCGACCAACAAAGACGCTGTTGTTGCTGTTTGCCTCTTCCCCCGCGCCAAAGCCGACGAATGTGTTGCTGCTCGTAAGGGCATCGTTACCGGCAAAGGCACCAACGTAGGTATTCTTCGTTCCATTGACATTTGCCGCACCGGCTCGTGAGCCTACAAAGGTGTTCAGTCCCGCAGGAGTGCCTAAAAGGTCAGTAAAGCCGACACTATTAAGGCCTGCGGCGGTACCTACAAACACGTTGTTGCTCGCACCCTGCAGGCTTTTTCCTGCCTGATATCCGATCAATGTTTTGGAACCCGACGGACCCGCCATGCCTGCTTCCAGTCCCAAAAAAATACTGCCTGAATTGCCGATTCCCAGGATTCGGTTTCCTCCTATGTCGAATCGGTTCGAGGCATCGAAAGTCGCCGCCACGCCGGTACCGGAGATATTGAAATTACTTGCGGGCTGTTGGGTGACGGAGTTCTGAATGTAGAAACCGCTTCCCGGGGCCGGAGTACGGGAGTCCGTGAGTCGAGGGTCAGTTGTCACGACGTACTCCGCCGCGTCAACGCCGCCGAGTTGCGCGGCATTGCCGACCGTTCCCGTCACCTTGGCGCCGCTCACGTTTACGATCTTCTCGTCAGTGACACCGCTGTTTGCCAGCTGCGTCGTCCCAATCCCGCTCTTCGCAACGTTCAGCGTTACGTTCCCGGAGGTTCCTCCGCCTGAAAGGCCCGTTCCGGCGGTTACCCCCGTTATGTCTCCGTCCGGGATCGAAAGCGTTTCCGGCCTCCATTCGTTCGTGCCTGAATCGAATCTCAGAACCTGATCGTTCGAGGGAGCGGTCCCGCTGACATTCGTGCCTCTAATCCTCGCGACGGTTGTCGAGTCCTGGGAGCCGGTCACATCGCCGGTAAGATCACCGCTGAAGTTCTCAGCTGTTTCCGCCGAGTCGGCACCAGCGGAGCTCGCGCTCCGGACGGCGTAAGGGACAGAACCGATCCTCTGTCTGGGAGACAGGATCGTGAATCCGCCGAGATCTTCCAATACCGAATGTCCGGCGCCCTGGCGAACGCGGATCTCGATCCAGCGGTCGGGTCCCGGGAACTGGTCTCCGAAATCGAGCGGCACGGTGAAAGTACCGTCGGAAACGGAAACACCGTTGACGGCCAGGACGGAACCGAGTTGATCTCCTCCGTTTGCTTGATCGAACAGGCGAAACTCGAAGTCATATGTACCGTTAGCCGCGCCGCCTCCGTCGTTGAGGCTCCCCTGGAATGTGAACTCAGTCGCCTGGCCGGCGGCGGCGATCGCGCTCAGGGATATCAGAATGATCGTGCAGATGGATCTCACTAAAGACATTTTTCGTCTCCTTCTCAGCTGAAACAGAGATAAAATTCCGCAGAAAGGTCTATTTAGGCTAAAATGTGCCTTAAACAGATACTGAGGGTTTCGGTGACGGGAATTTTGTACTGTTTTTATACCGTAAAAGTCCTTTCCGATTTCTTCAATTTTTCTTCACTGAAGATTGATTCAGTTTTAAATCGTTGACGAGCAAAAACTTATACAAATTCCGGGGTTTCGTTTTCGATGCGGATCAGATGGTACTTTACCGCGACGACAGGATAGTCAGTCTCCGGCCGAAGGCGATCGAGACGCTCGCTGTGCTCGTTTCAAATGCAGGGCAGGTCGTTTCGAAGGAAGTCCTGATCGAGAAAGTCTGGCCCGAAACATTCATTGAAGAGAACGCGCTTTCCAGAAACATCCACGAGATCCGAAAGAAGCTCTCAGAGATCGAGCCGGGCGAATACATAGAAACGGTCACCCGACGCGGTTACCGGTTTGTCGCCGAGTTCGATAAAAGAGAGTCGGACAGGTCCGATACATCACCGTCTCTTCCTATTCCTTACAAGAGACCCGTCCGCTGGCACTTCGTCGGGATCGTGCTGCTCGGTGTATTCCTTCTTTCGAGCTTCACGCTCTGGATCGGTCTCAACGGCTACGGCGAGGGCTCCGGGATTTCGCGGAACAAGCGCAACATAAGGACCATCGCCATCCTTCCGTTGAAGCCGCTGGACAAGGATGAGGAAAGCGCGGTCATTTCACTCGGGATCAGCGACGAGCTCGCCGCAAGAATGGCAGGTCTCGATCAGTTCGCAGTCCGCCCCTTCAGCGCGGTGAAGAGGTACGAGAACAACGAACGGGATCCGCTGGAGATAGGAAGGGAGTTGGGAGTTGACGCAGTGCTGGGTGGCACTTTTCGAAGAGAGGGCAATCGGTTCAGGGTAAATTTGCGGCTTTGGGACGTAAGGGATGGAGCACAACTCTGGAGCGAGGGCTTCGACGTGGTCGAGTCAGATATTTTCAGGCTGCAGGACCAGATCGCGCTGAAGGTCGCCAACGATCTGTTGCGAGACCTCCAGGATTCGGAGACCGCAGGCCTGAGCGAACGGCCGACGGAAAATGCCGAAGCGTACCGGCTCTATCTCCGGGGACGATTTGCCTGGAACAAACGAACCGAAGCTAGCCTTCTCGAAAGCGTTCGGTACTTCAACGAAGCGATCGAACTGGATCCCGCCTTTGCCCTCGCCTACGCGGGGCTCGCGAACTCATATGTGATCTTCAACGACTACGGCGTCGCGCCGCCCGAAGAGTCGTATCCGAAGGCGAAGGCGGCGTCAAAGAGGGCGCTCGAGATAAGACCCGATATGGCGGAGGCTCGGACGGCACTCTCATACGTTCTGGCGACCTACGATTGGGACTTTCCCGCGGCCGATTCGGAGTACAGAAAAGCGATCGCCGCTGATCCGGAATATGCCACAGCTCAACAATGGTATGGCGAGATGCTTCTCACCCTCGGAAGGTTCAAGGAGGCTTCGGAGCGGCTCGAGAAGGCGAAAGAGATAGACCCGCTTGTCCCGATCATCAGGTCAGAACTCGCCGTAGTGAAGTATTACGAAGGAAAATACGCTGAATCGATCGCCGAATTCAAGAAGCTGAAAGTCGAATTCCCTGACTTTCCAACCTCCTACCTCTTTCTCGCCAGGAATTACGAACAGTTGGGAAGGCACAATGAGGCTGTGGCAGAGGAGCTGGAATACTGGCGGCGCCAGGGATTTTCGGAAGAAAGGCTTGCCAGTCTGCGGGCCGCCTTCGATTCCGGAGGTCTCGATTCGTACCTCGCCGCCCTGGCTCGTTTGCAGGAAAAGGACTCAAGACAGCAATACGTTTATGACTACCGGCTGGTCCACGTTTTCGGCAGGATGAAAGACCGTGAACGAACTTTGAAATGGCTGCGAAAGGGGGTTGAGAACCGGTCCGCAAACATCTACAAAGTGTTAATCGATCCGGTGTTCGGTTTCCTGCGGGATGACCCCGATTTTAAAGTCCTGTTGAAGGAGATGAACCTTCCGGTCAAGTGATCTCGTGAGCAGGGAAGAAACAGGATGGACAGGATAGAGTGGTTGAGAATTGAAAGTTGAGAAGTGAAAATTAAAAAGTGAGAATTGGCAATAGCCGGTGCCGTTCTTGTCCCTTTCATCTGCAATGCCGGATGATCAACGTATAAGTCCGGATTGAGAATTGAAGGTTGAGAATTGATGGTTGAGAATTGAAAACTGAAAACTCAGAACTGAAAACTCAGATCTGAGAATTGAAAACTGAGAACTGAATTTTTTAACTTAAAGGCCGTGAACCGTCCCAGGGAAATGTGAATGGCCGCACCAGCGGACGCAAATACTTCGAATGCCTATCACCAATTCTCACCTACCATTTCCCAATTATCAATCACCCACCCATCTCCTTCATCCCCTTCATCACTGCATTTTCTACTTGATTACCCTCCGGGCGCGATTCAAAGAAGAAGAAGAGATCTCGCCATCCTCGTCGATTCTCGGTGCGGATTCCGGAAAGTCCATCTGCGAGAGCTCGCGAATCGTTTTCACCGCCGAACCGGTCTCGTCCTTCGTGAGAAGCCCGCGGCCCTCAAGCCTGAACGGATGGATCTTTCCGCTTAGGAACTTGCCGTCCGGTGCGATGTTCACCGTCAGCACAAGCGTTTCCGCCGTGTCTCCCTCCAGCCTGAACCATCCGTAGGTCGCGAAATTCCCGAGCGAGTATGCGACAAGCCGGTCCTTGTAGATCTCCATTCCCCGGAGCACGTGCGGCCCGTGGCCGAGCACCAAGTCGGCGCCGGCGACGATCACGGTTCTAGAAAAGAGCGGAAGGTTCCCGCGCTTTTCCCGGAAGAAGATCTCGGTCTTTCTAGGGACGCGCCTGGCGTCCGACCCTTCGGCGCCTCCGTGGAAGGAGACGACGACGATGTCGGCAATGCGGTCAGCCTTCTCGACGGCGGCGCGTGCGGCGGCCAGGTTATTGACATTCAGCGAGATGGCGTTGGTCGCAAAGCCTATGAACGCGATCTTTTTTCCTTTCGCGGTCAGGTATGCCGTCGAGTACGCTCCGCTGTCGCTGCCCGCGTGGTAGATCCCCAGTTTATCGAGCGTCTCGCGCGTCGTGCGCCTGCCAGCAGGCCCAAAATCGCCCGCGTGATTGTTCGCTAAGCCCATCACGTCAAAGCCCGCCTTCTTCAAGTGCTCGCCGTAACGGGTCGGCATACGGAACGCGAAGCACCGGGTGCTGCCTTTTCTGCATTTCGTAGATTCGCCTCCGTCGGCGAGAGGGCCTTCAAGGTTGCCGAAGGCGATGTCGGCGGAACTCAGGATCTCCGTCACCGGCTCGAGAAGCATCGCGCCTTCCTCAGGGGGCATTCTCGAGTCGTTCGGGAACGGCGAGCCGAGCATGATGTCCCCGACCGCCGCGATCGAGATCGAATCTGCCGTCTCGGCAGGCTTCGGGTTGATAACGAGTGAAGTGCGGTTTGCGTCCAGTTCCGTCGTCGCGCCTCCAAGACAGGCGAGGGAAAGAAAGGGAAGAAGCGCGGCCGCGAGAATTTTGAACGTACTGGTGAAAAACATGTGCTAGAAGTTAGAAGTGAGGAGACAGAAGTCAGGAAGAAAACAGGATGGACAGGATGTACACGATCGACAGTTCAAAATTATAACATTGCCGAATATTCTGAGGTTTGATCTCTCGGAAGCTGCAATCCTGCCTATCCTGTCCATCCTGTTAGTTTCCTCCGAGTCCCAAAGCTTCGTTCACGAGCTTCTTCTGCTCGAGTTCGTGGACGATGTAATTTCCGGTCGCTGGCGAGGCCGAGGGCTCGCGGCCGATGAAGACCGGAGCGTATTTCGCGCCGGCGATCTCCCTGAGCCTTGAGGATATGAACAACCAACCTCCCATGTTTTCGGGCTCTTCCTGGCACCAAACGAGATTCTTCGCGTTCGGATAGCCTTTGAGGACTTCCTCGAGCGCGGTTCCCGGGAACGGGTAGAACTGCTCGAGCCTTACGATCGCGACATTTTCAGTTTTCGCGTCCTCGCGGACGGAGTCTAGATCATAGAACACCTTTCCGGAGCAAACGACAACTCGATCTATCTTATTCGGATCGGATACGTTTCCGTCGTCGACGACCGGCCGGAACCCGCCTTCGGTCAGTTCGGAAATGTCTGAAGTCGAGGCGGGAAGCCTTAGGAGGCTCTTCGGTGTCATCACTACAAGGGGCCTGACCTTGTCCTGTATCACCTGCCGGCGGAGCAGATGGAAATATTGGGCGGGCGTGGTCGGATTGCAGACCTGAAGGTTGTTCTCGGCGCAAAGCGTCAGGTACCGTTCAAGCCTCGCCGAAGAATGCTCCGGCCCCTGTCCTTCGTAGCCGTGCGGCAGAAGCATAACGAGCCGGCATCTTTCTCCCCACTTGTCTTCCGAAGCCGCTATGTACTGGTCGATGATCACCTGCGCTCCGTTCGAAAAATCTCCGAACTGCGCTTCCCAGATCACGAGGGCGTCCTGCTCGACCGTCGAATAGCCGTATTCGAAACCCAGAACGCCCGCCTCGGACAGAGAGCTGTCGAAGACGTAGAACCTGGCCTCGGGCGAATCATCGTTGCGCAGCTCCGCAAGCGGGCACCAGACCGCGCCGGTCTGCGTGTCGTAAAGAAGCGAGTGCCTGTGCGAGAAGGTCCCGCGGCCCGAATCCTGTCCGCTCAGCCGCACCGACTTGCCGTCGAGGACGAGCGTGCCGAACGCCATCGCCTCGGAGAATCCCCAGTCCATCGGGCTCTCGCCCGAGCCCATCTTCGCGCGACGGCCGAGCTGGCCCACCATCTTAGGGTTCACGTTGAAGTTCTTGGGCACGATCGAGATCTTGTCGGTGACCTTCTTGAGCGAATTCATCAAAACACCGGTCTCGAGCACTTTTGAGCCATCCTCTTCCTCGGTCGGGGGAGAGAGTTCCGGCGTCTTCTTTCGCTCTTCGGCGATCTTCTTGGCGTTCTCCAGGATCGATTCGTACTTTGAGACGACCTCGTCGGTCATCGACTTGACCTCTTCCTCGGTGAGCACGCCGTTCTGTATCAGCTCGCGGGCATAGATATCCCTGACGCCGGGATGCTCCTTGACCCTCTGGTACATAAGTGGCTGGGTGTAGCTCGGTTCGTCGCCCTCGTTGTGGCCGAGCCGGCGGAAGCCGACCAGATCGAGCGCGACGTCCTTGTTGAACTCCTGCCTGTACTCGAGAGCGATCTTTGCTGCGCGGAATGCCGCCTCCGGCGAGTCTCCGTTGATGTGGAAGATCGGGAGTTGGGTCATATGCGCCGCATCGGTCGAATAGATCGAGCTGCGGCTCGCTTCCGGAGCGGTAGTAAAGCCTATCTGGTTGTTGACGACGATGTGGATCGTCCCGCCGGTCCTGTAACCGCGCAGGTTCGCCAGCTGGAGCGTCTCCATAACGATGCCTTGTCCGGCGAAGGCGGCATCTCCGTGGAGCAGGATCGGAAGGACGCGGTCGATCACCTCTTCCTTCTTTTCGTCATCGCCCATCATCATCTGGTCCTGGCGGGCGCGCGCCATTCCCTCAACGACCGGATCGACGAACTCCAGGTGCGAAGGATTGCACGAGAGCCGGATCTTGATCTCGTTACCGGTCTTGGTCACGCGCCGTCCGGCCGCTCCCTGGTGGTATTTCACGTCGCCTTCGTCGGCGGGGAAACTCGGGTGCGCAGTCCCTTCGAACGCGGTGAAGATCCTCTCCGCCATATCGCCCGTTTCGGAGTTTCCGACGGTGTTCGCCAGGACGTTCAGGCGGCCGCGGTGGGCCATCCCCAAAATGATCTCTTCGACTCCCTGGTCGGACGAGATCTCGACAAGCTGGTCGAGAAGCGGGATCAGCGTCTCGCAGCCTTCGAGCGAAAACCTCTTTTGTCCCAAGTATTTACGATGGAGGAACTGCTCGAACTGTTCGGCCTCGATCAGCTTTCGCAGAAGCTCCTTCTGGATTTTCGAATCGATCGGTTCTGCGTCCACGAACTGCTGGCGGATCTTCTCCCGGAGCCATCTCTTCTCGTTTACGTCCTGTATGTGGCGATACTCGATCCCGACCTTTCCGCAGTACGCGCGGCGCAGCACCCACAGGATCTCGCGCAATGTGGAGATGTCCTCGCCGTGCAGGCCGTCGGTAATGAATTCGCGGTCAAGGTCCCAGATCGTGAGGCCGAAATTTTCCAGATCGAGCTCGCGGCTCATATGCTCGGTCATGTTCAGCGGGTCGATGTCCGCCAAAAGATGTCCGCGCACACGATAGGTGTCGATCAGCTGAAGGACCTTAGCCTGCTTCACGACCTGCTCGCGCTGGTAGACGCTGCCGAGCAGCGAAGGGTTGAAGTCTTCCGCCCATCGGAGCGGCGGATAGTGGATCTCGAGGTTATCGAAGATCTCGTCGTAGAAACGGTGATTCCCTGTCAGGAACTCGTGGACCTTCCCAAGGAAAAGGCCGCTTTCGGCGCCCTGGATCACGCGGTGGTCGTAGGTACTCGTGATCGTCATTATCTTGCTGATCCCGAGCTTCGACATCGCCGCGGAGGACATCCCCTGGTATTCCGCGGGGAACTCGATCGCGCCGGTCGCGATGATCGCCGCCTGGCCGGCCATAAGTCTCGGGGTTGAGGCGACGGTGCCGATCGTTCCGGGGTTCGTGAGGGTGATGGTCGTGCCTTGAAAATCGTCAAGAACGAGGTTTCCGGTCCTTGCCTTTTTGATCGTCTCGTTGAATGCATTGAAGAAGCCCAGAAAGTCCATCTTGTCCACGCCCTTTATGTTCGGGACAAGGAGGTTGCGCAAGCCGTCCTTTTTCTCGATATCGACGGCCACTCCGAAATTCACGCTGTCGCTGATCAGCCTGGACGGCTTTCCGTCGACGACGGCAAATCCTGTGTTCATCTGCGGGTATTCGCGAAGTGCCTTGATGATCGCCCAACCGATAAGGTGTGTGAACGAGACCTTTCCGAGCCCGCGTCCGGCAAGATTGTCGTTGATGACACGGCGGTTCTCTTCGAGGATCTTGACCGCTACGCGGCGGACGGAAGTCGCCGTAGGGACGGTGAGGCTCTCCTCCATGTTCTCGACGATGATCTTCGAAGGCCCGAATATCGGCTTCGCCTCGACCCCTTCGCGGAGTTCTTTCTCCTTGACCGGTTCTTTCGCGGGAGCGGACTTCGAAGCGGCGGCTCTTGTCGGCTCCGAGGGTCGCGATTCCGTTGCTTCCGCGGAGCTTGAAGCGCCGTTTCCGCCGTTCACAAGGCCGTTGAAATAGGTTCTCCACGAATCGTCGACCAGGTCGGGATCGCTCGCGTACCGTTTGTAAAGCCCCTCGACGTAGCTGGCGTTCGCCCCGAACTTCTCCTCGATGATCGCCGATATGTCTTTCACTTTGTCGCTCACAGTGTCTTCTACCTCGAAAAAGTGGCTGGGAAAAGGGAACTCTAATATTACAGGAACGGCGGGGAAAACGGAATAAGGGTGAGTCTGTCGGGTCTGTTGAGTCTGTCGGGTCTGTCGAGTCTGTCGAGTCTGTTCAGTCTAACAAGCCTGTCGAGTCTGTCGATTCTAACGAGCCCGTCGAGTCTAACGAGTCAGTTGAGTCTATCGGGTCTGTCGAGTCTGTTCAGTCTAACGAGTCAGTTGAGTCTATCGGGTCTGTTGAGTCTATCGGGTCTGTCGAGTCTAACGAGTCAGTTGAGTCTGTTCAGTCGATTCAGTCCGTTCAGTCGGTTCAGACCGAAGAGACCCGCTCAACCCGCTAAAGTCCACAGACTCACCTAACTCGACAGACCCGACAGACCCGAAAGACTCATTTCCCGCAATGATGAAAATGGCAGATGCCTGTGGCGAGGGCGTCGGCGGCATCGTGGGACTCCGGGATCTTATCGAGCTTGAGCAGGATGCGGACCATTTCCTGCACTTGGGACTTCTCCGCGTTTCCATAACCGACGACGGTCTGTTTGATAAGGCGGGGGCTGTATTCGGCGATCTCCAGGCCGTTCGTTTCGCCGATCAGGAGGACGACCCCTCGGACCTGGCCGAGCTTGATCGCGACCTTGGCGTTCTTCGCGAAGAACGCTTCCTCGATCGCCAGCACCTCCGGATCGTATTTCCCGATCACCTCGGTCAGGTCGTTGTGTATCTTCGAGAGTCTTTTGGAGAAGGTAAGTCCGCGTCCGGGGCGTATGACGCCGTAAGCGATTCCCCTGTATTTCAGGGACCCGCCGTCGAGTATCCCCCATCCGAGGGACTCGCTTCCGGGATCGATGCCGAGGACTCTCATTCAAGTGAGTTCAGATTCGTCAATGTCAAAATTCGAATAGACATTTTGCACGTCGTCGTGGTCGTCGATGGCGTCGTAGAGCTTCAACATCGCCTGCGCGTCCGAGCCTTCGAGCTTGACGTGATTCTGCGGGATCATCGAGACTTCCGCGACCTCCGGCTCGATGCCAGCGTCCTCGACAGCTTTCTTGACGTCTTCGAATGCTTCCTGCGCGGTGAAGATCTCGAAATTCAATTCATCGTCCATCAAGTCTTCCGCACCGGCCTCGATCGCGATCTCGAACAGCTCTTCCTCAGACTTCTGCTCCTTCGGCACGACGAAATAGCCCTTCCGGTCGAACATCCAGGACACCGATCCGGATTCCCCAAGGTTACCGTTATTCTTTGAAAGCAAATGCCTTAGCTCGGCCACCGTACGGTTGCGGTTATCGGTCATCGTCTCGATCAGGATCGCGACGCCTCCGGGACCGTAGGCTTCGTAAGTGATCTCGTCGTACGAGACGCCCTCCATCTCGCCGGTGCCGCGTTTAATCGCGCGGTCGATGTTGTCGGCGGGCATATTGGCGGCCTTCGCGTCGGCGACGGCTTTGCGCAAGCGGGGGTTCATTTCCGGATCGCCTCCGCCGTCACGGGCCGCGACGGTGATCTCGCGGATAAGGCGGGTGAAGACCTTGCCGCGTTTGGCGTCCGCGGCGCCCTTCTTATGCTTGATGCTGTGCCACTTGGAGTGTCCGGACATTTACGAATTCCTTGCAGATGTAAAAGGTTTCGGGCGCAAGGGCGCCGGGAAAAGGAGAAATATATCACGCCGATTTTCGGCGTGGCAAACTTCACGATTAACACAAGATTCACGCGGGTGTCACACCGCTTTCAAACCGCCGTGGTGCAATCGTCAGGTAAGAAGGAGGTGCGTATGAACAAGGATCTGACAGTGCTTTCGGTTATCTTGCTGGCGCTTCTTCTAGAAGGGGTCGGCGCGTGGCATTTCTTTCCAGCGCTTTCCGGCGCTGAAGGTTGGGCGGCGAGCGATTCGGTCGTACTCGCCGCCGCATTGATCGCCTGCGCGGCTGTGCTTTCGTACTTTTCGACACTGATCCTTAGGCGAATCGCGTCGAGACGCTACTAAGAGAGCCTGGAGGTGATCTCCAGCGCCTTGGCTTCATCGATCCCGCTCACGCGGACCGTCTTTCTTCTGGACGCTCCGCCTGACGCGATCTCGACCGCTGATTTAGGTAAGTTAAGCAATTTCGCGAAGAAAGCGACCAACTCGTCATTCGCTGCGCCTTTGACCGGAGGAGCGGCAAGACGGATTCTCAGAAATCCGTCGTGTTCTCCCTTGATCTCGGTCTTTGAGGCTCGCGGAACGGCGAGCACTTTGATATCGAGCGTTTTCTTTTCCGAGTCGTACTCGATCATCCGAGGCTAGACGTGCCCGAGGCCGAATACGGCCAACACGGCGATCTGCAGGAAGTGGAGAAGGAAAAGGACGATGATCGGCGAAAGGTCGAACATTCCGAGCGGCGGGATCAGCCTCCGGAACGGCTCGAGTATCGGATCGGTTAGGCGGCTCAAAAGGCGCAGGAGCTTGTTCGACCCCGACGTCACCCACGACATAACGATCCTCACCACGATCAGGAGCGTGTAAATGCCGATCGCTCCGTAAAGAAGATACCCGACCACCTTCGTGATCTGCGCGGTCCTCAGGCTCATCGCAACGCCGTCGATCGTGAAGAAAAGGTTGTAGAAAAGCTGGAGTATGAAAAAGCCTATGACGATCGCGATCAGAATGACGATCAGAGGCGAGATCCTTGTATCGACGTTGCGGCGGGCGAGAAAGCTCGCGATCGGATAGACCCAGCGGTCGGTCAGCTTCTTTACCTTGAAGGAGAAGCGGCCGATGAAGCTGAAGGGGTTCGGATCTGAATAATTAAAGATCAGCCGGAGGACCATCAGCACGAAGATGATCATCACGACGAAAACGATGAAGCCCTGAATGATCGGGTAGATCAGTGTCTGCATAGTCTAAACACGTTCCCTGAAGTAAAAATAATAGGCAATAAATGCGGCGAAAACGAGGTCGAAGCCGACGCAGAAACCCGGATAAAAGTCCGGAACGAACGAAGTCCCGGGACCGCCGTGAAGACCCGTGTCCCAAAACAGATGCAAAAACCACCCGAGCGAGAGCAGCCACGCCCGTCCCCTGTATCCGAAATACGCGGGTATCGCGAACAACGCAACCCCGAAAAGCTCGGTCCAAAACCATCCATTGGACGCCGTACCCGCCAAGATTCCGGCCAAGGCGAAGGCCGCGTAAACAATCGCAGCGGTAAAAAGCGCCGCGGCGAAAAAGCGTCGAAGGGACGCTTTGCCAAGCCTTACGAAAGGCGCGATGACGGCCGCACCGGCAGCGGCGCCGATCACGATCTCGATCAGGATCTCATTAACTGTCACTCTCTCGGCCCGAATATCGCCGTCCCGACGCGCACTATCGTCGCGCCTTCCTCGATCGCCGCCTCAAAATCGTGGCTCATTCCCATCGAAAGCTCTCCCCGGCGGTCGCTGAACACGCTTTTACGGGCCAACTCGTCCCGCAGCTCGCGAAGCCTCCTGAAATACGGCCGTACATCGTCCGGATCGGGCAAGAAAGGCGGTATGATCATCAGGCCGTCAAGGCGAAGGTTCTTGCATTCGAGGATCGCTTCGACAAGTTCGTCCAGTTCTTCCACGTAAACACCCGACTTCGTTTCTTCCTTTCCCAGATCGACCTGAATAAACACGGGAAAATCTCCGATCCCCTCATCGCCGGCGATCCTGTCTAGCCTTTCGGCGATCTTAACCGAATCGATGGTCTGGATCACATCGAATGCCTTCAACGCCTTCTTTGCCTTGTTCGACTGAAGATGCCCTATGAGGTGACATTCGACGCGTTCGTCATCGATCTCCTGGATCTTGCGGATCCCTTCCAGGACCTTGTTCTCGCCGAAGATCAGGATCCCGGCCTCGATCGCCTTCCGTACAGTCTCGGCCGTATGCGTCTTGCTTACTGCGACGATCCTCACTTCCGAAGCCTCGCGCCCCGAGCGTTCGCACGCGGCCTTAATACGGCCCGAGACCGCGGCGAGCCTTTCCGTGAAGCCACTTTCCATTGTTTGAATCTTAAAGAATGCAGGACGAAAACACCAAAACAAAGCGAGCACCGGGACTCTGTTCGCTTGAACCGCCCTAGCCCGATTTTGTATATTAAAAGGCGCTTCACATTATGCGGATGTGGCGGAATCGGTAGACGCGCGGGTCTCAGAAGCCCGTGAGAGCAATCTCGTGGAAGTTCAAATCTTCTCATCCGCACCAATTTCAATCCCTTCCCGCAAACGATCTCCTTTCGGAAGCTGAAATGACAGACGAATTTCAGGCGGCGCTCTTGGAGCATCAGGAGGCGTTCGGCGTGGAGAATTCCGAAGATGCGTCGGGCAGATTCTCCTCGTACTTTCAGTTACTCCGGTCTCGGAACGACCTTCTCCACCTTGTCGCCCCCTGCTCTGCGGAAGAGTTTGCCGTACGGCACATTCTGGAATCGATCTTCATTGAGACGTTTCTGCCCATAGGCGCGACAGTGGTCGACGTCGGTTCCGGCGCAGGGCTACCCGGGATCCCTTTGGCGATATTTCGAGAGGATCTGAACGTGATCCTGATCGAATCGAAGGCAAAGAAGGCGGCGTTTCTTGAACAGGCGGCGGAGAAATGCGGGATCGGAAGGCGAGTGCGAATTATCAACAAGCAGTTCGGCGAAGCTGAGGTGCCCCCAAAATGCGTAATCACGGCGCGCGCGCTGGACAGGTTCCCGAAGGTCCTGCCGCGGCTTTCGAAGTGGGCATTTGGAAGAAAGATGATCCTGTTCGGCGGCCCCTCGCTTGAGGACGCGTTGGTCGATCTCGGGTTGAAGTATGAACGGACGCTGATCCCGAAGTCGGAGCAGAGGTTTGTATTTAAAGTCTGACGCATGAATGCGTCAGCCAAACGATCTCGCTCGCCCTGCGGTTTAGCCCACCCACTTGTGGGTGGGTCCGACGCACGAGTGCGTCGGCTAAACTGTGCGCAGGTTCCCTTCCGCCTTGCATTCGCGCCGCTTCCTGCTTATTATTTACGTTTGCACTTTGTGCCGAAATCCATTTCAAGGCGGGTATATTGAAGACAATGAAAGCAGAGATCCATCCCAGCTACGACACGATCACGGTCGCGTGCGCGTGCGGGCACTCGTTCGAGACCCGCTCGACGCTCGGCGAAGAACTGCACGTCGAGATCTGTTCCGAGTGCCACCCGTTCTTTACCGGCAAGCAGAAGCTCGTCGATACCGCGGGACGCGTTGACAGGTTCAACAAGCGCTTCGCGAAAAGGGGCTCCAAATAGACCGGAGGAACGAGAAGGGAATGGCAGTTCCCGTTTGCACAAAACTGTAGCTTCGTAAATTCCGTACGCCGGCGCGTGATTCGAGGGCGCCCATAGGCTTCGTGTATAATTTTGACGAGCCTCAGCCCTCAAAGATCAGGATCGCCGGCGTTGTTTTTTGCGAATCCGGCCGATTGGACATCTATTCGGAAAAGGAACAAATCAGAGACGGGCATATGAAAAGGTTTATACAGCTATTTCTGGCGGTTGAGCGCGACCTGATCGTCGGAGGTCAGGCGGTTATGGAAGGCGTGATGATGCGCACCCCGAGCGCCTACGCCATCGCCTGTCGAAAGTCCGACGGGTCGATAGTCCGCACCGCGGAAAAGCTTCCGAAGTGGAGCGACACGTACAAGATTCTCAATATCCCGATCCTGCGCGGCAGCGCGATTCTTATTCAGTCGCTCGCGCTCGGGATCAAGGCGCTGAACTTCTCCGCGCGGATCTATGAGGACGACCTGAAAGAACAGGAAGAACTCGCAAAGGTCCGCGAGGTCGAGATGGAGCCGGCGCTTGTCGAGGGCACGACGGACGAGAACTTTACCAAAGCGCCCGCGAAGATGACGCTTCCGGAAGACAGAAAACCGGAATCGAAGGCGTCGAAGGCGAAGCAGTCAGCGAGCGCTGCAGGATCGATAATCTTCGCGCTGGCTTTCAACATCGCGCTCTTCATCGTCGCGCCGCTTCTTTTGACCAACGTTTTGTTCATCGGCCTAGGCTGGGCGGAAGCGCCGCTCGTCGCAGAAGCGGCCGGCTGGTGGGCGACAACGAAGGATTACATCTGGGAGGTGAAGCCCGACAGCTGGATCGCATTCAACCTTGTGGACGGCGTGATAAGGATGTTCTTCTTCATCGTGATGATCTTCTCGATGTCGTTCCTTAAGGACATCCACCGCGTTTTCCAGTATCACGGCGCAGAACACAAGACCGTGTTCACCTGGGAGAAGGGCCTTGACCTGAGCGTCGAAAACGCCCGCCCGCAGAAGCGCCAGCACCCAAGGTGCGGGACCTCGTTCCTTATGGTCGTGATGCTTGTCGCGATCGTCCTGTTCTCGGTCATCAACTTCGAGCAGATGTGGCTGAACCTGGTCGTCAGGATCCTCCTTATGCCTCTCGTCGCCGGAATCTCTTACGAGATCATCCGCTATGCTGCGAAAAAGGAATCCGGATCGGTGTTCAGGATTATGACGGCTCCGGGAATTTGGCTTCAGAACATCACTACGCAGGACCCGGACGACGATCAGCTTGAGGTCGCGATCGAGGCGCTTAACGAATCACTGAAGCTCGAACCCGAAACGGCTTGAAGAATTCAATGCTGGAAAAACTGGCACAAATAGAAGAGAACTTCGAAGAGCTCAACGAGCAGCTCTCGTCGCCGGATGTCACCTCCGACATACAGGCGTACACGAAGCTGATGAAACAGCATCGCGCGCTCGGCGAGATAGTCGAAAAGTATCGCGAGGTGCGCCGGCTTCAGGAAGAGCTCGGAGACGCGCGCGAGATAGTGAAAGCTACCGAGGACGAGGAGATGCGCGAGCTCGCCGAGATGGAGATCTCGGAGCTCGAAGATGCTGTTGAGAAGGGAACCGAAGAGCTCAAGTTCCTCCTGATCCCTAAAGATCCGAACGACGAAAAGAACGTCATCATCGAGATCCGCGCCGGAACAGGCGGCGACGAGGCGACTTTGTTCGCCGCGGAAATGATGCGGATGTATGTCCGATATGCCGAAACCAAGGGCTGGAAGGTCGACATGATGAACGTTTCGGACACGGGTGTCGGAGGGATCAAGGAAGCGACGATGATGATCGAGGGCGACGACGTGTACTCGCGGATGAGGTACGAGTCGGGCGTCCATCGCGTACAGCGTGTTCCCGCTACGGAATCGAGCGGCAGGATTCACACATCGGCGGTGACGGTCGCGGTGCTTCCGGAAGCCGAAGAGGTCGATGTCCAGATCGACCAGAACGACCTGCGGATCGACACGTTCTGCTCATCCGGTCCCGGGGGCCAGTCGGTGAACACGACCTACTCCGCGGTCAGAATCACGCATCTCCCGTCGGGCCTCGTCGTCTCGATGCAGGACGAAAAATCGCAGATCAAGAACCGCGAGAAGGCAATGAAAGTGCTTCGGGCGAGGCTGCAGGAGCTTGAAGAACAGAAGCGACACGAGGAAATGGCCTCCGAGCGCAAGTCGATGGTCGGCAGCGGCGACCGCAGCGAGAAGATCAGGACCTACAATTTCAAGGAGAACCGCGTCACCGACCACAGGATCGGCCTCACGATACACCAGCTCGATCTCGTGATGGAAGGCCAGCTCCACGAGATCATCGAGGCTCTCATCACGCATTACCAGACCGAGAAATTGAAAACAGAAAGCGTGGCGGTGTAGCAAAGTAAAAGGTTAAAAGTAAAAAGGAAAAAGTAGAAAGGCGGGGATTCTTCGGTTCCAACGACCGGGTACGGTGCCGGTTCCTCGGATCGGGTCGCTTTTTTACTTTTTCCTTTTCACTTGATTTCAATGGTCACCAGACTCTACCTGATCAGGCACGGGCAGTCGGACGGGAACGCCGAAGGCCGCTTCGGCGGGCATTCGCCGACGCCGCTCTCCGACCTCGGTAGGAAGCAGGCGGAGCTGACGGCGAAGGCGCTTCATCGCGAGAACGTCGATCAGATCTATTCGAGCGACCTTCTGAGGGCGGTCCAGACGGCAAAGCCGCTTTCGGAGCTTCTGGGTGTCGAGATCAACAAGACCTCGGCTTTCCGGGAGCGCAACGTGGGAGTGCTTGAGGGCCTTACGTTCGAGGAATCGAAACAGAAGTATCCGAAGGACTACTACGCACTCATAAACCGTAATATCAACCACGTCATAACCGGCGGCGAGAGCTACCGGCACCTTCTGAGGCGCGGAACACGCGCTCTCGGCGAGATCCTCAGGACGCACAGGGGCAAGCGGGTCGTCATCTTTTCCCACACGGGCGCGATCTGCTATCTGACGCTCCAAATGATCGGGGCGATCCACCGCGGAACGGTCCAGACGCCCTGGCTAGTCACATCGAACTGCGGCATCAACCGCTTCGAGATCAGAGGCCGCCGAAACACACGCCTATTGACCGTCAACGACACGAGGCATCTGATCAAGATCACAGGAAATGATTCCTTCGTCGGAGGGTGATGATTAGCCCGCGCATTTGTGCACGGGACAAACGAAAAAAATGGCCGGAGCGCTCTCGCTCCGGCCTTTTCAGTCTGCTGGTCAAGCAGTTCCTAGAAGGAATACCTGAGCCCGAACTGCATCGCCCTCGGCGTTCCCTGGACAGCCGTGTAGAGCTTTCCAAAGGTTGCCGGAGCCTGGCTGATCTCGGGATCCTGCGGCAAGCCCCACGTAGTGCGGGTGATGCCCGTTCCTGCGGCGTCAAGGCCCAGGTACTGGACGTTGGTCACGTTGAAAACCTCCCAGCGGAATTGGAACTTGTGGTTCTCGTTCCAGGGCATCGTGAAGTTCTTCGTAAGACCCAGGTCCAGGGCCTGATAGCCCGGCAGCCTCAGTACATTGCGATCGCCGGTCTCGCCCGGACGGGCGTTTCGGTAATTGTTGAATACCGACTGCGGATCGGCGAAGGCGTTCTGAGTATCTCTCGGATTGACCGCGACGATCGGGATCCTGCGGACGCCGCTCGACTGCACGTTCCAGTTGGTCGCCCACTGCGCCTGATCGAACGGCGAGAAGAGCGGCTGCCCCGTGTTCCAGCGGTAAACGCCTGCCAGCTGCCATCCTCCGAAGAGAACGTCCGCGAACCCGCTCATATCGCTGAACCAGGTCTGACTGCGCCCGACCGGCAGATTGAACAGGAAGTTGGCGTTGACCACATGCTTGGTGTCGAAATCGGAAACGGAACGGTTGTCATCCGGACGCAATGCGTTGAGGATGAACTGCGATCCGTAAGACAGGCCGGTCTGGAGGCCGGAAGCATTGTCCATCGATTTCGAGAACGTGTAGTTGATGTCATACGTCAGCGTGTTTCCAAGCCGCTGGCGCAGGCTGAACGATCCTCCGTGGTAGTCCGAATATGCCGTCGTTCCGAAAGCCGAGAACGCAGCGTACTGCGGATGGAAGAACGCGTTCGGGATATCCAGGTCGTCGATCAGAAGCTGGACGAACGTCCAGTCAAGGATGTCGAACCCGTCGACCCTCGACACGAGATTGTAGATGCCCTGCGTCGCGGTCGTTCCCGGAGCTCCGAACAATCCCACCGCGGACGGGAACAGGTTTTCGAAGTACGGGATCGCGGGCACGTTCGCGTTCGGCGTGTCTGCCAGACGCAGGTCGTGCAGCATTCCCGCCGCCGTGTACCAGTCCATTCCGGAGATCGGATCGATCAGGTTGTTGAGCGCCATCACGTCGCGGGTCGCGAACAGGTTGCGCGCCGAACGGCCTATGTAGCTCGCCTCGAAGTACGCTCCTTTCGGAAGGCTTCTTCCGTACGAGAGGTTCCACTGATAGTGGGTCGGCGAAACGATCGTTCCGTCGAGCGAGGTCTCGATCCTCTGCGCCTCATCGGCGGGAGTGTCGAACCTCTGCATTGGCGCCGGGATACCTGGAAGCGAACGGACGTCCTGTCCGAAGCCTGTGAACATAGGCGCGGGCCGGTCGGTTACGTTGTAAGTGTTCGCCGCGATAGTCGTCTGGCTTGTGAAGCCGATCGTCGAAAGCTGGTCGAACGAAACGGCGAGCTGGCCGCCGAAGTAGTCGTTCGTGATCGCGAAGCCGCCGCGGATCGTTGAATCTCCCTCGTTTCCGAAGAGGGTCTTCCAGAACCCGCCTTCGAAGCTCGGCGACCAGGCAACTGCGACACGCGGCTGAAGGTTGTTCCAGTCCATGCTGTAGAAACCCGGGCCGTCGTTGGCCGGTCCGCCAAGCTGGAACTGGATAAGGTCATTCAAGGGAACTCCAACCATCGCGCTCTGAACGCGGCGGTCAAAGAACTCACCAAGCGCTTCGGTCGGGACGACCTGGAAACCGTTCTTTTCATATACGGGCCTGCTGAGCGCGTAACGAAGACCGGCGGTAATGGTGAGGTTGCGAAGCGGCCTGTAAATGTCCTGGAAGTACACGTCGTATTCTTCGGTCGCGAAATTCCTGTCGCTCGGGGTTCCGGCTGGCAGGACGCTGCCGTCGATGTCGAACGTGAAGTTCCCCGAATACTGGGAATACCGGCCTATTAGCGCGGTCGCCGCGGCTTGGACCGAAGCGATGCTGCCGCCGTCGATCGTGTATCCGGCGTCCGTGATCTGGTTCGAGACCACCGCGCCCGACTGATCGTAGAACGAAGGGTTGGTGATCGCCGAATCAAACGCGGAATTGAAGCTCTGCCGCTTGTTCCGGATGATCCTGATATTTCCGCCGAACTGCATCGTGTGCCGGCCCTTGATCCACGTGAAATCGTCCGTGATATTCGTGACCGGTGTCACGCGGCTTAGCGTCCTCACCGAAGGAGTGAGCCTGGGCGAATAGACGAACCTGAACAAGATCGCATTGTCTGACGAGTCTCCCTGCTGGCTGAACGCCTGACGGGTGAAGCCCAAACGGAAGTTATTGATCATGTTGCTGTTGATGGTCCAGTTATGCCCGACGACGAAGCCGGTCGGATGCGACCAGAGAGCCGTAGCCGGAGTGTCAGGGAACTGCTGGTTGATCGCCGTGTTCTGGTTACCCTGAGTGATGTCCCACTGGTAGTTCATCCTGGCGAACAGCTGCTGGCTGTCCGTCACGTTGTAATCGAACCTTGCGATATGCGTATTCTGCTCGATCGTCAGAGGTGAATTGAAGCGGAAGCCCCCGGTATTGATCCCGTCGCCGACGGACCCGTCATTTGCCGGGTACCGCGATGCCGCGTCCGCGAGGATGGAGATCGCGAGCGGATTCAGGCCGACCTGGCTGTATATGTTGTTCAGCTCTGCCATTCCGAGCGTACACAAACCGTTCACACAGCTCGGACCGGCCCCTTCAAAACGGATCTCGCCGTTTCCGAGATGCGCCAGCGGAACAACCCTTGTGGTGGAAACGCCGCTTTCCTGGCGCTGGCCCTCGTAAGAATAGAAGAAGAACAGCTTGTCCTTCACTATCGGTCCGCCCAGGGAACCGCCGAAGACGTCGCGTGCGAGGCTCGGGCGCTCGACTCCGGACAAATTGTTGAAGAAATCGTTCGCGGAGAATGCAGTCGGCCGGTAGAAATAGAAGACGGAACCGTTGAAATCGTTCGTGCCGCTCTTGGTTACGAGCGAGATCTGGGCGCCGGAAGAACGGCCCTGGTTGGCGTTCGCGTTTGTCGTCGTGATGCGGAATTCCTCGACGGATTCCGTGGTCACGCGGAGCGCGGAATTCTGGGTGGTCTGGAATTGGTTCGTCCTGCCGCCCGTCTGCTGATCGTTGATATCCACTCCGTCGAGTGTGATGTTCGACTGGTCGCTGCGTCCGCCGGCGACG
Organism: Aridibacter sp.; assembly: GCA_035513035.1. Lineage (GTDB taxonomy): Bacteria > Acidobacteriota > Blastocatellia > Pyrinomonadales > Pyrinomonadaceae > Aridibacter. The sequence continues at coordinate 109,854 of DATKCW010000001.1, forward strand.
TAACCGTCACGTGTGACTCCGGGCTGAAGGCTGAGCAGGTCGTTCACCTGCCGAAGGTTGGTCGGCAGCTGCGTGATCTGCTCCGGCACGAAGTTGTTCCCGATGCTCGCGTCCTGAGTGTTCACGACGGATTCGATCGTGTTCGTCGTAACGTCGACCACCGCCGAAACGTCTCCCGCCTCAAGCGCCACGCTGATGCTAGTCGACGAATCGACCAGCGCCTGGACGTTGTTGTTGACGGCCTTCTTGAAGTTGCCGGCCTCGACCTCGAGCCGGTATGTTGCGGGCGGGACGCCCGGGAAATTGTAGATGCCGCTGTTGTCCGTCGTCGCCGACCGAGCGTATCCCGTGTTGGGATTCGTGATCGTGACTGTTGCTCCTGGAACCGCGGCACCCGTTTGATCGGTCACCGCTCCGCTGATGCGGGAAGTGCCCGACTGCGCAGAGGCCGCCACGGCGGTAACGGCAACAATAATCAATGCCGCAAACGCCGCAAGCAGCCTTGATCTTGCAAGACTATGGATCATAACGCCTCCTTATCTGATTCGAATGATTGAATGCTTGGAAAAACATACAAGTGTAGCTAGGCACCTGCCGTTCCAACTCGGCGCCGCAAGATATTGAATGTGTGAGGTTTACGGGGATTTGAAATAGATTTTGATGAGGAATTTAGATGGCCGTTCCGCCATAACGGCACTGGCGGGCGGATCCTGTCCTGCGAATCGGCCCTGTATTAGCTGGCGACTGCCAAAGATTTTAGAAAAGTTTTATGGAGACACCGTAGCCCTCGCTCCGCCGCAGGGGAGCGCGGATTCAGATTCCTCAAATTTCGTACGAGAAGCCGAATCCGGCCGCGGACAAAAAAAGGCCGGAACCAGGAGGTTCCGGCCTGTCGCACTTATCAGGTCCGATTAAAATTCGTACCTTATACCGAACTGCATCGAGCGGGGCGAGCCCTGCGTTCCGTTGTAGATCCGGCCGAAGTCCGGATTGGCAGTCGACGTCTCAGGATCCAATCCCAGACCGTACGAAGAACGCGTCAGGTTTCCGGCGCTGAAGTACTGAACGTTCGTCACGTTGAAGACTTCCCAGCGCAGCCCGAGCTTGTGGTTCTCGTTCCACGGCATCGTGAACGCCTTCGTCAGCCCTAGGTCCAGAGCCTGGTAACCCGGAAGCCTGAAGACATTACGGTCGCCCGTCTCACCCGGTCTCGCGTTCCTGAAGGAATTCAGAGCGGCCTGCGGATCCGGGAAGGCGTTCCTGTTGTCACGGTTCACCGTGAACGGTACCTCCATGCGCCTTACACCGTTTGATTGGACGTTCCAGTTGGTTGCCCACTGCTGGCCGTCAAACGGCGGCGAGATCGGAAGACCGGTGTTCCACCTGTAAACACCCGCGAGCTGCCATCCGCCTATGAAGGCGTCCACAACACGGTTTGTATCAGTGAACCAGGTCCGGCCCCTTCCGATCGGAAGGTCGAACAGGAAGTTGGCATTGACACTGTGTTTGATGTCGAAGTCCGAAACAGAATAGTTGTCATCCGGCCTTATCGGATTCAGGATGAACTGAGATCCGTATGATGCACCGGTCTGAAGTCCTGACGCGTTGTCCATCGACTTCGAGAACGTGTAGTTGATGTCGTAGCTCAGGGTGTTGCGTAGCCTCTGACGAAGCGAGAACGATCCTCCGTGATAGTCCGAATATGCGGTAGTTCCGAAAGCGGAGAACGCCGCGTACTGCGGATGGAAGAACATGTTCGGGAAGATACCCCTGTCGTCGATCAGCAGCTGCACAAAGGTCCAGTCGAGGATGTCGAATCCGTCAACCCTCGAAACCAGCCTGTAAATGCACTGGGTGGCCGTCGGCGCGCCGCATCCGAACATGCCGATCGTGCCCGGGAAGAGGTTCTCGAAGTAAGGTATCGGCTGGAGAGCGGCGGTCGGGGTGTCCGCGAGACGAGCGTCATGCAGCATTCCGGCGGCCGTGTACCAGTCCAGACCCGATGCCGGGTCGACCAGGTTGTTCAGCGCCATTACGTCTCGCGTCGCGAAGAGGTTGCGCGCGGCGCGTCCTACGTAGCTCGCCTCGAAGTACGCTCCCTTGGGAAGGCTCCTTCCGTACGAGACGTTCCATGAGTAATGGGTAGGCGAGGTGATCGTCGAGTCGAGCGAAGTCTCGATCCTCTGAGCCTCGTCGGCCGGGGTCGAGAACCTCTGTAGAGGAGCGGGGATTCCCGGAAGGCTCCTGATATCCTGACCGAAGCCAGTGAAGAGCGGGGCACAGCATCCCGGTCCGCTAATGTCGTACGTGTTTGCTGCGATCGTCGTCGAGCTCGTAAAACCAATCGTCGAAAGGCCGTCAAAGCTGACGGCGAGCTGTCCGCCGAAGTAATCATTGGTGATGGAGAATCCGCCGCGAATGGTGGAATCCCCCTCTTCGCCGAAGAGGAATCTTCCGACCGGCCCGCCGATGTCCGGCGACCAAGCGGCTGCTATTCTCGGTTGCCAATTGTTAAGGTCCTTCTCGTAGAAGCCCGGCCCGTTGTTCGCAGGTCCGCCGAGAACGAAGTTCACGAGCGGATTCGCCGGAACACCGACAAGCGCGCTTGCGACGCGTTCGTCAAAGATGTCGCCAAGCGGTCTGTCCGGAACAACCTGAAATCCGTTTTTCTCATAGACGGGACGGCTGTAAGCGTACCGGAGACCTAACGTTAACGTAAGGTTTCTTAACGGCTTCCAGATGTCCTGGCCGTAAAAATCGTACTCTTCCGTCGCGAAGGTTCTGTTGGCAGGAGTGCCTGCCGGCAGAACGCTTCCGTCGATGTCAAAGGTGAAGTTCCCTGAATACTGCGAATACCTTCCGATCAACGCGGTGGCCGCAGCCTGGGCTGCCGCCGTGCTTGTCACGTTGTAGCCGGCCGCCGTAAGCGCATTCGTAAGGACCGCCCCCGACAGATTGTAGAACGACGGGTTGGTAACAGCAGAATCAAACGCATTTCCTAGATTGGACCTCTTATTGCGGATGAACCTGATGTTCGTGCCAAGCTGAATGGTGTGCGCGCCCTTGAGGTAGGTGAAATCGTCAGTGAAGTTGGTCACCGGCGTCACCCTGCTAAGCGTCCTCGTATAAAGCCTGGGCGAATAGACGAACCTGAAGCTGATGGCGGGGTCGCTGGAGTCTCCCTGGTTGCTGAACGCCTGGCGCGTGAATCCGAATCGGAAGTTATTGATCGCATTTGAAGTGATCGTCCAGTTGTGGCCGATCACGAGTCCCGTGGGATGCGACCAGAACGATGTCGAAGGCGTGTCGGGAAATGCCGAAACTCCGGATGAGTTGTCCCACTGATAGTTGCCGCGGGCAAAGAGCTCCTGGCTGTCGTTGATCGTAAGGTCGAACCGCGCGATGTGCGTGTTTTCCTTGATAGTCCTCGGAGAATTGAACCTGAAACCACCGGTATTCAGTCCGTCGCCGACCGTGGTGTCGTTTGACGGGTAACGGCTTACGACGTCAGCGAAGACCGCCACCGCCACGGGGTTCTGGAGAACCTGGCTGTACACGTTATTGAACTGAGCGGTGTTAAGCGTGCAATTGTTGCTCGCGTCGCAGGTCGGCCCTGTTCCGGTAAACCGCATTTCGCCGTTGCCCATGTGAGCAAGCGGCACGGTCCTGACGACCGACTGCTCAAGCTCCTGCTGCTGGCCTTCGTAAGCGTAGAAGAAGAAGAGGCGATCCTTAAAGATCGGACCTCCGACCCTTCCGCCGTAGACGTCGCGGTTCAGGCTCGGCCTTTCGATCCCGGACAGGTTGTTGAAGAAGTCGTTGGCGGAATACTTCGTCGGCCTGATGAAGTAAAAAACCGCGCCGTTGAAATCATTCGATCCGCGACGGGTGATCAGCGAGATCTGCGCGCCCGACGAACGGCCCTGGTTGGCGTTTGCGTTCGTCGTCGTGATCCTGAACTCTTCGACCGATTCCGTTGTGACCCTGAGCGCCGCATCCTGGGTGGTCTGGAACTGGCCAGTTCGTCCGCCCGTCTGCTGATCGTTAATATCGACGCCGTCAAGCGTTATGTTCGCCTGGTCGCTTCGTCCGCCAGCAACATAACCTTGTCGCGTGACTCCCGGCTGAAGGGTAAGCAGGTCCTGAACCCTTCTGAGGTTCGTGGGAAGCTGAGTGATCTGTTCCGGCACGAAGTTGTTGCCGATACTTGCGTCCTGCGTGTTGACGACCGATTCGATAGTGTTCGTCGTTACATCAACAATGGCGGTAATGTCTCCCGGCTCGAGCGCAACGTCGAAGTTGGTTGTCGAGTCGACCAGCGCCTGAATGTTGCTGGCGACGGCTTTGTTGAAGTTAGCTGCTTCAACTTCCAGCCTGTAGGTCGCCGGCGGGATCGACGGGAAACTGTAGCTTCCGCTGCTGTCGGTTGTGATCGACCTTGTGTAGCCCGTGTTCGGGTTGGTGATCCTGACGGTCGCGCCCGGTACCGCCGCGCCGGTCTGGTCCGTGATCGTTCCGTTGATCCTGGACGTGCCAGATTGAGCGCTGATGCTCCCGACCAGAATGGCACAGGTGAACAGCGCCACCAAGACCGAAAACACCTTGGGTCTTAATCTGCTAAAACTCATAGCTCCTCCTTAAGTTTTGATTGGAAATCGATTGATTGCGACGTAACTGATGAAAAACAAGGCATTTTGCGTTCCAGTTACAGTACGCGTTCCGATTGCGCTGAAATATAGGCGGGTACGGCCGGTCGGACTGTTTCAAGCCGCGAGTGCCTACTGGAGAATTCTGTAGAAAATTCAAATTTTCGGTCAATATGACCAAAGAATGATTCAAGCGATCGGAAATGGTTCAGCAGATTGTATATCAGAATCTGGTCATAACCAAGATAAAACAGCCTTTGCGGCCGTTGCGCCCATTCCGGCGGCAGAGCTGATAGTGGGTGAGATGGGATTCGCGACGTCGCCGACGGCGTAGATCCCCTCGACATCCGTGCGGCAGGTTGAGTCTATCCTTACGTATCCTCGGGAGTCCGTTGCGACCAGGTCCCGGACGAGTTCGGAGTTCGGCCGGACGCCGATCCTGAAAATGAGCGCCCGGACCGCGATGTCTTGTGTCGATCCCGAACCGACGTCGGTCACCGTTACGGATTCGAGACTATCGGCGCCTTCCAGCGCGGTCACTTCGGCGTTCGTTATTATCTCGATCTTGTTTTCGGCGTCGACGGCTTCTGTGAACTCGGGCCTTGCCCGGAACGAGCCGCGCCGGTGGACAAGATAGACCTTGTCCGCTGTTTCTGAAAGGATAATCGCGTTCTCGAGAGCCGCGTCGCCGCCGCCGACTACCATCGCGGTCTTACCTTCCGCAAGACGCTTGTCCCGTTTTCCGGACTCGAGGATCCCGCATCCGCGGAACTTTTCAAGTCCCTCTAACTCAGGTTCGTTCCTCCTAACTCCCGTTGCGAAGATCAAAGCACGGGGCTCGATCGATTCGCCATCTTCTAGCCGTAAACTCAGAGGATCGATCCCGACGGATGCCGCCCGGCTCCCGAGATCGATCCTCAATCCTCTCTTCGCGACCTGCGAGACAAAACGGTCCCTGACCTCCCGGCCGTTCCTGGCCTCGACTCCAAGATAGTTCTCTACCGCGTTATGGGTCCAAAGCAGCTGACCGCCAGGCTCCTCGTCCGCCTCAAACACGAGGGAATCGAGACCCAGTTCGTCGCACCAGAGTGCAGCGGAGAGGCCGGCCGGCCCGGCGCCGATGACGGCGACATCAGTTTGCAAGGGATCTTTCACTTGTAACAGGGAAACGAGAATTCCGAAGGTTTAGCGGAATGCGGATACGTTAAGGCCAAAACGCTCTTCGGGATCGCGCTCCTCCGCTTCGACGATGTTCCGTAAGTTGCTCAGGCGGCGATCCGCCTTCTTGATCTGTGTTTTGGTCCTTTCGGCCATCTGGCTAAGAAGATTCCGGCCCTCGAGCTGTTCCTTGCGAACCTTCTCCCGGAGCACATACAGCTCGGAGAGCTCGAGCTCCAGATGTTCTTCGCGCAGCTCCCGTATGCGCCGCGTGACCTGGTGCACCTGGCGTATCACACGGACAAGCTCGTCGCCGATCGAGTCACCCTTCACGAGCTCCGGAGAGTCCCTGTATTCCTCGACGAGTTTGTTGAGAAGCTTCTGGTCGCCTTCGGAATAAGCCTCGTTCAACTGCGCCATCAGGCCGTGCCTTCGCTCCCTTTCTTCCTGATCGACAGCGAGATCGGGATGGATGATCTTTGCGAGGTTGTAGTAAGCCTTGCGCGCTTCGGTCGTCGGGTTCCATTTCTGCGTGCACGCCTGCCAGTTCTCCTCGTCAAGCGCGTCCGCCGACTCTTCAGCCCGCTTGCGAGCTTCCTCCGCGCGTTTCTTGATCTCTTCGTCCTCGGGATTGAGCTTGACCTCTTCTTCGGCGATCTCGGCCTCGACCTCATCGAGTTCCGCGTAAAGGCGCCCGACCTCCATCGTGTACCGAGCCTCGAACTGCTCCAGCTCCGCGCCGAGTTCCGTTATCTCCTCCTCGCGGACCACGAGGCGGTTGCGCAGCCTTTCGAGGACGCCGCGCTTCTTTTTGAGTTCGATTTCTTCGGGTGTTGCGACTTTCATTTCGAACGTTGAGGTTAGCACAAAAGGCGGCGGAGCTTCTATCGCCTAAAGCCGAAGCGGCGGGCCGTCTCCGGTCGCCGCCGCTCGTCTCTGATCTGGTTCCGTCACGCGGAACCTAAGTATTTAGGATTATCAGCCCTCGAAGGCGTCGAACCGGCTCATCGCGAGTTCTTCCGCCTCCTTTATGACCAACAGGTTATTCAGTTCGGCCTGGCCCAGCATCTCGTCCTTGAAGTCTGGATCGGGTTTGTACCAGCTTTGCGAGCTGAAGTACCCCTGCAGGTATTCGTCCTTGAAGATCCGGCCGCGTCTTGCGTAGATCTCGTTGCGGAGAATCCGAAGGTCCTCGACGAAGAGGCCTTCGAGCATTGAGGGTTCGATCGCCTCGGTCGCGAGCCTCTCGCGCATCGCCTTCTCTTTCTTCTCGATGAGTTCGACGTTCCGCTTTTCTATCTCGTTCAGGGTGACCTTCGTTTGGTCCTCGAGAGGCGCGTACCATTCCCGCCATTCGAAATGCTGGGCGATACCCGGAAAAGTGAAGCGGTAGCCGTTCCTCGCGAAGAACTCGTTCCGGATCAGTCGAAGTTCGCTCAGCGTGAGCCCTTTTAGCAGGTCTTCGGTCAGTGGCGAGTTCTGGAACTTGTCCATATCTCCGACCCAGACCGCGATCTTTCTGCCCTCGTTGCGCCTTGCGAGGATCATCTCGAGATTTGCCCGTTCGATATCGCTCAGCACATCGGGCGCGTAATCGTCTTTCGGCACGTACCAATAACGCTCTTCGAAGTATTTCTGGAGCCAGGGTTCGTTCTCGAACCTTCGGCCGTGGATTGCCTCGACCTCGGCGATCAGAATCCTCCATTCCGCGGCCGTCGCGTATACGAGCTTGTCTTCGGGAATTTTCCGGTCCGTCCAGTAGCGAAGGTCGCCCGGCGCGACGTACGGCCGTTTCTCGGCCTCGGCGAGGCGGACGAGGTCGAGGTTCTTCTTTTCGTTTGCCGACAGGAGAGCGTTCGAGAATTCCGCGTTTGGTTTGTACCAGGGCTGTCTTTCAAGAAAGCCCTGGATGCGGCGGTCCTTGAAGACACGTCCGCGCTTCCCGAAGATCACTCCGCGCAGCAGTGCGAGCTCGCTTACCTCTTCCTGAAATTCGTCAGGTTCCTCTTTGTCGAGGCCGGAGATCCGATCTTTCGAAAGGACCGTCGAGGAATAGTCGATATCGTGCCATTTCTGAGCGGCGAACTTCTTCCACCGCTCCGTCACGTATTCGTCCGGAGGCGTCTCCTGCGCCGGGACCGCTGAAGCAAGGAGCAGCCACAAGACGGCCAGAGCGGCCGCCGATCTAAATGCGTTCTTCATTCTTCCACCTCGAATATCTCGAAACTTGTGGTTATCTTTGCCGCCGGCCGAACGGTGTTGGCGACCGAGCAGTATTTCTCGTCCGAGAGCCGGATCGCATCCGCCAGCGCCTTCTCCGATACCCCACGGCCGTGCACGATATGGTGAACGTGAAAGGAAGTGAACGAGCGGGGGTGCTCGTCCCTCCTGGTTCCCGTGATCTCTGCCCTGTAGTCCGTGACGACCTGCCGCTTTTTCTGCATAATCGAAACGACATCGACCGCCGTGCAGGACGCGATGGAGATCATAAGCATCTCGACCGGCGACGCGGCCAGATTCCTAGATCCTTTAGTATCAATCGTTTGGGCGTGCCCGCCCGGCGATACGCCTATGAAGAGTTCGTCGCCGGCGTGTATCACCACCGCCTTCTTTTCATTGTCAGCCATATCAAAAGTCTGCCTTTTCCCGGATTCGTATTAGCCGACCGGCCGCCGATCGGAGCCGTGTTCAAAGACCCATTCGAGCCCGGCTCGGGCGATCGGCGTTCGCTGGCATGGTATATGCTCCTTAATGATTACTGTTTCGACGGCCACGGGCCGAACCCCGATAACATATCATTAAACGAACGACCAGAGGTACTGCTTCAATGAGACTCTTAAAGCCAGGGCTTGCTTACTTTTCGATACCCGTCGTGATCCTCGCGACCGCAATAATGCCGGCCGCAGCGCAGAACAACGGCGGTTATTTGCTACAGGGAACCTACACGCTCGACCGCAGCGCGAGCGAGAACGCGGATTCGATCATCGAGAACGTCTCGCGAAGGGAATCGCCGACCGTGGAGGAGCGTTCCGACCTCGCGGCCAAGCTCGAGGCTCCGGAAACGATCACTATCCGCATCGAAGGCGATCGCGTCACGCTTGAAACGTCGCTCGGAGGCGCTCCGGCAGTTTTCACCGCCGACGGTGTCGCGCGTTCCTCGAGAAGGGCGGACGGCAGCACGGTCAGCCTCAGGGCGGGATTCCGCGGCGACGTTCTGACGATCTCCAGCCTTGGCGGCGAATCTGATTACACGCTTACATTCGCTCCGGAAGACGGCGGCCGCTCGATGAGGGTGACTCGAAGGATCACGACCTCATACCTCAGCGAGACCGTCTTCGCGGACAGCATCTACAGGCGCTCGAACGGTTACGATTCGTCGGCCTCTACGACGAATGATTATCCCGCCAACGTCCCGGCGGACGACGACGATGAAGGCTGGTCGGACAGCACTGACGGCGTGGTATTTAACCCTCAGCCTTCAACCGATGATCGTGAACCCGTCAGGCGCGATCCGGACTACCGCAGGTCGCCCAGGGCGGGCACCTTCGCGGTGCCCTCGGGAACGGTCCTGAGCGGTTCGCTGGATTCGTTCGTCACGACCAAGTCCTCGATCGAAGGGGACCCGTTCCGCATCAACGTAGAATCGCCCGCCCAGTACAGGGGCGCGGTCATCGAGGGCTACATCTCGGGTATCGAGCGAAAGGGCAAGGTGACAGGACGTTCGAGGATCACTTTTAACTTCGAAAGCATCGTCTTTGCGGATGGGCGCCGGTTCGATTTCGCGGGCGTCCTTCAGAGGATCACCGATTCCGACGGAGATGAGATCAAGATCAACGACGAGGGCGAGGCGCGGAGCAAGAGCCGCACCGGCGAGACCGCAAAGCGTAGCGGGATCGGAGCCGGACTGGGCGCGATCATCGGCGGCATACTCGGCGGCGGCAAGGGCGCCATCATTGGCGCGACGATAGGAGCCGGCGCGGGGGCTGGATCGATGGTCCCCGGCGGAAGGGACGATCTGGAGATCAGTCCCGACGCAACGCTGACGATCCAGTCAACGGGACCCGGCGGCAGTTGATCGATAATCTGCCCACGCTGAAAACGGTCCGGCCTTCGCTAGCCGGGCCGTTTTGCATTTCCGGACATTCGGAACGACACTAGCCGCTGTGGAACTTCCGAAAGAGATTGAAGCCTACCGCGACAGGCTCTGGCGCAGGGAAGAAGTGCTACAGATCTCGGACGCGGCTGACGGCGAAGCGCTCGTCAATGACGTCGGGTTCTGTCTCGGGCTGACAGACGCCCGCACTCATCTTCCCAGCTTCTACATTGCGGTTTGCGGCAGGCGCGACGCTCATATGCCTCCGAATGTCCAGAAAGATCCGGAGGCTAGCTCGGCGTGGCTCCTGAAGGACGAGGTGATGAGGCGCGGGAAAGTCTACTACTCCAAGCTCGCGAAGGGCCGTGCGACCTTCGTCGCGAAGCATCTGATCCCTCACTTTCATTCCATCTACGGCGTGCCCGCGGAAGAGGAGAAGGAAAAGCTCTCCGAGCCGGCTAACCGGATCCTGGGAGTGCTCAGGGAAGAATGGGAATCCTCGACTGCCGATCTCAGGAAGGACGCCGGTATCGAGGACCGGAAGGATTTGACGAAGGCTTTGGACGAACTCCAGCGTTGCATGAAGGTCGTCCCCTACGAAGTGCTCTACGAGCCAAAGTTCACTTATCTGTGGACGCTCGCCGAGGAGAGGTTCCCGAAGGAGATCGCGAAACAGGTTCGTCGCAGAGAGGCGCTTGTCGAGATCGCACGCGCATTTCTGACGATGTGCGGGATGACCCTGAAAGGCGACCTTTCGAAGGCGATCGGGGTTTCGAGGCCAGAAGCGGGCAGCGCAAACGCACGGCTTGTCGAAGAAGGATTCGCCGTCCGCGTCTCGCCCGGCGTCTATCGCCTGAAGTCGCTACCTTCCCCGATTCAATAATTCCGAACCCTTTGATAGAATCCAACTTTGTGATTTCAAGGGGTTTCACGTCCGAATGATCCATCGACTCAAGATTTTTCCGGTACTGGCACTTTTGATCCTCACCGTCTTGTCCGCCGGACAGGAGATTGACAACTTCCGGACGGGGCCGGGCGAATTCGTCATTCCTCCCGAAAAGGCCAATCCTGTCACAATTCCTTACTTCGACGAACAGCCCGTCATCGACGGCCACCTTGACGACGAGGTCTGGAAACGCGCCGCCGTCTTCAAGGACTTCATTCAGACAGAGCCCGGCGACCTGGTTCCTCCTTCGAGGGAGACCATCGCCTATATGGGCTACGACAGCAAGAACCTCTATATTGCGTTCTTTTGTTTTGACGAACCGGACAAGATCCGTGCGACGGTCGCGAAACGCGACTCGGTAGGCGGCGAAGATTACGTCGGAGTTTTCCTCGACACCTTCGGCGACCAAAGGCGGGCCTACATACTGCAGTTCAATCCGCTCGGCATCCAGGCCGACGGGATAAAGACCGTCAGCGATTTTCGCTCCGACTTCAGTGTCGATATCGTGATGGAATCGAAGGGAGCGATCGTCGAGAACGGTTGGTCGGTGGAGGTGCGAATTCCCTTCAAGTCGCTGAGGTACGAAGCCGGGGAAGGGAAGATGTGGGGAGTTGATTTCTGGCGGCGTATCGACAGGTTCAACCGTGAGATCGTTGGATGGATGCCTATGCGGCGGGGCGTATCGGAGCTCCGACAGCTCGGCAGGATCACGGGATTGGTCGGGATCGACACGGAAAGGACGATCGAGATCGTTCCGAGCGTGACCGTGTCCCAGTCGGGCCAAAGGGTCGTTGACTCGAATATTCCGCCCGGATCATTCTTCGACAATGAGGGGTTGGAAGCGGACGTCGGAGTCAGTGTTAAATTCCAGGTCACTCCTAACGTGACCATCGACCTGGCTGTGAATCCGGATTTTGCGGAGGTCGAGGCCGACGCTCCAGTCGTGCGGGCGAACGAGCGGTTTCCCATCTTCTTCCCGGAGAAGAGGCCGTTTTTCCTCGAGGGCAAGGACATCTTTGATTCACCGCTTCAGATCGTCAACACCAGGAACATTGCTGATCCGGACGTCGCGGCGAAGGTGACCGGCAAGATCGGAAAGAACACGTTCGGCGTGATGACCGCCGTCGACCGCTTTCCGAACACTGATACGCGAGCATACGTCGGAGTGCTTCGACTCAAACGTGATGTCTTCGATAATTCGAGCATAGGGGTCTTCGCCACCCAGTACAATTTCGGCGCGGAGCGCAAGAACACTCTCGGAGGCTTTGACGGAAGGTTCTACCTAAATCAGCGCACACTCCTGGACGTGCAGGCGGTGTTCACCCATACGCGGGGGTTCTTCTACGATCCGGATACGGATGTACGAAAGTTCAGGTCAGGCAACGGCGCTGCCTACCGTGTATTACTCGACTACACGGGAAGAAACCGCGGTTGGTCGGTTGAGGCGAGCGGAAGGACGAGGGACTACCGAGCCGATGTCGGGTTCACTCGCCGAACAAACACGCATGGCGGCAGCTTCCGCTGGAGGTTGGGGACCGAACCCAAGCCGGAGAACACTCTGATCGGGATCACGACGCGCGGGTCTCACGGCTTGAGCGCCGATGAATCGGGAAGGCTTCAAGGCGCTACACTCGCGAGCCTGAACACGAATTTCAAGTTCCAGGACCAGCTCGACGTAAACATAAGCTTTGGGAGCTCGGTCGAGAAGATCTACGAGGACGAATTCGGACCCAGGCGGTCGGATACACAGGAGGGCGCGTTCTTCGGTGCGGATGAAAGGGGCACTCTACAGTGGTACGGCGAGGCGAACATAGGCAAGACATTCAGCAAGCGGTTCTCGGTCTATGCCGAGACGGGCTTCTCGCAGAACGCTCTTGACCTCGATTTCGGGGCGTCGGAAGTCTTCCTAAGGGTCAGCCCGGTCTACCTTCAGTATCTGATCGACCGCCAGACAGATCCCACTCTCGAGGAGCCCCCTCTCGACCCCGGCAAATCGTTCCGTATGCGATATGAACTACGAGTGAATCTTCAGCCCACCGACTCCTGGAACATTAACCTCTCGTACAATCGACAGCGACTCACTAGGCACGACTCCGACCTCGTCGCTTTCGACTCGAACATCGTGACACTAAGGTCCGTGTATCAATTCACGCGGTTCACGTTCGCGAGAGTGCGCTGGGATTACGAGTCGGTGAACCGGACGTTCAACGGGCAGATGCTTTTCGGCTGGAACCCGAACCCGGGCACCGCGTTCTATGTCGGCTACAACGACAATCTCTTCTATAAAGGCTTCAACCCGTTCACGGGAATGTTTGACGACGGGCTTCGCCGCGACGGCAGGAGCTTCTTCGTACGGGCCTCGTATCTGTTCCGTCGAAGTTTCTAAGAGTGAGTGGTGAGCGGTGAACAGTGAGCATGATCAGTTGCCCCCCCCCCCCCGCTTCAGCGGGGGGATCCAGGCTGCAAACAACCCTTCGCGGCCTCAGCCGCGTCACGAGGTGCCGCGAACTTCATTTTGCGCCGCGCGAATGCGCGGGATACATAGAGACATTTGTACGCCCGTTTAGAGCAGCGCTTGCGCTGCATTAGGCGGGCGCAGCCCGGCTTAATCCGCACGCAACATATGACCCGTTTAGAGCAGCCCTCCGGGCTGCGCCATCGGGCGAACGCCCGATCAGAATGCGAGAACCCGCTTTCGCTTCACGACCATTCAATATCTCTTCCTCCAGCCAGTGATACCGAAGATCCACCGCCAGCGGGACCCGCTCCCGGTTAGCTGGGTGCAAGGCCCTGTAGCTTGACCACTTCCAACCCCCCGGCTTCTCGCACAACCCCGCTCTTACAGGGTTCATATGGATGTATCTCGTCTTCTGCGAAAAGAACTTCGATGACCTCACGTCCACGACCGCAGACCGCGTCTGCCACAGGGCGAACCTTCTTCCGGTGATGTTCAGACGGAGCCTTTTGAGAAGACGCGCATCGCCGTTTCCGAGAAGTCGATCGATGATCAACCTCGCTGACTTTCCCTTGATCTTGTTCAGGATCGTACTCAGTTCAGGGCGCAGGGGATTGATGATCGCGTGGACGTGGTCGGGCATGAAAACGTACGCGGCGAGTTTTAAGGGATGCTTTCGGCGGATCTCATCGATCACGTCCGCAAGTATCCGGCACGAGCCATCGTCGTTGAACACGCGCGCTCTTCGATTGCAGACCATCGTCACGTAGTGGAATGTGTTCGGATCGTCGGTGAGGAATATCCGGTCCATAGCTGCCGGGATAAGAGTAGACAGACCGGGGATGAATTGTCTTTAACGATCCTGAATTCTTTGAGTTAATGATCGGGCATTCGCCCGATAGGGCAGCCCGGAGGGCTGCTCTAAACGGATGTACGATAAGCTTCAGCTTGTCGCGGGCCGCCCGCGGCCCGAACGGTGTTCCGCGCCGTTACGCGCGGGCGTGAATTGACCAGCTTAGCTAACCTGCGAAAGAGATTATTGCCTCGCTTCCGACACACGCGAAAACCTCTCAGCGGTCTTGCGGACCACCGATATGTCATCGACAAGGTCAACGACCTCCATCGGTAGCGCCCGGGTGCCGTGGGCTGCTCCAAATATCTGCCCGAACATCGACGCGATGGTGTCCGTATCGCCCCCGCACCGGATGATCTGATGAAACGTGGAAACAAGATCAGACGAGCGGACCGCCGACAGGATAGCGATCGGGACGGAATCGACGACATAGCCGGAAGTTCCGAAACGGTCGGCGTAATCTTCTATAGAGAGCGAAGAATCCTTCAGAGCTACCAACCGGTCGCGAACAAGCGAATCATGTACGGAATCAGTCAGGGTCGAGATCAACTGATCATCCAGGGGGTTTCCGGCGAGCGCGTGGCGGATTGATCTTACGATCGCAAGAGCTCCGGCATACGCCTCGTCGTTTCGGTGGGTTATCCGGCAAATGTCGCGAATCGTCCGGCGGTCGGAATCGATGTCAGGATCGAGAACAAATGCCAGCGGGGCGATCCGCATTGCCGCTCCGTTGCCGGCCGAGCGTTCGCCAACTGCGCCTACTGAGGCCCAATGCCCTCCGGCGCTTAGTTCCATAAGTGACTTTAAGGTGCTTGCGCCGATACCGTCAATTTGACGATCGAGAAACGATTTTACGAATTGTTGGGCGATATTTCCCGGATCAACTGTCCGGGACTCGATGATCGATTCGCAAGTTGCGATCGTCAATTGCGTATCGTCCGTGAAACGAAGGTTCTGAGGAACCGCAATATCTGGATTCGGCGGGTGGCCTTCGAACGCAGCACCGATCGCGTCGCCGAGAGCTCCCGCGAGAAGGCAGCCGGCGATTCGATCTTCTCGTGTTGGGTGATGCATAAGAACCTGACGACCTCATTTACGCACTTCCTCGCGGTCGGGCTACAGACACCTTAAGGATTGAAGCGTGGAGTCGATCGTTTCACCTAACTGACCGTTTTTTGCAGCGCTTGCGCTGCTCTAAACGGCAGTACGATAAGCTTCAGCTTGTCGCGGGCCGCCCGCGGCCCGAACGGTGTTCCGTGCCGTTGCGCGGCGCAAACTGAAGTTCGCGGTACCTCGTCCTCCCTCACCGCTCACAGTTCACTGCTCACGGCGAACCACGCTAATCGTCACCGACGAAGGGTACTGCCTCGAATGATGCACCTTGTTCGTCGCGATCACGCCCTTTGACTCGTCATAGTTGTTCCCGCCCGTGTTCAGGTTCCGGTCAAACCTTGGGAAGTTGCTGCTCGAGATCTCGATCCTGAACCGGTGGCCCGGTGCGAACCAGTTGCTTGTCACCATCGGCGAGAAGCTGAAGCCATACACCGTTCCTTCCTCCATCCACACAAGCGGTTTGTCGTAGCCTTCGCGGTAGCGCATTCTCTGGATCGTCTCGTCCAGGTTGTACGCGGTCCCGTCCGGATAGACGTCGATCAGCTTGACCGTGAAATCTGTGTCCTTCGCGTCAGACGATACGAACAGCTTCACGTCTATCGGGCCGCTTAGCTCCAGTCCCTCCGGAATAGGCTCGCTTGTGTAAACGAGGATATCGTCCCTCTTCTCCATCTCGCGCTGATCGAACGCGCCGCCCCTGACCGCGTTCCCTGTGCAGCAGACATTGCCGCCGTAAGAAGGCACGGGGTTCATCGGGTCGTATTTGAAGGTATCCGGAGCGTCGTTCTCGGGAGCAGCCGAGGCGAGTTTTCCGTCGCCGTTCAGGGAGTTCGCATTTCCGCCGCTCGAAAGGTAAAACGTCATAGGCTTCGCGCCCGCGGGCGGCCAGGTCTCCGACGACTGCCATTTGTTCATACCCATCGTGAAGTACCGGACCTTCGGCATTTTCTCGAGTATGCCGTTGTCCTCGCCCTTCAGAAAGTGATCGAACCAGCCGTAGGTCATCTCGTCGTAATCGAGCCGCGCGTCGCCCATCGAGCGTTCTCCGACTACAGTGTCCTCGGTCGCGCGCCTGAATCCGCAGTGAAGAGTGGGTGCGATGACAAGATATTGTTTGTCGGCGACCTCCGGACTCGCCGTCTTCCGTACTTGGTTGTAAGCCGCCAGGTTCGGACCGGCCGACACGTCGTACCACGACACGAACCAGAATCCAGGCGTGTCGATCTTCATATCGTCGTGCCAGAGCCCGCCTTTATACCACGCCGGATCGTTCGGAGCCCTTTGTATCATCTCGCCGCCCGTGGGGACCGACATTTTGTCGGCGAAGATCCCTTTCGGACCGTCCACCGCCCTGTGAATGTCCAGGACCGGAAGATGCGCAAGCGCTTTCGACCAGTCGACCGGCGGCATCTGGGGCGCGAGATCGAACAGCCTCGAAGCGGCGATCATTTCCTCCTGAGTCGCGTCCGCCGGCAGCATCGGCCTGACCTGGTTCACCTGTCCGTAAAGCCAGGCAATGAAGAGCATCTGCACCGCGCCGCCTCGGTACCAATTGCCTTGTTCGAAATACGGACCCACGCGACCGACTCCCGCTCCGAAACCCTGCGGTATCATCGCGGCGAGGCCTTTGGGGTTACGCGCGGCGACCGCCATCTGCCACTCGGCGGTCGATGAACAGCCGATCAGGCCCACTTTGCCGTTCGACCAGCCTTGCGACGAGATCCACTCGATTGCGTCCTCGCCGTCGGTCAGGGGCGGGCCCAGGATGTCGTAATTTCCCTCCGAGAAGAAATGCCCGCGCTCGTTCATCACGACGTAGGCGTATCCGCGCTTCACCGCCTCGATGATCGACGACATATCGCGCGGAGCCCGAAGGCTTACGTCCCAAAAATTGAAGTTATAAGGCGTGCGCGAGAAGATCGTCGGGTACTTGACGGCCGCGTCCTTTGGGCGATAGACGTCCGCCGCCATCCGCTTTCCGTCGCGCATCTTCACCATCACCTTTCGGTCGACGACGGCGATCTGCTGGAGCTCGGCTTCGAGTGTGTGGCGCCTTTTTCTGAGTTCGTCGCTGTCCTGTGGAGTGCCGCCCTGCGCGAGGACCGAGGCTGAGATAGTCAGGAGCAGGGTGATGGTAACGATCGATTTCCAAGGGCTTTTTCTCATTTTGTTCCTCTGTTCGTAAATTGCAGCGTGGTTCTGCCGCAGTAAGTTCCCTGCGTCGCGGGCACAGTTTAGAGCAGCGCTTGCGCTGCCATAGCCGGGCGTCGCCCGGCTTCGAACTCGGGCGAAAGTCGCTTTGGGTTTCCACAAGGCGTTTGCAATCGAGTCTATGTTGACCGATTCCGGAACGCGATCGATACGCAAGAATCTTCAGCGAGACTTCGCCCCGCCCGGGGGGCGCAAAGCGCTGCTCAAAACTGCCGGTCGGGCCACGGAGGCGGGCGGGGACGAGCCCCGCCCTTACGTTTTTGCACTCCCATCCGGTTCAAAATATCCTCGAATCGTGAATCGTCGCGCAGGCCGTCCAATTTAGGATCGACCTTCAGGCTGAGAAGAGCCTCCTCTTTTCTTTCGAGGCCTGATTCAAGCAGCTCGAAGGCCCTTTCGTTGTCCCCCAATGCGGTCCTTGCCAGCGCAAGCCCGCGGAAGAGATTTGCAAGCTCTCTGCCCGATCCCTCGATCTCTTCCACCAGCCGTCTCGCCTCGTCGGTTTTCCCGGCCGCGGCAAGTAGCTGTGCCAGCGATACTCTTGCTTCGACCTCGTTACCGGTCAGCTCTCCCCATCTCTCGTTCGCCTCGATCGCCTCTTCGAACTTGCCAACCGCGTGATACGAGAGCGAAAGCAAACGGTGCGCCGCGGGATAGACGGGATCCAGCTCCAACGTCCGCAAGGCGACCTCGATCGCCTCTTCGTAACGCCGGCTGTAGTAGAGAGCGAGTCCCAGTTCCTGCTGGATGGCCTGCGAGACCGGATCAAGTTCTGCAGCGGTGGCGGCGTACCGCACCGCATTTTCGACCTCTCCCCGGCTTTCGAACCACTGCGAATACCACTGGTAAGCCGTTGCGTAATTAGGATTTAACTCAATCGCGAGGTCGAACTCTTTGGCGGCGCCTTCCCAGTCCCAGTCTTCGAGCATCATCAGGATCGCGTTCGAGCAGTGCGCCTCGGCGAGCGAATCGTCGAACTCAAGCGCCTTTTCGACTGCCGCGCGTGCCTTCGGGAAGAGCTGCCGGCGCGGAATGTTTCCGTACTCACCGAGAACGGTGTACGAATCCGCGATCCCGGCCCAGGCGAGCGCATACTCCGGATCCTTCTCGATCGCCATTTCGAAGTACCTGATCGCGTTCCGTATCCCTTCCTCACTGCGCTTGTTCCAGAAGAAACGGCCCCGCAGGTACATCTGATACGCCTCGGTGTTCTCCGTGTAGCGCTTCTTCAATCCGGATTGTTCGTCAGAAGTCAGCCGGACCTTCAGCGCCCCAACTATCTCCGCGGCTACCTTTTCCTGGATCTCGAAAATGTCGTCGATCGTCCCCCTGTAGGACTCCGCCCAAAGATAAACCTGATTGTAGGCGTCTGTCAGCTGAGCCGTGATCCTTATCTCGTTCCCTATGCATCGGACGCCGCCTTCGAGCAGGTACTGAACGCCTAGGTCCTCCGAAATCTCCTTGTGGCTCTTGCCTTCCTGCACATACTGCATCGCGGCGCTTCTGGAAATGACCCTCAGATCCTTCAGCTTCGAGAGGTTCATAATGATCTCCTCCGTGAGACCATCACTGAAGTACTTAGTGTCCTCGCTGGTGCTGCTGTCGGCGAAAGGAAGTACGGCGATCGATTCGGGTTCAGGCTCCTTTTCCGACGCGGCGAATGCCGGGAATAGTCCGGTCTCCGCCTCCTCCAGCAAAAGGCGTGTTTTCAGCCGGCTTAGATCCTGGAGCATCTCCTCCGCCGAGCGGTACCGGTCGTCCGTCAATTTGCACAACGCTCTTGCTACGATCCTGCCGAATTCGGGATGGGCGTCTCTTCGGACGGACTCGATCGGTTCCGGCTCTCTGTGGATTATGCCGGCAAGGACATCGGCGATAGTTTCGCCCTCGAACGCTTTCCGACCCGTCAGCATTTCGTACAGGACACAACCGAGGCTCCAAATGTCCGATCTTGCGTCGAGGTTCCTTCCGCGCGCCTGTTCCGGGGACATATATCCGACGGTCCCGAGCACAAGCCCTTCCCGCGTTCTCAGATGAGGCCGTGTGTCTGCTTCGGGATCGACATCGGGCTCGTCAGTGCCCGTCAGCTTTGCGATCCCGAAATCGAGGACCTTCACAATCCCGTCGGCCCGGATCATTATGTTCGTCGGTTTGATGTCCCTGTGGACGATACCCACTGCGTGCGCTACCTTGAGAGCCGTTGCGGTCTGAGTCGCGACGTCTAGGGCCTCTCCGATCGGAAGTCCTCCATCGTCAAGCCTGTCCTGCAAAAGGTCGCCTTCGATGAGCTCGGAGGCGATGTACGTGATGCCGTCGGCCTCGTCGATCTCGTAGATCGTGAATATATTCGGATGGTTGAGCGCGGACGCCGCCTTCGCTTCGCGAACGAAACGCGCCAGGCTGTCCGAATCCTCACAGCACTCCTTTGGCAGGATCTTGAGTGCGACCTTTCGGTCGAGGCGCGTGTCCTCGGCAAGGAACACCTCTCCCATCCCGCCCTTGCCGATCGAGCGGATTATCGTGTACCTGCCGAGGGTCTTGCCCTTAAGTGTGGACGATTCTGCCATCCAACAGTGTGCGTTTAATCGCGAATCGTAAATCGTTAATTGATGATTGATGGTTGATAATTGATTGTTTCAGGTTTTGACGGTTGGGTCCGGAATGCGAGTTCGATGTTTGAAAGTCGTGCTTGTAAAGTCAGTTTCTATTCGGTTTCGTCGCATCCTGTCTTTTGAACCTGATATTTCAACTAGCCATTTTCAACTTTCAATCCTCCATTCACGATTTACGATTCACCATTTACGATTCACAGCCGCTATGCCAGCGTCATCAAATTCGCGTACACCTCGATCCCGTCCCATAGGTTTCCGATCCTTATGTTCTCGTCCGCCGCGTGCTGATTGTTGTCGTGGTTCGCGACAGGCACCGTGATCAAGGCCGGATCGCCGAGCGTTTCTGTGATTATCGAAAGCGGGAGGCTTCCGCCCATCGTCGGGAGCGTCACGGGCTGGTCGCCTCTGGATTGTCTTACCGCCGAGATGATCGCTTGTGAGATCGGGAGGTCCATCGCCGTTCTCTGCGCGTTGTAACCGGCATCCTCGGGGATGAACTTCGCTATCAAAGGATGTTTCAGTCTTTCTTCAGCCGTCGGATCGCGGTCGATCACATAAAATCCTTGCGCGGCGATGTGCCTGCGCAGTTTCTCCAGCTGGCGTTTGTGATCGTTTCCCTTCACGAGCCGAAGGCCGAGCACGGCTTCCGCCTTCGAAGGGATCACGTTCCTCGCAAGCTCTCCGACATTGCCCGTCTTCATCCCGTTAATGTTGAGGGAAGGCTCGTTCAGAAGGTCGAGCAGTTCGCGGCCGTTTCCTTCCGTTCCTGCGAGGCCGAGTTGCCGCTTGAGTTCCTCATCGTATTTCGGCGCGTCCGCGATCGCATTCTTCTCGATCTCACCAAGCGGTTCCACATCGTCATACCAGCCTTCGATCAAAACCCGTCCGGCCGGATCTTTCATTGATGAGAGCAGCTTCACGAGCCGCATCCCGGGATTCGGAGACCAGTTCCCGTAATGCCCGCTGTGAAGTTCGCGACTTGCGCCGTAAACCGTAAGCGCCGCCGAAGTTACGCCTCTCACTCCGAACGAAACGAGCTTTTGTCCCGACTGATGGACCGGACCGTCGCAGATTATCCACGCGTCGGCTTTGAGAGTCTCTTTGTATTTCTCAAGCACCTTCCGAAGGTTCGGCGAGCCTGCCTCTTCCTCGCCTTCGAAGAAGAATTTGAGGTTCACGGTCGGCTCGATCCCAGCCGCCTTCAATGCGTCGAACGCCGCAAGGATCGTGAACACTCCTGCTTTGTCGTCTGAGGCGGATCGGCCGTAGATCCTCCAGTCGGGATCGATTCTGCCGCCTTTTTCAGGGAAGTTGGTCTTCTTTCCGCCTTTCTCGGCGGCATTCGTAAGAAGCACGGGCTTCCAGGGCTCCGTCACGGTCCAGTCGGCCGGATCGGTTGGCTGGCCGTCGTAATGCGCGTAGAAGACGATCGTCCGCGTCGCTCCCGGTACGTTGTATTCGCCGTAAACAGCCGGAGGCACTTTTGGGTCGTTGTCCGTGAGAAGGCGAGGCTTCAGATCGCGCTTCTCGAGTTCCGCGCGTATGTATTCCGCGTTCCGTTTGATATTGGCGGTGTCCGAAGCGACGTTTGGCAAAGCGAGAAATTCCAGGTACTCGGTGATCAGTCTTATCTCATTCTGTTCTCGGTACTTACGGGCTGCGTCTGTGGCAGGAGTCTGGGCGAGGGCTGATCCAATGCCAAGGAAAACAATCAGAAATGCCGCTGCTAGTCTTTTCAGCATACCTTCGATTCAACAGATCCAGATCCGCCGGTTGATATTCGGGTTTCTTGTTCTTGGAAATGGTCGGTCAGATACGGGGGATAGTCAAGGGGGGAGGGACGGTCGTTATCGTAGGGGCAGGGCTTGTCCCTGCCCATTCTGGAAAGTGGAAGTAGGAGACAGGAGACAGGAGACAGGAGAGACAGGAGGCCGGATTACGGACAAGCCGCGTAGCGGCGACCTGCATTTAGCCGTGGACAAGCGCGTCAGCGCGCAGTCCACGGTCACGCGCGCCGTTTACATTCGAGCCGCTTTAGCGACGACAGAAACGCGGGCGGGTACAAGGCCCGCCCCTGCGTTCGATCAATACTTCATCAGCTCGCGCACCGCATTTTCGACATCCGCCGCTTGCGGAAGAATGTAGTCCTCGACCTGGGGTGCGTACGCCACAAAGGTGTCGGTCGCACCGACCCGGCGCACCGGGGCGTCGAGATATTCGAACAGCTCGTCCGAGATGCGCGCGGCGATCTCCGCTCCGTAGCCGAACGAGAGCGAGTCCTCGTGCACGACGATCGCGCGGCTCGTCTTCTTCACGCTTTCCGCTATCGCTTCCCAGTCGTACGGAACGAGCGACCTGAGGTCGATGATTTCGACCGAGAATCCGTCCTTCTCAAACGTCTTCGCAGCCTGGCGCGAACGCTCGACGAGCGCGCCGAAGGTGATTATCGACACGTCGCTGCCGGCCTGGACGGTCTTCGCCTTTCCGAACGGGATCATGAACTCATCCGAAGGGTATTCGGACTTGTTGTAGACCTGCCTGTAGAGGTGCTTGTGTTCGAGGAACAGCACCGGATCGTCGCATCGGATCGACGTCCTCAAGAGTCCGTTCGCGTCGAGGGCGTTCGAAGGATACGCGATCCGAATCCCCGGCGTGTGGGAAAAGATCGTTGTTCCGGACTGCGAGTGATAGATCGCCCCGCCTTTCAGATATCCACCGACGGGAACGCGTATGACGACAGGCGATTTGAAATCGCCGTCGCTGCGCCATCTCATCAGCGCGAGCTCGTTGCGGATCTGGTGATAAGCCGGCCATATGTAATCGAAGAACTGGATCTCGACCACGGGTTTCAGCCCGCGGGTCGCCATTCCGATCGCGCGCCCGACTATGTTTGCTTCGGCAAGCGGGGAATTGAACACGCGGTCGCCGCCGAACTCCCTCTGGAGGTTCGACGTCACCTTGAACACGCCGCCTTTGCCTTTGACCCGTTCGAGGTATTCCTCCCGCGAACAATCGGCGACATCCTCGCCGAAGACGAGTATCCGAGGATCGCGCTTCATCTCCGTGTGAAGACAGCGGTTGATCAGATCGACCATCGTGCCCGGATTCCCGGAAAGTTCTGCGCCGTCTTCTGTGTCGAATTCGGCAGACGTCGGATCGATCTCCTCCGAGAACACGTTCCTGTACGCCGATTCGGGAGCCGGCTGAGGACTCGCGAGGGCCTCGTCGGTAGCGGTGGCGACATCCGCGTCAACCTCCTTTCGGAGCGCCTCAAGCTCTTCCGACTTCGCGATCCCCTCGGTCATCAGGAACTCCGCGAACGTGGTGATCGGATCGATCTTCGCATCCTGTTCACGTTCCTCTTCAGGCCTGTAGAGCCTCTCGTCGTCCGAGAGCGAATGAGAATACGGCCGGATCACTTTTGCGTGGATTAGCGCTGCGCCCTTTCTTTCCCGGCAGTAGGCGACGGCCTTGCTGAATGCCTCGTAGGATTCGAGCGGGTCTGTGCCGTCGACCTTCTGAATGAAGAGGCTCGGGAAACCGATCAAAAGGTCCGACACGCTTCCGCCGGGCGTCTGGATCTCGACGGGGACCGAGATGGCGTAGCCGTTGTCCTCGATCACGAAGATGACCGGGAGTTTCAGATTACAGGCAGTGTTCAGCGCTTCCCAGAACTCGCCTTCGGACGAGGTTCCGTCGCCGATCGAGACGTAGACGACCTCGTCCCCCTTGAACCCGGTAACCTTGTCCTGAAGCTCTTCGACAAGCGAGGCGCGATACGAAGCTTCCGCGGCTCCGACGGCCTGAAGGAGCTGTGTGCCGGTCGGCGACGACTGCGAGGGCACGTTCAAAGGGACCGAGCCCCAGTGCGAGGGCATCTGCCTGCCGTGCGAGTTCGGATCGGCCTCGGCTCCGACGGCGGACAGGAGCATCTCCTTCGCGGTCATACCGAGCTGAAGCATCAGCGCGCGGTCACGGTAGTAAGGATAGAACCAGTCGTAACCGGCCTTCATCGCGAGGCCGGCGGCGGTCAGAACCGCCTCGTGGCCCGCGCCGGAGATCTGGAAGAAGATCTTGTTCTGGCCCTTCAGCTGGATCTCTTTGTCGTCGATGCGCCTCGAAAGGTACATCGTGCGGTAGATGCCGATCAGGGTCTCGGGATCGAGCCCGCGGAACTTGTCAGCGTTCGATAGCGCGTTACGGTTGTTGCCTTTCGAGTTGGATTGTTTGGTTTCTGAAGCTTTCTTGCGAGCAGTAGCCATTATCAAGTAGTCCTTTAGGATAAGAATCGCTGAAAAATTGCAAACACTTAAAATATCAGAGAAGCGGGAAGGGGGCAATTTCGGGCTTGGGGTGAGCGGTAAGCTGTTAGCAGGAAGCTGTGTCAGAGGCCCAGGCGTCAGCGCGGGCTACCGCAAGTACTTTATAGTTCAAAGTTCCAGGTTCAGAGTTCAAGGAGATGGAGCACCTTTTCGCGAACAGTGAAGTGTTTTTGAACCTTGAGCCTTGAACTTTGAACTTGAAACTCCACAAGTTAGCCCTCCCTTACGGTTGGGCTTCTGACACGTGCTGTTCAGCGGGCAAGCCCGCCGCTAAACCCCTCACAGGCTTCCCGCTCGGGTCAGAGACTTCCTGAACACCCATCCTTCCGGATCCACTTCCACTGAGGCGTCCGCCGGGATCGTGATCGAACCGGAGCCGCCTTCCGTCGAGACTTTCGTCGTCTTTCCAGCGATCGTGACCGGCACCGGCATAGAGAAGCGCAGGCCCTCCGGCGTTTTCCACGACAGCTTCAGGGTCGACGGGCCGCGCTCTTCCACGAGCTCCGGGACCTCTGGCTGGCGAAGATAGACCTCGAAGAACCAGTCCAGGTCCATTCCCGATTCCTGTTCGGCGATGTAAAGAAAGTCATCGGTGGTGACGAAGCGGACCTGTCGTCCGTCGGTGAACGATTCCATCTCCTTTGTCGGATAGGCCATTCTTCGCAGCGCTCTGAAGAACGCCTCGTCGCCGATCAAATATCTTAGCGTGTGGAGTACGACCGCGCCCTTGCCGTAGATGTCTCCGTCGCTGCGGGTGTAATCAGGCGGCCGGTAATAGATCTCGTATGTGATCCTGGGTTCGCGCGGAGCGACCGGCTGAATGTTGTTCGTGTTTCTCATCCTTCCGCGCATAGAGCTTAGATACGCCTCCTTCCCGGCGATCTCCTCGATGTAGAGCGAGTCCATGAACGACTGGAAACCCTCGTGGATCCACATATCGCGCCAGTCTGAAGCGGTCACGAGGTTCGCCCACCACTCGTGGCCGAGTTCGTGAAGCATAAGCCAGTCGAATCCGTATTGATTGTCCTGGAACCTGTTTCCGTACGCGATGATCGTCGAATGCTCCATTCCCAGGTGCGGCGTTTCGGCGATGCCAAGCTTTTCAGCACGGAAAGGGTACGGGCCCAGGTATTTCTCAAAGAACGCGAGGAACTTTTCGGTTTGGTCGATGATTTTGGAGGCCTTCTCAACGCTTTCCGGTATTGCGTAGAAGATGATCGGGAACTTCTCTCCCGTCAAACTTGTGTACTCGCGCTCGATCAGACGGTACGGCGCGACGTTGATGACGATGTTGTAATTGCTGATCGGATTCGACATCAGCCATCGGTAAGTGAGAGTCCCGTTGAGGTTCGATATCACCTCCTGCAGCTTGCCGACCGAAGCGACGTACAGCGTGCCCGGTACCGTGATGCTCAGCGCGACCGTTTCAGCTTTGTCGGACGGATGGTCCTTGACGGGGAACCAGCAGTCGGCTCCGTCGTTCTGGCAGGCATTGACCACCCAGTCCTCGCCGCCCGGCGTCTTCTCCCACATAAATCCGCCGACCCAGGGGGGATTCGGTGCGACCCTCGGATTGCCTTCGTAATCGACCTGTACCCGGACGGTCTTGCCGGGCTGGACCGTCATAGGCAGCTTGATCCAAATCTTTCCTCCGCGTCGCTCATGCGCAAGCCTGTTGTTATCGCGTCCCTTGAACGAAGCGATGACCGTCTTGACCGTGTACGGCATATCGAGATCGACTACGAACCAGTCAACCGGCGAGACGATCTTCGCCGTGATGATCGTAGATCCCGAAAGGCGCTTGTTCTCGGGCTCGATGGTTGCAGTGATGTCATACTTCTTGACGTCGTAGGCCGCCTGCTCGTAGATCAGGACGCCGCCCGATCCGGTCGGACGGACGCCCTGCTGGGCTGAAACGGCGGATATCGGAAGAAGAAGCGCGAAAGCCGCGCAGAGAAACCTCGAGGTATTGTTCATATCTTGTTCTCGGCTTAGAGGAATGGCAGATCGGTGCGGATAATCTACCACAAAGAAGGAAAGTTTCGATGCTTGGGGGTCAGTCGTCGTATGCGTTCTCAAGCGTGAAACGGAAGTCCTCGGCCATCGAAGGATGCCCGTGAGCGAGAGCGACTTCTATGCCTTTCTCGTACGCGGCCTTCGCCTGCCCCGGATCACCGAGCTCTTCGTATGCCTTGGCAAGCATCCCGTAGGCGGCGCCCTCGTCCACGCCGAACTTCAGGTAGCGCTCTAGCGTCGCGATCCCTTTCTCGGTCTCTCCGGCATTCAGATATTCGTTCGCGAGGCCAAACATCACCATTGTCGCGCCCGGGTCGTCCTCGAGCATTTTTTCGAAAACGTCAATTCTGTTGCTCATGGTAGTAAATCGTGAATCGTAAATCGTAAATCGTGAATGGGAAATTGATAATTGATGGTTGAAGGTTGATAACTGATAGCTTATCGTGCGGCTTCCGTGTTTGGACAATATCGAGGGTGCAGTATCGATCTGATCGGCGGCGCAGTATCGAACTAATCGGCGGTTTGGTAGCCGAGCACACGCATCGGAACTTTCAATCGTCAACCATCAAATATCAAATCACGATTTACCATCGACTAGCGACAACACCATCACGAAGTCTTCGTGCTCGGTGCCGGCGAGGTCGAAAGAAGTCGTCCCCGCCTTCTCGAAGCCCATCTTCTCGTAAAAGCCGATCGCCCTATCGTTGTGGTGCCAAACGCTAAGCCAGACCTTGTCGCAAAGGAACCGCTCAGCTTCCTCAATGCATTTTCCGATCAGTGCCTTTCCGCGCCCGGAGCCCTGGAATTCCGAAAGCAGGTAGATCCTGGAGATCTCCAGAGGCCTCTTCGCTTCTACGTACTCGATGTAGCTTCCTACTCTTAAACGTGCATAACCGGCGGGATCCTCCCCGACCTCGGCCACAAGGTACCGGAACCCCTCATCCTGCAGCTCTGTTCTCAAACGGTCTTCGTCGTAAGCCCGGTCGATATAGTCCCGAAGATCGTCTTTCTCTGCGTTAGGATTGTCGCTGTACGTCTCCCAAAACGTGTCTGCGCCGATCCTCGAAAGCATCAAGGCGTCGTTGACCGTCCCAATCCTTATCTCAAAATGCGCCATAACGAAGCTTAGGAAAAAAGTCTCTGCTGGATCTGAACAGGCGTCTGCGCAGGCTTCTCGATCCTTTCGTACTTCTCGAAACCCAGTTTTCGCATATGCAGATCGAAAACGTCCCTGACCATTTTCCAGCGCTCGGTCCGGCCGCTGTTCCGTTCGGCCATCGAACGGTGCTGAAGAGAGCCGCCCTTTTCTTCCTTGAGGCGATTCACGATCTTGTCCGCGTGGGTCGGAAGCTTCTCGTAGAGCCTCTTTAGAAAATACTCCTCAACGGATTCGGTCGCAAAATGGACCAGGCTCATGAACGCGCGGGTCGCTCCGCATTCTCTGGCCTTTTTTAGGATCAATGGGATCTCGTTGTCGTTGTAGCCGGGAATCACCGGAGCGAGCGCCAGCGCGACCTCGATGCCTTCGGCGGCGACCATCTCCATCGCGCGGAACCTTGCTTCCGGGGTCGGCACGTAAGGCTCGAAAGGCCTTGACGTCTTGACCGAAAGGAAGGGGATCGAGAATCCGACCGTGCATTCAAGGTCCTTAAGGATATCGAGGTCGCGTGTAATGAGCGGCGATTTCGTGAGGATGAATACAGGTATGCGGAACTCGCTGCAGACTTCGAGGCACCTTCTCGTCAGTTCGTAATTCACCTCGATCGGGACGTATGGGTCGGAGGCGAATGAGAATTCGAGGTAAGGGATCTTCTGGCGGGTTCTCTTGAGTTCGTTCCTAAGGACTTCAGGGGCGTTCACCTTCGCGACGAGTTTGGTCTCGAAATCAGTGCCCGCGCCGTAGCCGATCATCTCGTGATACTGCCTTGCGAAGCAGTATGTGCAGCCGTGGACGCAGCCCCGGTAGCAGTTGACGACGAACCGTCGGCCGAGGTCCGGCGACCAGCTCTTGACGATCATCGACCTGGTCTCGGTTTCCTCGAAGATCTCAAGCTTGGTCTCGGGCGGCTCGCCCAGGTATTCGGCGGAGTATTTGTGGTATGGATTCGGGGGATTTTCAACGTGTCTCACAGGTGAAACAATACCCCGTGTATGATTGGAAATCAAGAGTGAACAGGGATGGAGGGGATCGGACGCTGATTGGAAATTGTTAGTTGAGAATTGATAATTACGGATCGAACATCTGGAGAGATCCTGGAAAATCTTAAAGCAGTTATCGTCCCAGCCAGATTCCGATTTCGATCATCAATTCTCAACTCTCCATTTTCAATTTTCAATCATCCCCCCAATCCCCTTAATCCTTACTTCCCGCTTGTGATCAGCTTCGCTATCGTCTGGAGCTGCATGTTCGACGTGCCTTCGTAGATCGCTCCGATCTTCGAATCGCGCCAGAACTTCTCGACCGGGTAATCCTTCACATAGCCGTATCCGCCATACAATTCGACAGCTTTCGAAGAGACTTTCTCGGCCACCCGCGAGGTGTAGAGTTTGGCGATCGCCGCTTCCTTGAGGAAAGGCTGTCCGGCGTCCTTCAAACGCGCCGCGTTGTACGTCAGGAGCCTCGCCGCCTCGATATCGACCGCCATTTCGGCGAGCTGGAACTGGACCGCCTGGAAGCTGTTGATCGACCTGCCGAACTGCTCGCGCTCGGCGGTGTAGTTCAGAGCGTTCTCGTAAGCGCCCTGCGCGATGCCGACCATCTGAGCGGCGATCCCGATCCTGCCTTCGTTAAGCGTCTCGATCGAGACCTTGTAGCCCTTTCCGACCTCGCCGAGGACGTTCTCCTTGGGCACGATGCAGTTGTCGAGGATCAGTTCCGTCGTCGAACTCGCTCGGATCCCGAGCTTGTTCTCCTTCTCGCCGACAGTGAATCCTTCGAACCCTTTCTCGACTATGAAAGCCGTGATTCCCTTGTAGCCGGCTTCGGGATCGACGGTCGCGAAGAGGACGAAGATCTCCGCCTCGATACCGTTGGTTATCCAGAGTTTCTGGCCCGTGATCTCATAATGATCGCCTTTTTCGACAGCGCGGGTCTTCAGCGCGAATGCGTCCGAGCCGCTACCCGCCTCGCTGAGCGCATAGGCGCCGACCTTTGATTCGGCCATCGCAGCAAGGTACTTCTTCTTCTGCTCTTCGCTGCCCCACTTGTTTATCGCGTTTCCGACAAGCGTGTTCTGCACATCGACGAACACAGAAGTGGAAGCGTCGACCCGGGCAAGTTCTTCGATCGCCAGGATGGCGTTAAAGAAGGTCGATCCCGCCCCGCCGTATTCCTCAGGGGTCTCGATCGCCATCAGGCCTAGCTTGAAGCATTGCTTGATCAGCTCCGGGTCCAGCTTGCCCGCCTGCTCCATATCGTTGACACGCGGGAGCACCTCGCCCTCCGCGAATTCGCGGAAGCTCGCCCTGAACTGCTCTTCTTCTTCGGACAAGACAGTCAATGCCGGTCGGATAGACTCCGGCTCCATTTGAGTAGCACTCATAATAAATGTCCCTTTCTAAAAGAATTTCTGCCGATAAGTTATGATTGCATTTTATTAAACGCTTGGATTAATGGCAACGCAGGTAAGTTCGGGACGAGAGGCAGGGAAGCCGGCGTCGAAGGCACTATCAAGGCTGAAGGCGGCCGGCATCGTTTTTACGTTCCTCGGCCTGGGGCTTTTTGTTTACTTCATCTACGCGACCGGCCTCAGCGAAATAGGCGAAGGGATATCGAGGGTCGGCCTTTCCGGATTCGCTCTGATCCTCTTCATCTACCTTCTCCGGGTATCGGTCCGCGCGACGGCCTGGGGCCTGTCGGTTTACGGCCCATACGAACTGAAGTTCCGCGATACTTTTCCTGCGGTGATCATCGGCGAGGCCCTCAGCAGCCTGATCCCGCTCGGGATCCTTATAAGCGGAACGGCGAAAGCCGTGGCGGTCAGACGGAAGGTCCCGCTTGTCGTAGGGCTCTCGTCGGTCGCGACCGAGAACATCTTCTATTCGTTCATTACGGCGCTTTTCATAAGCTTTGGATCGATATTGTTCCTCAGGAGTTTTGATCTCGAGCCGGAGTACGTATGGCTGATCGACATCGTGCTGATCTTCATCGTGCTCATTTTTGCTTTCGTCACGCTGATGATCGTGCGGCAGTGGCACTGGGCGAGCGGCATATGCGAGCGGCTTTACGAGCGCGGAATTCTGACCGGCGTTCTCAATAGCGGCCGCCTTCAGGTAAGGCTCTTCGAGAACCTCATATACGGTTATTACCGCCGGTATCCGAAGAGGTTCGTCCCGATCCTTCTTCTTCAGGTCGCATTTCACACGCTTGGAGTCGTCGAGGTGCTCTTTATCCTTTCGAAGATCAGCGGCACGTTTCAGCTGTTCTCGACAGCGTTCTTCCTGGAAACGATAAGCAGGCTGATCACGATCGTCTTCAAGCTGATCCCGTTCGTGATCGGAGTGGACGAGGCGGGCGCGGAATTCGTCGTGAAGACCCTTGCGCTTGGCGCGGGGATAGGCGTCACACTCGCGATCGTGCGGAAGGCAAGGGTCCTTTTCTGGGCGATCGTCGGCGTGATCCTGATCGTAAAGCGGGGGATACGCCTGAAGGACATAAGGAACGTGCAAGAGGAGGTGGAGGAGATTGGTTGAGCCGGAGAAGATCGAATCAGACAAGGCGAACGGCAGAATATTGAAGATGACGGCGTTGGATCCTGAAGAGGCCGAATCGGCGATCCGAAACGTTCCCGATACGGTTCGCGCTTTTGTCATGGAGGTCAAAGCCGGCCCGGGATCGTGGACCTCCGGAGATGCGGTCGCTCGGCTCTCCGAAAGCGTCCGCGGTCTCGAAGCGCCCTTGATCCTGCTTGCAACGGGCGGCGGTCGATTCTCGGCGGACCTTTCGGAAGCTTTCGATCTTTGTTTCTTTGATGAAAAAGTGATTCTGGTGACGCCGAAAGGCGATTTGACGGCAAGTGAAGCCGAATCGCGAGGCTTGGTAAATCTAGCCGCGTCATCAGAAGAAGCGCGTCGCGCCGCATACGAGGCCGCCAATTCTATAGCTTCTCTCGCTCCACTCGCTGTCAGGGTAGCGAAGCGGGCCGTCCGAAACGGATCCGCAGGGGCTCTCAGGCAGAGGATGGACCTGGAGAACCGTCTGTTCCGGGAACTCTTCGCGACTCGTGATATGCGTGAAGGCACAATGGCGTTCCTTGAAAAACGAGTGCCTGACTTTCGAGGCGAATGACGAATGAAAGCTTGAAAGGCTCAGGGCCGGGACTTATACTTACGAATTGGCCGCAAGGTCGGCACGGGAGAAAGGATTTGGAACCAAAGATTCACAACGGCTCGCTTAATGCAAAGGGTCTCCGATTCGCGATCGTGGAATCGCGCTGGAACGAGCTGCTTACGTCGAAGCTCGCATCCGGGGCCATCGACGCGCTCGAGAGACTGGGCGCGGACGACAGCGATGTAGAGGTCTTCCGGGTTCCGGGTTCGTTCGAGATCCCTGTCGCCGCCAAGCGGGTCGCCGAGACAGGGCGCTTCGACGCGGTCATCTGCCTCGGTGTTGTGATCAGAGGCGAAACGCCGCATTTCGAATTTGTCGCGGGAGAGGCTGCCGGAGGTATCTCGCAGGCTGCGTTGTCGACCGGTGTCCCGGTTGTCTTCGGCGTGGTCACGGCGGACACGGTCGAACAAGCGACCAACCGATGCGGGGTCAAATCCGGGAACAAGGGGTATGAAGCCGCAATGGCGGCGGTAGAGATCGCGAATTTGCTGAAAGCGGTCGGGGCGGAAGATTCCGCCGAAACCGCCCGTCAACGGGCGGTTTGATAATTAAGCGTTATGGGAGCAAGGCGTAAGGCGCGTGAGTGCGCACTTCAGATGCTTTTCGCGGCTGACGTTTCGGGCGTTGAAGGTCCGCGGCTTATAAACGACTTCTGGAGCCAGCTGAGTACGGAGATAGAGCTTCCTACGCGGCAGTTCGCGGATAACCTCGTGTCCGGAACGCTTGATCGTCTCGACCGGATCGACGACACGATCCGGACCCGCGCCGAGCATTGGCGGATCGAACGAATGGCCGTCGTAGACCGCAACATCCTGAGGCTCGCCGTCAACGAATTCCTTTTCGAATCCACTCCCCACACAGTCGTCATCAACGAGGCTCTCGAGATCGCCCGCCGTTTCTCAACATACGAAGCCACACAGTTCATAAACGGCATTCTCGACGCGATCAAGCAGGACCTGGAGAAAGAGTCGGATACCGGTCCGGAAACCGAAGAGCCGGCCGAAGGATCAGAGAAGAGTGAGACAAAGAAAGCTTCGTCAATATGAAAGAGCGCTTCTTCCGGCGATCCTTTTCCTGCTTGCTCTCACTGTTTTTCCTCAGGAACTTCCCGACAAAATAAGGGGCTACAAGGTTCACAAGGCCGAGGTCGGATCCGTTTCGGTAAGCGGCTCCGAAGGGGACGGCACCGTTTTCGAAATGTCGTTCGGGGATCCAGAGTTCGATTCGGTAGGCCTGACAGGCGTGACGCTCACCGTCGATCCCGTCCTGACCGTGACAGGTAAGAGCGGACGCGTGGACTTCCTTTCGTTCAGGGACTTCGAAGTGAACGGCATCCCCGTGGAGATCGAGGACTACGAATCGTCATTCAGTTTCAGGAGCGGTGAGATGGTCGCCTTGGAGGAGCCCGTGCGGATAGTCGTGGGTCTTTCTTCCGCCGTCAGGGGAGCGGCGAAAGAGATCAAGAAATCGGAAGAAGAATGGCAGGTGACCGGCACGGTGTTCGTGTTCGGCCGGTTCAAGTGGTCGATCTTCAAATTCAAGAGGGTGGTGCCGCTCCCTGTGTCTTTCACGATTCCAAACCCGCTTACGGACCGCCCGGATAGCTAGAGCGATGCAAGTTCCCGCGCAAGCCTCGCCGCGACCGCCGCGTTGTTGATCAGAAGCGAGATATTTGCGGCCATTGTTCGCCCTTCACTAAGTTCGACCAGCCTGGAAAGCAGGAAAGGAGTGACATCCTTGCCGCTGACACCCGCCTTTTCCGAATCGCGGAGAGCCACATCGATCCACGTTTCAAGAGTATTCTCCTCGATCGAGTCGTCCGAAGGCACAGGGACCGCGACGATCACCGCTTTTTGTAATCCCAGACGGTTTCGCGCCGAAATGACTTCTGCCGCTTCCTTCAGGCTGTTGACCCTCTCGTCGACCGCAAGCCCGGAGCTTCTTGAATAGAACGCCGGCAGTTCCGAACAGCCGAAGCCGAGGATCGCGACTCCGTTCGTCTCCAGCCATTCCCTCGTTGCCGGAAGGTCTAGCACGGCCTTTGCGCCGGAACAGACGACAGTGATCGGCGTGCTCGCGAGAACCGGAAGGTCGGCCGAGACGTCCGCGGAAAATCCCCTGTGGACTCCGCCGATCCCGCCGGTCGCGAAAACCTGTATGCCGGCAGCTCGTGCGGCAAGGCTCGTCGTGGCGACAGTCGTCGCTCCGTCGAGCTTTTTCGCTGCTGCGAAGGAAAGGTCGCGCACGGAGAGCTTTCTGATCTCAGGATCGTTGAGGAGAGGGAGTTCCGAAGGCTTCAGTCCTACGCGGACTCTGCCTCCCAGCATCGCGACGACGGCCGGAACCGCTCCGTACTCGCGGACCGCTTCCAACATCTTTTCGGCAGTTTGGAAATTCGCGGGATGGGGAAGTCCGTGTGAGATGACGGTCGATTCGAGAGCGACGACCGCGCGGCCTTCATCTAGCGCTTCGAACACCTCTGAGCCGATCTCGGGATCGAGATTCAGGAGAAGGCCCGGTGATCTCATCTTATGAGCTTACCGATGCGGTTTAGACGTGGATTCGTGAGACAGCCGAAAAAGCCGCCGCTGCTCGCTGCCCGGTCGCACGACCAATAGACTAGCATCGCGCGTCCGACTATCAGTTCGCGAGGCACTGGTCCCCAGTAACGGCTGTCCAGGCTGGAATTTCTGCTGTCTCCAAGAACAAAATAATTCCCCTCAGGCACGGTGAAAGGTTCTCCTTCAGCTGCGTAATCGTAGCCCTCCATGGCATTCTTCCCGCGAAGCACTTCTTCCCGATAGTAAACGTCGTACTTCTCGCCTTCTTCCCGGTCCTCGAACTCCCGGGTCTCAAGTGCAGCGTCGTTGTCGGGGAGCGAGCCGATCACCCTGTGTTCCGGAAGCAGTTTGTCATTGACATAAACCTCTGTCTCGCGGATCTCGATCTTGTCGCCGGGAAGACCTATCACACGTTTGACGAAGTTGATCTGGTACGGACGGCCGCCCTGGTCTTCAAGCTTCGCGATGTTTTCCGGGAATCCCGGATACTTGAAGACGATGATATCGCCACGCTGTATCTCGCGCTGTGGAAGAAAAGGCAGAGGGTCGCCGCCGGATGTGAAAATGAACTTGTTGACGAGAAGGTAATCGCCGATCAGGATCGTGTTCTGCATCGAGCCGGTCGGCACCGTTACTGCCTGGATCACGAACGTCATCCCGAACAGCGCCATAATCAGAGTGACCACGAACGACTCAAGGTAATCCGCGACGATGTTGCGAGGCGGCTCGATCTGTTTCGACTCGGGGGAGCCGCCTTTCTTTCCTTCTTCCTTCTCTTTCTTTTCCTTTGCCATACCAAGGTTTACGCGGATTCTTCAAATTCTGATCTGAGCAGCTCTATGGCGGCGCTCGCGGCCTCCATCTCGGCTGCCTTGATCGACCTTCCGCTGCCCTCTGCTTTTCCGGCGTCCCAGACCGCCTCGACGAAGAATCTTCTGTTGTGCGAGGGTCCCTCGGTCCGCACGACGCGGTAAACCGGGGCCTTTCGTTTTGACGCCTGAAGCGTTTCCTGTAAAAGCGTCTTGAAATCCAGCGAGGTGCCGGGAGTGACCTCCCGCATATGCTCGGCGAACAGTCTCTTGACCACGGACCGCGCCGATACGTAGCCGCCGTCAAAGAACACCGCGCCGATCACCGCCTCGAGAGTGTTTGTGAGGATCGTCTTTCTGTTCCTGCCGCCGGTCCTTTCCTCTCCCTTTCCGAGCCTTACGAATTTTCCAAGCCCGAGGGTTGCGGCGATCTCGGCCAACATTTCCGAACTGACTAGCCTGTGCTTCATCAGCGTCAGATCGCCCTCACTCGCTCCAGGATTCCTCGCGTATATCTGTTCCGCGATCGCGAGACCGAGTACCGAGTCGCCGACGAACTCAAGCGTCTCATTCTGAAGAAGGGCAGTTTCGCCGTCATTTGTTCCGGCGGACATCTCGTACGCCCACGACCTGTGCGTCAATGCCCGCTCCAGCAGTGAAACGTCCTTAAATCGGTATCCGATGATGTTCTCGAGTTCGCCCGGGCTCGCGGACATAGAACGCTATTCTATAGAAGTCAGCGCCAAAAGAGAAAGCCGGAAGCTTTCGCTTCCGGCTTCTCGTTCAATTTGCCTGGTGGTTTCTAGGGAAACTAGTTTCCTGTCTTCTTCGAAGATGTTGTACCGACCGTTCGGCTGCGGCCTCCGGTCGTGTCCGAAGAAGTGCCCTCGGTCGATCCGTCGGTCTTCTTGTCGCCCGCATCCGGCCTGTCTTTAACAGGGGCCGGTTCGTTCGCAGGATTCGGAAGCGAGTTCGAAGAAACGGTGGCCACGTAAGAGTTGATGCTTGCCTCGGTCTTCTTACCGGGGTCGTCGTTCGTATATCGGAATTCGAAAAGCGCCTTCAGCTGGTCAAAGAGGCCTGACTTGAACTCCTGGGTCGCGCCATTGTCAGTCTTGGCGATATGGTATGCGCGGGCGTAAGCGTCCATC
Source organism: Aridibacter sp. (assembly GCA_035513035.1). GTDB lineage: Bacteria > Acidobacteriota > Blastocatellia > Pyrinomonadales > Pyrinomonadaceae > Aridibacter. Next base: position 146,129 of record DATKCW010000001.1, read on the forward strand.
GCGCGTTCGACATACGCTTTTTCCATCGCGAGGTACTCATACGCCTTGTCGATATTCGCCTGCTGCTGTTCACCGGCGGCCTCAGTAAGGTCGAGCACCTCCCTCTTGGTGCCGATCTCGCCGGCTTTGTTTCGGTACCATTCACCGAGTGTAATGTAGATCGGCGAATACTTCTTGGTATCTGAATTGTGTTGGGTCGCTTTGTAGTAGTAAGTGATTCCTTCGTCTTTCTTGGACTGGGGGTAATACTTGATGTATCCGATCGAGTAATTCAACTGGCCAAGCGCGTTTTCCTTTGTACCCCAGCTGTAGTTGTATGCGCCCCAGTTCTTGGAACCAGACTCTTCACCCGCCGCGATGCGCGAGATCGCTTCCTGAGCGTATTTCAGCGCTTCCGAATTGAACTGGTTATTCGGCGGATCGCTTTCCGCGAGAACCGAACCGATCGACGCGAGAAGGATCCTCATATCGAGATGGGTCTTCTGCTTGACTTCCGGATGGCTGAGAACTTCCTCGCCGGCGGCGAAGACCTGCGCCCAGTTCTTGGACTTGTACGCCGCGTCGAATGCCGCGAGACGCTTGTTCTCGGCAGCTATCGCTTTCTGAAGTTCTTCCTGCTTTTTGATCTCAACAATACGCTGTTCGATCTTCGGAATGGCATCCTTAAGGTAAGCCACGATATCCACGTCCGGTCCGCTGTTGCCGCAAAGCCTCACATACTCTTTGGCCGCATCGACCGCCTTCTGCAGATCCGCGACATTGTTGCTGTTGTAGTTATCAAGATAGGTCTGATAGAGCGTCGTCTTGGTATCCTGATCGCATTCCTGAGCGAATGCCGGCGACGCAAGGGCGACGGTGAACAAAAGTGCGAAGAGTCCTACCGTCAAAACTCTCATAAAGGATTTCATCAACTTATTCCCTCCAAGCAAAATTGAACCGATTTTATCGGGGTCTCGTAACACAACGAATTGGTGGACGTTATGCGAATCCTCAGATGTGGACGTCCTGTCAATAGTTGCAATCCTTCCCGGTAAGGCCGGACGCGAAAGCTCAGGCTGCCGAGAAAAATACAGCTAACAATAATCTTGCAGAAGCGGGCATCCTGTCAAGCCATTCGGCGATCTGGCCGGGTTTCACGGCGCTATTGCCTGTCGATAACCCTCGGGCGGGTGATCTCCGTCTTACCGGGTTCGATCACGATCGTCGGGAACATCTCCTCGACCGACTTCGGTTTTGCGGCCTTGGACTCGCGTTTTGCCGGAACGGTTCCGGTCGGACGCGCCGAAGCGGTCTTCGTGACGGAAGGACTCCTTTCTGACCTCTCATCTACATCCGCCCGTCTATCTACGGAGTTCCGAGGATTGGCGGCGATAAGCCGGCGGTCGAATCTTCTTTCGAACCGCGGCCTGAGGGCCTGGTAGATCTTCGACGCGACAGCGGCCGAGTGGCGGCCGCGTGCATACTTCCCGCGCGTGATCACGACTACAGCGAACTTCGGATCTTCGACCGGTGCCGCCGAAGCGAAAAGTCCGACCCACGTGCCTTTTGAAATGCACGACCCGGTCTTGCCGGCGACACGCAGATCGTTCGGGATGCTCTTCGCCGTCCCGTACTCGGCGGCACCCAGCATTCCCGGGATCACGCGCTTGTACACGCTCGGCTCGATGTCCAGAATGCGCCGTAGATATCCTCTGAAATTCGCCCTCTCGCGCTCGGTCTTTGGTATTCTCGGGACGATCATCCGGCCGCCGTTCGTTACGGCGGAGACCATTACCGCGAGTTGAAGAGGCGTGACCTCAAAATCGTCGGCGTGCGAATAGATCCGCAGGTTGCTGTTCCCGAACGGGAGCCTTCCGGCCGATTCTCCCGGCGCGTTGATCCCGGTCACGGTCCCCAGCCCGAGCCGGCCGGCGTAGAAGATCATCTTCTCGTTGCCGAGTTCGGCTCCGACTTTCTGGAAGTACGCATTGTTCGAGTACGCGAGAGCCTGGTCCAGCCCGAGCCGGTAGCTTCCGTTGGCGAGCGAACCGTCGCGGCGGATCAGCTCTTCACTGTATCCCGCAATGCCGGTCACTATCTTTATCGTAGAGCACGGCTTGAAGGCGTTCCGGATCGCCCAGTCCTGATTCACGATCGTAAGGATCTGACCGTTCTGCGCGTTCATCACGACGACGGTCCCGGCGGCGGTGCCGAGCGCCTCGAGCGCCACGCGGCGGATCTCAAGATCCTCGCCTGAAAGGTCGTCGTCCGCGATGTTCCCGGCAGTGGCGGACCGAAGATTCGCTTCGGAACCGAACGCGGGAAGTGGTGCGATCGACGCTGACAAAAACAGGAAAGTGATCAAAGGGAAGATTCGGGAGAAACTGCGCGCGAATTTCCTCATCAAGAACTACCTCGGGGATCGGAATATCAGGCTTCGTTTTCGGGGAGCGGCGACGGGGCTGATGTTATTATGACGAAAGGCCTTTGCTTTGAAACCTAGCCAAACTATAACATTCAACCGTTTTACGAAACAAGGGTGTTAAACACAGGGGCAACGGAGGCGGGATCTTCCTTCAGCAGACAATGAGCTTTTTCAGTACTTTCCGCGGGCGCCTGTTCCTGGTGCTCGGGGTACTGCTCGTGATGACGACCGGCGTGCAGTACTACCTTAACCTGCGGACCCAGGCTGAGAACATCAACCTCACCGAAATGCGGGAGCAGGCTTTGCTCGCCGGTTTTGCGCTCGGCGTGAATTCGATGACGTCGCAGGACCGTCTGCGTGATTTCGTGGAAAGGGAGGGCCAGTCCTTCTACAACGAAAAGACTTCGAAGCGGATCAAGGACATCTTCGTCATCGACGCCGACTGGCAGGTTTACGACAGCCTCAGCGGGAAGTACCTTCCGGAAGAGAGTGAGGAAGGCGACCTGAAAACCGTCGATCTCAGGTCCATCAAAGATCTTCCGCCCCTGATGGAAGGGCGTGAAAAGCTCGGCGACGACATAAATAATTTTCCGAACACAGGAGCCGGAGCTGACGAAAACGCAGAAGGCGAGGCGCACGCCATCCCGGTCGAAACAAACCAGGGCAGGTTCTACGTGATGGTCATTCTCGAGGATAACAAGCGCGAAGCCGTCACGCGCGCCGCCCAGCCTTTGATATTCACAATAGGCGTTTTCATCGTCGCCATCCTCGTCACGATGATTCTCGTCTGGCGATTCACGACCCCGATCGCGAACCTCTCAAGGGCGGCTCGGCGCGTGGCCAAAGGCGACCTCAGTTTCAGGCTTTCGGAATCGGACCGCAGCGACGAGATCGGCTCGTTAGCGACCCAGTTCAACATAATGACCGAGGAGCTGGAGAAGACGCGCGCACTCGAGGAACAGCTTCGGGAGGCGGAGAAGTCGGCAGTTGTCGGAAGGCTCGCGTCGGCTATCGCGCACGAGATAAGGAATCCGCTGAATTACATCAACCTGACCCTCGATCATCTAAGAAACCGGTTCAGGCCCGAAGAGGCCGAGAAAAGCGTGACGTTCGAGAAGCTGACCGAACAGCTGAAGAACGAAGTGGACCGGATCAACAGGCTTGTCTCGGATTTTCTGCGATACACCCGGCCGTCGAACCTTGTCCGCCAGCCCGTCGACGTCCGAAGGGTAGTCGAGAGCTCCCTGAAGATCATCGAGCACCAGGCGGAAGAGCACGGGATCACGGTCAGCCTTGTCGAGCGCGATTCGGTTCCCGAGGTGCTCGGCGACAGGGAGATGCTGCGGTCGGTGTTCAGCAACCTGCTCCTTAACGCTCTTCACGCGATGGAGCAAACAGGAGGCAGACTGACGATTACGATCTCGGCATCCGACAGCGAGGTCGTTATCGAGGTACGCGACACGGGAACCGGGATTCCGGAAGTGGACGCCTGCAAAGTGTTCGAACCGTATTTTTCGACAAAGGAAACCGGCACGGGCCTCGGGCTCGCGATCGTGAAACGCATCATCGAAGAACACGCGGGAACGATCGAGCTGGAATCGGTCCCCGGCGAAGGAACGACGTTCACGATCAAGTTGAGAGCCGCGCTTCTCGAATGTCCCGAATGCGGCGAGCGTTTCACCGATGAGGTAGAATGCCCGAAAGACGGCGTGGAACTTGAGCCGTCCGGATGGGGCGCCGTGGCGCCGACCGGTGATCCGGCTGAGCAGAAAACAGTATGAGCAGAAAATCGATACTCGTAGTTGACGACGAAAAGAGCCAGAGGGAGATCCTCGAGATGATCCTGTCCGGCGAGGGTTATGACGTGACGACGGCCTCATCGGGCGAGGCGGCGATGAAGTTCGTCGAAAAACGCCACTTTGACCTCGTCCTGACCGACCTGAAAATGACGGGGATGACGGGGCTCGATCTTCTGAAAGAACTCACTGATTATGACAAGTCGATCATCGTGGTCCTTCTAACCGCGCACGGGTCCGTGGACTCGGCGGTCGACGCGCTTCGGCTGGGAGCCTTCGATTACCTTCAGAAACCGTACGACAGTGAGAAGCTCCTTGACACGATCTCGCGCGCGCTGACGAAGCTCGACACGCTGGATGTCGAGATAATCTCGGAGTCCGCCGAGATGGATAAGGTCAAGAAGCTGATATTGAAGGTCGCACAATCGAACTCGACGGTGCTGATACGAGGCGAGAGCGGAACGGGCAAGGAACTTATCGCCAGGGCGATCCACAAGAACTCTCCCAGGTCCAACAACATCTTTCAGGCCGTGAACTGCGCCGCGATCAACGAAAACCTGCTCGAGAGCGAGCTGTTCGGACACGAAAAGGGAAGCTTCACGGGTGCTGTCGCCGACAAGAAGGGCCTTTTCGAGATAGCCGATGAAGGAACGCTGTTCTTGGACGAGATCGGGGAGCTAGACATATCTCTCCAGGCCAAAATACTAAGGGCGCTGCAGGAAAAGCAGATACGAAGGGTCGGCGGGACGAAAGAGATCGAGGTCGATGTAAGGGTCGTGGCGGCGACGAACCGCGACCTTTTGAAGATGACCGAGGACGGCCGGTTCCGTGAGGACCTGTACTACCGGCTGAACGTGCTTGCAATCGATGTCCCGCCGCTCAGAGATCGCGCCAACGACATCCCGCTCCTTAAGGACTACTTTATCAGGAAGCACACGCGTAACACCAAGCGGGATATCAAGATCGAGAAGAACGCCGAAAAACTCCTGCTGGAGTACGGTTATCCCGGTAACGTCCGCCAGCTCGAATCGGCTATCGAGAGGGCGATCCTGCTCTGCGAGAATGACACGATCACAATGGAAGATCTTCCGCCGGAGATGGTCCAGAAGAACGGCGGAGGTGGTTCCAACGCCTTCAAACTTCCGCCGGGAGGTGTCAACTTTGAGGATGTCGAGAAAAGCCTTATAAACCAGGCGATGGAGCGGACCGACCACAATATCACCAAGTCCGCCAAACTTCTCGGACTGACGTTCCGTACGCTCCAGTACCGGCTGGAAAAATACGGAATCAAGCGCGATTCCGACGGGTCGCAGAAGGAAGCGGACGAGGACGAATGACATCTGCGTCGCGGAAAGGGAGGTAAACGATGGAATGGTTTTCGACGCTATCACTGGCATTCGGGTCAGCCTGGACGTCCGGGATCAATCTGTATGCGACGGTGTTCGTTCTTGGCATTATCCAGAAGGTGACCTCATATCATCTCCCGGGCGGCCTGGAAGTTCTCGACAACTGGTGGGTCATCGGCATCGCAGGCGGTCTGTATGCGATCGAGTTCGTAGCCGACAAGGTGCCGTACTTTGACAGCCTCTGGGATGTTGTCCACACCTTTATACGGGTTCCCGCGGGAGCCGTGATCGCCTATTCAGCGACAAACGAGATGGATGCGGCCGTGACCGTAGCCGCGGCTCTGTTCGGAGGCGGACTCGCTTTGTCCTCGCACGGAACGAAGGCCGCCGTCCGCGCCGGCATCAATCTTTCGCCGGAACCCGTTTCGAACTGGGTGATGTCTCTTGTCGAGGACGTCATCGCATTCGCAGGGGCGATCCTCGCCGTCGTCGCGCCGATCGTGATCGCGATCGTGCTCGGGATCTTCCTGATCTTCTTCTTCTGGTTCGCTCCGAAGGTGTTCAGGGCGCTGAAGAAGATGGTCGCCGCCGTCAGGGCGCTTGTTCGAGGCGAGGGGATGCGGGCGGCGGCTGAAAAGGCTCCCTGACGATCCATACCCGCGACTTGCGGCCGACGCGCATCATTATCGAAAACGTGCGTCCACGAACTCATCTTGGATCCCAAAGGAGATCGAGCTATGAGAATTTTGTTAATCGCAGTATCACTTTCATTGCTGGCGGCAGCAGCAGTCGGCTGTTTGTCTGCCAGTGATTCAAATGCGAACAGCGGCGGCCTCACGAGAATGGCAGAGGAGTCGATTCCGATTCAGACATTGCAAGTGCAGGAGGATGCAGGAGGCGGTGGTGGAGGGGAAAGTAAAGGTGACGTTTTGACTGCCGGTGAGACCAGGGCGGAAAGGGCGTCTCCGGTCAAGCGCAAGATAATTCGCAATGGAAAACTCACTCTCCAATCTCCAGAACCGTTCGAAGCCCAAATAAAGATCACCTCCATAGCAGAGTCCCGAGGCGGATTCGTAGTTACGTCGAGGCGTTCGAGCGCCGATAGGTTAGCGGGAGAAAAAGAATCTGTCGAGATGACGATTCGGGTTCCTGCTAACAACTTCGAACAAGCGGTTTCGGAGATCAGGAAAACGGCTGACCGCGTGGTTGTTGAAGAGATCACCGGCGAGGACGTAACCGAAGAATTCGTAGATCTCGAGGCTCGTTTGCGAACAGAAAGGGCGCTTGAGGCTCAGTTCCTGGAGATCATGAAACGAGCGAGCACGGTTGAAGATGCACTGAAAGTCCAGAATGATCTTTCAAGGGTACGGGGTGAGATCGAGAGGATCGAAGGACGGATCAGGTTCCTGGAAAATCAGTCGGCGTTGTCGACTATCGCGATAGTTATCCAAACGCCAGCAACTGTTGCAGCTAGTTCCGGCGGGTTCTACGATGAACTCACGTAGGTGCTCAGTGACAGCGTGGAAGGAGCGCTCGCTTTCGTCTTGGGACTGGTCCGGGTCATTCTGGCCTTGATTCCTTTTTTGCTATTGATTGTCTTGCCGTTGGGTTTGATCGCACGCTTTGTCCTAGGTCGCTACGGTATTAGCCTTTTCGATGTCTTACTTCGAAGAAGAAATACGGTAAGCAAGGACCCGGAAGAAAATTAGCCAATGAAGGGCTTCGGATAGCTGTTGTGTCTCCCGGCTACGGAGCGTGGGTTGCGGCTCCCTGACGATCCCTTCGATCAGATATGGAAAAAGTCTTTAAGGCGGCTGTTGTGGTGTTCGTCGTCGCCGCGGCCGCCTTCTTCTATTTCGGCAAAATCGACGGCGTTTTTATCGCGCTCGTGCTCGCCTCGATGAGTTTTTTTCTCAGCGTCCGCGTGCAGGTCAAAAAGAGGCTCGCGGAACGCGAGCGCGAGGCAGAACTCCTCGGTGAATTCGAAGGTTCGCCGGCGAACGAGGACCTCGGATCCGAAGCACGTGAGGATCACGAAAGGGAAGTTTAGAGAATGGCAAAGATCGTAGCCGCACCTTACGGGTCGCTCGGTGACCTGCATCCCTTTCTGGCGATCTCGATGGAGCTTCGGAGGCGCGGGCACGATGTGACAGTCGCATCGCTCGAGGGCTACAGGGAAAAGGTCGAGACCCTCGGGTTCGAATTCAGGACGCTCCGCCCGACCTTTGACCCAGAAGATCGCGAGACCGCCCGACTCGTGATGGACACGAAACGGGGCACCGAACGTCTGATCAAGGACTTCCTTTCGCCCGGACTTTTGGACATGTACGAGGATCTCATGGCCGCTACCGAGGGCGCGGACCTCCTGATTCCCGGTGAGATCGTCTATCCGGCGCAATCGGTAGTCGAAAAGCGCGGGGTAAAATGGGTCACGACCTCTCTGGCTCCTCTGTCGATGTTCTCGAGCTACGAGCCGAACGTCTATCCGAACGCGCAGATACTCAGGCACCTTAACTTCCTTGGCCGACCGCTTCACAAGCTGGTCTTCTACTCGATCCGAGGCGTCATCGACAAGTGGCTCGAGCCTTACCGCGCATTCCGAGCGGAGATCGGACTCAACGGCGATCACGACCCGATAATCCGGGACAAGTACTCCGACGAACTGCACCTGGCACTGTTCTCGAAGGTTTTCGGCGCGCCCCAGCCCGACTGGCATCCATCGGCGGTGCAGACCGGATTCTGTTTCTACGACGGCCGCGACGACCTTGGAACTATTCCCGAAGGCCTTTCCGAATTCCTCGACGCCGGAGAGGCGCCGGTCGTCATTACGCTCGGCTCCGCGGCCGTGATGGACGCGCGCGATTTCTTCGAAGAGAGCCTTGCCGCGGCGAAGATCCTGGGCAGGCGCGCCATAGCGCTCTACGGTAGCTTCAACGACCCGCCGAAAGGGATCGACGAGGAACGCGCCGGCTTTGACTATGCACCATACGGCGAGGTATTTCCGCGCGCGGCCTGTGTCGTGCACCAGGGCGGGGTCGGCACGACGTCGCAAGTGCTTCTTGCCGGCGTCCCACACCTTATAATGCCTTTCTCGCACGATCAGCCGGACAACGCCGCGCGATGCGTGCGGCTCGGCGTCGCGCGAACGATCTCGCGAGACCGATATGCAAAGCACTCCGCGGCCGCGGAAATACAGAAACTGCTCGGCGACCACTCGTACAAGGCAAATGCCAAAAGGGCAAGGGACATCGTAGCCGCCGAGAACGGAACCGAGAGGGCCTGCGACGAGATCGAGAAGATCCTCTGAAAGACGTCCGATGAAGCCGCTCACTTTTAATCTTTACGCACTTTCCGCCGCACTGGCAGTGCTGCACGGTGTTTACTTTTATCCAGTGATGCCGGACGTGATGGCGGTCCATTTCGGATCCGCCGGTGTGCCGGACGGATTCTCATCGCAGGAGACGTTCTTCGCGGTCGCTTTCGGGATGATAGCGCTGAACGTGACCGTGTTTGGTTTCGGGCCGTGGATCGTGCAGCGCAAGCGGATACGAAGGCTCAGCCTGCCGAACAGCGGCCGCTGGCTCGCGCCGGGCAATATCGATGAGTTCTACTTTTTTTTCCGCGAAAAAATGGCCTGGTTCGGCATCGTCAACCTGGTGTTCGGAAGTATCGTCAGCCAATTGGTGTTCAATGCGAACTCGGTCCCCGAGCCAAGGCTCGACGGTTTTTCGTTCTTCGTTCTCTTAACCGCATACTTCGTGTTTGTTATCATTTGGCTGTTCGCGTTCTTCAGGAAGCTCTCCGCAGACAGAGGTTAGGAAGGAAGTATGAATTACAGGTCTTTGGCCCTTACACTCGCGATAATCCTCTTGGCCGCCTCCGCTTACCCTCAGGCGGTGCGGAAGCCTTCTCCAACAAGGGAGCCGAAAGGCGCGATGCCCGCGAAGCCGGATTCTTCGGAGCGATATCTCGACAAGATCGCTTCTCAGGAGAAGTTCGACGCGATGGCGCGCGTTTACCATCAGAACACGCCCTACGCGCTGCCGCACGTGATGTTCGCCATCGACCGCAGAATGAACAACCGGATCTACTACATCAACTCGCAGAAGTACCGCTTTCACAAGGACTTTCTGATCGCGAACTACCTTGTACTGAAAAATGCGGACTTCTTCGAGGACACGTACATAAAGGAGAACAGGAGATTCATAGTCGGCACGATCGCCTGGCAGAAGACGGTCGAGCGGTTCACGTTCGAGTTCTGGGACGGGGACCTGATCCCCGCCGCACAGATCAAGGACGCCTACGACGCGGTCAACGGATCTTTCTTCGCGAAGGTCGCTTTCAAGCCTAATTCGACCCGTCAGGACGACCTGAGCGCCGGTTTGGGTATCGACCGGATCTCGTCCGACGAGATCTCGAAGAACCAGGAATATCTTGCTCTGAACACGGCGAAGGGTGTAGGCAGGGTCCACATCATCGACGAGCTTACGGACAGTGTCGAGGTCGGCTACAACGAGATCATCATCCTCAACGACGTGCCCGTCACTCTTCCGCCCGTCGCCGGTATCATCATCACAAAGCCTTCGACTCCTCTGTCGCATATCAACCTGCTCGCGAAGGGCTGGGGAATCCCTAACGCCTACATCAAGGGCGCTGACGAACTCTTCAGGGAACTCGACGGCAAGTGGATTGAGTTCGAGACTACGCTGACCGAATACAAGTACAGGCCGGCCGACAAAGAGATTCTCGACGCCTACAGGGCTCAGCAGGAAGAACTCGGACGGATCTTCAAGGCGCCGCCGTCAGACCTTTCGGTGAAAAAGCTCGCCTCTCTCACCGAAATGAGGAAGGGGCAGAGCATCGCGTACGGTGCGAAGTCGGCCAATCTCGGCGAGGTCAAGAGCGCCCGGATCGCCGGTGTGACGGTCCCGAACGGGTTCGCGATACCTTTCTCGTATTACAAGGAGTTCATCGAGAAGCACGGATTCCAGGAAAAGATCGAGGATTTCTCGTACGACTACGAATTCGTCCACAATCCTCCCGCCCGGCGGCGGAAGCTGGCGCAATTCCGGACTGAGATCCAAAAGGCGGAGCTCGATCCCGCGCTCCGCGAGAAGATCATCACCAATTGGAAGACCCAGCTCGGCGGTGCGGGAGTTTTTGTGCGGAGTTCGTCGAATGCCGAGGACATTCCCGATTTCAGCGGGGCCGGACTTTACACGACCGTCCCGAATGTCACGGAAGAGGACGCGATAGTAGAGGCAGTGAAGACAGTCTGGGCGTCGCTCTGGAACTTCGAGGCTTACGAGGCGCGCGAACGAGGCTTCATCCAGCACAAGGGCACCTATATGGGAGTGCTCCTGCAGGTCGGAGTGAACATGGAAAGCAGCGGCGTGATGATCACGAAGGACCCGTTCGACCTTGAGAACAAAGATGCGATCTATATCAGCGCGAAGCGCGGCATCGGGATCAAGACGGTCGAGGGCAAGAGGGTCGCAGAACAGATACTTTTCACGAAAAGCTCGAACGCCGTCCAGGTACTCACGCGTTCAGGCGAGGACACTCTGCTGACCTTCGACGAGAAGGGCGGAGTGAAGGAAGTGCCGATCATAGGCGACCGCGCCGTGCTGACCGACGCCGTCGCCAGGCGCCTCGCGACCGCCGCGTCACGGATCAAGCGCGTGTTCGGCAACAAGACCGAGCAGGACATCGAGTGGGGCTACAAGGACGGCAGGATCTACATTCTCCAGTCACGCCCGTTCATAGAGAACTGACAACAGTCAATTACGAACGCGAGGCGCCTTTCCTGTGCGGGGGCGCCCGCGTTTTGTGTTTCAGGGGCAAAAATAGATAATTGGTCTTTCGAGGAAACACCAGATGAAATACTCAATTATCTTTGCGACAGCAGTTTTCGCCCTTTTCGGATGCGGCGATTCGGCGGCTCCGGTAGGCTCAGGCGACAACACGGCTTCTCAGAATGAGAGGCAGCTCGAAGGAGAAACGGTCATCGCCCATTCGACGGACCGCAGCGGAAAAAACCCGGCCGACAATAGTGCCGGCGGCGGCGGCAAATCCGGCTGGTCCCGCGGAGGGGACCCGATCGACACGGCGTCGTTCGACGCCGAGATCGCTTCCGCGAAAAAGGCGCTCGACGCGTCGCCGAATTCCGATTCCGCAAAGAAAACGCTGTCCGAAGCCTATACAAAACGCGGCGTTGCTCTGACGCAGGCAAGGCAGTACGCGGCGGCGCTTGGAGATTACCGAAAAGCGGTGAAACTTGACCCCTCGAACCAGACGGCGAAGACCTGGATCGACCAGATCATCGTGATCTACAGCGGGATGAACAAGGAATATCCGAAAGAAGGCGAGGAGCCGGAACCGCTCCCGTACAAGGGCGAAGGCGTCTAAAGCAGGAAGTTAACGAACGCACGGAGAAGACCGCGAACGATGGCAAAGTCGGCTAACGACCTTCGAAAAGGCAACAATATCATTCTCGACGGAACACCCTGCAAGGTGATGGAATTCGACCGCAACCAGCCCGGCAAAGGCGGCGCGATCGTCCAGACAAGGCTTCGGAATCTCGTAACCGGTAACTCTTTCGAGCACAGGTTCAGATCGACGGAAACGGTCGAGCGCGCGGTGCTTGACCAGCACGAGATGGAATATCTTTATTCCGACGGCGAGATGCACCACTTTATGAACACGGAGAACTTCGAGCAGATCGCAATGAGCAATGACGACCTCGGCGACACTGCGAAGTGGCTGATGGCGGGACTGAAGATCCAGGTCGAGTTCTTCGAAGGCGCCCCGATCGGAGTGGAACTTCCTCAATCCCTTGAACTTACGATCACCGAGACGGAGCCCGTTCTGAAGGGCGCGACCGCGTCGAACTCGAACAAACCTGCGACGCTCGAGAACGGCGTGACGATCTACGTGCCTCCGTTCATGACCGAAGGCGAGAGGATCAGGGTCAATCCTTCGGAAGAAAAGTACATTGAACGCGTCAAATAACGCCCCGCGGTACTTCCCGGGCGCGGCAAACTTTCAAACCAACGAACCAGCGGTCCATTTCACTCACTGAAATGTACGTGATCTACAGCCTCGTTTACACGCTCGGGTTTCTGGCGATGCTGCCCGTGTTCCTCGTGAGGCGTGGGAAATATCTGTCCGGCCTAAGGGAGCGGTTCGGACGGATCGACGGCTTCCGTAAGGACGCGCGGCCCGTGGTCTGGGTCCACTGCGTTTCCGTCGGCGAGACGAACGCGGCCCGACCACTCGTGAAGAAACTCAAGGAACACCATCCCTCTCACCGAATAGTAGTCTCAACCGTAACGAAGACGGGCCAGGATCTGGCCAGAGAGGTGTTCGCGGACACGGCGGACCTCGTTTTTTATTTGCCGTTCGACTGGAAATTCACCGTGCTCAAGGCATTGCGGGCCATACGCCCGAACGTTGTGCTCGTCCTGGAGACCGAGATCTGGTTCAATCTTTTCCGGGAGATCCACAGGCGGGGCATTGTGCTGGCGATAGTCAACGGCCGCCTGTCCGAGAAGAGCGCCGAGAATTACCGCCGCATACCAAAGACGATCGGAAGGGTACTGAGGAATGTTGACCTGGTCCTGGCGCAGTCCCACGAGAACGGCGAGCGTTTCAGGTCCCTGGGCGCAAGGAAGAAGAAGATAAAGGTCACCGGAAACATCAAGAACGATCAGGAAGCTGTTGGCGGCGATGCGACTAAGGTGGCATATCTTCGCGAGCGGTTCTCGATCGACAACATCGTTCCGGTGATCGTTGCGGCCAGCACGCACCAGCCCGAAGAGAAGATGCTCATCGAAGGTCTCCGCCTGCTCAAGGCGAGAAAGGGGTTCAAAAAGGCGAGGTTGATGATAGCCCCGCGTCATCCCGAGCGGTTCGAAGATGTCGCGGAACTGATCGGTGGATCGGGCCTCTCGTGGGCCAGGCGGTCGGCGAATCTATGCGTCGACGACGGGGATGCCGAAGTGATCCTGCTCGATTCCATAGGGGAACTCAGGTCCGCCTATCCCCTAGCGAATCTCGTGTTCGTCGGAGGCAGCCTGATCCCGCACGGAGGCCAGAATTTCCTGGAGCCGGCCATCGAAGGAAAGGCGATCGTGACCGGACCATACCTTCACAACTTCGCGTCGTCCGCACGGAAATTCGCTAAGGCGAACGCTTTCGTACGGCTCGATGAGGCGGCGGCAACCGACTGGCCGCGGATCCTGGACGAAACCTTCTTTACCTTGCTTTCCGACGGTGAAAGGCGTGAGGAACTGGGCCGGAACGCATTTGCCGTCGCAGAAGCCAACAGAGGCGCGACCGACAGAACGCTTGAGATACTCGACCCGTTCCTAAGGATCCACTCCCAGGCCGTGAACGGCGCCGAGGCGGTTTCCGCCGGATGATCCTTTATCTCTTCTACTTCTTCGCGCTCATACAACTGTTTTTCAGCTGGAGATCCCTCGAGAGCGGCTTCGCATATCTTAGGTTCTTTCGAAGCGAGCTGGCGAAGGATATTCCGCCCTCGGAACTGAGCGCGTCGGTGATTATTCCGTGCCGCGGAACCGACAAGGGGTTGAGAACGAATCTTGAGGCGGTGATGCTGCAGGATCACACGCGTTGCGAGGTCATCTTCGTGGTCGATTCCGAAACGGATCCCGCGTGCGGGCCTATCAGGGAAGTGATGGAAGATCACCCCGCGGTAGCGTCGAAACTTGTTGTAGCCGGGAGATCGGAAATAACCGGCCAAAAGGTCCACAATCTGATCGAAGCTTCGAAGGCGGTCTCTGACTCGGCGGACGCGATCGTGTTCGTTGATTCTGACGCGAGGCCTTCAGAAGGCTGGCTCGGGACGCTCCTGAGCGGCCTCGAAACGGACGGAAATGGATGCTCAAGCGGCTACCGCTGGTTCATCCCCGAAAGAGGGAGCCTTGCGAGCCATATCCGCTCTGCGTGGAACGCTTCGATCGCGTCGGCCCTGGGGCAGGATGAAAAAAGGAATTTCTCCTGGGGAGGCTCGACAGCGATCCTTCGAAAGGCCTTCGAGGATCTGGACGTCGCCCGGAACTGGGAAGGGAAGCTCGCCGACGATTTCGCTCTCACGAAGATGGTCCGCGACAACGGAGGCGCGGTAAGATTCATACCCGCTTGCCTGACCGCTTCCGTGGAAGACTGCACGATTCGCGAGCTCTTCGAATTCACCACGCGCCAAATGAAGATCACAAGGGTATATCGCCCTGACCTTTGGCTCTATTCGCTTGTCGGTTCCACGCTTTTCACGGGGACGTTCGTATCCGCTCTTCTTCTGCTGTTCTTCAGTTCGGGCTTACACTTCGTCCTTGTCGCGATCTTTCTCATCCTAGTAGGCGCCGCGGGGACCGCGAAGGCATTTATCCGCCTGCGGGCAGTCTCGCTCGCATTGCCGCGGTACACGGAACAGATCCGAAAACAGTATTTCTGGCATTCGGTCCTTTGGATCGTCACCCCGATGCTGTTCCTTTGGAACGATCTCGCCGCGCTGGTTTCGAGGCGGATCGTCTGGCGAGGAATCGAGTACGAGCTCTTGTCTTCCGATCGGACCCGCGTCATCAGCAAGCGATCGTGAGCGGAATCTCTCCGACCACCAAAACCCGGCAAAACTCTCTGTAACTCGGACTACGGAAATCTGCCGGTCCGCGGGGATACAGTACTTTACAGGTTGCGTTGCCGGCCTGAAAGCGCATCGCAGACGCATCCGCCAGATGGCAGCCGCAAACGCGGAACGAGCAGCGCCTCCGTTAAACGACATTCGGAGGGTGCCTGCGGCCCTCCATCCAATCCCATAATCACCTAAAAGGAGGAAATGAATGGCACCAACACGCGCCAGACCAGAAATAGAGAATGAGATCAAAAATGAGATAGGCATTGTGCCAAGTTTTTTCGAGCGTATTCCGGACGAAGCGCTCGACCAGGAATGGAAGCTGTTCAAACGTTGGGAACTTGAAGAGACGCTGATCCCGAACAAGTACAAGGAACTGCTGATGCTCGCAGTCCATTCGGAAACCAAGTGCCGTTACTGCACGCTCTTTCACACGGAAGTTGCGCGGCTGTACGGCGCTACCGATGACGAGATCGCGGAAGCGGTCCATCTGGCCAAACATACGGTCGGCTGGAGCGCATACCTGAACGGGATCCAGATGGATTACGACAAGTTCGAGAAGGAGCTTGAAAAGGTCGCCAAACACCTCAATAGTGAGAAGGCGCAGGCGGCGCGATGAAGGTCGAAAGAACGAGCCCGGCCGTTTTCCGGGTCACGCTTCACGCCCTGGAGTTGTCGGCGCTTATCGCAGCGGCAAGATGGGTGGCGGAGGGTGCCGAGGGCGAATTGCCCGAGGAAGCAGTCGATCAGCTCAGGCAAGTCCTTAAGAGCTACGACGAACGAACCCGGGAGGCGGCAGCGGCCTGATCAGTAAACAAACCGCACGGTCCGAAAACTTCCGGACCGGCAAATCGAACTAGACCGGTCGGGGACCAATCGGTCCCTGGAGACCGGTCTTTTTTTGCTTTCTTCAGCGTCGAGGAGTTTGATAGGACCCTTCGATTTGCATATTATTCTCGGAGATCGGCCGGAACGTCTGATCCGAAAACTTTGTACCGCGCGAGTGCGCCGGGCTCAAGATGATCAAGAGCATTCTAGAAGATGAAGATCCCCCTGAGGACAGCCCGAAAAAGAAACGAAGGCTGCTGGGGAAACGCCGGCCGAAGGACGACCTCCTTAGCATAGGACTCACGTCCAACGACACCGAAAAAGAAGAACCCCCAGGAGAAAGCGAAGAAGAGATCAAGAACGGCATCCTGGGCATTTCGGGTCCGGATCCCGGTGATCGGACCGTGTCCGCCGGTCAGTCGGCTGATGACAATCCCGTTCCCGAAGGCCCGGAAGGAGCGGACGCGCCGGAATCAACGGGACGGGCGGCGGAACTCGAGAAAATGCTGAAAGAGCTCGAGGAAGAGCTCCGACAGGAACGGGAATCCGAAGAACGGTCTCGCAGGTATGCTACGGAGACCGGGACGCACAGACGACCGGAGCGTGAGCCCGGGAACTCGCGGCTCCCGGTTCCGAGATCAACACGGCCGCCATTGTCTGATGGTGAAACTGAACCGGAATCTCAGGTTGAGACATTCCGAAAGATGGGGCTCGCCTGGTCGGCGGCGATCGCGTTGTTCGGTTCGGTCGTATTTATGCTCGCCATCGGATGGGTCGCGGACGTCCTCCTTGGCTCTTCACCCTGGGGGATCGTGACGGGCATAGTTATAGGCGCCGGGATCGGTTTCCTGCAGTTTTTCAGGATCACCTCGCAGCTCACAGGTCGCGGTCCGGGCGACTTTGAAAAGCTGTCGCTGAAGACGCCCCGAGATCAGGATCCGCCCGAGGCCGGAACCGAATCAAAGGGGACCGAAGAGGACGGTCCGAGCACCGTGTGAGGGCGCCCGCGGCGCTTTGATATTTGTTGCGCCAGCTTATAGAATGCTTGTTTCGCAATCAGCGAATGGCCGAGCCTTTTGACAGCAGAGAAGAGAATCCGGCGCCGTTATCGCACGTCCGCCTGATCGTCGTGATGGGCGTGGTCGCGGTTGCGGGCACGGTCATCGGTTTTGTCTCTTTCTCGTCGAAGGCCGGTGCGGGTTTCCTGACGGGCGGCGTGCTCTCGTTCGTGAACTATTACTGGATGAAGCACTCGCTGGCCAAAGTCTTCGAGAACACAGAAGAGGGGGTAAAGCCAAGTTTCGCGGGAAGCAATTACTTTATGCGGTATATTGCGTTTGCTACGGTGATCGGGCTTGTGTATCTGATCGACTGGGAACTGCTCGTGCCGGTGATCCTTGGGCTTTCCAGCTTCGCGTTTGCGGTGGTCATTGAGGGATTTATAAGAATATTCAGATCGTTCGGTAGCAGAAGGGAAACCTAATAATGTACTTATTTGCTGAAGGCGGCGGCGGACACCATATACCGCTCATAGTCGAGTTCGTAAACCACTACATAGGCGAGCCGGTCCACCGATTCCAGATGGCATTCACCTACCCGCTTTGGGAGTTGATCCTGGAGCCGTTCGGCGTAAAGCCGGAAGAAGTTCTGGGACCATACACCGCTGAGAACGCCGTGCCCTGGTACACAGTGATGTTCTTCATTGCGTGCCTTCTGAGCGTCGCGGTCGTCTGGATCTTCAAAGGCAAGCTTTCGGAGGACGATCCTCATCACGGACAGCTCACGCTCGAGGCGAGTTTCCTTTCGATCAAGGACCTTCTGATCAGCGCGGTAGGCGAACACGGATTCAAGTACTTCCCCGTGGTGGCGACTTTCGCGGTACTCGTCCTGGTCTCGAACCTGATGGGGCTGTTCCCTGTATTTATGTCGCCGACGGCGCACATCAGCGTCACGTTCGCGCTCGGTATCTCGTCGTTCGTGTACTACAACTACGTCGGGATCAGCGAGAACGGGTTCATCAATCACCTGGCGCACTTCGCCGGGCCCAGGCTGCCGCTGCTCATGACCCTGATTATCACGCCTCTGATCTTCACGATCGAACTGATAAGCAACATGATCCGGCCGCTGACACTGGCGATTCGCCTGTTTGCGAACATGTTCGCCGACGAACAGATCGCGTTGCAGATCTCGAACCTGTTCCCGCCGTTCACGCAGTACCTTCTGCCGGTGGCGATTATGCCCCTCGCGGTATTCGTCGCGTTTGTGCAGACGCTTGTGTTCACCCTTCTGTCAATGATCTACATCAGTGAGGTCTCGCATCCTCCGCACGAGCATCACGACGACGAGCACCACGCCGGAGGGAAAACAGCCGCGGTTGCGGCGTAAGAGTAAGGATCGGAATTTTTCCGGCAGTTTGAAAATTGAAGGTTTTTGAGGACGAACGGCCTGTCAGCCGTCCGGACCGCGAAATAACAGAAGCCCGCACGCGTCAGGAGCCTCGACTCCAACGAGAGTCGAAATCGAGCGCATACCGGAAGTGAGGCGAATTCATACCAGCGGCCCGGCGCCTTTCATCGCCGATCGTCTTCGAAATGTAAGCAAAACAATTAGGAGACAATCAAAATGAAAATAATCAAGAAGATCGGATACGCTGCCGCGGCTCTCGCCGTGATGGCCGTTCCGGCGCTCGCCCAGGCGGGAGCGGCGGACAATGAATCTACTGTAAGCGCCTATCAGGCGCTAGGCACCGGGCTTGGTGTTCTCGGATTCGGCCTTGCTGCGGGTCTCGCAGGGATCGGTCAGGGATTGGTAGGCTCGCGCGGTGCAGAAGGCGCCGCCCGCAATCCGGGCGCCGCGGGCACCGTTCAGACGCTTATGATAATCGCGCTCGCACTAATCGAGTCGCTGGTGCTCTTCGCGCTTCTGATAGTGTTCATTAAGATATGACGCTATGTTCAGAGCCGGCCGCTTTGGCGGCCGGCCCGTGATGTCCGGCGGGTGGGATCTTGCGGGTTCCCGCCCGCTTTTTGATCTTCATGCGACGCGTTCGCGGCCGACAACTATTTGTTTGAAAATCTTATCGAAACGGGCGACAATCACAGTTCGTAACCAATTAAGAATTAGCGATTTAAGGCGATGGACGATCGGTTCATAAACAAGGTGATCGCGGATAAGTACCGCATAGACAGCTACTTGGGCGAAAGCCGCTCGGGCAGTCTGTACCGCGGTACGCATCTGCTTATCGGGAATTCCGTAACGATCAAGATAATCGACCGCGGCGAAGAATTCGATGACGCGGCCGCCGCGGGTTTTTCCGCCGAGGCGCGTGCCGTTTCGAAGATCGCGCATCCTAACGTCCTTAACATCATCGATTTCGGACAGGACGTCGAAGGAACGATCTTCGCCGTGATGGAGGATTCGAGCGGCGACACGCTCGCGAAGAGGATCGAAGAAGAATCGCCGATGATGGTCGTCCCGTCGGTGCGGATCATTAGGCAGATCGTCTCGGCGTTTTCCGCCGCCGGGTCGAGGGGCCTGTCTCACGGAAGTCTGACTCCCGGAAAGGTCGTGCTTGCAAAGGTGGGCGATGTCGGCGAGATAGTGAAGGTCTTCGACATAGGCGCTTTCGGCACGCTCCCGAGGAATAGCGAGACGCCGGAAGATCTTGAGGAGCTCGCTTACCGCGCTCCCGAGCTTTTCCTTTACGGGACAAAGCCTGACGAACGCTCCGACGTTTACTCGCTCGGGATCACCCTCTACGAAATGCTTGCCGGCGAAAGACCTTTCTCGGGAGAGACCGGGAACGAGCTGATGCAGAGGCACAACCAGGTTCCGCCGCCCCCGCTCGTCGCTTTCAGGAGTGACCTTCCGGAAGGCCTCGAAACGGCGATCCTGGGGGCGCTTGCGAAGGACCCTTCAAAGCGATACGCGACGGCCGAGGAATTTGTCGTGGCGTTGAACGCAGCGATCGACGACGACGGGGCGGACGAATCGATCGTTGTTCCGATCGGGGCCGAAGGGGCCGACGGGAACAATGTCTGGAAGACTGCTTTTATCGTGCTCGCGGGGATCTCGGTCCTCGCCTTCGGTCTGATCTACTGGACGAACTCCGGACAGAAGGATCCGGCGACCGTCCTGCAGACCGACGCCAACAGCCAGCCGGTCCAGCCTCTGAATCCTGCGACGGGAATGCCTGAACAAAACGGCCTGAGCCTGGCGCCGCAAATACTTTCCGGGGATCCTTACGCGCTCCCCGACGACATAGGCGGCGACGGTTACGATCCCTGGGCGAGTCCCGGATCTCCGCCTCCGGGAGGTTCTGCGCCGATCGGGCCGGGAGGCGACTACGTCACCATTCCGGGTGACGGCAGCGTGTTCATGCCGGGCGACGGAAGCGTGATCCTTGTTCCGAAGATCGTGACGCCGACGCCTACGCCCGAGGCTTCGCCATCGCCGCAAAGAGGCAACACGAACACACAGACCCCGAAGCCCGCGGCCAGCCCTGCTCCGACAAGACAGGCGACACCGACCCCGGCGAAGAGCGCGACGAGCGATCCTCCGGATTCGGGCGGCGGTCTTTAAGACTGTTCTTCCGGCGCGGCCGCGAGCCTGACAAGATTATGGAAAGCCGTTTCGTTATCGATGACGAGACGGCTTTTTACTTTGAAACAAGCGAGTTCGAAGTGAGAATTCAGAAGTTTCACGGCGTCCTTGCCGGTCACAAGCAGGGCATCGGCGCCGGCGGCGCGCGCCTCGGTCTCCACGTCGGCGAGGCCTTTTTGCGAATAAGCGTGGTGGTCGGGGAAGAATCTGCTCCCGGCGACCGCGACGCCCTCTCTTTCGAGCTGATCCAGAAGGCTTTTCGGATTTCCTATCGCGCAGAGGACGAAGAACTTCGTCCGTGCGTCCGGTTCTTCGGGATCCGTTCCGGCGCCGATCCGTTCGATACGATCGATGCTTGAGAGACAGACGAACACGGGCGCATTCTCATTCAGGGAATGGACCTCGCTTTTGATTTCCTCGAGGTTTTCCGCTCCGTCGGGCCTTGTGATGACGACGGCTCCCGCGCGAGAAAGATTGTGCAGGTTCTCCCTGAGCCGTCCTCCGGGAACGGTCCTGCCGCCTCCAAAAGGCGCGGTCGCGTCGATGACCACGATGTCGAGATCGCGGCGTATCCTCCGGTGCTGGAAAGCGTCGTCGAGGACGATCACGGACGCGCCGAGCTTTTCGACCGCATAAACGGCACCCCGCACGCGGTTCGCGTCGCACACAACCGAAGCCGAGCCTTTCAGGTCGAGCGCCAGTTCTAGCGGTTCGTCGCCTGTGACCGAGGGCTCTTCTATGATCCTTTCGCCGTCCGATACGACGACCAGCTCATTTTCTCTCTCTCTTCCGTATCCCCTCGAAACCACGGCGGGCCTTTCGCCGGCTTCGGCAAGGAGCCGCGCGACATATGCGACCAGAGGCGTCTTACCCGTCCCTCCGAGCGTGATGTTGCCGACCGAAATGACCGGGACATCGACCTTGTACGACCGGAAGAAGGCGTAGTCGTACAGCACGTTCCGGGTGTCGAGCACCCTGCCGTAGATCTTCGAAGCTATGTTGAGGATCGCGGACACTTAGCTGGCAGCGGCCCTTGACTGTTCAAGGAAGTTCTTCAGGATCTTCTTTCCTTCCGGTGTCAGGATCGATTCGGGATGGAACTGAACTCCTTCGACAGGAAGCTCTTTGTGCCGGAGGCCCATAATTATGCCTTCTTCGGTTTCGGCGGATACCTCGAGAGAGTCCGGAAATGTCAGGCGGTCGACGACCAGGGAATGATAACGGCCGGCCTCGAATTCCTGAGCCACGTCCCGGAAAACTCCCTTGCCGTCGTGATTTACTGTCGAAGGCTTTCCGTGGATCGGCTCCGGAGCCCTGACCACGTTCCCGCCGAACACCTGTCCGATCGCCTGATGTCCCAGGCAGACGCCGAGGATCGGCACCTTACCCGCGAACTCTCTGACCGCATCAAGCGTGATGCCCGCATTGTCCGGGATCCCCGGGCCGGGCGAGATGAGGATCTGCTCCGGCGAAAGGTCCCGAATTTCTTCAACCGTGATCTCGTCATTCCGGAACACTTCCATTTCCGCGCCGAGCTCGCCCAGATACTGGACAAGGTTGTACGTGAAGGAATCGTAGTTGTCGATAACGAGCAGCATTGCCTCGATTCTAGCCGAACCGTGTTCCTCGGGCGAGTCGGGAGGCTCCACCGGGCACCCGAAGCCTCGTACGAAATCCCCAAAATCGTTTACCTGATCGGCCCTTCGGTTTACTATGTTACGAAATCCCTGCGTTCCTTTCTTAGGGGATCCGGCCTGCGAGGAACCGAAATGACTTATAAACAAGTAGTTTCTGCCGTCGTTATCTCTTTATTGACACTCTCCGCGTATGCGCAAAATTCGGTCACGGAGATCCCGGCCGCCGAAAAGGTAGAGGAGAAGAAAGAAGTCGCGGAACTTCGAAAAGAGATCGCGCTCCTGCTTCTCAAAGAGACGGCATCCGAGATCGAGATGCTTCAATCGCTCACGAACCGCATCTCGTTCTCGGCGGACATTGCCGAGACGGCGTACAGCCTGGACCCTGCAATGTCGAGGCGTATGTACTTGGAGCTCGCCGATTCGCTGTCCCGTTTCATCGCGGTGCAGTCCGGGATGGTGTCGGACAAGGACCGGAACGCGACCGGGATCGCCTCATATCGAAACGCGGGAAGGACCGTATGGAAGCTGAGGCGGGCGGTTGCGATCCGGACCCAGGCCGTGCTGTCTGCCGCCAAGCACGACCCGGTACTCGCTCTGGATCTGTTCGACGCGACGAAGATCAGCCGGGACGTCTCCGAGGTCCTGGGCTATTTCGGACCAAGTGAGGATGCCCTGCTGATGCAGCTGGCGAGTGCAGTCTCGGTTGACGATCCGGAAACCGTCGCCGAGTTCGGCGAAAGGCTCCTGAAGAACGGATTGAATCTGGGCGCTCCGGTCCTGCTCTCGAAACTGAAAGGAAAGGACTATGATGCCGCACTGGCATACGCGCCGAAGGTGATCTCAACGGCAAGCCGCGAAGTGGACAGCATCGATCCGGACCTCGGTGCGCTCGCGATGCTTCTGCGTGTCGCTTTCAAAAGAGCGGAGAAGGAATCCGCGCCCGTCCGGCCGCTGTTCGATCCCGCGGAAATCAGGAATCTCGCGGAGGCATTCGGCCGATTGATACTGGGAAAGGAAGCAGAAGAATTCGGGGGAGCCGGAAAGGCGATGGAATACGCCTCGGTCGTGCGCCCGTTTGCGCCGGACATCGCTGACCGGATCCAGAGAAAGTTTTCGGAAGAGAATGGCAGCGGCCTAGGGACGGGCAGCGGAAGCGGTCCGGCTATCAGAGCGATCGGCGCGGCTCCGCCACCTCCACCACCGCCTCCCGCGGCTTCTACGAGTTCGGTGTACGCCAAGGGGGCCGAGTCGGAAGCCGCGAAGGAGCAAGAGCGGATCGCAGAGCTTGAAGAGAAGATGCGCTCTCCGGAAGACGATCCCGAGAAGAAGGCGGCCGTGCGCGAGTACGTCAGCTTCTCACTTCAAAAGATCTCCGAGATCGACGATCCTTTGACGAAAATCGCGGCATATGTAGCGGTCACAAACCGACTGGAACAACTCGGCCAAAAAGAGGCGGCATCTGAGGTCTTGAACGAAGCATTCCGTTCCGTTACAGCAAACCCAAGGAACTATCAGGATTTTCTGCAGACGTGGACCCTTGCGGGGGCTCTGGTCGAAAGGCAGCCCGAACGGGCCTTCGCGATCATCGAGGACCTGGTGTTCAGGCTCAACGGTGTGGTCGCGAACTTTCACGGGTTCGCAGAGTTCCTCGATTCGAACGGAGAGATCCTCGACGAGGGCGAGCTTCAGTTCGGCGGCTTCGGCGGCGGAATGATGAACCAGATGATGCGCACTCTGGATTCGAACGGGCTGATCGTCAGAAAGCTCGCCGATACGGACCTCGCGCGGACAAGGGCTCTCACGGAAAGGTTCGACCGGCCGGAGATAAGAGTTACGGCGAGGCTTCTTATCCTGAAGAGTTTCGTGTCCGAAGAGGAGCCGGAAGAAGAGGATCCCGACGTGGTTCCGGTCTCATCGCCCGAGGAAGATAACTGATTTTCTACGGCGAGCCATATTCGGTTTGCCGGATTTGACCTTGTCATCTGCCGAAAAACCGGCCATCAACATGAACATCCACAGATGTCTGTCGCTGATATTCCTGCTCGTTGTCCTGGCCGCGGCCGCCTTCGCGCAAACCGGTGATCTTCCGGCTCCCGAGTCCGCGTCGGCCAATTCAGAAGCCGGGAAACGAGAGGAGAAGGCCGAGAAGGCGAAGGAACTCGCTCTAGAGATGCTGCAGGAGACAGCCCGCGAGGTCGAGACGCTTCGGACGCCGGAGAACAGGATCGGCCTTTCCGCCGACCTCGTAGGATTGCTCTGGGCGCACAATCCCGAGGAGGCTAAAGAGATGTTCCGGGTCCTCACGAACTCGTTCATCCAGCTTTTCACCCAGTATTCAGGCCAGCTCAACGCAGTCGGCTACGAAGAAGGCGACCAGTGGAACTACGAGGAACGCGAGAAGGCTAAAGCGGCGCGGAGGATGATGAAAGCGCTTGTGGTCCGCGAGAACCTCGCGCGTGCCGCCGCGGCCGAGGATCCCCTGCTTGCGCTCGACTTCGTGCTGGCAACCTCGACGTCCGTTCGCGGCGGTGCGTTTGCGAGCAGTCTCGATGAGTCCGATCAAAAGACAAAGCTGATGATCGTAGAGCTCTTCGCTGCCAGAAACCGCGAAACGGCGCGAGAGCTTGGAAGAAGGCTTCTGAAGGAGGGTTTCGACGGCGCTGCCGTCGCGATGCTTAAGACGATCAGGGCAGAAGACGATAAGGAAGGCGCGGAATTCGCGCTCGAGGTCTTCTCCGCCGCGAGCCGCGATATTGACGGGATCGAGCCCAAATTCAGCGCACATGCCTATCTTCTTCGATACGCGAATGAGACCCTGGAGGAAGAACCGTATCCCGATCGGGTCGAAGTGATTTCGCGCGAATATGCGGCATCGCATGCCGGCGCTTTCGGACGCGCGATCCTCAGATTGGACGAGATGGATTTCGAGACGGCGAAGGGGTACGCGGAAGCGATCCGTCCTTTCTCGGAGTCGCTCGCCGAAAGGATAGAGAAGAAGTTCGAGGAGAAGGACGAGTCGGTCAGCCCCGAAACGCGAAGGCTTCAGGCGCTGCTGGAGAAATCCCGAGCCGCGGACAAGGCGAAGAGCGCGGTCGCCGCCGGAGGCGATTCAGATGCCGACGGTGATCCATCGCTGGAGCTTTACACCGACGGCGAAAACAAGGAAGGCGAACTTTCCGAGCGGCAAAAGCTCCTAAAGGAGTTCACCGAGCTGAAAAGCGAGGAGCTCTCGGAAGAGAAGAAACACGCACTTGCGGCGGAAGCCCGGGCCGCCGCAGACTCTGCGGATTCTGCCGGGGCTAAGATCGGCATACTCACCGCGGCGGCCGTCGGCCTGAAGCGTCTCGGAGACGAGAGGCTCGCCGAGGAACTCGTGAATGAAGCTTTAGGCCACGTCACATCGAACCCGAGGAACTACGAGGACTTCCTTTACATATGGATCCTCGCGGGCGGACTGGTTGAAGTTCGGCCCGATATAGCGTTCAGCCGCCTCGAAGACGCCGTGTTCCGGCTGAACGACGTCGTCAACGCCGGGATCACGATCGCAGAGTTCATCGATGTGGATAGCGACTACGTACAGGACGGCGAGCTGCTGATCGGCGCGTTTGCGTCCGGGATGACGGCAAATATGTCGCGAATGCTAATCGCCGGGGATACCGTGATCCTGGGGCTCGCCGAGACGGACCTGGGGCGGACGAAGGCTCTTGCGGAGAAATTCGATCGCGCCGAGATAAGGATTTTGGCGAAGACACTGGTGCTGGGCGTCGTACTTGGTCAGAGATCCGACACGGATGTTTCCGGACCGAAACTTCTTTTAGGGAATTAGATTATGCGCAGATTTTTAGCCTTCGTTGTTGTCGCAGTTCTTTTGTTCCTATCGGCGGGATCTGTAGCCGCCGACGATCCTCCCAGGGCGGATCCGGTTGAGGTCCGGGCCGAGGCCGAGAAGATGATCCGGGAAACAGCGGCGATCGTGCCATCGCTGGCGTCTCCGGTAAACCGCGTCGATGCGTATCTGAAGCTTGCTCAGATCTCGTGGGAGATCGACGACGCGATCACGTGGTCTATGCTCGGAGCGGCCGGCGAGGACGTGAAGCGCTATCTCGCCCAGGTCGATATCGAAACGAACCGTGTCGAGGCCGCGCGGTCCGTCGGCGGAAGGCGGGGAAGGTCTTCCGACCTTAGGGCGAAGACAAACCTTGCGTTCGGTCTCCGAAAAGATTACGTCAACACGCTCGCCGGCTTCGCTCCCGAACAGGCAAGTGCGTTCGCGTCAGAGACGGCCGAGATGTTCACCAACGACGGGCTCCGATCCAGGGCGCAGCGCGAGAACAAAGGCCTCGAATCCGCGATCCTGAAGAAGATCGCCGAGAACGATGTCGGCAAGGCTCTGGAGATAGGCGCCGAAAGACTCAAAAGCGGTGTTTCGTCGGAGGTCGTCGGCATTCTCAGCAACGTCTACAAGAAGAACAAAGCGAAAGGCGCCGAGTTCGGGGAACTCATCGTGGACAAGCTGAAGTCCTCGGCGCTCGAACCCAGCCGGATCTGGATCGCGTCAAGGCTTTTCCAGATGGGCCTTTCGTCCGCCGACCAGACGGTCCCGATGTTCGACACCGGGGGGATGAAGGCCCTCTCGGCCGCGATAACAACTGCGGTGCTGAACCCCGAAAGCCGCTACACTTCGCTCCCGGCGAACGTGCTGGACGGCATAGAGCGTTATTCGCCGGGAACAGCCTCGAGAATAACCACCACTTTTGAACAGCGACGCGCCTCGCGCGAGCCGAAGGGCGCTTCGGCCGGGTCGTATCCCGGAAACTCGTCTGAACAATCGGAGAGGATCGAAAGGGAACAGGCGCGGGAGACCGCGCGGCAGTACCGAGAGGATCTGGGCAGGCTACTCGACGCTGCGGGCGACGGCGAGGCTACTTCGGAGGCAAGAAAAGAAGCGATCTCGGCGGCGCGCGACAGGATACTTTCGGTCGATGAGGACCGTTTCAGATTTACGAACCTAGCCGCGCTCGCAGTTAGGGCTCATCGCGCCGGCGAGACGGAGGAAGCGGTTTCGTTGATGAAGGAAGCGGAGATGTATCTTGAGGGCGCTCCCAAAGAGCGCTCCGATTTTTCAGCCGCGCAGACGATTGCCCAGGCATACGCCATTGTCGACCCCGACCGCGCCTTCACATTCTTCGAGGAGATGGTGTACCGGCTGAACGGCGTTATCGACGGCTACGTACGGTTCGCAGAGTATTCCGGGAACGGCAGGACGGTGGAGAACGGCGAGCTGTTGATGAACCGATACGCGAGGCAGTTCACAAGCTACTTCAACCTCCCGGAAAATGTCGTCGAAGGCCTTGCGGCGCACGACCTTGAGCGTCTTTCGGACCTCCCGGACCGCTTCGACCGCCCGGAGATGAGGGCGGAGACGAAGATGATGATCGTCGGGGCGCTTTTGAAATCAGTTGACTGAGTTTTCCGATCGTAGGTGCGAGGCTTGTCCCCGCCCTATCAATAATCTTCAAGGGTCATGACTAGTTAACTCAGAAATCTTTGAGAATATTCAAGAGAATTGAGTACAGGTTCTTTCTTCTGTAGTTGAACCTAAACTCACATTCCTTCAGGTGCAAGTAGAAAGTCTCGGGACGCATGCCCCGGAACTTTGTGAGCCTGACCTTGGCGAGACCCCAGAAGCCTTC
>DATKCW010000002.1:0-18652 GCA_035513035.1 Aridibacter sp.
TATCACAATCGCGACGAGTTCGTTGTCGGCTCGAGCCACATCAACGGAATCGAGGGCTTCTGGGGACTGGCCAAAGTCAGGCTCGCAAAGTTCCGGGGCATGCGGACTGAGACTTTCTACTTGCACCTGAAGGAATGTGAGTTTAGGTTCAACTACAGAAGAAAGAACCTGTACTCAATTCTCTTGAATATTGTCAAAGATTTCTGAGTTAACTAGTCATGACCCTTCTTTAATGACGCCGGACCCGGCACGCTCGGCAAGGTCCCGGACGAGGGCCATAGTGCCGTACTTGTCAACTCCGGACGCAACGTCTTCAAGTTTGCTTCCCAGGAACAGGTAGAGCTGCCGTAGTTCATCGCTTTCCGCACGTTCCCTGGCGATCCCCCCGATCACCGAAACGATCACCGCGTCGACCGTCCTGATCCTTGAGCGCGCTGTCCCAGCGTCGGTCGATCCCGCCGCATCCGCGATCCCGACAAGCCGGTCCCGGAGCTTCCAGAGCTGACCGTTGGCTTCCGAAAGCGATCGTGAGTCTCTGACGTTCCTGGCGTAAAAAGTAAGATCGACTTGACGAACCTCTTTTCTCACCGGATCCCGGAGCAATTCCTCGAACGCTTTGCCGAAAAGCTCGGCCGCCGCCCGTGCGTCGTCCGTCCTCGAGGCGTGATCGAAAAGGTTTTCGCTCCCTTCCGGATCCCGCAACTTGTCCCGGACCTTTTCCGCTTCGGAACTGCGTCCGGCTTTGAAAAGTATTTCGGCTTTTTTCTTGAGCAGCTCGGGCGATTCCCCGGAAAGCTCGATGGCTCTGTCTACGGCTTCGAGCGCTTCGCTCGTCCTTCCCTCTCGCAACTCGAGCTCCGACAGGTGGAAATGGAGTTCCGGGAGATCGGGACTGTTGGCGATCGCTTTTCGAAGCTCGCCGATCGCGGGGCCGAGAGCGCCTCCTTCCTCGTGCAGCCTGGAAAGGACCAGATTCCAACGGTAGTTCTTGAATGATTCCTTCGAGAGCTTTCGGTAGTAAGCGATCAGCCTTTCGGTCACGCCGTACCGTTTTGCGTACCCGATCGCCATATCCGTGATCGGGCCCGTTTCGTTCGGATTCCGGTTGATGATCTCAATGTATTGGTCGACAGCTGATGCCGGGTCGTTGAGAAGTGTGAAAGCTTCGATCATCTCTTTGCGTAGTTCGTAGAGTTCCTGGCGCACGAAGATCCTCTCGCGTTCGCCCTCGACCAGCGCTTTCACGGTCTTGTCGAATGCCCTTCTCAATGCTTCCGGTCTGTTCTGCCTAACGTAAACGGTCGCAAGTGCCCGGAAGATGACCGGATCGTTACCGTGTTCGGAATGGAGGCGGTCGAGCAGTTCGGCGGCCTCATCGAGACGGCCGATTTCGATCTGCGATTTCGCAAGGGACCTTGCAAGTATCAGCCGGTATTTCCCTTTCGCCTTTAGCAGTCCGCCTTTGAGCACCTCAACAGCTTCATTCTCAAAACCCAAGTAGATCAGGAGTCTGGAAGCCTCGGAGATGACGCCGTAGTTCTCAGGAAATCGTCTGACCAGCCGTTTGATAACCGACCCGGCCTCCTGCAGATTGCGGGTTTCGCGCAGGCTCTCCGCAAGGCGGAGATGGTGTTCCATAAGCGCGCGCGGACTCTCCTCTACCTCGATCAGCCGCCGGTAGGTTTCCTGCTCACCTTCTGCATTCACTTCCGATTCGAAAAACTCGAGCGCTTCTTTCAGGAACTGAAGATCGCGGCTCGCCCGCATTTCCCGCTTCAGCATTTTGGCAGATCGGCGCTTTTCACCGGACCTCGCCAGCACGTCAGCAAAAGCGAGCGACAGCTTGCCGGGCTTTATTGAGACCCTTTTTCTCGAACTGTAGGCGGCCTCGATCTCGCCAGCCGTTCCCGGATCCCTTCGCGCAAGTGCGGCAAGCCGCTTGACCGCACTGCTTCTTCCGCTCACTTCATCATCGGCGGAATCGAGCGCACTGACATACTCGGCGATCGCTTCTTCACGCCGCCCCTCGCTTTCATAGATCGCTGCCTTCTGAAACGCAAAGAGGTTCTGCGGATCGTTCCGGACCCTCGCCCTGTCTATGGTCTCCCTTGCCTTTGGGAACTGGAAATAGTCCCAGTAGACCGTGGCGGCCTCGAGATACGAGTCCGTCAAGCCTTCGGCGGCGCGTATCACCGGCTCCCAGTTCCGCGACGCCCGCTCGAAATCGCCAAGCTCGGCGGCAATCTCCCCGGCGGTAACCATATCCTCGCGGGACGAGAGATCCGAGCCGGCGATCGCTTCGGCGATCCCGGCGGCATCTTTCAGCAACTCGCCGTTTTTCTGTCCGAGAGATCGGGCAAGGTCCCGAGCCCGGGAGCGGAGTTCGGAAACGCCTGGATGCTTATGCGCGAGTTCGCGGAAGGCGGGGAAAGCAGCTTCAAAGTCCGAAAGCCGCACAAGTGCCTCGGCCCTGAAGAGCCTGTAGACATCTGAATCGTTCCCGGCCCTGGCCAGGTAGTTTCTCAACTCTCCCTGAGAGGCAAGGCGGTCGAGAAACGAAGCGCGGATCGATTTGCTGACAAAGAAGAACCTTCCGGCCGTCTCGAGCCACTTACGCTCCTGCCTGGTGGATTCGTAGATCTCCAGCAACCCCGAAGCGAAGGCCGTGTTCGAAGGAAATCTCTCGAGGGCCGAAAGGTAGAGTCTCTCAAGCAGGTTCCTTCGAAGTTCCTCCGTTCCTGACCCGCCGGAAGCGATATCCGTCAGGAATGTCTCGAGCTCGGCATCGCCGAGCGATCGCGACAGATCTTCCGCGAAAGACGAAAGTTCGGTCTTCCTTCCTTCCCTCAGGAGGAACCTCGCCAGCTTGTCTCGCCAGGAATGCGTGTTGAACCGTTTGACCGCCGACCGGTAAACTTCCGCTTCCTCATCCGGCAGGTTCGTCTCCTCAAGCCACTCAAGTCTCTGTTCGTACAGCCACTCGCGGTCAGGGTGCTTCCGGATCTCGCTTGAATAAAGTTCGAGGATCTCCAGTGTTTCGCCGGCTTTCGAGTGAAGCTCGACAAGCCGTTCGAGTGCGAACAGGTACGAAACCGATTTAGTGCCGCCTGCGAAAGTGTCTCTTAGCCCGTACCCGTAACTCTCTCCGTAGGAATATCCGTCCGGGTGTTTCGAGTCGCGCTTCGGGATCCTTATACCGGGAAATCCCGCTTCCGGAAGCCTTGTTGACGAATCAAAAGGCACCTCAAGTTTTCCGGTATGGTCGAGAACGGCTCTATAAATGGACTCGGCCTTGTCCTTTTCCCCTCGCGATTCGAAAGCCGCGGCGAGGCGCATTGCAACCGAAGGGTATTCCGGACTGTTCTCGTGGCGCTGTTCGAACTCCTTGAGCAGCTTGTAAGCAAGGGCTTCTCCGCCATCTGCCGTGTAAAGCCTTATGAGGTCCAGATACATCTGGGCCATTTCCGGGGTGACGTCGAATTCCTTCTTGTAGATAGTAAAGAGCCTGTAAGCCGCCGACCGGTTGAATGCCTCGTCAGCGGCCTGTATCTTATCCTCGAGGGCGCCGCCCGGATCCGAATCGGAGAACAGAAGGGAAAGGACGCCGCTTGAGATCCCCGGATCAGGATCGAAACCGGCCATTTCCGCATAGGCGTCCAGACCTCCGCCGGAGAGCGTCAACCGCCTTTTCTCGGAATCGCAGAAAACTTCGAATAGCTGATAAAGGACCCTTGCCCGCAACTCCGGATCGTTCGCCACGTCGCCGCGGGTCAGTAGGGTGTAGAGGAACCTGGACGCAAGCTCTCCGTCTCCGTCGGCGATCACGAGCCGGGCGGCGGTGAGGAGCTCGTCCCCCGTCCATTTCTTCTTGTTCCGTTCAAGCTCGGCGATAACCGGTCCGGCAGGTTCTGACCGGTACAGCCGATAATGCACGAGCCGGACTCCTGTGCGGAAATCGGACGGATCGGTACGGAATCTCGCCTTCAGTTCCGCACCGTATGCTCGAAGCCGGTCATTCGTACTCAGAAACCCGTAGAACGCCTCTTCCTCTTCGCGGTTCCAGAAAGGATCGAACGCCGCCGCAAAAGCCGCCTCCGCTTCCTTGATTTGCCCCAGCGATTCGAGCAGCGACACCTCTCTGGAGAGAAGTTCCGAATTGTTATCCGGAAAAAGGCTCTTCCCGGTGCGCACGATCTCGAGCGCCCGTTCATTGCGCCCGTCCTCGACAAGCGCGGAAACGAACCTGTCGAAAAGGGTGAAGTTGGAGCGAAGTAACTCGGAATGCCGGTTGACGAAAGCAGGCTCCAGGTAACGGCGGAGGCCGTGGCGCATTGCGGAATTCAACAACTCGTCAAGCAGGAACGACCTCGCTCCCTCGTGATCTTCCGCGAGCAGCCGTTCCTCGAGCAGCTTCGCGGCGTCGTCGAATCTTCCGCGACGGTTGAGAAAGGTCCTATAGCCCTCGTAATGCTCTTTGTTCAGCTCGGCCGCTCTGCGCCAGGTTCGCTCTGCCGAGGAATGATCTCCCGTTCGCTCTTCGATCTCCGCCATCCTGGCGAGCACGCTCGCCTGGCTCGGGTCGATCTCAAGCAGTCGGACGAGGTTTTTGTGAGCTTCGGCAGGAGGAACCGGGACCAGTGCGCTCGAACCGAAGAACTCCTGCCGCATATAGAGCGCTTTCTCCAGGGGGTCCTCGGCGCGGTCGAATGCCGAGACCCTGTCCCCTGAAATTTGCCACGTAGCGAGAGCGATCGTTGCGAGGGCGATCAGACTCGCAGCCGCCCTACGCGAAGCGTGCCGGCCCGCCAATCTCCATACCGAGCTTGTGATACAGAGGCGGGTCCTCATCTCGCCCTCCCCGTCACGTTCACCGTGTACTCTTCGATGGTCTGGTTGTGTGCGAAATCTTCAGCCGTAACGGTGATGACGTATCTTCCGGGAACGAGCTCGTCCGGCACCCTGAGGATTCCAACATTCGCCTTGTCCCTGGAAGACCAGGACAGCTGGACAGCCGGCGCGCCATAGATCCTTGCCGTCAGCTTTCTGGTATCCCTGTCGGAAAGGACCCTGATCTTAACCTCCTGTCCGGCGCGAAGGTCACCGTCGATGGGCAGAAGGCGCACCTCCGGACTCTTGCTGTCGATCACGAAAGACTTCTTTTCTTCGTACACGTTTCCTGTCCGGTCCCTCAGCAAAAGCCTGCAGAAATAAGTCCCGTCCTGCATCCACACCGGCGCAAGGAATCTCGTCTGCCAGATCCTCTCCTCCTCGATGAACCTGAGCGGAACCGTCTCTCCGAAAGGCAGGACCGCGAAGACCTCTGTTACCGATTCGTCCGTCCGAACCCGTATTACGGGATCTCCGGGCTGGATCAGCCTGGGCCTGAGCAATGCCCTCGGTGCGGCGATGAAGGCTGTGTAGGGAGTAACGATCTTGTATTTTTCCGAAAGTGAGATCACCTCGGCTATCAGGTCCTCGCGCTCGCCCGAAACGTTCATCGCATCGATCAGCGCATTTATGCGGGCCTTCGCCCAGACTCTGGGGAGAAACCCGTGAGCGGGTTCATTTGCCGGAAGTTCGACCTCTTTCGACAATTTCAGCGGAGAAGACGCGATCGAGGCCGTGATCTTCACCGTCTGCCGGCCCGGCTTGCGGTATCGGCCGACGTATCCGAATGCCGAACCCGCGGCGGCGGTATCGCCGGTCGCGTAGACGTCGTATAGGTTTGCGCTGTCGGAACCGTTGAATGAGATCGAATCGATCGACGGGGACATCACCCTGCGGACAAACATCTCCATCCTCGCCGATATGTCCTCGGTCTCTCGGACCTGGACGTAGTATCCGTTCGTCCTGGAAGCGAGCTCGCGCAGGAGGGTCACATTGGTGTCCGAGCCGAGCCCGAAAGCGAAGAAGCGCGCCTTCCCTCTTCCGAATGCGTTGGCGATCACCGGCACCTTCACTGTCTCTGTTGTGGCATTCGCGTCCGAGACCATGACCACCCTCGTCGCGCCTCGTCCGTTGAACCGAGCGGCTTCGGATTCGGCGGCCGCGATCGCGGCGCGCATATTTGTACCCCCGCCAAGTGCCGACGACCTGATGAATGAGATTGCCTTCTCCTTGTTGGCCGGTGATGCCAAAAGCGGCACTTCAGAGAGCTTTCTGGTTGTGTCGTCAAAAAGGATCAGATTGAACTTATCCTGGGAGCGCAGGGATCCGATAAGGAACTCCATCCCTTCAACGGCGCCGCGCAGTTTGTCTCCATACATTGAGAGCGAAGTGTCGAACATCAGCAGGAGGTTCGCCGGCGGCGCAGGAACGTCGCCGCCGCTGCGGGCAAAGATCGCCTCGGCGCCGAAAAATCCGTCGCGGGCCTTCTCGGCGGACCGCGGATCTTTGAGATCGAAAGCGGTCAAAGATTCGTCGGTCCTGTGGGCGATGAAAGAGAACGCGTGGGAATCCAGGCCGAGCTCGTACGAGAAGGACAGGTCGCTCGTAAGAACGACGTTCCTGCCCCTGTACTCCCCGACGAACTCATCGGGCGACGACCTGATCGGCCGGATCGGATACCCGGTCCCGAACTGCGGCGTGAACGGATGGCTGTTGCGGATCCTCACCTTGATCGAAAGGTCCCGGACCGTTTGGGATTCTCCGTACGAAGGCCGCAGGGGGAAGTTGAAAGACGCCCGAAGGTCTTCGACCTGAAGCACCTCGGTGTACTCCATCTCCAGGCGTTTCGTGCCGTAGGGCAATATAGGGAAGATCTTCGCGGAAAACGCCGAATCGCCCCCGTGTTCGTCATCCTGCTGGAGGATACCCGGGTCGATGGTCCTGGATTTGATCTCTTCATAGATCCTGTTCGCCCTTCGCTTTTCCATCATCACGCCGGGCACCCGAACGATCCCGTCCCACACTGCGAAATCCGCGACCGATGCCTCGCTTGGGAGCGCGAACAGGTACCGGCCCTCAAGGATTCCGCCCGTGTGGTTCTCGAAGACCTGAACGACCCTGACAGTCGCATGCTGATCGTCGATCCCGATCTCCACCGACATTGAAGCAAGCGAGAGTACCGATGGATCGGGCTTGTCAGAAGCCGAAGAAGGGATCAGAACCCCGGTCTGAGCCGTAACTACCGAGACAAAGAGCGCGACCCGGACTCCTGACACACTGAATCGCACAACAGAGTCCAGCATCAAGATTCGGAATCCGCGCTTCATTCGGCACCTCCTGAAAGCTGTCCAAGCTCCGACCGATCAATCACCGCGATCCCGTTTGTTGTGCCGACAAAAACGGTTCGGTCGTCACAGGCCACACTAAAGACCACTGCCGACGGGAGCCCGTCCGCGATCGTCACCCATCGTCCGCTAGAGAGGTCAAGGACTGCGAGGCCCTTCATCGTGCCCGCATACAGGCGCCCGCCGTCGGTCGCGAGCGCGTTCAGATTGATGACGACTTTCCCGTCATTCGGTGAAACAGGACGGATCTCGTCCGAAGGCGTTAGTTCGAAGATCCCGCCTCCGTATGTGCCAATGAAGATCCGTCCGTCCGCCTTTGCAAGCGCCGTAACCCAGTTCGTCGTCAGACCCGAGTTTGAAGATCTCCAGGTCGAGACGACGCGGCCTCCCCGTATGCGGGCAAGGCCTGAGAGTGTCCCAGCAAGGATGGAATCCCCGGTCTCAAGGCTTGTGTAGACACTGTTGCTGGGCAGTCGCTGTTCGGCGGTGATTCTCCTCGCGTCCGGACCGGCGCCCGTCAAAAGCCCCCTCGCCGTGCTCATCGCCGCCCGGGAAAAATGATTGACGGCCCCAGACTGCTGCGCCGTGTCGATCAGGCTGGTCTTAAAAGCGCGGTCGATCCTCACAAGCCCGCGGCTTGTCGCTGCGATCACCGAACCGTCCGGTTGCGAAGAGAGATGGTTGATCTCTGACAAGCTGTCATCTTCCAGATGCCGGAGCAGTCTGCCGTCGCGCGTGAAAACGTCCACGCCTCCGCGGAATGTGCCTACCCATAGCTGACCGTCCGATGAGAGATGTATTGACGAAATGAGGTCCTCGGACAGTCCGCGCTCGCCGCCAGTCGCAAACCGCAACAGCCTGTCGCCTCGGATCTCGTATATTCCGGAATTGCCCGTTGCGAAGCACCTGCCATCCGTCTGCGCAAGGGTGAAGCCGCTTTCTGCGCCCTTAGCCGTGTCGATATGATCCGGTTTCCCGGAGAGCACGAAGACGTCTCCGTTCTCTCGCGAGAAGGTGATCCTGCCGCCGCAGAGGAAGAGACCGGAGACCGCCGGAAGCTGCGCCTTTGGAATGCACGTGTTACCCTCGCACACGGCAATGCCTAAGTCAGTCGCAACATACAGCCGACCTTGCAGCACCGCCGTTCCTACAGCCCGGTCGGAGGGAAGCCCGTTAACCCTTCCGATCCTCGTCCAGCTCGTTCCTTCAGAGATCCAGACACCGTTGTCATATGTCGAAACGACGAGTCCCGCAGGCCGCAAGTCGATCGCGGTTATTTTCCCGATGCTCCTGTTTTCCGCCTTGCGCTCTGTGAAGGTGCCTCCGGAGAATGTGAGCAGCCCGCCGTTGAACGTGCCGATGAACAGCCGAATGTCCGAATCATTGACGAGTGAGGTGATTGCCTGCGTGTTCCGGCCGGGCCATTCATATCGGGCGAAGGTCGCGCCGTCAAAGTCCAGAAGCCCTTTAGTGCGCGTACCGATGAAGAGCCTTCCATCGAAAGCGGCCACCGATGTCAGATCGCTTTCCGGAAGCCCTTCGAGCACTGTAAAGATCTTTTTGATCTTTCCGTCCCGCGTGTACTCGACAAGCCCCCCGGACGTCGCGGCGAATATCGAATCCCTGTACAAGGCAAGCCCCCGGGTTGTCGAGTGGTCCTGCCAAAGAGTGATCCTGAGCCTGTTTTGAGGGGTGAGTACCGTCCTTTTGTGGATGACGGTCGATTCGTCTTTTAGAAGTGTACGCTCAGCGAAGAGCGCCTGCTGGATGGATTGGAGAAGGCGGAAAGCCTCGGACCCTGCCAGGACGATGGCGGAGAGTATTACGATCCCTGCAAGTTTTTTCCAAATGGTTTCCCGCACATCGGCATTATCGGCCGCATACGGGTTGGAAATTAACGTGGAGGCGCAACACGGTCCCGGTGTGCCAGGTCGGGCGCACAAGTGTGGGTTTCCACACCGGACCCAAAGGAAGGGTCACTCGAAAGGCTTGTGAAGCGAGAACACACAGCCACCGCCGGACGGCTTTCGGTTCCAGACCGCCGTGGCTCCGATAAGACTCGCCCGAGACCTGATATTGGAAAGGCCCATTCCCGCCTTACCCTGACTTTCGGCGTCGAATTCCGCTGTACCGTCGTCCTCGATCTCGAGCAAGAATCCCGCGGTTTCATCTGCCGAAACGCGCATATCGATCCGGCCTGCTTCCGCGTGACGAGTGATGTTCGAAATGACTTCCTGAGCGATGCGGAAGACCTGAATCTGGGCCGGCGGAGGAAAGCCCAGTTCTTCCTCGGACCCTCCCTTCACTTCGAATCCGGTCTCGAGCCCTGATCCGGCGAGAAGGAATTCCAGCGAAGCGAACAGGCCCACGTTCTCCAACACCGAGGGACTCAGGTCTTCGCAGATCCGCCTTATCTCCTCGGAAATGACCTCGATTTCGCCTCTGAATCCGGACCCTTCCCCGGCGACACGATCGGATTGGAGCATAAGGTTTCGAAGGTCGGCGAGGGTTTGGTCGTGGAGGTCCCGGGCGATCCGGCTCCGTTCCCGCTCGGCCTCGTTAGCGAGGTCCAGACGCGCCTCGGTGAGCTTACGGTTCACGCCCGTGATCCGGTGGCGTTCGACGACGGCCCAGATCAGTGCAATCAGGGCAACCGCGAGAAGAACGGCGAGTGCTGTGGACGTCCACGGAAATGGAGCGGCGGCGACGGAGATCCGGAATGTGAGTGGATCGCTGCGGACAAGGTCCTGGTTAAAGGCAAATGCCTGAACCGTGTAATCGCCTGCTTCCAGGCCGTCCATGAGAAACTGCGGGTCTCCGGAGATCTGGCGCTGGATCTCGTTCCCTTTTGAATCAAGCAAGAGGAATCCGTACTGGAAGAGTTCCGGAAATGTTCTGCTGCTAAGTCCGCCCACTTCAAGCGCAAGGCTGTTCTGCGGATAGTCGAGCACGACACCCGTTTCCATCTCATTTGGTGAATAGAGGCGCTGACCAAGCAAGCGGACGGGCGCGACGATCGGCTTCTGCCGGTTAATCACGTACCGCGAGATCCCCTTAGTCGTCGCGACAAGAAGCCTCCCGTCCATCTGCATCAGCAGCGAGAAGACACTGTCGGAAGGAAGGCCCTGTTCCGTTCCGATCGCCGATTGAAGCCGGCCAAAAAGATCGTCCGTCTTGATGTGGACTAGACCCTTCCCGAGTGTGGCGATCCAGTACTCGCCTCTCTCGAGCACGGCATCGCGCGAGGGTGCATACCGGAAGATATGCTCGAGCTTGTCCCCGGATCTCACGAAGACTCCTTTCTCCGTCGCAACGAGAAGGATGGCGGGATCCTCCTGCGCGAAATATCGCCTGAGGCTCCAGACCGCTGAGCCCCGGACAGCCCCCAGACCGGGTATTTCTGCCGCCCTGCCAGAGTCGAAGGCGAAGATCCTGCCGTCGCCGGTTCCCAACATTAAACCCCGCTGGTCCGAGGAAGTTGCCGTGATCACTTTGTGATCGAAGACCAGTTGTTCTTCGTCCGGTTCTCCGATCCTTACGAGGCCGCGGCCGAAAACAGCCGCTACCGTCCGGCCCTCGACCGTTCCAACGCCGCGTATGTCGCCTTGCAGGAGTTCTCTTCCGTCCAAGGTCGCAAGCTTCGATCTCGTTCCCAGAAGGATCCCTGCTTCCGGATCTTCGGCGATCGAATAGATCGTCTCTTCAGCGAATCCGGGTATAAACTCCCACAGCGATCCCTCGAGCCTGAACAGCCCTTTGTTGGTTCCCGAAAATATCGAATCCCCGGAACCCTCGAAGAGCACCCTGACGAAATTCGTCGCGGAATCCTCAGAGAGCAACGAGTTTTCCGGGCTGCCCGTGTCCAGACGGCTGATCCCCCGGTCACCTCCGACCCAGACGATGTTCTCCCGGTCGACGAAAACGGAATAGATGGTGTTCGACCTGAGCCCGCCCGCCGTGCTGGCGAACGAGTATACCCCCGCCATCTCTGTCCCTTCGATCAGATAAAGTCCTGAGATCTCCGTCCCAACCCAGACCCGCCCGGAGTCTTCATCGGCCGCGATCGATGTAACGGTGCCGATTGCGGAACCGCCTGTCTGAGTTACCCGGCCGTCCGAGTAAAGGAACAGGCCTCCCGACCTGTTTCCGGTGTTTGCGCCGATCCAGGTCCCT
Organism: Aridibacter sp.; assembly: GCA_035513035.1. Lineage (GTDB taxonomy): Bacteria > Acidobacteriota > Blastocatellia > Pyrinomonadales > Pyrinomonadaceae > Aridibacter. The sequence goes on from DATKCW010000002.1 coordinate 11,406, forward strand.
CCGAGTCGGCCGGCCGCGATGGCATTTACAAAGTATGGTCGGGAACTGATAGGGAACGCACCTGATTCGTTGAATCCTATGAGCCCCCGCCCCTCGATCCCGGCCATCAGACTGCCGTCGCGGGCAGCCCCGAGTGCGGTGTACTTGTGTTCCGGTTCTTTCGGAATCGCGATCTTGTGAAATGGATTCTGACCGTCGATAGACTGATATATCCCGTCGTCCGCGGCGACAGTGGTACCGTATTTCGTCAGGCTCAGGCCATTGACGGTGGAATCCCCCAGCCCCTCGGCGGCCTGAACTTCGCCGTTCGAGATCACAAATGCCCCGTTTTCGCTAACACCCACGAGAACATTGCTTATCGCAAGGAGATAACTGATCGGCCCTTCGAACCTTCCAAGAGCCACTTTCTGGATCCCCAAGGCATCGAGCCTGGCCAGACCGCCGTCCGTCCCAAACCACATCACGCCGTCATCAGTTTGCGCGATCGCTCGGACCGAATTCGAAGGAAGCCCGTTAAACAGGCTTAGCGAACTCCACTGGTGCAGGTTGAGTTCCGACTGAGGATTTGAAGGGACCGTAAAAGCGAACAGGAGCGAAAGGGCGAAAGCGATCCTGCCGGCCCGTCTGTAACGCGGGTATTTCTCGGGCAGCTTCATTTGTCTTCCGGCCGGTCAAGATACTTGCGGCAATCCCGTTCGAGCCACGAGGCGAGCTCGTTCTCGGCTTTTTCCAGCTCGTCAGCATTGATCAGCCCCCTGCGCAGAGCCTCGCTGAAAGCCCTTGTGCGGACATTGAAAACGAGCTTGTCATAACCTTCGCTTTCGGTCCCTGTTCCCGGTCCGGCGAGCTTCTCATACAGGTTTGCCAGACGGCTCTCGACCCCTCGCAGGGAAAGGCTGCATTTCCGCGCGATCGCCCAGTTGGAAAGCCCTAGAGCGAGGTACTTGAGAGCCTCGGACTCGAATTCTGTGAGAAGCGGCCGTTTGAAAGAGTCCTTGAATGCCGGATCTATCATATCGGCGCCGTCCTCCAGCACGGTCGCGATGAACCGGAGTAGCCTCGCTTCAGGATTGTTCTTGTGGATGAACCCGTATGTAGGCTGAGGCGAGATCGAACGAACAATACGGCGGATCTCGTTGATATAGACCTCGTGCGGAAACTGCGTCCAGAAAACGATCCTGGTCTCCGGAAGCTCGCGCCAAATTTTTCGGGCCGCTTTGACGCCCGACAGTTGGGGCATCTGAATGTCGAAGATGCAGGTCTGCGGCCTCTGTTCGAGCGTCTTGCTGACGGCGTCATTTCCGTCGTTCGCCTCCACGATGGGTGCGTGCGCAGGAAACTCACGCTCAAGAAGCTCCTTCAGGTATCTGCGCTGTGCGAGATTGTCTTCGGCTATCAGGACCGGCATCGGCAAGGAGTTTATAACTTAAACCGCAACAGCGGAAGCGGGTTGTCCACAGCGGCCGGACCGAGCCATACGCTCAGTCAATGTACAGCTTCATGCACGAGGCGTCGGGCTTCTTCGATGTGTCGTTCATAAAATCGTTCATCATTCCCGTCTTGCAGGCAAAGTTCCCGCCGCCGTGGCCGCCTTCGTCGATGACGAAGAGGTGCGACCGTTCGAGCTTCTGCTGGAAGAACCTTCCGTTCTCCGGGGGCGTGACGGGATCGTACTGGTTGACGAAGATGATCGTGGGCACGGACGACATTTTGAACACCCGGTCCGCCGCCGACACGGACTTTCCGTGCCAGTCTATTCCCTCGATGTACAGGTTCGTGAAGAACGCGAGCCGGTCCGGAAAATGGGGAAGCTCGCCGTACAACTTCCCGATCGCCTCCGGAGTGTTCGCACGGTCCATGCTCTCGTATGCGCTGACCGCGAGAAACATAGAGGTGTTGAACGATCCGTCATCGACATCGGCGAGCTCGGCCTCGACGACCGCCTTCAGGATCTTAGGGTCGTTGTCTTCGAAAGCGTGAAGCAGGGCCGGGAACCTTTCGAGCGCGTCGGTCCGGTAGAGCTGGCGCCGAAGGAAGTACACCGCGTCCTGCGAATTGATCACGAACGTGCCTCCGTCGTATTTCACTGCGACCGGTTCGCTTTTCAGCTTCGCGATGACGGACCTGTATTCCTTCTCGAGTTCCGGATGCGCCGCCCGGCACTTCGCGTCCCGCTCGCACGCACGGAACGTCTTCTCCGCCGCTGACGAGTAGCTCTTCATCCTATCGATCAAAAAGTCGTCCGTCATAAGGTTCGGCGAGTCGAGGATGACGGCGTTCAGCATCTCCGGATACAGGTCCTGGATTATCCTGGCCAGCCTTGTCCCGTACGAGACTCCGAAGAGATTGTACTTGTCGTACCGTAGCTTCTTCATAAGCTCGGCGACATCCCTTGCGTTCTGGAAAGAATTGTAGGCCCCGAGGTCGATGCCCCTTTTCTCCGCTTTCTTTCTGAAATCGTGAAGCACTTTGGCGATCATCTTGCGCTCGCCTTCCATATCCGTATCGGCGGCCATCGCCTCGTACACGCCCTTGCCGATGTCCGGCAATGCGCTCGAATGCTGTATCCCTCTTTGGTCAAAAATGATGACGTCGCGGATCTCGGCGAGCGGGTCGTTGCCCAGGAAGTTGATAAATCCCGCTCTGAGGCTTCCGCCTCCCGGGCCTCCGGAAAAATAGATAACGGCTTCCTCGGCCTTTCCCTTCCGCGCGCTGACGACCGCATACGCGATCTCGATCTTGCGCCCTTGGGGATTCGAATGGTCCTCGGGCACCGTTATCCGGGAACAGGTGACGCGGCCTTTGCTTTCCAGGCCGCGGATGAAATCGCAAGCGTTATTTTGTGATCGAGCGGAAGAAGAGAGAAGCAGTCCGGCCAAGGCAGATAGAATGACGATTCGAAGTTTCATGATAGAGTTCGGTGCCGTGAAACGCACTAATTAGTATGGAGCCGATAAGACCATGCGCTAGTATAGCGGACCGGTTTGTTCGCCGGGCGATTTCTGGCTGCCGCGGCCAAGCGTGAGTCGCAGCTTATACTCGGCAAGGAGGATACACTGCAACGTAACAGAAGGAGACCGAAATGAGGACCTGCTTAAGATTTCTCTCAATTTGCCTCGTGCTCGCTGCCGCTGTGACTGCTGTTCACCCCTGCGCCTGCTGCGCCGAGAAGGGGACGTATTTCTCAAGCACAAGCGCCATCGATGAATACGAGCGCGACATACTCTCGAAGATGAAGTTCGCGCCCGCTGCTTCGCTGTACCTCGACGCGGCGGGCTTTGAGGTCGTGAACGGGCTCGAGGCATTGCAGAAGATCTACGAATCGTCGGAGACCGCTTCGGAATTCGACGAGATCAAACTGCGCGCTTCAGTCGGGTCCAGTTTCTGGATGCTTACGTTCTCGCTCGATAACGCTGTCGGTGCTTTGACGCTTCCGTTCCCGGCGGAACGTGAGTACTACGCCGCCGACATACACGACGGGAAGGACTCATCCGGCGGCGGCCCGCTTCTTTACAAAGAGTTGAGGTTCCGCGGAAAGGTGGGATCCGCAAGCAATATGTTCTCCGAGGGATTCAAGGGAGGAGCCGATTACCTCCTCGTGTTTCAGGGCCGCGGCAATGGATGCAACAATGTCGAGGACTTCACTCACTGGCGCCTGTCGGTGAACGGGCCCAAAGCCCGCTATGCCTTTTTCGGCAAGCTTACTTCGGGCGAAGCGAGATCCGGCGACACAGCGCAGGACCGACCAAAGTTCGAGGACCACACCACTGAAATCTGGAACGGGACGGCGAAAGCCGTCGATCTTAACAGCCACAAGGACGCGAGAATGTTCCGGACGCGGCTTCAGGAAGCGCGCAACGAGGGTGTCAACTTCGCGGGACACTACATTCTCACTTACTGGGGATGCGGCACGAACTGCCTGGTCGGCGCCGTGATCGACGGGAAGACAGGCAAGGTGTTCTTTCCGGAGGAGATGGCGGGGCTCGGCGTCGGACTCCCGGGAACGGACATCGAGGCGGAGGCGGTCGAGTTCAGGAAAGACAGCTTGATGCTGATCGTCCGGGGCGCTCTGTCGGACGATGACGGGGTCGGAACGCACTATCTTGTCTGGGAAGGGGACCGCTTCAGGAAGCTGAAGTTCTCAGAATGATGAAAAAAGCCGCCGGAGGTACTCGGCGGCCTTTCTCATCTACGGGTTTTGGGCAACGCCCTAGGCGACGCCAAGATAGGCGTCAGCGAAGGCGGATGACTGTATGACGATCCGGTCCAACGCGGCCTGTCCCTGGTTCGTAACTTTCGTTTCCGTGACGGCGGCCAACAGCGCGAGTTCCTCTTCTGAAGCATACGCCTGTCCATCCACGACAAGTGCTTCGAGATCGCTCAGATGTCCGAGTAGTTCCGTCTCCATACCCGGAGCAGCCGTGAGAAGGATATCCATAATCTTAAGGCCGGTTCGGAAAGCCCATCCCTCTTCTCCTGTGAGTTTCGATGTCAGCTTTCTTTCGACAGTGTCGAACGCTGCCAGCAGCTCAAGGTAGGTAAGGTCCTTCTTGTTCAGGACGCTTTCAATGAGTTCGCCTTCAGGCGTGCCGCTTAAGTGGCTCTCGAGATTCGAAAGCTCCCTCGTGAAATCTTCTGGAGATCCGATTCCGGAGCTCAAAAAGATCGTCGCGAGCTTGGCGTACCGGAGGTCCATTGCCAGGCACAGGCTGAGCATGCCTTTCGTCGTTTTGGCGTTTTCGGCGGCTGCATGAGCGTGCCCGGAATCCAAGACGCGGCTCGTGCGATTCGCCACGCCGGGCGAATCTGCTGAAAAGACGGTAGAAATAGTTGCGAAAAGAATTAGCGTTGCTGCTGCGATTAGTTTTGCTTTTGTCATTTTATTCAATCCTCACTGTGTGTTCATTTTCTTAGCCGTTTATCGCGGCTTCTGACAGGAAGTGGGAGCGGGGCGGGAAACCTTACAGGAGGATTTCAGAACTTTCGGATGATCAGGCTGCGGGGGTTTACCCAACAAGTCTTGACAGCCATTGTTGAATGAAATAAAGCTCAATAGAATTCGAAAAGAATCAATCGCGATCTTCGGTACTCACTTACGGTAGTCAACATTGCTCCTAGAGAACGAAGCCGAGTTTCGGAAACTCCGACAGAAGTTGATCATGTACTTCTCCGGCCGGAGGCTTTCTCCTGCAGAGGACTATGCCGACGAAGTGATCTTCAGGGCGATTTCGAAGATCAGTGAAGGAGAGGACGTCGAAGACCTGCGCATGTACGTGTTCGGGATCGCGAAATTTGTTTGCCTGGAGGCGTACAAGGAACCAAAGACGGTGCCGATCGACCATACCGGAGCGATGCCGAACTTATCCGACGGTGAAGAGCCCGGCCATCTTGTACCTGACCAGCTGATCGCGGCACCTCAAGATCTGGAAGAGGATCCTGAAGATCTCGGCTGCCTCAGGTCCTGCCTGGCGGAACTTCCTGAACCCAAGCGCGACCTCCTCATTTCCTTCTACCGGATAAAGGGCACGGACAAGACGCACATCGAGCAGAGAAAGAAGCTCGCGAACAAGCACGGAATGACTTCCGGTACGCTGTACACAAACATCTGCCGGCTCAGAAAGAAGGTGGGCAAATGCGTCGAAGATTGCCTTAAGAAGATTTCTTCGTGAACGAATGTAAGGTTTTTAAAGGTCCTCTCACGTAGAGAACGTGGAGGACCAGAATTTGAAAATGAGTCAAGACCTGCAGCATCTGATCGACCCTTTTTTGTACGGCGAGCTTTCGGAACAAGAACTCGAAACGTTCGAGGAGAGCTTCTTTCTTGACGACGACCTCTTCGAGCAGATCGAGACGGCGGAAATGAGATTGATCGACCGGTACGTTCGGAACGAGATGAACCGGGACGAGAGAAAGAGGTTTGAAACCGGTTACCTCACAACGCCCGAAAGACAGAAGAAGGTCGCTGAAGCGCGCATATTTCATCGGGAGCTGGCGAAGATCAAGCTGGAAAGCAAAGGATTCTTGGCCGGCCTGTTCGAGATGTTTTCCTTCAAGGTTTCTGTACTCCAGTTTGCAAGCGTCGCCACGATAATCTTAATTTGCGTCGGCGCCCTTTGGACGCTTTGGATATTGCAGACTGATCCGCAGCCCGTTGCGGAGGGAAATGTGGACGTTCCCGACATTCCCGTAAATTCGGATACCAACCTCATTCCGACGCCGCAGCAGCCGAACGTTGTGGGCAACAACGAGGAACAACGTCCCGCTCCGACGCCCGCCGCAGTAGTTCCGCCGAAAAGACAAAAACTTGCCAAGCCGGTGTTTGCGACACTCGCAGCGATTCCGGGAATGCGCGGCACTAATGTCTATCGAGTAGTGCGCATCTCCGATGACACGACGCAGCTTAATCTCTCGATCCAGCTTCCGGAGTCCGCAACTGAAGGCGATTACAGGGTTTCGGTTAGGAACGAGGCGGGACAGGAAATATGGTCGCGTTTATCAGTCCCCTCGCGCCCGGGCGATAAAGGGCCTGTACTGAATATGATCGTCAGCCGCGGGGATCTGAAGCTTGGCAGGTTTCGTGTGACCGCTGAGATTGAAAGCGCCGGAATTCCTTACGGTTTCGGTTTGGAGATATTGAAAGAGTCCGCGAAAGAGAATTGATTCCTTGCGATCAAGTTCGATGGACCTTACCGAAACTCTCAACTGTTTCCAATCCTTTGGGGCGACCAGCTTCTGACTTCAATATGGTAAGACCCGTGGACCGGAAGATTAACGCGACAACCAGTGTCGATTGACGAACGATCTCCTCGACCAGCCGTTCCATCATCTCCTCCGATTCGTCAGGACTCCCTTCGAGAATGATCTTTTCGCCGAACTGCTCGTTGTTCCTCACAAGCACGACGTTCACGACCAATTTGCCGTTATCGACCTTGTACAACCCGCTCGGCCTGATCGCGTCGACCATCTCGGCCGCCTCGATATAGACCAGGCGGGCCTCGTCCCCGCCCCTTGCAGAAACAAAACTTGCATCCCGCAGGGCCTTTTCCAACCTGGATTCCAGCCTTAGGTCGTCAAATCCTTTGAGTTCGTTGATCATCCGCGGAAGCAGGATCTGCGGCTTGGGGCTTGAGAGCCTGATCTGTTTCCATTCTTCCTCTGTGAACCTTCCGAACGGGAAGTTCCCCGCAGCATCGGGAGCGATGATCAACGGCCTCTGGACGCCTCCGATGTTCGCCGCGAGCTGCGGC
>DATKCW010000003.1:0-5372 GCA_035513035.1 Aridibacter sp.
ATCGTTAAAGACAATTAATGGCCGATCCGACTACCATTTTCCCGGTAGCCATGGACCGGATATTCCTCACCAACGATCCGAACACGTTTCATTACGTGACGATGGTCTGCAACCGTAGGACGCGCGTGTTCGATGACGAAGAATCGTGTCGTATCCTCGCAGACGTGATCGGAGAGATCCGCGAAAAGCACCCGTTCAAGCTGGTCGCGTATGTCTTCATGCCGGATCACGTCCACGCGATCATCAACCCGCTTCGTCCCGAACTGAGCACTATACTGAACAAGATCAAGGGCAAGTCAGCGAGGCTGATCATCGACCGAATGATCGGGAAAGGTCCGAGGCGTCTTCTAAGGAGGCTCCGGCTGGACATCGCCGGGAGGAGGTTCGCGCTCTGGCAGACACGGTCCGCGGTCGTTGATCTGATATCTCCGAAGTTCATTTCTCAGAAAATGGGCTACATCCATATGAACCCGGTCCGGGCGGGATTGCGCCAACAACCGGAAAACTGGAAGTGGTCGAGCTGCCGTGCTCTGCACCCGGCGAACCAGGATCCGGTTCCGCTCACGGTGGATTTTCGTTGTCACTGGCGGCAGGAGGAGATACTGAACGGTCGTGAAAAGTGAGCGAGTCTCACGCTCTGATCGGGCGTTCGCCCGATTGGGCAGCGCGAAGCACTGCTCTAAACGGGGCGCCGTTGTGCTGGCGGCGCAAGTCGGGCTGCGCCCTCCTCCTGCAGCCCGGAGGGCTGCTCTAAACGGGGCGTTTTGTTGGGTCGAGTAGATTCGGGCGTTTTCCCATACGAACCGAGGTTCACGATCTCCCGTCTCCTGTCTCCTGTCTCCTTCCTCTTTACGAATTCTTTATAGCCTTCATGAGAAACTTTGGTCTTTTTGCGGCAGAACCGCTTTCAGACCATGTCTCTAGAACAAGACCCGAACATTCATTCGACCTTCGCCGATCCTCATCCTTCACAGAAGAAGCCCTCTGGGAGATACCTCTGGATACTTTCCTTTACCGCACTCGGGGTAGTTTACGGCGATATAGGCACATCCCCGCTCTACGCCCTCAGGGAGTGTTTTCATGGTCCGCACGCGATCGCAGCTACCCCTGCAAACATTCTGGGCGTGCTTTCGCTCATCTTCTGGTCGCTTGTAATAATCATCTCGACGAAATACATGGTGTTCATCCTGCGTGCCGATAACCGGGGCGAAGGAGGCATACTTTCCCTCGCGGCGCTCGCGACGCCTATAAAGCCATCCGGCGTTTCTGAGAAATGGATCCTGATCGTGATCGGCGTATTCGGCGCCGCCCTCCTTTACGGGGACGGGATCCTGACCCCCGCGATTTCCGTTCTCGGAGCAATGGAAGGTCTGACCGTTGCGACTCCGACGCTAACGCCGTTCGTTGTGCCGCTGACGATCGCGATCCTGATCGGGCTCTTTTCGATTCAGAGCCGCGGCACCGCCGGCGTCGGAAGGATCTTCGGCCCGGTGATACTGGTCTGGTTTCTCGTTCTCGCAGGCCTTGGAACATACCAGATCTTTCACTATCCCGAGGTTCTTGCCGCGGTGAACCCGGCGTACGCCTTTAGTTTTTTCGCGTCCGAGGGTTTTCACGCGTTTGTAATACTTGGATCGGTATTCCTAGTTGTTACGGGCGGCGAAGCGCTTTACGCCGACATGGGTCACTTCGGCCGCCAGCCTATACGGCTCGCCTGGTTCCTCGTCGTTCTCCCCGGACTTCTGCTCAATTACTTCGGACAGGGAGCGCTTCTGCTTGAAGATCCTTCGCTCGCCGTTAATCCGTTTTACAAACTTGCGCCCGCCTGGGCTCTGTACCCGATGATCCTGCTCGCCACTGCCGCGGCCATCATCGCTTCGCAGGCGGTGATCTCCGGAGCATTCTCACTGACTATGCAGGCCGTGCAGCTCGGACTGATCCCGAGGATGACGATCGAACATACGTCCAGCAAGGAGTATGGACAGATCTATCTTCCCTTCGTGAACTGGGCGGTCCTGGCCGGATGCATCGGCGTAGTTCTGGGATTCCAGACCTCCAGCGCGATCGCCGGGGCGTATGGCATCGCGGTAACCTCGACGATGGTCATCACGACGGTGCTTTTCTATTTTGTCGCGAAGGACCGCTGGAACTGGGGAGTGCTTCCGACGGCGGTGATTTGCGGCGTGTTCCTGATCATCGACCTGATGTTCTTCGGCGCGAACAGCATAAAGATCTTCGACGGAGGCTGGTTCCCGCTCGCACTGGCCGCGTGCGTTTTCGTGCTGATGTTCACCTGGAAAAGGGGTCGCGCAATACTGCAGAGAAGGATCCAGAACGAAACGGAAGACCTCTCGGAATTCCTTGCGAAGCTTAGATTGTCTGAAAGCGCGAGGGTCAAGGGCACGGCAGTGTTTATGAACGGAAATGCCTCCAGAACTCCTTCTGCACTTCTCCACAACCTGGAACATAACAAGGTGCTGCACGAACGCGTGCTGTTTGTAACTGTCAAGACCCGTCCGATCCCCTACGTTCCAACGGTCGAGCGTTTCTTGCACGAGGACCTGGGTAAAGGATTTCACCGTGTGAAGCTATACTTCGGTTATATGGAAGAACCGAAGATCATGCCGGTCCTGAAGGGACTGGATATCGCGGGCGGAAAGATCGATCCTGAACACGCCACATTCTTCCTTGGTCGCGAGACGGTCATTTCCACCGAGAAGCCTTCCGGAATGCACAGGTGGCGAGAGAAGCTTTTTTCGCTCCTCGCAAAAAACTCTCGTAGCGCGACCGCATACTTCGGGATCCCTGCGAACAGGGTTGTCGAGATTGGCGAACAGGTCGAGATCTGACGCTGTCAGCGTTTGCAGCAACCAGGTGATCGAGATACTCAAAAGTGCCAACGCTTCCCGGATCGGGAAGGCGCTCGGATCGCGGCTCACAGGATACGCGACCGCCGTCCTGGGGGTGGTATCGCTCACGATCCTGCTTGAACCCGTCCACCTTCGGATCTCGCCGACGACCGTCGCGCTGACCTTCCTTATGCTGGTTGTGCTGATCGCCACATTCTGGGGCAGCAAACCGGCCTTGCTCTCGTCGGTCCTCGCGATGCTTAGCTTTAATTTCTTCTTCTTGCCGCCGGTCCGCACCTGGACGATCAGCGACCCGGAGAATTGGGTCGCGTGGTTCGTCTTCACCGTCACCGCGATCGTGACGGGCCAACTGTCCGCGCGTGTGAAGCGAAGGGCGCTTGAGGCCGAAGCCCGCAGCCGCGAGGTCGAAGGCCTTTACAAACAGCTCAGCGAAGCGTTCGAGCTCGCGAGTGAAGCTGAGGCTTTGAGAAGAAGCGAACGCCTCAAGTCCGCATTGCTTGACGCGGTCAGTCACGACATAAGAACCCCTCTGACATCGATAAAGGCCTCGGTCACGACGCTCCTTGAGGATTCCGTCCAAAATGGTACCAGACCCGCTGAAGAAGTCGTGGAACTTGACGACGAAGGGCGCGCGGAAATGCTTCACGTCATCGACGAAGAGACCGATCGATTGAATCGTTTCGTGGAGAGCCTGATAGAACTGGCCAAGATCCAGGCGGGCGAGATTCGCCCCAGGAAGGAATGGAATACGGTCAAAGACGTCATCAGTTCCGCCCTTTCGAAGGCGTCGAAGCAATTAAAGGACAGGCCTGTGCGCTTGGTCGCACCGGATGGCCTTCCGAAGATCAATGTCGATTCCGGTGCGATAAGCGAGGCGCTCTTTGCGCTCGTCGAGAACGCGGCGAAGTATTCCCCGGCCGGGGAGGAGATTGTTGTCGAAGCTTGGAGCGCGGATGACGAGCGGATCGGTTTCGCGGTCGAGGACAACGGTCCGGGGATCGAGACTGCGGTGCGTGAAAGGATCTTCGACAAGTTTTTTCGCGCGATACACGAATCGGACGCGGGCGTCGTCTACCCCAAGGGTACCGGTCTGGGGCTTTCGATCGCCAAAGGCATCATAGAGGCTCACAAAGGATCGATCCGCGCCACGGACCCGGTCCGGGGAAGCACCGGCGCGCGAGTCGAATTCACGCTTCCACTGATAGATGATCAAGAGTTCGAAGATATTGGTAGTCGATGACGAACCCCAGCTACTCCGCGTCTTGCGGAGAAGCCTGTCCGCTCACCGTTTCGACGTACGCTCGGCTTCCGACGGCGAGTCGGCGCTGGAGGTTTTCAATGACTGGGATCCCGATCTTGTCATTACAGACCTGTCTATGCCGGTGATGGACGGCCTTAGCCTTTGCCGGGAGCTGCGGCGGGTTTCCAAGCTGCCGATCATCGTGCTTTCGGTGAAAGGCGAGGAAACGACGAAGGTCGAGGCCCTCGACGCGGGCGCTGATGATTACGTTACGAAACCGTTCGGGATCGAAGAGCTTCTAGCAAGGGTCCGCGCGGCTCTGCGGCGCGCGCCGGAAGACGAGGACGCGAAAGAGATCCTGAAAGCGGGGGATTTCGTCGTTGACAGGGCGGCGTATCGCATTTCGGTCAGAGGCCAGGAAGTCCACCTCACGCCAAAAGAATACGAGCTCCTTACTTTCCTGATCCAGAATCGCGGACGTGTGCTCACGCACCGCACACTCCTTGCCGCCGTCTGGGGCGGCGACTTCGTGCTCCAGCCGGAATACCTGAGGGTCTTTATCGGCAATCTGCGGAAAAAGATCGAGCTTGACCCTTCCAAACCCAGATATATCACGACCGAACCCTGGGTCGGATACCGCTTCGACGCTTCGCCATAAACCGCATTTACGGACTTTTTACGAACTCTTTATTCGGTCTTAACAGCAGATTCCCTATCCTTCATTCTGTAGGCGGCACCGTACGCACCGATCACCGGAGCGATCCGGTCGATCATTGGGTACGTTGGCCGGGATCATAATGAAGGAAGCAATACAGGGCCACGCCATCGATGAGGTGAAGGATCCGGCGGTCGGGAAGACCTGGGAGAAAGCGCTTATCTTTTCGGCGACCATAGGATTTGCGGCCGACCTGATCGGGATCTCTCTATGCGCGGCTTCTTATCCGGCGATCCTGCCCGGTTCGGACATTCTGAACGTCACGGGAACGTGGCTGATCGCTGGCGGCCTGCCGTTCATATTCTTCGCTGCCCACTGCCTGGATAAGATCGACTCGATTCGCGATCACAACGCCACCGTTTAGAGCAGCCCTCCGGGCTGCAGGAGGAGGGCGAAGCCCGACTTTCCACGCCGAGATGAAACGCCTCCGTTTAGAGCAGCCCTCCGGGCTGCCCTATCGGGCGAACGCCCGATCGTTAACGCCGCGAATTCAGAATCGTTAAAGACAATTAATGGCCGATCCGACTACCATTTTCCCGGTAGCCAT
>DATKCW010000004.1:0-19938 GCA_035513035.1 Aridibacter sp.
GCCGAGGCTGCATCAAGAAAATGGACGATGCCGATACAGCAGTGGAAACAGGCGATGAACCGGTTCATGATACTGTTCGAGGAACAACTCGAACCGTACATCTAGGGGAGGGCATTTACACAAAAGAATTTACACTCTCGGCGAATTTCCATCCACGTCCCGCGATCCACCACGAAAGGACAAGCTGAAGCTTGAACTCCAAACGCTTTCTATTCACGATTCAGCCGTTTCCTTCACAAACAACTCTTCCAGCGACTGCCTTACGGGCTGGACCGATACAAGGCTGCCTCCCGCCTTCTTCACTTCCTCAAGCACCTTTTCTATCGCCTCATCGCCTTCGACCTGGATGCTCGCGCCGTTCGGCTTTGGCGAAATGACGGCGCTTTTGACAGCTTCCGAGACCGCCGCCAGCCGGTCCGCAGAAACGCTTTTTACATTCACCTCGAAAAGCCTGACCTCGCCGCTTGTCTCAAGAAGCTCGTCGAGCCTTCCGGTCGCGACCAGTTTTCCCGCACGGAGGATCGCTACGTTGTCGCACAGCGCTTCGATGTCCGAGAGGATGTGCGATGACATGAAGACAGTCTTGCCGGATTCCCTTAGACTCGCGATGAGCTCGCGGATCTCGCGGCGTCCCACGGGATCGAGCCCGCTCATAGGTTCATCGAGGATCACGAGTTCCGGATCGTTGACGAGGCTCTGTGCGATGCCGACCCTCTGGAGCATTCCCTTCGAGAACTTCCTAAGCTGGCGGTTCCAGTCCTTCTCCTCGAGGCCGACTTTTGTCAGAAGCTCCTCTGTGGCGGACTTACGTTTTGCCGCGTCGAGACCGAACAGCCGGCCGAAATAGTCCATCAGCTCCGACGCCTTCAGGTAGTCGTAGAAGTATGGGTTTTCGGGACAATAGCCGATCCTGGCGTGTATCTTCACGTCGGAGATGTCCGCGCCGAGTATCCTCGCAGACCCGCCCGAAGGGAAGATCAGGCCCATAAGGATCTTGATGGTCGTGGTCTTGCCGGCGCCGTTGCCGCCGAGGAATCCATAGATCTGGCCCCGTTCGACCTTGAGGTCCAGGCCTTCGAGCGCCCTGATCTTCTTTTTTTTCCAGAAGCCCTTCTCGTAATCCTTCGTAAGGCCTTCGATCTCTATGACGTGTTCCATAATTCTGCTTTTATGCGTTGAGACGCCGGGTTCCGTTCTTGTCGTCGCTCCGGTGGAATGTTCTTCGAGCAAGAGAGAACAGGAGCGTGAAAACGATCAGCGCGAAGGCGGTTGTCGAAACGACCGCCGCCGCCCTTACGTTGTCGGGCTCTCGAAACCTAAGCGTGACGGATGTGACATTCTTTGGGACCGCGACCTTCAAGAGGCCGTCTTCGGTCGGGGAGGTCTCGATGCGCCGGTCGTCGGCGAATGCCCGCCAGTGCGGATAGAACTGTACCGCGAACACCGCTTCGGTTTCCGGGCCCGGCGCGAATCCCGCCTGCTTCTCGAGCGTGTCCCAGCGGCGGACCCTGAACCCTCGTCCTTCGGCCGTGATCTTGTTCTTGCCGCGTCTGTAAAAGCCTTCCTTTGCCCAAATGGTCCACCAGCAGTCACGGCTTGGGTCGGAACGCATCGCGCTTACCTTCTCGTTCGTGAAATCCGCCGGCGGCAGGAAGACCGACTGCTTGGTGATGAACACCGCCGAGACGGTAAAGAAAAGCACTCCGAGCGCAAGCACAGCCTTTAATATCGCGCCCGGTTTTTCTTCGTCCTTCAGCGTCAGCCTGTAAATGCCGTACGAGGCGAAAACCGCTCCCGCCGCGGAAACGACGCCCATCCATCTCCAGGGGAACTGTATCTTCTGGAGGAAACCTATGTGATCCCAAAGCGGCTTGCTCAGGATCGAGGCCATAAAGACCGCGACTGCCGCCGCGGCGAGGCTGGCGGGGAGCGAAGATTCCGACCTGTCCTTCCTTCGGATTATGAGGACTATCGAAGGAAGCGCTATGACGACCATCGCGAGCAGCATAAGGTCGCCCATCCAGATCGCCAGTACATCGTCCCTTGCATTTGCGAGGTTTCGCGGGTTCAGAAGGAAGTTATTGGCGTAGCCGTATATGTTCGAAAAATACTCGTTTCCCGCGTGATTCAGCCATTCGAGCTCCGTTATAAGCTTGATCCAGTAAAACGAGGTCGATGCGATCGCGACGGTGACGGCGCCCGCCAGTGCGGGAAGCGCCTTAAAGTAGGTTCGACTGCGGTAAATGACCACCAGGCCGTAAACGGCGAACGCTATAGAGCAGAAGATGAGCGAGGGCAGATGCGTCAGGACCAGGAGCCCGTAGCTGAGTGCGAGCCCCGCTGCCGAACGGACGGACGGCTCTTTAGCCGTCCTTTGAAGGAAGAGAAAGCAGAACGGGATCAAGGCGCTCGCCGCGAACTCTGCATAGAGAAAGTTGTTGTAGATCTGGTTCAGATGGTAGGGAGCGAACACGAACAGCGCCGCAGCGATAAGGGCCTGCCGCTCCGGGAACTCCTCCCTGGTCCACAGGAAAACGCCGATCCCTCCCGCGAAATAGACCGCGAAGAACACGAGGATGCTTGCCCAGAACCAACTTCCGAAGACGTTGAAGGCAAGCGCCAGAGCGTAGTACGCCAGCGGAGGATAGAATCGGATCCCGTAATCGCCTACGCCGCCGTTGGCCTCTGGCGAAAGCGACGGATAATACTCGCCCCTCGACATCGCCTCGCTGACAGCCGCCGCGAACTGGTAATGCTGCGTCAGGTCGTTCCCGTACGGTATCCCGTTCCAGGCCGCCGAAATCACCGCCACCAGGGCAAAGCCGGCGACGGCAAGCACTTTCAAATAAAGCGGGGAACTGGATTTCTGCTTCGTCATTTGATCGGGATCTTCGTCTTATCGCGGTCGAGCGTGACGTCGCATCTTCCTTCGGAATCGGTAAGCAGATAGGGAGCGTCACTCGGATCGACGAGATTGCCGTCTGGATCGACCCTAAGGTCCCTGCCGCTCGGAAGGCTCTTCGAGGCGAGCAGCGGCGTGACCTCCTGCCATTTCACGGCGCATCTTCCGTTTCTCTCCTTGAACTCTTCGAGCGCCCGACGGATAACCTCACTCTCCTCAAAAAAGTCCATTTGAAGAAGCCTCAGCCGCGCGTTCTCCTTCGTCTGTGAATCACGGGCCTCTTCGTAGACCTGCCGATAGATCGCTCGCGCGGTATCGAGGCTTCCCGCGTCGCCGCGCATCCGGGCGGCCATCAGCGTCATGAAGGGCGCCGCGCCTTCGACCTTCGAGCCTTTCTCGTACGTCTCCGCCGCCTCTTCGTATCGTTCAAGCCGCCAGTAGATGAACCCCAGGTAGTGATACAAACGCCATTCGTCCGGATTGTTCTCGATCCCTTTTTTCGCGATAGCGATCGCCTCTTCCGCGTCGATCGCCGGAAGGACCGTCGCTCCGTAAGCATATACGGCCATGAACTGCGGATCGAGAGTGGAAGCGTTGTCGAGTAGTGGGTAAAGAAGCCTTGGGTTCAAAGGCTTGAGGTCGTCGAGGCTGATCGTGCGGTCGCTTGCCTTTATGAACTTTTCTCCGATGTACTGCAGGGAACGCATCCAGTACCAGTCGGCGATCAGACCTTCGAACCCGAACGCGAAACCCTTGAGCTTTTCGCCCTGCAGGGATAGGTCCTCGTCTTCGTATGTCTCTGGAAGCTGCGGCTTCGCTTCCGCCAGACGGTCGCTGAGCGCATAGACCGAGAGGAAACCCGCGAGCAGGATCGCGGCAAGAACCAGGAATTCGTTGGATCTGGAGATCTTCATCGGGGCGTTACTTGAGGTTTCTTCGCCGGAAGATGACTATCGTGATCGCGAGCAGGATGGCGTTGAAGACTATCGCGTAAAGCGCCGCTCCGCCGATGTAAGAGGCGGGCGGGACCTCGCCTCTCGCCGCGAGCGTGACGAACTCGTAATGCGAAAGGTTAGGGAAAACGTAGTAGATGAAACCGAAGACCCAGCGCGCCGCGTCCGAACCGAGGCCTTCCGCGAGGTCCCTGAGCGACGAGCTGAAGTGCCCGATGACCCAGACCAAAAAGGCAAGAAGCGCCGAAAGCGCCGGGGTCGAGAACGACGAGAAGAGGATAGCGACGCCCGTGACGATCGTCAGTTCGAGGTAGATCAGAAGGATCGCACCCCAGACCGATACCGCGAGCGAGGACGCTCCGACATAGACCAGTGCGGCGGAAATGCCCGCGCCCATTATCGCCACGTTTATCAACAGCGTGAGGCAAAGTCCCAGATATTTCCCGACGATGAACTCGCCCCTTCCGATCGGCTTCGAGAATATCGTATAGAGCGTCCGCTTTTCGATCTCCTTTGAAACGAGAGAGACGCCTACGAAGATCGCGAGGAACACGCCGAAGAGCAGCATCGCACTGAGCCCAATGTTCGTAACGGTGCGGTCCTCGTTACCTGCGGTAAGGTCGCCGAGGAACACCGCGCAGCCGATGATCAGAAGCACGAAGACGACCAGGTTGTACAAGACCCGGTCGCGTACAGCCTCACGAAAGGTGTTCCTTGCGATCGCGAATATGTTGCGGAGCATAGGGGATCTTCAGGCTGTTTCGGGTCCGGCCGGACGAAAGAGGATGGCTGATTAAGGGAAGCCGGCCACCTCAGATTCTACAACAAGCCCTTCGCAAATGAAAAAGGCAAAATGGGCGCGAGGCCCATTTTGCCTTGTGGTCAAAGCTTGTCTCGAAAGACAACCTGTTATTAGTTGTTAAGCGGGGTAGCGCCCGTGACCGCACGCGTCGTGGCGTCGATAACCGGAAGCGTAGCCGCGTCAGCCGAAGCGTAGATCACGCCATCCTCAGCAACCAGGAAGTTGCGCGTTCCGGTAGCTGTAAGGCCGGCGGAAGTCGAGGGCTGCGAGATAACATCGAAGGTCGAAGGGTTGTTCGTAACGCCTGCACCGTTGTAGGTGTAGAAGTATCCGCTCTTCGCGTTTGCAGCGTCAATAGCGCTTGCCAACGTAGCGTCGATCAGGTTCTGAGCCTGCAGAGCAGCCATGTCAGCTGCGAACTGTCCGGAACCAGCCGTGGACTGGAACGTAACGTTTGCGCCGTGCATCGTGCGAAGCGAAGAGATCGAGGATCCTTCGTTAGCGGAGCGGCGGGCGGCAAGCAGGTTGGGAATAGCGATAGCGGCGATGATGCCGATGATCACAACGACGATCAGAAGTTCGATCAGCGAGAAACCTTTTTGATTTTTCATTTTCTTTTTCACAATCTCCTAGAGTTTGAAGTCTTGGTTGGTCTACCCTTTCTCAGGCACGGTTAGTAGATACAACACACGTGCCATTTCTGGGGCGGGTGCTTGTGAGAAAGATAAATGCTTTAGAATAAACGAGTTAGAGGGATCAAAGGCAGGCCGGAAAAGGCAATTTTGCGGCAGAACAACCGTGTTTTAACAGTTTTTTGTCTTGTTTAAGTGACAGAATTTGTCAGAAACCGGGCTCCTGGGGCAGGGACGAAGGTCATTCGCCGGCGCTTCGCATCTGCGCCGCAAGCGACCGTATACTGTGCTTGTCGAGCAGGTGGCGGAGCGAGCGGACCGGCATTTTCAACAACTCCGCAGCTTTCGTCTGATTGCCGCCGGTACGCTTGAGCGCCTCAACTACGTAGGTCTTTTCGAGATTGCCCAGGTGGCTGTTGAGGTTGATCCCGTTATCGGGAAGTTCGAACTCGGCGCTGATCCTTTCGGGATTGTAATTGGTGATGTGGTCGGGGAGCCTTTCGGGCAGGATCTCGTTTCCGCGTTCGAGAGCGACGGCGCGCTCGATCGTATGCTCCAGCTCGCGTACGTTGCCGTGCCAGGCGTATTTCTCCAGCATCTCCATAGCGTCAGCGGATATCGTCATCTCGCGCCCCGTCTGCCGGCAGAACTTTTTAACGAAGTGTTTCGCCAGCTCCTTGATGTCCTCCTTTCGGTCCCTCAGAGGCGGTAAACTGATCGGAATTACGGATACCCTGTAAAAAAGGTCTTCGCGGAAAGAGCCGTCTTCGATCATCGATTTCAGGTCACGGTTTGTCGCGGCGATGACCCGCGAATCGATGGGTATCTCCTCGTGAGCGCCGACCGGCCGGACCTTCCGCTCCTGAAGCACCCGAAGCAGCTTCACTTGCATCGCGGTGGACATCTCCCCGATCTCGTCAAGAAAGATCGTTCCTTCGTTCGAAGCCTCGAAGAGGCCTTTTCGATTAGTGTTCGCGCCCGTGAAGGCACCCTTCACGTACCCGAACAGTTCGGATTCAAGCAGCGTCTCCGTGAACGCGCCGCAGTTGATCGAGATGAAAGGCTTCTCGGCGCGGGGTGAGAGATCGTGGATAGCGCGGGCCACAAGTTCCTTGCCGGTCCCTGACTCGCCCGAAACCAGGACTGTTGACTGGACTTCTGCGACGGTCTCGATCATCTGGAAGATCGCCTGCATCTTGTCGGAGTCCCCGACGATATTCTTGACACTACCGCGCTGTCTTTGGGCGCGCTTGAAGGCCCGGTTCTCCTTTATCAGGTCCTGCTTCTCGAGGGTCTTTGAGACGATCAGCTTAAGTTCCTCGACGTCGAACGGCTTTTGAATGAAATCGTCGGCGCCCAGTATGAACGCCTCGCGTGCGGTATCGACGGTCGCGAACGCGGTCATCAGGATCACGCCTATGTCGGGGATCAGTTCCCGGGCCTCGCGGAGCATCTCGATACCGTTCATATCGGGCATGCGGACGTCGGAAATGATCACGTCGGCAGGTTCTTCGCGGACCAGATCGACCGCCTCGCGGCCATTCCGCGCTGTCCTTATGGAGTGGCCGCTTCCTTCGAAGACCACGCCGAGTAATTGCCTGTAGCTTTGTTCGTCGTCAACGATGAGAATATTTGCCATGGTTGGAGCCGGATACAGGGATTTGTTTTAGCGGAATTGCCGTAGGCGGCCCTTCGGAAGACAGGGAACCGGGAAAGGCTCCCGAACTCCATTCTCACAGAAACGGAGCCATCGTTTCAAGGTGAAACTTTCTCGCTCTGCTCTTTCACGTTCAGGTAATCCTTGAGAGGCGAACTCGCGACGGGCGCTTCCTCTGTTGCCGTATCTGTTGAAATCGCACGCTTTCCGTAGTCCGTCGGAAGGTCCAGAGTGATCTTCGTGCCTTCATCCTCCTTGCTCGAAACACTTATCGTTCCGCTGTGGTCCCGGACGATCTGATAGACGATCGAAAGACCCAGGCCCGTGCCGCCCGTCGTCGAGTTCGAGAAGGGCTCGAAAAGCTGTTCGACCTGTTCTCGGGGCATTCCACAGCCGGTGTCCGAGAACACGATCCTCAGGCGGCCGTTCCTGCGTTTTTCCAGGCTAATGCAGAACTCGCCGCCGTTCGGCATCGCCTGCAGGGAGTTCCTTGCGAGATTCCAGAAGATCTGCTTCAGCTGCGATGCATCGCCGTTCATCAGGACCCCGCCGTCGGGAAGATCTGATCTCAAAATATGTTTCTCGCTGACATCGGGACTGTGTTCCAGAAGGGTAAGCGTATCGCGGATCGCCTCGCAAACATCAAGCTCGGCAAAGGTCCCCACCGCCGGGCGGGCGTATTTCAGGAAGTTCGTGATGATCGAGTTCAGCCTGTCCGATTCGGTAAGGATGATCTCCATAAGGTTCGCCCGGGAGGATTCCTTAGGCGTCTGCGACTCGAGCACCTGGATCGCGCCGCGCATCGCCCCGAGCGGGTTCCGTATCTCGTGGGCCAGGCCCGCGGCGACCCGCCCGACCGCGGCGAGCCGGTCCTTGCGGCGCACGCTTTCTTCCATCGTGCGAATGTCCGTGAGGTCCTGGAACGTGATGATCAGCCCCGTGATCTCGCCGTCTTCCGTCATCAGAGGCGATATGCTGTAACCGATCTGCACGACGAACCCGTCCGGATTCGTGAATCCCATTTCGTGACGTGGCAGGTTTTCGTTCTCGGTGCCCGTGCGCAAAGCCATCCCGATCTCACGGCCTATGTCGCCGAGCACGTAATATATCGACTTGCCGCGCATCTCCGACGCCTTGTAGCCCGTGATCTCCTCGGCCATCGAGTTGAACGTGTAAATGTTCCCCTCGAGGTCGATCGTGATAAGCCCTGAACGGATCGACTCGACGATCCTCTCGTGGAGCATCCGCAGGTTCTCGAGCGTGCGGGTTGTTTCGCGAAGTTTCTCGCCGGAACTGTATCTTTCCGAGAGCCTTGCTGAAAGCAGTCCCACAACAAGGAAAGCCACATCGTGAAAGGCGACGATCTGGATCACCTTGGACATTTCCGGCGCCGGGGCGAAGCTGGCTATGACCGCGAAAGAGGTCAGTCCGGCGAGGGTGGTGAAGAGCAGCACGCACAGCGTGGCGAAGATCAATGTCCGCTTGCCGCTAAGGAAAATGCTCGCGACGGCGATGATGATAATGTAAAGCGTGATGTACGGCGAGTTCAAGACGCCGGTCCGCCAAACCAGCCAGGTGATGAGCAGGGCATCGAGGAAGAACTGCGTCCGGATCTGCCATCCATAGCTTTCAGACAGCCTCAAAAAGAAGAAATAAACGATCGTCAGGCCGACGGAAATGATGAATACGAGGAAAAGTCCCTGCGGGAAGTCCTCCCAGGAGAGCTTCAGATGGCCGCTGTTCCAGACCCAGGTCGCGACCAGCAAAAGAAAGACCGTTAGGAGCCTGCCTATCACAAGCGTCTGGAGCTTCTGGTTAAGGCTCAGGTTTCCCGGCAGGTACTTTTCCGTGTTCATCTTTGAAGATCAGAAGCGGATTACTTAAGATTCTGAGGACAGACGGAACAAAAAAATGGAAGTAAGATTCGACCGGCGTCCCTGGGGGAGCTACGCGGTCCTTGACGAGGGGCCTGATTACAAGGTAAAGAGGCTGGAAGTACTGCCTCTGAAACGACTTAGTTATCAACGGCACGGTAAACGCTCCGAGCACTGGTTTATCGTGCGTGGTACCGCTAAGGTAACATTAAACGGTGTTGAAATGCTAGTTGAAAGGGGGGAATCGGTCGATATCCCGGTCGGGACCGCGCACCGCGTGGAGAACCCTCTGAGCGGGGAAACTCTCGTCTTCATCGAGACCCAGACGGGGAGCTATTTCGGCGAGGACGACATCGAGCGGATCGAGGATGATTTTGGAAGGGTCGGTGAGCAGTGAGCGGTAAGCGGTGAGCAGGAGAAATTAAACTGTTTAGCAGCGGGCTTGCCCGCTACGGCGAGTACTGAGAAGAAAAGACTGAGGACTGAGTGTCGGAAGCCCAACCGTGAGGGAGGGCTACCGATTCAGGTTTCAAGTTTCAGGTACCAAGTGTCAAGTTTAGAAGTGCGCGAACTTAGTGAATGTCGTTCACTAGTCGGAACCCTTCCTAAGAGTATTTAGCAGGAGTCCCGTGCCTCCAAGAACCCCGAGAACAAGCATCAGCGCATCCCCCAGAAGGCTCAAATATGAGTAAAGCCCGCCGTATTCAAATAGCCCTACTGCATCGAACTTAATCCGAAGTATCAAGAAGCTCTGTAATATCAACACCGCAAGAACAAAAGAAGCTGCGATCTGGAGCCAAAGAGATCTCGCTTTTCTACCGATCAGTATCATCACCGCCATCGCACCAAATACAAGTAGATATCTAAAGTGCTCGTTGTAGTACCGAAACGGTTCAACCGAAAAGCCCATCGCGACCATTTCTACCTCGACCAAATGTCTCGGTTATAAACAAATATACCGTTAAGCGCCGCGATGGCCACAAAGAGTACGCTTGAGACACCCACAAAAGACCCTGGGCCGTTGTATATAACCCTTGCTTTTCCCGTAGTTTTAGCCAATCTCAACGATCCGCCTCGCCGCTTCCAAAAGATCCTCAGCCACGATGTCGGGCTCAAGTTCAAGTGACTTCTCAGTTGAACGTCCGTAACCTGTTCTTACTAAAGCCGTTCGTGTCCCCGCATTTCTTCCGAGGCCGATGTCCAGCTCCTTGTCCCCGATAGTCCAACTCCGTTCAAGATCGTAATCGTTGAACTCGAGCGCCTGGCGGATCATCCCGGTGTTCGGCTTACGGCATTCGCATCCCGCGTTCGGAAGATGCGGGCAGAAGTGGAACGAGGCGATCTCGATCCCCGCGGCCTTCAGCGCCAGGCAGATCTTCTCTTGGATCGCATTCACGGCCTTCGCGTCGAAGAACCCGCGTCCGATGCCCGACTGGTTCGTTACTACCACGAGATCGAATCCCGCCCCTAACAGCATCGCGAGCGCCTCGGAAGTAAAAGGGAAGAGCCTCGTTTCCTCCACGGTCGAGAGAAAATCGACCTCCTCGATCAGCGTTCCGTCCCTGTCCAGAAATACGGCCTTTCTGTTTCCCATACTCGTCAGTACTTCCTGAGCGCCTCGAGCGCTTTTTGGATCACCATTTCCGGCGTCACCCTTGTCATGCATCTGTGATCGATCGGGCAGTCGCGCAGCATACACGGAGAGCATTCGACCGCCTTACGGACCACCATCCCGCCCCAGGGCGCAGTCGTCAGATGGTTTGTCGGTCCGAAGACCGCGACGACCGGCGTCCCGACCGCGGAAGCCACGTGAGCGAGTCCCATGTCGTTCGAGATCAGCAAACTCGATTCGGCTATAACCGCGACCGCCTCCGCAAGCGAGGTATTACCTGTCAGGTCGCCCGCGTGTGTCGACATCGCCTTCGATACGTCGGACGACGCTTCGCGGTCCGCTTCCGAACCCAGGAGCAACGTCTGCGACCCGGCTTCTCCGGAAAGCGCGTCGGCTACCGCAGCAAACCGCTCGGGTATCCATCTCTTCGCTCTTGAGTTCTGCGAGCCCGCCCCGAAAGCGACGACCTGCTTCGAGATGTCGATACCTGCGGAAGCCAAAAGCCCTCGCGCTTCGGCGCGTCGTTCGGAGCTTACATCGATCGAGACATTCGGTTCGGACTCAGTGGGATCGGCACCCAACTCCAGGGCCGCCGATCTCGCAAGTTCAAGATAGTAGAAGACCTCGTGCCTCTCGCTTCGCCAGGCGGGTTTCGGGAACGCCTCTGTCAAAAGGACCCCGCGGCCTTCGCCCGCGTAGCCGAACCGTTCCGGGATCCCCGCCACCCGCGCGACGAGAGCGGTTACGAACGAGTTCGTAAGGATCAGCGCCGCATCGAACCCGCCTTTTCTTATCTGCTTCGCCTGCGAACGGACCGCCTTCGGCGAGTGTCCATCGGCTTCGAGTACGAGGATATCGTCAATGAAATCCGCGTCACGGAAGATACCCTCCACCCAACCCTGCGTCGCAAGAGTGATAGACGCCTCCGGGAACGATTCCCTCAGAAGCCGGATCGCGGGAACCGACATCACGGCATCGCCTATCCAGTTAGTTCCTCTGACGAGTATCTTCATTCGCCGGCTTTGGGACCCTCCGGCCTCGTGAAAAGCGACCTCAACCCCTCCTTCACGCCAATCTTCGGCGACCAGCCGAGTTCCTGCCGGACGAGCGAAAGGTCGGTTACGTAGCTCGCCGGACTCGGCATCGGAAGGGAGTTCTGTTCATCGATCACCGCCTGCAATCCCGACGTCTCTTCCAATTCTGAGACCAATTCACGAAGCGAGAGAGCATTATCCTGCCCGCCTCCAAGGTTATAGAGCCCGTGCCCGATGACGGAATCATCGAACGCCTCGCAGGCCGAGATGACGTCGTCGACGTGCAAGATATCACGTATCGGTTTTCCGCCGCCTGGAAGCCGTATCGGCTCGCCCTTGTCGATCGATTCGGCGTAGTGGCCCACGAATCCGGGGGTGTTGCCTTCGCTGAGCGGGGCGTAAACCGTCGAAAGGCGAAAGATGCACGAACGAAAATTCCTTTGGTTCGCGTAGTACTCGACATACCGTTCGGCGATCAGCTTTGACCATTCGAGCGCCGACTGGCCGGCGTATAGCGTCTCGCAGTCTTCCGGAACCTCACTATGATTGTCGGCGAAACGTCCGTACACATCCTTCGTCGAGGCGAAGATGAACACCGCGCCTTCCTTCACATTCTTCAGAAGGTTGACCGTGCCGTCCACATTGGTAAGAAAGACCTCGTCCGCTGCGTCGGGAGACTTGTCCAGGTGAGCCGCGAGGTGGATTACTACGTCATGATCAGCGGCGGTCTGGGTGTCGTAGAGGTTCAAAAGGTCGCGGTTCGAACGGCGTGAAAAGTCGTTCGCCGAGAAATGCTTTTGAAGGTGCGTGCCAAGGTAGCCGCTTCCGCCTGTGACCAAATACTTCATAAGTCCGAATGCCGCGCGCTCAAACACGTGCGCCGACAAGCTTCTGCATCGATTCCGCCTTGCCTATGACGACAAGCAGGTCGCACTCTTCGATCTTCGTTTCGCCGGACGGATTGAATATCATCTCGCCTTCCTGCCGTCTGATCGCGATGAGAGGCAAATTCAACTCGCGGCGGGCGCGAGAATGAGCCTCTTCTTGAGCTCCGGGGATAGCGACTGGAATAGGTTCATCCGCTGAAGGGGGGCAGACTGGCCGGGAGAAGGCGTGTCCATTCCGGCATTCCTTTCGAAGTGCCGGTAAGGGCCTCCGGAAGCCGAGAATAAACTAGACTAGGTTCCCGAAACTATATAGAATTTAAGGGTGTTCCGGATCAGGATCCGCTTGCAACGCGCCTCCCCTCAGCTACCGGGCCTTCCCAACTTTAATCGAAGTCTCATAATGCCACAATTCGCCAACGTCAGAAACAAGGGACGGAATGTGCGCCGATCCGGGGCCCGCAGGCCTCCAAAACTTCGCAAATACAAGGCGCCGAAACCGACGCTGTTCAGGCGGATCGTAAGGCTTGTCTTCAACCCTGTCACGTTCGCGATCGCGGCATTCTCGCTTCTGGCGGTCTTTCTGGTCGCTTCGTACTTCTGGTTCGAGTTCTCCGACAAGATCAACCGGATGCTCGCCGGCGACATTTTTACAAGGAATGCCGGCATCTATTCCGCCCCGAAGACGATCCGCAAGGGCGATCGGCTGAGCGACGAGGAGCTCGTAGAACATCTTCGGGCCGCAGGTTACGTGCGTGCTGGCAGTGATGCCGACCCGCTTCGCGGCCGGTTCGAGATCGCCGCGAACAAAGTGTTGATAGAGCCCGGCAGCACTGCAGTCCTCGACGGGAAGGTGGAGTTCCGGGACCTCGAGGTGATCTTCGACAAGAAGGGCGAGGCGATTGAAAAGATCCGCGACAAGTCATCCGGTGACGAGCTTTCGAAGACCCTGCTCGAGCCGCTTTTGCTCAGCTCGATCGCCGCGGAAGGCGACGGCCGGCGCAAGGTAGTCTCGTTCAGGGACCTTCCGCCGCACCTGGTCAAGGCGATCACGGTCACGGAGGACCGCGCGTTCTTCGATCACTGGGGAGTGAACTTCAGGGGGATTGCGAGAGCACTCTGGCGCAGATACGACGGCGAAGAGGACGGATCGCCGATCGAGAACCAGGGCGGGTCTTCCATCACGCAGCAATTGGTGAAGAACCTTTTTCTTACGCCCGAGAGGAGCTGGGAGCGAAAAGCGCGCGAAGCTTATATGTCGGTCATTCTCGAGACGCGGCTGACGAAAGAAGAGATCTTCACGCTATATGCCAACCAGATCTACCTCGGGCAGAACACCGGCCTCGCGATCTACGGCGTCGGCGAGGCTTCTAACATCTATTTCGGAAAGGACGTGTCGACACTGTCACTAACCGAATCCGCGTTCATTGCTGGAATAATCAGAAGCCCGAACCGATACGACCCGTACAAACAACCGGACCGTGTGAAGCAGAGGCGGAACCAGGTCCTGCAGTCGATGCTCGAAGCTGGAGAGATGTCGGCGGCGGAGGCAAAGAAGGCGAAGGATGCGGAACTCGGGGTGATCAAGCGTGCCGCCTTTAGGGACCAGCAGGGAATGGAATACTTCTCGCAGTTTGCGGTTGAGCAGCTTCCGAATGTGATCGACGATCCCGAAGCTCTACAGCATCTTCGGGTCTTAACGACCATCGATCCCGATCTACAGAAGGTCGCGCACAAGGCCGTCACCGAGCGTATCGCGAAGCTCGAGAAGCTTTACAAGGAGGACAAACGCGGAAACCTGAACGCCGCGCTCGTCGCGATAAAACCCAAGACCGGAGAGATCGTCGCGATGATCGGCGGTAAGAACTATGCCGACAACCAGTTCAACCGAGCCGCCGACGCGATGCGGCAACCGGGTTCGGTCTTCAAACCGTTCGTTTATGCCGCGGCGATCAACACCGCGTACCTTCCGAACACGAGGGTCCTAACGGCAGCGAGCATCTTCAAGGACGAGAAGAAGGTCTTCACGTTCAACCAGGACTCATATTCGCCGAACAACTACGGCGACTATTTCTCGAACAAGGAGATGACCCTTCGCGACGCGCTCGTGAAGAGCAAGAACGTCATCACGGTCGATGTCGCCATGGAGCTTAATGTCGGGAACGTTATGAACCTTGCGAGAAAGGCGGGACTGCCGAAGGTCGAAAAGGCGTACCCCTCGATGGCGCTAGGGACCGCCGAAGCGACGCCTTTACAGATGGCGAAGGCGTATTCGATGTTCGCGAACCTGGGCGAAACCGTCGAACCGATAGCGATAAACCGGATCACGACGGGCGACGGGAAGACCGTTACCGCGCCCACGGGAGCGAAAGAGAACGTCTTGAGACCCGATGTTTCCTATGTTCTGGTCGATATGATGAAGGATGTCGTCGACCGCGGAACCGCCGCCGGCCTTTCCGCATGGGGCTTCAGGAACGTTCCGGGCCAGAAAGGTCTTGCGGGCAAGACCGGAACATCGCGCGACGGATGGTTCGTCGGGTTCACCCCGGAGATACTTGTCGCCGTCTATGTAGGCTTTGACGACGGATCCGACCTCGGCCTCAAGGGATCCGATTCGGCGATGCCGATCTGGGCGGACTTTATGAAAGAGGCCCTCAGGATGCATCCGGAGTGGAACGGCGACTGGACGATGCCGGGAGGAATGCGCAAGGCGGAGATCGATACGAGGAGCGGTTCGCTTATCAGGGAACTGGCCGCAGACGGGAGCGAGGTCGAACCTACTCCCGGCCCGACGCCCGAATTCCCGATAGATCCGGAGATCGCCAAGACGCTTCCGCCGGAAGAAAGCAGGGAACTGTACGTTACGGAAGTGCCTGCCGAGTTCAGAAGGGTCGAGCTGTTTATCGGCGGTACCGTGCCAAACCGTATGCTGCGGTCCGAGATCGAAGAGGAATTCCCGGACGGTATCGACCCCGACGCTTCTCCAACGCCGTTCACTACCTGGGAGGAGGCAGAAGATAAGGCTCCCCCGGCCCGCCAGATGGAGGACATGAAGGTCGAAGGGGATCAGGTAACCGTCATCTTCTGTCCTCTGTCAGGAAAACGCTCGACGGCGAAGTGTCCGGAGAAAACGGTGCGCAAGTTCCGAAAGGGAACTGAACCCCGCGAGTTCTGCGACTTCCACGTCGGCGAAAGACCGCCAAACTAGAGAAAAGAAAAAGGCCGGACGAATGATCGCCCGGCCCTTTCGTTTGTTCAACGAAATCTCACTCCACTCCCAGATTTTCCATCAGGAACGCGTAGGTATCGGCCAGTTCCTCGATGATCTTCGAGGTCGGCTTGCCCGCTCCGTGTCCCGCGTCGGTCTCGATCCGGATCAGGACCGGTGCGTCGCCGGCCTGCGCTTCCTGAAGCGTCGCCGCGTATTTGAAGCTGTGCGCCGGGACCACGCGGTCGTCGTGATCGGCTGTCGTCACGAGCACTGCCGGATACTTCGCGCCCTTCTTGATGTTATGCAAGGGCGAGTAGGCGTAAAGAGCCTTGAACTCGTCAGCGTTCTCGGACGAACCGTAATCCGAAGTCCACGCCCAGCCGATCGTGAACTTGTGGAACCTGAGCATGTCCATCACGCCGACCGCCGGAAGCGCGGCGCCGAAAAGATCGGGTCTCTGGTTGAGTACGGCTCCGACGAGAAGGCCTCCGTTGGATCCGCCCTGGATGGCGAGCTTGTCCGACGAAGTGTAGTCATTCTCGATCAGCCATTCCGCGGCTGAGATGAAATCGTCGAACACGTTCTGCTTCTTGAGCTTCGTGCCCGCCTGATGCCACATTTCGCCGTATTCGCCGCCGCCCCTCAGGTTCGCGACCGCGTAAACTCCGCCCATCTCCAGCCATACGAGGCGTGAGGTGCTGAATCCGGGGGTCATCGAGATGTTGAATCCGCCGTAGCCGTAAAGCAGGGTCGGATTCGTCCCGTCGAGCTTTAAGCCTTTCTTGTGGACTATGAACATCGGCACCTTCGTGCCGTCCTTGCTGTTGTAGAAGATCTGCTTTACCTCATAGGTGTCGGGATTGAAATCGACCTCGGCTCTTTTGAAGAGCGTGCTCTTGCCGGTCTTCATGTCGTACTTGTAAATCGTCGGAGGAGCGTTGTAACTGGAGTAGGAGTAAAACGTTTCCGTGTCTTCGCGGCGGCCGCCGAAGCCTCCGGCCGATCCGATCCCGGGCAGTTCGACATTCCTCACGAACTTGCCTTTTATGTCATAGATCCTGATTTGAGTGTAGGCGTCCTTCAGATAGTTCGTGACGAACTGGTTGTAGATGAACGAGATCCCGGAAAGCGTCTCGGCCGCCTGCGGAATGACCTCTTTCCAGACACGGGTCCTTGCAAGGAGATTCACCGAAACTAGCCTTCCGAGCGGAGCATCCTTGTCGGTCTCGAAGAAGAATGTGGCCCCGTCATTTCCGACGTAAGAATACTGATTTTCAAACTTGTCGATCAAAGGGACTATCGGCGCGTCCTTCAGCTTGAGGTTCTTGTAATAGACCTGGTTCTTTCGGGAGGTCCCGTCGCTTAGATAGATGAGCAGCCATTCGCCGTCTTCGGTCACGAAGCCGTTGATCCCGAGCTTGGGATCGTCAGGACGCTCGTAAACGAGCTTGTCCTGCGACTGATCGGTGCCGAGCTCGTGGTAATAAAGCTTTCGGTGAAAGTTCGCGTCCTCGAGCTTCGTATCCTCGTTCGGTTCCGGATAGCGGCTGTAGTAAACGCCCTTGCCGTCTTTGGTCCACGAAACGCCGGAGAACTTGATGTGCTTTAGGTGATCGGGCAGTTCCTTGCCCGTTTCGATGTCCATGAACTTGAACTCGCGCCAGTCCGATCCGGCCTTCGAGATC
The DNA here is from genome assembly GCA_035513035.1 of Aridibacter sp. GTDB lineage: Bacteria > Acidobacteriota > Blastocatellia > Pyrinomonadales > Pyrinomonadaceae > Aridibacter. The sequence goes on from DATKCW010000004.1 coordinate 17,247, forward strand.
CCGTAGGCCATCGTCTTGCCGTCCTCTGTGATCGCGAGCCCGCTGAGCGCGACCGTGCCGTCTTTCGAGAATGTGTTCGGGTCGAGCAGGACACGTCCCGGATCCTTCGGAGAATCCGCTACATAAAGCACGCTCTGGTTTTGAAGCCCGTCGTTCTTCGAATAGAAGTATTTGCCACCGCGTTTGAACGGCGCCGAATATCTCTCGTAATTCCAGAGCTCGGTCAGGCGCTCCTTCAGCTGCTCGCGCTTGGGAAGTTTCTCAAGGTAAGAGAAAGTCACCTTGTTCTGGGCCTCGATCCAGGCTCTTGAGTCGGCTGAATCGGGATCTTCTAGCCATCGGAAAGGATCAGCCACTTTAGTGCCGTGATAGTCGTCGACCTGATCGACCTTCTTGGCGTTCGGATATTCCAGCGACTGCTGTCCGTTGACTGCGGCGAACAAAAAGGACAGTACGAGAAAGGCAGGGATAAGCCCGCGGCATCTGAAAGACATATTGACCTCCGGAAAATGGTTTGACCGTTATCTTACTACGCCGGAAGCCCGCCTGAAAACAAAAGGAGCGGCAGAACGCCGCCCCTTCAGGGAATCACTTGCAATCTGTTCAGGCGTACTGATGCGGAACTTCGCTGATCTCCGCAGGAAGACGGTCGCTTTCGGAAACCGGATCCGTATCGGGAAGCCAGGCCTTCTTCTGATAAAGGAGCGTTTCCATCTCCGAATCGGGAAGAGGTTTCGAGAAAAGGTATCCCTGACCGTAATCGCATCCAAGGTCGCGCAGAAGGTTAAGCTGCTTTTCCGTCTCGATGCCTTCCGCCACAACTTCCTTCTTCAGGTTCTTGGTAAGCGAAACGATCGTCTGTAGGATCCCGGAGTCCTCGCCGTTCTCTCCCACGTTCAGTACGAACGAGCGATCGATCTTGAGGGTGTCGAACGGCAGGCGGTGCAGGTAGCTTAGCGAGGAGTATCCGGTTCCGAAGTCGTCGATGCTGAGTTTTACACCCAGATTCGACACCGCGTTGAGAGTCTCGATGGTTCTCTCGGCATTCTCCATCGCCGTCGATTCAGTGATCTCGAGCTTCAGGCAGCTGGCCGGAAGCCCGGTCTCGTCAAGTGCCTCCTGAACATCGGTGATAAGACTATTGTCCGCGAGATGCCTTCCGGAAATGTTCACGCTGATGACAAGATCCTTGTGCTCGTCGGTGATCTGTCTCCACTTCTGAATCTGAGAACAGGCCTCCTTGAGAATCCATTTCGTGATCGGGATGATCGAACCGTTATCTTCGCTTATAGGTATAAAAACTACCGGCGAAACGAAGCCGAGCTCCGAATGGTACCAGCGGAGAAGGGCCTCGAAGCCTATCAGTTCACCGCCTTTCAAAGAGATCAGCGGCTGGTAATGCATCGCCAGTTCGTTTCTCTCGATCGCGTACCGAAGGTCGCTCTCCAGGCGTATGTACTCGAGGTACTTGGACCTGACCTCTTTGTCGAACACGGCCACGCTTTTGTTTTCTTCCTTTGCGCTGTGCATTGCTATGTCGGCGTCGCGCAGGATGTCCTCGGGCTTCAGCTGTTCGTGATCGAAAGGCGCGATCCCGATGTAGAGGTCGGAGAAGATCTTGTTGCCCTGTATCACGTACGGCTGGGTCAGGTGGTCGTAGATGCGGTAGGCGTATGATTTGGCTTCTTTGATCGATGAAAGGTCATTGAGGATGATCGCGAATTCGTCACCGCCTAGCCGGGCTATCGTGTCCTCGTCGCGCAGACATCGCCGGAGCCTTAGCGCGACGACGCGCAGGACCTCGTCGCCGATGGTGTGCCCAAGGCTGTCGTTAATGTTCTTGAACCGCGATAGATCCAGGAAAAGGACGTAATAACGCCGGGCGACATCGGGGCCGAGCTGAAGGAGGAGGTTGAGGCGTTCGATCAGATAGGCCCGGTTCGGAAGGTCGGTGAGATTGTCGTGAAAGGCGGCGTATTCGAGGTCCTGTTTGCTATGACGCAGGTCGCGGGTGATCTCTTCCTCTTTTTCGAGAAGCGACTTGAGCTGCATTGCGTGCTCTTCGACCTCTTCGGCCTTCGTCCTCACGATCTCGGTCTTTTCCCGCTCCGCCTGCTCCGCCTGCTCGATCGACTCGTTGATGTCTCGAAAAAGCTGTCGGTAGTTTAGATAAGCAATCCCAAGGATTAACAACGCCACAAAAATCGTCAGGACATCGCCATAGCTAATTAACTTGTAAGCAATCCCAGCTAAACCCGCCCCTGCTATCTGGGTCATGGAAATCGAAAAGCCTTCGCGTTTCCAAGTTGCCCAAAACCCGTGCCCTCTCTTCAGTGCATAATAACTACTTGCTAACGTGCTAATGAAGGTGAACTGAGCAAAAGCCAGAATGCCTAAAGACGTTACAAGATTAGGAGTGCTCAAGTAGTCATTGGTAAGGCCAAAGAAAGGCAAAGACTTCCATACCAGTAACGTTCCCGCAGTTCCGGTTGCTACGCTAAAAACGTTAAACATCAACGCGTGACGTTCAAATACGACTCCCTTAGTCTTCAAGAAAAAGCAGCCCACCGTAATTTCCAAGACAGCGAGTATGATCGCCAACTCGCCGCTAAAAAACAGGAAGGCAAAAAAGATCATTGTGTCCGAAAAACTCAAATGAGAATTCGAACGTGGCAGGGACAATGTAAGCCGG
>DATKCW010000005.1:0-197954 GCA_035513035.1 Aridibacter sp.
CCCCGTCCTTCCCCAATATATCCTTGCCGGACTTGACCTCTTCCAGCATCTCGTCAAAATCGAACTTGTCTGTCATTTCAATTCTCCTTGGTTCATTAAACTACAACCTTGAGAATTGACACAGAATTCTGAACGCTACCCCAGTTATGTCTCTTTCCTGCAAAAGTGGCGAACCGGAGCCCGCACATCTTAACTCAATGCTTCTATTGCTATTATCTCTTCTGCAAATTTTGCTATATCAGGATCCCCTGATTTGTTAGCCAGCTCTAATAATTCCGGATCCGTTGCATAAAGTCGCTTTGCAGCGATGGCTCCGTAGTTTCTTATAATCGCCTCTTCGCTGTCTATCATCGCTCTAATCTCTTCCCGGTAAACAACCCCATCGCCGGACAGCTTCTTCAGGCACTCATAATGAATCTTATCTCTTTGACTTGCATCGTCCAGTTTCGTCATCACTGTACTAATCTGTTTTTCGTTCGCATTTGCTACAAGTAACATTGCTTGTTTTCTTGTGACACTGTCAGCAGATTCTAGGGCTCTAACGACATGAACAAATTGCTCAAAATTGCCGACCGAAGAAAATACCGCAACCGCGTCTAGAGCTTCGTAACGAATCGTGGGATTTTGGTCCCTCAAAAACGGCAAAACATCAAACACAAGGTCCTTACCCATCACTCCCAGTTCAGAGGTGATCCAAATCGCTTCACGTCGCACCAATTCATCTTGACTATTTAGTAAATCGTGCAGGGAGCGCAACGGAAATCCGTCGAAATACTCCTCCAACAAAGCATAACTCCTTTCCTCTTCAACGAATCTTCTAGGATTTTCAAGGAGAAGCTCGAAGAGCTGTTGCACATCCAGGTCTTGCATGAGGATTCTATTCAATACCTCTATTTCTCAGAATTCTGTCGATCGATTTTATGAGACCCTGCTCTGCGGCTTGACGCTGACAGTGGTTCCCCTTGGAACCTCTCTATGCATGTTCTATGTTACGCTTTTGCACGCTCTTCTTAAGTTCAGTACGAAATCTTTTGAGACTCTCATCCGTATTTCTGTTTAACTCGTCAACCGTAGGCGCAGTGTGGGGTTACGGTCTGAAATGTGATCCGGAGCCGCGTAGCGGCGACACCCGCGTCGGAGTCTGTTCAATCGATTCAGTCTATTCAGTCGATTCAGTCCATTCAGTCGGTTCAGTCTCTTCAGTCCACTTAGCGGGCGTCATATCATTAGCCCCATACAAGCCATAGGCGCAGCCCCAGGTTAGCGGCCAAAAAAAGTCCTGATTCGCGTAGCGGCTTAAGCCTCCCGAAGTTACCGAGAGCCATTGTCGATATAACCTAGAAGTAGTTGTAAACGATCACACCGCTTACCTCAACGGCTTCACCCTTTAGCATGGTCGGCTTGAACCGCGACCTCAATGCCGCTTCCTCCGAAGCCGCCCAGAGCACCTTCGGCCCACAGATCGCTTCTGCTTTGGTCACGTTACCTTTTATTCCGATCACGAGCCTCACCACGACCCGGGACCCGCCGGGTATCGCACGGAGCGCCGCGCTGGAAGGATTCGGTTTTGCCAACCTTATTGCCGCGCCATTGATCACGCCGCGATCTACGATCTTGCCCTCGGCTGCCGAATCTGCCACCAGTCCTGTCTTCGCTTCGGAATAACGCGTCGGTCCGCCCGCCAGAGCAAACGGAACGTTGATCCCCACGGTACAACTGTATTCGTCATCCAGTGCCTGGAGCTTCGCATCGTCGCCCGGATAGAACGTTTTGGTCAACGTGTAAAGCTTTGCAAACTGCTCGTCTGCCCCTTCAAAATCCTTAACGAAAACCTTGTAAAACGCATACCCCCTCATTATCGGGATCATATCCGCGGAATTCTCGCCGAAGGCCTCGACGCCCTTTCGGTATGCGAGCTCGTACATCCCGGCCGCATCTTCTTCCTTTTCCTTTCTGGCTAACGCAAATCCGAGACTGCTGGCCGTTTTAGCGATCATTCCAGCATTCGAGCCGTTTTGGTCGGCCTTTTGAAAGATCTCAAGAGCGTCCGAAAGATACTCGATCGCGTCGGAGTAATCTTCCCTGGCCCGTGAGATTTCTCCCGCATTCTTCGCGGCGATCCCGGTTTCACGATCCTCGCGGCCGAACAACTTGCCCGCGGTGTCTATGAGGTCCGCCGCCTTTCTCTGAGCGCGCTTAAGTTCACCCTCACTAACGAGCCGGTTAACTTCAACGCTTTGGGCTCTGTATGCCTCGATCTCGCTTTCGCCCGGCTGGGCAACAACCGATCCCGGCGAAATCAAACAAAGGGATATTGTTAGAAGGAAGAGAATGTGAAAGATACGTTTGCGATACTTACTCATGATCTCCAGTCGCATTTCTGATCTCGCCGCAAATGTCAGATCGAATCGATTTCGGAAGGAACGCGTGAGTTCCGCGGCTACAAGCTGAAGCTCGTCGTACATCGCGTGCGTGCCGTCTCAGTCCACAATCCGTTGTTCGCCTCGCTCATCGCAGGCGGGGCCGTCTGCGCTCCTGTCGTTAACAGCTGAGTACTCATCTCTAAGTACTCGGCACTCATCTCTCAGTACTCAGTACTCAGTACTCAATTCTCAGTCCTTTTTCGGCGGCTTGCTCGGCCTGATCTCGATCTTGCTCGGAAGCGCGTTCGGCGCAAAATCGAGCAGATCGACCACCGCCTGCGCGATGTCCGGCCCTTGAAGCTGCCACGCCTTCTCCGCAGACACCTCGTCACCGCCGAATTCCGTGTTCACCGATCCCGGACAGACGTAACTGACCTTGATTCCGTCGTGACGAACCTCCTGCATCAGCGCTTCCGTGAAACCGTTGAGGCCGAACTTCGAAGCGTTGTAAGCGGCCATTTTCGGATGGGCGTTCTGACCGGCGAGAGACGAGATGTTGATGATGTAGCCGCCCCGGTCTTTCATCAGAGGGATCGCGAAGTGGCAGGCGTAATAGACGCCCAGCAAATTGGTTTCGATGATCTGCCTGAACTCAGAAGGCTCCATCTCTTCGACCGTCAGCCCGAACAGCCCGACGCCCGCGTTGTTCACAAGAATGTCGACGCCGCCGAAGACCCGCACGCATTCCTCAAGCATCATCCTGACCTGCTCTTCGCTTCGCACGTCGCAGACCTCGCCGGCAACGCTCCCCTGTTCGGAAAGCTCCCGCACCGCCTCGCTGGTCTCGGCCTTGCTCCTGGCACAAACGAAGACGCGCAGGCCGCGTTGAAGCAACGCTTCGGAGACCGCGCGTCCGATGCCCTTCGTGCCGCCTGTCACAACGGCAGTCCTATATTCCATTCGCCGCTGCTTCCTCCGACAGTTTCATCACCATGCCCGGACTGCGCAGAAGCTCCCTCCAGACTATGGTCGTGCCCCCGTCCTCGTCTCTTTCGACGACCTTGAATACGACCACGACATCGACGTCCTTCGCCAAGGGATCCGTAGTCTCTCCACGGTAGGCAATTGACCGGAAGGCGTAAACGTGTCCGGTCTCGATCTTCGCCGCTTTGGAGTAGTTTCGTGTCGGGCCGACGACGCCGTTCTCGAAGTTCGCGACGGTCATACCGTTCTTCAAATCGTCGAACTGGGCATCCATTCCTTTAACGCTCTCGTCCGGCCTGAAACTGAAAAGGAAGCCGATCTCCGGCGAATCCGCAGTGACCGCACCGATCTCACGTTTTCCGAGATCGACTATCATCGTCTGGACGGAATGTCGTCCGCCGACCAGGTAGTCGCTGGTGATGCCGATATCCGACTTGCCGAAAAGTGTGTGCTGGTTCTCTCTAAAGGAAAAGGCGTTCGCGTATTCGCGAATGTTCGCGTTCTCCTGAAAGCATCGGGTCGCTTTCGAAAGCCTTTCGATCTTCGAGCAGTCACTCGGCGGCAGGAGTTTCAGCGCCCCGGTTCCCGGCTGATTCAGGAATTCGCCGTATGCCTCAAGCACCTCCGGAGACACCGCCAATCTTTCGCGCAACTCATCCGTCATCTTTGGAGGAAAGTACCGGGTCCTCAAACCCTCGCGCTGTTCGATCTCCGCCTGTTTGCGCACGAGCGTGTCGAGATTGCGCATCGTATTCATCTGGCGTTCCAGATTCTCACGGACAATGTCCGCTTGCGTCGGCCGGTCCGGCGGGTTCTGTGCGGCGATCCCGATTGTACAGAGACCGATCACAGTAGAGATCATCGCTGAATTGAATAGTCCCTTTCTCATCTCCGTACTCCTTTGTCTATTTCTTGTCGGCCTTGAGTTTCGGCGCCTTGCTGTCGTCGAGTTCCTTCCAGACGATCGTGGCGCTGCCGTCCGCGAGCCGGACGACCCTGAACGCGATCAGCACGTCGCGGCGCCTGTCGATCTCGAGCTCGTTGTAAATGATTCCCGCGACATTGCGGAGCGCTTCGCCCTCGTAAGCGATCGAGCGTATGACGTAAGTCGAACTCTCCTTCACCGGAAGAATGCTGGCGTAGGTCCTGCCGTCTTCTTTGATCCCCATAGTCAGATTATCGGCGAGTTCCGCGGCCTGCTGGAAGTCCTTCGAAGGCTTGATCTTGGTGAGATACCCGACGCCCTCGGTCATCTCCGACACCGTCTCGAACGGGACGTCGCCGAGATCGATCATTATCCCGTGATTCAGCACGCCGAGCGCTTCGAAATTCCCCTTCTTGAACACGATGTCGGCAATGTGGTGCATCCGGTAATCGCCAAAGCGGAAGGAGTATCCGGATCCCGCCCCCGGCATTGAAAACCTGGAGCAGTCGAACGAAGCACTTACCACTTTCGCGTTGTCGGCACAGCCCCGGTCCTCCACGAGCCGTAAGATCCCCGAGTTCTTCTTTCCCGCAAAACGCTCGTAGGCAGCTTTGTCCTCAACCGACGGCGCCATGAATTCCCGCTCTTCGTCAGTCGATTCGCGGTACAGCGGCACGATCATCGCCGCGAATTCCTTTCTTTTTGAGTCAGGCACTTTGGGCGGCAGGTTCTGCGTCATCCGGAGAGCGTCGGACCTTCTGTTCAGGTCCTCGCTGCGCCGGACAGCGTCCGCCGACTGAGGTTCGGGATTAATCGGGTTAGGCGTTGCCTGTGGATAGGGTGTGTCTTGCTGACCGTACGTTAGGGATGTGCAGCCGAGCAATGCGATCGTAAGGATCAGGAACTTCTTCATACTACCTCCTTTTGCACTCCGAAAGCGCGAGGCGCTTCTGCCCACCCTCCGTTCAACACGAGGGATCGATTGTTGCGATCAAAGCTTCGAGCGCAGGATCTCGTTGACCAATTGCGGATTCGCCTTGCCCTGCGAGGCCTTCATCACCTGTCCGACAAAGAATCCGATAAGTCTGTCGTTGCCGCCGAACATAGCTTCCGCCTGTTCGGGGTTGGCCTCGAGCACCTCGTTGACGATCCTTTCGATCGCGCCGCGGTCCGAAACCTGCTCCATCCCTTTCTCGCTGATTATCTCTGCCGCGGACCTGCCCGTCTCGAACATCTCGGGCAGCACTTCTTTTGCCTGCTTTCCGCTGATCTTCCCGGAATCTATCAACTTTATCAGCTCCGCGAGCCCTTCCGCCGTGACCGGCGACTCCGCCGCGGACGTTCCGGAATTGTTCAGCTCGCGGAGAAGTTCGACGAGGATCCAGTTAGCCGCGGTTTTCGGATCACCCGAGGCGGCGGCAGCCGTTTCATAGTACTCCGCGATGCTCTTGTCCGACACCAGCTGCGAAGCGTCGGCGAAACCGAGCCCGTATTCGGACATGAACCTGTTTACCATCTCGTCGGGAAGCTCGGGCATCTCCGCCCGTGTTTTCTCGACGAACCCGCCGGACACTTTCAGCGGCTGAAGGTCCGGCTCGGGAAAATACCTGTAGTCGTGGGCGTCCTCCTTTGAACGCATCACCCGCGTTTCGGAATTCTTCTCGTCCCAGAGCCTTGTTTCCTGGAACACTTCTTCTCCCGCCTCGTGAGCGCGGATCTGCCGTTCGATCTCGAACTCGATCGCCCTCTGCATGAACCGTACGGAGTTCAGGTTCTTCAGCTCGACCTTGTTGCGGAATTCCTTTTCGCTTTTCATCCTGACGGAGACGTTTGCCTCGCACCGCAGATTTCCCTTTTCCATGTCCGCCTCCGACGCTCCGACCCACTGAAGCGCCCTCCGGACGTGATTCACATAGTCATACGCCTGCCAGGATGTGCGGAAGTCCGGCGCGGTGACGATCTCCGCAAGCGGCGTCCCCGCCCTGTTGAGGTCCACGTACGAGTATTTGTCGGTTTCGGGAAGGCCCTCGTGGACGTTCTTGCCGGCGTCTTCTTCAAGGTGAAGCCGGACGATGCCCACAGTCATTGGCTTCCATTCGCGTGCGTGCCCGCCTTCGTCGCGCTCGGCAGTCATTATCGTGAGTGTGCCGTCTGAAGAGAACGGCCGGTCGTATTGCGAGATCTGATAGCCTTTGGGCAGGTCCGGATAGAAGTAATTCTTTCGTGCGAAGATCGAGGTCTCGTTGATCGCAAGCCCAAGGGCCAGGGCGGCTCGCGCGCCGAGTTCGACCGCCCTCCGGTTGAGGACCGGAAGCGCGCCGGGAAGACCCAGGCAGACGGGGCACGTGTTCGAATTAGGCTCGTCCCCGAAATTCGCCGCACAGCCGCAAAAGATCTTGGTCTCGGTGGCCAGCTGGGCGTGGATCTCCATCCCGATCACCGCTTCCCAGCCGTTGTCCAATTCGGTCATATCCGTGTTTCGTTGCCCAATGATCAGCGATCAATGACCATCGATCAATGATCATCGATCAACTCTCAAATTCAACTGCTAAGTCGCTTTCCTTGCAAAACAACAAGGTCAGTCACAAAGGACGACGCCCATTGACCGATGACACCTGACAGCAGATCACTGATCACCGGTTTCCCCTTCTCGCGTTCCTCATCAGCCGGCGGAGGGTCCTGAATTTCCCGGGCTGGAAGGTGTCCCTTCCGTATCGGGTGAAATTGCGGGGATACCGCCTGAACCTCTGATTGCCGTAAGGATTGTAGAAACGATAGTAGAAGTAGGAAGGGGCGTACCGGCCGCCGTAGTCCACGAAATTAGGATTGGGGTAGGGGAAAATTACCGGCGGACCCTGATACCGCGGGTCGTCGTCCTGAACGATGACGACCCGGTCCCGCTCGCGGAGTTCGTCGACATACTCGGATTTCTGACGCCTGTACTCCGCTATCCTGCGCGCTCTTTCCTCAGGCGAAGCGAATCCGAGTTCCTCGTAGTTCTCCCTCAGATCCTTTTCCGCCGCGATCCTCTTCGCGCGGTATTCCTCAAGGTCGGCATTGGTGACGGTCTTTGTCTGTCCAGAAACCGCTACAGCCAAACTCAGAAGAATTGCCGCGGAAACACCTGTCTGCAACATTCTCATAACACTCACCGCCAAACTTTTTTGGGTGATTATAGCACGGTGAGTGCGCGGCGCCCTATAAAAAGGCGTCAGAATTCGATTCCGGCACCGGCTCGGGCGGTCCTTCCTTCGGTCCTGAAGCCATTCTCGAAATAGTTGTGATCAAAGACGTTCTGCAGAGTCCCGCTGAACCGAAGGCTCGCCCTTTCGCCAAATACCGGCACACGGTAAACGGCCGAAAGATCTCCCCTTCGGCGCCCTTCGAACCGGTAGATCACCGTGCTGAAGTTCGTGTTGCTGAAGACAGGCGCAAGGTAATCGCTTGTTACTTCAAGATCGAAACTGACCGTCAGCCGGTCGATGACCTCCTGTGCCGCGACGAGAGTGAACTGATGCTCGGGAATTCCGAGCGTGGAAATAATTCCGCTTCCCGCGACCTCCGGATTGAACTGGTCGCTGTTCGTAAATGTATATGATCCAAACAGATACGTCGTCCTGAAGGGCGTCGAACGCATTGAAAGCTCGACGCCGCGCGCGATCCCGCCTTCCTCGTTCCGGTAACCGCCGAACGGCCTCGGGGTCGACCCGATGTCCGGAACCGGGCTCCCGAAGCCGATGATGTCCGTCATCTTCGTGTAGAAGTAAGTCGCGGAAAGCCTCAGCCGGTCATCGGCCAGGTCCTGGTCGATGCCCGCGTCGAAGGCTATCGAGCGCTCGGGCTTCAGGTTCGGATCTCCGAGAGCTGTAAAGTCCTGCGTGAACGAGCTGAAGAACGTGCCGAGTCTCTCGAAGAGCGAAGGCACGCGGTAGCCGTTCCCTGCGTGGGCGCGAAGCTTTGTCCCGGTCGAACGGAAGTGCCACGCGGCCGATCCGTCGAATGTGTAGGCCGTGGGCGGATCTTCGATCGAGATGTTCTCGTAAGGAGGATTCTGAATGCTGAACCGGATGTCGCCGACGGAGAAGACCTGCGCCCGGAATCCCCCCGCCAGCTGAAGCCTCGAACCGAAGAATCCCGCGAGATGCTGTGCGAAGATGGTGCTGCTCCTCTGTCCCGATTCGGCAGAAAAGGCGCTGTCCGGCGAAGGACCTAAGCCTTTGTTCCCGTAATCCTCCGATTCGAACTCGTATCCGGCCTTAAACGTCTGGAAAGGGGCCGCGCTCCAGTCGGCGCGCACGTGAAAAGTGTCGATCTTTCCTTCGAAAGTGCTGGATTCGTTACCGCCGAACGGCTGGAATCCGGGTCCGAGAGGTCCGTTGATGGTCACTCTTCTGGTGTCCAGGACCTGATACGACGCCCTGAACAGCAGAGCGGGGTAAACCACCTGCTCCAGCCTCGCCTGAAATCCAAGCAGATCGTTCTCCTGAATGCTGTCCGGATCGTTGGCGTCTGGAACGAAGTTCACTCCCGGCCGCGCATCGATGATTCCTGAACCTCCGACGTCGCCGAGCGTGTCGGGATTCGCGTTCAAGCGGAACCGGGCATTGCTGAAATAGAGCCTGCCGCCGATGGACGTGCCGGACGTCGGCCGGAATTCCGCGCGCCCCAGGAATCCGTTGTTGTTGACGTCGTCCTCGCCGTCGATCCCTTCGGAAAAGATCGTCCTGGAGAAGTTCCCTCCCGCAGAAACTCTCTCGGTTCCACCGTTCAATCCGCCCGTAAGCCGCTTGTAGCCGAGCTCTCCGGCCTCGGTTGACACGTTTCCGTGAAATCCATTGCGCGGTTCGCCGGTCCGAAGGTCGATTACGCCTCCGATGGCGTTCGTGCCGTACACCGAGCTGCCCGACCCGCGGAGGACCTCGATGCGGTCGATACCGAGCCCCGTAAGATCGGCGAGGAAAGGGGATGAGTCGCCGGTGATCGCGGCCGGATCCCGAAAACGCATCCCGTCTATAAGGACCGATGTCGCCTGCTCCTGGAGTCCGCGTGTCTTTATGTTCGCTACGGAACCAAAGCCGCCGAGCTGCTGGACACGGAAACCCGGGACGGTCCTGAGCGTATCTACAATCGACACGTCATTTCGCGAGTCGAGTTCCTGCGGGCCGATTACGTCTATCGTCTTCGAAACTTCCGAGATCGGCTGGATCGTATTGGCGGCAATCGATACGTCGACGACCTCACGGACCGAAGGTATCCTTTCTAGCACGAGAGTTTCGACGACCGCCGATCCCGGCGCAATTTCCAGGAGCTTCGCGGCGGATGCGGCGCCTTCGTACGATACGGCCGACAGCACATAGCGTCCTGCGGGAACACTCTCGAAACGGAAGCTGCCGTCCTCGTCAGAAGCGGTACTGTAAGTGCGTGCCGTTCCCACTGCTGAGAGCCTGACCGAAGCTCCGGCCGCGGCGGATGAATCCGGGAACGAGACCGTCCCCGAAATTTCTGAACCTGTTTGCGCGGGGCATAAGGCCGCGAAAATTAGTATCGCGATCGTAACGAATGTGGATCTCATTGAATTATTGCTCCTCAGAAAGTTATTTCAGGAGGACCGGCCCGTGAAACGGTCGGCTGAACTGGCTTCCGCTCCATTCTCAGTCCTCAGTCCTTTCCTCTCAGTCCTGATTTACGCCCTCCCTCACGGTCGGGCTATCGACACTCAGTCCTCAGTCCCTTGCTCTCAGTCCTGATTTACGCCCTCCCTCAATGTCGGGCTACCGACACTCTCGCGGGACGCGGGCGTTCCGTCCCGGTACTCAGTCCTTTCCACTCAGTCCTTGTTTATGTCCGTCGCTTGCGCTCCGGGTTCCGATCTCTCATCTCTCAGTACTCATCTCTTCCTCAGTACACCGTCGTGATGCGCACGTTTCCTGTCCTCGGATTCTTGTCAAGGAGGACTTCGACCTGGAACAGTTCCGCGATCAGTTCGGTCGTCAAAACCTCTTGAGGAGGCCCGCAGGCAGCGATCTTTCCTTGCTTCAACAGGAGGATCTGGTCAGCGAATTCCGAAGCGAGATTCAGATCATGCGTGATGACAACTGCCGAACCTCCGCATCCTTTCGTCCGTTCGCGGACCAGGCGGAACATCATCGCCTGATGCGAAAGGTCCAGGTTCGCGGTCGGCTCGTCGAGCAGGAGCGTTCCCGCTTCGGTCGCTAGAGCGCGTGCCAGGAGCACTCTCTGGCGCTCGCCTCCCGAAAGCTCGTTCATAAGCCTCTGGCCCATTCCCTCAAGCTCGCACATCTGGATCGCCGTTCGCGCCGCCGCCAGATCCCGTTCCGATTCCCAGCCGAACGTGCTTCCGTGCGCGAACCTTCCGGCAAGCACAAACTCCAGGACCGAAACCGGGAAACTCGTCTCGTTCTCCTGCGCCACGACCGCGATCGACCGCGCGATCTGCCGCCTGGACAGTTCCTCAAGAGGCCTTCCGTCGAGCACGACCTGTCCGTCAAACGGATCCAGCGAACGGTTGAGGAGCCGGATCAGCGTCGTTTTCCCCGCGCCGTTCGCTCCGAGGACGGCCGTGATCGACCCGTCCGACACCGAGAACGAGATTCCGTCGAGGACCGTCCTTCCGCCGTAACCGGCCTTTATCCGATCAACTTCAAGCATCGTTCAGTTCTTCCGCAGGAGCCATATGAACAGAGGGCATCCGATCAGCGCCGTGATCGCGCCGACGGGCAGTTCTCTTGGCGCGATGAGCGTTCGCGCGAAGGTGTCCGCAAGCACGACGAAGCTGGCCCCGAAAAGCGCCGAGAACGGGATCACAAACCGGTTGTCGGAGCCTGTGAAAAGGCGGATCAGATGCGGGACGATCAGGCCGACAAACCCGACCGATCCGCTCGCAGACACAGCGACTCCGACCAGACCCGCCGAGGCCGCGAACACGGCGAGCCTCGTTCTTTCGACCTCGACCCCGAAATCCAGAGCGTCCCTTTCGCCGACCATCAACAGGTTCAGTGCCCTTGCCCGTGTCGAAAGGATGAACGTTCCAATGACCGCTGTAACTAAACAGACCCAGAATCCGGTCATTGTCGCCTGCGAAAGGTCTCCGAGAAGCCAGAATGTGAAGCTCCGGAGCCTTGTCGCGTCCAGGAGGCTCGTCAGCAGGATGATCACCGACGAGAGCAGGGTGGTGATGATCACGCCCGAGAGGATCAGCCGCTCGGCGTTCATTCCCGCCTTCGACTGCGCGATGCGGTATACGGCGAAGGTCGCGAGCGCGGCTCCCGCGAAAGCCAAGACGGGCCTCGCGAACTCGAACGTCCCGAAAAGAATGATCGCGACCATCGTCCCGAGAGCCGCTCCGTTCGACACGCCGAGCAGGTACGGTTCGGCGAGGGGATTCCGAAGGAGCGCCTGGAGTCCGGCTCCCGCAACCGCAAGGCTCGCTCCGACGCAGGCGCCCAGTAGCACCCTCGGAAGCCGTATGTCGAACAGGATAGCCGAACCGGTTTCCGAAAGGCTGAAGATCGAAAGCGTCTCAGCGCCGAGCGATGTTCCGACCGCCAGCGAAACGGCAAGAAGCGCAGCGAATCCGGCACCGTAACGCAGCGCCTTTCCCAATCCCGCCGGTTTCGAAAGATCAAGCGTCATTTCGCCTCCCTGCCGTGAATGCCCTTGAAAATGAGCTCCAGCGCTTCGACGATCCTCGGCCCAGGCCTCGATAGCACATCGGCGTCGATCCGCACGATCCGTCCCTCGCGCACCGCCTCCGATTCCGAGAACACCTCGTTCGGCTCCCGATTGTCTGGGCTGTCCGAGAGGATTATGATCCGCGGGTTAAAGGCCCTTGCGGTCTCCTTGCTCACCTTCGGATAGGCGGTTTCGATATCTGCCGTAACAGATCGCCCACCTGCGATCTCGACCAGGTCGGTGATGAACGAACCTTTTCCGACTGTGTAAAGCGAGGGGTCGATCTGGGCGAAAACGGTCTGTTCTACTTCGTGTTCAGTGCGGGAGACCTCTTCCCTGACCTTTTCGACTCGCGTCCTAAGTTCGTTGACGACCCGCCGCGCCTCACCGGCCTTACCGAGTACCTCGCCCATCGAGACCATCGATTCGAAAACACCTTCCAGACTGTCCGGACTCGTCACGAACACCGCGATCCCCTGCCTTTCCAGCAGACCCGTGAATGCCTCGAGCTGCGAAGCGGTCGAGACGAACACGACCTGCGGCCTGAGAGCGACTATCGTCTCGATGTTCGGCTTGAGTGTGTCGCCCACCTTGCTGATCTGTTTTGCTTCCTTGGGGTAGTTGCAGAATGTGGTCACGCCGACCAGCTTTCCGCCGGCTCCGACCGCGAACACGATTTCGGTGATGTTCGGGGCCAGCGATACCGTCCGGGTTACCTCCGCAGGAAGTTCGATCTTTCTCCCGATCCCGTCGGTAACTGTGCGCGTCCCGGACTCCGGCGCGGGCGCGATTCCGCCTCCGCAAGCGGAAAGCAGCGCGGTGAGCAAGATGAAGACGGCAGTACGAAAGGAGTTCTTCATGATCGAAGGCCGCAAGAATAGAAAAAGGCCCTGACTTTTTTCCTCGGGTCTAAGGAAAAAGGTCAGGGCCCTGCGATCTGTTGCCGGCTGCCGTCCCTCAATGCCTTGACGCGAAGCATTTACGGATTAAGAAACCAATGGCAGGTCATCAGACTTTCGCCTTGCGGCGTTCACTGTGACGCGATCGTGCGAGATTCTCACTCGGCTTCCCCTGCGCAGAGGTTTGCAAAACTGGAAAGATCGGGACCGTTTCCGCTGACGGTGAAAGGACGGTAACACGAGTAAGTTGATGTGTCAAAGAGATTACTCGATCCGGGAACTTCCTTGATATATGAATCTCAACAACGCTATTCTCTATCGGTACCCCGCACACCCGGAACTGCTGGAACCAATACAGTTTATGGAACAGAACCCGAAAGTAATGGCGATCATACTCGGCGGCGGCGCCGGCACGCGGCTATTTCCGCTGACTATGGAGCGGGCGAAGCCGGCGGTCCCGCTCGGCGGCAAGTACCGGCTCGTCGATGTGCCGATCTCGAATTGCATCAACTCGGACGTTATGCAGATCTTCGTGCTCACGCAGTTCAACTCCGCCTCTCTGAACCGTCACATTTCGAGGACGTATCGTTTCTCGTCGTTCTCTTCTGGCTTTGTCGAGATCATCGCGGCGGAACAGAGGCGCGACAGCCCGCAATGGTTCCAGGGCACGGCGGACGCAGTCCGCCAGGTGATCCCGCACATAAAGGACTGGGGCGTGGACACCATACTGATCCTCTCCGGCGACCACCTTTACCGGATGGATTACAGGCCGTTCCTGAACAGGCATTTCGACACGGACGCGGACGTGACCGTCTCCGTTATCCCGTGCACGCCTTCCGAAGCGGAAGGATTCGGGCTTCTGAAAACCGACGGCGTGGGCCGGATCGCTGAATTCAGAGAAAAACCGACGGGTGACGAGCTCGAGGCGATGAGGGTCGATACAACGAAGTTCGGCCTTTCCGGGGACGAGGCCTCGAAGCGGCCGTTCCTCGCTTCGATGGGGATCTACGTTTTTAAGTATGAGAGTCTTATGGAACTACTGAACCGGGACGACGAGTGGGTGGATTTCGGACGCGAGGTCATTCCCGCCTCGATCGAGAGCCTGAACGTGCAGGCTTATTTGTTCTCCGATTACTGGGAGGACATAGGGACGATCAAGGCATTCTACGACGCGAATCTCGACCTTGTGCGGCCGCTTCCGAAGTTCAACTTCTTCAACGCCGCCGCTCCGATCTACACACGCAGCCGCTACCTGCCGCCTTCGAAGATCCAGGACAGTGATATCGATTTTACGATGATCAGCGAGGGCTGCATCCTGAACGGTGTCTATGCCAGGAACTCGATCTTTGGGCTGCGGTCGAGGATCGACAAAGGCGTGCGCGTCCTAGACTCGATCATAATGGGCGCCGATTATTACGAATCGGTCGAGGATCTTCGTAATAACCTCGAAACGGGCCGGCCGCATATGGGTGTCGGCGCCAATACCGAGGTCAGGCGGGCAATAATCGACAAGAACGTCCGGATCGGACGGAACGTGAGGCTTGTGAATGAGCATGGGATAGACGAAGCGGAAGGCGAGAATTATTACATACGGGACGGGATTATCCTTATCCCGAAGAATGCCGTGATCAAGGACTCGACGGTGATCTAATTCGTATCCGCGCCGTTTCTTACCCCTTCCTCGGGCGCGCGGACAACATAGCTGTCGCGGGCACGGACCGCCACGCCGGGCTTCGCGACCTTCACTTTCAGCTTCCGGATCCTGCCGGGCTCGGCCTCGGCCGGATAAAAACCGAGGCTGTAGAATTCCCTCAGTTCGCTGGCGATCTTCGAGAATGCCCTTGAGAGGTTCTCCGGGCTGTTCGCCTCGTAAACCCTTCCTCCCGTAAGCAAAGCCATCCTTTCGAGATAGGCCGCGGCGCGTTCGTACTCTTTCCGTGTGGTGCCCTGCCCGCTCGGGATGCGAGACGGCCTTCCCGAACCGATGGTCCCTGTCGGAAGCGGGAACGGGAGCGGATTCTTTGTGCCTGTCGTCGGGATATTTCCGCCGCCGATCGGCGGAGTGACGATCGTTTTGTCCTGTTCGTCGGGCAGCATCACCCGGCCGCTCTCGATCGCCTGAACATCTGCGAACGTGTCGTAGCTGATCGGATAGATCAGAGCATCGAGCTCGGATGCCTCGCGGAGGTTGTCGCGGTCCATCGCGGTCTGCGAGGTCGTGTCCACCCCGTCAGTGAAAAGCACGATCGCCTTTCTACCTTCGATCTTGTTGAACCTCTGGTTGATCACGAAACTGACGGCGTCGTAAAGGCTGGTCCCGGAAGAGACGCGCGTTCGAATAATGGCATCGTTGATCGTCTTACGGTCGCTGGTCGGCTCGCAGAGTATGTGAAGTTCTTCGTCGAACGAAAGGACCATCACCTTGTCGTTCGGCCTCAGCTCGGTCACGAAGGCCAGGGCCGCCTGCTGGATCTCGTCGATCTTGAACGTGCTCGAATAGCTCATATCGAGCACGAGCGCGACCGTGAACGGTTGCTGTTCGTTCGAAAAGTACGCGATCTCCTGCTCGACACTTTCCTCGAAGACCTTGAAGTCCTTTTGCGTCAGGCCGCCGACGAACCTTCCCTGTTTGTCGAGCACGCGGACCGGGACCGTGACCAGGTTCGTATCGACCGTGATGATGTCGTCGGTCTCGATCGCATCGTCCGGAAGCGGAGGCGGGGTCGGTTCCGGCCGGCCGGCGGCCGGGCGTTTGTTGGCCTTCTTGGCGCCGGCGGAAGTGTCCTTGCCGGACTGGGCCGCGGTCGCCGCAAAAAGCGAAAGCAGAAGAACCGGAACGAGGATCGCGTGGAATCTGTTCATTCGGTTGGTGTTCAGGGATTCGTATCGGGAACGATTATAGGATGCCTCACCTTCGAAGGGAAGATGGTATGGCCGGAAAGAAAGATCAGGGCCGCCCCGTTCGGGACGGCCCTGCGGTCGGAACTCGTATTACAGGTTAGCGGTTGGCGCCCATCGAGCTGTTGTAGTTCCCGACGATGTAACTGCTCTTCGTCCTGACAACGACATCCGGCCGCCTGACCCTCACTCGGATCCGGCGCCGTTCTCCGCGTTCGCCTGCGGACTCCGGATAGTATCCCAGCGAATATTGCCGACGAAGCTCTTCCGCTATGCTCCTGAATGACATATCCAGATTGGCCACCGTGTCGGCCTCGAACATCCGCCCGCCGCTGTAACGGGCGAGTTCTTCGAGATAGACCCTTCCGACCCTGTATTCTTCAGCGCTTGTACCCTTGGCGCCACTCGGAACACCGGGGAACCCGCCGCCCTGGCTGGCGATAATGCTTCCGAGGATATCGGCCCAGACGTTTCCTGTTCGGATGGGCCTTCGGGACGTATTCGTAGATCCGACGTACTGACGGTAGGTGTCGTACCTGATCGGATAGATCAACGCGTCGACCTCTTCAACCAGACGGATCGTCGTTTCATAGCGGGCAAGCCTGGAGGTCGTATCCACTCCGTCGGTGAATAGCACGATCGCCTTCCTGCCGGGAATGTCCCGGAGCTCACGCTCTATCGTCTTGCCGACCGCGTCGTAGAGGCTTGTCCCGCTTCCGAAATTGGCCCGCTCGATCGCGCTCCGCAGCCGGTAACGGTCATTTGTGGGTCTTGTAAGAATCTGATAATCCTCGTCGAATGCGACGACCATCACCGTGTCGTTCGGCCGGAGCTGATCGACGAACGAGACCGCCGCCATACGAATCTCGTCGATCTTGTACTGGGTCGAAGGGCTTACGTCGATGAGCAGGACCACCGTGAACGGAGTTTCCACCGAAGCGAAATACTCGACCCTCTGCTCGGCGCCGTTCTCGTAGATCTTGAAATCCCTCTGCGTGAGGCCGGGGATGAACCTTCCGTCGCGGTCCAGTACCGATACGGGAAGCGTCACGAAATTCGTGTCGATCCTGATCACCTCATCGTCCTCAAGTACAAGGGGCGGAGGAGGCGCGAGGTCGGTAGGCGATTTGTTCGGGCTGTTGTCCTGAAGCACGGGGGCCGGCTTCTGATTCTCAGGGTAAGGTGTGTCGTTCTTGAGTTCCGGCGGTGAGGAAGCAGGTTCGATCTTTTGATCTGTGTCGGTTACTACTCGGGGGCGGGTGTTGTTCGTGTTCTGTGCAGACGCGTACATTCCCGACAACCCCAAAAGGACTGCTGCGGCCAAGATCTTTCTCATGTCCAGCTTCTCCAAAATGTCCTGACAGCCTTGCGGCTTAGAAGAGAGTTCGTACAACGGGGAAAGTTGCGTGATTCTCGCCTAGGATTAGCATCCGGGAGAGATAGATGCCTGGCAATTCGGAACGCGTCCGAGAGTTCGGATTTTGTCCGAAAAGTCATTTAACCCAATAAGAATGGGCTTATTGTAGCACACTCCCGGCGCGCCGGACAGACTTATTTTCCGGAGATGAGTTAGTGCGATCTCGTTTGAGAGCGGATCAGAAGTTCACACGGTAGCTGCTCTTGGACCTTATGGTGAGCCTGGGCCGCCTTACGCGGATGTTGATCTGCTTGCGCTGGCCGAGCTTACCCTCGATCTGGGGATAGTATCCGATGTAGTACTGCTTGCGGAGTTCTTCGGCGATGCTCCTGAATGCCTGGTTCAGATTGTCGATGTTGTTCGCCTCATACAGCTTGCCGCCGGCGTATTCCGTGAGGTCCCCAAGATACTCCTTGCCGCGCTTGTTATCTTCGGGACTCGCTCCGACCGGATAGATCGTTTGACCGGACGCGTCCTTAGTAGCCTTTCCTTCCTGGAAGGTGTTGTACCAGATCGGATAGACGAGCGAATCAAGCGTCTCGGCTTCGCGGATCGTGCCGTTGTAATTGGCTCCGCGTGAAGAGGTGTCCACGCCGTCGCTGAAGATGACCAGGGCCTTCCGGCCTTCGATGTTCTTCAGCTCAGTATTCATCGCGTACGCGACGGCCTGGTAGATGCTCGTGCCGTCTCCGAATTTCGCCTCGCGGATCGCCCGACGGAACCTGTGATAGTTGCTTTTCTGCCGGCTGATGACCTGCACGTCACGGCTGAACGTCACGACGATTATCTCGTCGTCGCGCCTGAGCTGATCGATGAACGCGATCGCCGCGTCCTGGATCTCGCTGATCTTGTATTTCGTGGAGGGGCTTAGGTCGAGCAGAAGGACGACCGTGAACGGCTGTTCGACGGACCGGAAAAACTCGATGTCCTGCTTCACTCCGTCCTCGTAAACCTGAAAATCCTCCGGCTCGAGGTCGGAAATGAACCGGCCGCGCTCGTCGAGCACGGAGACCGGAAGCGTAACGAGATTCGTTTCGATCTTCAGGACCTCGTCGTCGTCCACAACCAGAGGCGGAGGAGGATCGAGCGGCTTCGTGGCCTCCGCGTCCTTCGTGACCACCCTTGGCCGGCCCAGGTCCTGCGCCTGGATCACTATGCCCGTTAGAAATAATGCTGAAACGGCGACGGTGATGATTGTCCTTTTCATTTCGATTGCTCCGGCTGCGTCGAGTCGGCGGTGGCTGGAGGATTTACCTAAGATTAACTTGAATGACCGTTAAGGTCGAGCGGCTTCCGGGATGTGTAGCCCGAGGGAGAATGCGCCACTAAAAATCATAACATATCGGCCCTTTCTGCGACACCTTTTGCCTCTCACGCACCGATCCCGGAAGCGATCCGCAAAAAAGCATTCCTCACCTTCGAGAGATCTGCTAAAGGGAGTTCACGGCCGTGAGTCCGGTTCGTGAGAAGAATGTAAAACCGCAAGTTCTCCGGATCGATCCAGAGAGTCGTGCCGGTAAAGCCCAAGTGACCGAACGCGGAATCGGGGACGACCCCGTGCGCAGATGAATCGACGGTGGCGGCGAGCTGAAACGCGGCGGACCGCGCCTGATCTAGTCCGGGGGTAATATCGGCCGCGAAGATTCCGCAAGTTTCGTGCTTCAATAGCTTCGTCGTCTCCGCCAAAAACTGCCTTGCGAGAACAAGTGTTTCACGGGCGGTGGAAAAGACTCCCGCGTGACCCGACACCCCGCCGAGAAAGCGGCAATTCTCGTCGTGGACCTCGCCGCGGATCACTTCCGCCCGCCAGTCGTAAGTGCTCGTTTCAAAACCCATCTCTTCGGAGAGCTTCCTCTCATACGCGTTTCCGGTCTCGCTCGCCGCGATGCGCCCCGGCAAAGATCCGGAAGGAAGAAAGCACGTACTCTCAAGGCCTAGCGGCCGGAATATGAACTCGTTCGCGAGTTCGTCGAGCCGTCTTCCCGTGATCTTTTCGATCAAGGCGCCGAGAAGAATGAAGTTGAGATCGCTGTAGATCACGCGCGAACCTCTCGGTGCGGCGAGCGGGAGTTCCGCGATCCTTTGGACGATCGCCTTCAGCCTTTCATCGCGGCCCTCGCCAACGACCTCCAGGTAAAACGGTCTCCAGGCCTCGAAGCCCGATCGGTGCGCGAGCAGGTCTTCGAAGGTTATGTCCCTTTTGTCGGGCGTGACGAATTCCTCAAAGCGATCTGAAACACGGTCTTCGAGGCATACCTGACCGGAATCGAAAAGGATCGCGAACAGAAGCCCGGTCACGAGCGGCTTCGTGAGGCTCGCCAGGTCATAGATCGTGTCGATCGATGCTCTCAACGGATCGCCTCCCTCAACGGCGAATCCCGCCGCGCCCTCTGTGACGACGCCGTTCTCGTCTCCGACGGCCCACACGGCCGAGGGGAAATCGCCCGCGGCGATGCGGCTCTCGATAAACTCCTGGATCGGATCAAAGGGCATTTGGTCGGAAGTGATCAGATCTCAAGCATCGCGCGGTGCGAATCGATCTTCTCGAGCACATTGAGCGCGAGCACGAGCGCCCTGCGGCCGTCCTCGGCCGTCACCGGCGGAGAAGTGTCTTCGCGGATACAATTCAGAAAAGCGGAAAGTTCCGCGCGGAGCGGCTCGACGTCCTCGACCTCGAGCCTGTTCACGCTTATACCGAGCAGAGGATGCGACGCTCCGGGATCGAGCGACGTGATCGAGGCGAATCTCGTCGCGTAGTCGAGGACGACGTATGAATTCGTCTGGTAGAACCGGGTCTTCCTTATCTTCTCGGTACCTACCCTCGAAGCGGTGATATTTGCGACGGCGCCGTTGCTGAACTCCAGGCGCGCGTTCGCCGCGTCGACCTTGTCCGATATGATAGGGATCCCGACCGCCGCGACGGAATCGGCGCTCACGTCCTCGCCGACCAGCCACTGCACCGCGTCAAGGTCGTGGATCATCACGTCGAGGACGACGTCCACGTCGAGGCTACGGTTCGGAAAGGGCGACACGCGGTGGATCTCGAAATACAGAGGCTTGGTGACGTGCGGCCGCAGCGCCGCCATCGCCGGATTGAAGCGCTCCAGATGCCCGACCATCAGTTTCGCGCCCGAACTCTCCGCTACGCTGATCATTCTGTCGGCTTCTTCGAGCGTCTTCGCGATCGGCTTTTCGACGAGGCAGTGCACTCCCTTCTCAAGAAATCCGCAGGCGATCTCGCAATGGAGTTCCGTCGGCGCGACGATCGAGACCGCGTCCACCTCGCCTGCAAGTTCCCGCCAGTCTTTTACGAATCCGGTCGAATGCGCCTCGGCGATCGAGCGTCCGGCGTCCTCGTCTATATCGCAAACGGCGAACAGATCGCAGGCGCCCTCCTTCGAAAGCTCCGCGTAGTTCCTCGCGTGATGCCTTCCGAGCGATCCGACGCCGACGACGGCCGTTCTGACCGGCGCGTCCGCCTTGTCATTTCCGTTCCGGTCCATAGATTGAAAGGTGGGCAAAATTAAGCAATACTTGCATTTCCGCTAGTATGGCAGAAATCTCCAAGTCATCACAGTTCCGCTTCCCGGGCCCTCTCATATGGCTTTTCGTGACCGCGATCCTTATGGGATACGTGTATATTTTCGGCCTCGGAATGCCTTTGGTCGGCCCCGACGAGCCCAGGTACGCGCAGGTCGCGAGGGAGATGTTCGAGCGGGGCGATTTCGTGACAACGACACTCGGGGGCTATAACTGGTTCGAAAAGCCCGCGCTTTTGTACTGGATGCAGATCGTCTCGTACAGCATTTTCGGTGTTTCCGAGTTCGCCGCAAGGTTCGGCACGGCGTTGTTCGGGATCGGGACGGTGTTCAGTCTTTTCCTGCTCGGGCTGAAGCGCGAGGGAGGATATGACGTCGGAGGCTCGAAAACGCCCTTCCCGTACTGGATGCTCGCAGTGCCCGCCACCTCGCTTGGCCTGATCGTCTTTTCGCACGGCGGGAGCTTCGACATTACCGTTACATTCCCGCTTACGGCGTCACTCGTGTCATTTTATTTGTGGTTCCTCTCGTCAGGCAGAAACGAAAACGCGGGAAAGCGCACTTTCTTCCTTTTTACCTTTTACTTTTTCGCTGGCGTCGCCGTCCTCGCCAAGGGCCTGATCGGAATCGTTTTCCCTGCGGCGATCGTGGGATTCTTTTATGTACTGCGTTGGGAGTTTCCGAAGAAGGAACTTTTGCTGAGCCTGCTTTGGGGACCGTTGGTGACGGTGCTGACGGCCTCCGCGTGGTACCTCCCGATGTATCTGCGGCACGGATGGGAATTCATCGACGAGTTCTTCGTCCAGCATCATTTCCAGCGATTTACCTCGAACAAGTACAAGCATCCTCAGCCCTTCTGGTTCTTCTGGTTGATCTTCCCTCTGATGACGATCCCCTGGGTCCCGTTCTTTTTTGCCGCGGTCTGGAAGCACGGACGTCGGATCGTCTCCGCAGTCCTTTCGAAGGTCGGGAAGAAAAATACGGCCGCTGAAAAACCCGATCCGCTCGCCGTTTTCGCTTTCGCGTGGCTGCTGGTCCCGCTGGTGTTCTTCTCATTCAGCGGCTCGAAACTGCCGGGCTACATTCTTCCGTCGCTCCCTGCGGCGGCGATCCTTACCGCGCTTTACGTGGACAAATTCGCCGCGGTTTCGAATGCGAGAGATGTGCTCTGCAAATCGCTCGTGGTCGCGATGTTCGTCGTTTGCTTCCTTTTGTTGTTGCTTGTCGTTCCGAGATATGCGGACGACGATTCGGCGAAGAGCCTTGTAAGGGCCGTCGACGAGGCCGGGTTCGCAGACCGGAAGATCGCCGGATACCTTGTGAGGGACCACAGCCTGGAGTTTTATGCCGCCGGAAGGCTTTACCGGGAAGAGGACGGCAAACAGAAGGAGCTCAGGGAACCGCCGGAACTGGCCGCTCTCGCACGCACGATGCCCGGCGGAAAGCTGATAGTCGTCACTCAGGAATGGCTCGTTGAAGGCCTGAAGCAGAGCGAGATCCTCCGCGCGGAAGTGATCGCGACGCGAGGCGAGAACGCGGTCCTTGTGGTCGAGGCCAAATGATATGAAACTGTCAAAAGGACAAGTTGTAACGGTCGTGCTGCAGAACCCGAGGGAAAAGGTCCTGGGGGTTTTGGAGAAGATCTCGGACGCCGGCCTTTACATTCGCGGCATCGATCTCGCATATTTCGAGGAATGGGCGCTGGCGATCCGGAACGAGGAGCAGTATCTGTCGATGCAGGACCTCTTTTACCCTATGTGGCGCATCGAGCGGATCTCGCGCGACGCGGAATCGGCCGGCATTCCCTCGATGGCCGAACAATTCGAACAAAAGACAGGAAGAAAACTCACGGAATTCTGAACCGTGTCGAAAACCACATATGAAGATAAAGAGAACTTTGCTCGCGGGGGCCGTTCCGCTGCTGCTTGCCGCCGCCGCAATTGCGCAATCGCCCGGCACGTATCGTTATGAAGCGCAGAAGGCATTCATTCCTCCCGATCTGGGCGAGGTCTACCTGGGGATGCCTTTCCACGATTTCGTGAAGAAGTTCTACATCAAGGACGCCGAGGCGGATACGAGATTCGAGTTCATCTCGCTGAACCTGCCGTTCAAAAAAGGGGTTGTCGACGGCCTGACCGTGCGTGTTCACGGATTCACGCGCGAGCAGACAACGGCGATGTCGAAGGAGGCGGAGGTGACTGTCAAGACCGATGTCGGCGATTACACCCGGAAAGAAGTGAGGATCGATCCATCGAAGATCGATGGCGACGGTTTCGTGTACGCTCTTTATATAGGCCTAAGCCGGACTTCGACCTCAAGTCCTGGGTTCTGAAGGCGTACGGCGACGATGGCGAGGTCCGCGAGCCCG
Source organism: Aridibacter sp. (assembly GCA_035513035.1). Lineage (GTDB taxonomy): Bacteria > Acidobacteriota > Blastocatellia > Pyrinomonadales > Pyrinomonadaceae > Aridibacter. Next base: position 23,086 of record DATKCW010000005.1, read on the forward strand.
ATGACGAATACCACTTCTTCGACATCCAGTGGACGAAGTCCACGGACGACGGCCTGAAATGGCTGATCCGCTCTTTCCACGAAGGCGAAGGCCGTTCGCTCCAGCTGCTAGGCAGGATCTCCGGAACCGAATGGGGGATCGACTGAGAAGAGTCCGTCGGGTCTGTCGGGTCTGTCGAGTCGCGAGTCTGTCGGGTCGCGAGTCTGTCGGGTCGCGAGTCCGTCGGGTCTGTCGTTTCCCGTCCTTCCAACCTGATACTAGCTCATATTGGACATACAAGGGGCTACGGATGTTAGCCCGGCGTGGAGCGAAGTGGGGCTGTTAAAATGTGCCTGCTTTGCAGGCTTCCTTCCCGACAGACCGAACGGACTGAATAGACTCAATAGACTCAACAGACTCGATAGACTGTCTGTGCCGCCGCCACACGGCATACGCCCGAATGATCATCTACCCAGGGTTTGCTTTCGAAACCGGCTTCCAGATCTCCCCAGACCCGACAGGCTCAACAGACCGAACGGACTCAACAGACTCGATAGACTCGATAGACCCGACAGACGCGATAGACTGATCTGACCCGATCGTCATTAAGAACAGTCTAGCGCCTGAATTAAAAAGCCGGGGATCGAAAATCGATCCCCGGGGCAAATGCCGAAGCAGGAGTGAGGTACTTTTCGCTCTGGCTCTCGCCGGACGGTCTTACTTCTTGATAGCTATCCATACCGTATAGGTGCTGCCATCTTGAAGTGTTGCCTTCAGAAGCCATTTTCCGGCACTGAAGCCGCCCTTAGTACTCAAATTGAAATGCCACTGGTCGCTTGTGAGCCGGAACTGATTTCCCGTGGTCGCCGAATCAGTGGGTGACGCGTCGATCGCCGGATCCGACGTCGTTTCATTACTGTATTTGATCGCCTGCAACGTATGGATACCCGACATAATCGGCGTTCCGCCGCACCCGACCGCAAAGATCGTGAACTTGACTGGAACAGTACTGCCGAGCTTGAACGACTTGACCGGGTTGGCAAAAGTGCCGCCGTCGCCGGTCTGCTCCGAACCACCGATCGGCGAATGGAATCCGTCGAAGCAGAACGCCGTGGTTATTGTTAATGTGCCGTTCGTCGGCGTGACGCTATAATTCGGGTTTGCTCCGAGCGTTACCTCGATCGGATATTCTCCCACGATCGAAGCGACAGTGGCCGTTGTCGATAGGGTATAGAGTATCGGATCGCCGCCCGCCACTTCGCCGGTTACAACCGCATCCAGCGAAGGATTGGCCACTCCGTAAATGCGCGACTTGTCGTTTGCCGTTACGGAGGCATCCTTCTGGAGGATCGTAATGCTGACCGAACCAGACTTGTCGTTGTAGTTGCCCGTCACGTCGGTGAACACCCAGTCGGCAGTTCCTCCGGGGACGTTCGTGAACGAAGCTCCGAGATCGAGGCCCGCAAGCACGTCCAAAGGTCCTCCGACTCCCGTGCAGGAACCGGTCGCACCGTGCGCCGCGCCGTCATACGGCGAAGGGCCGTACCCGGTGATCGAACAGAAAGGATCGGCTTTGACTATCACGATCTCGACCGAACTGTTCGCGTTGTTGTAGTTCGCATTCGGCGCGGTGAAGACCCAGTTTGCCGTTCCGCCCGGCACGTCCGTGAACGAGCCGCCGAGGTCGAGACCCGCCAGATCGAGACCGTCTACGCCCTTGCAGGAGCCCGTCGCCCCGTGCGGCTGTCCGTCGTAGGGGACCGTCGTCCCGGAGATCGAGGAGCAGTCGGCGTTGGCGGCAGCAATTGTGAAATTCTTGTTGTCGGTGCTGCCAAGATGCGCCGCAGTCTCAGCAAACGTGGCACTGGCGCCGGCGGTCCCGGCGTTTGTGTTATCCGAATAGGAAACTGCCACGGCCTCGTTCAGTCCGCCGTTGCCGGTCACGGTCGCACTGCAGGGTTCCTGAGCCGTGCCGTCATAGGTCACCGACGCAGGGCAGGTAAGCACGGTCGTCGAATCGGCCTTTCCGATCAATACCGGCGCGCTCTGCACGGCTGCACCCGGTGAAGTTCCGGCCGACGCGACGGGTGTCACCTCGAACACCAGATTCTGTCCGATATCCGCCTCGACGGTCGTGTAATTGAGACCTGTAGCACCGGGAATCGGCGAACCGTTCCTGAGCCAGCGGAAAGTTGACGTTCCCTCCGTATCGTTCTCTGCGTCGTTGTAGGTGTAGTTGCCGGTAAGTGTCTCGGCGAATTTGGCGGTTCCGGATATCGCTACATTTGTTGCTGTTGGCGCGGCGTTGGCAGCTGTCACGGTTAGGGTTCCGGTCGTAGTTCGATCCATAGACCCTTGACAGTCTTGGCCTCTTGTTGCCCTCACTGTGAATTCGTGCGAGCCCGTAGGCGTAGCAAGAGTAGTGGTTAAAGTAAGACCACGCTGGAAGTCGAGATTTGTAGCGTTGGTCGGGTTCGTGCCAACGATATTTGCTGTAACCCCTTCAGGAAGCGGAATGTCAACGCTAAGAGTAACCAGGCAACCGCCACCGCTTCCGGCCATATCAACATTGATAGTGTAGTTCGCTGTACCGCCTTGGGATACCGAGACGTTCGTTGGAGCCACTAGAGAAACAGAAATAAGATTCCCATCCGTAAACGTCGTCTGCGCCGTCCTTCCCGAAGACATCCCTTTCGCTCCGATCACGAACGTCACATTCAGGTCGTGCTCTTCGACCAGGTAGTTCGCAGTAAAGTTTCCTTCAGAGTCGGCAACGGCAGTCAAACGCCTTTCCGTGTGCGTGTGCGGGTCTTCGTGGATGATGATGTCCACCGTCTCGCCGGCGGCCCAGCCGAAGCCGCTTATCAACGCCGTGTCGCCCGGCTGATAGTCCAGTTTGTCCGTCGTGACCGAAGCATCGGAACTTGCATATACCGCGAAGCTGTTCAGAGCCGAACCGGCGCCGTTTGCGCCGCCCGCGACAATCGCCTGGCCGCCAAGCTCGGTGATCGTGTGTCCCGACCGGTCGAACTCAGCGTCGCCGCTGCCCGAAACGAAGAGCGCCGCTCTCGAAGGTGATGTGAGAATGTGCTGAAAAAGGAGCGCGTCGTGCTCGTCGTCGGTCGGTATTAGGTGCCCGTGGGCGCCTATCGTGTCGGCCGCCGGGTCATAGACCTCCATCGAAGCGTCTTCACCGCCGCCTATGATCTGGATCTTCCCGTCCGGAAGAAGGCGAAGCACGGCCCGGCTTCTAGCGTGCTGCATACCGTTACCCGCGGCCGAGAACACGCCGGAGGCCGGGTCGAATATTTCAGCGGACACAAGGCCCTCGCCGCCTGCGAAGAAAACCCTTCCGTCGGCCATGAGTGCAGCTGAGTGGCCGGTTCTTGATACTTCCATCGGAGAACCGACCATAGAGAACGAGGAATCGGCCGGGTCAAAGATCTCGGCGGTTCCTCCGCCCGCAAGAAGCACCCTTCCGTCCCCGAGGACCGTCGCCGTATGGCCGGACCTTGCCGCCGCCATCTCCGGCCCGGCGGAAAATGCCGTTGAAGAAGGATCGAAGAACTCCGTTGAAGATGATGGATTGCCGTCGATCTCGCCTCCCGCGATAAGCACTCGTCCGTCGGACAGAAGGGTCGCGGTGTGTCCGGTTCTTGAGGCGGAAAGAGAACCCGCAGAAACAGAAGAAGAGTCAGAAGGATCGAATATCTCCGCCGTTCCGGCATCGTCGCCGCCTGCGAAAAGTACTCTTCCGTCAGAAAGCCGTGTGGCGGTATGGCCGGACCTGGGCAAATTTAACGAAGAGCTGCCTTCGGAAATGAAGAACCCCAGAAAGGCCCCGAGGGAACCGGGATTCTTTCCGGGTCCCGAACCATTCGAGCCGAGCGCCTCCGAGGCGGCATTTGAAATGATCGCTCCGAGGTACCCTCCGGCACTTGTCGTCGCAAGCGCCGCGGCGCTGATTGCCAAAGTCGCTGCAACAACAGCAAGAGTGCGGACCTTGAAACTGCCGGCTTTTGAAGTATTCACAAATGGTCTTGATTTCCTGAACATCTCTCTTTCATCCTCATTTCGTCCCTGCCTTTCCGCCAGGCGGATCGGGGCCGGGAGTATTCTTTCGGTTTCGAAACAAACGCTGGCGCCCGGGCCTCTACCGAAGCCCGGCGCTCAGGTCTGCTTCCGGCAGATTGCCGGTCTTATCAAATTTGTTTGTTCGGACCGTGAGAGGTTAAGTGTTGGCTGAGACTGCTGCAAGGGAGAATTTTCCTTTTTTCGTAGGCCTTTTCTCCTATGCAAAATGCAGACGTCAGATTGGTGCCGCAGCGTGTCGGAGCCTCAAATTGACTGCCCGCGGGCGAGACGGATACGGCGGATACGAAAGTCAAGCTCGTCTGCGCTTGCGGGAAGTGGCAGGTACTCGATTCCAGAAAGTCCAAGCTCACCGATCCGGCTGAACAACTCTATGCCGCGGCCGCCGTCCGCGGAAGCGGCTATCAGGGACAGTCTGGAGAGTTCCTTGTGTGAACGAAGCTCTATCGCTGTCTGAAGCCAGTCGACGCCTTTTGAGTCGAGATCGACGATCAGGCAGATCGCCTGACACCGGAGCGCCTTGTTTTCTGCCTCTTCAGGCGACGCGGCGGACCTTGTATCGCAGCCGAGATGTTCGAGGATTCTAATGATCTGCGAAATGGCAGCGGAATCGTCACCGGCGACGATCACAGTTTTATTTGCGGCAGTCGAAGACATCGCGTTCGTTTCCGGTCTGCGGCTGGACGGAACTCGTTCGGGCGCGGCGGGACTCCTGACGCCGGAACATACCGCCGAGTACGGCAGCCCGTCCCGCAGTTTGCAACCGTCAGGAAACTTTCGCAAGGGAGAATTCTCCCTATTTGGGTAGTACTTTAGTCCCTGCTTCGAGTCGATCGAATTTCGGCAGATCAGGCGGGGGGTTCGGCGATCTTGTTCGAAAGCGCGAACTTGATCAATTGTACGCGGTTTCGTATGCCGAGCTTGCTGAAGATCGTCGTGAGATGGTTCTTTAACGTTGAAGTACTTATATTCAGGTTGTCGGCTATCTCCTTGTTGGTCGAGGCCTCGAACATTACAAGCGCCCTTACGATCTCGAGTTCCCTGGCCGTCAAGTCTTCGGCGGGTCCTTTTGACCGCGAAGGCGCGGGAAACTTCATACGGTCAAGGACCCGGGACATAAGGTGGCTGTCGGCCCAGACCTCCCCTTCGTGCACCTTGCGGATGGCCTTGAGTATCGTGCTTGCTTGTTCGTTCTTGAGCAGAACTCCGCGGGCACCTTTCGCGATCGCCTCCTCGTGGATAGCCGGATCGCGCAGTCCCGTAATGACGATGATCCTTGCGTCGGTCGATCCGGCGAGATCCGGCAGGAACATAAGGCTCGATGTTTCGCCGAGATCGATGTCGAGGAGAATGATGTCGGGAGAAAGTTCGAGCATTGGCTCCAGCGATTCCCTGTCCTCCGCCGTCCCCAGCACAGCCATGTTCTGCTCCGCGTTCTCGATAACCATCGACAGCCCCTCAGCAAAGCTCTTGTGGTCGTCGACGATCACCACTTTGATCTCACTCATTTCTTCCAGCATTTGTCGGCTCCGACGCTAGTCTGCCGGCACCTCGACCTTCACAAGGGTCGAGGCTTCGCCGGCCGTTACCGTGACATTTCCTCCAAGAGCTTCTGCGCGGGCCGTAATCGTGGCCGGGACAAACTCCCTGGCCCTGGAGTCCACGACGTTCTCGATCTCGAGCAGGACCGAGGCGTTTCCTGCCAACACCCTTATCTCCGCGCATTTTGAGCCGGTGTGGCGTCTGATGTTGCTCAGTCCCTCAGCGGTCATCTGAAACAGTTCGGCGGCGAGCCTGTCTCCTATTGAAACGCTCTCGTCGATGGAACAAACCACGTCGATCCCGTGATTATCGCGGAACTGGCGGGCGAGCCTCTCTAGAGCTGACCCGAGAACCTCGCCGAGGCGCCGTTCACTGCTGTCCTTTAAGTCCCTTACAAAATTTCGAAGGTCCGAGATCGTGGCCTCGGCCATATCGATCAGCCTGCGGAGATCCCGTGCTACGCCGCTGCCGGGCTCGGCTTTCATTTCCACGGCCTCAAGCCCCAGTTTCAGGCCGATATACGGCTGGATCGTGCCGTCGTGGATGTCGTACGAGATCTTTCGCCTCTGTTCGTGTACCGCTCCGGATGCAAGCGACTCCATAAGCCGGTCGTGTTCGATCAAGGTTACGACTTGAGCCGCGAGATGACAGAGGAATTCCGGGTCCGTATCTTCAAACCCGGATTCACTTCCTGTTACATAGATCCTCCCGATGTTCTCGCCGTTCGCGATGAGAGGTACGGTCAGGAATGCCTGTGCACTTAGCAGGTCGCAAATGGTATCGCAGACCCGCATTGCTTCCGCAGGGTCGGGATCGCCGTTTCCGGTTGTCACGGTCCTCAACGGTCCCTTGTTCAGGAGTCTGCCATTTCTTTGGAGTACGACAAGGTCTCCGGGGACCTTGAGAAGCGGCAGCCGCGCTTCGGTGCTCTCGGATGAGAATATCTCCACTTCGCCCTCTGTCTTTATTTCGAACCAGTCAGCACCCTGAACTGCGCCGTCGGCGAACAACAACAAGCAATGGTCGGACCCGTAAAACCGACTCAGAGCCTTCAGCAAAGACTCAACCATCGATGCCGGGCCCGAACGGGAACCGGTCTGTTTGCTCACCTCGGCGAGCAGCGAGAGCCTTCGCCGGTGCAGCAATTCCCTGCCTCCCCAGAACGCTATCAGGTAGCCGAACAAAAGCAGATATGCAGGCCGAAGTAGCAGCCTGTTCAGTTCAAAGGTGGTTTGCTGGATCGTCAAAGCCGCGGTCGCGACGAAAAGCACAGCGGAAACGATGGCCACCCGGATGCCCGAAAAGAAGCCCCATCGGAACGAGGCCACGAGCACGGCAAAAAGATAAAAGAAAAAGAATATGCTTCCTGTACCGCTGCTCAACGCCACAAGCGTCGTGAACCAGGCGACATCTATCCAGTGCGCGCCTTCGAACAGCGCTGATTGAGGGCTGTAGATGCTCAGCAGGTAGAGCACAAGGCTATATGCGCAGTAGAGAACAAGGACCAGGTAGGTTTCCGGAACGAGCTGTTCCGGTTCGGAGGGGTCGATAAAGGTAATGAGCAACGCAGTTAACGACAGGAGCAGGCGGAGCACGCTCACCCTTCTGTCGTCAACCGACCCGGAGAGAAATGTCCCTTCGACGAATGCTGCACTTGCCATCTTTCAAGTCCCCGGTCGTTTACGTTACGTCCGAGCCGGAGATTCAGCGTGGAACGATCGATTCTGCCGTGGGAATTATATGTGAACCTTGGCGGTAGTAAACTGACAATGAAGCGATAATTCTCGGATCTGGTGAAAGCACGTGCATGGCGGCAAAGCCGGGCCAGAGTATTCCACGGAGAAAAGAACGGAAATTCGACGGGCCCTAAAGCCGACAGACTAGATAGACCCGACAGACCCGACAGACTAGATAGACCCGACAGACTCGACAGACCCGACAGACCCGACAGACTCGACAGACTCGACAGACTCAATAGACCCGATAGACTCAATAGACCCGATAGACTCGACAGACCCGATAGACTCGACAGACTCATCCCTTTCGTTGTAACTTACCTTCACTCCGGGAAACCGCTTCCCGGATCATTCTCACACGTTTCACAAAACAACTGCTTGTTGCATCTGTGAAACACTTCTGCTACACTTCCTCCGACCTCACGGAATTCCAAACAATTCTTCAGGAGAGGAGCGTAGGACCAATGACAACAACGGGGACGGTAACAATGAGTGTTGATAAAGGAAAGGCCATCGATGCGGCCTTGTCTCAGATCGAAAAGAAATTCGGCAAAGGCGCGATAATGCGTTTCGGCGAAAAGCCTGCCGATGATGTAAAGGCAATCTCGACAAGATGCCTCAGCCTGGACGCCGCGATCGGCGTCGGAGGCTTCCCTCGCGGACGCATAATAGAAGTATTCGGTCCGGAAAGCTCCGGAAAGACCACGCTCGCCCTTCAGGTCGTCGCGGAAGCGCAGGCGAAGGGCGGCATAGCGGCGTACATCGACGCCGAACACGCGCTCGATCCCGTCTATGCCGGCAATCTCGGCGTGAACGTGGACGACATGCTGATCTCCCAGCCCGATTCAGGCGAGCAGGCGCTCGAGATCGCCGAGACGCTCGCCCGTTCGAACAGCGTTGACGTGATCGTCATAGATTCGGTCGCGGCGCTCGTGCCGAGGGCCGAACTCGACGGCGAGATGGGCGATTCCCACATGGGCCTCCAGGCCCGCCTTATGTCGCAGGCGCTCAGAAAACTGACCGCGATCGTCTCGAGCTCGAAGACCTGCTTCATCTTCATCAACCAGCTCCGCCAGAAGATCGGCGTTTTCTTCGGCTCGCCCGAGACGACGACCGGCGGAAAGGCCCTGAAGTTCTACGCCAGCGTACGGATCGACATTCGCCGGATCGGCTCGATCAAGGAAGGCGACCAGATGGTCGGCAACCGCACACGCGTGAAGGTGAAGAAGAACAAGGTCGCGCCTCCTTTCCACGAATGCGAGTTCGACATAATGTACGGCGAGGGCATCTCGCGCGAGGGCGATCTGCTCGACCTGGCGGTCGACAACGGCATAGTGCAGAAGAGCGGCGCCTGGTTCTCGTACGGCGAGGAAAGGCTCGGGCAGGGCCGCGAAAAGGTCCGCCAGCTTCTGAAGGATGACGAGGCGGTCTTAGCGAAGATCGAGAATGACGTACGGGTCAAGCTCGGCTTCGTGAAACCGGAAGCGAAGGAAGCGGCAGAAGAGAAAAAAGCCGAGGGCGCTGCGGGATAGCGGACGCCTCCGGCTTACGGAAAAACGGTAAAAGGCCCCAAGGGACCGGCTTCTAATTCGAGTTGGTCTTGCGGGGCCTTCCCAACGGATCCGCGGGCCTCGTACTCGTGTTGGAATTTGGGACCGTCCGCGCGGGCCGGTTGACGGCGTTCGGATCGGCGTCCCTGCGCTCAAGCTGCCGCCGGATGGTCTCCTGGTCTGGGATCCCGGGCGTCGGTGTAGTGCCCTTGCGTATGTTCATCGCGTCGTTCCCGTTCGCGGGAATGCCCGGCGTCGGCGTGATCCCCTTCGGAGGAATGTTTACGTTCGAAGGAACGCCCGGCGTGCTGTTCGATCCGGTCTCGACCGGCTGCGTGTTGATACCCTCGGGCATTTCTCCGTTGCCGGATGAACCGGAGCCTCCGCAGGCCGAGATGATCGCAAGAGCGCCGACCACTATGGCGTATCTGAATAATTGCTTCATATGAAAATGTACCGGAATTCCCTGCCCTGAAATTAGCAGTGCCGGCCTGAGCAACGAACCACCGGTGGACAGTGGCCGTGAACAAGCCGGCACGGGTAGGTTTTATCAAACGGGCTTCGGAAGGTTTAGCAACCGACATTGGCAAACGGTTGCTAACTGCGGATTATAGACCTCTGACGAATAATGTCAATACCTAATCTGCCCATTTTTATTGATTATTTCTGATTTTCTTAAACTTTCTCTTTAAGGGCCGTTCGGATTTGACATCGCATTTTCGCTTGGATACACTTACGGACTTGCCTCGCGGCAGCCGGGGCTGTGATTTCCGGACTTGTTTGTGGAAAACGAGGCTGAGATTTTCTGACTGGCCTCGCGAAGATCGAGGCTAATCTTTTTGACCGGCCTTGCGGAGATCGAGGCTGAAAAATTGCGAGGCCAGGTAGCTCAGTTGGTAGAGCAGCGGACTGAAAATCCGCGTGTCGGCGGTTCGACTCCGTCCCTGGCCACCAGAACAATGACCATCGATCAGGTGCCAATGATCAATGGTCTTTTTGATTTCTCCTGCTCGATTCTTCGGAGGGCTTTTGGCATCGGCCGGATCCACTTGAGGGATACTGCCTTCCCCTCCCTTTTCAACAGTCCGCGACTGACGAGGCGCGCTCGATCCCGGTCAGTTGCCGAGTCGGTCTACTGAACACCTATTGTCACCGCCATTCACGCAAGTCAATTAAGGCGCTCGCGAAGTTTATAGCCTCGAAGAGAGAATCCCGCCGGACGATGCCCCGATCGCTCTTGGTTAGCTTCCGTTACGTAACCCGGAAGTTTCGCATCATCCCCATGTCTTCGTGTTCAAGGATATGGCAGTGGTATAGGTACAGCCCCACGTGGCTAGTGAAAGTCACCTGGACGCGGACCGTCTCTCCGGGCAACACCAATACCGTGTCCGACCAACCTGCATCGACAATCCCTGCTCGCAGCGCGTTCGCAGCGCCTCCGCCCGTACGCTCGACCACACGGAATTGCCGACCGTGCATGTGAATAGGATGGGCAGCCTGCATGCCCATGGGATTCGGCAAATTCACGAACTCCCAGAAATGTGTAGAGCCGGCCGCAATCGTCTCGTCGGGCGCGACGTCGGTCATGGCGAACGTACGCCCGCCGATCAACCACTCCATCCGCTGAAACGAAAGAGGAACGCGTCGTGTCGTTGCGGCGGCCGCGGACCAGGACGCGTCAAACGAGGACAAAGGCTCGGGGATGCGGAAGTCTGGACCTTTTCGCGCTCGCGTGCGAAGTGTCATTACGCGGAGCGGCGCTCCATTCGGTAAGTTCGAGCTTCCGCGCTGCATGCCCGCCCGTCCACCGCCTCGCATCCCGCCCATTCCACCCATGCCGACCACTCCGGCATCAGCTTCGGGATATTCCCGGCTGTCGAGATGTACGTCCGTGCCTGCCGCGAGAGCAGTGAGATCCAGCAATACATCCGCACGTTGGCCAGGCGCCAGGGTGAGTACTTTCTGATCGAGAGGGTGCTCCAGGAGCCCGCCGTCGCCCCCGATGACCGTCATTCTTACGTCATGACTCCAGCCCAGCCTATAAATGCGCGCGTTCGATCCATTCAAAAAACGAACTCGGTACCAGGCGGCGTCCACTTCCGTCGTCGGTTGCGACCGGCCATTTACCAATACCTGGTTCCCCAGAAAGCCGTTCATCATCTCCATCATGCTTCCGCCGTGAAATACAAGCTGATTCTGTCCGTCGAATACGCGGTCCTGCAGTACGCAGAGTAGTTCGGCCTCGCCCGAGGGCAATGCGAGCGCGTCCTCTTCTTTGTCCCGCACCAGCAGCAGGCCTGCGAGGCCTTGATAAACCTGCGCGCCGGTGCGCATATGCGGGTGCGGATGATACCAGTAGGTGCCGGCCCGATTAGTGACTTCGAACTCGTAGATATATTCCTTTCCGCGGCCGACAGCCAGGCGCGGATGGCCGTCCACGTTCTCGGGCACGTCGAGGCCATGCCAGTGGACGATTGAGTCTTCGGGCAATTGGTTTGCGAATCGAACGCGGACCTTTTGGCCGCGGCGCAGGCGAATGACCGGTCCGAGGTAAGAACCTGGAATAGTCTGCAGCGTGTCGGCCGGGCCTTTGAGAAGTTGGCCCGTAAATCGCCATACAGGCGTCGACCTGCCCGGCAGCAAGATCACTTCGTCGGGCGCAGCTGTCAATATGATCTCGACGTCCGGCAGGAAATCCGTCTTCGCCTCTTGTGGTTGCTGGTTGCAGGCGCCTACAAGCATACCCGAGCCCGTCGACGTGAGTGCCGCTGTTCCTATTAGCGCATTCTGGATGAACGTCCGACGTTTCATTTTTCGATTTCCCAGCGTCGCAGCAAAAATGCTCAAATCTGTAAATATTCCGGCGAATCAGATCTGGCCGATCGCTCGACGCAATTTCTCGTTGACCTCTGTCGCCACGTCATTCATCGCAGAGTTGTCCCCAACTACCGATAGCATCGCTTGCGCATCTACCGCCGCGACAACTGATCTGTTTGCGCCATCTGCTTCATAAACGATCACGTTCCTGGCCGGTCATTTCGTCGGCCGGAAGATCAACCAGCCAAGGATGATGCCGAGACCGAGCGTCAGTAACGTCGGGATCCACATCCATCCGTACCCGCCGGTACGTCCCTGGCCCATCATCCCGTCGCCCATCATTCCGCGGTCCATAAATGAACCGGACATTGCGCCGCCGCCGAACACCAGAAAAAGTACGACGACGACCACTAACGCGATAATTAGGCCGGTCCTATTAGATTTGCTCATTGCTTTACCCTCCTACGTTTTGAACCAAGATGTATTCGCGTCAAATTCTTCTCTACAGCCGCACGAGCAAAAATAAAAAGCTCGTCCCCGATATGCTTGCCGTCCCACGACCCTTAGCAACAGCGGCAACGCGTACGCAATAGGAAAGACCCTCCTATGGTCCGGATGATCAAACCGCTGACACTCGTCGAAACTTTAGAACATTCGCGCCTGGGCACGCGCTCTAAACGCCTCGTCGATAAACATCATATCGTTCGACTGGCGAAACGGCCGTGCGACAACACACAAAGCGTGCACCGGCAATGCGGTTGTGAGATGAATCGGCATCGGCTAAAGACCAATTAGCTTGTGATCCCCGGCGGTTCGAGCTCGCGGAAAACGACGACGGTCAACCTTCTCAGACAGCGAGGCTATTGGACGACCATCGAACATGCTCGTCACTTTATCGCCACCCAGCGTGCCGCGGGCCTGTCTGTGCAATACGTAAGGAGCCACCAGCGAGAATTCCAGTTGGGCGTCCTCGAAATGCAGATCGTCCAGGAAGCTTCGCTTTCTCCCGACGCAGTCGTGTTTCTCGACCGTGCGATTCCCGATGGAGTCGCGTACTACCGGTTTTTAGATCTGTCGCCCGATTGAAGATTGCTCGATGCGCTTGAAAACCTTTCGTACAGAAAATCTCTGCGCTTTCTGCGGTTCAAATCTAAAGGGCGGGGACAATCCCCGCCCCTACTGCGTCATTGTGTGTTCAATAAATGACGGGTTGGAGGCTCAGTTCAGCGAGGCGAGAATATGGTCTGTGATCAGCCCTGCCGTAAGCGCGTGGGCAACCGGTTCGCTGAAGTTCTCACTTGTGATCACCGCCGTAAGTTTCAGGTCTGGGAATACGAGGACCGCGTTTCCACCCGCTCCGGACATCAGGAAGGCCCTGTGTTCCTTTTTGGCCGAGCTGAAGCGCTTGATCCACCATAGGTATCCGTATTCCGTCGTATCGTCGACCTTTGCGCGGGGTCGCGTCGATTCTGCCACCCATTTTTCCGGCACTATCCGCCTGCCCTTCCATACGCCTCCGTCGGCGTACATCTGAGCCAGCTTAAGATAATCCCGGCTCGCAAGCCCTAGCCCGCCGCCGGTCATCGCCAATCCCGTGGGCGTGAACTGCCATTCCGCCTTTTCGATACTCATCGGAGCGAACAGATTCTTCCGCGCAAAATCCTGGATGGGTTCTTTGGCGGCATTCTCCAGTACGCCTCCCAAAATGACGACGCCCGCCGTGCAGTAGCTGAAACTGCGTCCGTACGAAGCATCCTTCGGCTTTGTCACCCACCCGGGAAATCCCCGAACCGGAAGATCGAGCGCGAACTTAACATAGTCCTCGATCAAGTACATACGCTCCTCGTTTCCTCGCGAAAACGGGTTGCCGTCGTCACATTCCAGAAGAGAGCTCATCGTCAGAAGGTCTTCGGCGGTGATTCGGTCCTTGCGAGGATCCGGATTGCCGAAAGGCCGCCTGTCGGGGAAGTATTGGGCGACCGGCGTTCCGACTCCCTGCACAAGGCCCTTTTCGGCCGCGATACCGAACAGCATTGAAGTGACGGTCTTGGTCACCGACCTGGTGTTCCTTGCCGCGTCCGCTCCCTCGTCGTCGAAATATGCTTCATACACCAGACGTCCCTCGCGCGCGACCAATACGCTTGTGATCTTCTTGAACTTTCCGGAACAGAGCGCGCGCTGCATCGCGAGGAGTCTTTCGGTGGACAGACCCGCCGATGCCGGGTCCGACGTCGCCCATCCGTCGTCCCTGACCGGCGGATTTGCCAGGCTGCTATCAGCCCCTTCGCAGGCGCCGGCTTTGAACCCCTTGGCCGGCTCTCGTATATTTGCTTCGTCCGCTTGCGGGGTCGCCCGGGCCGACGCGAAAGCTGCGGATGCGAGAAGGATGACTGCGAGAACGGTTTTTGGGCGCTTAATCATATAGGAAGTCTCCTTTGCGGTTAAAAGCAAAAGGATACTGCACCAACCGCGGTTAGTATCACCGTTATCGGCATCCGGATCGCGGAAATGACGCGGATTGCGGACGACTTCTGAAGAAAAGGCGCACAAGTAACATCGAGGTACATATGGACGGTTTCGACGCGAAGATCCTGAACATTGTCCAAAAAGACAATAGGCTGCCGGCTGCGAAGATCGCCGAGCGGGTAGGGCTTTCGACATCTGCGATCCAAAGGCGCCTGAACAGGCTTCGGAAGGAGGGCGTGATCGAGGCTGACGTGGCGATCGTCTCGCCGGATGCAGTAGGCCGATCCTTGACGGCGATCGTGAGCGTCGTCATCGACAAGGAAAGGCCGCTTCAGAGGTCGCTTGCGGAGTTCAGGGAGCTGATGCTTGGCAGGGCGGAGGTGATCCGTTGCTACGACGTATCAGGCGAGGAGGACTTCGTTGTCGTTGTTTCGGCGCGGGATATGAAGGATTACGAGAAGCTCTCTCGCGAGCTGTTCATGGAAAACCCGAACGTGCGCCGGTACAAGTCCAGCCTTGTGATCAGGATGGTCAAATCGGGGACGGCTGTCCCTGTGAATGAGGAGTGACGGCCCGCGGGTCTTGCGGATGGAAAAGAACCGCCGAGGCGCGGAGACGCAGAGGGAGTTAGCCACAGATGCAAGGGATGGACACGGACCCGTAAGGAACCGGGTCGACGATCTTGCGATAAGAAAATTGTACAGAATAGTCGGCCGGCATCCTGCCCTTCCCTATCCGTGTTCACCTTTGTCGATCCGTGGATGATTCGCCTCCCGAGATCTCTGTGCGGTCCTTGGTGAATCATCGAAAGGCTGAAGCCTATCGTGCATCTGCGGAGAATTGGCCGCGGATCTCGCGGATTTAGCGGATGGGAAACAACCGCGGAGGCACAGAGACGCAGAGGATGAAAATCAACCGTCGAGGACTCGGATAAACACGGATGGTTCGAGATTACTCTCTCGCCAGACACCAGAGTTACATTTTAACCCGCGCAAATCCGTGCCCTTTTCCGTGTTGATCCGTGCTCCTTCTTCCCTATGCGTTCTCTGCAGTTCAAGACGAAAGGGCAGGGACCAGTCCGGTCCTGCAAACCGGTGCGGGCAAAATGTCCGCGGTCCAAGGCTACAGGCTGAAGCCCGGAGCTAGCCACTGATGAAAGGAATGGACGCGGATAAGTAAGCAAGAAACGCACAACATACCAACCACGTTATCTCAATCATTGCTCGCGGCGGGACGCAGATACCCCTGATCAGGGTCTCGCCGACGCACGGTCTAATGCGAGATTTCCATTCGAAGGATCGGGGCTACGCCGTTCGGCAGCTTCCTGTTGTATTCGCTAAGAACGATCGCGATCTGCCCCAGCACGCCAAAGTCGTTGAGTTCAGTCTTTACCAAACCGGGACTGATTGTCTTCAGAAAGTCCTTGCCGGGGTTAACGCTGGTGCTGTAGTAGAAGGTTTCGAAGTTGTTTGCGTCCGCCCAATACCATTTTTTCTGAAAACAGTAAACGCTTATGTTGCCTCCGCTGCCGTTCATCGCCAGAAGGGTTACTCCCGTCGACACCAGGTGGGCGAATTCCATTTCGGCGATCTTCATCATCCCTTTCACCGTCGCTCCGCCAACGTGTGATTCCGGCGTGCCGACGATCTTCTTGGCTACGCCGGCCGCGTTGGGCGAGTCCGGGACCATCGACAACAAAGCGGGCGGTTCAAAATCGCCCTGACTGAGGCAGTTCTTCTTTGAATAGTGAAATGGCTCTCGAGCGGCTTTGCTTACACTCTTATATCCTCTGAAACCCCACGCAAACATATCAAATCCCATAGTGTTTCCTCCTGTAGAAGTTCAGCTCCCGTTTTTGCAGGAGCGTGCCGGCCGGGTTTTTTTGCCTTATCGCCTTTATTGGGATCATAACCAAGCGCAAGCAAGAAGGCGCCCCGCGAGCGGAGCGCCTCATCAATTCCTGGTGCCGACTAGAAGATTTGAACTTCTGACCCCCCGCGTGTGAAGCGGATGCTCTACCACTGAGCTAAGTCGGCGTCTTTTGCAACGTAAAATCTACCAAATCTAAGGACCGGTTGAAAGCGCGGACGGCCTGTCCCGGCCGGAAGGCCAAAGAAACGAGGCGGCGGCCGTTACGATCAAAAGGAACCATACGATCGCCGACGTCCATTCCGCCGCGCGAATATATAGCGGCTCCTCAAACCGAATCCTGATTCGCGCGTCGCCCGCGGGAAGCGGCAAAAGGATCACTCCTTCCGTCGATTCCTCCAGCAGTGCCGGCCGTCCGTCGATCTCGGCCTTCCAGTGAGGATAGAAAAGCGTCGCGATCCGGGCGTTCGTTGGCGCGCCCTCCGAGACCCGGAACACCCTTTCCTCGGGCTCCCATTTCTCCAGCTTCACACCTCTCCCGGATGCGGTCACTCTTTTCGAAACGGAGAAAGCGTCCGGATTGGCGCCGGCGGTCCAGAAATACTCGAAACCCATTGCGCCGGATCTCTGCTCCGCCCAGGCGTGGAAGCTGTTCGCGGGGATGTGCTCCTTCGAGTATCTTGAAACGACCTTGTTAAGGAACGCTCCGGCAAGCACCAGCGCCGCGACCGCTCCCCAGACCGCCGGATTACGCCAAGATACACGGCTCCTTATCACACCCGCGAACGCCAGAAGCCCCGCGCCCGTAATCAAGGACGCCGCAACATTGACCACCGCCAGCCAACGCCAGGGGAACTGGATTTCCTTCAAGTAAGGAACGAAAGCCCAGAGCGGATAGCTGAGCGGAGTCGTCATAAATGCCGCGAACAGGAACAGCGCGATCGGTGTCTTCAGGCGCTTACGCGCGTGCTCCGTACCGGCCTTCCGGACCGCGTAAACCGCGCATCCCGCGAACGCGGCAAGGGTCAGAAGTATGAGGTTGTTGTAC
The DNA here is from genome assembly GCA_035513035.1 of Aridibacter sp. Lineage (GTDB taxonomy): Bacteria > Acidobacteriota > Blastocatellia > Pyrinomonadales > Pyrinomonadaceae > Aridibacter. The sequence continues at coordinate 40,185 of DATKCW010000005.1, forward strand.
CAGAGCCCGAAAACGACATCGCCCGGCGGCACAAGCAGGAAGGAGTGCCGAAAGTGGAAGATCTCGTCCTTCCAGAATTTGGTGTGCCGAAGGAGACCGATTTCATAGACCAACTTGATCCAGTAGAACGAGGCGGCGGCGAGGCCTGCCGCCGCGGCGGCCGCGAGCCGTGCGAGCGTTCCCCGGAAATGATCCCGCTCCAGAAGGAACAGAGCGAAAACGGGAAGCGAAAGAGAAGCGATGATCGCCAGCGGAAGGTGCGTGAGGATCAGAAGCCCGTATGCGGCCGCAAGCATCGCGGCGTCGCTCAATCTCTTGTTCCTGCAAACTCGCGCGGTGAACAACAGAGCGAACGAAAGAATCGCCGCTCCCGCATATTGAGCATAGAAAAACGTAGTGAAGATCTCCGAAACGTGGTGCGGCGACACGACGAAGAAAAGCCCGGCCGCGAGCGCTTCCTTTCGACCCATAAACTCGCCGGCAAGAAGGAACACGCCGATTCCGCCTGCAAACGTAAACATAAGGATCACGGCGGCGAAGGAAACGAGCCAGTTCCCGGTCACCACGTGCGCAAGTCCCGTCAGGAAACCCGTGAGAGGCGGATAGAACCGAACCCCCAGGCTTCCGTAGCCCAGGTTCTCGTCGGCGCCCCAGCCCGGCAGGAGATCGCCCGATGCGATGGAAGTCGAATACGTGTCCGCGAACTGAACGTGCTGCGGGAGATCGGCGCCCGTATGGAACCCGATCGCGAGGAACGGAACCGTGAGTACGATCGAAAGGACCGCGATAGACAGGTAAGGTCCTTGGCCGGAGGCGAGTGTTTCGAAAAGTCCTCTGGTGCGATCCCCTATTTTCAACGGCTCTCCCCCGGTTCGGACCTTCCGGCCGAATCCCTTTCGTAAACCTTTATGAAGAAAGGACCCTCGCCGATAACTGCCTCTTCGCCCGGCTCGCGGCCGAACACCTCCACGACGCGGAAGCTTTCCTCTATCCACTCACCGAGCGTCTCGTAGAAATCTCGTCCGAATGCCTCACCGCCGAATTCCCGCATCGGCCGGTTCACGACGAATATGTAACGGACATCGGCGCGTTCAAGCGATTCGATCGCCTCGATCTCATCCTGCCGGTCGAGGAAGCCCGGGATCAGGATCTGGTGGCGAAGGTTGATCCGCCTGCCGGTGAGGAACGCCAGATCGTTTCCTTCGGGAAGGACCGCGATCACTTCATTTTCCGATGTGTTCCGCTCGATGAACCGTATCGCGTCCTCCAGGACCCTGCCGTTTCCGGTCTCCGTGTAGAGAGTTCCCCGCCGGGTCTCGATCGGGTGATCGAACTTTCGTTCGTATCTGATCGAGAAACTGACGGCGAGACCGATGATCGGAAGGACCGCGAGAACGACCGCAAGTCGCCTCGCCCTCTGCCGGGAGCGGTCATCGCCGGTCAGGCGCCCGACGGCGTCCGGGAGCCATATGAGAAGTCCGAAGTAAACCACGATCAGGGATGTGATCAGATAGCTTCCGCCCGAGAAACCGCCGCTCGGCACACGCAGTATTGCCCTGAACAAGATCAGAAGGCTGTATGCGGCGATGATGAACAGGACCGTTCTGTCGTATCCTTCGGCCCTCTCTTCGTTAGAGGGACCGCGCCGGAACCAGAGCGTGACGATGATCGCGGTCAGAACGAACGGCATCGCCCTCAGAGGGCTTCCTTCCCAGTCCTCGATGTAAAGCCAAAGGACCAAAAGCGCTACCGCGGCCGAACCCAACGCCGCGGCCGCCGCCTTGAACGTGAGGCTTCGGGTCGTGTCGCTTGCGAGAACGAAAAGCGAGACGATCGCCGTGCCCACCGCCAACGCGCCCGTCATCTGGACAAGCGATGCGACCGGGTGGTCGAACCCCGACCGCCACCGATTGAACTTCACCAAAGACTCGGGCACATTCGTGTAGAACAGACTGCAGTCATAGATCAGCGTCCGCCAGTCGACTAGATAGAAGAAGATTCCGTAAACAGGCGCCGCGACGGCGAATGCCGGGATCGAGACCCAAAACAGGTCCTTCGACAGCTCGCGCAGTTCTCGCCCGTGCCGAAATACCAGGTAAGCGGCGGCGGTGATCGCGGAGGCAAACCCGAACTCCTGCTTGGTAACTACCGCCAGGCCTATGAACCCACCGGAAATGATCAGGTCGCCGATCTTCCCGGACCGCGAATAACGGATCAAAAACAGGAGCGCCGCCAGATTGAAGACCGCCGCGTGGACGGTCGCAAACGAGTAAGGCAGGATCGAGTTCCCCGCGGGTTTGAAGAAACACAGAAGGATTATCGCCGAGACCGCGAGAGAGGACTCGAGCGGCCCCATCAGCTTTCTGGCGAGAAGATAGCTCAGCAACGCCATCAACGCGGTGAAGAAGATCCCGCTGAAGGCCAGGGTATCAAGCCCGACTCCGAACACGCCGTAGATCGTTGCGTTTAGATACGGGGAGATCGGCGGGTATAGATAATGTATGTCCCTGTAAAGCAGTTCGCCCTCTAGCAGCCTTCGCGGCAGGTCCGTTTCGCGGCCGATATCGACTATCATCCCCGTCCATTTCCGCCAGGAAATGAACAGCATCGAGGCGAAGACGAGTACGGGGATCAGTTGTGGGCGTAAGTAAGATCTGGACATTCGAAAGATGTCGGCCGTTGCCGCTCTTCAGCCAGCCGGAATTCAACAATGATGGCACCGAAGCCTCCAATGTCAAAGCCCTCTTAAAAGCTCGCACGGACAGGTTTTGAGCTTGCGCGCATCCGCTATACGATATTGAAACCCGAGCGCCCTCGCACACGGCCGCCGGGAAGCACATCGATGTCCGTTGAACTCCAGAGAACTCCCGGCGATTCGCCAGAATGCCCTTGCCTGTCGGTCGTGATGGCGGCGTACAACGAAGAGGCGACCATCGCCGAGATCGTGCGCAAGGTGGCGGCCATCCCGCATTTCCTCGAGCTGATCATCGTGGACGATGCTTCTTCGGACAGGACAGCGGCCATCGCCCGCGCGCTTGCCGACGCCGACGGGCGGATCAGGTACGTGAGGCACGAGAAGAATTCGGGAAAAACGGAGGCTTTGAAGACCGGCTTTGCGCTCACCGAAGGCGACGTCGTGATCGTTCAGGACGCAGATCTCGAATACGACCCCGGGGACATCGCCGATGTGATCGCCCCGATCATAAGCGGCCGCGCGGATGTCGCGTTCGGCTCCAGGTTCCTCGTCAAAAAGGCCGCCCGCGTGCTTTATTTCTCGCATTACATCGCGAACAAGTTCCTGACCTTCTGCTCGAACTGTCTCACCAACCTCAATATGAGCGATGTCGAAACCTGCTACAAGGCGTTCCGAGGAGATGTGATCAGGAGCATGGTCATCACCTCAAGGGGGTTCGGATTCGAGGTCGAGGTCGTCGCCAAGGTAGCGAAGCTCGGCGGGGCCGTCTACGAGGTTCCGATCAGCTATTACGGTCGCACGTACGAAGAAGGCAAGAAGATCGGCGTTCGCGACGGCGTCGAGGCCCTATTTTACCTACTGCGCTACAACCTCCTGACATCCCGCGAAAGATCGTTCAGGACGATTCCAGAACTCACCTCCGCTAAAATACCTCTGCTTGAGGAACCCGTCGCCGATGAATGACTCTGCCGTGTATCAGGGCAAAGACCTCGAGGCGATGTCCTTTGCGGTCAACTATCACCGCTGGATACTCGACGAGATCCGGCCTTGGCTTGGAAAGCGGATCGTCGAGGTTGGAGCGGGGACGGGAAGCTTCTCCGAAATGCTTCTGGGTGAACGGCCGGAGGCGCTGGCCCTTATCGAGCCTTCCGGAATGTTCGTAAAGCTTGCCGAGAAATTTAAGCACACGGCCGGGCCTACGTCACTGAAACTGATCAACAAGACCTTTCTGGAGGCCTTTGAGACCGTCTCGAATGATGTCAGACCGGATACGGTCGTCTATGTGAACGTACTCGAACACATAGAGGAAGACCGGCGCGAGCTTGAGGCCGTTTTCGAAGCGTTGTCGCCGGGCGGTCGATGCATCGTCTTCGTCCCCGCGTTCAAATGGCTTTACAGCGAGTTCGACCGGCGCGTGGGTCATTGCCGCCGCTATTCGAAAGGCGAGCTCAAAGACAAGTGTTCAGGCGCCGGATTCAGGGTCGAACGGTGCGGATATTTCGACATCGCGGGTGTGCTCCCCTGGTTTTTCAAGTATCGGATCCTGCGGTCGACGGAACTCGGATCCGGAGCGGTGGCGGCATATGATCGGATCGCCGTGCCTGTGATGAGCCGGATCGAACGGCTGGTTCCGGTACCGTTCGGGAAGAATGTGCTTGCGGTGGCGAGAAAGACGGAACGCAGGCGTCCCGCCTGCAGTTAGCGATCGGAACCCGGAGCGCAAGCGACGGGCATAAACAAGGAATCGGAACCCGGAGCGCAAGCGACGGGCATAGTCGGATAGTCGGAACCCGGAGCGCAAGCGACGGGCATTGATCGAAGGACCCAACGGAGTGTCGCCCCTTCGGGGCTTGGGGTATTTTTTGCCCGCCAACCCGGGGCTGCGCCTTCGGCTTGCCCCGGGCTAATCTCCGTAGCCGCTCCGCGGCATTGGCCCGCCCGAACCGCGATCCGAATTTCGATAGCACGGACTCGACAGAACCGACGGACCCGATAGACTCAACGGACTCGACAGACGCGATAGACCCGATAGACTCAACGGACTCGACAGACGCGATAGACCTGATAGACCCGATAGACGCGATAGACGCGATAGACTGAACAGACCCAACTCCCTGAATCCGTATTTCCAAAGGTCTCGAATACCGTTTTTCGCCGCCGGACGGCGGAAATATCAATACGAGTAGTTGATCAAACATAAATTTTCACGTTTTTCTTGAAACAATGGAAAGCGGAAGTTAAAGTAAAGTTTTACTTTCCGACCTGGATATCAAGGGGGAGAAGCAATGAGAACCATATTTATTACAGTTATATTCAGCTTGATCTTTGCGGCGGCGGCGTTCGCCCAGAGCACAGGGACGATCGAAGGCAGGGTCGTCGATGTGACCGGCGCGGTAATCGTGGGCGCCAGCGTTACTGTCGAGGCCGAAGGATTTCAAAGGAATGCCGTAACGAACGAATCCGGCGACTATTCGGTCGGCGGAATTCCCGCGGGAAGCTACGCGGTCACCATCGCGAGTCCGGGATTCGCCATGTTCACGCAGACGGATGTCAACGTTGCCGCAAATGGAGCGACTTCGGTCAACGCTTCGCTTGATATCGAAGTGGTAGAAACCGAAGTCACCGTCGATGACGAAACGAACAGGATCGACGTTTCGCCTGACAACAATGCCAGCGCGATCGTGCTGAACGAGGAGGACATCGATGCGCTTCCCGACGATGAGGAAGACCTTGAGGCGGCATTGCAGGCGCTCGCGGGCCCCGGAGCCGGCCCGAACGGCGGCGGGATCTACGTCGACGGTTTCTCCGGCGGAAGCCTTCCGCCGAAAGAAACGATCCGCGAGATCCGGATCAACTCGAACCCGTTCTCTTCCGAATATTCCCGGCTCGGTTACGGCCGGATCGAGATCCTTACCAAACCAGGGACCGACCGGCTTCGCGGTTCGGTCGAGTTCGAATTCGAGGAAGAATCTTTCAACTCCAGGAATCCGTTCCTCGATACGCGGCCGCCGTACCAGCGAAAAGAGTTCGAGGTCAGGATCGGCGGTCCGATCCTGCAGAACCGGGCTTCGTATTTTCTGAACTTCGAATACGAGGACACTAAGAACAACTCATCCATCAACGCCATCGTGCTAGGCCCGAATCTGGACCCGCTCGAGATCCGTTCTTCTGCGGCCACACCCTCCAAAGAATTCGAGTTCGATCCCAGGGTGGACTTTCAGATCAACGAAAACAACACGCTCGTAGTCCGTTACGGCTTCGAACGGGAGACACGCGACAACGCCGGCATCGGGGGCTTCAACCTTCTTTCGCGCGGATACAGCAGGGTAGACACTGAGCAATCTCTTCGGGTAACGGAAACCGCGATCTTCAGCCCGAGGATCATCAACGAGACAAGGTTCCAGTACCTAAGCCGGCGGAATTCGGAGGAAGGCGGGATCGAATCGCCGACGATCCGCGTGCTTGACGCATTCACCGGAGGCGGATCAAACGTGGGAAACGCTTTCTCGGAGGATGACCGGTTCGAGGTGCAGAACTTCACATCGTTCCTGCTCGACAAGCACTCGATCAAGGTCGGCGGAAGGCTCAGGCACACACGGACCGTTAACGCATCGCCCAACAATTTTGCCGGGACCTTCACTTTCGAAAGCCTCGACCAGTACCGCGAAGCGATCCTCGGCAATGCGGTCCCGACGCAGTTCACGATCGCAGGCGGCGATCCTGAAGCTTCTGTCTCACAAACGGACTTTGGTTTGTTCGCCCAGGAAGACTGGAAAGTAAATCAAGGGCTTACACTTTCGTTCGGACTTCGGTACGAGAATCAGACGAACATCGACAGCAACTACGATCTCGCTCCAAGGTTCGGATTCGCCTGGGCCCCGTTTGCGGCGGGCGGCGATCCGAAGACCGTGATCCGGGGCGGCTACGGTCTCTTCTACGACAGGTTCGGCTCAAACCTCACGCTTCAGGCTAACCGATTTAACGGCGTGAACCAGCAGAGGTTCATCGTCGAGGACCCGGACATTCTCGACGATGTGGTCTTCACGCTCGACGGAGTTTCGAACGTGCCGACGATCGAACAACTTTCGGCATTCCAGCAGCCGCAGACGACCCGTGTGGTCTCGCCGGAGATCAAGTCGCCTTACACATCGCAGTTCGCTGTCAGCGTCGAGCGCGAGCTTCTGTTCAGCACGACCATTTCGGCGACCTATCTGAACACGAGGACCCGTCGGCTGCTTCGTTCCAGGAACATTAACGCACCGATCGAAGGCGACCGCCCGTTCCCCGAACAGGGCAACATTTTCCAGTATGAAGCAACCGGAAGACTCGATCAGCAGCAGTTGATCGTAAACTTCAGGACACGGTTCAGCGATCATTCGATCTTCGCCAACTATTCTCTGACCGACGCTAAAGGCGACACCGACGGAGCGGGAACTTTTCCCGTGAACCAGTACGACCTTACAGGCGAATACGGCCGCTCGTCGCTCGATTCGACGCACCGGTTCGTGATCGGCGGCAATTACGCCGCGCCGTGGGGGATCAGGCTCAGGCCTTTCGTCATCGTCCGTTCGGGATCGCCTTTCAACATCACGACAGGTACTGACACGAACGGTGACACGCTCTTCAACGAGCGCCCGACGTTCGCCGAGCTTTTCGCGCGGTGTGACTCGCTTTCTCTCTCGAACGGCTTTTGCGGCCCGGCAACTGTTTCGAACTTTGACAGTGTGATTCCCAGGAACTACGGGACGGGACCCTCGTTCTTCGCCGTGAACCTGAGGACCTCCAAGGCGTTCGAATTCGGGACACGCGAAAGCGGAGGCGATGATTCGATGGGTGGAGGCCGCCGCGGAGGACGCTACGGCGGGCCGTTCGGCGGCGGACGCGGCAGAGGTGGCGGCGGAAATGACGCCAAATACACGCTTGAGTTCACCGTTACCGTCAGGAATCTACTTAACCGCACGAACCTGAGCTCGCCGGTCGGAAACCTCCGCTCACCTTTCTTCGGAAAGTCGCTCTCGACAGCCGGAGGATGGGGCGGCGGTTCGTCCAGCGGAAACCGGAGGATCGAGCTCGAGATCGAGTTTGAATTCTAGCCAGTGACCATTGGTAGTTGATCATTGATCTGTGTGATTTCACTCCGCCTGCCGTGCAGAATCCCGCACAACGTCTTCCCTTTTGCAGACAGAACGTTCTAGACGCCCGAAAATTCAGGGCTCATGTACGCCCGTGTGTATAATCGTGGGGCTCACTTATTGCGAAGGCTGTTTGTAGCTGATGATAACGAAACGGAACGCTCGGAACGTGAGGCGTTTTTCAGATTCGAACTGGCGCGTCGGGCCTTCCGAAAGGAGTCTGCCTATGCGTGTAAGCCCACAGATAAGCCTTATCGACGAAGTCGTAGCCGGAGAGGCGATCCCCTTAAGGCCCGACGAGATCTCCGACTACGATCCGTTGCTTGAAGCGATCGGCAGCGCCCGCATCGTCCTCTTCGCCCAAGGGTCCAGAAGCAAAAGGCACAGCCCCTGGAACCGGTTCGTGGCTTGGATGATGCGCGAATGTTCAGGACGCTGCCCTTCGATCTGCTGACAAGCGAGGAAGTGAGGATCGACGAGGCCACCCGCCCTCTTCGGTTCGACATTTCGCTTCCCGCCTTGAGGTTCGAGTCGGCGGCCAGCTGGGTGGTCGGCCGCGAAGCGACCCGGCACCTGAAGATCGGTTTCTTCGGCTCCAGCACGGGAGGCGGAGCGGCATTGGTCGCCGCGGCCCAGATGGGCGCCGACGTCGGGTCTGTCGTTTCCAGGGGAGGCCGGCCGGACCTTGCCGGCGATTTCTTAAAGCGGGTCATTTCGCCGGTCCTCCTGATCGTCGGCGAGAAGGACGAGCAGGTGATAAGTCTGAATAAGTATGCAATGCAACAGATGAATTGCAGGAACGAGCTCAGAATAGTTCCGGGAGCAACACACCTGTTCGAAGAGCCCGGAACGCTCGAGATGGCGGCGACGCTGGCCGCGGACTGGTTCCGCGACCACCTTTCGGAAAAGGCGGAGGCGGCGGGCAATCGCTCTAAAGGGTTTAGCCACGGATGAAGGGACGAGACACAAATGGCCGTGACAATATGGGAGTTCCAAGGAGAAATACGAAGATGAAAAGACTAAATCTACTTTTAGGAGGCATAGGGATCGGCGCGGGGTTGATGTACTTGTTCGATCCCCAGAAAGGGAAAAGAAGGAGGGCGATGCTCGGGGACAAGGCCCGTCATCTGGGTACCGTCGGAAAGCGCGGTCTCGTCAAGGCCTCGCACGACGCGACGAACAGGATCAGCGGCCTGGCGTACGACGCCAAGTCGGTGTTCAGGCCTGATGACGAGCCTTCTGACGCGGTCCTCGACGCGAGGGTCCGATCGAGTCTCGGAAGGTGCAGCTCTAACCCGCACGCTCTCAAGACGCACGTCGAAGACGGGGTTGTCACGCTCAGGGGTCCCGTCCTTGAACACGAGGCGGACGACGTTGTCTGGCGGGCAGGAAAGATCCGCGGAGTGAAGTCCGTCAATGACGAGATGGAAAGGCATTCAAGGGAAGAAGAATTCCCGTCTCTTCAGGGAGACAGATCACTTGAGCCTCACGAACCTCGTTGGTCGCCCACCCAGAGGCTTGTGGCGGCAGGGATCGGCAGCGGCATCGCCGCATACGGGGCGGCGCGGGGCGACCTGATCGGCAAGGGCCTCGGAGTGGCGGGTGGGAGCCTGCTTTTGAGGAGCTTCTTCGAAAGGCCGATCGGAAAAACTCTCACTTGCGACGGAGGCATACAAATACAGAAAACGATCACGATCGACAAACCCGTCGAGGAGATCTTCGAACTCTGCTCAAAGCCCGAGCGGTTCCCGGAATTCATGAGCCACGTGCGGAGTGTCGAGCGCACCGGCAAGGACACCCACCGATGGACGGTCGACGGCCTGCCGGGAATGACTTTGACGTGGGATACGCGGATCACCGATTTCGAAGAGAATGAAAGGATCGCCTGGGAGAGCGTCGAGGATTCTGTAGTTGATCACTCGGGAGAGCTGGTCTTCGAACCCGCGGAAGAGGGTTCGACCCGTCTGTCAGTCGATATGCGTTACTCGCCGCCTGCCGGCCTGATCGGCCACACCGCGGCTGAGCTTTTCGGACGCGATCCGAAATCGGAGATGGACGACGACCTGCTCAGGATGAAAAGTTTCGCCGAGAAGAACGTCGTCCCGCACGACGCGGCGGCGAAGGTTCACGGGGGGTAGAGCAAGGCAGGAATTAGCCGCACATCAGTTGCCCCCCGCTTCAGCGGGGGGATCCTATAGGCCTTCCCAAACTTTTTGGGGCATTAGCCCCAAAAGAAACTGCCGGCTGAAGGCGGCCAGTTCTTGTTTTTAGCCTTTCAGTCCCCCCGCTGAAGCGGGGGGAAACTAATGCTCCCCGAAGTCCGGAATCAATAAAGCTGGGGACAACTGATCAGCGGCTGAAGCCGCATAAAATAATTCTTGCCGTCCATGTCACCCCGCTGAAGCGGGGGGAAACTGGTGCAGGTCGTTCCTATGCGCTAATCTCCATCTACTACAGAATCTCGCTCAATTATTGCTATCGGTCCTTCACGGTCGCAAATACCTGAACAGCCCTTTCAAAATGAAAGGCGCGCTTCCAATCGAAAACGCGCCCCAAAGTAATAAGAATTTAACAGGTTCAGAATTGGAACCGTCCCGACAGCTGGACCTGCCGCTCCCGGAAAATGTTGTTACCGGCAGACGTCGGCATCCCAAATCCGGAATTGAAATTCAGATCAGTACTGTTGTTACTGGGGCGATTGTAAGCCCGATTGTTTACGTTGGTGACATTGAACCGGTTGAAAAGGTTGAACGCTTCCGCCAAAAACTCAAAGCTCATCGATTCAGCGAATTGAAACCTCCGGGAAAGGCGAAGATCGACATTGGCAATATAAGGCTGTTGGAAGCTATTCCGGGTTATGCCCGGCAGGACCCTGCTGCCCGCCGTGTTCCAGAGGTCATCGTCAATTCCAGCGTCGTAAGTTCTACCCGACTGAATAGTAACGATGGGAGCAACTGACCAATTACTTAAGATCGCTTTCGCCACTTTGTTGTCCTGGCCCAGCCCGAACAATGTCTCGGGAGCGTAAACCAGACTCGCAACAAATCGATGTGGAATATGGAATCGCGATTTCCCTTCCTCTCTGGACAAGTCATTCGGATCTGACGGCACATTCTGGGAGGTAAACGTAATTGAAGTCTGGCCGTTATCTTCTGAATCGGAGTAAGTATAGTTTGCGTTGAACTGCAACCCATCTGTCAGCCGGCGGCGTATTTGGAGTACCAATGCCGCGTAACTGGACTCGATCGTGCTGCGGATCTCGGTTATCGCTCCAAAATTCGGATCGGGTCTTGGGCCAAAATATTCGTTAACAGTTACGGTTTGTCCGTCGAACGGTCCGCCATTAATTGAATAGGTCCTGGTTCCCGATTGCGCCCGGAGGTTCGAATCGACGAAAGTCGGCAAATTTCTGCCCCAGCTAAACAATCCTGAAACTGAAACTACGGTATTCCGGGCGATCGTATGTTCGAAAACAACGTCCGCCTGATGAATCAATGGATTTTCAAATTCAGGACTGAAAACAATTATATTCCCGCCCGTCGCACCGGCAGGAGGCGGAGGAGCTACATTCGGATAAAGCGGTCCGGCTCCGGAACTGCCCGTGAAGAACAACCCGACAACGCCGGTCGCACCGCCGGTATTGGTGATAGCGTTGGATATCGTCGAATTGATAAGGCGGCCGTAATAAATTCCGTACCCGCCCCGGATCGACGTATTTCCGTCTCCGCTAACGTCGTACGCCAGTCCGAATCGAGGACCAAAATTGTTGTTGTCGGATGGAAAAGACGCGGTTCGAGGTTCCAGGGGATTTGCTCTTTGCGGTTCCGGCAGACTTTGAAACTCGTAGCGCAGACCAAGGTTTAGCATCAGCCGCGGCGTGATTCGAATGTCATCCTGCACAAAGAAGCTGAAATCCGTCGTTGAGAATTCCGCTACACTCGGACCAAAAGCCTGGGCGAAAAAGCTGTATCGTTGTTGGCTCGGATCGGCAAAATCGGTAATGAAATCAACAAGGTTGTTGTACCGATACTCGCCGCCTCCCTGAAAGAGGTTATCAATAACGTCATTTACGTGGTTGACATCACCGCCAAATTTTAATGTGTGGTTGCCCTTAAGCACCGTCACGGAATCTGCTATCTGAAAGTTCTTTTCCAACGGAAAAGCAGTACGAGGAAGAAAGTTCGGCCGTCCAATATCGAAACCGCCACCCGTAATCCCAATATCCGGCACGCCGCCATCAGGTGCCGTTGTCGGCTCCCCGGGGCCCGGCTCCTGACCGGTCTGCTGGTTTAATTCACGCGTGTACTGAAAGCGGAACTCATTTAGCACGCTTGGCGAGATCGTTGTATTGAGACGTCCGTTTAAGGTGTCAATGTCAACAAAGTCGCTGCCAAAGCTATTGGTTCCCCGGAAAACCACCGCCTGAGTCTGAACACCGCCCGGGGATTCCCAGCGCATGCGGTTATACGAGATCGAGAATCTGTTATCGTCGTTTATGATCCAGTCTATTTTCGGAAGTATCAGTATCTGATCTCCCTTTCGAGCGACAACACCGGTCAAGCCCCTCAAGAAATTAAGTGCGGCATCGGTCTCTGCCTGTGAAATACCCCGCATATCCAAAGTCGATCCCGGAGTGACTGTGATCGGATCAAGGAATGACGGTACCGCAGTCGTTGCTACGGCAGGAAAATCACGTTTCTGCTGATCGTAACTAAAGAAGAAGAACAACTTGTCCTTTACTATCGGACCGCCGATAGAGCCTCCGAACTGATGGCGCTCATCTTTCGGTTTGATCGCGACGCCGTTTTGAAATGAAAACGGATTCCTGGCGCTCCAGGCACTGTTTCGCAGATAATAGAATGCCGAACCGTGAAAATCGTTCTCACCACTTTTGGTTACGGTGTTGATAACGCCTCCTGCCGAACGGCCAAATTCAGCGGAGTAATTCGACGTATTTACCTGAAACTCACGTACCGCGTCTTGACTGATCGACGAGCTGATTCGGGTTCGCCCACGTTCTTCCGAGAAGAAAGCCTGGTTATTGTCACCGCCATCGAGAGTGCTGTTATTTAGAAGCCCGGAGATGCCTCGAAAGCTTATCAAACCAAAGTCCCCATCAGGAGCAACTCCCGGCGTTAGCAATACAAAGTTCGAAGCACGACGGCCATTTATCGGAAGTTCATTGATCGCAGTCTGGTTAATGTTGTTGTTAAATTCCTGCGAAACCGTATTGACAACGGGAGCTTCAACCGTGACCTCTACATTGGCGCCGGTAATCCCCAGGGAGGCATTGACCGTCGTCACTTTTCCAACTTCGACGAGTACATTTTCTGACCTGAAATCCGCAAAGCCCTGAGCGGTCACATCCACCGTGTAGGTTCCCGGCTGAAGATTCGTAAATCGGAATGTGGCATCGCCTGTTGCGGTCACATTCTCCGATCTGTTCGTACCAGTATTCGTTACAGTTACTGTTGCATCTGGAATAAGCGCTCCTTGCTGATCAACAACCTTGCCAGAGATCCCTCCGGCAGTAGTGGACTGGGGTAACGCTTGCCCAACGCTTATGAACAAGCAAATGGCTCCAAGCAACAAAGCTCTAAACGAGTATGACCGTAAATTCCTGTTCATCTTTATGCCTCTTATGATTTTGCCCTTGAGTTGCCAAAACAGATCAGTTATTGACAATTCGTTGTTCATGAATCGTTCAGGAATTCGGAAATTCGCAACTAAAATTCGGATATCAAGAGATCATTCAAGCGAAGCTCCGATCACTGGGCACAACATTTTGCGCCCATAAATTCATGAGTTTACACAAGTCGTGAGTTGCCAAACAGCGATTCAGAAGTTGAAGGTTCTGTTATGGGATTCCGACTATTCTAGTGATCGCCTAAGCATAAGGCAAATGTGAATCCGTTCGGGATCTGTCCTTGAAAGCTCTCTCAAGATTACTGCCTATCGCCGCCGGAACGAACGACGATTGACGGAGCACTTTGGCCGCTCTCTTTGGGCTGGCAGAGTCTGCGCGCTTTAACTTTGCGGCACCCTAAAATTGATCTCGAGGCGAACCTTTGAGGTATTCGCAACAATGCAGTTTGATCGAACGTTTCAGCCTTGACCGCCTGACCGATATGGCGTTACGAGCTTGAGGTCGGGTTCGAGTTTTAGGATCTTCTATACAGAGATGAAGGGGATGAAAGGATTCCCTGTTTTTCCAACCATGGATCATGTTCTTATCAGTTGCCCCCGGCTTAAGCCGGGGGTTATTCAATTGAACTAGAGAATTTGGGGCTTCAGCCCCATATAGGCATATGCATAATGCTGAGGGATGCTGATTCCTCCCAGCTATGTAACTTCGCTCAAGGCCGCCCGGATCTTTTCAGGCGTGAAAGGCATATGCCTGAGGCGCTTGCCGGTCAGCGCGAAGAACGCGTTCGCAACCGCTCCGCCCATGAACGGGAGCGCCGCTTCTCCAACGCCTGAAGGGTGTTCAGTCGAAGGGATCAGCCTGATATCTATAAGCTCGGGCGTGTCGTCGATCCTCATCAGTTGGTAATCGTCGAAGTTCGACTGCTCGACCGCGCCATCCTTGTAGGTGATGCTCTCGTGGAGGATCGTGCTGAGAGCCATCAGCATACTGCCTTCCGACTGAGCCTTCACGTTGTCCGGCTGGACGACGATACCCGCGTCGAGCGCGCACCAGATCCTGTGGACCCTGATCCTTCCCTCGTCGAACGAGATCTCGACGACGCCCGCGCAGAGCGATCCGCTTCTTTCGGCGAACGCCATCCCTTTGGCCCTTCCCGACGACGAAGGCTTGCCCCAGTCCGACATCTCCGCGGCCGTATCTAGAACCTTGAGCGCCCTCGGATAATTAGCCATGAGCTCCCGCCTGAACTTGTACGGGTCCTTCTTCTCGCCAATGGCGATCTCATCGACAAATGCCTCGATCGCGAACTTGTTCGGGCCGTGGCCCACCGCGCGCCAGTGCTTTGTACGGATGCCGTGTTCTGTGTCCCTCCGCTCGATCTTCTGGTTCGGGAATGTGTAGAACTGAGTATCGGCTCCGCTGGTCATAAGCCCGCCGCCGGTGCCGACGATCGTGTGCCTCCAGGCGGTCACCTTGCCGGAAGCATCGACGCCGGCCTCCATCCTCTGAAGCGACATCGGACGCATCATGCCGTATGTGATGTCGTCCTCGCGCGTCCAGATCAGCTTGACCGGCCGCTTCACCGTCTTCGCGAGCTCAGCCGCTTCTTCGACATAATCGGAGGTGGAACGCCTTCCGAATCCGCCGCCGAGGTACATCTGGTTGAACTTCACGTTGTCTCTCGGGACCCCGAGCACCGCCGCCGCCGCGGTCCTGGCACTGTCCGGAGCCTGCGAACCCGCCCAGACCTCCGCGCTTTTTCCGTCCGGTGCGACCAACACGACCGCGTTCAGAGGCTCCATCTGGGCGTGCACTACGTGGTCGTTGTAGTAATCGGCGGAATACTTCCGGGCAGCGGAAGCAAGAGCCGAATCGGCGTTTCCCTTGTTCTCTTGGGTGCGTCCAGCCTTCGCGGGATCCGCAGCGACCGTGGCGTACTTCGGCATCCAGTTCTGCGAGTTGTAACCTTTCGAATCGCCTCCCGACCATTCCAACTTCATCGCCATCTTCGCGGCGAGAGCGTCCTCGATCGTCTCCGCGATGACTCCCACGCCGTGCCCGAGCGTGACGGTCTTGATCACGCCTTTCATCGATCCGACCGCGCTTTCGTTAGTAAGCTTCGGTTTCGCGCCGTGAACGGGCGACCTTGAGATCGCGGCATAGGCCATGTTCGGCAGAGTTATGTCGATCGCGAACTTTGCGGAACCGTCGGTTTTCGAGGGGATGTCGTGCCGGGGGATGTCCACCTTTCCGATCAGGCGGAAGTCCTTGGGGTCTTTGAGTTCCGACGGTGACACCGAAGGAGGGTTCTCCGGGACCTTCATAAACCCGGCGATCTCGCCGTAGCTAAGCTTTCTTCCGCTGTTCTTGTGCACAACGGTGCCAGGCTCGGTCGAGAGTTCGCCCGCAGCAACTCCCATTTCCTTTGCAGCGCTCTGCAGGAGCATTTTCCGGACTTGCGCACCCGCGGTCCTGAGCGAATCGAAGTATCCGGAGACCGCGCGGCTTCCGACCGTGATCATCCGCCGGCTTCCGCCGAACATCACGCTGCCGTAGATCGCGGGTTCGATCGGCGACTGCTCGATTACGACGTCGTTCCAGTCGGCGTCCATCTCTTCGGCGAGGATTAGAGGAAGCGCCGTCATCGATCCCTGCCCCATCTCGGCGGCGGGATTGAAGATCGTGACCTTTCCGTCGGTATCGATCCGGACCCACGCCGAAACCGTCTGTTCGACCAATTCGCCGCTTGCCTGCGCGTCTTCGCCGAACGGTATCTTCGGAAGCAGCGCGTAAGCAGCGACGGCGAACGTGACGCCGCCCGCGGCCTTCAGGAATCCGCGCCGAGAGACCTTTCCGTTTTCTTTATTCTCTTTGCTCACGAGTCACCTTCCTCCGCCGCCCTCTCTATCGCCTTGACGATGCGATAGTAGGTCGCGCATCTGCAAAGCACGCGATTCATATGCTCGAGGATCTCCTGCCGGGTCGGGTTAGGCTTGTCGGCGAGGAGCTCCGCGGCGCGCATTATCTGCCCGCTCTGGCAGTATCCGCACTGCGGCACCTGCTCCTCGATCCACGCCTTCTGGACCGGATGATCGCCGTTCTCAGAGAGGCCCTCGATTGTCGTGATCTCCGTCCCAAGGACCTCGGACACGGGCGTATTGCAGGACGGCACGGTCTTGCCGTCCACGTGCACCATGCACGCACCGCAGACCGCGATTCCGCAACTGTACTTGGGTCCCGTCAGGCCGAGCTTCTCCCTAAGCACCCACAGAAGCGGGGTCGAAGGATCGGCATCGACCGACATTCTCTTGCCGTTGACGTTTAGGCTGATATCGCGCATTTCAAAGGGTGGTCCGGTTGGTGGATTTTCACGGATGATATCAGACGCTGTTTCGGAAGGGCAATATTTTCGGCGGGAAGGTGTTAACAGGGATGAAGGGGACAAAAGGGATAGGGCAATTGCAGATGTGTAGAAAAGTCCGCAGTAGATAGTTTATGATTGTCGCGCCGCTTGCCCGAACCGAAGTCCTTTCCCGTAAGGAGATCCTTATGAACCTTGCCGAACAAGAGACCGGGCTTTCTGAAGCCATCCGGAAACACCGCGAGTTCCTGTTCCCCGCCGTCGCCAACTACTACGAAGAACCGATCGCGCTTGTGAAAGGCAGCGGCGAACACGTCTGGGACGACCGGGGCAATCAGTATTTGGATTGTTTCGGTGGTGTGCTGACCGTAAGCGTCGGCCACGCGAACCCGGAAGTGAACGAGGCGATCATCGAACAGCTGAACTCGATCTCGCACACCTCGACGCTTTACGCGAACAAGCCCCAGAGCGATCTTGCGGAAAAGCTTGCGGAGATCACCCCCGGGAATCTCAAGAAGTCCTTTTTCAGCAACAGCGGGACGGAGGCCGACGACACGGCGATCCTCGCCGCGAAGCTCGCCACAGGAAGGCACGAGATCGTCGTCCTTCGGCACAGTTATTCCGGAAGGAGCGCGACCGCGCTTTCGGCAGCCGGGCACCATACCTGGAAGCCCTTGCCTCCTCAAGTCGCGGGAATGGTCCACGCTTACGCACCGTACTGTTATCGGTGCCCTTTCAAGCTGGAATACCCGGACTGCGGCATCGCCTGCGCCGACGATGTCGAGGAATTGATAAAGACAGCGACGACCGGCGAGATCGCGGCTTTCATGGCAGAACCGATACTGGGTGTCGGGGGCTTCATCGTCCCGCCGAAAGAGTATTTCGGTAAAGTGGCGGAGATCGCAAGGAACCACGGAGGACTGTTCATCGCGGACGAGGTCCAGACCGGATGGGGCCGCACGGGCGGCAAGTGGTTCGCGATCGAGCACTGGGGCGTCGAGCCGGACATCATCACTTCGGCGAAAGGGATGGGAAACGGTGTCCCGATCGGATGGACGATCGCGACGCCCGAGGTCGCGGACGCGTTCCCGGGGCTTACTTTTTCGACGTTCGGCGGAAATCCTGTCTCGATGGCGGCGGGCCTGGCGGTGATCAAAGTGATCGAGAAGTACGACCTCCGGATGAACGCGGCGGTCGTCGGCGGATACCTTCGGGAGAAGCTTGAAGAACTGCAGGAAAAGCATCCGGTCATCGGCGACGTGCGCGGAATGGGCCTTATGCAGGCGATCGAGCTGGTCAAGGACAGGGGTACAAAGGAACCGGCGCCGGATGTGCTTTTGAGAGTGTTCGAGGAGACGAAGCGCCGCGGCGTGCTGGTCGGGAAAGGCGGGCTTTACGGCAACGTGATCCGGACGGGAATGATGCTCAACTCTACGAAGGACCATGTGGACCAAATGATCGAAGCTCTCGACGCTGCGTTTGGGGAGGTTTAGCCGCGGATTTTTAGGATTGACGGCGGTTTAGCCGCGGATTTCACGGATTTCACGGATTTCATAAGTTGCCCCTCGTTTTCGCGGGGGGATTGGGAGAGTCGAGACCTTTCAAGCGGCTTCAGCCGCCCATCAGTTGCCCCCCGCTTTAGCGGGGGGATCAAGAGCGGCTCAATAGATTTCAGCGGCTTCAGCCGCCCATCAGTTGCCCCTCGCTTTAGCGGGGGGACACAGAATGAGTGAAAATTGTCCAGGCGGCTTCAGCTGCCCATCAGTTGCCCCCCGTTTTAGCGGGGGGGGGGGGGGGAGAGTCGAGACCTTTCAAGCGGCTTCAGCCTTAACCATTAACCAGCCCTGCACATGTTCAGCGCCTCCTCATAAAACGATTCCTTATGTAACAGAGTCGGCCGGAGTCATTCTTGGATGAAGTCAATTTATGAAGTTTAAGATCTCTTCTGAGACCCTTCACTTTGAGACAGGGGTAAGCGAAATCAACGATAAGTTAAAAGACGAGGGTCCTAGCGACTTCTTCAAACCAAAAGTCTACGGGGACCCGGACTTTCGAATTTTCGCTGTTCTGAGTTGCATGCCCCCCGAATTCGAAGCTAAGAGAAGAAGACAATTTTCTAAGAAAGAAAATGTTCTCAGATTGGATATTGGTCTCGACTTTAGTGAGATGACAAATGCAAGTGAAAAACAGAAGAAAGACATCGTAGCAGAAGAGATGCTGGAGCAAATTCCCCAAGCTTTAAGGAAGTGTCGAAACTTGCATTTCGATGTGGACGCCTTCTCGGAGGACCTTAGATCCTGGTTCCAAGGACATAACTGGCTAAGCAAGCCGAATTAGGGAGGCGATTGAAAAGAGTGAAAGGCGGCTTCAGCCGCCATCAGTTGCCCCTCGCTTTAGCGGGGGGATTAATGGCAACAAGATACAATCATGCGGCTTCAGCCGCACATCAGTTGCCCCCCGTTTTAACGGGGGGAATGGAAACAGTTTGAACAACCGTAGGCGGCTTCAGCCGCCCATCAGTTGCCCCTCGCTTTGGCGGGGGGAACGGAAACAGTTTGAAAAATCATAGGCGGCTTCAGCCGCCCCAATCGCATAGGACTTACTCCCAATGAAGTCCTCGGAAATCAAATTTAGACTAGCCCTGCACAAGTGCAGCGCCGCCTCACAAATCAATGCCATACGTAAAAGTCTGGGTCCACGTCGTGTGGTCCACAAAGGACCGTCAACCGTTCCTTCATAAAGAGATCAGACCGAAGGTCTTTGAACACATCAAGATAAACGCCAAATCAAAGGGAATCCATGTCGACGTTATCGGAGGACACCATGATCATGTTCACTGTTTGATCTCACTGAACCCGGGGCAATCACTGGGAGAGTCTGTTCAGCTGATGAAAGGCGAGTCCTCGGCTTGGATCAACAAGTCCAAACTCTCGAAGTTCAAGTTCGGATGGCAGCGCGACTATTTTGCGGTGTCGGTCGGGCAGGATCAAATTGAGAAAGTTCGGAAGTACATTCTTCGACAGGAGGAGCACCACAAGAAGTTGAAATTCAGTGATGAGTTCAAAGCCTTTCTAAGGAGGGCTGGTTTCAACTAGAATGTGGGGCTAAAGCCTTGAGAGTCTGGGAGGGGCTTTGTATCCCCCCGCTGAAGCGGGGGGCACCTGCTGTCTCCTGAAGGCGGATCAGGGGCTGAAGCCCGGGAATGGTCGAGGGGATTCTTTGATCCCCCCGCTGAAGCGGGGGGCAACTGATGTCTTCTGTCTTCTGTCTTCTGTCTTCTGTCTTCTGTCTTCTGACTTCTGACTTCTGTCTTCTGACTTCTGACTTCTGACTTCTTTCAGTTATGAAAACACTCATCAAGAACGGCCGGATCGTCACCGCGGTCGATGACTACACGGCCGACATCTTCATCGACGGCGAGACCGTGACGACGATCGGAAAGGCGCTCGATATCGAAGCCGACGTGGTCATCGACGCGTCCGGGAAGCTCGTCATTCCCGGCGGGATCGATCCGCACACGCATATGGAACTGCCCTTCGGAGGCACCGAGTCCTCGGACGACTTTGAGACCGGAACGCGGGCCGCCGCCTACGGAGGTACGACGACGATCATCGATTTCGCCGTTCAGACGAAAGGCGAGTCGATGATAGCCGGCGTCGATAAATGGCACGCAAAGGCCGAGGGCAAGACCGCCATCGACTACGGCTTCCACCTGATCACGACGGACTTCGAGGACAAGCACACCGAAGAGATGTACACACTGATGGACGAGGGCATTACCAGCTTCAAGCTGTTCATGGCCTATCCCGGCGTGTTCCTCGCCGACGACGCGACGATCTTCAGGGCGATGTCCGCCGCAGGCGAAAGAGGCGGCCTGATCTGCATGCACGCCGAAAACGGGATCGTGATCGACGAGATCGTCAAGCGGGCGCTCGCCGAAGGAAGGACCGCGCCGAAACACCACGCTCTTACGCGCCCGACTATCGCCGAAGCGGAAGGAGTCCACCGGTCGATCGCTATCGCCGAGATGGCCGAGTCTCCCGTTTACATAGTCCACCTTTCCTGCACCGACGCTCTGAACCAGGTCCGCGAGGCGCGCGACCGCGGGATCCCCGCCTTCGCGGAGACCTGCCCGCAATACCTTTTCCTTTCGATCGACGATTACGGAGACGACTTCGAAGGCGCAAAGTACGTGATGACGCCTCCACTCCGCGAGAAGCACAACCACGCGGAGCTCTGGAAAGGCCTGAAGATGGACGACCTCCAGGTCGTGTCTACAGACCATTGTCCTTTCTGTATGAAGGAGCAGAAGGAGCTCGGAAAGGACAGCTTTGCCGCGATCCCGAACGGCGCTCCGGGAGTCGAGAACCGCATGGCTTTGATCTACAATGGCGGCGTCCACGAGAACCGCATCTCGCTGAACCGGTTCGTCGAGATCACCTCGACCGCCGCGGCAAAGATGTTCGGGCTGTTCCCGAAGAAAGGGACGATCGCGGTCGGGTCCGACGCCGATATCGTGATCTTCGACCCGGAGAGATCGCAGACGCTTTCCGTGGAAACGCACCATATGAATGTGGATTACAATGCCTACGAAGGGATGACGGTTCAAGGCGTCGTAGAAACGGTTATCTCGCGAGGAAAAGTCGTCATCGAGAACGTCGAGTACGTCGGTGCGATGGGCGACGGACAGTTCCTGAAGCGCGGCGAATGCGTGGCGATCTGATTTCCGCGAGGTTGCGCTATGTCCAAAGACTACAGTCTTGAATTCCTCGAGGATCACGTTCGCGTGGTCCTTTCCCACGGATACGAGGTCAGTTCGGAAAACCGCAGGGCCTTCTGGGCTGACCTGAAGAATGCTTGCGAAGAACACGACACACGGCGCGTGCTGGTCGAAGGCGACATCCCTACAGAGGAACGCGATATTGACGAGGTAATCGACGCCGGGACAAGCGCCGCCGCCGTTCCACACTTGTGGCTGGCATTCAGCGTTCCGGACTGGGAGCCGACCGAACAGACCGAACTCTTCGAGGCGATGGCCAGGATCGGAGGCGTGAGGGTGAAGTTTTTTTCGGACAGTGAACACGCTTTGAACTGGCTGCGACTTAACGCACCTAAGTGAAGCAGTCGCTAATTTGCTAACATCCAGAACTTCAATCCTGTATCATTCCCCGGATGAAGACCTGCCCAAAGTGCAACAGATCATACGACGACGAGACACTTAATTTCTGTCTCGACGACGGCGAGTGGCTGCTCTCTGACGAACCCGAGTCCGAGGACGATACCAACCTGTTCTCTTCTTCGGAACCGGAGTCCGAAGCCCCGACACGGCAGAAGATCCAAAAAACAGACGAAACAGCCATCCTGCCTACGGATGCGATCAAAAGATCGAGTCTGAACACTGGCACCAGGCGCCCGATGAGGGTTCTCTTTGGCGCGACAGTCGGACTCTTCGTTTTCCTGGCCGCCGGATACGGGCTCTTTCAATGGTATTCGGGATCATCAGATTCCACGGAAGCGCTTCCGGAGATCGAAGAGGAAAGGCTGACGGGCGACGGGCAAGTGCTGGAGGCGGCAATTTCGCCTGACGGAAAGTTTCTCGCGTATCTCGAGGTCAAGGACGAAAAGAGTTCCCTGCTTGTGAAGCAAATAGAAACGAACAGCACGGTCGAGATCCTCAAGGAAGGAGAATTCCAGGATATCAATAACGTCATTTTCTCGCCGGACGGCAACCACGTATATTTCGCCGGGATCGATCCGGATAGAAAAAGAGCTATTTACAGGGTCCCGACACTGGGCGGCTCGCCGGCTATGATCCCTCTGGAAACGATGGTTTTCAGCATTTCTCCGGACGGGGCAAGTCTTGCGTATTACGGAGACGACGCGGAAACCACGGAAACCCACATAAGCCTCGCCGATCCGGACGGTTCGAATGCCCGAAAGATCTTGTCGAAAGCGGGGAAAACCTGGGTCGAGCCCGGAACCACCTGGTCACCCGATGGAAAGCACCTGGTTCTGGTCCAGGGCGACGACGACCGATTGCCGGAGCCCGAACTCTCACTTGCGGTTTATTCATTTGAGGACGGTTCAACCAGAGATCTCGGCTCAATTCGATGGGAGAGAATTGACGATAAAGGCCTTGTCTGGGATCCCTCAGGTAAGTTCGTATACCTCACGGGAAGACAGACCGCCGGGGACACAATGCAAATTTGGAGAATTTCCTTTCCCGATGGCGAGGCTGTTAGGCTGACCCGAAACCGGAAGAACTATTGGGGTTTGTCGATCACGTCTGACGGCTCCCGCGTCGTTACAACGGAAAACGAAGTCCGGTCGGGCATCTGGGTGTCACCCGACCTGGATCCGATGAACTCGGTTGAGGTCCTCCCTGCGCGCGGTGACACCTGGAGCCTCGACTGGACTCCGGACGGGAGGATCGTATATGTGTCAGACCAGAGCGGCGCGCCGGAGGTCTGGATGATGAACGCCGACGGCTCGGAGCAGAAACAGCTCACCAACGACCGCATAGTCAAATTGGAACCGGCGGTCTCGCCTGACGGGGAATTCGTCGTTTATTACAGCCCGGTCGACGGCTTTCAACTCTACAAGGTTCCGATCGGAGGGGGACTTTCTTCGAGGATCGCGACGGGACAGATCGGACCCAGTAATCCGGATTTCTCTAAGGACGGAAAGCACATCGTGTTCTCGGCGTGGACCGGCGGCAAACAGGGAATCTACAGGATACCGGCGGCCGGAGGCAATTCCGAGAGGTTGACCGATTATCCTTCGACGGAGCCGAGCTACTCTCCGGACGGCTCGGCTATCGCCTGCTTTTACTTTGCAAAGGACGCCAGATTCCCGAGCATCGCGATTATTCCGGCGACAGGGGGATCCCCTCTCAAGTCATTTGATGTTCCCGCAACGACAGCGACCTATCGCGGCCCCGTCTGGACACCGGACGGAAAACAGATCACGTACATCGTATCTAACGGCGAAAAAAGGGACCTTTGGGCGCAGCCGGTGATCGGCGGGGATCCGGTGCGGCTTACGGACTTCGATCGGCCGTGGATAGCGAGAAGGAGTTATTCGCGGGACGGCAAGCGTGTCGCGGTCACTCGGGCCGAAGGCTTCCGAAACGTGCTGATGCTCAAGGGATTGAAGTGAACTCCGGAAAGTTCCGCATGATCGTTCGACGTTTGGAAAGGTCATTGCGAACCACGTACGGCGAATTCAGGTAGACCCTCTTTTGCGACTGGCGTTCGGCGACCGAGAAGGCCGGCAAGGTCTCGGGTTTCGGAGTACGGGTTTCGGAAATCAGAAAGCTCAACGAAAATGATCATCGCTGACAGAGCATTGTCTCAGAGGCTTGAACGAACCGAGGGACGCGCGAATGCCGACTTCGTCGAAACGCGGGCACGGCTCGATCCCGAAAGCGGCGCTGAGTGGTTCGAGATAGGCGGCGCGTACGCGATGTTCGACGGCGTCGAATCGCCGTTGACCCAGACGTTCGGTCTCGGGATCTTCGAGGACGCGACTGACGAACATCTGGATCGGATGGAAGAGTTCTACCGCGATCGGGAAGCTCCGTGTTTTCACGAGATTAGTCCAATGGCGGACCCTTCCATCCTTTCCCTGCTCGGCGAAAGAAACTATCGTCCGATCGAGCTGACAACTATCATGTGTCGCGAACTCGGGACATCCCCCGAAGCGGCACGCGAAAGCGACCCGCACATGTCCACCCGGGTGATCACTGACAGCGAACACGAGCTCTGGTCTCGCACTTCCGCCGCCGGCTGGGCGAGTGAACATGAGGGTCTTGCGGATTTCATGTTCAATTTCGGGAGCGTAGGCGCTCAATGCCCGGGTTCCTATCCCTATCTTGCGGAACTTGAGGGCGAGCCGGTCGCGACCGGCATGCTGATGATCTTTGACGAAGTCTGCATTCTTGCGGGAGCGAGCACGATTCCGGAAGCCAGACGAAAGGGGGCACAGGGTGCGCTTCTACGGGACCGTCTCAGGTTTGCGGCGGAAAAGGGCTGCACTCTGGCGATGATGGGTGCGGCTCCCGGAAGCCAGTCGCAGAGGAACGCTCAGAATAACGGGTTCCACATCGCCTACACCCGCATCAAGTGGCAGCTTTTCAAGTAAGTTCCCGGCCTGCCGAACGAAGGTTGAACTATGACACAAGACATAGCCGTCACCGGATCCGACTTTGAAGAAGTCGCCGAGGATCTTTCCTCTTCCCCGCTCTGGAACGAGGACCTTGCGCCAACCTCGATCGAACAGCGCACTTGGAGCACCTGGAACATCGCCGCGCTCTGGATAGGGATGAGCGTCGTGATCACCACGTATCTGCTCGGCGGAAGCTTCATCGCGCAGGGAATGAACTGGTGGCAGGCGATGCTGACGATCCTGCTCGGGAACACGATCGTCCTGATCCCTATGGTCCTGAATGCCCACGCGGGCACCAAGTACGGGATCTCGTTTCCCGTTCTCTGCCGTGCGTCTTTCGGGACCAAAGGAGCGAACATCCCCGCAATACTCCGCGCGATAGTCGCCTGCGGATGGTTCGGGATCCAGACGTGGATCGGCGGAACTGCATTGGATGCGCTGTTTACCGCTGTCTGGAGCGGCTGGGCTTCGATGTCTTCGATGATCGGCGGCGTGGCGTTGCATACCTGGATAGCGTTCTTCATCTTCTGGGCGATACAGGTGGTGATCATTCTGAAGGGCATCGAGGGGATCAAACATCTTGAATCGTGGGCGGCGCCTCTGCTTCTTCTCGGCGGGCTGGTCCTTCTTGTCTGGGCCTCTTACGCCGCCGGAGGGCTTGGGAACGTTCTAAGCGCCTCGTCCGCGCTCCAGGACCAGCAGGCGAATTTCTGGGTGATCTTTCCGGGAGCATTGACCGCTTCGGTCGGCTACTGGGCGACGCTGTCGTTGAACATTCCTGATTTCACAAGGTACGCACGATCGCAGAAGTCGCAGATGATGGGGCAGGCGCTTGGCCTTCCGCTTACGATGACGGCCTTCGCGTTCATCGGGGTCGCGGTCACAAGCGCGACCGTCATCATTTACGGCGAGGCGATCGCCGATCCGGTGGCTCTTATCCGGAGATTCGACAGTGCTTTCGTCATCCTCTTTGCGATGATCGTCATCGTCGTCGCCCAGATCACAACGAATATGGCGGCGAACGTGGTCTCGCCTTCGAACGACTTCTCAAACCTTGACCCGAAACGGATCTCCTACGTCACAGGCGGGATGATCACGGCGGTCATCGGTATCCTGATGATGCCCTGGCAGCTTATGTCCTCGATGGGCGACTACATATTTACGTGGCTGATCGGATATTCGGGCCTTATGGGGGCGATCGGAGGAATTCTGATTTGCGATTACTGGGTGATAAGACGGCAGAAGCTGGATCTTGCAGGGCTGTTCAGGACGGACGGAGTTTACTCATATTCAGGCGGGATAAATCCGAAGGCCGTGATCGCGCTCGTCCTGGCGGTCGCTCCGGTCGTTTACGGATTCGTCCGCGCGGCAACGACTCCGGGCGGACAGGTCGCCGACCCGGGGTTCTTCGACTCGTTGTATACTTACGCCTGGTTCGTCACGTTCGGCATCGGGTTCGTTGTTTATTACGTCCTGATGGGGATCAAGAAGAGTTAACCACGAATTTCACGAATCAAGAATGGTCCCATAGGTAATGAAAGGCCATTTGTGCAACTCGTGAAATTTGCGGCCGTTTTTATCCGTTGCCACTGTCATGAAGTACGAGAAAGTCCGCAATTTCATCAACGGCGAGTTCCTCGAAAGCGATTCGCGGGACACGCTCGAGGTCACCTCGCCGATCGATGGAAATCTACTCTCGGAGGTGCCTCTGTCCACGGTGAGCGAGTTGAACCGCGCGGTCGCGTCCGCCAAGGTCGCGTTTAAAGACTGGAGCGAGACGCCGATCAAAGAGCGCGTCCAGATCTTCTTCCGTTACCGGTATCTTCTTGAAAAGTACTCTGACGAACTTACGGAGCTTGTTTCCGAAGAGAACGGGAAGACGCTCGACGAGGCCCGAGCGGAAGTGGACAAGAGCATAGAGCTGACCGAGTTTGCCGTCTCGATACCCCAGCTCATCTCCGGAGAGATACTTGAGGTAAGCAAGGGAGTCGAGTGCCGAACGGAACACTTCCCTCTTGGCGTCGTCGCCTCGATCGTGCCTTTCAACTTCCCCCTGATGGTCCCGAACTGGACGATGCCGAACGCGCTTGTACTCGGGAACACGATGATAATGAAGCCTTCGGAGCTGGTCCCGCTTTCCGTTCAGAGGATGGCGGAGATACTCGCCGAAGCCGGCCTTCCAAAGGGAGTATTCAACGTCGTGAACGGAGCGAAAGAGGTCGTCGAAGGCATCTGCACGCATCCGGACATCGAGGCGGTAAGCTTTGTCGGATCGACGAAGGTCGCCAAGATCGTCTATCGGCAAACGACCAATTCCCTGAAGCGATGCATCGCGCTCGGCGGTGCGAAAAACCATCTTTTCGTGCTGCCCGACGCCAATCCCGAGATGACAGCGTCAAACGTTGCCGCGTCGATGTCCGGATGCGCCGGCCAAAGGTGTATGGCGGCGTCAGCGATGCTCGCCGTCGGCGAGGTCAACGGGATAATCGACAAGATCTGCGAGGAAGCCAGGAAGATCAAACCGGGCGAAAACCTTGGGGCTGTGATCTCGAAAGAAGCGAAAATGCGGATCGAGGGTTACATTACCGAGGCCGAACAGCAGGGCGCGAAGATCCTTGTCGACGGACGCCGCGCGCGTGTCCGCGGCAAAGAGAACGGGACATACGTTGGACCGACGGTGATCGACCTCGTGACTCCTGACATGGCGGTCGCGCGGGAGGAGATCTTCGGACCGGTCATCTCGATTATGCGCGCGGAGAGCATCGACAAGGCGATCGAGATCGAGAACTCGAACCCGTACGGGAACGCCGCGGCAGTTTTCACCCAGAGCGGAGGTCTCGCACGATACATCATCGAACGCGCGAGCGCCGGAATGATCGGCGTGAACATAGGCGTCCCTGTCCCGCGCGAACCATTCTCGTTCGGCGGCTGGAACGAGTCGAGGTTCGGCGCTAACGACATCACGGGCAAGAGCTCGATCGAGTTCTGGACAAAGCTGAAGAAGACGACTACGAAGTGGAACCCTGAAGCGCGGACAAACTGGATGAGCTAGGGGAAGGGCTTGAACAGGGATGAAGGGGATAAAGGGGATTTGTGTCCCCCTGGTATCAATCTGCTGAGTTTTACTCGAAACTCAGCCGATTAGAAACGCCCATTCGTGTAATCCGTGAAATTCGTGGCTTTCTTATCTCTTTCATCCCCTTGATCCCTGTCTATTTGAAGTCTATGAGCAGAACAGTCAAATGCGGGCTGATCCAGGCCCATAATGTGTCGCCGACCGCCGCGCCGATCGAAGAGATCAAGAAGGCGAACATCGACAATCAGATGAAGTTCGTCCGTGAAGCCGCGTCAAAAGGCGTACAGATCCTGTGCTTCCAGGAGATCTTCACAACGCCCTACTTCTGCGCCGAACAGCAGACCCGCTGGTACGAGGCGGTCGAGAAGATCCCCGACGGACCGACCGTGAAGATGATGCAGGACGTCGCGAAACAGCACGGGATGGTCCTGATCGTCCCGGTTTACGAAGAAGAGATGTCCGGGATCTATTACAACTCCGCAGCGGTGATAGACGCCGACGGCAAATATCTTGGAAAATACCGGAAGAACCACATACCGCACGTCGCTCCGGGCTTCTGGGAGAAGTTCTATTTCAGGCCCGGCAATCTCGGATACCCTTGTTTCGATACCGCGTTCGCACGGATAGGCGTTTACATATGCTACGACCGGCACTTCCCGGAAGGAGCAAGAGCCTTGGGCCTGAACGGCGCCGAGATCGTGTTCAATCCCTCGGCGACGGTCGCGGGGCTTTCGGAGTATCTGTGGAAGCTTGAACAGCCGTCTCACGCGGTCGCGAACGGCTATTTCGTGGGTGCGATCAACCGGGTGGGCCACGAGAAGCCGTGGGACATAGGCGAGTTTTACGGGCAGAGTTATTTTTGTGATCCACGAGGTCAGATCATTGCCGAGGCTTCCAGGGACAAGGACGAGCTGGTCGTCGCGGACCTCGACATGGAGAAGATCCGAGAGGTTCGGAACACCTGGCAGTTCTTCAGGGACAGACGCCCGGATACTTACGACTCTCTCGTCGCGGATTAGGGAGGATTCGCCGCGGGTCAACGCGGATTTTACGGATTTGAGTCAGGGATCGCGACGGCTCTTGGTTCGATTCTGCCTTTTCTTCACTCTTATCCGCGAATTCCGCGCAAATCGGCGGCACATTACACTTAATGAAAGAGAGACGCACCTATTCTTCGGGCCAGAAATGGGAGTCGATCGTCGGCTACTCCCGCGCTGTGCGGGTCGGCGAACGGATCTACGTGACCGGTACGACGGCGACCGACGCGGAAGGCAACATCGTCGGCGAGGGCGACGCTTACCTCCAGACCGTGCAGACGTTACGGAACATCGAGAAGGCCCTGCTGGCGCTTGACGCTTCGCTCGAGCACGTCGTTCGGACAAGGATGTTCGTGACCGACATCTCGCGATGGGAGGAATACGGGCGCGCGCACGGCGAGTTCTTCAAGGGTATAATGCCGGCAACGACGATGGTCGAGGTCTCGGCATTGATCGATCCGCGTATGCTGATCGAGATCGAGGCGGACGCGGAGCAGTGAGCGGTGACCCGTGAGCAGTTTTTAGTAGTGGCGGGGCTTGTCCCCGCCCGTGTCATAAGCCCGATAATGTCTAGCCGACTTCTCTTTGCGGAACTTGGCGCCTTTGCGACTTTGCGAGAGGTCTTTACATGTCGCGATTCGCTCGCTTGAACGGGGAAGAGGTTCTCGCAAAGCCGCAAAGGCGCGAAGAAACGCAAAGCAAGAAAGAACGAGGATGAGTAGAAAACTCCCAACGGATGAGATCGAAAAGAACTTCTCGCCTATCGATCCTCTGATGACCAAGGCGGAGGCGTTCGTCGAGGCGAACCGATGCCTTTTCTGCTACGACGCGCCCTGCACCCGCGCCTGCCCTACACATATCGACGTCCCTTCATTCATAAAGAAGATAGCGACCGACAATCTGCGGGGATCTGCACGGGTCATCTTCGACGCCAACCCGATCGGATCGTCCTGCGCGCGCGTCTGTCCGGTCGAAGCTCTCTGCGAAGGCGCCTGTGTCGAGAAAACGCTGGTCGAAAAGCCGATTGAGATCGGGAGGCTCCAGAGGTACGCGACCGAGCACGTCACGACGTCGGGACAGCACATTTTCAAGGCGGGAGAGCCGAACGGAATGTCGGTCGCGATCGTCGGTTCGGGCCCGGCAGGCCTCTCTTGCGCGACATATCTCGCGAGGCTCGGCTACAAGGTGACGATCTACGAGAAAAAGCCGCTCCCCGGCGGGCTCGACACGTACGGCATGGCGGAGTACAAGATGACGCAGAAGGACTCTTTGGATGAGGTCGCTTTGGTCGAGTCGCTGGGGGTTGAGATCGCCGTAAGCACGGCGGTATCTGCGGATGTAGGGGCAGGGCTTGTCCCTGCCCGCGGCGCCGAAGGCGTCGTCGTTTTCGACCATTTAGTCGAAGAACACGACGCCGTCTTCCTCGGCATAGGCCTCGGAGAGACGAACGATCTGAACATTCCCGGAGAGGACCTCGAAGGCGTGATCGACGCGCTTTCGTTCATCGAGCAGGTAAAGACGCGCAGATGGGACGATGTTCCGCTTGCTAACACCGTCGTCGTTATCGGCGCGGGAAACACGGCGATCGACGCGGTGACGCAGGCGAAGAGGCTCGGAGCGAAGAAGGTGATGATGGTCTATCGCCGTGGACGCGAGAACATCTCGGCGTATGATTACGAATACGAGCTGGCGAAATCGGACGGTATCGAGTTCGTGTGGCACGCTTCCCCGATCGAGATCAAGGGAAACGGAAAGATCGAGGCTTTAAGATGCATAAAGACCGACGGAACTGAAGACGTGGTCGAGATCCCTTGCGGAATCGTGATCAAGGCGATCGGCCAGGAGAAGCAGAAAAGCTTCTTCGATGAGATCGGCATTGATACGGACGAGAAGGGCCGCGTGAAGATCGATGCGAACAGAATGACTTCGCGCCAGAACGTCTTCGCAGGCGGCGACTGCGTCAACGGCGGAAAGGAGGCGGTCGACGCAGCCCAGGCGGGCAAGCTCGCGGCGATGGGGATCCACGAGAAGCTTACGGGAAAGACGATCTCCTTCGCCGGGGCAGATAGGTAGCCACGAATTACACGAATTTCACGAAAAGAGAAAGAATTGGACACGGATGAACACGGATGTTTAAGAGGAATACGGACTTATGAACTCCTCAAGTTTTCCAGGTCCCGAGTTGAGACTGACACTATGACCCAGCAGATTTGCGTGAAATGCAAAACCAAAGCGATGACCTGGGGAGAAACCGGTGAGGAAGGAGAAGAGAGAACCTGGTGGCACTGTTCAGAGTGCGGTTTTGAGATCGAGGAAGACGTCAGCAAGGAGTGTTGGTGCGGACTGTGCAAATCCGGAATTCCTTCGGTTTCGTGGCTGATCGAGGACGGAGAGGGTTATTTCTGGTGTTTCAACTGCGGTCGAAAGACAGACAATACGATTTATCATGAGAATTTCTTGGAGTCGATGCAACAGGTGATCGAGGAGTTGAAAATGCGATCGGATCCGGGAACCCAGGATACCGATGAACATGAGTAATTTAGGATTTCGAGTGAAATTCGAACCCAGGCGTATCCCAATATCCAAATTATCAGGGTTCATCAGTGTCCCTCTTCCTTTCGTGAGATTCGTGTAATCCGTGGCTAAATTTCAACAATGGCTGATCTGACATCAAACTTCGCAGGCATAACCTCCCCGAATCCCTTCTGGCTCGCGTCAGCGCCGCCGACGAACATGGGCTCGATGGTCGAGCGAGCGTTTGACGCCGGATGGGGAGGCGCTGTCTGGAAAACGCTCGGCGAGCCGATCCGGAACGTCTCGTCCCGGCTCGCGGCGATCGACTACGGCGCGCAACGTATGATCGGGCTTAACAACATCGAACTGATCACCGACCGCCCGCTCGAAGTGAATCTCAAAGAGATCTACGAGTGCAAGAAGAAGTATCCGGACCACGCGCTTGTCGTGAGCCTTATGGTTGAATCGAATCGCGAGGCGTGGCACGAGATCGTCAAACAGGCGCAGGATGCCGGCGCCGACGGTCTCGAGCTGAACTTCGGATGCCCGCACGGGATGAGCGAGCGCGGGATGGGCGCGGCGATGGGCCAGGTGCCCGAATACACGTGCATGGTCACCGAGTGGGTTAAAGAGGTCGCCGAGGTCCCGGTCATCGTGAAACTGACTCCGAACGTGACCGATATCAACTATCCCGCCGAGGCCGCGGTCCGGGGCGGCGCTGACGCCCTCTCGCTGATAAACACGATCAATTCGGTGATGGGAGTCGATCTGGACTCGATGGTCCCGCACCCGAACGTAAACGGAAAGACGGCGCACGGCGGTTATTGCGGGCCCGCCGTCAAACCCATCGCTCTGAACATGGTCTCGGAGCTCGCTAGAAACGAGAAGGTTAACGTGCCGATCAGCGGGATAGGCGGCATTTCCACCTGGCAGGACGCGGCGGAGTTCCTTCTGCTCGGTGCCGGCAACGTGCAGGTCTGCACGGCCGTGATGCATTACGGCTACCGGATTGTCGAGGACCTGATCGACGGACTGAACAATTATCTGGACGAGAAGGGGATCGCGAGCGTTTCGGAGATCATCGGCCGAAGCGTGCCGCGCGTGACCGACTGGGGTAACCTGGACCTGAATTACGAGGTCGTCGCGAGGATCGACCATTCAAAGTGTGTGCAGTGCAATCTCTGCTACATCGCCTGCGAGGACGGCGCGCACCAGTGCATCGACCTCGTGAAACAGGAAGACGGACGCGTCTTTCCGGTCGTGGACGAAGAGGAATGCGTCGGCTGTAATCTTTGCTACCTGGTGTGCCCCGCTCCGGACTGCATCTCGATGGTGCGGATCGATGACGGCAAGAACCCATTGACCTGGCGGGATCTGAACGGCGAGCATTGAAAACCGGCGCCCGGCAGACTAAACACCTTTCCGGACACCGGCTCTCGTTTGGAGGGAACGTCATAAGACGAACAACTCCCTTTGGAGACTAATGTTTGGGGTGAACGTGACGGTTTGCCATTACGGGAAGGACCCCCATCATACCCATATAGATCAAACCGAAACATATGAAACCAAACACCACAGCAGTTGCGGCGTCAAAGCCGCTTGTCAGATAGATCACCAGAGCCGACAAGACCACAAGTCCCCAAAGTGCTTCGTATAATCTGATCAACATTGAACATTCCCTCCGTTTTTGAATGGAGCGCATCCAGTTCGGGATGACTCGCTATACGAAAGTGCAAGGTGCGTTCCAATGAGCAAACCCTGTAAAATCAATGGCTTTGAGTGCCAACAGCGCGGAATACTCCGCGATCGGCGGCGGAGGGTGCGGATAATTCCGCGAGAGGACCAGAAAAAGCAATGCTTAATTTGTTAACAAAGACCGCGATCGCGGGCATTCTCTTGTCGTCAGTGAGCTTAGGCCCCGCTGCCGCCACGTCTGCCCCCTGCGGCCGGGAATGTCCGCGACAGGAATCTATGGACCAGGAAGTTGAGCGAAGACCGAGAGCCAGAAATGTCGGTCTGAACCCCGGAATTCTCCCGACCGGCGCGCTAAACGCTATCACCGATGTCGCGGGTGTAAAGGTCGGCCACACGACGATAATTCGAGGCGAGAACATCAGGACAGGAGTGACAGCCGTGCTTCCCCACGGGGGAAATATGTTCTCTGAGAAGGTCCCGGCTGCTGTTTTTGTAGGGAACGGCTTCGGCAAGTTCATAGGGACAACGCAGATCAAGGAGCTCGGCGAGATCGAGACGCCGATCCTTCTCACCTCCACGCTTGCGGTCCCGAAGGTCGGCGACTTTCTGATCGACCACATGCTCGCGCTGAAAGGCAACGAGGAAATCCGTTCGATCAATCCGGTCGTGGCGGAAACGAACGACGGATTCCTCAACGACATACGCGGCAGGCACTTCACGCGGGAAGACGTTTCGAACGCGATCGACTCGGCAAAGGAAGGTCCGGTCGAAGAAGGCTCGGTCGGCGCCGGCACGGGCACGGTGGCGTTCGGTTTCAAAGGCGGGATCGGTACTTCGTCGCGAAAACTGCCCGAAAATCTCGGAGGCTACACGGTCGGAGTGATTGTGCAGACGAACTTCGGCGGCGTGCTTACGATCGACGGCGCTCCGGTCGGAGAGGAACTGGGAAGGTATTTCCTGAAAGGCGCGCTGGACGGAGCTTCGGCGGATTCGGGACTGACAGATCTAAACGAGCTCGCCGACGGCTCGATCATCATCGTCGTCGCCACAGACGCTCCGCTTTCTTCAAGGAATCTCGAGAGGCTTGCGGCGAGGACGATGATGGGCCTAGCGCGTACGGGCGCGGCTGGATCGAACGGCAGCGGCGACTACGCGATCGCTTTCTCTACCGCCGGATCGGTACGGATACGAGGTGGAAGAGGCGAGATCGACGTTAAATTGCTCGAAAACAACGACATCTCACCTCTATTTCTGGCAGCGATCGAGGCCACGGAAGAGGCTATCTACAATTCGCTATTCAAGGCGACGACCGTGACCGGAAACGGGCGAACCGTCGAGGCGCTCCCGATCGGGAAGACGGTCGAGATCCTGAAGAAATACGGACGGATTGAGTAAGCGGTGAACCGTGAGCGGTTAGCTGTAGGGGCGGGGCTTGTCCCCGCCCTTTGTGAACCGTTTAGCGTCGGGCTTGCCCGCAGGCGGTGTGCGGTGTGACGCGGCTAACCGCGAAAGCTTTTTTCAGGGCCGCGACGGAAAGCCGGAGGCTTTCCGCACAGCCCGGCGGCGCAGCCGCAGGAATCGCACCCGTTTAGAGCGCCGGCAGATCATCTGGCGATCATCTTTGAACCTTGAACATTGAACCCTTCACTCTGAACTCTATCTGTGGTACCTGGTCCCTGATCCCTGACACATGATCACTGTTGCCCTTTCTCCCGATACACCTCCACCGAACACGGCGCGTGAGCAACCACGGCCTGCGCCACAGAACCGAGAAGGAACCGCTTGAAGTTACCGTACCCGTGGGATCCGATCACGATGAGGTCGGCGTCCCAATCATTCGCTTCCCTCACGATCTCGTCTTTTGGATAGCCTTCGACTACCTCGGTTTCGATCTCCAGATCCTTGCCGTGTTCGGTCTCGTGGATGCTCTCTTTGAGATCTTCGACAAGCTTGTCGAGGATCTTGTGGTACTCGTGGACCTCCGCCATATGCGCGGCGAGAACCGCGAAAGCGGGATCGACGAACCACACGGGGTAGCGCGAGGTCGCGACCGAGAATATCTTCAGCTTTGTGCCTTTCTTCCAGGGCCTGGAAGCCACTTCCTCAACCGCTTTTGCGCTGCATTCCGAACCGTCAACTGCCAAAAGCACTTTCATTTTCTGAATAACCTCCTTGATTGACTTCGGGCTTTTCAGCCGAAGAAGTAGAGCAGGAACATTCCCGCCGCGAACGTAGCGAATTGCAAAACGTTCACCGAAAGCTTCTCGTGCCGGTTGATCTCCGGGATAAGGTCCGAGCCGCCTATGTACAGAAAATTCCCTGCGACGAACGGATCAGGAACCATATCTCGTAACCGAACGAAAGCCAGTATGCGATCAGGCCTCCAAAGAGAAACGTCAGCGCCGAAACAAAATTGAAGATCGTCGCCTTCGCTTTCGACCACCCGCCGTACAAAAGAACTCCCATATCACCCAGTTCCTGGGGGAGCTCGTGTGCCGCCGCGGCAAACCAGGCCGCGATCCCCAAACGAACATCGAGCATAAAGGTCCCGGCGATCGCGAGCCCGCCGATGAAGTTGTGCAGGCCGTCGCCGATAAGTATCAGGTACGTCAAAGGCCTCTTGCAGTCGGTGTCCGCTCTTTTGCAATGGTGCCAGTGCAGGAACTGCTCGAGAGCGAAGAATACCGTAAAGCCGGCTGCGACCCATAAAAAGGTATCGCTGACCGCCGATCCGGCCTCGAGGCTCGCGGGGATCACGTGGAAAAGCGCGCCGCCGATAAGCGCCCCCGCGGAAAATGCCACGAGCGGAAGCAGGATCTTCTCGAGGGTTTCTCCGGAAAAACGAAAGATCGCGCTGCCTACGAACGCGATGCAGCTCATCGCGATGCCGCTTCCGACGATCCAGTAGAGGATGTAGGGGATCTGAGGTCATTTCCGGGCACCGATCAGGGGTTTGTTCTGTTTATCACAGGAAGCGACGCGACTCAATCGAGAGGAAGTTCTGCTTGATTTGAGAATCAGGAAGTCTTGTCCTGCGCACAAGTGCGCAGGCTAAACTATTCACGATTCACGATTCACGATTCACGATCTCGCGCACAAATGTGCAGGCAGAACGGGAACTCTTGGAACCTGGAACGTGGAACCTAGAACCTAAAACTGCGCGCGAACACGATAATGGACCCCCTTCCAACGCGATATTCCGCAGAATTTAAAGTTGATTGAGTCAAACCGGAATTCTGGACTTTATCGTGTCTATGGGTCTATCTGATACGGATTGAGAGTTTGAGCGTTTTAATACGTCGAGCGGTCAACGGCGGACGTCGCTATTGAGCTCTTTGCCCAGGATGTTCTCAAACAGAGCCGCGGCGTATCTCATTCTTGCGTCGATCGCGAAGGGGACTGACGACTCGTTGTAGAGTCCGAGCAGTACCTTTCCGTTGAAGTACGGTTCTATCTCACGGTTACCAACGAGCGTCACTCCTTCTTCTGCTAACGATCGCGCGGCGCTCAACGCCACTCGGATATCTGAAGGTATTGTGAGGACCTCCCTGGAAACGACGAAAACCGTCTCTGACGGTGAAAGGGTCCAGCCCCTCCTCAACGCGTCATCGTCAATGAACTTATTGACCTGCCTGTGAGGCGAATGCAAAAAGGCTAGCCTGATCCGAAAGTAGTAGAGATTATCCTCAATACGATCCGGAATCCCGTCATTGATGAATGACTGAGACTGGACCGCCCTTAGGAGCTCCGCGTGCGAGAGTGGGAGTGACATGAGTTTGGGAGATGTCGGTTTTTAACTCAATGTTACGGGCCCACTATCATTTTTTTCAGCTCTATTGTCAAGCAAATCTTATTTCGAGAGCATTAAACGAATAACTGAACCGGAAAGCAACGTCGCTGCCTTCCTCTTCAAAAGGAGACTTGAACCGGCATTCTGCTTCCCTGGGCGGGTAGTGGTTTAAGTGCCTGAGGATGAAGTGCTTTGTCTGGTCCGGGAACATTAGGTGCTGGCCTGCGAAAAGTTGATGAAACGGCGGGACCAGGACAAGATAGTGAGCCGGCTGCTGAAACTTCGTGCGATGGTCGAGATCTCTATGGTCTCGAGCGTTTCGACGGAGCGCCAAGACGACATACAGAGATCGGTCGATCAGGACTTCGACGGCGTGGTGATGACCCAGCAGGCCCGGAACCGGATCTGCAACAAGCGATTGCACAAGAACTTCAACCTGCCCGAGCTCACACTCTACGAGATCTGAAAATGCCCGATCACAGCGTCGTGGCCTTCGCGGATGACCGTCAGTTCTACAGTGATCTTTGCTCTCGCCTAGCCACAGCCCCGGTTACCGGTTTGAACAGGCGGACACTTCACAGTTCCGAAACTGCAGAAGACACAGCAATCACCTGGTTTTGGTTTGAGCAATGTCCGGCAGATGGGACAATCATAAAAATGAATGCAGGAGTCCGTCGGCATCTCTTCAACCTGCTTGTGGCCGCACTCAGGGCAAGTTAATTCCGACTCCAGAATTACAGTTTCCATAGACTCATTATTTGCTAATTCGTCGATTCTGCCAATCGCGCTCCGATTCTCTCGAGCTCTCTACCCGAGGACTTTGAAATCCTCAACGATCTGAGAATGAGCTATCACACGGTAATCATCTTTGAAAAGGTCAATAGCGAAACTTACTTACGACTCGAAGTGACGACCATATACAGTACGATTCGGCCACCGGAAGAATTAACAGAATCCGATTTTGACTGAGCCAACAGAAATCCGGGCATAACTTCCAATCCAGGCTTTAAGTTCCGGCCAATATCGTGTTTAAGGGGGTTCCATTATCGTGTCTCCCCACAAACGTTTCACAATTGACGATTGACGATTTACGATCCCGCGCACGAGTGCGCAGTGCGCGCGAACACGATATTGGACCCCCCTCCAACACGATATTCGCCGGAATTTAAAGTTGACTGAGTCAAACTAGGATTCTGGGCATTATCGTGTCCGTGGGTCGATGTGACACGAATCGGGAGCACGAGTGTGTCAATCAGGGACAACCAGTGATGACGTCCAGATAAGCCACGCTCTTCACACCTCAAGGGCATTAAACGAATAATTGAAACGGAAAGCAACGTCGCTGCCCTGCTCGTCGAAGGGCGAGGTGAAGCGGCACTCGGCGTCCCTGGGCGGGAAGTAGTTGAAGTCTCTCAGGATGAAGTGCTTTGTCTGGTCCGGATAGTGGTCCTCGTGGAACTGCTCGGCCGCCTTTGCCTCTACGTCCGTCCGGAGAAAGTAAGGCATCTGGAAGTCCCGGCGCTTGCCTCCACGGACCAGGACCTTCGCGTCTCCGGAATACGGCTCGCTGACGTAGTGCTCCTGGCCGCGGCTGGTCGGCCTCGTACGGTTCGCCTGGAACGGGAAGATGTAGAGGCCGGCGGCCGTTTCCTGCCACAGCTGGTACTTCATCGCAAAGTACCTGTAGATCTCCCAGCGTTCCGCGTCGCTCTTGATCGTGGAGTAGATCAGGCTCTCGGCGAACCAGCCCTTCCAGAGCCTCGCGGTGAAGCCGCGGTCCTGCCCGATCCGGATCCCGTCCATTGACCAGCCGCTGTCCAGGCTGATCTCCATCAGCTGAAACACGGAGTCAACCGGCGCCTGCTGGTTGCCTTCAGCGAAGGGCACGTCGGCCCGTCTGTAGTCGTATTCTCCAAACCCGCTGTAGCTGAAATTAAAGAAGCGGCTCGATACCGCATTCCCGACCAGAAGCCCGTTGGTCGCATTGTCCGAAAGAAGGCCCGCGTTTTCTGCCCCAAACGCCGCATCCTCATAAGAGCCCAAAACAAATATGTGCCGGGCCGTGAAGGCGCCGGTGTACTGCAGGAAGTTGTCCGCGCCGTCGAAATAGAGCGCGGGTAGCCCGTTGATGACGTCCGTCTGAAGCGCGGG
Organism: Aridibacter sp.; assembly: GCA_035513035.1. Taxonomy (GTDB): domain Bacteria; phylum Acidobacteriota; class Blastocatellia; order Pyrinomonadales; family Pyrinomonadaceae; genus Aridibacter. The sequence continues at coordinate 79,449 of DATKCW010000005.1, forward strand.
CTGGTTCGAAGGACAGGTCAGCGTCCGGTTCTTACCCGAGAAGTCGTCCACGCTCGAGCCGTCCGCGGCCAGATCGAGAGCGTGCCAGGCCTCGAGGCCGCCCATCGGAATCAGTTTCCGTTTTGTCCAATCAGAGCTCGGCATAGATTAGGTCCACTGCAGAAGCTTCAGGATCCTGTTGTCGGCCGACCGGTCCATCGTCTTCTCGGTGGCCTCGAGGCAAAGGAACTGCTTGTTCGTCCATCCGGGGACCGAGTGGCTGACCCGGACGAGATCGCCCGGAAGGACCTGCAGGGTGTCCGGCATCCCCTCGAACTCGGAGATCAGATTCGTCGTCCGGACCTTTGCGTAGTGCGTCAGGTTCCGGCGCGCCTGCCACCGGGTCGTATTGCCGACCTGAACGACCTCTTCGATGATCCTGCCGGCAAGCGACTGCAGGTCGGACAGGTCGATGAAGACCTGTGGATCGAAGGCCTCGATATACCTGGAATTCAAGTCGCGCCCGTTGGCGATGAACCGGTTCGGGAGCTTCAGGAGTTCCTGCTGGGTGAACCGGGGTGAGAACTTGAACGTGTTCTTCAGGATCTTCGATTCCGTGAAGTCGAAACTGTGCGTCAGATCGTCGATCGAAAAGAACTTCAGCTTCCCTCCGGCATCCTGAAACGTGCCGTTGCAGCTGAAGAGCACCTGGCGCAGGAAGTCGTCAAAGGTGGTCGCCTGGGTAAAGGCCGCGTGACATTCGAAGCGCTTCACCGCCTCATCCTTTGGATAGAGCCTGTCCTGCGGGATCGTCTCCAGAGGCTGGCTCGTGGAGCTCCACTGCAGCCTGATCTCCGCGTCTCCCGTCGAGTCCTCCCATTCCAGCTTGATGTTGTAGAACTGGTCGGCGGTGAGCGCGGAATTGCCGGTATGGGTCCCGGTAGTTCCCCACTGATCGATGATCAGGACATCGTTGACCCAGAGCCGGGCTCCTCCGTCGTGGATCACCTGAAACGTATAGGTCTCCGTGTATTCGGCCCGCACCTTCCCTTCCCATCGGACGGAGAAATCGTCAGGGGAGAGCCCGAGCTCAGGCACGCCGCTCGAAAGCGGGAAATCCACGATCGGATCCACCCGCGACCGGACCAGAGTGTCGAACGCGTTCCCGTCGTAGTACTTTCCCGTCAGTCCGACTCCCTGGGGAAGCGTTGTGAAGTCCGGGGTCACCGTTTCGTCGCAGTACGATCGGAGCGCGTCGAGAATCGCCCAGTCTATTCTCGCGGAGGGATAGCGCTGAATGACCATGCACCCGAAGGCGATCACGTCGGCCGGGTTCACCAGCAGCACATCGGACGCCGATACCGCTCCGGTGTCGTCGTACACGTCGCCCGTCTGGCAGTCCACGATGAAGATTGCGCCCTCGGGCGGATTGTTCTTTGTGTCAAAGTCCGGGATCCCCGATTCGCTGCCGTTCGGGCATTCCAGGCGGACCCAGGCGGTGTTCGAATGCGGCGTGTCCTGGTCAAATTCCGTATCGACGCCCTGGATCGGGTCGCTGTCTCCGGAGGACTGGATCCCGGGGTAGAACTTGAACTTCGTGGAATCCCTGTTCACGCCGCGAAACCACGCACCGACGATCTCCTTCCAGCCCTGACCGAATCCTTCGCCCAGGATGTGCTGGACGTGCACGATGTGGCTCGGGTCGGTGCCTGTCACCTTTGACTTGGCGAGGTCGCCGGCGATGACGTGCCGGCCGAAGGCGACCTCGAGCGTCAGAAACTCCGGATTCTGCCCCTTCAGATGGTCGATTACGGTCATAGCTTAATTGATCGGCGGCTCCTCGGTGTCGTACGGGTTCTTGTTGTGGGAGACGATCGCTGACTCGCCGCTCGCCCCGCAGGCGTAAACGTGCCCGCCGGCCATTTTGATCTCCATCACATCCCCGCGCTCCCCGATGGACGAGGCGAAAATAACGCTCGAGCTCGTCGCGTTCTTATTTCTCCAGGTGAACACCGGGTCGCCTTTTGCAAAGTCTGTGAGCTCCTGGCCGCCGTGGTGGTCCCGGTGCCGCAGGATCCGATGAGAACCGGAGGCAAGGCACATCGCACCGTTCGCCGCCCGGATCGAGAAGATCTCCACATCCTTGACCACATTAAGATTCTCTATGTCGTGGAACATCCCTGTCCTCGGGTCGAAGATCTTGTCCTTTATCTGCAGCTTCCCTACCGGCACGCCGATCGGGTTTCCCCAGTAGTCCTTGATAAGAATGTATTGATCGAGCCTTGGGCACCGGTCCTGCGGAGGGAAAGGAACGATGGTGTTCCCGCCCGTGCCTGGGACGTTCTGGTCCGGGTTGTACAGGCTCTCCATTCCTCCGAAGTGATGGCTGTTGTCTCGTCCCTGACACCCGCCTTTCGACTTCAGAACGTGATTGCAGGCTGTTTCCGCGCTCGTGGCCCCACAAGTGGACGGGTCCTTGTATATGAACCGGCACGGATAGGCGAGCGTACCCGAGGCGACGATCGCGCCCTTGGCCAGCGTGTCGGTCGCGACTTCGAAGGACATCTGAAAATCGTCGGTCTCGGGAATCTGGATCGTTCCCCTGAAAAGCTCGATCCATGCCGAAAGGCCGAGACCAACTTTGTCTTCGTAGTACCTTCCGATGATCGCCGTCGCGCCTCGCCATTCTTCTTCATTGCCCCCCAGGTTCAGACCCAGCACGCCGTCCTTGTTCTGGAGCGCGAGGCGGACCCGGTCCGCGGGATTCTCCAGCGTCTGCCGGATCTCCGAAACGGACTCCAGGTCATTCGTGTATGCCTGCGAAGCGATCGTGAGTGGCGCCGTCGCGAGATACTTCGTCGCGTTCTTCGGAAACAGGATCTCGATCGTGTACTCGACCGTGCGGGCGCTCGCAGCGAGGATGTTCTGGAGATCCGACGTCAGTGTCCGTCCCATCAGATCTCCTCCCTGATCACCTTGACCAGTGTCCGCCGGCCGTCATCCGACTGGAGCCAGACCCGGGCGCCTTCCTCAAAGGTCACTCCCTGGATCTCGAACTTGAAATTAGGCTGAAGGACCAGCGGCGACGATTCGGACTGACCCGAACGGACCAGGCCGCCCGTATTCATCGTGTGGACCGCCGGAGCGGACCGCACCTTGCTCTCGTAGTTCGGGATGCCTGCTCCCGAGAACACGTCACGTCCGCCGGCGTTGGCGATCACGTTCCTCTGCTGGGCCGGATTGAGCACCATCTCGGCGTCGGCGAGAAGCGCCGGTACCCTGTCGACACCGCTCCAGGAGCCCGGAAGAAGTCCGTTCTTGCGCTTGAAAGCCCCGAACTGCGCCCTGAACACAGCGTCCATAAATACGCCGCCGGCGAACTCGGGGAGTATCCTCTGCCTTCGGTCTCCCGCCGCCTTGGCGATCGCCGCCGCGTCCATAAGCTGCTCCATAAGGCCGTCCGGCTTTGCGTCTATCTGCGTGAGCTGCTGGTTGATCCGCTCGCGCGCGATCCTCCGGTACTTCTTGCTCTCGAACTGGATCCCGAATCCGGAAGCGATCTGCTGGCGGAGCTCCTTACCGCGGGAGAGAGCCTGGTCGGGATCGATCGAGAATGTCCGAACCTGGGTGATCAGGTCGCGAAACTCCTGGATCGCGTCGGTGAAGCCCTGCATCAGCTGCGGGATCTTCTCCTGCTTGTCCCGTTTCTTCTTCTTCGAACCGAACAGGCCGCCGGCGATCGCGGTCACCAATCCGATGGCGGCGCCGATGGCCAGGCCGATCGGGCCGCCCAGCGCGGATATGCTCAGGATGGTGCCCAGGCTCGAGGCGATCCCGATCCCTGCGCCGATAGAGGAAATGATGCCCCCGATCCTGCCGGGCACTACAGAACCGGCAATGCCCAGAATCCCCGCGACATTGCCTGCGAGCCGCGGAAAGTTCGCCGTGCCCGCGGCCGGAACACCTCCGGGATGCGCGGCCCCGAGCCCGCTGTGCGACGTCGTTGAGGTTTCGGAAAGACCGGGCTGGCGGATCGCCTGCTCGATCGCGTTTGCCAGACCTCCGCCGATCAGAGTTGCAATGGATTGCGGGCCCGCGGATCCGGAAACGCTGATGTGTCTTGCCGCAGATGCCCCGGCGCCGGCAATTCCTCCGAGATCCGCGTTGAAGGTAATGTTTCCGGCCGGCGAGACAGCCTGGATCGCCGTGTTTGCGGCAATCTGCTCGAGGATCGACGTGTGACGCTTCAGCTCACCGAGCTCCGGATTTTGCGCCGCTTCGATCTTTCCGGCCGAACCGGGAAAGAACTTGTCCAGGATTCCGATCGTGAAACTGGACAGGGACTGTCTGGCAAGCGTTTTGGCGAGGCCTCCGAGGATGGGGATCTTGCCGATCGACCGGTCGAGGATCTCCTCGGACCGGGTCGCGATCTCTTCGTACAGGCCGATGATCTCGTCCCCGATCGTCTCGGTGATCGATTTCTGCGCGGCAAGGTGTCCAAGGACCTTAGCGCGGATCTGGTCGTTGTGCACCGTCTGCATGTCGCCGAGACGAACCTGGGCGCGGATCTGGTCCTCGACGGCCCTTATGTTCTCGTCGCGGATCTCGTAGATCGCCTCGAGCCACGCCTTCCGGTACCGCTCCGCCGCGTTCGCCCCCTGGGTCGCGATCAAAGTCTCGAGTCCGAAGATCTCCTGTTGCAGACGGAGCTTTTCACGCAGCACCTGGGCCTCGGCCTCGTATTGCCGGAAGAGCCCGTCGCTTGTAAGGGCCAGATGGACCTCCAGCTGCTTGTTGAGCGTGTCGAGCTCCTCCTCCTGGAAGATCCGCGCCTCCTCGAGCATCGAGTTGACGATCTTCTGATGGTGAGTCTCCGACAAACTTAGGTGGAGGCGCCGCACTCCGAGCTCGACGGACTGCGTCCGGCTTTCGACGAACTCGGTCTCCAGATCCTTGATCCGCTTGAAGGTCGCCTCGGTTGCCGCAAGCTCGCCGCGTTCGCCGAAAATACCGGCATCGAACACGCGGCGGTCCTCCTCGGCGGATATCCGGTTGAACAGCTCCGGGGCCAGACGTGCCATCCGTTCGATCTCGACGGAATTCAACGTCGTCCGCGGCGTGATGTCGCCGAGTGATACGCGGGCCTCAGTCGAGATCTCGGTCGGAGTGCCCTGAGCACGATCGAGGATGTCCCGGACCTGCTGGATCCTTTGCTTGCGAAGCTGCTCCGCCCGACCGCGCGGATCGTCGATGAACTGCGTCGCGCCCATCCGCCGCGCTTCGTCGAGCGCCGCCAGGTCTTCCACCGTCCGGCCTCCGAATCCCAGACCCCGGTTGAAGAACGACGCTCTCGTGTCGTTCTCTTCCAGGTGCAGGTGCTCACCTCTCCACACTCTCTGACCCGGCGGACGCAGCCGCTCATCCACGACCCGGATTCCGGCCGCGAGAGCCTGGGCGATGAACTCGCCGATCTGCTGGGCGGTCTTGTCCCGCGTCCGGATGTCGATCGCCAGTCCCTGAGGATGCAGGCTCCCGACATTGTGCTTTCCGCCCGTGGTCGACCTGACGATAAACCCACGTTCCTCTGCGAACTTCTTCAGGTCCCGCCAATTCCATACTCGCTCGAGCGGGCTGAGTTTGGGCTCTCTGCCGGCGCGGCCCGATCTGCCTCCGCTCTCACTGGATGGACCCCTTTCCGGCAGGCCTTCAAACGCGGCCGAGGCACTTACTCGCAACGAGCTCGCCCGCTCGATCCTCTTGTTAATCCGGGACCAAAGTTTCCTGATTTCTTCTGCGGCACCTCCTGGCGTCAATCCCGGGAGTCGGTTCGTCAGGTCGACCAGTGTTGTGAACGTGTCGATCTGATTCTCTATTGCCGCAATCGTCGCCTCTGCGGCCCAGGCGCCCGTTCGAACCCAGCTTTTAAGTTTTTCAGAATTCTCGTCCAGCAGGGAATTGAATTTCTCGAATACCTCGGTGATCACCGGCAGGAATCCCTTGATGAACTCGTTCTTGAGTCCTTCAACGTGCTGCTGGTTCTCCCGCATCGCCCGCTGGAACGCAAGGGAGTCCCTGACATTGTCCTCGCCGATCAGCGTTCCGAACTTGTCGGCGCTGTCGATCAACGCCTGCAGATCCCCGTCGAATTCATCCAGCAGCGGAAGCAGTTTGGCGCCCGAGCTGCCGAACGCATCGTTGGCCGCTTTTGCCCTCTCGAGGCCCTCAGGCATTTCAGCGAGAGTCTCAAGCGCCTTTGAGAGAGCCTGGTCAACATCCGTCGCCGCGTTCACCCCGGTGATACCTAGCGACTCAAGAGTCTTTCTCGCGTCATTGGACCCGGCGCTTGCGTCGACGACCTTCTGGGTGAATGCGTCGATCGCGGAAGTGACCTGGGAGAATTCCGTCCCGGTAAGTGTGGCCTGATGCCTCAGAGCCGAGAGCGACTCCGCGGAAACGCCCGTCTCCCTGCTTGTCCTGGCCAGTTCTTCACCGAGCTCCGCATACTTCTTTGAGAGTTCAAGGATCTCCCGTCCGGCCTTGAACGCTGCCACCGCCACCGCGGCGATCGCAACGGCGGCAACAGCGAGGGCGGCGCCGACCGGACCCGCCGCTGCCGCAAGGCGGCCCATGCCACCCGCAGCTGCAGCCGAACCCGCTCCAACACCATTTAGAGAGTTCTCAAGCTCGCCGAGCTCCTTGTTGGCCGTTCCCGTGTTTCTTGCAGCGGTCTTCAGGCCGCCGAGCGACTTCTCGGCGCCCTTGACGTCCTTGTCATCGACCTCGATTTGGAGGGATATGATCTTTGTAGCCATCTACTTCTTATCCGGACTTCCCTTGAAAAATGCCTGGACCCGTGCCGAATGCCTTAGCTCGCAGATCTTCTCGGTCCGTCGCCATTCCCTGACCAGGGCGAACACGTAGAATCCGTAGGCGTCCCAGTCTGTCGCGGCGCCGGCGTTCTGTTCCGCGACTATTTCCTCGATCTCATCTGTGATCGCTTCGATCTCCTCATCGTCCGGCCGGTCCTTTTCCGGCGGGTTGCCGTCGCAACGCTCGCAGCCCGCGACCGCCTCGAGCGCCCGCTGCTTCCAGGTCTTGCCTTTGACCCTGTCAATTCGCTTGGAGAACTGGGGACAGCTTTCTCCGGGGCACCGGTCGACCTTGCCGTCGTCGTCCTCCCCGTAGAGCTCGAGCACCCGGCGGCGGACTTCCCCGACGCAGGCGGCTACTTTTTTTCGTCGAGTACTCCGGCGAAGATCTCATCGACTACCGTGGTCTTGAACCTCAACGGCACGATGTCACGCGCAAAGCCTTCGACCGAGATCAGAAGCTCGTCGTACAGGTCCCCGAGTTTCTCGTCCTGAGGTACGAACTCGACCCTCGGCTTGCGCTTCAGGCCCTTTGTCCGCTCCTGCCTCCAGCGCTTCGCCTCGACCCGCGCGTACTTCTTCTTCTGCTCGAAAGTAGGTTCCCTGAGCGTGTGCTTCTGGCGGGTGATTTTTCCGTTGAAATAGGCCTCGGTAAAGACAACCTGGCGGAGATCGTCGGTGAGGATCCGCTTCCCGGAAGCCTCCTCCGCCCCGTCCGCGACCGCGACCGCGAGGTAGTCCTGCACCGACTCGATCTTCTCCGAGAACGGCAGCTGAGCCTTCCAGTTCTCGGACGAGGATTCGACATTCTCGACCTCGACGATCAGGTCCTCCCAAAGGGCGAGCGTCGCCTCGTTGGTCTCCTCCTGGATGTTCGACTCGTCGCCGCGGATCCTGAACGCGCGCAGCCACTGCATGTACCGATCGTCGGATACGGGCTCGAAGATGTGCGCGGTGTCGTAGACGGCTCCACCGTGGCGGACACGGTACGCGAAACGGTTCCGAGCCTCCGCGTCGTAGATCTGCTCGGTCTGCTCCTTTTCCTTTGGCGGTTCGGAGGGCGCCTCGACTGCCTCGGGCTTCCTCGGCATCTCCGTGATCTGGGCTGTTTCCTGCATCTTGTCAGTTACTCCTATTAAAGAATGAAACTTCTCGGACGTCCCCGGGATTACCAGTTGGGCGTCGCGTAGCTCGAAACGTCGTTCTGAACGACGAGCTCCACCGGCATCACCTGGCCAAGCGCGAGCGGCTCGGTCGTCATCCTCAGCGCGTTCTCGCCATCGACTTCCGTGTGGTCGATATCGGCGATGTTGGCGTGCAGAAGCCTGAAGTCCGCGAAATGCTTGTTCGCGCCCTCGATCACGCTGCCCTCGTATTTCAGCGAGGCGCTGATCGACGCCATCGTCTGCAGCTTGTCGTAGGCGTTGTAGGCGTCGTTGTCGATGATCGTGAAGTTGAAGCTGGCGGTCGGATCCCCGATCTCGCACTTGCCGCGGATCGCTCCCGACTCGGAATCCCCGGCCACCTGGAACAGTCCGCAGCCGAGATAACCGGCCTCGGCGAGAAGGTTCCACGCGATCGAGAACTCGAAGTCACGGAAGTCGCAGTTGACCTCGTGCACGGTGCCGCCGAGATTGATCTGCGGATAAAGCTTCAGCTTGGCCGCGGTGTTACGGAAAAAGTTGTGGACCATGTCCTCGAGCAGGATCACCTCCGAACCGCCTCCGAAAAAGTCCAGCGGCGAGGGGCTGATCCTCTTTCCGGATCCCCTCCAGGACGAACTCGCCTGCAGAAGCGCGCGGCCCTGCCCCGATACCGAGAAGCTCTCGCAGACCATCGAGGGAAATTCCACGTTGTGCGCGTTCGGCCGCGCCGCGTCCTCTCCCTGCTTCTCGACATAGTCGTAAGCCGGAGGCTGCGCCGAAGCCTGCGGGTTGAGCATCGTGAAAGTGTGCTCGTAGGTCTGGCCGACCGTTTTCTCCACGGTCGCCACCTCTCCGAAACCCGCCAGCGCCCGCTCGCCGAGAAGCTGCGACGAAAGGTCTTCCGTCAGCTGGACGGTCACATCGTGCGAGTCCAGCGTCTTCCTGGTCGGATACGGCGTGCCGGTCGAATAGCCGCGGTTGTCCGAGGCCGGCGCGGAATACTTCGCCAGCTGGCGGTCCGTCTTCTCCAGCTGACGGTGCACCTTCGGCGCAGTCCCCGGCGCCAGTACCGTCTGATAGTCCACCTGCGGCTGGGCGGACAGTGCGAAAATGTTTACCGATGCTTTTGAAGTTGGCATTACGAGTTTCCTCCGTCAGATTTCTTGTCCGTCTTCTTCTCAGTCTTCTTCTCTTCCGGCTTTGCGGTCTCGTCCACGATCTCGAACCTGCCGGTCCTCAGCCAGACGCCGAGGTCCTCGAGCGGCACCGTCACGGCTTTGCCCCGCACGGCCTTGATCCGCCTGTTCCCGACCAGGATCTCGATCTTCTTCGGCTGGTCCTTCTTCAACTGGATCTTGCGCTTTTCCTTCTTCATCTCTCACTCTCCCTGATAATCGAATGGATTGATCACGACCGGGACTCTCTCGATCGCGTATTTGTCGGCCTTCGTGTCGTCGAAGAACCGGACCTGCCTCAGCACCCTTACCCTGCAGACGCGGCCGTCGAGCGTCGGGTACTTCTCGAGAAGTTGCAGGAGCGCCGTCTTTATCTCGAACACCTTCCGCCGCGCCTCCGACCGGAGGCTCTTGTCGCTTCCCCGGACCCGGCCGTAGATCTCGATCGCGAGAAGGCCGTCGTACTCGGTCATAGAATCCTGATTGCCGTCCGGCGACATCGAAGTGTCTGCGTCGCCGATCACGATGCCGTTGTCGAGGCTCCTGGTCTCGTAGGCCGAAGGATGTATCTCGACATTCGCGCCGAACTGGGCGGAGTTCCCGACCAGGAAGTCGTGGAACAGGTTTTCTACAGGCTGATCAGCCACCGAACAAATCCTCCGCCACGGCTTCAACGATCATCACCGCCTCGCGCTCGAGCCTTTTCGCGGCCCGTTCGTGAAAGGGATTTCCGCCGTAGGCCTTGGCGGACTTCCTGACCACATAGATCTGATCGCCCTCGACGATGTAGCTTTCGTCAGCCGGCGCGTTCGCGACCGGTATCAGGATCGCCTTGCCTTTCTTCGGCGTTATCGCCTTGCGCCCCTCGGCCACCGCTGAGGCGTAGTTGTAAGAGTCCCGGGACCTCAGCGTGATCTGTTTTGTCTTTCCGCTTTTCAAATGGAGCGTCGCGCTTCTCGGGCCCCGCCTCGCTCGTCTTCCGGACGCGACCACCTCCGCCCGGTTCGGCTTTGAAACCGGACGGCCGGACGTCGACGCTCCCGTTCCGATCGTCCGGCCGCCGGGCAGGTAGGCGACGATTCCCTGTTTGAGTTCTCCGGTCTTGTACGGGACCTCTTTCCTCATAAGCTGGTAGGCGCGCTTGCCGAGCTCTCCGGTGATCTCCGTCGCAAGTTTCGCGAGCTCAAGCTCGAGCTCCTCGAGGGCCGAAATTTCTACCGTGATCTTCGCCATCAGATCGCTCCAAAGAACATTCCATCGATCGGGACGGGCCGCTCGAACGGCAGGCTGTGATATTGATCGTCTTCGTTCTTCTTTATCAACGGCGAGGCTCCCGCGTGAACCTGCATTATCTCGGACGGTCTCAGACATCGATTCCAGAGATAGGCGTACTGGAACAAGCCCAACATATCGTTCGAGATGGCGTGAGCGAGCGTACCGAGCGCGAAATTGGTCGTATTGCCGCTCGGCGGCCTGTTGGTCCGCGCCGCCGAATTATCCAGCGCGCCGTTGAGGTAAATGCGCCACGTCGTCCCGTCCCACGCCGCCGCCGCCGTGAACCATTCCTGAACGGGAGTACTGCTGCTTGCGGACAGCGATGTGGCTCCCGCCATTCCAAGACTGATTTTCGGCGGTGCGGCACCATCTAACAGAAAATTGTAGCCGTTCGCGGACGAATTCCCGTCGACCTTCGATACGAGCCCATTAAAACTAGCTATCGAGTCAAGCCGCACCCTGACCATGATCGTGCCGTTCTTCCCGCCAAGCCCAAGCGGATCGGTAGGCGCGACGGTCATTTTCGATTCCATTCGCACCTGATGAGTGCTGTCGGTTCCCAAGTCTATGTAGCCCTTGATGCCGTATCCGTGTGCCTCCCACAGATCAAGATCGCGCTTGAGTTCGCAGAACTCCCCGCGCCCGATGGCGAGATTCTTGAGCCCGAACCCCTGCACCCCAGCCCGCGCGTCGAACGCGCCGACAAGCCCGCGCCAGAGGTTCGGATACGCGGCCTGCGTGAAATTCCGGGCGATCCCGTTGCTGAATCTGTTGTCGCTCATCAGGAATCGACGTCCATAGGCGTCACTTCATCCTTTTTCGCTTCTCGTTCGTGCGTCAGGACCCGGCGGAGGAGCACCTCATCGACAAGCCAGGCGACCATCTGATCTAGCTTTTCCTGCGCCGTTCCGGTGTCGATCACGGGATACGCAGGTGGCTTCTCGCCGTCAACCCGGGCAAATGCATCCGCGACCCTTGTTTTTTGAGCCGCACTCAGGTTTGTAAAAGCGGCCGCAATGTCTGTTCTGAAACTCATTTATTGCACCTCCGGAAGCTGTCCGACCCAGTTGATGTCGTGGCCCGAAGCGTTTAGATTGACTCCCGTGTCGTGAACAACCGCAATTCCCCACTCCGGGCCGGGATCTTCGATTATGAAACAGTCGCTGTACGGATTGTCCGAAGTGGCGTCAGTCACGAGAGCGCCGATCAATTGGGCATTCTTTATCGTGATCGCCGCATCCGTCGCTCCGGCCCCGTCAGTGCGGATCGTCCCGTCGCCCTTTATCAGATAGACGTAAACCGCCTTGTTTGCGGTCGGCGACGTCCCGGTCAGTATCGTCACGTATAAGTGGATCTTTTTGTAAAGCGTGCTCGAGTTATCGACAAGAGTTGACTGCCGCCCGACACCCGCAGCCGAGGATGCGAGGGAAGCGAGAGTGATGGTAAGCCCCGCGCTTGCGGCTAATTTGGAATGAATTTCGTTTGCCATCGTTAATAGCCCTTCGCGTAGCCGACCACGTCCCAGCGCTCATCGACCGCCTGGTAGTCCGCCGTGATGTAGTCCGTCTTGCCCGCGGCCGTCGCCGTCAGGCCCGTGATGCCGGCCCCGAACCGGAAGGCGCCGGCCGATCCCGTCGTCAGCGTGTGCGTGATGTCCCCGCCGCCGGCGTTCTTCATCGCGATCACTATCTGCTGACCGTCGTATCCGTCAGTGCCCGGCGCTGAGAACGTCCTGCCGGTGCTCCCGGAATGATAGAAACGATGACCGAGTTTCGGGTCGATCGCGACGGTAGCCGCGTCGGTCAGGGTTTTCCAGGCCTCGGATAATCGCGAAAGGACGTTCATCAGCGCCGGAGCAGGAACGTCAGGCACTTCCAGTTCCGCCCAGGTCACTTCCGACCAGGCGACCTTGGCACCACTAAACTTATTAGAACGGAACCTCAGGCGGAGATCCGTGTAATCAGTGATCGAATTCGCTTCTGTCCCTGTCAGCGCGAGTTCGCGGTCGTAGTAGGCGAGATCGTTGTTCGCTTTGGTAAATTCCGCAGAAGCAATCACTGTTGTTCCCTGAATCAGGGAAAACGTTATTGTGATATTGCCGGGAGATCCGCCGCCGCTGTACTGCATCCGCTCCCGGAACCGCATTACGTGCCCGGTTGAGCTTGCAGGGTCTGTCAAAGAACTTAGTGCGACTTCAAAGACATCGTTCGCCGGATTATCGCTCGACTTTGCGAAATCGGCATCAGACGCGGTAACTTCGTCGATCTTCGACCATAGCGGGGTCGTGGTCCACGAACCCGTAGAGACGTCTGACGCTGGTCTTCCGAACTGAGCCATTCCCTAGTAACCCTTTGAATACCCGACCACGTCCCACCGCTGATCGACAGCGTGGTTTATGGCCGTGATGTAGTCCGTCTTTCCGGCAGCCGTAGCCGTCAGGCCCGTGATGCCGGCACCGAACCGGAAGGCGCCGGCCGATCCGGTCGTCAGCGTGTGCGTGATGTCCCCGCCGCCCGAATTCTTCATCGCGACGACGATCTGCTGACCGTTGTAGCCGCCCGTCCCGGGAGCGCTGAACGTCCGTCCGGTGCTCCCGGAGTGATAGAAGCGGTGGCCCAGTGCCGGATCGATCGCCACCGGAGCGTCGTCCGTCAGCGTCTGCCAGGCCTCGGATAATCGCGAAAGGACGTCCATCAGCGCTTGATCACAACTCTGAACTGACCCGAGGTCGGCGCGACAGCGAAGTTCAGCCGAACGGTGTTCGCGTCGGGCCTCGAAACATCGCAGATCACCGTGTCCCAGGGCGACGAGTTCCTGTAAGCCTCCACGGCCACGTCTCTCGAGTTGAAGTTGTGCGAGACGTCGATCTGCGTCGCGGCTCCGTCGCCGACGTTGGCCTCGTGACGCTGGAGCTTCCCGATCCATGTCGCGAGCTTGAGCGGCGTTACCGCCCGCGCGTCGTCCGACCCCGTGTCGGTTTCGGTCTGAGTCGCGATCTCGATCAGGCCCGGCGTGGTCTCGGAGGCCGAAGGCGCCGAAGTGCCGAACTGGGTCCAGGTCACGTCGTTCGTGTCGAGGACGAAGTTGACCTGCGTCTGCCGGTACGTGGTGCCCGCGCTCGTGCCCTCTTCGACCGTGGCGACCGCCTGCTCGAGCTCATCAGCCGTGTTGGCGTCCGCCGCGCGGGTCATAGGCGTGGCGTCGCCGTTGAAGATGTAGATCCCGTTCTCCGCTGCAGCCGTCTGCGCGCGGACCAGAACGCGATCGCCGTTCGACATCGCGATTCCGTCGATCGACGCGCCCGGGCTTGCAAGGTTCAGATCGCCCTGAGTCGCGACCCGGCAGCTGTCCTTCCAGGCCAGGCCCTCGACGGCCGAGTTCACATCCGCGAGCCGCGCCGCGTCGTTCTCATTAGTGGGCGCGCCAAGGTTCTCGACCTTGGTCGAGCTCATGTCCAGCCCGTTCAGCACTTTCATTGACATAGTGTTCTCTCCGTTAGATCACGCGCGCCGTTCCAGCCGTGGGCGCCGCGAATGTAATCGTCAGCTGGTTCTCGTTGACGTGCAGCACTTCCGCGAGCACCACTTCGCCGCCCGGTGTCCGGATCTCGACATTCGGCCGGTAGCCGAGATTGTGATTGACCGTCCAGACGAGCTCCGCCGAGATCTGCGAGTGCGTGAAGCCGGCGACGGCTCCGGACGGCGGCCACTCGGCGCCGACCTGGAAGATCTCCTCGTCGTCAGTGAGGAGGATCGATGTTTCCTCGATGACCTCAAGTCTCGGCTCATCCGTCATAGAAGTTTCTGATCCGCATCCGGCCGGTCTGCAGGATCTTCGAATCGACCTGAAGGGCGATCTCCGCGCGCTCGAACGAGTAACCGTCAACCGTCGCTTCGTCAAAGGCGATCGTGATCTCGCCGGCCGGCCCGTCGGTGATCTCGACGATCGGCGAGCCTACCTCGAACTCGTCCTGGCCTTCAGGTTTGACCCTCAGCGCGGCGACGCCCCCGGAAATGTCGTATGGCGTGTCCTTCGCTTTGAGCCAGTAGAACCGTTTCGGGATCAGCGCCCCGCGTACCAGCGTCAGCGTCCATTTCCTAATCGCCATCGGAGGCCACCTCGAACGCCGGCCCCGGCGTGCCGTCGTGAAGCAGGTAAGGCTCGGCTATCTCTCGTGCCATCTCCAGGTACTGCGTCGTGAACGCCGCCGTCTCGGCCGGTGAGAAATAGCTGTTGACCGTGTCGCCTTCGGACATCTCGCTCCTGACTATCCCGCCCGCCCTGAGCCTGGTGTTCAGCGCCAGCATCATGAAGTGCATCGCGAGATAGCCTTCCGCGTTGCGGAGGATGATCTTCCGCTCGTCAGTGTCCCCCTCCGCCAGCGCCGCGTCATACGCCGCGTCGCCGACCCATCCCCGGAGCCGTTTCGAGGCGGAGACGATCGAGAACACCACCTGGTGATCCCCGACGTCCTTGTGGATCTCGAAGGGAAAGTACTCCCTGAGATCGTCCTCGCTGACGAGCGACGCCATCCGCTACTCCTTTCCGGCGCCGGCGAGATACTCGGCGAGCGACTCTGCCGTCTTCTCGCCGATCCCCTTCACGGCAACAAGATCTTCAGGCGACAACTTCTTGACCTGGTCAAACGAGAGCCCCTCCGCCTCGAAGGCTTCACGTCCCGGAAGATCTTCCGGCAACCCCGTGTCCCTGGTTTCCGGCTCCTTCTTTTTCGCCCTGCCGACGATAAGCAAAGCGCCGGAGGAAAGTGCCAGGTTTGTCTTGTTCCCGATGGATTTCCCGAGTTTCTGCTTCTCGGTTCTAACGATCTTGAAACCCGTTGCGGGGTCGTTGAATCCGATCTCCTTGTTCGCGAGCTCCACCGTGTCGCCCGGCCGTGCCTTCTGATTACTCATAACGTCCTCCTGCTTTTTAAGGGCTGTCAGGGGTTAAATCCTTAGATCAATAGATCAATGATCACGCGTTAAAGGGCTGCATCCACGCCGGGAATCCGTTTCCGCTGAACAAGATCGAGCCGTCGATGATGACCGAGGCGTTCCGCTGGATCTTGGCGAATCCGGTGTAGATCGACGCCACCGCGACCTCTATCTGCTTCGTGATGATCTTGTCCGTCTCCACCATCAGAGGCACCGCCGTCAGCTGCACGATCGAGGTCGAAGGATCCTGGATCAGGAGCTGGTCCGCGGCGATCTGCAGCGAAACGTAAAGGTCTTCCGGCATCGTCAGCGGCGACTTGAGCATTGTCGCGAGAAGCGGAGCTCCGGGGAACTGCTTGTTCTTGACCTCGGGCAGGTTCAGGTATTCGAGCGCCGTGGTGGCGTTTCCGATCGCCTGTAGCCCGACGCGCCCGATAAGGCTGAACTGGATGGCGACTCGCGCCAGGTCGAACCAGGTGATCCCGTCGACCGTGTCCTCCACGCCGATCACACCCGCGGCCTCGGACGCGTCCGCCTGGTCTCCGTCGACGATCGCGTCGACCGCCATCGCGTTCAGCGAGTGGCCGAGGATCCGTCCCACGTCCTCGAAAAAGATCTGCGCCAGGCTCAGGCTGTTGAACCTGATCGACTCGTAGGTGAGTTTCAGCGCCCGGCCCTTCTTCTTGAGCTTCACGTCCTTCGACCCGTACGTGACCGCGCCCTCTTCGATCGTCGCGGCCTCGCCGGTGTCCTTAAGCGCGGCGTCCGACAGTTCGATCTTCGGTATCGTGACCGTGGGCTGCGACACCGTTTCCTCGCGGATGATCAGATCCGGATAGAACGTCGCCTGTACGGCTCCCCTCATCACCGGGTCCAGGAACACCTCGCGCGACATGAACCGCTCGCGGCCGCCGTCATAGGTCGCCGGCGAAAGGTGCGCGACGCGCTCCTTCGCAAGCCTCTCCCTCTGCGCGACGCCCAGTCCGCGCCGGACGCCGTCTCGTACTATTTCCGCCATCAGAAACTTGCTGTCTTCGTTCGACATCAGGTTGTCGACGGAGGTCCGGGTCGGGTTGATCCCGAGTTCCGCGTAAAGATGGCCCGGCCTGAGCCCCTTGCCATCGTTGTCCTTGAAGTTCTCCGAAAGATACTCGCTCAGGGTGATCTCCCGTCCGCCTTTTTCGTCGGCGCGGATCGCATCCATCGAAGTGATGATCTCTCTCACCTTGCCTTTCAAGCCGTAGCTCATAGTCTGTGTCCTCTCTCTTTTCGTGATTTGAAAGCGGTTCCGCCCTGCGTTTAGTAGGTAAGAACCTTGATCGTCGCTTCGTCCGCGCCGCCCTTCCAGACGACACCAAAAAGCAGTGCGTGGCCGTCGACGCCCTCGCTCCAGGCCGCCGCCGTGTGCAGCGCGGTCGTCGGGCTGATGGTGCCGAGTTTCACCAGCGCCCCGGCCGCGAGAATGCCGTCGCCTTCCATCTCGACGAGCTCCTTGAACCGCGTCTCCACCGTTCCCTGGCCGTTCGCGTCGGCCGGCGCGACCACGAGCCGCCCGATCGGGGCGGCTCCGGCAGCCGCCTTGTCCACCGTTTCATCGCCGGTTATTTCGACGATCGTGTCCTTCGGAAGATCCGCCGTCTCGACCGTCGCGATGACGGCCAGGCCTTCCTGATGCGCAAGCATTTTCATGTTCTGACTCCTTGTGAGTTCGTGTTTAACGGACCTGCGTGTCTGTCAGGCCTTGCTAGTCGTGAAGCGGTATGTCGTCGACAGCCGCCGTTGTCTGGACCCCGCCGGCGCCCTCGACGCCTTCGGCGTTCTCCGCGCTCGATCGCCCTTTCTCGGGGAACCTCTCCGCAGCCCGCTTTTCGTAGTAGGCGCCGAGGCCCTGAAGCCTCTCGAAATCGGCCTCGTCGATCTGCTGCGCCACCACCTTGTCCAGTTCGCCCTCTTCCGCACCGAGTTCGGCAACGCGGGCAAGGCGACGAACGTCCTCTCGTTTCTCATCGACGTACTTGTCGCTGACCGCCGCCCTGGCCTGGAGCTCCTCGAGATCGACGCCTTCGAGCTCTCCGGCCGCCGCGGCCAGTTCCAGAGCCCGGTCGAGCACGTCCGTCTCGGAGATCTCGCCGGCGTCGGCGCTCAGCCCCAAGGCCGTGATCTGTTCTTTCGTAAGTTTCATCGTCGTCTTCTCCTCGTCATCGTTGTTAACTGGTGCGATTGGCGAATCCGCTTCGCCCGCACTCAGGTTCTCGAAATCTTCCCCGTCCCGTTCGTTTCCGATCTGCTTTGCCCGGCGGTCCGCGCCCTGGAATACCAGCGACGCCTCCCAGATCTCGCGGATCTCGGTCACGATCAGCCGGACGATCTCGCCCTCGATCTCCTCGCCCAGGTTGACCCAGAACTTGCCCTCCTCGACCAGCCTCGGGTGCGAGAAGTCGAAATGGAAAAGGAACGTCAGGCTTGTCGAATGGATCGCCGGCGGGTCCATCAGGAGGCCGCGCGCGATCCTCGGGTTCATAAGGGCGTCGATCTTGTATTCGGCGTTGATCCCGGGGACCCCGCCGGACGCCCTGCCCTCGGAGTCCCATTCCGCCTTGCTCACCGAGCCGAGCCAGCCCTCGACATCCCAGAACTCGTGGTTCGCGTAGACGGTCTGGCCGCGAAGCTTCTCGACGCCGGCCTCGAGAACTCCCGGCAGCGTGAGGTCGATCCAGTAGCCGGGCAGAAGGTCCTGGCTGAGCGCCCGGAAGCGGACGCGGATGTAGTCCTCCTCTTTCGGCAGGATCTCGTCGGTCCGCTGATAGGTGAAGTTGTCCTGGCGGTTCCCGTTCCAGAGGAACGACGCGACGAGCTCCTTGACCCGCTCTTCGAGCTTCTCGTTCGCCCGGATCTCACCGAACGGGGCCTTGAGCCGCACGCGGCCGATCCTCTCCTCGAGGCTGACGATCTCAATTCCGCTCGGAAGCTTCATCTGCTACTCCTCGACCTTCTCGAAAGGCAGGCTCCGGATCCTCGCGTGAAAGAACCTGCCGGCGGACCGGCCGTCCTCGCCGTCGAACTCCTTTTCGAACTCCTTGTAGAGCTCTGCCGGGACCGGAGCGTAGCGATATTTGTCTCCGGACTTGAACTCGACCACAAGAGTCTCGTTTTCCGCGTCGTAGCCGGCGCTTTTCAAATTGCTCGAATTGATCTTTTTGAAATTCATACTCAGCACCCCTCCAGGTATCCGTTTGTCAGAAAGCCGTGCCATCCGCCGGCCATGATCGATCCGCCTCCCGCTCCGCAGGTGATCCCGTCCTTGTTCACGGTGACCTCGGGCGGCTCGCCGTGGATAATCCAGCAGTGGTGGTCCTTTTGATATGGGACCCGCTCTGCCTTGTTCGTACAGTTCGAGGCCTCCGAATCAATGATCCAATCGCCGCCCGGCGTCCTGACGACGAGAACGTGCTCAAGCTGGGGAGTCCAGATCTCGGCATACCAGGGCGCGAACCACATCGCGCCGGCGGGCGCGTCCGCGAGGAGCCTGTACTCCTCTCCCGTATCCGTCCGCCTGTAGACCTTCTCCTCTGCTTTGCCGATCTCGGTTCCGTCCGTGCGGCGGATCGTCCGCTCCCAGGTCTCCCCGGTCGGCTCGAGGAAGAAGCACTTGATCCTCTTGTCAGGCATCCTCGTGAATCCCTCTGATCAGGGCCTCCAGCCTTGTCCTGCAGTTCGGGTGGAACGGCGGGAATCCCCTGCCCGTAGCCACCAGCTTGTCCGATATCGTCTTACCGTCGTCCTCCAGAAACTTCCTTATCGTGTTCACCGGGTCCTTCGATATCGCCTTTCCTATCCCCGATTCGTACATCTCCTTTGCAAATTCGCCGGGCTCAAGCCGGTTGAGTCTCTCAATGGCATCCTGAGCCACGGCGACCCGTATGATCTTTCCGTCAAGCTCGCGGCAGAGCTCCGTTGTCCTGGAGTCCAGCGTGGCGACGACCCGCGCCTTCTTTGTTCCAGTCTGTGACAGCGAGCCGATGTGACCCCAGTTTCGGATCCGCTGGACGGCGGTTTGAACGATCGTCTTTGTCTGTCGGTCGGTGAGGTTCTTGAAACGCTCACCCATGACCCGCCGGAAATCTTCGAGCTCCTCTGAGGATTCGCGGCCGAATAATGCCGCACCGTCCTCGAAATAGCGCTCGACAAAGAACTTTCTGAGCGGTTTGCTCGTGTTATCGGCGAACTTGCTGAAGTAGAAGTGATCGAGTTCTCCGATGAACTGTATCGATCGCCGATCGGGTCCTCCGAGCAGAAGCACGACCGGAGGGTCCTCTCCGGCGAAAGGACTGAGATCACGGAGCCTGTAGAACTCGTAGATCCCGCGTGTGATCCGGTTGATCGCCTGTCGCTCGCGAACGCCGGTCCATCCGGCCCTGAAGCCCCGAGCCATTTCTTTGAGAAGTTGGTCGGCGAAGTCCCCGGCTGATTTGAAATCGCCGAACTCGTTTCGGCGTAGGAAGTCCCGCAGGCGCTCAAGAGCAAGGCGAACAGCGTTGTCACGAACGCCATTGACCTGCCGAAAGTACCGGGCGATAAACCGCTCAAGAATTTCGTCTATCTGTTCCTCCGTCAGTTTTAAGGCTGCAAGGCCCTCTTTTTTTTTTGAAAGGGCACGATGTTTTCCGCCTTGCCAGAAGTCGCTGCTCCGCCAGTATTTGTTTGCGGCGGACGGTATTTGTACCGCTGCGAGGCTTTGTCAAAGCGGAAGGCAAACGAGGTCACGCCGGTGCCAGCCCTTGCAGCGGCGAATGCGCTTGCCAAACTCTGGTCCTGCTCGAGCACGGCCGGATCGTAGGCCGACTCGTAGCCGAGCTCCCTGGCCGCGTCGTCCGGCGAGATGATCCCGTGCTTCGCTTTCTCGAGCGCGACATTGACCTCGATCCTCGAGGCGGCCGCCTCCTGAGTCCGGTTTCGCGAGAATGTCCGGTTGAACACGACCGAGACGCCGTCCACCGGAACGCCGCCGATCCGGAAGTCGAGCCGGTAGGTTCTCTCCTGCCTCCGCTTGACGAGCCTCTGGATGTTCTGGACCTGGGCGAGAAGGAGCGAATAGACGACGTCGGCGTAGGTCTCGGTCGTCGAGTCCGTCCGGCCGAAGAACGCCGGCTGCATTCCAAGTCCGCTCATTACCTGCTCCTCGGAGATCCGGTTCAACTCGTACACTCCCTGCGCTCCGGAAGTGATCGATTCGGGCGTGATCTGCTGGTCCTTGAAGGCGACGAGCAGTCCCTTCGAGATGCTCGACTCGAGCGAGGTCCTGACCGACTTCAGGTACGTCGCCGCCCTCGCCTGGTACTCGGCGTCCGTCTCGTTCGGCTTTTTCGGCGGCGGTGTGACCTGGGCGGTGAACAGGCCCATCAGCCCGAACTTCTGCGCGATGTAGGCAATGTTGTCGAGGATCGGCTTCTGCGAGTTGGTGATCGCGTCGATCGCGGCCGAAGCCGGCGGCTTGGCGTAAGGCGAGTTTTCGATCGTCTGGAGCGCGAAGTACTTGTAGGTCTCGGGGTGGAGCGGAACCAGGCCGAGCTCGCCGAGCGCATCGCTTTTGAAGGTGTTTGTCCTCTGGTGAGGCTCGTACTGCTGCAGCTCGTCGTTCCACTTGAACCGGATGTCGAGAACGGGAACGATCACCGTCTGCTCGACCCTTCGAAGCGGAAAGTTGACCACGTCCTCGGAGCTCAGGGCCCCGGACCAGGCGATCTGGGCAAAGTAGGCGTTCATCAGCCCGTCGACGCCGGCGCCGTTCCGGTAAACCCTGGACGCGGTCTCGTTGATCCGCTCTAGCGCGGCTTCGGCTGCGGCTTCCGACCGGGCGTCGACGACCACCTCGTGGCCGGTGTTGCCCAGGTTCTGAATGTTGTGCACATATTGGGAGAAATCCGGATTGAAGATCCAGAAGTCGCGGAGACATTTGAGCATCTCAAAGTCCACGACCGGAGAGATCGTCGAGTAGCGGGCGATCGAGGCGGACATCCTTCCCTTCAGATCCTCGACCGACGAGCGGCCGGAATCGGGAAGGTCAATGCCTCCCACGCGGCGGAACGCCGCCCACGCGATCTGAAGTCTTTCCCAGATTGTGAACTCGCTCATATATGCGTCTCGATTGACCGCATGCGCTTTTGGCGCCCTTGGTCCGCGTTTTCCCGAAACCCCCTCTCAGAAACACCCAGAAACGATGGAATCGGGCTGTTTTCGGCCCGGGGTCATCTTGCGTACCCGCTTTCCGGCATTACGCCGACGAATCCCACATATTCGCCCCTCGAAACCCTCACGTAGTTCGCGATCGCCAATGCCATCACCCGGTCGTCGTGAAACCCGGTCCGCGCTCCCCATTCCTTGTTCGAGGTCCAGATCACGTTCTGCGCCTGATCGCACCATTCCTGATTCGAGAGCCCCAGCTCCCCGGTCCTCACCGCCCGCTCCAGGTAGATAGCGAACAGCGGCTTGTTCGACTTTGTCGTCGCGATCCCGGCCTCGGCTGCGAGCAGCGCTTCGTCATAGGTCTTCCTTCCGTCCTCGACCGCCCGCCGCTGGGCCACCGTCAACTCCTTGTAGATCCGTTCCGGTTCAATGAGCTCTTCGAGCTTGCGTATCGTCGCGATCCCGGTGTTGTTCCTCTCGACGGCGATCAGCGCACCGTTGTAGAGGTCCGAAAGCTCGACCAGGCGATATGCAAGCAGATCCGGCGATATCCTCAGCTCCTCCGAATGGGCCTGCCGGCCGGAGGATAGTTCAATGATCTCGATCGCCGACGGATCGCTCGCCTCCTGCCCGAGGCTCGTGTCCGCGCCGATCAGGTACTCCCGGCCCGGTATCGGCTCCGGCTGCGGATCGCAGGTGACCTTGAGATATGCCGGGCTTATGATCGTCAGCGCCGAGGAATCAAAGCAGGCCTCGTCGTCCTCGGGGTGCTCGATCAGGAAGGTCTTCAGCCCCCGGTCCTTGTCGACACCGCCGAACTCCTCGATCTTCAGCCGGCGCCAGGCGAGATATTCGGCGACCTCCCACGATTGCCAGGCGGCTCCCTTGTCCGCATAGCCGAACCGGACCAGGTGCGCGAGGATCTTCCCGCAGACCTCCTGCTCGGCTTCCGACACCCGCGCCTCTTCGAGCCTCAAACGGTTGTCGACCTTCTCCTGGTCGGTCGCCGCGTCCGGGTTCCAGATGTCAAGGATCGACTGCTCGGGACCGAGGAGGACGAATCCGCCCTCTACCCTGGCGAACCGCGCGCCCTCGATCCGGTTCTCCCTCAGCCACCACCACTGGTAGAAGTGCGAGCACCAGCCGCCTTTCCGCTTCTTGCCCTGCTGGTAGTAGAAGTGGAACTTCTCCTTCCCGCCGGCGGTGGACTCCATCGTGATGTTCCCCTTCTCGGCCGCCGCCAAGAGGGCCGTGAAGACCTTCTCCTGGTCGCCGCGCCAGAACGGGATCTCCGACAGGTGCGCGTCGGTCAGCGTCTGCGACCTCAGCTTGTGCTCCTGTCCCGGCTGGGGATTGAGCGACGTCAGCCGAGAGTCGACAACATCCTTGGCCGCGTCCTCGAACTGCATCAGCTCCTTCGAGTAGTACCGGGCCGTGGGCCTGAGCCTTGACGGCAGGTGCTTGTACATCGTGTCGAGACGGGACCAGAACTCGTCCTCCGCTTCCGGATCGTGCGGAACGAAGCGGATGTTGCGTCCCGCGAACAGGATCGCGGCCGCAAGCTTCAGCGCGAGTATCAGGGTCGATATGCCCTGCTGCCGCGCTTTCAGGATCACGTCCCTCCCGCGCATGTTCTCGAGCAGGTCCAGCTGGACGTCGTTCAGCCGGAACGGAATGATCCGGTTCTCCGAATGCTTCGAGCGGATCCGTATGAAGTATTCAATGAACAGCTTGCGGACCTTCCAGTCCTTCCAGTTCGCCCTCCACCAGGAGAGCGGGGCGAGCAGCGGATCGAATCCCGCCGGCGAACTCAGGAGCTCCTCGCTGCAGTGGTCGACCACAGCGTTCATCCGCGCGATCAGCTCCTCGTCAGTTTGTCGCTGACTTGCCATAGTGCGCGCCGGCTTTCTCTATGAACCGCTCGCGGTGCTTGTAAAAGAGCTTGGCCAGGTTCACGTCCACTTCCTTGGACCAGGTCACGATCTGCTCGAAAGCGTCGACAAAGGTTTCAAAGGTCGAGGCCTTCAGGTCCAGCTTGTTCCTGAGCTCGACCTGCAAGCTGGTGAGCTTTATGAACTTGTCAACCGCCTTGTCGTCACCCGACAGCGCCTTGTCCTGCCAGGCGTCGGCGAGCATCACGATCGCCTTGTAGCGCCTCTGGTCGTCGGGCTCGATCTCGCCGACCGCAAGCTCGATCGAAAGCTTCAGCGCCTTCTCGAACCCGTATTTCGTGATCCATCCCAGCCGGTCGTCGCGATCGACCAGGTTCTGCCGCGTCCAGGACGGGTACACCTTCCGCATCGCTTTCTCGACCTCGGCGTTGTTCCCGCCGTGATCGCAGTAGAGCTTCCGGCATAGGTCGATCGCGTCCTGGCCGTAACGGGCGGGCATCTTGTCAAAAAACCTTGCCGACGATGATCCCGGCCGCCACCGCCACCGCCGCCACCTTTATCCCCTTCCAGAGAGTGAACCGCTTCTTCCTGAGCACAGCGTTCTCCTTCTCGAGCGCGCCGATCACCCGGTCCTTCGCGGCGATCGCCCTGCGGAGCTCCGCCTTTTCGTCCTCGTCGAGCGTCCTCAGATTCTTCAGCTTCGCGGAGATCTCGCGCTCGAGCTGCAGCAGCTCCCGTTGCTTTTCGATCTGGATCCCCTGCTTCTCCAGCAGGACCCTCGCTGCGCGGAGCTCCTCGACGGCCTCGGCCGCCGCGCGTCTCAGCCCCTCGTCAGTTGCAGGGGTATCCGAGTTCTGCGAGTTCTCTGCAGAGTTCGTCTGCGCTCGGAGTGTCAGCGCGGGGCTCGCGGCGAGCGCGGTCATAATCAGCGCGAGCAGTACCGGTCTCGTCAGCCGCCTTGTCCACTTCGTCTTGTTTCGCATCTCGTTTTCCCTCCGTCGCGGCGAGGTCCTTTTCTCTTTCGCGGATCTCGCCGGCTATCCGGGCCGCCTTCTCCAGCGCGTCCTTCGCGTCCTTTTCGGCCGCTTTTTTCTCGGCCCTGATATCGGCGAGCTCGAAGTAGAGCTTGACCGTCGAGAGCCAGCCCGAGACCAGCGCGAGCGCGACGAGGATCGCGAGCCCGGCGACGACCCGCTTCTGGTTCGTCGTCAGAAGCTTCCACTGATCGCCCGCCGCTTCCCGGATCTTCATCCGTCAGCTCCCGAACCCGCCGGTGAGCCAGACAAAGGTCAGCACGCCGGCGACGATGACCCCGGCCACAACGGGGATCCTCACATAGTCTTTTTTCCACAATTCCCTGAAGGTCATATCCTCTCCTCGCTATTTGAACTCGGGAAGCGGCACGTCTACCGGAACGCCTCCCTCGACGCCGTGAACGCAAATGTAAAGCTCTCCCGATTCGGGCAGCGCCCTCAGCTGCATCAGGGCTGATTCGCCGACCGCCTGTCCCGGCTTCGGAAATATCGGGTGCTTGTGAACCATCGAGGTCAGCGCGTAGTACCCTCGGTCGTTCCTCCAGGCCTCGTTGTGCTCGCGTTCGTTGCGGTGCATCTCGATCCCGTAGAGGCGGTTTTCCTCGGTCCTGATCCCCGCGTGAATGTACGGCAGGAAGATGATCGGCTGATTGAGCACCCGCCCGTCGACGTATGCGATCCCGGCGACGGGAATAAACACGCTGCCGTCCTCGTCGCGCTGCTCGAAGTCCGGCCAGTTGCCGTCCGAGCGGACCTTCAGGACCGGCTTGCCGCTCGGCGAAAAGGCGATGTCCTCGATGAGGTAAAAATACGGATGGCCGAAATCGAGCGGTCTGTACGGGACGCCCTCATTCGATACGGCCGCGGCGGTGATTGCGGCGAGAATCTCCGCGCCGCTCTCGGCGATCCCGGACTGCCATTCGTAATCTGTCGCGACCCAGGGCGACTGATGCGCCAGCTTGACCCCCTTCGGGGTCAGGGATCCGTGAACAAAGGTTGCGAGGTCCGGCGGCGGAATGATCGCGATCTGCCTTTCAAGCGCTTTTGCCGCCCGCTTCCTCCGCTGCCGATCGATCACTAAGTATTTGAACGCGAGTAGCGCCCCCACGGTGATCAATACTCCGAGCGCAATCATCCCCGGGTGATTCCAGTCAACAAAAAACATCAGGTTGTTCATAGGCTCTCTCCTAACTGCTCCTTCATTCCTGGCCTCCTTCGAAAATGCCCTGCATCTCATAGCAGACGCGCCTTATCAGGTTCCGGTCCGCCTCTGTGTATCCCTCGCCGCTGAACGTCGAGATCGAAACAAATGTCTTTATCGCCCGCCCCTCGTCGTCCTCGGCATTCTTGAGCACCGACCAGGCCGTCTCCGAGATCGGCGGGATCTCGCCGTGATAGAGCTGCGTTATCTCATCCGCAGCGTCCAGCCCGTCGATCTTTATGAAATGCACCCGCTCTTTCTCGGCCAGCGCGAGGTGCATGTTGTAGGTCTCGCCGACCGGATAGTGAATGTAGTCGTAATGGACCGACCGGTCGGAGCGGATCTGGTGGACGGCGGTCGCGAACTGCAGCGCGTCCCGGCCGTTCCAGCCGCGAAAAAACAGGATCCTCTCGACCTGTGCGTGCATGAACAGTCGCTGTGACAGCAGCTGGACCCGGGACCACTCGCCGAGCGTCAGCTTCAGCTCAAGCGCCTTCCGGTGCATGTCGATCTCGTCCCGGAAACAGCCGAGCCGGGAAGAAAGCTCCTCGTTTTCCTGCCGGAGCCTGTCGGCCTCGTCCTGCGCCTTGAGCATCTCCCTGTTGCCCCGGTATGCAAACAATCCGGTCATCAGGGCGACCAGGACCGAAAAGACGCCCCCGATCACCGCGATCACCACCGTGTTCGATTCCGCCGTTTCAAAGACCATCGCGGGAGTTCAGATCTGTTGTTCGCATATCCTGCCCATGCTCAGCTGGCGGTGGCGCCGGTCGAGTCCATTTGCTCCCTCATTCCTCCTCCTCAAACCAGTCGCCTTCCGAATGCTCGCCCATCATCCGGTCCGCGTGATCCTGACAATCTTGGTTATAGTGTCCACGGTCTCGGCCAAGCGCCTGAAAAGGCTGGATCACCACGAAATAAATGAGTGATCCAAAGAATGCCACTCCGAGGATCACCCCTAAAATGGATAGGATAATTTCAAGCATTGTCGTTCTCTATTGCCTTCGCTACCTGTCATCCATCGAACGGGTTTTTTCATCGCCGATACGGGCGTGATTTGTCCGGCCGAAGTAAAAGCCTGCCACCAGGAAGCTGAGGTCTGACAGCAAGATGAACGCCGCCAGCACCAATGCAATTGGGGCGCTGATCCCGCCGGCTTCGCAGGGGCGGACGAGGTTGGCGCCGATAATGGCGGCGGCGACAAGACACGTAACGGTGACCACCGATAGTGCGATATGCCGCTGGGTTCGCTCCCAGATCAGATTTATGTCACGCTGACCTGACGTCCGGCGATCTTCCTCGGCAGTCGTTCTCGGTGGAACATTCTTCCGGACTGGCGGGCGTTCGACCTCGGGCAGTTGAGCCTGGTCGATCTTTTCGTCGATCTTTTCGTCGACCCGCTCGTCGATCTTTTGCTTGTCAGTCATGATTTACGGAAGTCGGGCCATCAGGGCGACCAGGACCGCCAAGACGCCCCCGGTCACCGCGATCAAAACCGTCTTCCATCCCGCCGTTTCAAAGATCGTCGTGCAAGTAAAGACCTATTCTTCGCGTATCCTGCCCATGACCAGCTGGCGGTGATGCCAGGCGAGGAGCGCGACCGCGACGATCGCGGCCACCGTAAGCCATTTCGACCAGGACAGGTTGCCGAGCGAGGCGAGCACGGCCCAAAGGGGCTGGAACACCACCTGGCTCCAGGTCGATATCGCCGCCTTTACGGAATCCCTGCCGCGCCGGATTGTCTGGACCGTCCCGGTCAGCCGGTCGAATGTCTCGATCGTGGACTGCGCCGCGTCCCTCGTGGCTACCGCGACGTCCCACGCGCCCGGTCCGGGCTCATCGATCGGCGGCCGGGTGCGGGAAGAAGCGCTCGAGGAGGGATCCTGAAGAACACGCTGGGGAACTGGCGCCGGTTCAGGCGCGGTTTCCGTCGGTGTGACTTCTGTGCTTTCTTCCGTGCCGGCCGCCGAGACCGCTTCGTCGATCTCCTTGTCGGTCACCGACGAGAATTCCTTGTGAGTGGATTGAATGTGCTCGTAGTGGCGCTTCACCTTCAGCGCGTTCGTAACGTAGTCCGCGTGATAGGTCTTGCCGTTCGCGGATCCGGTGTTCCAGATCCTCAGCACCGAGCCGTAATCGCGCCGGACCAGAAACTGTCCGCCGACGATCCTGAGGAGCTGGACCGTAAAGTGAAGGTGCTTCTCCGGATCCCTCAGGTCGGCAACGGTGGCCTTGAGATTGTTGACCATGTGCCAGCCCATGATCTGGGTGATCCCCCAGCTTCTCGCGAGATTTCTGAGAGCCGCGTCGGAAGCGTCCTGGATCTGCTCGCGCTTGATGCGCTGGTAACTGGACCGGAGGCCGTCCCTCAGTGCCCGGAGCTTCGCGTAAACGTGAGGCTCAAAGCGTGTCGCGTCCTCGACGATGTTCCCGGCCCTGTCCTTTCCCGCCTCGACGCCGATGAAGCCTGCGAGGAACGATTCCTCGACGACCGTGTCCCCGCACGCCGCCGCGATCCGCCTGCCGAACCTTTCAAAGATCTGTTTCGCGAGCCGCGCCGCCTGTTGATCCGTGTATGCCATCGACCTTCCTGTCCGGAAGGCCCGCCCCCACAGCGGGCCCCCGTCCTTGACCGGGGAAAACCAATCTAAAAACCCCGGCTCCTCCCTCACCTTCAGGCAGGTGAATCACTTCAAACGGAAACTGAAATTGTGGCTGCGCTTCTTATCGGCGAGCTTCTCCACCAGGTCGGACCGGAATTTCTCCGCCTTGCCGATCATCACCTTCAGCGTGTCCCAGAAATCCGCCCGCTGATCCGGACCGGGCACCTCTCTCAGCCAGTCCTCGGGACTGACCTCGCGCTGCTCGGAGGTGTTGATCTCCACCGCCGCGGCGTCCGTCTCGACCTTTGTCAGCGAGTAGTTGTCGTCCTTGGTGTCGTATCCCTTCTGGAGCTCCGCCTTGATCTCGGCCTCGAGCTCCGTTTTCCGTGATTTCGCTCCGTCGATCCGCGCCGCGAACTTCTTGTCGTGCTTCTTCACTGCGGCCTCGTACTTCTCCTTTGCCGGCAGATTCGCGGCGTCGCGCTTGGCGCTCAGGTCCGCCAGCGTGTTCGAAACCTTCGCGTAATCGTCCAGGAGCTCCCTGATCTTTTTCTGTACCGGTCTCGCCATTGTCTTGTTACATCAGTCGGTCCTCTGCTACTCTGTTCCACAAAAGAAAAAGCTCTGACAAACCAGAGCTTGTCAGAGCCGCATCCCAATTGGTAGCCTATCTTTTTCGTTCCTTACGTCTTTCCTGTCTTTTTTATCTTTTTCGTTTTTCAACCCTCACGGAAAGCATGAGAGACTACAGGCAGTTGCTGATTGACGTAGACCCGCTGATCAAACTTCAGAAAGTACAGTGGATCCTTTCCCGGCACCTCGATCCTAGCCCAAGCCGCCCAACCATCATCGGCTGGATTCATGAAGGCAAGCTTGAAGGCAAACAGATCGGCAAAGGTCAGAATTGGTTCGTGTTCGAGTCCAGCCTCGACAAATTCGTTGAGAAATGCCAGGAGAGGTTGGCAGCATGAGTGAACAATTGAGCGTTGCGGAGACAAGAGCCCAAACGTCAGAAGACGTGATCGACAACTCGCCTGAAATGACGGCCGAAGATCTTCAAAAGTACTTTCCTGCGATCGAAACGGCTTACCCGCTCGCCCTTGATTCGTATGCGGCAATTACACGCCGTGTCGAAGTTGCCAACCAACGGCTGCAGTACCAGGCGACTTTCCTGCTCTCGATCTCGGGACTCTTCCCGGTGATTCTCAGGTCGTTCGACGTACCGCTGTTTTCTACCTGGTTCCTGCTGGTGATGTTGGGACTTGCGCTTGCCCTCGCGTTCGCTGTCTATCCGCAGGTGTTCTCCGGTCACCTGCAGTTAGTCCACCCGACTCACCTTTTCAACGATCACCTCGACCTTGAGCCCTTAGAATTCAAGAAAAATATGATCTTCTTTGCGGGCAAGGACTTTGAAAAGAACAATAAGCTGCTTGAACGGCAGCACACCTGGCTGCTCAGGAGCGTTGGGGCCTTTGCGGTTTCGGCCGGTCTTCTCGCGGTCTGGGCGGTGGCGGGTCGTTTCTAGTCGGTCGTGAGGGATCCGGTCTCGTCGGCTCCGACGGCCTGGACGGTGCCGGGCGATTGTCGCCTTCTCGCTGGGTCATGTTTTTCTACCTCGATTGTCAATTCCTCGGAAATTCTATATACAAAGCGCACACTCTAGATCACTTCGAAGGCTTTTTCTCTTTCGTCTTAACCTCAGGTCTCGGCCACTGCTCTGCCGGTATTTGTTCACCCTCCCGCGTCTTGAACTTGACACGCCAACCTTCAAATTCTTTCGGCACCCTGATCAACGTCTTGTATGAAGAGCTCCGACCCGGTGCAAGGGGCTGGTAGGTAGGGTACGTGGTCTCCGATGTGAGGAATTTTTGGTCTTTCCCGCTCAAGGTGATCTCCACGACAAAACGGAGTTCGTGTGAAGACACGTTTGTTACCTCACCGCTCACCTCCATGTGATCTTCCGACCGCCGTTCAACGACCGGCGCAGAATACTCCAGCATTGGCTCTCCGGGAGAGTCCATAAGATGTCGCTCGACTTTCGATCCGGTTTCACAGCCAAGCACGATCAAAAGGCCGATCCCGAGAACCAGAATAAGATTCTTCATGGCAGTACCTCCGCGCCTTTCATATCCCAAAATGCCGGTACACCGCAAGCCTTATCCGCATCAGGCCTTCAGGCCCGGAGGCCTCCGGTTCGGCCTCGCCCCAGGCCAGACGCTCCAGCTGCGAGGTCGGGATCAGCGCGACCGAGGCGAAGAAATTAGCTTCGCGGTCCATTTTCCGGTAGGTCCCGCGGCTGAACCTGTGCGGCGCCGGATAATGCAGGTAGTGGTGCCCGAGCTCGTGGAATGCAATCCAGGCCTTTAACTGCTCGTTGAGTCCCGCCCTTAGGACGATGATCGGCCGCTTGTCGACAACGGAGTACTCGCCCCTTGAGCGGATGTCCTGCTCCAGCACGACAACGCCATCTTTTTCGCAGATCTTGTAGAAGTCCTCGAGCACGAAGACGCGGGTGTTCCAGTCCGGCAGTTTTTTAAGGATTATCTGGGAGATAATCGGAATCATCTTGACTTCAATATTTCAAGAGGTCTAACATCAACGGCTATGGACTGCACAAAACATTTGGGAGAGGCGATCAACAAGCTCCTCGAAAATGCCCTCGGTGACGAGATCTGCTCCGTCGCCATCAACGACGCCCGGTACGCCCCCAGGGGCTGCGATCTGAAGACCGCGATTCGCGTTACCGCTACCTTCGATGTCTACGTCGATAATCCCGACGGTCATGGCCGCACGAGTCACCGGTGGGTCGAGGAAGAACCGGAAGCCGACCTTATTGACAAGCATCAGGTCCCGGTCGGTGTGAAGTAATCCTCGCCCTGCATTTTCTTGTGCGCCGGGCACTCTCGCAGCCCCTTCACGATCCCGCCTTGCTCCAGGTGAACCGGACAGTCCGGATGATTGTCTACCCCGGTGCAATCTTTCCATTCCTGACCATCCAGATGATATTTATCGGGATCCTCGTGCCGGATGCAGTACCGGTTCTCAAAGTCGAGAAGGACCCGTTCATTCACGGCGGGACACGGATACTGGACCCGGTCTAGCTCCCACTTCTTGTTCTCTGAATAACGGGTCATTCGCGCTCCTTCTCCTTCGGCGACTTCCTCACCGGCAGCTTCATTATCCTGTCGTGTTCGGCGATCGCCTTGTCCAGCATCCGGGCAAGCGCCAGCATTTCTTCCTTCGACTTCCTGTCTTCCCCGCCTCCGAATTTCAGCGTCACTATCTCTTCGACCGAGGTCTCGTCGATGATCTCCTTCTTCGTCGGCGGCGGAGGGTCCTCTCCTTCCAGGTATTCGTTCAGCGACTCGTCGCCAAAGTTCGTGCCCAGAGCCTGGGCAAGCGCGATGATGGTTCTCTTACTCGGATTGCCCTTACCTCGCTCAATCTGCGAGAGATACGGCTGAGACAGGTTAACTAACCTTGAAAGCTCTACGAGCGTGAGACCACGTGCCCTACGGGCCGTTCTAATCTCTTCTCCTAAACTCTTAGACAAAATGCTTGTATTTCCAACCAATACTTTCTCCGTTGACAGTATTGTTCAGTTATATTATGCTTCCCCTGCTTAATTCATTCGACCAACAACTTTACAGACAGAAACACAGATAAATGGACTACTTCGAACAGCTGGACGCAATCGCCGAAGCGATCACAGAACTAAAAGCCGGGCTCAAGAGAAGCGCACTAGGTTTCACGCACAGGACCCGCCCCAACGGCTGGTTCTCGGTTACCGAAATCAACGACAAGCCGTATCTCTCGTTCACGGTCGAATTCTATGTTCCGCTCAAAAGCAATCAGCGTGTGAACCCAGACTCGGGATTCACGCCGACAAAGCCGGTGCCCTCCGGAGGATCCGGCAACGAATCGCCTTCAGCCGGCAAGGCCTGATAGATCATCGACATGTGCTTCAACACTATCTCGAGATCATCCCGCCTTCTGATTTCTGCCGGCATTGATCCCGCAGTCAGGATCGCGGCGACCAAATATCTCGTGTTTTCGTCCATAGCTAACACCTGTAAGCAGACAGCAAAGGAATAGTAATGAGGAAAGGAACAGAAATCAAGATTGAGCTCCTCAAACGCGGCCTGACGCAGGCCGAGATCGCCAGGACTCTGAAAACCACTTCAACGGCCAACGAGGCCAATCTCCGGGTAATGATCTCGCAGCTGATCAACGGCCAGCGCTGGTATCAGACGCTTGCCGACGAGATCAACGAGCAGTTCGACCTCAACCTTGAACGCCCCGAGTACCTGAGACCCGTGTACGAGCGGCAGGCGGCCTGACCCCGTAACCCTATATTTTCCAGCCGATTTCCTAAAGGGGAAATCCGGCAATTTTTTTCACTTGAAATCTGAGGAAAAACCCAATGCAAGATCCCAATTCGGCGATGACCCAGGCCTTTGACGGAATGGTCAAGGAAGTCGCCATCGAGATCGGTGTCACCGACAAGCGCCTCTACGAACTCCTCGGGCGCGACAACCCCTACCCAAAACTCTGGAGAATGCTCAACCCGCTCGGCCGGCTCAACTTTCCGCGCCTTCAGCTGGTCCAGGGCGACTTCAACGCGCGTGTCGCGCGGCTCGCTCCCCGCGACCTCGTGGCAACCGCGTCATCGACCCACCGGGAAGTTTCGGAAGCAGTTCAGGCGATCCTCGACAAGGCCCCTAGGGCGGAGCGCAGGCGCGAGATCCTCGAGGCGATCGGCGAACTCTACATACACCTTGCCCGGATCGAATAGGAGCCAGTTATGCGAAAGAAAACCAACGCCCAGATAAAACGGATGTTCGGCCTCGGGCGCCCTCTCGGGTGCGGGAAGGAAGAACTTGAGGAGCTCGCCTGTGACGTCACCAACGGACGTACGGAGCGGCTCTCAAAGCTCACCTTCGACGAGGCGAACGCGATGATCGAACGGCTCGGAGGCGACGCTTTTCCTGTCTCAAGAAGCCTCAGGACCGTTCAGTATCACCGCCAGAAGGCGGGGGTCACGCAGATCGTGACCCCCCGCCAGATGAAGTACCTCGAGGACCTGGCCGCCAAGCGAAACATTACCGACGAAGGGCTTGAGCGGCTCTGCAGGAAGATCCTCGGGCGCGGCCTGCCGCGGACGACAAAGGACGCCAACAAGGTGATCGAGGCGCTGAAGTCGATGATCGCGCGGGACGCGAAACCGGCGGCCGCGGGTTCCGGAGGACGGAACAAGGAGGCGGCGTGATGGCGATAGATCTGATCATTATCTGCCTCGGTCTCCTCGTATGCGGGATGCTGATCGGCTGCCCCATCGCCTACAGGCTCGGCTATAGGAAGGCGAACCGTGAGTTCTACGATCCCGGCCACTGGCTCAGCTGGCGCGAGAAGCGTCTTGAGACCCGAGACATCCTGAACGCGGAGGTGATCGAATGAACTTCGACACCGCTCAAGCTTTCTACACTCCGCTTCCTTTCGACGCCATCCGCCCCTGCGAATGCTATCGATGCCTGGACACCGGGTTCTGGCTGACGCCGCGGGGAGAGGTCCTTTCCTGTCCCCGTGTAGAGATGCGGGAGCCCCATCCGGAAACCGGCGTTGCCGCCCGGACACTTCGAAGGGCGACCGACCGCCTCCTTGTCGAGGGCCGCGAGATCAGCAGCGTCGAGTTCAACCTGGCTCAGATCCTCACGCTGTACACGGCTGACGAGCCTTGCCAGAGAAAGGTGCTTATCAGCCACTTCTTCGGAGACACGAATCTCACCCACTCCAACAGCCTCCGAAAACTTCATTCCATGATCGAGAACCTCCGCAGACAATGGCTGCTGCCGATCGGCGGCCGGAAGGCGGAGCCGGCAGGCTACTGGGTGATCACAATGCTAGCCGAATACAAGGAGTGGTACCGGTCGGTAACGGCGGCTCCGATCACCCAGCTTTCCACAATTCACAAGAACGCGAAGCACAACTTTCCGCACTTCGCGGAACAGATGGAGCTCAACTTCTGGAGCGACATGGGACCAGGAAACAATGATTGAATTTTTGACCCTCTGGACGGCCGGCTTCGCCATCCTCGCCGTCGCCCAGACCCGCACACCGCAAAGAGCCGAACGCTCGGACGAAGACTACGAGATCCTCACCCTTTCCAAGGGACTGATCGTCCTTGAAGCGCTCGAGGGAACGCTCGAAGAACCGATACCGATCACCCGGATCACGGAGCGGACCGGCTTTGACCGCAACTTCACGATGAGGGCTTTGAGGACGCTGCGGCTCAAGGGCTACGCGGTCCAGCACCTGTCCGGCGACTGGATGCTCGGGACCAAGATCACGCGGTTCGCAGATCGCAGCCGCCGACTTTAAATTCCGAAATTTCGGAATTTAAAAGGCCATTTTTGGCCCTTTTTCGGGCTAAGTCCTTGATTTTATTGAAATTCCCGATTCCGATGAATCGGAATTTAAACCAGGAGAATTGATGTCGGATCTACAGAAAAAAATTGACCAGGCAAAAG
Organism: Aridibacter sp.; assembly: GCA_035513035.1. Taxonomy (GTDB): domain Bacteria; phylum Acidobacteriota; class Blastocatellia; order Pyrinomonadales; family Pyrinomonadaceae; genus Aridibacter. Next base: position 114,266 of record DATKCW010000005.1, read on the forward strand.
ATGAGTTTGCCGAAGAACAGATCGCCAAGACGGTAGCGCATTACGACCAGGTGAGACGCGAGAATGCGATCGCCGCCGCCGGAGGGATCAACGCCATCAACGGCCTGACGAATGCGCTGTCAGCCCAGGTGATGAGGGCGCTGGAGACCTTTCAGCAGGAAAAGCTTCACGAGCAACTTGGTTATCAGCGTTTCGCGGACTTCCTCGACAACTATCCGTACTCTCCGATGACGAAGCACCAGTACTACGAACGGCTGAAGCTTCTTGAGAGCGAGGGTGACGTAGTCTTCGATGTCCTGAACAGCCTCAACATGCCGATGAGGACGAGGAAACTCCTCGGCAGGGGAAATATCCAGCTTGAAGGCGACACGCTCATCGTTACGGACGGAGACGAGGAGACCGAGATCGAGCTCAACGACCGCACCCGGCTACTCGAAACGCTCACGGCCCTCGCCGACCGGAGTTATCTGCAGCAGAGAAAGATCGACAGGCAGGGAGAGGACCTTCAGCGCCTGGTCGACAAGACCGAACGGCTGAACTCGGAGAACGAACGGATCCTCGCTATGAAGAAGACGGACCTCGAGGACCTCCACGCCGTCGCCCTGCTCCAGCTGTCGACCGCCTTCGTCGCCCTCAGCGAGGAGGCCGAGAAGCTCACGCCCGCGGAGAAGATCGCATTTGCCCCCACGACATTTGAACTCATCGCCGAGTGGCGCGAGCGCCTTTCGGAGACCTACGGCCGCAAGGCCCCGCTGGAGCGCCCCCCGGCGCAGCCTGACGATGACGATATCGCGAAAGTGATCCGGGACCTGAACGACGACGAGCTCGAGGAACTGGTCGGCGGCCCCTGATCGGGACCTTTCTGAACCGTTCTGAATTGTTCTAAACGGATCTGAATTTTCATTAACGGAGATAAACCAATGCCAAAAAGACAGATATTGACTATGACTCAGCGCGACCTCGTCAACGAGTTCGTCGACACATACGGCCTTTCGCCCGAGCAGATCAGCTTCGAGGGTGAGAGGGAGGACCCGATCTTCGATTACGAGGCGCTGAACGTCCTCAGGCTCCGGCTGACGGACATTCAGGGGTCCTATCCGGAGATCGTCGAGCGGACCGACAACCTGATAACCGCCCAGTGCACATTGCACCTTGGGGACGGCCGCACGGCGTCGGACCTGGGCACGGCCTACATCGGCGAGACGATGCCGGACGAGTCCTCGATCGAGACTCTCAACCAGGCTCAGAACCTCGCCCTCGCTCGCGCGTTCCGCCGGGCCATACGGTCCGCCGGCGTGAACCTCCTCAAGGCCCACAAGAGGTACCTGGAGACCGGAGAGCCGACGACGGCGAGGCAGGACACCGAGCTCAATTCGCGGATCGGACGCGAGATCCACGCTCTCGCCTCGGAGGTCGGCCACATCACCAACGACGGCAAGGAGAAGTACCAGGATTTCATCGAGCACATCTTCGGCAAGGGCAAACGCTCCTCGCTCGATCTCAACGACATTGAAAGGAACCAGCTTGTCGCGACGTACCGGCAGCTGAAGCGGCACATTGAGAACGCAAAGGACAGGGACGCCGCGGCGGCCTGACCTTTCACGGCGGGGATCTCGTCAGCCCGGGTCCCCGCCACCTTTATTTAAGGATCACCTGATGATGGCGAACAAATTAGGAAAGAATTCTGTTGCCGAGATCCGGGAGGCTGTAAGGCGGTGCACGAACTCAAACGAGATCAGTGCCGAGGTTGAACGCCTTGCAGAGCATTTCGGGATCTCGAAGTCGCGGATCTACGAGATCACGCGGGACATCAGGCCGAAGCGGAAACGCCGCAGGGATGCCGGGATAAAGACGGCGGACCTGATGGAGCACAAGGGACTGAAGCTCGCCGCTTCGTGGGTGGTCACCCACCACATCGACCCGGCGGAGGCGCTGCGGACGGCAGAAGAGAGGGGATACGAGATCCCCGTCGAGCTCACCACCTTTCAACGGTACATGCGCGAGAAAGGCCTTAACAGGAAGAACCGGAGAATGAATAAAAAGACATACAGACGATTTGAGGCGAAAGCCCCGGGCGATGTCTTCCAGTTCGACATATCCGGTTCGAAGCAGCGCTGGTTCGACACGAAGACCAGGAGGATCGTCCAGGTCTCGGAGCTCGAGGTCTCGAAGAACCACCCGAACGAGAAGAAGACCAGGACTAGGGTCTGGCGGTTCGTGCTGACCGACGATCACTCGCGGATGCGCTTCATACGCTTCGTGACCTGCGACAAGCCGAACTCGTCGCACGTCCTGGGCTTTCTGCTCGAGGCGTACCAGGAGCTCGGCGTGCCGAAGATCCTCTACACGGACAACGACGCCGTGATCAAGTTCGGCCGCAATCAGCGGGCTTCTCAGATCCTGGACAAGGCGCTCGAGGAAACGGGCGGCTACAAGCTGCTTCAGCACCTGCCGGGAAACTCGCGCGCTACCGGCAAGGTCGAGGTCGCTCACCAGCACGTCGAGAAGCTCGAGAAGCTGCTTGGTCTGTTTCTTGCCGAAGGCCGCGAGATCACGCTCGACGTGCTCAACAGGTTCGGCGAGCAGATGTGCGGCGAGTGGAACAACACCGCGAACCGGGCCACCAGCGAATCCCCGATCTCGCGATGGAACGCCCAGCGGCACCTCATCCGAAAAGTTGACGCGGCGGTGCTCCGGTCCGCCTTCCTGGTCGACGAGTTCACTGTAACGATCAATGGCGATCTCACGATCAGGCACAAGGGCACGGTCTGGCAGCTTCCGACAGATCAGCACTTCGAGAACCTTGTGCACAGGCAGTCGAAGCAGAACCGCGTCCGGATAGTCTTTCCGGACGACGCCGACTTCTTCACACTGATCGATTTTGAAGGCAACGAATACGACATCGTCAAGGTCGAGGCGGCCCCGGACGAGTTCGGAGAGTTCAAGAGCACGCCGGACGATGTCGCTGAAAGGACAAGAAAGGAACTCCAGGCCTATGCGAAAGAGAACGCGAAGCGAGAGAAGGAGCTCAACCGCGCCGGCTACACGCCGAAGCCGATCGCGGTGATCGACACCGTGTACGAAGCCCCGGTCACGAATGTCGCCCGGTTCCCCCAACCGGAAGCGGATGTGACAGAAAAAGTGCTGGAGGCCGCGCCCGGGGCCAGGCCGTCCGAGGGGTACTCCGGACACCTGATCAGCTTCTGGGACGCCGTCCGGAAATACGAACATAAGTTCAGTTCGAAGGCCGAATGCAAGGCCTTCCTTGACAGCTGCTTCGAGAGCCGCGAAGAGGACCAGCCGGAGACGCCGATCCGCGAAGCGATCGACGCTCTCGGCGCAGGTGCGCCGCGGCTCAGAGTGGCCAAATAAAACCATGACCAATAAGGATACGGACTTTTCAGATCCGAGATTCCTTTCACAGGACGAGTTCGGCGACCGGCTGAAGACGTTCCGCGAAAAGCACGGCCTTTCCGTGGCCGGATTCGCCCGGATCTTCGCGCTCGAGCCGAACACATCGCGCTCGACCCTCTACCGCCTGGAGAAGCGGGTTCTCCGCAGGGACGTCTACGAAAAGGTTGTCCCCGTGCTTGAGGACGGCCTCTACAAGTGGATGGTCGAGAAGGGATTTTCGGAGGAAGAGATCTATGAGGATCTTGTCACACTACTCAATTTTCAGGAGCGGATTATGATCGTAAACAGATGCGAATTGATCTCGTCGGCTGTCAAGTTTTTCGGCCTTTCCGCGGACCCGTTCGACGTGGACCGCGTTCCGACGGATGAGGAGCTCTTCACAAACCGCGAGCTCGATGACGTCGCCGAGCGGGTGAAGGACGCCATCCTTTACAAGCGCTTTGTGTGCGTCGCCGGCGGGGTCGGAACAGGGAAGACCAGCCTCAAGATCCGTGTCGAGCGCGAGCTCGCCGGCCTGCCTCAGAAGGTCCACCTTATCCACCCCGAGTTCTTCGATATGAACGCGGTCAATGTCGGAGCGATCGCTTCCTACATCCTCGAGGAGTTCGAGGTCCGGGCCCCGCAGGCATCGACGGCCCGCGTCCGGAAGATCAAGCAGCTGCTCACGTCTCTGGAGAAGGACGACGCACGCATTGCCCTGGTCTTCGACGAATGCCACCGGCTCAACGAGCGGGTCCTGATCTCGCTCAAAAACTTCTGGGAAATGACGAACGGCGGCTATAACCGCCTGCTCGGCGTGGTCCTGTTCGGCCAGCCCCGGTTCGTCGAGGCAACGCTTAGGGATTACCGCTTCCGCGAGATCGCGGAGCGCGTCCAGGTCCTGCAGATGCCTCCGATCGCCAAGTCCGCGAAGGACTACCTCCGGCACAAGATCGCCTCTGTCGGCGGCGATATGGACCGGCTGTTCGACGCGAAGTCCGTTGAGCGGATCTGCGCGATCGCGACAACGCCTCTCGCGCTCGGCAACCTGACGAACACGGCATTGATGGAGGCGTACCGGCTCGAAGAGAAGCGGGTCGTTTCGACGATGCTCAATCTCCCGGACGTCCCGAGGGTGAGGAACCTCAGACACGCGGCCTAGGGATTCGCGAGGGGCGCGGTAGCCGGTCAGCAGTCGGCAGAATAAGCGGTCTCCGGACGCAGCCAAAAGCCGGGCCGGTGAAGCGAGTATGAAGGGCGCCCCACAACACGAAGAGGGCCAGGCTCCACCCGTAAGTCGTCCGCTGAAGCGACAGACTGTAGCGGCGAAACGGGCCTGACGGCCGGGAAAGACCGGCGCTCAATCTTGAGCTCTAAATGAAACAATGCCGAGACGATTCTGGACAACCGAAGAGACCGAATACCTGCGGACGGCTTACCCAGAACGGCCGACCGAGGAGGTGGCGAAAAAGCTCAACTCTACCGTCAGCCGGGTCTACAGCAAGGCGAACAGCCTTGGACTGAAGAAGTCGAAGGCTTTTTTCGACGCCGGATACGGCGGCCGCCTTTCCCCGAATAACTGTAGTCGCGGAAAAGGCACGAGATTCAAACCCGGACATAAAAGCTGGAACAAGGGGAAGTCTTTCACGGCCGGCGGCCGCGCTCCGGAGACGCAGTTCAAGGACGGACACCTGCCCCACAACCACGTTCCGGTCGGGACCGAGGTCACGGACCCCGACGGCTATCTGAAAGTGAAGATCGCGGAGCGGAACAGATGGAAATACAAGCACCGGCTGGTTTGGGAAGAGAAGAAGGGAAAGATCCCGAAAGGTCATGCACTGGTGTTCCGCAACGGCGACAAGACCGATTGCTCGATTGAAAACCTTGAGCTTCTGACCCGTGCCGAACTGATGCGGAGGAACACGATCCACCGGTATCCGGAAGACATTAGAAAAACCTACCGCGCGATCGCAGTACTGACAAGGAGAATAAACAGTGCGGAAAAACAAGATGACCGATCTTAGGGACCACCTTTTCGAAACGATCGAGATGCTCAAAGACGGGGATATGGAGCTCGACCGGGCGAAGGCGATTAACGAGGTCGCCCGGACATTAGTTAGCTCCGCGAAGGTGGAAGTGGACGCGATCAAGGCCATAGACGCGACCGGGAGCGACTTTTTGAACGTGCATGACGGACGGTTCCTTCCCCGTGCGCATAATTTCGACGAATGAAGGAGGGTGTATGTGGCAGGTAAAAAATGGGGGGGGGGGGCTGGAATTTGAGAGTCGCGACTTCGAACTCCGGGAGCTAACGCGGTCGGTTGCCGGACACTACAACGAGATTCGAATGGGGGAATGAAATCTATGTCAGATGACGGGTGCAGACCGTTTTTAACCAAGAGCAAGCTGGTCGTGTTTCTTTACCTATTAAACAGGACCGAGCTCCCGGCCGAACGGATCGACGAGCTCATCAGCGAGGCCCAGGCCGCCGAATTGGATAAGGTTTCACTCGACAGCTTCGGAACCGGCCTCACCGCCCACTACCAGGCAAAACGCCTGATCAACAGGCGGAGGAACTATGCCGGCGAGTAAAACGATCGGTCTTGTCGCCGGCTTCGTTGACTCATTGCTTTGGAGCATCGTCCGCACGAAGCGGTGGATCAAGGCCTGGCTGTCATGACGAGGTACCTGATGGAAATGAACAACTATCTCGCCGAGATCGAGAAGAAGTACTCCTCGGTCCGAGGAATGCCCTCAATGCTCTCGCCGATCGACTGGCACCTGGCGGCCACCTGGGAAGAGCAGGGGATCCCGCTGAGGATCGTGCTTCGCGCGATGGACGACGTCGCAAAACGCTTCAACGGCAATCGCCGGCCGGACCGGATCAATTCGCTCCGGTACTTTACCCAGGCCGTTGAGAAGGCGCACCTGGAATGGGCGCGGAGCCAGGTCGGCCGGCCGGAGGGCGACGGCGACAGCCAGGCGAAAGTAAAGCGCGAGCCGGAAAGGCTGTACGAGGAGCTCCAGACGGTCAGGACGCTCCTGAATTCCTACGGGAATGCCGCAGAGAACGCTGCCCTTGGCGAGCCGATGAATTCCGCTGTCGAGAAAGTGGTCCTGAAGCTCTCCGGCCTCGCTGCTGAAATGTCGAAGAAGAGACTCGACCTGGACGAGATAGAGAACCGGCTGCTGAAACTCCGCGCGATGATCGAGATCTCGATGGTCGCGAGTGTTTCGTCGGAGCGCCTGGACGACATTCAGAGATCGGTCGACCAGGACTTCGACGGCGTGGTGATGACGCAGCGGGCCCGCAACCGGATCTGCAACAAGCGACTGCACAAGAACTTCAGCCTGCCCGAGCTCACGCTCTACGAGATCTGAGAATGCCCGAACACACAGTCATCATATTCGAGAAAGACGGCCGGTACGCCGCTATGGCGGCAGATAAAGGGCCGAAGGCTCAGACCGTGGTCGGCCGCTTCGACGGCCGGCTGACTCAAAAGTACTTCCATCAGTACACAGAGAACTACAACGACGGGATCGACCTCCTCGAGGTCAACGCCCGGATCTCCGAATCCCGCGGCTGGAAACGGATCTACGAAAACAGGAGGAGGTTCGGCTGAATGGATCATCAAGGCGCTCTCTACATCTTCCAGGGCGGCCCGGACAACGTGGCCTGGTTCGAGTTCGTAAGGAATCATGGTGCGGAGCGCCTCAACTACTATCTTCGCCACGGGTTTTACTGGGTCTGCCCGAAGGGAGTGAAGATCGGAGATCGCGCTTTTATTTATCTGACGGCGCCCCTGTCGCGCATCGTCGGCCTGGTCGAGGTCACCGGAGAGCCGTTCTGGAACTACCCGGACCGATTCGACAATTCCTTTATGGCCGGCAAGCGATGCGTCCGGATCAGCTTCCTCGAGGCGTTCGATACGGAATCGGACCTGCTCACGATCTGGAATCTTCGCAAGATCTTCGCCCAGGACTGGGGGTGGGTCCGCTACCCGCGCGGATCGACAAGGATCCCGCAGGAAGACGGGATCCGGAATGCGTTCCTGCAGCTCGTAAACGAGGTGAGAAATGAGTGTAAATACAACAATAGCTGAGGGGCTTGGGCGTGAGTATCACGAACCCGCACTTAACGGACGGGGCTGCGTGTGTGGAATCAGCCATCGTGAATGGCGTAGTCACATTTTCGCTGAGAATAAGAAGCGACACGCTTACACCGAATCCCGCGACCTCGTAGTGGAAGCGGTCGGCGAGTGGTGCGGTGAGGATGAACAGAGGTGGAGGCGCTTTATCAACGCCTTTCGTGGCGATTTAATCATTAGGGACGAATCGGACACCACCTATCTGATTGCATTTATGCGTTTTGCTCTGACCGCCACTGCAGAGAAGATCGCTGCGGCTTTGGCGCAGGCGATGGAGGGAGTGAGTGAATACTGAAACTGAGCGTCTCTCCCGCCTCGTGATCGAAGCGACGGGAAATTGCTGGCACGAAATAGATGACAGCCGCCGGGGATGGGCGTGTAAAAACTGCGGACTCAGCGGTGACAGCAGTATCAGCCGCCAGGTTTTGAGCGCCGACTACAATGACAACCCCGATCTCTCACAGCCTGAGAATCGAGGGATTCTGATCGCAAAGGCCGAGCAGATACTGGGCACGGCGGTAAAACTTACGCATTTTGCTGACGGGATCCTTCGTAAAGTGTGCCGCCCTCCATATACGTCGATCCCCGACGACGTGACGGAGGTAGAGGTCGCCAGGGCGATATTTGTCCCTGGTATTGAGATCCTTCGAGAGGTCGGGCGGGTGATCGAAATGGAGAAAGAAAATGCGAAAAGCTAGATTCGAGATCTACCCGGGACGCACGGGTGAATGGTATTGGAGGCTAGTCGCGCCCAACGGCCGGATTATCGCGGACGGTTCCCAAGGCTACGCGAGCAAGTCGAACTGCCGCCGGGCGCTGAATAAGGTCCTGGCGTACCTAGTGTGGGGGAGCTTCGAAGTTACGGAGCGTGAGGGGAAACTTGAGGAATGACGAAGATCCAATGGACAAATGAGACCTGGAACCCGATCGCCGGCTGCTCGAAGGTCAGCGCGGGGTGTAAGAACTGCTACGCCATCAAGGACGCGCAGCGGCTCGCAGGACACCCGAACCCAACGATCCAGGCGAAGTACAGGGGAACCGTTAAGGACGGCAACTGGACGGGCCGGATCAACGCCGCCGCCGATGATGTCTGGACCCAGCCGATCCGTTGGACCAGGCCCCGGATGATCTTCGTGAACTCGATGAGCGACCTGTTCCACGAAGCCGTTGATCCCGACTGGATCGTTCGTGCCTACGCGGCGATGGCTCTCAGTCCACACCACACTTTTCAGGTCCTGACGAAACGAGCAGATCTCATGCAGAGATTTTGTTCTGCCGGCGATGTGAGTAAAGCGGTCTTCGACAAGGCCGATGAGATCGCCTGCGACCTGAATCTTTCCGAATGGCACCCCTCAGAGGCTTATTTGAACTGCGGTGTTCGGAACGCTCCATGGCCCCTTCCGAACGTCTGGCTTGGCGTCTCCTGCGAGGACCAGGAAACAGCGAACGAGCGAATCCCGATCCTTCTCAATATCCCGGCGGCTGTTCATTGGGTGAGCGCAGAGCCGCTGCTCGGGCCGCTCAATCTCACGGAAATAGACGCATGGGCAGGCTGCGACCTAAACGCTTTGAATGGCAGGCTTACCTTTTCAGGGACCATTGTGGAAAAGCGGAGGGGCCTTGATTGGGTCGTCGTCGGCGGCGAGAGCGGACCGAAGGCACGAGAGTGCGACGTAGATTGGATTCTTAGGATTCTATCTGACTGCCGGGTTTCTGGGGTGCCGTGCTTCGTTAAGCAACTCGGTTCTAACCTATCAGGTTGGAGCGGGGCGTGGATAGCACTGGAAACCGGCGGCTCGATCCATCACCCGAAAGGCGGCGACATCAGCGAGTGGCCTGAAGAACTCCGCGTCGGGGAGTTTCCAGAGTTCCTTGACAGATAGAAGTTGAAAAGTCGCGCGACGGGGAGATCCCAGAATTTAAAGTTGACTCAGTCAACACAATTTCACACCGATCGACCAAGAAATCCTTTAAATTCCGGCTAATATCGTGTTCAAGGGGGTTCCATTATCGTGTCTCCCCACACAGGCTAAACGGCTTTCTGCTCATTGCTTTCTGCTTACCGCTCACTGCTTACTGCTTACGGTCTTGACTACAAATCATTTTTGGTCATAATTCATTTCATATGCGAGCAAGTGTTCAGACAAAAGAAGTCCGCGACGCCATTCTGGACGCCACGGACCTGCTTCTTTCAAGGTACGGGTACAAGAAAATGACGATCGACGATCTCGCGCGCGAGGTCGGGATCGGCAAGGGCAGCGTCTATCTTCACTTTTCCAGCAAGGAAGAGATCGTGCTTTCGCACATCGACCGGATCGTCGACCGTGTGAAGAAAGACCTGGAGAAGATTGCCGCCCGGAAGGCTCCGCCCGAGGAAAAGCTCCGCGAAATGGTGCTCAGCCGCGTGCTGATCCGTTTCGACAATGTTCAGCATTACACAGAGAGCATTGACGAGATTCTCTCCTCTCTCCGGGCGAAAGTGATCGAACGGCGCAAGCAGTACTTCCGCGAAGAGGCCGAGATATTCGCCAAGGTCATAAGGGAAGGCCAGGAATCAGGCGAGTTCGCAAAGGGCGACGCCGACGAGTTCGCGAGGGTGATCATTACCTCGACCAATTCCCTTCTGCCTGCGGGGCTTTCCACGCAGGAACTCGGCGAACGGAGCCACGTACGAAAGAAAGCGCTTGCGATCTGCGGACTCTTGCTCAAAGGCCTGACTAATACATAAATAATTCCCAAAGGAGTGACAGCTATGAGATCAATACGCTCGGTTCTCGCCGCGACCGCCGCGGCCTTCGGCATCATCGTCATCGGCAATATCGTCATCGCCGCGCAGGGCCAGAACGCGCCCGACATAGAGCTCGATCAATCGACGAAGGCGGACGTCATCAACGCCGCCCTCGAGAACATCAACCGCGCCTACGTTTTTCCTGAAGTGGCAAAGAAGATGGAACAGCACGTCCGCGCGCTTATCGCGAAGGGCGACTACGACAATGTGACCAGTGCGCGGGCTTTTGCTGAAAAGCTGACCGCCGACCTTCAATCGGTCAGTAAGGACAAGCATCTTCGCGTGCGTTTCTCGTACGAACCGCTTCCGGTCCGGAACCGTAACGACCGCCCTTCTGAAGAGAGAGAGGCCGCGTGGCGGAGGTACATGGAACTCGCCAACTACGGCTTCGAGAGCGTAAAGCGGCTCGACGGCAATATCGGCTATATCGAATTCCGCGGTTTTATGGGTCCCGAGCTTGGAGCCGACACGGTCGCCGCGGCGATGAACTTCGTGTCGAACACTGACGCCCTGATCTTCGACCTGCGCCGCAACGGCGGAGGCGACCCGGAGATGGTCGCTGTGATCTGCTCTTATTTATTCGGCGAGGAGAAGGTCCATCTGAACGATCTCTACTGGCGCGAGGGCGACCGAACCGACGAGTTCTGGACGATGCCCGAGCGTGTGAAGGGCAAGCGGTATCTCGGAAAGGATGTTTACGTATTGACCAGCAACCGCACCTTTTCCGGAGCTGAAGAGTTCTCGTACAACCTGAAGAACCTGAAGCGCGCGAAGATCGTCGGCGAGACCACAGGCGGCGGCGCCCACCCCGGCGACTCGTTCCGCCTTGGCGACCATTTCAGCGCCTTCATCTCGACGGGCCGCGCGATCAGCCCGATCACGAAGACGAACTGGGAAGGCACGGGCGTGATCCCGGACGTCGCGGTCCCGAAGGACATCGCTCTTGAAACGGCCTACAAGATGGCGCTTGAGAATTCTCTTAAGGAAGCGAAGGACGAGAACACGAAGCGTGCCTTGAAGAACCTGATCGATCAGCAATCGAAGAAGATCGCGGAAACCCTGAAGGCACTGGCTGCAAAGTAGTAGCCCGTTTTCAGTAGGGGCGGGGACAAGCCCCGCCCCTACTGAAGTCCGCTCACTGTCCGGCGCACAAGTGCGCCGGCTAAACGGCTCACAGCACCAACTCCATCCTAATGTTCGCCCGCTTGTACGGGGTGTCCGGAGCGAGCGGGATCTCTTTGAACCCCGCTTTTTTGTACAGGCTGATCGCGGGTATCTGCTTCGTGTTCGATTCCAGGATGATCCTTTCTTTGCCGGCGTTCCGCGAGTATTCAATGGAGGCGTCCATTAGCTTCTCGCCAATGCCGAATCCGCGGTAGCCCGAATCGACCGCCATCTTTGCGAGCTCGAACGACCCGTTCCCCATTTCGATCAACGCGACCGTGCCGACGACCTTTTCTTCGATCAGCGCGAAGAGGATCTCGCCTCCGTGATCGACGATGTAGCTCTTGGGATCGTCCAGCTGTTCGCGGTCGTGCTCCTCAACCTCGTAGTATTCCTCGATCCACTGGTAATTCAACCTCGCGAATTCCGGCGCGAGTTCGTCCGAGTAGCCTTTTACTGAAACTGCGCTGTCGCGTTTGAGCGCTTCCAGCGTGCGCCGTTTGAAGCCCTTTTCCTTGATCCTGCTTTCGAGCAGATCCAGGAACTCGAGGGCCTGGACGTCGCGGAGCAGGTTCTTCGTTCCGGCGACACCGGCCCTCCAGACCCTCTCGAACGCGGGCATTCCTTCGCGCGCTTTCTCCGAAAGGCTGATCAGGCGCCGCCGGCTGTCGTCACTGCACGGCCTTGATCCTATGTAACCGGCCTTTTCCATCCGGTTGATGATCGAGATCACAGACGGATGAGCGAACCCGATCTCGTCCGCTATCTCCGTTACTGTCATCTCGCCCCGCGTCTCAAGCAGTTTGAAAACGACGTACCAGTTCGGCTCGATATCCATCCCGAGTTCTTTATAAAGACCCCGCCCGTCGTGAAGCATTCCGTCGCTTATCCGCTTTAATCGGGTGACGAAGCCCAGAAAACCGAGTTCGGTCAGAAAGTCCTTGGCCATCGCAGAGTCTCCAGTTTATGTAGTGGGCTACATAATAAGACGCGCGATTCTTGTAGTCAACTACGTTTTGGAGAAGGCAGTTCCAAGTTCAATGTTCAAGGTTCCAAGATCAGGTTCAGTCATCCAGACAGGTTGAGAGGGTCAGGACTGCACGGGGGACGATCACGATTTACGATTCACGATTCACGATCGGCTCACTACTCGAGCACGTACAGCGCGGTCTGGCCGCCGCCCTGGGTGACGTTCACAAGCGAAGAGGAGGAGAGCCGGACCATTCCGCCTTCGGCGGAATCCCGGAACAGGTACGGATCGAAATCAACAAGAAGGGCTTCGAGCGAAACTTCCTCGTTGTACATAGGGAATTCTTCCTTCTGAACGGGCGCCCTTTCCTGAACCACGTATGAATCCGCGAGAGCCTCGTCAAGCGCGCCGTCCCATTCGCTCTCGCCGCACTCCCATCCGAGTACGACCCCCTTTCCGCCGTAATCGTCGTTCGGCTTCAGAACGAACTGTTCCCTGCCCCTCCGGAGGAATTCGAGCAGTTCGACGGGCTCGCCGTAATAGCTAGTCTTTGCGTCTTCGACCTTGCGTGTCCAGGGAACATGTTCGGCGAGCGTGTTGACCTGATCTCTCGTGAAGAGCCTCTGATACTGAGGGTCGGAGAAGATGGCGAACGACATTTTCTTATGCAGAAGCTTGACCCGGAATGAATTGACCATGCAAAGGTCTCCGGCCTCGTACGACTTCATGATCGGATGCGCGTCCCCGTATTTCTCGAGAAGTTCCTGGATAAGGACGCGCTTGTAAAGGATATCGACGCGGAAAGACCCTGCGTGCAGGGCTTCCCCGTCGTACTCGAGTTCCTCAGGATCGGCGACAAGCGTTCGGAACCCCATCGATTCGAAGTAATCCTTCAAAACATAGAACTCGGGCTCGGTCTCCACGCCTTCCCAATCAACGATCGCAATGTTCGGCTTCCGCTCTTTTCCTCCGTGTTCCCGGTAGCAGGTAACGAGGGTCTGCAAGAGCTTCGGCCAGGGCCTCGGTGTCCAGTGGGGTGTTTTTTCGAGGAACTCCTGCAGGACAGAGATCTTGGCGAACACCTTTTCGATCTGGCGCTGGTCGCTCGGCCCGGAAGGCGTTTCAGCGTTGTATTCGAGGAACTTGAAATTGCGGCCGTCGAAAAAAGTATCAAGCCGGGCGTTCGCACAAACCGTGGAGTAGCCGGGATCGACGCGGACAAGACGCTTCTCGGTCTCCGTGAGACCGAGCCTTTCGAGAATGTCCTCTTCTTCGAGTGCCGCGGCGGCAAGACGCTCTCCGGCAGCGGCAACGGACTCTGAGGCGAGCATCGCTTCGTCGTATTGTGTGCGGGTAATAAAATGTGGTCGGAGAAACGGGATCGTCGGGCGCCCGTCGTACAGAAGGCCCAGATCACCCTGGACGGACAGAAGTTCTTGCAGAAATTCCGTCTTTCCCGAGTATTCTTCGACAAGCCTTTGATTCAGCTCGTCGACGGCGGCCCTCCGTTCTTCTTCCATAACCCGTTAATCATAAAGCAGTTGGAAGGATCGGCAAAGGCTGAAAGATCAAAGCGCAGTCCTTGCAGCGGCTTCGCCGCCGAGGAGTGCGGTAAGCTTCAAGAACTGGCGAGTCGATTGGGGCCGTTTAGAGCAGCGCTTCGCGCTGCATTGATCGGGCAGAGCCCGATCAGGATCGCGAGGGGGCCCGCCCCTAGTGCTTACTCCCTAAACAAAGCGGGCAAGCCCGCCGCTAAACGGCTCACTGCTTACGGCTCACCAAAATGAAATGGGGCGGGGACAAGCCCCGCCCCTACTGCTTGCTGCTTACGTCCTCCTGCTCACAGCTTACCGCTCACGGCTCACTGACTACGGAAGCCTTTCCGCCGCCTTGCGGTCCTTGAACACCTCGAAGAACTCGGTGTGCCGGCTCGTCAAAGGCAGCAAACGTCCCTTTATGAAGACGTACTTCACGTTCGTCCTCGGATCCAGAATGTCGCCGTCCGTGACGACCACGTTCGCGACCTTGCCTTCCTCCAGAGAACCGTAACGGTCCGAGATCCCGAGTATCTGCGCCGGAAATAGGGTCACCGCCTTCAGCGCATCTTCCCTCGAAAGCCCGAAGGCGCCCGCCATTCCGACCTGGTAAGGAAGTTCCCTTGCGTTCGCGCCGTTGTCTCCGGTCGATATACAGAACTTCACGCCGGCGTTCCTCATCTTCGAAGGTGCCGCGAAGTTCGCATCGTACGGATCGTCCTGGCTGAACGGATTGCTGTGAATGTTGGTGTAGATCACCGCCACGTCGTGCTTCTTAAGGTCGTCCGCAACCTCCCAAGCCTCTCCGCCTCCGTAAATGATGCCCTTGACCTTCATCTCCTCGATGAAATTCAGCGCGGCCCGAATATCCCGCGATCTCTGCGCAAAGAAGATGATCGGCTTCTCGCCCCGAATATAAGGGATCAACGCTTCCATCTTCAGGTCCGTTGCAGGCATAGGCAGCGAATTGTCTTTAGCGTAAGCGTCACGCGCGTTTGCGTACTGCTTGGCGGCCTCAAAGACGTCCTTGATCTCCTTCACGCGGTCGTCCCGGCGCTTCACTGCCTGATCAAAATTGATCGTCCTAGGCCCCGTGAACGGATTGAAGCCGGCAAACGTGCTGATCGTCGGGAAGTTGATCACAAGGCTGTAAACCGGAACTTCCGCCATCTCCGCCTGCGTGGAGCCGTTGAGATTGATGATCGCTGACTGGCCGGAGATCAGACCTCCGACGGGCAAAGAAAGCACGGTCGTGATCCCGTTCACACGGGTGACGTTAACGTGCGAAGTGTGCGGGTTTATACCGAGAAACGCTTTCGCGTTTGGATTTATGTCGCCGGACTCGGACACATCCACGGTACCTCTCGCTCCGCCACCGATCTCGAGCAGACCCATGTTCGTACCCGCGTCGATCATCCCCGGATAGACGCTCAGACCCTTGCCGTCGATCTTCTCCGCACCGCCGGGGATCGAGACATTGGCCCCGACCGCCGCGATCCTGCCGTCGCGGATAAGGATCGTCCCGTCAGGTATCTCCGCGCCCGAAACGGTCACGATCTTCGCGCCCGTGATCGCAAAGGTCCCCGCGCGACCGGTGAGGTTCTGATCCGTCGGCCCGTTCTGGGCGAACAGCGAGGCGGAAAAGGCGAGGATAAGAATGGCGCCAAGTGCCAGCGTTCGATTTTTCATTTGAGATCTGAAATTTGAAATTTGGGAGCCTGCGCTCCGGGTACCGAATTCGCGCCTGTCGGCGCGGCGGGCAGGGACACGCCCTGCCCCTACGAAATATCCGGTCTCCTGTCTCCTGTCTCCTGTATCCTTCCTCATCGGTTCCCTCCTTTCGTCGGAACCGGCGTTGCTTCCGGCTTCTCTTCCTTGTCTTCGGCGTCCTTCTTTCCGCGCTTGCCCGGCGGAAGATTGGCGTCCATTTTCTCGAGCCTTTCCCTCTCGGCCTTCAGTTGTCCCCTTCGGGCGAGGTCCTGCTTGCGGTCGAAGAACACTTCGCCGTCAACCATCGTCGTTTCCGCGTGCGAGAAAGGACTGAACGGATGGCCGCTCCATACCACGATGTCGGCGTCCTTGCCGACCTCGATCGAACCGGTCCGCTTGTCTACGCCAAGCTGCTTTGCAGGATTAAGTGTGACCATCTTCAGGGCCTCTTCCTCGGGGACGCCGCCGTACTTCATCGTCTTGGCCGCTTCGAGGTTGAGCCTGCGGATGCGTTCTCCGGAGTCGGAGTTCAAAGAGACGACAACGCCGTTCTTCCAGAGGATGTAAGCGTTGTAGGGGATCGTGTCGTAAGCCTCGAGCTTGTACCCCCAGTAGTCCATAAAGATCGAAACGCCTGTGCCGCGCTGGGAGATCTCGGGAGCAATCTTGTAGGCCTCCAGTCCGTGCTGAAGCGTGGCGATCTTGAAGCCGAATTCGTCGGCGATGAGCATCAGGTTCAGGTGCTCGTCCGAACGGTAGCCGTGCGCATGGACAAGGCGTTTGCCTTCCAGAACCTCAACAAGCGGCTCGAGCTCAATATCCCTGCGCGGCTCGATCTTCGTCTTGCCCGCCTTGAAGTCGTCCCATTTCTTCTTGTAGTCACGCGCCCGTATGAAGGCGTCGCGGATAACTTCCATCGTTCCCATTCGCGTTGCCGGATAGCGGCGCGAAGAACCGGGCAGGACGTTCGAGTTGGCGCGCTTCACGTTCTCGCCGAGGGCGAACTTTATTCCCGGAGGCGCACCGGGGAAAAGGAATTCATCCATCGGCCGCCCGTACTTGAATTTCACTACCGTATTAAGCCCGCCGATCGGATTCGCCGACCCGTGCAGCAGATTCGCCGCCGTCACGCCTCCGGCGAGTGCTCGATAGATCGTCACATCGGTCGTGTCGAGAACATCGCTTGTCGTGACCATTGACGTGACGGCAGACGAGCCCTCGTTGATCGAATCGAGCATCGCGTGCGAGTGGCAGTCGATGAGGCCTGGTGAAACAAACTTGCCGGTCGCGTCGATGACCTTCGCGTTCGGCGCCCGAAGGTTCTTGCCGATCCTCGCGATCTTACCGTTCGTGATCAGAATGTCTGTGTTCTGAAGCGTTCCCTTGGCGGCGGTCAGCACCGTCGCGTTGCGGATCAGTACGTCCGTCCCGTTTTGCGCAAAGACGCCTGCGGCAAACATCGTTGCGAGCGCGATTCCGGTCAAAAGCAATTTCCAGTTTCTTTTCATTTCTTTCCTCGGTTGAATTCGAGCCATTGATAAATGTCCTGCCGCACGACTAGCGGGGGGTCCGGGTCCCCCTGAATGCGGCCGGGCCCTGAACCGTATCGGCAGTTCCCTCTACCTCGTTGCCGGTCACGCGGCCGTCGAAGGTTACATCGATATCCATACCCCCGAACGACACCGTTACCAAGAAGCTGAATCCGTTCGCGGTCACCCTCCCATCCCGTATGGGTGCGGAGGGGAAAACCGGCGATGAGAGCGTGCCCGTAACGACATTGCCCTGTTGGGTCAGAACGAGCGTGGCACCGACAGTCTGGCCCGGAGGCTCGATCGTCAGATTCCACGTGCCGGCCACGTTCGCCGGCGCTCCCGTCGTGTTACCGGCCGCGGTCCCTGCCGGCCTTTCCGGCCGCTTCGGCGGCTCGAACTCCTTTCCGTCCACGAATACGTGGGTAACGGCGGCCTTTTCATCGAGAAGGTCGCCTTTCACCACGACGAGGTTCGCGATCTTGCCCGCTTCGATCGAGCCGGTCTGCTTTTCCACGCCGAATATCTCAGCGGCGGAAAGCGTCATCGCACGGACCGCATCGGCTTCCGAAAGGCCGTTGGTGACCGCCTCCCGGGCGTTCGCGAAGAAATCGCGCAAATTCTTCAGCTCTCCTGTGTGAAATGCAAAGTTCACTCCCGCCTGTTTCAGACGAGCCGGATTTTTCGGCACCTCGACACGAAGCCTCAGCGTCTCGAGAGTTTCGGGCTCGGCTTCCTTGTGCTCCGTAAGCGTGCGTTTCGGGAAATCGAGCGAAAGAAGCACAGGAACGTTCTGATCCTTCAAACGGTCGGCGACCTTCCATGATTCCTGGCCTCCCGAAATGAAAGCCTTGAGGCCGAACTCCTTCGCAAGGTCGAGCGCGCGTATGATCTCGCGCTCGCTGTTCGCGTTGAACACGATCGGCTGCTCTCCATTCAGGAGCGGGATGAGGGCCTCGAGCGAGACGTCGCGGTCGGGCCGCTTCATCCCTCTCGGGTCTTTTTCGTACATCTCGAGGATCTTCGCGTGGCGCCGGGCGTCCAGGAACATCTGCCTCAAGGCCGCGAAGGTTCCCATCAGCGAACTCGGGAAATTCCCTCCGCGAAGGGTCCTGAACGAAACGTGCTGAGCCCAGGGCGAGCGAACGATCATCTCCGCGGCGGATTCGCCCGCGAGATTGATCAGCGCCGACTGTCCGTTGAAGATGCCTTCGTCCTCGATCGTAAGCGCGGTTGTGAATCCTGCGTTCCTCTGGTTCGCGAACTGCGCCTCACCTGCCTTCAGCTTTGAGGCGGCGACCACTTCGGGCCGCAGGCCCTCGGGATACTTCGATATCGATTCGTCCTGCTGAGTCTGCGCAGAAGGACCTCCCTGCGGCCGCGCAGGCGTCTGGGGAATTCCGAGAGAAGATCTGGTATCGATCAGTCCCGGGTAAACGGTCATTCCTTCGCCGTCGAGCACCTTTGCGTCGGCGGGGACCCTGACCCCGGTGCCTACGGATTCGATCAGCCCGTTGCGGATCACGACCGTTCCTTTCTCGATCACCGATCCGGAAACCGTCACGATCTTCGCGTTCGTGATCGCGTACGATCCGACCTGGGCAGACATCGCCGAGGCGAAAGTCAAAACGCACAGCGCGGCGAGCATCGCTCGCGAGATTAGTCTGTTCATATCTTTTTCGCGGATAAGTCTGGGGTTGTGAACTGAAATTTCTACGAAGTATAGAGCAAAATGTTTCCCGATGGGAAGCGCGAGCGCGTCCGCCAAGGTTTGTTTGGCAAAGGAGTCGGGCTAACATAGCGATATGGGAGCTACCGTGCTTTTCGACGGAGTCTGCAACTTCTGCAATTCGTCGGTCAATTTCATCATCCGCCGAGACAAGGACGGCTATTTCAATTTCGCGCCTCTTCAGTCGGAGGTCGCCGGAGAACTTCTCGCGGACAAGGACATCGACCGCGAAGAGACCGACTCCGTGATCCTTATCGAGGACGGCGAGGCGTTCGTCTATTCGACCGCGGCGCTGATGATCGCCCGGAAGCTCGACGGCAACTGGCCGCTCCTGTATGCGTTAATGGTAGTTCCCAGGCCGATCCGGGATTTCTTCTACAAGCTTTTCGCGAAACACAGGTACAAGATGTTCGGGAAGAAGGACCAATGCATGATCCCGACGCCGGAGATGAGGGAGCGGTTTATCGGAGAAGTGAATCGTGAAACGTGAATGGTGGGGAATTGACAATTGGGAATGGATAATTGAGAACGGGCAATCGCGAATGATGGGCACCGGGAAGTGATACCTGATCCTTGATTCCTGATGCCTGATCCTGCTCACCGCTAACTGCTAACTGCTTACTGACTATGAAGGCCATCTGGAACGGAAAAACAATGGCTGAAAGCGACGACACGGTCGTCGTTGAGAACAACCACTACTTTCCTGCCGATTCGATCGAGGACGAATACTTCAGGCCCAGCGACACCAATACTGTTTGCGGCTGGAAGGGCACGGCGAGCTACTACACGATCGAGGTCGACGGCGAGACGAACGCGGACGCGGCGTGGTACTACCCGGATCCGAAACCGGAAGCGGAGAACATCCGCGGCCGGGTTGCGTTCTGGAAGGGAGTCAAGGTCACGGAATAGAGAGTGATGAGTAATGAGTGACGGGTGATGAGTAAAAGGACTGAGGTCTGAGGTCTGAGGTCTGAGGTCTGAGGTCTGAGGACTGAGGTCTGAGGTCTGAGGACTGAGGTCTGTGGACTGAGGACTGAGGTCTGAGGACTGAGGACTGAGGACTGAGGACTGAGGACTGAGGGAAGGAAATATGCATTTCGAGCAGATGTCAACTTTTTATCTCAGTCCTCAGTCCTTTTATCTCAGTCCTTAGAAGTCGGGCAAGCCCGACGGTAAACTGCTGACTGCTAACCGCCCATTGCTTACCGCTCACCGCTCACTGCTCACAGAAGGATGTTCGACACCGAAACCCTCCAATTCGAAAAGCTTCTCGACCTTGTCGCCAACGGCGCGCAGACGCCTATGGGCCGCGGCCGGATCCTGAAGCATGCACCGCGTGAAAGCAGACACGAGCTCGAACGGGATCTCGATCTTCTTCGCGAAGCGATCGAACTCCGCTCGGAAGACGTGCGCTGGAGATTCTCAGGGATCAAGGACCCTTCGCAACACCTGAAGCGCCTTCGGATCGAGGACACTCTGCTGGAGCCGCTCGAACTTCGCGACCTCGCTTCCCTGATGCGGCAGGCGGTCGAGGTGCGCTCGGTCATCGCCGAACACCAGGAAGAAGCTCCCGAGCTCTGGTCCGTCGCGCTTCAGATCAACCCCGAACTCTCCGCCGTCGCGTCCGACATAACAAAGAAGATCCTCCCGAACGGAGAGATAGACGACGACGCGTCGCAGGAGCTTCAAAGGATCCGCCGCGAGATCTCCGCAAAACGGTCGAGCCTGACAAACACGCTCGAAAGCCTTATGCGGAGCCGCGAAGAGGCCGTTCAGGACGATATCGTGACCGTCCGGAACGACCGGTTTGTGATTCCCGTCAAGGCGGATTTCAAAGGCAAGATAAGCGGCGTGGCTCACGGAACGTCTTCGTCCGGCGCGACTGTATTCGTCGAGCCGCTTGAGGCGATCGAGGCGAACAACGAGCTGCAGTCTCTCAGAGCCAGAGAAGAGCAGGAGATCCTTCGGATATTGCTCGAACTCGCCGATGCCCTTCGCGAGAGGCTGACGCTTGTCGAACTCGCGGTCGAGGCGGTCTCGGAACTCGATGCTCTCAACGCCAAAGCGGATTTCGCGAAGCGCTTCGACGCGGTCGTCCCTTCGATAAGTAACGAGGGTGATCTCGATTTGAAAGACGCCCGCCATCCCTTGCTCGACGAAAGTCTTCGCGATTCCGAAAGGAATGTAGTGCCTGTGAGCCTGAGCCTCTCGGGCGAGAATCCCGTGATGATCATCTCCGGCGCGAACGCGGGCGGCAAAACGGTCGTGCTCAAGACCGCAGGCCTTCTTGCGATGATGGCGCTCTCAGGCCTTCCCGTTCCGGCATCGACGGCATCGGTCCCCTTCTATTCCTCGATCGCGGCGGACATAGGCGACAGACAGTCGATCGCCGCGAATCTTTCGACATTCTCTTCGCACATCTCGAACATCGCGTCGATGATCGAGAACGCCGAATGGCCTGCGCTGGTCCTTCTCGACGAGGTCGGGACCGGGACCGACCCGGAGGAGGGCTCGGCGCTGGGGGTGGCGATCGTCGATCACTTCCGAAAGCACGGCGCGCACGTAATCGCCTCGACGCATTACAAAGGGCTGAAGATCTACGCCGCGAACGACGAGGCGATCATCAACGCTTCCGTCGAGTTCGACGAGAAGACCCTGGAGCCGACTTACAGGCTTCTGACCGGCATCGCGGGCGCGTCGTCGGGGCTCGAGATGGCGAGGCGTTTCGGGATCCGCGAACAGATCGTCGAAAGCGCCAGGGAGAATCTCAAGGCGTCGTCGCGCGAGGCAGAAAACTACCTCCACAAACTGCAGGCGGAAACGAAACAGGCGGAGGATCTTCGCAAGGCGCTTGAGGAAGAGCGCGAGGCAGTCGCGGAGCGGTATGCCGGGCTCGACGTCGAATTCCACCAGAGGGAACAGCAGAGACGAGAGGAGTTCGAGCAGAAGGTCTCGGAGGTCGTTGGCGACTTCGAAAAGCGTTCGAAGGAATTCCTGAAGTCGATCAAGGAAAGAACGAATAAGAAGAAGGCGGAAAAAGAGATCTCGGCAAAGACTTCGCAGCTAAAGCAAAGGGCGTCGGCCGTTACCGGGCGGGATGCGTCTTCGGAAGTCGGGCGGCCGGCGGATGTCGAAGAGATCGAGCGGCCGATAGAGGAAGGCGCGAGCGTTTTGCTCAAGCGGTTTGGGACCGTCGGAAAGGTCGAGAAGATAACCGGAGACGAGGCGGAGGTCGTGATCGGATCGATGCGTATGAAGCAGGACCTCGCGGACCTTCAGGCGGTCGCTCCCGAGGCGTCGAACCGGCCGTCCCGCGACAAGGCCGCGGGAATTGCTGTGGAAGAGGCGGCTTCGAGGGAGGTCGCGCGCGAATTGAACCTTATCGGGAAGACTACGCTCGACGCCGAAGTAGAGGTCGATGCGTTTCTGGATGAATCCTACATGGCAAGGCTCGACAAGGTCCGGATAATCCACGGCTTCGGAACCGGAGCCTTGAAGAACGCCGTCCACCAGATCCTGAAAGGGCATCCGCACGTGGAAAGCTTCGGCTTCGCGCCGCAGAACGAGGGCGGCAACGGGGCGACTGTGGTTGAACTGAAAATGTGATGGGATCGAACCGCAGAGGCGCAGAGGCGCGGAAAGGATTTTGGCGTCGGGCGACGCGTTCGGAGTTCAAGATTCAGCTTGCCGAGCCCTGGAGAAGAATAAGCCACGGATTTCACGGATTACACGGATGAGGAAGGAGACAAGATTCAACTTATTGTGCTTTATATTTGCCGTTGCGATCTTCGCTTCGCCATCGAATCAAGCGGTGACCGCTCAGCATCTCGTCGATGAATTCGGGGAGCTTTCCTGCGAGGATATGGAGGCGCGCATCGAACTTTACGTTCGGGAACTGGCTAAGGATGCGGACGCACCGGGCTGGGTGGAGACATTCGCTCCCAAAGGTGAGTTCCTGTACAGCCTTCAGGTCGAATCTCAGATCCTTGGAATGGTCGAATCGTTCAACTCCAAAGGCGACATCAAGGTGGATCCCAATAGGATACTGTTTGAGTATGGCGGGATAGAAAAGTCGGGTCGAACGCGGCTTTGGATAATCCCTAAGGGAACCGAGCGATGGATTGAATTAGACAGGAAGCTTTCTTTTGAGCTCGCAAAGGATACTAAGCCCTTCAGATTCCGGTCTATCAGTCGTGATCTTGACAACCTAGACTGTGTTTTCGGCGGTGTGAATGAACAGTTCACAGAACTGCTGCAAGCCAATCCACTCGCCAACGGCAATCTTGTGATCGCGGACAAGGACCAGAAGGCGTTTCGAGAAAGGAAGAAAGAGCTGTTGTCGGCTTTGTCAGGTATCGATCCCGATCGGCTTAAGTTCTATTTCGTGGAAAACAAGATACCCTACGTCGAATACTGGATCGTCCCGAAAAGAGCCAAATAAAGTTCTTCGCGTCTCAGCGCCTCCGCGGCAGGATTCAGCCGCGGATTGCACGAATTACACGGATGAAACTTAGCGCCGCAATCTTATTGATTTTCGCGGGTGTCCTCGGGCCGCTAGCAGCCGGACAGGACAGCGACAAACTCAATCTGCAAGAGGACTTTGGTCACCCAGTCCCGCTTGACCAATTCGGAGAGATCCAATGTGGCGATTTAATGGGGCGCATCGATTATTTTCTACAACAGCTGACCGCCGAAGAAGGTGGGATCGGAGTTGTAGTTATTCGCACACCAAAGGAAGACATCTGGTATGCCTTGTATATCGAGTCGGTAATTTATGGCGAGATCGAGTTTCACAAGGATGATGAGAAGGTGGATGTTAGTGTTGAGGACCTCCGGTTCGTGAAGATCGAAGATCCCGACGGCTCGATGACGACCCTTTGGGTAATTCCCCCGGGAGCCGAATCTCCGGTTAGCGAAACATCCAATCTTGATCTTGGTTTGCCGGAAGGAACGAAGCCGTTTAAGTTCAGATCGACGTTCAAGGACCGCGAAGCATTCTATTGCAACACGGGTGGTGAAGACCTGCAATTTCTGGAAATGCTCGAAGCAAATCCTCTCGCAAAAGGAAATATCGTGATCGCGGACAAGGACCGGAAGGCGTTTCGCGAGAAGAAGAAGGAATTGTTGTCAGTATTCTCAGAGATCGATCGGGATCGACTGAGGTTCTTCTTTGTGAAGAGCAATATCCCTTACGTCGAATACTGGATCGTCCCGAAAAGAACCAAATAAAGTTCTTCGCGCCTCAGCGCCTCCGCGGTAGGATTTCGCCGCGGATTTCGCGGATTACACGGATGATAGCGCGCGTCAGGTCGGTGGTTGTTGCCCATTCACAACTCCTCTGTGCCTCTGCGTCTCCGCGGTTGAATCTGTTATGCCCGTCGCTACCGCTCCGGGTACTGATTGGGCCGGTCACTACCGTTCCCGGTACTGATTGGGCCGGTCGCTACCGCTCCCGGTACTGATTGGGCCGGTCACTACCGCTCCGGGTACTGATTGGGCCGGTCGCTACCGCTCCCGGTACTGATTGACTTCGCTTCGCTCACGGGCAGGGACAAGCCCTGCCCCTACAAATCTATTCACTATTCACGATTTACGATTTACAATTCATTCACACTTTTTACTTTTAACTTGAACCCGTGCGCATTCCCGACCATTTCATCGACGACCTGAAGACCCGCGCGGACATAGTCGGCATAATCGGCACGCACGTCCAGCTCAAGAAAAAGGGCTCGAGCTGGATGGCCTGCTGCCCGTTCCATCAGGAAAAAACCCCCTCTTTTTCGGTCAATCCCGCAAAAGGCTTCTACCATTGCTTCGGCTGTGAAAAGTCCGGAACCGTCTATAACTTCCTTATGGAGATCGAGGGCCTCACATTTCCCGAAGCGGTAAGGAAAGTAGCCGAAGTGTCGGGCGTCCCGCTTCCCGAACCGGTCGACGACGGCAACTACGCGAAACAAAAAGAAAAGCGCGACACCGAAAAGAAGCTCGCGGCGAAGGTCGTCGAGCTGAACGGGATCGCGATGGAGCTTTGGGAGGAGAATCTTCGCGCGGACAATCCGCATTCGAAGGCCGCGCGCGAGTATCTAGCTTCAAGGGAGATCGATGAAGAGACGATACGCAAGTTCCGCATAGGCTTCGCCGAAGAAAGCTGGGACCGCCTGCTCAATTCATTGAAAGAAAAGGGGTTCGAGGAAAAGCTGATCCGTGAGAGCGGGCTGGTTTCGATCAACGAAGAGAAGAACCGTATCTACGACAGGTTCCGCGGCCGGATCATCTTCCCTGTGCTTGACCTCAACGGGGACCCGATCGCGTTCGGAGCCCGCATTCTGGGCAAAGGCGAGCCGAAATACCTGAACTCCCCCGAGACTTTCGCCTACGTAAAGGGCGACCATCTTTACGGACTTTTCCAGAACCGGGACGAGATACGGCGCCAGAAGTACGCGATACTCGTTGAGGGCTATCTGGACCTCATCGCTTTGCACCAGTTCGGAGTGAAAAACTGCGTTGCGAGCCTCGGGACGGCTCTCACGGATCATCAGGCAAAACTTCTCGGCCGGTTTGCACGTAAGGTTGCGGTTAATTATGATGGAGACAGTGCGGGAATAAAGGCGGCGAGACGGGCGATAGAGACGCTTTTGGCGGCGGATTTCGAGATAAAAGTATTGGTATTGCCGGGCGGGAACGACCCGGACGATTTTATCCGCTCCGAAGGCTTTGAAGCATATAAAGATCAGCATAGGAACCACGCCTTACCCTACCTACAATTTGTTTTAGAGAACAGCGTACGGGAACGTAACCTTTCTTCCGCCAGGCAGAAGGCCGAGGCGATAGAGGACGTTGTGCCCGTGCTTATTGCTGTTCGGAATCCGATCCAGAAACGTGAATCGTTCGATCAGGCCATGAACTTTTTGCGCGTGGATGATGCGTTACTAAAGAACGATCTTTGGAAAACGGTAAAAGCCGGAAGCGGATACGAGGCGGAAGCGGTCCGAAAGCAGGTCGTCCGTTCGGTCCAGGCGAAGGTGACGGTTGCGGAACAGCGATTCCTCGAACTCGTGGTGCACGACGAGGAGCTAAGGCGGCAGGTATTGCCGCAACTGGAACCGACGGACTACGAAGAGCTGGCTACTGCGCCGGTCTTCGAAGCTCTGATCGAACTGGACAGGACCGAACGCGAGGTTTCGATCGAGTCGATACTTGAACTGACCGGCGATCACCCGGTCTCCGGCGATCTCGTACCTTTGATCTGGATGGCCGAACCCGCGAGAGCGGAAGGCGAGTGGATCGAAGAGGTGCTTGCGGAATCGGAGAACTGCCTCGCCTCGCTGAGAATGATGGCGATAGACGTAAGGATCCTCGAGATCAGCCACGAGCTGGCGATCGCTGAACAAAAGTCGGAGCAGGACGAGCTCAACCGGCTCGTTGTCGAGCAGATCGAGCTCGCGCGACTGAAACGAAAGCTCCAGGAACGGCTTTCGACAAGCGGCAGCTGAAACCCCGAAGGGCGATCCGGCGTGAAAGATATAATATCCAACGATTTCGGACGCAGGACAATCGAAATCGATTTTTAAGAATATGGCCGAAGAACTTGACGAAAAAGAAGAGCTGATCAAACGGCTCCTGAAAATTGGCAAAAAGAAAGAGTTCCTAAGTTTTGACGAACTCAACCGGGAGATCCCGGATGACATGATGTCGCCCGACGACATCGAGGAGGTGCTCCAGCGCCTCGAAGCCGCCAATGTTTCCGTCGCTGATGCCGACGCGCATCTCCTTGCGCAGGCCGCCCACGTGGCGATGGACAACAAGGAAGACGCCGACGATGACGAGGGGTTGGACCTTTCTGCGGGCAAGCTCGACAAGACCAACGACCCGGTCAGGCTCTACCTGCGCGAGATGGGCATCGTGCCGCTCTTGACTCGCGAAGGCGAGGTATCGATCGCTCAGCGCATCGAGCGCGGGCAGATGAAGGCGGCGAAAGCGATCTCGCGGTCGCCTATTGCGGTCGAAGAACTGATCGAGATCGGGCGAGAGCTGAAAGAAGGCGACGCCGCGATCCGCGAGATAGTCAATTTCGCGGAACAGGCAGAACTCACCGGCGAAGAGGACAAGGTCGAGGAGTACCTGCGCTGGACGCTCGAAGGCATCGACCACATCGAGAAGAACTACACGACGGCGCTGAAGGTCCTCAAGCAGTACCTCGCAGAGAAGAAGCGGACCTCGAAGCTGAAATCGAAGACAAGCAAGAAACTGGTCAAGCTGAAGCACCAGCTTGCAAGGCACCGGGTCGAGATCGCACAGGAGATCAAGCGGCTTGAGCTGACGGAATACGCCCAGCAGAGACTGGTCGGGGCGATCAGCAAGGTCGACAGCGAGATCAAGAGTTCGGAGCGCAAGATCCGCCGCGCCGAGGACGAGATCGAGAAGAAAGGCACAAAGCCTGCGCGAAAAAAGGAACTGAAGGCGAAGATCAAGGAAGAACAGAAGAAGCTCGCCGACATCGAAGAGCGCTATCACCTGCCTCCGCACAGGATCAAGCGGTCGCTTCAGAGGATCCTGACGGGAGAGCACAATGCCGGCGTTGCAAAGCGCGAACTGGTGGAAGCGAACCTCAGGCTCGTCGTATCGATCGCCAAGAAGTACACAAACCGCGGGCTGCAGTTCCTGGACCTGATCCAGGAAGGCAACATCGGCCTGATGAAGGCGGTGGACAAGTTCGAATGGCGGCGTGGATACAAATTCTCGACGTACGCCACGTGGTGGATCAGGCAGGCGATCACGCGAGCGATCGCTGATCAGGCGAGGACGATCCGCATCCCGGTCCATATGATCGAGACGATCAACAAGCTGATTCGCACTTCAAGGGCACTTGTGCAGGAATACGGCCGCGAGCCGACCTCCGAAGAGATCGCGAAGAAGATGGACATCCCCGTTTCCAAGGTCCGAAAGGTGCTGAAGATCGCTCAGGAGCCCATCTCGCTCGAGACTCCGATAGGCGAGGAAGAGGATTCGCACCTGGGTGATTTCATCGAGGACAAGTCGATCCTGAACCCGGCCGAATCGGTCACTTTCTCGAACCTGCGAGAGATCACCGACGAAGTGCTCGCCACGCTCACGCCTCGTGAGGAGAAGGTGATCAAGATGCGGTTCGGGCTCGGCAACACGGGCTCCGAGCACACGCTCGAGGAAGTCGGACAGCATTTCACGGTAACCCGCGAGCGCATCAGACAGATCGAGGCAAAGGCGCTCCGCAAGCTGCGCCATCCGTCGAGGTCGCGACGCCTGAAAGCGTTCCTCGAAGGCAAGCAGTAGGCGAACTTCAGCCGAATTGAAAAGCCCGGGTCCGCAAAGACCCGGGCATTTTTCTGCCTAGACGGTCGATACCGTCGCGCCGCATTCAGTGATAATGTTCCCGTTTTCGTCGGCGGTCACAACCGTCTGATCGCCGTCGCCGTTTGTTACTACAGCTGTTCTTCCTACTCCGATATTATGCTGGCACATCCTTGTGGTAGGCGTGCAAGCAAAAATCAACATTGAAGTGAGGAAGACAGATACCATCTGTCTTTTCATTGTTGATCGCTCCTGAATTTATCTGACTGTTTGTGAGAGTTTGGTTACGAGTTCCGAGACCGCCGAGTCTTCCAGCAAGAGGTTTGCGGGTGCGCTGAACACGTATCCGTTGACACCGTACGGCTTATGCCCGACGTGGGACGGATACTGAGAGCCCGCCGCTTCGGAGGCCGCCGCCTGGATCGCGCTCATCTTCGACGACACGTCCGCACGGTTCCCCGCAAGCAGGTCGTCGGTCGCGACGGCATATGCCACGAGAAGCGCCTGCATCGGAGTCATCTCGCATTTGGAGCCGCCGAAGAAATCCGGGTCGGCGTCGATCAGCACGGCGCAGACCGATTCGATCTCAAGCGCGATCGCGTTCCGGATCATACTCCTGACGATCTTGCTTTCGGCGTTCTCGCCTCGGATCATCTCGATCTGCGAGGACAGCGCGTCCCTGGTCATCTGACCTTTGCCGCTTGCCCGAAGGGACACGGTTTCGCGGCCCCGCCTGAAGCTTTGCGGAAGGTCCGGATGATCGAACCCGCCCGTCGCGTTTATGGCCGCCTGCTTCTGTTCGTCGGTGAGCTCGCGGAGCTTCTTCACGGCGACGGCGGTCATCAGCTCGGCGAGTTTGTCTTTTGATACCGTCTTCTCGCTGCCGGCCGCGAATCCTTCCGCTTCCACCAGCTTATGAAGGTTCCAGTCGCTGATGAGGACGCCGGACCTGTACGAGATGAAATCCGCGAGATTGTCGGCGGACACGGCCATTTCTTGCTGGCCTCCGCCGGAAGTGAGAGCCAGTTCGCTGATCGCATTCCGAACCTGCTGTTTGAAACCGTTGTCGCTAGCTGCCGTGCGGGCCGGACCCGCGTTCGCGATCACAATTACGGCCGCGACAAGTGAGGATATAAGGGCCATCGAAAGAAGGACCCCCTTTCTTTTCTTGAACATGTGGTTTTTCTCCTGGGTGAGATTTCCTTTGACAGTGGGAGTCAGAAGGTTCTACTACGGTAGAGGATAAAGGCGAATGCTGTCAAGGGTTTGCGAAAGCACGTGTTGTCAGCAAATGATATGTCTGTGCGAAACAGCTATTGAGCCAAAACATAGAGCATAGGTTGAAATGAAATATAACCAAAACACGAAAACGCCTGTTCTTCTCTTCATTTCCGATTCATCTTCGAACCTTGCTAGTAATTGCAAGAACTGCTGATTCCTGCCGAAAATGAAGTAGCTGATTGACAAAAGTACCGCCAAAAGGGATCCGACAAATAATGGCTCGACGCGACCGGGCCACTCCAAGGCATACCTCACCCATACAAAAATGGTAAAGACGTTCATGAAGACCAATGAGGTAGCACCAAAGATTGCGACTGACTTGGGATGATTGGATTCACCGAACAAACGCATTTGCCAAACGTAGATTCGATAAACTAGATACTCAAATAGATCTCTAATATTCATCCTAGAGCTACCTTGTGTGACATACATTAGTGCTTATAGCACGCCACGTTGAACTTCCTTCAAGCAAGTCTCGATTCTGAAAGACTGAAGTGGCTCAGTAAATCCGGACACTTTTTTGTTACGACAGCAACTGCCTTTCGAACGCCTCGGGCGACATGCAGCCGAGCGTCTAATGAAGCCGCTCCCGATTATAGAACATCTCGATAAAGTCGAAGATGTCCGCCCTCAGTGCGTCTCTCGATTCATAGATCCGGCCGTTCGTCTGCTCGTATTTGAGCGAGCTGAACACCGACGGCGACTGGTGCGCTCCTACGGAGCGCGGACGCGGTTCGCGAATCGAATGCTACAGACATTTGGCTCCTACGGAGCCGAGGATCTCGGGACCATTTCCGAGCTGATACTGATTTATTGGGGGAGGTCACTTCCACAAATTCGCACCAGTCGGCGAAATCCGTCTATTGCCAATGAGACTTGCGTACTGATCAACCTTCGGATTACTGCGGCTTTAAATCCACTTAGAAATAGAACTTAGTGTTGAAGAGTGGTCGGATATTCTTTTCTCGCAAAGAGGTCAATCCTTCGCTGTTCATCATCTCAATCCATTTCTCAACCGAATCCCAAGCCTCAGCAAGCCTTTCAGTGGTATTGTATCTATTGAAGATAACTTCATCATCCTTGCTTTTAAGGTAAGCAGACGTCGCAAACTCGAAATCTTGCCTGTAAATGGCGCAAATCAAATAAATCGAGGCGGCCTCAACAGTTATGATCCTTCCTTCGTCCCATTCCGGGTTGTTGCTCGGGGCAAGCGTTATGCTGCCGGATCTTGGATTGCCGAGCGAACCCCAAGCGTACGGGGCGTGATTTCCTTTGTTCTTCGCCAAGAGGGGAATCATCTTTTCTCCACGATTGAAAATTTCACGCGCCGCCTCAAAAGACGTTTCCCTATCCTCTGAGCTAAGCATTCTCAGAATCTCATTATCATCCACAAAAGCCATTTCCACTCTCTTATCCGTTTGGGCAATAGTGGGCCCAAACGTACAACCAATTATAGCAACCATAAAGATTGAAGCGATTCCGATCCGCACTACCATTGCTGGAGTCACGCGCTCACTGCTTTTCATAACGTTTAATCCTCTCAACATCTTCTTTTCTATCGGCCTCAGTCCGATCATCCATGGATCTCCTATAGTATTCAATACGACCTCCCGCTGGCACGGCATATTGTCTTTCTGGTGGATCGGTGTGAGATTTCATTTCAAGCCCGCCAAGACGAGAAACTGTTACAACTGGACCTGAAGTGGCTCAGTAAATCCGGACACTTGTTCACTACGACAGCAGCTGCCTTTCGAACGCCTCGGGCGACATGCAGCCGAGCGTCGAATGAAGCCGCCTCCGATTATAGAACATCTCGATATAGTCGAGGATGTCCGCCCTCAAAGCTTCCCTCGATTCATAGATCCGGTCGTTAGCCTGCTCGTATTTGAGCGAGCTGAACACCGACGGCGACTGGTTGCACTCCTACGGAGCGCGGACGCGGTTCGCGAATCGAATGCTATAGACATTTGGCTCCTACGGAGCCGAGGATCTCGGGTGTGTCGCGTTGCTACAGACATTTGGCTCCTACGGAGCCGAAGACCCCGGGTGTGTCGCGTTACTATCAACATTTCGCGCCGATGGCGCTCTTCTCTGGTCAATGGTCAATGAGCATTGGTCAATGAAATGATCCGTGTCTCTATTTCTCTGCGCTCTCTGCGTGCTCCGCGGTTTAATTCCGACAAGCTAAAGCTTATCGGACAGGAGCAAGCTAAAGTTTGAACTCTGACGCGTCAGCTCACCGCAAAATCAATCTCTGCGTTCTCTGCGTGCTCTGCGGTCAATGACCTGCCGTCGCTATGCGACTGTCGCCCGAAACGCAGCACGTTGGAAATTTTTGAAGGAAGTTCCGTAGGAACGACAGGTCTGTAGATCGCGAAACCCCGACACGACTTCCGGAGCCGCGTAGCGGCACAATCAGAACCCGGAGCGCAAACGACGGGCAAAACAGATTCATTCTCTGTATTGAAAGAGACTTGGACTGTCCCAAAGTGCCCGTATTTGCTATCCTTTTTGTTTACAGTTATGAGCCTTAGCCTTGCAGAGCGACTAAAGAAAAGACTTCAGACCGAAGAGGGATACGTGACCCGTCGGCACGGCGCCGGTCTTCGCATCGCGCTCTGCTATCCGAACACCTACGAAATAGGGATGGCGAACCTCGGGCTCCACACGATGTACGAGCTCTTTAATCGCATACCGGAGGTCGTCTGCGAACGCGTTTTTCTTCCGGGCTCGAAGGAAATAGCGGAATATGAGCGCACAAACACGCCTCTGCTCTCGCTCGAGACCCAGTCGCCAGTCCGCGACTTCGACGTCATCGCGTTCTCGATCTCGTTCGAGACCGACTACCTCAATATGGCCCGGATGCTCAGGCTCTCGGGAATTCCCGTGCGGTCCATAGACCGCAATCACTTCCATCCGCTCGTGATAATGGGCGGCGCGGCCTCGTTCCTGAATCCCGAACCGATCGCGGACTTCACGGACGTGATAGCCGTCGGCGAGGGCGAGATCCTCGGATTTCAGCTTGTCGATTCGATCTTCGAGCACGAGACCAAAGAGAAGATCCTGCTCAATCTTTCGAGGACGGGCCGCGGTTTTTACGTTCCCTCGCTTTACGAGGTTGTTTACAACGCCGACGGGACGGTTTCCGAATACGTACCGCTCGAGGAAGGCGTGCCGAAACGGGTCGGCCGCGCGCTCGCTTCAGTAAATCCCAAGGAAGGCACGCTTAGGAGGGCCTTGAAACGCGGCGAGACGGAACTGGCCGATTTCCTCGTCAATCAGGACGTCTTTTGCCCCTCCACGTCGGTCTGGGCTCCGGAAGCGGAGATGGGAGACAGGCTTCTGGTCGAGATCTCGCGCGGCTGTTCGCAGGGCTGCCGTTTCTGCTGGGCGGGATACAACTACTACCCTCCGCGCGTCGTGCCCGCTAAGGACATTCTCGCAAAGGCCGCCGAATGGAGGTCGAAGACCGACAAGATCGGCTTGGTTTCGACCGCAGTCTGCGACCATCCGGAAATCTCGACGATCCTCTCCGAACTCCGCAAGATGGACTACAGGATCTCCGTTTCCTCGCTTCGTCTCGACCAGATCTCGGACGAGCTTCTCGACGCGCTAGTAGAGTCGAAGGACCAGCAGATAGCGGTCGCGCCGGAAACGGGCTCCGACCGCCTCCGACGCGTGATAAACAAGAACCTCACAAATGACGAGATCGTCAACATCTGCGGCGCCGTTTTCGACCGGGGGATGCTTACGATCAAGCTGTATTTGATGGTCGGCCTTCCTACCGAAACGCAGGAAGACCTGGAGGAAATGGTCATCCTGGTCGAGCGGATCAAAGACCGCATGCTCGAAGCGGGCAAGGAATTCGGATTCGCCGGTAAGATCATACTTTCTTTGAACGGCTTCGTGCCAAAGCCGAACACGCCGCTTCAGTGGGACGCGATCTGCGATGAGCGGGAGCTGAAAAAGCGTATAAGGTGGGCGTGCAAGCACCTCTCACGCATCCCGAACGTCGATGTCAGATTTATGTCCGCGCGGATCGCGCACGAGCAGGCGCTCTTCTCTTCAGGCGACCGGACGGTCGCGCGCGTTATCGAGGCGGCCGCCGCGAACGGCGGCAACATACGCGAGGCGCTCAGGATTACCGGCATCGACGCTTCGTTCCACACCAGCCGCAAGCGTTCGTACGAGGAGTTCCTGCCCTGGTCGATAGTGGATTCCGGATTGTCGTTCGAATTCCTCAAAAAAGAGCACGAAAAGGCTCACGAAAGCCTTTCGAGCCTGCCCTGTCCCGCGGTAGAGAAATGCACCGTTTGCGGCGTGTGCCCGACGACCTGGCTCGCCGACGCTCCGGAAGGCCTTGTGCAGATCCAGCCCGCACGAGTCCGCGCCTTGCTCTCGCCAGTATCCTGAACAAAAAACAGCCGGCCTCGATCCCGGAAAAGGTGATCGAAAGCCGGTTCGATATGCGCCTTGCGAATCGTGTTTATTCGGGCGTCAGGAATCCATTGGGCGCTGCGGTGTGGTCAAATACGTAGTTGTATGTGTAGATCCCGAACGGCATCACGGGAACTTGCTGTACGAAATACACCCTTGCGGTGATCGTCTTGTTCTGTTCACGGACATCCAACTGGAAATCAACGGGGACGTTGTGCTCCTGCGCTGATGCAACGATCTTCCGTTTCACTATTTCTGCCGTCTTACCGTGGATGGCCGGAAGCGAGATCGCCTGCACGACAGTTGTCTGCATCTCCTGTTTGAACGCTTCCGCGTTGTAAGCAACGGGGATGAATTGGTAACCCGCGTTCGCGAGAAGGATCAGAACCACGGCGACGAGCAGGAGCTTGACCCCTGCGCTTCCGCGTTCGGACTCGCGGCCGCAACGTTCGACGTTCTTCTTCATTTTAAATACTCCTTTTCGATGATCCCCTCAGCCGTCCGACCGTCGGGAGATCGCGTGTTCGATAGACTCCTTAATCACGTTGGGAGGTATTTCCGAACCGGAAAGGATCACGGGTCTGCCGATGTCCTCAAGCAAGACCCACTGCACTGAGCTTCCGCTTGCTTTCTTGTCGCGTTCTATCGCACCGAGAACATCGGTAATGGAAATGTTGCTCGCATCGGGCAGGACGCCGACGCTGCGAACAACATCGTTTAACAAGTCTATACTATCGGATGGGCATACATCAAGCCTTTTTGAGATGTCTGCAGCGGCGAGAATTCCGTAGCCGACGGCCTCGCCGTGCCTGAAACAGGTGTAATCGGTGACCTTTTCGAGGGCGTGTGCGGTCGTGTGGCCAAAATTGAGTATTTTCCTGGAGAGCGCGTCGGACCTATCGGCTGATTCCAAGGCGTCGTTTGCGACTACCGATGCCTTGAATGAGACCTGCCGGTGAACGAGTTCGGCGATTGCTTCCGTGCGATCTGCGTTCAGTCCATCGCGCAGAAACTCACTCACGTCCTCTAGCATTTGCCTGCCCGACAGGGCCGCCTGCTTGACCGCTTCGTAGAATCCGGCCCGGAGTTCGCGCGGATCAAGCGTTGATAACGTTGCGACGTCGATTAACACTCCGGACGGATGATGAAACGTGCCGATCAGATTTTTTCCGAATCGCGTGTTCACGCCGGTCTTGCCTCCGACCGATGAATCGATCATCGCAAGGAGCGTCGTAGGGATATGAAAGCACCTTACTCCCCGCAGAAAGACCGACGCGGCGAATCCCGCCAGGTCGCCTACAACGCCGCCTCCGAGCGCGACCACGCAGTCGCCGCGAGTCAGTTTCGACCGGCTGAAAAACTCCAGCGCTTCCTCCGCCGTCGAAAGGCACTTGAATATTTCGCCATCGGGCATCAGGAACACTTCGGTCCGAAAGCCCGAGTCTTTCAGCGAACCCGCGACGGTTTCGCCGTACAGGCCGAATACGGGTTCGTTCGAAACGATCACGGCGAGCGAGCCGGCCGGCATAGAATCGGAGAGCCAGATACCGGCATCGCTCAGGAGCCCGATCCCCACAGAGATATCGTGCCCGGAAGGCTTCGGCTCATATTTGAGTCTGATCTTTCGTGTGTTCATCAGCGGTAAATGACAAGAGCCGGCTGACTTCGAGTGCCGGCCGGCTCTTTCAACTTCTGATATTTTAGCAGGTGAAGCAACGTGGGAGCGTACCGCACCTGCCGATTTGCGACAACCGTCCTCACCCCGGCTGCCGCGAGAGACACGGGATGACCCGCGTCCCGAGGCCTCAAATATACCTTCAGCAG
Organism: Aridibacter sp.; assembly: GCA_035513035.1. Taxonomy (GTDB): domain Bacteria; phylum Acidobacteriota; class Blastocatellia; order Pyrinomonadales; family Pyrinomonadaceae; genus Aridibacter. The sequence goes on from DATKCW010000005.1 coordinate 150,101, forward strand.
ACGTGAACGGCAAGAATTTCTTTGCCCATCCTCTGTCGTGCGTTCCCGCAGACACTTTTCCGACGCTAATCTCCGCAAACGAAAGTGCGGGGACAAGCCCCGTCCCTACTGCTCCCTGCTCACAGCTCACGGCTCACTGCTCACTGCAAAAGGTCGGATTCGACGCCAAGGATCACTTCCGGGAACCTTTCTTCAACACATCGCGACATGGCGTCTCCGGCGCCTTTCAACTCGTCTCCGGAGAATGCTTTCTGCCTGGCCTCCGCCGAGGGCCATTGCGCATAGGCGTACCAGATTTCGTCATCGCCCTTGTGGAGCCTGGAACCGAACGAACCCGAGTTCCTCAGGTGATACTCGGTCACCTCCATCCAGGCCTTCACGAACTCATCTTCAAACCCCTCACGGAGCTTCCATCGGTAGAGCACGGTGAATCGTTCGCTCCTCATTCGCCGTTCTCCTCTCCGATCTCCAACCGGATCGCCCCCGCGAGTTTCTCCGCCAGCTCCTCGATCTCGTTCTGGTCACGGCCCTCGATCATAACTCGCGCGAGGTTCTCAGTCCCGCTGTAGCGAAGGAGCAGACGTCCGGTTCCATCAAGCTCGCTCTCTATATCTCCGGCAAGGGCGCTCACTTTCCCGATCTCGTCAAATGGGATCTTTTCGCGTACCCTCACATTGACCAGCACCTGCGGGAAGGACACGAACCCTTCCGCGAGTTCCGAAAGCGTTCTGCCCGACTCCGTCATCGCCTCCAGGACAAACAATGCGGTCTGCATACCGTCGCCGACAAGGGAACGTGAGGGGAAGATGATGTGTCCGGACTGTTCGCCCCCGAGCGAGGCTCCCGAGCTGACAAGCTCGCCGAGGACGTATTTATCACCGACATCGGTCCGGACAAGCGCGACCCCGATCTCCTTCAGCGCGATCTCAAGGCCTATATTGCTCATCACCGTCGCGACGACAGTGTCGCCGACGAGGATCTCCCTTTCGCGGAGGTAATTTGCCATTATCCAGAGGACCGCATCGCCGTCAACTACGTCGCCTTCTTCGTCGACGAAAAGCGCGCGGTCCGCGTCACCGTCAAAGGCGATGCCGATGTCGGCTCCGGATTCGAGCACGGCGAGCCGAAGGTGCTCCAGATGAAGCGAGCCGCAATCGCGGTTGATGTTCCTGCCGTCCGGCTCCGCGTTAATGGTGGCGAACTCGCCTCCGAACTTCCTGAACAGCAACGGCGCGAGGAACGACGCGGCGCCGTTCGCACAGTCCGCGATCACCTTCAGCCCATCCAGATCAAGCAGTGCGAAGTCGGTCCCGAAGTGCTGGAGATACCTTGACTGGAGCGCGCCCGCACCGGAGTCGTCGAACTCGATCTCGACCTCGGGAACCTTTATCTTCGCTTCGACATTTCGCTCGATGAACGCTTCGGAACCGCCGTCGAGCTTCCGGCCGTTCGGGAGAAAGATCTTGATACCGTTGTCTTCGAACTGATTGTGCGACGCACTGATCACGATCCCCGCGTTGACTTTCCCGCGGGCGGCAAGAAAAGCGATGCCGGGAGTGGTGATCACTCCCGCAGAAACAGCTTCTCCGCCGGCGGCCGCGATGCCCTTGTGGATTGACCTCTCGATCTCCGCCCCGGATTCACGTGTATCCCGGCCGGTCACGAGCCTCGTTCCATCGCCGTCCGTGCCCTGAAAGCGTTGTGTCAACGCGTAACCGATAATGCGGACTGTCTCGCGATCCAAAGGGAACGCTCCCGCCCTGGACCTTATTCCGTCTGTTCCGAAAAGCTTGCTCATCTGTAGGGAATTGCCGGTACGTGGGATTCGACGATGCTCCCTGCCAAGGGGAACGCGCGGGTGCCGAAAGTACCGTCGTCACTGTATTTATAGCCAATGTTTGCCTTGACCTCAAACCGAAAATAGCCATAATGTTTATTTGTGGGTTGCATAACTTAATCGAATGCCAGCCAGCAACCCTCCAAATCGAGGACGAATCATTTCCTCAGAATAAGTCGAACAAGCCAGGGACAGGCCTCAATCAAGTCCCCACCGTTTTACAAACTCTCCGACCAGGTAACACTATGAACTTCAGATCTGCCGCCGTGCTTTTTTTCTGCGCCGTTCTTTCTACTTTCGCTCTCGGACAGCCTGAAACTTCCGACAATACCGTCAACCGGCCCAGGGTCATCGTCACTGAAAACGTCCACGACACCAAATCGACCCCGACGCCGCGTAAAGTCGTCGTCGTGTCGGACGGTTCGGAAATGTCCGAGACCGAAGACGGCGTGTCCGTCGATGACTCTGCAGCCGCCGGCAATAGCGGTGCGAGAATGCTAAGTTTTGGAGAGATCAGGTCGAGGATCGAAGAGGCGAAGCGGCAGATGAGGGTCAAGCCTCTTCGGACAGCGATGAGCCCGGATTCGCATGCGGTGGACGTCGTCCGGCTTGCCTTCCTTGACTGGAACAGTAACAGGCTGGATTACGTGGTCGTCTCGAAAGTGGACTTTCTTTCAAAAGACAGGCAGTCGATCCACAAGACGGAAAGGGGAAACACGGTCAGGATACAGACGATCAGGGGTAACGGGGTAAATACGCCCGTGATCATCTACAACATGCGGAACGAGCCGCAGCAGCCTCTGATCGTGCAGTACCCGAGGGAAAAGGGCGGAGAGTTCATCGAGATGGCGTATTACGTTTCGACGCATCCCGGGATCGTGACGCCCGAGACCGTGAACGCGGGGCGGATCTACGTACGGAACGTCCTGAACTCGGCACGTGAGAAGCTGCGTGCGAAGGGTCACATCATCCAGCCGAAGGTAGTCGACATGGCCGAACGCCTCGCGCTTGTCGAGCACGTCGATCACTGGCGGTTCCGCAACGAGCTCCATCCGAATATCTACAACGACGTTTACATGCTCTACGCGCTGAACGAGGGGCAGACGTATCGCTACGCCGTCTCAAGTGCAGGCGCCGGCGGAATGGTGCAGATGATACCCTGGACCTACCGAATGATCCGATCGCGCTATTCGAACGTCGGCCTGATGCCCGACTTCGTCGAAGGAATGCGCAACCACCTCAACGCTTCCCAGGCGATGCTTCTTTATATGCAGATGACCTGGGACGACCTTTCTTCTAACAGCACGGTCCAGGCTGCGATGGCGGAAGGGATCGCTACGCAGGAACAGCTTATAGCGGCTGGCTACAATTCGAATCCGGCGAGACTTCCCGGCTACATCAAGCGCGGCGGTGAAGACTGGACGAATCTCATTCCCAGGGAAACGAGGATCTATCTTGAGATCTACGATTCGGTAAAACGGCACGTGCCGCTGAGCCCCAGGTCCAGATAACCCAGGAAGATCAGAAAGCGAATTGACGGGCGAGTGCTTACGGGCTCTCGCCCTTTGCTTTTACGAATTCGGACCTGACGGCGGGAAAATCCAGATCGACAAGTCTGCTGCCTTCGAACGAGGGATTGTCTGTCACTTCAAGCAGGCAGAACGCGGGTGGCTCGAACGCCTCGGCATCCGCGAGCGCGGCGAATCTGACAGCGGCGAGATTCAGCCCCCAGAGGTCTCCTAGAAACACGTCGATCTCGAAGACGGTACCTGCGTGTTCGAACTCGTATCGGTTCTTCCTTATCTCGCGTCCGCGAAGGGGCCTTAGCGCCTCATATTCGGAGCGGTCGAGCCGAAGGCGGTTTACCGACGTCACTCCGGGACCCGTGGGTTCCCTCTGCTCCAGGAACCATCTGCGATCGTCTTTAGAAGGCTTGCGCAGGCTCTTCAGCCGTAGCCGGGTTCCCGAGATATAGTTTTCGAAGATCTGGAGGTGGTCGTCCAAAGGCTTCAAAGGCTCCGGGAGACTCTTGATGACAAAGCGTCGCTTTATGACTTTCTCGGCGTTCAACATATCCTGGTGTTGCTTGTATTTGCGCTGCCGATCCTTATACTTTTTAGCTTTCGGCAATAGAACAGGAGATCGACACAAATGTTACCAAAGACCTTCCTCATAATCATTTCCGCCGCGCTGTTTCTGAATTTCTCCGGCTGCGGGTCACAAAAAGAGCCGTCAAACGGCAGTTCGCCGGAGAACGGCTCGAACGCGGCTTCCCCTTCGAACGCCGTGAATGAAGATCCGCTCGGCGGGATCGAGAAAACGCCCGCGCCCGCCGAGAAGGTCGAGGCGGTGACGCTTAAGCCCGTGGTGGCCGCCTATTGTGACGCTATGCGGAAGAAGGACGAGGCAGGACTCAGGAAAGTGTACTCGGCCGCGACGATCCGGAGCTTTGAGGAGAGTATGAGGGAAGAGAGATTCGCGTCGCTCGCAGAATATCTTTCGACCGAACCGGTCGGCGCCAAATGCGAGGTCGTCAACGAGCGGATACAGGGAAACGTCGGCGAAGCGACGGTGATCACCGAGACCTATCCGAACGGGATAGCGATCAAGTTCGTCAAGGAAGCCGGCGAATGGAAGATGACGAACCAGAGCTCAGACTTTGAAGAGGTGAGAAAGGGGTCGTGAGTCTGTCGGATCTGTCGGGTCTTTCGGGTCTGTCGGATCTGTCGGGTCTGTCGGGTCTGTCGGATCTGTCGGATCTGTCGGATCTGTCGGGTCTGTCGGGTCTGTCGGGTCTGTCGAGTCTGTCGGGTTGACCGAATCGTAGGGGCAGGACCCGTTCCTGCCCTTTTGTTCTTAATATTTACGGGGCGGCGGATCTAATCCGTTCGCCCGTTTCATTCCGAGTAATGCCGGCAACACTGAGCATCGAGACTTTATTTTCGCTTCGCTCACTGCACGCGGGACGCGTGCGTTCCTTTTCATCACTCATCACTCATCACTCTCTTACGCTCCCTTCGCCTTATATGCCGGAAGCGAGACGCGGGCGGAGGGTTCCTTCTTAAGCCCCAGGGCCCAGTCGGCCTGCATAAGCGTGTGTATGTCGCGGGTTCCTTCGTAGATCACCGCGGCCTTGCAGTTTCTCAAATACCGTTCAACCGGATAGTCGTTCGTGTAACCGTTCGCGCCGTGCACCTCGATCGCCATCGAAGCCGCTTTCTCGCTGCGAACGGTCGCCTGCCACTTGGCGAGGCTTGCCGCCTTCGTCGAAGAAAGCCCTTCGTTCTTCAGCCATCCGGCCTTGAGCCACAATAGCCGGCACATTTCGTAATCGGCTTCCATCTCGGCGATCTTCTGCTTTACGAGCTGGAAGTTGGCGATCGTGCGGCCCTGAACCTCGCGCGTGTTCGCGTATGCGACGGAAGCGTCTCTTGACGCCCGGATCACGCCCGTCGCGCCGGAGGCCACTGTGTACCGCCCGTTCTCAAGCGAAAACATCGCGATCTTGAATCCTTCTCCCTCTTTGCCAACCATATTCTCCGCAGGCACTCGAACATCCTGAAGGCTGAAGTAGCCGGTGTCGCCGGCGCGTATGCCCATCTTGCCGTGGAGGGTTCCGGAAGAGAATCCTTCCATCGACCGTTCGACGATGAAACAGCTCAAGCCCGAATGATCTCGGTTCTTCATCTTTTCCTCGTCGGTCCAGCAGAAGAAGAGGAAATGATCGGCCGTATTGCCGAGCGAGATCCACATCTTTTCGCCATTGAGGATCCAGCCGTCACCGTCCTTACGGGCGGTCGAGCGCATTCCGATCACATCGGATCCCGCGTTAGGCTCGGTCAGGCCGAATGTCGCGAGCTTCTCGCCTTTCGCCTGCGGAACCAGGTACTTTTGCTTCTGCTCTTCAGTGCCCCACGCGAGCAGGGTCAATGAGTTCAGGCCGACGTGGACGCTCATCACGACGCGAAGGAAAGTGTCGCACGCTTCGAGCTCTTCGCAGACAAGTCCGAGCGAGATGTAATCAAAGCCCGCGCCGCCGTATTCCTCCGGAATGCAAACGCCCAGGAGCCCCAATTCGCCCATCTTCCCGAAGATCGAGCGCTCAAAATGCTGCTTTTCGTCCCATTCTTTAATATTGGGTTCCACTTCGCCCTTCACGAATTCCCTGACGGTGTTCTGCAGCGCGATATGCTCTTCTGTAAGTTCAAGATCGATCACTTGTAATCTGTCCTCTCAGTAATTGAAGTGTGTTAAATTGTTTGAGTATTGCCCTTTAAGTCTATCACTTTGATCCTGTTCGCGCGATTGAAGCCCTGCGTGCGAACCGGTTTGCGGAGCAGTTCTTTTCCCGAATGATCGCGATCGAAGAAGCAAAGAAAATCGTCCGTTCGAAGATCGGAAAGCCGGTCACCGAAGAGGTCCCTCTCGGCGAGTGCGTCGGCCGTGTCCTAGCGGAGGATGTGACTGCGGACCTGGACCTTCCCCCGTTCGACCGTTCGCAGATGGACGGCTATGCCGTGATCTCAAAGGACACGGAAGATGCGCCGGTAACTTTGTCGCTTGTCGGCGAATCCGTGGCCGGAAGCGGCTGGAACGGCGTTTTGGAGAACGGACAGACTGTGAAAACGATGACCGGAGCGCGGGTCCCGGAAGGCGCGGACGCGGTACAGCAGATCGAACTTGCCGAATCCACGGATTCGTCAGTGACGGTCCTCGAAGGCGCGAAAGCCGGAAAGAACATCGTGAGGCTCGGAGCAGAGATCCGCGAGGGCGACACCGTTGTTTCGTTCGGTGAGAGGATCACGCGGGCGATGGTCGCAAGCCTTGCGGCGTTCGGCTACTCGAGCGTCAAGGTCTCAAAAAGGCCCAGAATGGCGATACTTTCGACAGGCTCCGAGATCGTGGACGTTTCCGATAAGCCCGGGCCGGATCAGATCCGGAACTCAAATTCGGCGATGCTTGCGGCTTTCGCCTCGGACCTCGCCGAGGTCGCCATCCTCCCCATCGCTCCGGACGATCCGGAAGGACTGCGGACATCGGTCTCCGGAGCGTTGGATCGATGCGACTTCCTGGTGATCTCCGGCGGCGTTTCGGTCGGCGACTACGATTTCACAAAGCCCGTGCTCAAGGATATCGGAGCCGAGATCCATTTCGAGAAGCTTGCGCTCAAGCCCGGAAAGCCGACCGTTTTCGCGACCTTCGGTGACAAGTACATTTTCGGGCTTCCGGGAAATCCCGTGTCGATCGCGGTGACTTTTCTTGTTTTCGTGCGGACGGCGCTTCTACTTGCGCAGGGAGCAAAGGATCCGGAAATGAAGAGCGGCTTCGCCGAGGTCACCCACGACATCAAGGGCACTAAAGGCCGGCACGGCCTTCTTCCCGTGAAGACCGGGTTTCGCAAAGACGGTACGATGATCGTCGAGTCGCTGAAATTCTCGGGATCGGCGAATTTCGTAACGTTCGCAAGGGCGGACGCGATCGCTTCGGTCCCTGCGGAAACCGGGCTTCGAAAAGGTGAAACGGCCGAGATCTATTTTTTCTGAAAGGCGGCGCTGTTATGAAAGAACTTTCGCACTACGGAAAGGACGGCAAAGTGGCGATGGTGGATGTTTCCGACAAGAACAAGTCGAAACGGACGGCAGTCGCGACCGGCTTTGTGCGGCTCAACGCTGAAACCGTCGCGTTGGTCAGGTCGAAAGAAACTCCAAAAGGCGACCCGCTCGAGATCTCAAGGATCGCAGGGGTGATGGCGGGCAAAAGGACCGCCGATCTGATCCCCTTGTGCCATCAGCTTGCGCTGACGAAACTAGACGTCAAAGCCGAGTTCGAGGATGAAGGCGTACGGCTCACTGCGCTCGCGGTTACGACAGACCGAACAGGAGTGGAGATGGAAGCGCTGGTCGCCGTCTCGGTCGCCGCGCTGACCGTTTACGATATGTGCAAGGCCGTCCAGAAGGACATCGAGATCACGGACATACGCCTTCTGGAGAAAACGGGAGGCAAAGAAGACTACCGGGTCGGCGGCAACAAAGAACGCGGCTAATGAACCGCGGGACACGCGTGCGCATCACACGGCCCGAATCCCGAAACCTTTAGCGGCCCACGAACTTTCGTGTAGAATAGGTCGTATCTCGTTGAGTCGATCACAACCCGGTAAAGGGAGTCGAAAGCAATTATGAAGTTCAAACTCGCCGAAGATGTCAAACCGCAGGTGAAGCTCTTGATACTGGCGACATTAATAAGTGTCGTGATCTGGCTCGCCTCGTTCTACTTCCCGTTCCTTGGATACGTCGTTTATCCGCTTCAGCTTTTCGCCACCTTCGTACACGAGGGCAGCCACGTGCTTGCGACCGTGATGACGGGCGGATCGGTGCAGAGCCTTACGGTCGCGCCCGACACAAGCGGCGTCGTATGGTCGCTTACGCAGGACGGGAACTGGGTCCAGAGGCTGATCATTTCCAGCGCCGGATATCTCGGCACTACCGCCTTCGGTGTCGCGCTCCTCGCCTGGTTCAGGTACGACTATTCGTCCAGAAAAGCGCTTTACTTCGCTTCGGGATTCGTCGGCCTGATGACCTTGCTTTTCGGGCTTCTGGCGCCGGCTTGGAATCTCTTCAATGCAAGGATCGGGATCGCCAGCGTGGCATTCACGGTGCTCTCCGGAGCTGCGCTTTCGGCGGGCCTGTTCGCGATAGCGCGTTACGCGCAGATCAAGTGGGCAAACTTCGCACTCGCATTCCTGGCGGTGCAGTGCCTTTTGAACGCGATCTTTTCGCTGAAGAACCTCTTCATCATCTCGGCCACGACAAATTCGCACTCCGACGCGATGAACATGGCGGAAGCGAGCGGGATCCCCGCCATCGCGTGGGTTCTGATCTGGATAATCGGTTCGGTGTTGATGATCTCGATCGGGCTTCGGCTCTACGCGGTTTCGGCAAGGACGAAGCAGAACGAACTGCCGTTCGAAGACTGATGGCTTTTGCGAATTTCAAGGATTGGAGGCCGGACGCGTGTGCGTCCGGCCGTTTTCATTACTCGCCTTCCCCTCCGGACGCGGTCTGCCTGAGGGATCTGGAGGTAGGTTGCCGGCTTGTTTACAGATCGAAAGCTGACTGGAGATTCGCCGTCGTGTCCAGAAAGAGCGAGGATAAAGCGACCCTCATCGTCTCTTCCCCGACCGGAAGGACGTACCGGCTGAGCCGGTATCTCCACGCAAGGATCGTCATCGACGGCTCGGTCCCTGTCCTATGGCACGACGAGGAAGAGCGATGGCGGGACAACATCGCGGATTACGACAAAAGGTGGTAACCGAGCCGGATGCTACACTTCGCAGGTACCGTTAGGATTGGCCCCGTTGTTCTCCCAAATGCATCTGCAGTCCGGGTTGGCACACACAACCGAAGGAGTGCACTGGAGACCTTTCCTTCCCCTTGAGTTCTGACTACAAGTGCAGGATCCGCCCGCGATGCAGGTCGACTGCGCATTGGCGGCCGTTGGAGCGGTGATTGCAAGCACGAGCGGAAGCGCGGCAGTAGAAGCGAGGCCTATCTTGCGCAGCGCTTCTCTCCGTGTCATTCCGCGAAGATAGGGTCCTTCTTGAGCCGTTTCTAGCAGATTCTCCTTCCGAAGTTCGTCGAGCGACAAGAGGACCGATTCAAAAGGCACCCGCTCTCCGGTTCTCAAAGAAACGGTTTCAGTGATCGCCTGGATGTCGCGACTTCCGTCGCAGCAGTTCCAGACCAGCGTGACGATTTCGTTCAGACTAATGGCACGATGCTCGATGAGGTCATATACGAGCGTCTCGCTCTCGTGCTCGTGCACGACGAGTCCCTCTTTTCTATGGACGGGTTTCATATTTATCAGGTGTTCCTCCGAGCGGGGTAAGAATACGCTACATTTTGTGGATGAGTTCAGAGATTGTCAAATATGTAGTTGCAGGTAAGCGAGATTTGTCGGGGCGTTAAAAGGGGGCGGAAGCGGCGGCGAATATCTTCCTTGTATGATTCTCCTGTACGAAGACGACTACTTTGAGCCTTTCGCGATCCCAGGAGCGATCGATGTTCAGCGCCGTTACAAGTTCGAAAGCGGTTTGTCCCGGTTCGATCCTTCCCACGCCGTTCAACGCGCGAACTACGGACACGTGGCTGAGCGTCTTGCCCGCGTTCTCGCCGCGCTTTACGTCCGAGCTTAAACCATCCTCGGCATATGCGAGATAGACAGAGGCGTAGTCCGATTCCGGAAGCCTGGTGATCTTGATCGAGATCTTTCCGTCGCGGACATCGATATCAATGTCGCCCTTCTCGTTTCTTATCGACCTGCTGATCGCCTTCTCCGCTTTTTCGAGCTTGGAACCGATGAACTCTATATCGCCGTCGACGACCATCTGAGGCGTGTAAATGTTGCCGGTGCGGAACTTGCGGTCGTAGATGCGCTGGCGTTGCGTAAAGAGCGGGGATGCGAAAGGGTCCCGCCAACCGAGTCCGTTCCAGTAGTCGACGTGGAACGCCAAAGTGATTATCTCGACTCCCGCATACGGCTGCTCGGTTTGCAGATAGGCGAGGTTCTTTTCTGCAGGAGGACAACTGGCGCATCCTTCGGATGTGAAGAGCTCGACCAGCACGGGCTGTTTCGCCGAAGCCGGAGCCTTGTCGGGCGCCGTACCGGGACCACTGGCGGCGGCCCTCTGTTGTGCGGAACAGGCCGAGGCCAGCGCGAGGATCAGAAAAACGGCGAATTTCTTCATTCGCGTATTATAGCCGAACCTCGGAAAGTTATTCCAACGAACGGTTTGCGGCTGCGCCTCCGGGCGCCGTTTCGCTTGCCCCTTCCATTTGATAGAATTTCCTTTTGGCTATACGGATGGATTCTCCACCTATGCAGGCAGCGAAGACGAAAGAGGACGCGATAGAGGTGCGCGGCGCCCGGGTACACAACCTGAAGAACATCTCGTGTTCGATACCGAACAACAAGCTGACGGTCGTCACGGGAGTGTCCGGCTCCGGGAAGTCCTCGCTCGCCTTCGACACCCTGTATGCGGAAGGCCAGCGCCGCTATGTGGAATCGCTCTCCGCCTACGCCAGGCAGTTTCTTGAGAGGATAGACAAGCCGCTTGTCAAAGAGATCGTCGGCATCTCGCCCGCGATCGCTATCCGGCAGAAGAACTCCACAAGGAACCCTCGCTCGACCGTCGCAACTCAGACCGAGATCTACGACTACCTTCGGCTCTTGTTCGCGCGGATCGGTAGGACATTTTGCTTCAGGTGCGGCGAGGAAGTGACGAAGGATTCGCCCGAATCTTCCGCCGACGAAATTATCGAAAAGCTTCCCGAAGGCTCGCGCTTCCAGGTGCTCTTCCCTGTTTCCGTGTTCTTCAATCCCAACGCGAAGAAACAGAACCGGACGGCGGTACTGATGACGATGCTCGGGCACGGATTCTCGAGGATCTGGCGTAAAGGCAAAACGATCGACCTGAATAAGCCGGAGGATTACGAGTACAAAGATCTTGAAGATACGCTGGTCCTGGTCGACAGGCTAAAGGCATCCGAGGACGTCCGTCAGAGGCTGGTCGATTCGCTCGAGACCTGTTTTCGCGAGAGCCATTCCGCGATCGTGATCAACGCCGACGCGGCGGCGAACGGTGGCACGGAAGAGTTTCGTTTCTCCGAAGCGTTCATCTGCCGCAACGACGGGACCGAGTACGATGAGCCCGAACCGCGGTTGTTCAGTTTTAACTCGCCTTTCGGCGCCTGCCCGACCTGCCAGGGATTCGGAAACACGACCGGGATCGATTATGACCTCGTCGTACCGGACCCCGATGTATCGCTCGAGGATGACGCGATCGAGCCTTTCTCCACGCCGAAACACCGATGGGCGTTCGACGAACTGATGGAGTTCGCCGAACAGGACGGCATTCCCGTCGACGTTCCGTTCGGCGAACTCTCGGAAGACCGGCAGAGTGCGATCCTGAAAGGCAAGGGCGCCTGGCGAGGCGTGAAGGGCTTTTTCGAATGGAAGGAGAAGAAGAAGTACAAGCTCCACGTGCGTGTGTTTCTCGCAAAATACAGGGGATACACACGGTGTCCGGATTGCGACGGCGGAAGGCTCCGGATCGAATCGAGCTCCGTGAAGATCGGCGGAAAGAACCTTCCGGAAACGGTCGCGATGTCGATCACGGACGCTAAGGAGTTCTTCGATTCTCTCGAACTCACCGAGGAAGAGTCGAAGATCGGGGACAAACTCCTGGACGAGATACGCAGGCGGCTCGGGTTCATGCTCGACGTTGGGCTGGAATATCTGACGCTCGACCGACTCGCCTCCACGCTTTCCGGAGGCGAGGCGCAGAGGATCCAGCTGGCGACAAATCTCGGCTCGCTGCTCGTGGGAACATTGTACGTGCTCGACGAACCGAGCATAGGCCTGCATCCCCGGGACAATCTTCGGCTTATAAGGATCCTCGAGAACCTGCGCGACATAGGAAACACGGTCCTCGTCGTCGAGCACGACGAGGAGATGATGCGCGCCGCCGACCACATCCTCGACATAGGCCTGTACGCGGGCGAGCTTGGCGGAAATGTCGTTTACGAGGGCGATTTCCCGGGCCTGATCCGGAATCCCGTTTCGCTGACCGGAAAGTACCTTCGGGGCGAATCGGAGATCCGAGTGCCTACCGTGCGAATGGAGCCGGGGAATAAGAAGATCACCGTCGTGGGCGCGCGCGCACACAACCTGAAGAACATCGACGTCGAGATCCCGATCGGGGTCTTCGCGGCGGTCACCGGCGTTTCCGGCTCCGGAAAGTCAACCCTGGTCCACGACGTGCTTTACTCGGGGCTGAAGAAGCTGAAAGGCGAGAACAAGGGCGAGGTCGGAAGGTGCCGCGAGATCCTCGGGTCGAAGTTTATCGACGACGTGGTCCTCGTCGACCAGTCGCCGATCGGCCGCACGCCGCGTTCGAACCCGATCACCTATATCAAGGCGTTCGACCCGATCCGTGACGTTTTCGCGTCGACGAACCTCTCACAGAAAAAGGGCTACACCGCGTCGCACTTTTCTTTCAACGTGCCCGGCGGACGGTGCGAGAACTGCCAGGGAAGCGGCACGGTGAAGATCGAGATGCAGTTCCTGGCGGACGTCGAGCTGACCTGCGAGGACTGCCGCGGAACGAGGTACGATCAGGACATTCTTGAGGTGAAATACAAGGGCAAGAACATTAACGACGTGCTCAACCTGACCGTCCGCGAGGCGATCTTCTTCTTTAAAGGGATCAGGAAGCTGACGAACCGCCTAAAGACGCTTGAGGCCGTCGGGTTGGGCTATCTACGGCTCGGGCAGTCCGCGACGACACTCTCGGGCGGCGAGGCTCAGAGGGTGAAGCTTGCGGCGCATCTTGCCTCGAGCTCTCGTTCAAACACGCTATTTATCTTCGACGAGCCCACGACGGGGCTTCATTTCGAGGACATTTCGAAGCTTCTGACCGCATTCCGAGCGCTGATCCACAACGGCGGCTCGGTGCTTGTGATCGAACACAACCTGGACGTGATCAAGACCGCCGACTGGGTGATCGATCTGGGGCCGGAAGGCGGGATCGGAGGCGGATCGGTCGTGGCGGAAGGAACTCCGGAAGAGATAGCGAAGGTCGCGGAATCGTATACGGGGCAGTATTTGAAGCGTTACTTGGGGATTGATAGTTGATAGTTGAAAGTTTGGGCTGCGGCTTTGCCTTAAATTGGTAGTTGATAATTGAAAGTTGAAAACGCGGCTCCGCCGCCGTTCAATTTCCAATTATCAATTATCAATCCTCGATTTTACCTAGTACCGAATCGATCTTGGAAAGCACCCAGTCGATCTCTTTCTCCTCTATCACGAACGGGGGCATAAAGATCATCACGTTCCCCAAAGGCCTCAGGACTATCCCGCGCGAAAGGAATTCCCTGTACAGCTCCTGGCCGATGTTCGCGAGATAGCCGGAATTATCGACCTTCATCTCGAATGCCAGAACGGCGCCGATGATCCGCACTTCCTCGACCGAACCGAATGCCGCAAGCGTCGGTTCAAACTCCCGGAACTTTTTGTTTATGAACGAGATGCGCTCCATCGTCGAGTTCTTCTCGAACAACTCGAGATTCGCGATCGCCACCGCGCACGCAAGCGGGTTCGCACAGTACGAATGGCCATGGAAGAACGTCTTCAGACGGTCGTCGTCGTAAAACGCCTCATAGATCGCTTCGGTCGCGGCAGTCACTCCGAAAGGAAGGTATCCGGCCGTCAGCGCTTTTGAAAGACAGATGATGTCGGGCGAGATCCCGGCGTGTTCGCAGGCGAACATCTTTCCGGTTCTTCCGAAGCCGGTCAAAACCTCGTCGGCGATCAGCAGGACGCCGTGCTCGTCACATAGCTCGCGGACTCGCTTGAGGTATTCCGGAGTCCACACGATCATTCCGCCCGCACCCTGCAGCATAGGCTCCACGATCACCGCGGCGATCTCGCCTTCGTTCGCCTTGAGAAGATCCTCAAGGCTTTGCGAGCACGAAAGATCGCACTTCTTCTCGCATCTTTTGCAGCGAAGCGAATACGGCGACTCGGCCCTAAGCACCCTGAACAAAAGTTCCTTGAATGGATCGGTGAATGCCGAGGCATCGCTTGCAGACATCGCGCCGACCGTATCGCCGTGGTATGCGTGTTCGAGGGCGATGAACGTCGTCCGCTCCTCGCCCCTGTTGCGCCAGTACTGGTACGCCATCTTTAGCGCGACCTCGACGGACGTCGATCCGTTGTCGGAATAGAAAACTCGCGTGAGGCCTTCGGGGAGGACATCGACGAGCATCTCGGCGAGCTTCACGGCAGGCTCGTGGGTGAACCCCGCGAAAATGACGTGCTCGAGCTCTGCGGCCTGTTTCGCAAGCGCTTCGTTGATATAAGGGTTCGAATGCCCGTGCGTGTTTACCCACCAGGAAGAGACGCCGTCGAGGAGCTTACGGCCGTCCTCGGTGTAGAGCCAGACACCCTGCGCTTTTACGATGGGTATCGGCGGCGGGGCGACCTTTTCCTGGGTGTAGGGATGCCAGAGGTGCTTTCGGTCGCGGTCTATTAGCATTCTAGTAGGGGCGGGGCTTGTCCCCGCCCTTTTGGTCGTCGTAGGGGCGGGGCTTGTCCCCGCCCTTTTGGTCGTCGTACGGGCGGGTCTCGTACCCGCCCTGCTGTCGTGTTGTATGTACTGGCGGGCCGTGTACCCACCCTGTGTTGGCTCTCTTGTCTTCGGGGCCCCGCCCCGCCATCATTCAAATCCGTGTTGGGTGGGGACAAGCCCCACCCCTACCACTTACACGATTTAGGGAGGGGACAAGCCCCGCCCCTACTAATCACCGAACAAGAGGCGGGCACAAGGCCCGCCCGTACTTAGAACAACCATCCATCCAGATCGGGCTCTCCGTAATAAGGCCACTTGTCCCAACGATCCACCAGTCCGGCCTTCACGGGATTCTCTCGAATGTACCGTACACAGTCGTAGATCGCGTCGTCGCCTTTAACTATTCGCTCATAGAATCCTCTTTGCCAGAGTTTTCCGTCGCCGAAATGCCAGAACTCGCGGGTCGTGAGACCCTTGAACCGGCCACAAATGCTTGAAAGATCAAGATCAGAATCGTCAACGCGGATCAATGCGTGGAAGTGATCCGGCATTAGGCAATACGAGAACAGCTGGAACTTGTGCTTCTCCCGAAGGTTGAGCAAGACGTTGATCGTCCTTTCTGCCATTTCGGGATTCTCGAAGCTTCGTACACGGTCTTTCGTAGTGATCGTTACGAAGTGAGTCCCGGATTCATACCGTGCCGATCTTAAACGGACACTCTTTCTTTGGGGCATGGTGAGGATGCCTCCGTCAGACTATATTCTGATTTAAGCAGGGACGAGCCCTGCCACTACGACTGAAGGGCGCGGACAAGCCCCGCCCCTTCGCTCCACCTAATTGGAATGTTCAAGCCAGCTATTCTCTTCGAACCACGCACGAAGTTCACCGGCAAACTTGTCCACATCGAAGTCGAGTGATGGATATTTGCGAATTGCCTTCGGGATCTGTTCCAGCATTCCCTACGCGACAATGTCCCGTTTCTGACTTTCCCCGGCGTTTACCATTTCATTGAAATCGAGCATTACGTCCAGATAGAGCACATTATCCTTATGCGAAAATTGCGGTCGCGACCTAGTTCTTACTTCAGGAGGGAGGCAATTCAAAACTGCGAAGACCGCGAAATCTGGATCCCCATAGGTCATTTGTTTGAAGTAATTCCATAAACCCTCGTCACCTAGTTCACGAAAGATGACACCTACACCGGTTCTCACATGACTTAAGGCAGATCCTCGAAATTTCATGATCTACATTGGAGGGAAAACGGGAGCTAGGTAGGTTGAAACTACCATTTCGATTATACGTTGAAATTCGGGTACACAATCGTCGCCCGAACAGGGCGTGGACAAGCCCCGCCCCTACAATACACGCCGCCAAGGCCCCGCGATCTCTTCCAAGATCTTGCAGTCGCAATATCCCCCGTTCTGGCTCAGCCAGCCGGAGACCTTCGCGAAGTCCATACCGTTCTGCATTATGTACTGCATAGTGAATCGCGAGGTGTGATTGCAGGGCTGGGACTCGAGCCTATCCTCGAGATGCTCGAACAGGCCTTCCATCTGGTCCTTCGTGGCGGGCAGGTTCCTCAGGAACCGCTCGATCTCTTCTCCGTTCATCTGCGCGAGCATCTCGATCTCGCGTTTCTTGATTATCGGCATAGCGTCTAGATTACCTTAAATCCCTTCGATGTTCCGCTCCGCCCAGCGCACGACGATGTCCGGGGAGAGCCTCTCGAACCGGGGGATCTCCGCTATCACGCGGACCTTCCCGTATCCCTCGACCGCCTTTCGGTTCTCCTCGTTCGGCTCGCCGTTCAAAAGCACGCCGGCGACATCTATCCCTCGAAGCCGAAGAGCCTCGAGCGTAAGAAGCGTGAGATTTATCGTCCCGAGACCCGACCTCGCCACGACTATCGCGGGAATGTTCAGGTCGCGGATCAGGTCGATCATCATCTCGCGCTCGTTCAGGGGCACGAGCACGCCTCCGGCCCCCTCGACGATCATCAGGCTGTCCTGCGGAGCCCTTGAGGCGGTTGCGAGGATCTCTTCGATATCGATCCTCACCCCCGCAAGCCTCGCCGATAGATGGGGAGACAGCGGCCGCTCAAGCCGGATTCCCTCAAAGAAGATCTCCCGGTCCGGGCTGTGGGCGAGCGCCTTTACCATCAAAGTGTCGTCGTCTTCCTCGATACCCGTCTGGACCGGTTTCCAGTAGCACACGTCGTCCGTCAAACGGAGCGCCGCTACCAGGCAGGCGCTCGCGATCGTCTTTCCGACTCCTGTGTCGGTTCCGGTTACGAAGTAGCCTTTCATATAAAGAAACCGGTCCCGATCTCATTCGCGACCGCGTCTTTGAGAAGAACTACGAGCCGTTCGAGGTCAGATTCAGAAACACCGACATTCAGAGAGATTCGCAAGCGTGCCGTGCCTTCGGGTACTGTCGGAGGCCGGATCGCGCGAATGTCGAATCCCGCTTCCTGAAGTCTCGAAGCGACCGCGACCGCGTCCTCGCTGCGGCCGATCACAACGGGAAAGATCTGAGACGGTCTTTCGTAACCCGGAAATCCGGCGTCAAGCAGCATCTCATTGAACTGCTCGCTCAATTCAATAAGTCGCTTCCGCGGCTCCCTTTCAAGCTCGATCATCCCGATGGTTTTGGCAAGAGCGTAAGCCAGCGCCGGAGGCGGTGCTGTGGAGAAGATGAACGAACGGCACCTCTGTACGAGATACTCGATCGCCCATTCAGGTCCCGCGACGAACGCTCCCGAAACCCCTAGCGCCTTCCCGGCAGTGTTGATCGAAAGAAAGACGATTTCTCCGATACCCTCATCTTCGATCAGGCCGCTTCCCTTCTTTCCGTAGATACCGACCGCGTGGGCCTCGTCGACAATAAGGTTCGTCCCGGTCTCGCGGCAGATCGCCGCGTACTCATCAAGCGGAGCGATATCGCCGTCCATCGAGAACAGCGATTCCGTGACGAGATATTTTTCGCCGCGGACAGTCGAGGATATTAGCTTGGACCTAAGGTCGTCGGGGTCCCCGTGATCGAAGATCACCTTTTCCGCCTTCGAAAGCCTTATCCCGTCGATGATGCTCGCGTGGTTCAGTTCGTCGGAGAAGACGATGTCGCCTTCTTCGAGAAACGTCCGAAAAATACCGAGGTTCGCCTGGTAGCCGGTCGCAAAATAGAGGCTTCGTGGGGTCCCCTTGAATTTTGCGAACTCGCTCTCAGCCCGTTCGAACACGTCTCGATGGCCGCGGAGGAGTCTCGAAGCTGTCGATCCGGCGCCGTATCTTCGTACGCCTTCTATCAACGCCTCCGTCAGGCGGGTATCTTCCGCGAGGCAAAGGTAGTCGTTCGAGGAGAGATCGATTCCGAGCGGCTCGACGAGGGAACGCGTCTGCCCTGCGGCTTCGATAAACCCAAGTTTCTTTTTTATCCGCTCCTTCAAATGCATAAGATCCTTACCGCAGAGATCGCAGAGATTTCGTGAGATGTTTTAACGCGAAGGTCGCTAAGGACGCAAAGAACTATTGGGCAGTTCCCTGCCTGAAAAGTTTCGGGTATTACGAACAATGCGACAGATTGATCCATCGGAAATCAACCGCAAGATCGCGGAGTGCGGAGATTGTGTGAGGTGTTGTAACGCGAACGTCGCGAAATGCGCGAAGACTTGTTGGGGCTTTCCCGTAAGAAGAGACCGGTGTTTCACGAACATTGCGACACGCTGATCTGAAGGAAAAAGCAAAAATCCCCTTTGCGTTCTTCGCGACCTTCGTGTTGACCCATACCTGAAATATCTCTGCGTAGCCCGCGCTCTCTGCGGTTCAATCTTTTCGAGCTATTTCAGGTGCTTGTTCCAGAACTCGACCGTGCGCGACCAGGCGAGCTTTGCCGCTTCCTCGTTGTAGCGGGCCTCGCTTGTGTCGTTGTGGAAAGCGTGGTTCGTACCCTTGTACATATACAGTTCGTAATCAACTTTCGCTTCCTTCAGCGCCTTTTCATACGCCTCGATCCCGGCGTTGATGCGCTGGTCCATTTCGGCGTAGTGAAGCATCAGCCTGCCCTTGATCTTCGGTACGTCCTCGGCCGCCGCCTGGCTTCCGTAGAACGCGACCGCCGCCTTCATATCAGGCGAGTTCACCGCCAGCTGATTCGCCATCGAGCCGCCCCAGCAGAACCCTACGCAGCCGATCTTCCCGTTGCAGCCTTCAACGGTCTTCAGATGTTTCACGCCGGCGACAAAATTGTCGATGGTCTTCTGCCGGTCGAGCTCGGCGAACATTCCGCGCGCCTTGTCCTGGTCCTCCGGCGTGCCTCCGAGAGGCGAAAGGGCATCCGGCGCGAGAGCGATGAAGCCCGCCTTTGCTGTGCGGCGCGCGACATCCTCGATATGCGAGTTCAGCCCCCGGTTCTCGTGGATAACGACCACTCCGGGAAGGTCTCCTGCCTGGTTCGCCGGCCTCGCAAGATACGCCTTCATCTTGCCGGTCGCCGCGTCATATTCGATCTTGGACGTCTTCAGATCCTTGTCGTCCGGATCGACGATCTTCGCGCTTACGTAATTGTTCTCAAGTATCGGAAGGATCGCCGCGGCGACGGCGGCCCCGCCTGCGAGCTTCGCCAAGCTGTCCAGAAAGCTCCTGCGGGGCATTTCTCCGTGAATGTACTCGTCGTACAGCTCGATGTATTTCTGTTTCATATCGCTCCTTGGTCTGGGTGTCTGACGATTGTACAGGAGATTGGCCGCGGATTGCACGGATGACACTGATTCAATGCTTTAGCCACGGATTACACGAATTTCACGAATCTGATCGAGAATATGGGCGGAATCGGTACCCGGAGCGGTAGCGACGGGACCATCATTGGTCAATGGTCAATGAGCACTGCTCAATGATCCAGCATCCCCTTCATCCCCTTCATCTCCTTCATCCCTGTTACACCTTCTCCGCCACGATCCCGATCATCGGAGGCGAGAAGAAGAAAGTGCCCGGATCCTCCTTAGCAGCGGCCCATTCGGATTCGAACTGCTCCTTCTGTTCCTCCGTCCAGATCCCATTCTCGACCAGCGCGGGAACAGAAAGCTCGTTAAACAGCTCGACCCAGCGCCAGACATTCTGCCCGGGCCTCGCGATGCGCACGATCGGCTCGAGCGACACTATCTCGAAACCGATCTCGGCCAGCATCGAAGGCAGAACGCCCCCTATGTTGTAGCTGCCGTAATGCTCGTTGACGGTCTTCAGGTACGCCGGAAAGATCGAGTTTAGAGATTCGGAACCGGGGAAGATCCCCGCCGCGAGGTAGTTCAGGTAATCCATCACGACCAGCTTCCCGCCCGGTTTGAGGATCCTGAGAGCCTCGTGAGCCGCTTGCTCCGGCTCACGCAGGAAGCAATAGAGCCAGCGTGAAAATACGAAGTCGAACGTTCCGGATTCCAGGTTCAAAGAAGTGACGTCGCCTTTCGAAGCAATGATATTGCTGAAGCCAAGCGATTCGATCCGCGACGAGACGAGCGAAACGAACCGTTCCGAGGCATCGACCGCCGCTACGTTTCCGGAAGGCCCGACAAGGTGCGCAAGCTCGAGCGACGCAAAGCCAGGCCCGCAACCGAGATCGGCGACCGAATCGCCGTACGAGATCCCCGCCGTCCGCCAGAGCGAGCCCGTCGCATCCGACCACGTCTCGTGTTGGAACGCGAGTCTTGCGATCTCTTCGTCAGACGATCCGAGAACATACTCGCGGTCTTTCTCTTCCATCGCTTACTCGCCTGCCGCCTGCGCGAAGAGCCTCATCCCGAGCTTGCCCAACAGCGCTCGATCGCGGTCGGCCTCCGGATTCGGCGTGGTGAGGAGTTTCTCGCCCATAAAGATCGAGTTCGCGCCGGCGATGAAGCACAGCGCCTGGCTCTCGTCCGTCAAATCGAGCCTTCCCGCGCTGAGCCGGACCATCGACCGCGGCATAAGGATCCGTGCGGTCGCGATCATCCTTACGAAATCGAACAGGTCGAGGTCCTCTTCATCCTGCAAAGGCGTTCCTTTCACCTTTACGAGCTGATTGATCGGAACGCTTTCGGGGTGCGGATCCTGATTCGAAAGCTGCTGGAGCAGGCGGAAGCGGTCCTCGGGCGATTCGCCCATCCCTATGATCCCGCCGCTGCAGACCGTCACGCCGGCGTTCCTCACGTTCTCGAGCGTCTTCAGACGCTCGTCATAGGTTCTGGTGGAAATGACCTCACCGTAGAACTCCGGCGATGTGTCCAGGTTGTGATTGTATGCCGTAAGTCCTGCTTCCGCAAGTCTTTGGGCCTGATCCTCGCGCAGCATCCCGAGCGTGCAGCAAGCCTCGAGGCCGAGCTCGCGGACACCCTTGACCATCTCGATGACCTGCTCGAACTGCTCTCCGTCCGGGACGTCGCGCCACGCGGCTCCCATGCAGAATCTCGTAGCGCCGGATGCTTTAGCGTTCTGCGCCGACTCCAGCGTCTTTTCTAAGTCGAGGAGCCCTTCGCGCTCGACCTCTGTCTTGTAATGAGCCGACTGAGGGCAGTACGCGCAGTCCTCGGGGCATCCGCCGGTCTTGATGCTCAGAAGCTGACAGCCCTGTATCTCGTCGGTTTTGTGGTGTTCGCGGTGGACGGTCTGCGCGCGGAAGATGAGCTCCGGGAAGGGAAGATCGTGGATGGACGCGATCTCTTCGATCGTCCAGTCGTGTCGCATGGTGGCCATATTCAGAACTCCGAGATTAGCACATCCACGGCGGGCCTTCACCCGATGATATTCTTCGCTTCCTCGACCGCCTCTTCGAGCGTCGTGATCTCGCCGTCGAGCTGTTTCTCGAACACCGCGTCGATGATCTCGCCGAACTCCGGCGAAGGCTTCAGTCCCATCTCGATCAAATGCCTGCCCATCAGAATCGGCTGAGGGCCCTTTTCCTCCACGTCGAGATCACGCGCGCGCGCTATGAACCACTCCTGAGCCTCGGAGTCGAACCATTTCTCTTCCGGGACCCAGGGTGCGTTCCGGCCCAAAGAGTCGGCCTTCGCGACCCTGTAAAGCAGATCCGGCTCGACCTTTCCGGCGAGACGTCGAAAGGCTCCGTCGCCCACCTCGTCGCGTACCTTGTAAAATTCGCCGGGTTTCAGATGATAGCGGACGAGCTGGACAACCTGCTCGCGCACGTCGTATCCGTCGAGCGTGTGAATGTTCAGGCGGTCGAGCAGAGAAAGCGTCGGCTCGATCCCGGCCTCGTCGTGGCCGAGCGACCGGATCCTTCCGTCGCTTTCGGCGGTCGTAGGCGGCTTGCCCAGATCGTGGCATAGCGCTCCCAGCATAACGGCGACCTTCTTCGGATACGAAAGATCGTCGATCAGCTTTGCCGCCTCATCCATCACGAGCATTGTGTGGACATCGACATCGCCTTCAGGATGCCATTCCGGCTCCTGCGGGACGCCTTCGAGCGCCTTCAGCTCAGGGAACAACTGATCGACGACGCCAAGCTCGTACATCAGCCTGAGACCGTCGCCGGGGTTGTCTGCCTTGAGAAGAAGCTTCTCGATCTCGCCCCAGACGCGTTCTTCGGGAAGGTCTGTGAGGTCGGTGCGACTGCAGAGCTCTTTAGTTCCGGGCTCGATCTCGTGCCCGAAACGTGCGGAGAATTGGACCGCGCGGAAAACGCGCAAGGAATCTTCGACGAACGTTTCAGGATCGACGGCGCGGAGGATCTTTGCTTCGATATCCTTTCGGCCTTCGAAAGGATCGACGATCTCGCCGGTTAGGGGGTCTTCGAGGATTGCGTTGACGGTGAAATCGCGCCGGCGGCAGGCGTCCTCGAAGGACATCGTAGGGTCGCCTTCGACTGTGAAGCCCTTGTGACCTCTTTCGGTCTTCCTTTCCCGCCTCGGGATGGAGACATCGAGGTCGTTTCCGATCTTGAAGACGGTGAACACCGCGCCGACGGTGTTGACGGTGCCGAACTCTTCCAGGATCTCCCGCAGACTGTCCGGCTCGACGCCGTAAACCTCCAGGTCCCAGTCCTTGATCTCGACGCCGCGTATGCGATCGCGGACGCATCCGCCGACGAGCATCGCGCGCCCGTCCGCGTCGCGGATATTCTTTGCGAGCAAAACTACTTTTTCGGGGGGGTTAGTCACAGATGAAGGAGATTAACACAGATGATTTTAGGAAGGTCTCAGACGACCGAGGCCCAAATCAAATTGGTGCTCCTCGATCCTTGATAATTGATCGTTGATACCTGATCCATGATACCTGGATCAGTTCCTACGGAATTGCGATTACCCGCAAACGCATTCACCTTACCAAATCCCTGTTCTTCCCCTTCATCTGTGGCTACGTCTTTTTCCGCGAGATCCGCGTGATCCGCGGCAAAAATCTAACCCAGTCGGCCAGACAAGAATTCTTTCAAACGGTCCGCGTTCACGCGCTCCTGCTCCCACGTGTCGCGGTCGCGGACGGTCACCGTCCCGTCCTCGAGCGAGTCGAAATCGACCGTGATGCAGAAGGGCGTCCCGACCTCGTCCTGTCGTGCGTACAGCTTTCCGATGCTGCCCGTGTCGTCGTAGACCGAACGGATTGTGCCCGAAAGGTCCCTGCGGATCCTCTGCGCCATCTCCACGATGCCTTCGTGGTTCTTCTTCAAAGGCAGGATCGCAGCCTTGATCGGCGCCAGCTCCTTGCTGAGCTTAAGGATCACGCGCGTCTCGCCGCGGTCGGTCTCTTTCTCCGTGTAGGCGTCCATCAGCACGGCGAGCAATGTCCGATTCACCCCGATCGCCGGTTCGATCACGTAAGGATAAAAGCGCTCCTGAGTGTGCGGATCAAAATACGAGAGATCGTCGGTAGAGTCCGGATTGATCGGGTTTCCTTCCTCGTCGACCGCCTTCTTCGAATGCGCCCTCGTGTCGAAATCCGAACGGTTCGCGATTCCCATCAACTCGTCCCATTGTTTCTCTTCATCCTCACGTTCCGGGAAATAGCGGTACATCACGTCGACCGTTCGACCGGAGTAGTGTGCCCGCTCGTCACAGGGCACCTCGTACAGGTCAAGATTGTTCCTTGAGATTCCGAGTCTTGTAAGCCAGTCCATATAGGCGTCGAGCCATTGCTCGAAGATCTCCGGGGCGTTCTCCGGCCGGCAGAAATACTCCATCTCCATTTGCTCAAACTCACGGGTGCGGAGAACGAAGTTGCCGGGAGTGATCTCGTTGCGGAATGCCTTTCCCATCTGCGCGACCCCGAACGGAAGCTTTCGCCTTGAGGTCGTGAGAATGTTGCCGAAGTTGATAAAGATACCCTGTGCCGTTTCGGGCCTCAGGTAAGCCATCGCGGAATAGTCCTCGTCGTCAGCGACCGCACCGAGACGCGTGCTGAGCATCGTCAGAAAAGGCCTGGGTTCCGTCAGGTCGCACTGATCGGCCTCGCCCGGATGCTTTGAGGGCTTCTGTTCGCACTGCGAATCCTCCAGCTTGTCCGCGCGGAAGCGTTTCTTGCACGTACGGCAGTCGGTCAGCAGATCGTTGAACGTTTCTTCGTGGCCGGAGTACTTCCAAACAAGCCGGTTCTGTATGATCGACGAATCGATGCCCTCGATGTCATCGCGGTCGTGGACCATCCATTTCCACCAGTTCTGCTTGATGTTGTTCGCGAGCTCGACACCGAGCGGCCCGTAGTCCCAGGCGCTTCCGAGGCCGCCGTAGATCTCGGACGCAGGATAGACGAATCCCCTTCTTTTGGAGAGGTTTACGATCGTTTCTATGTTGCTGGCTGGCATATTGGGACCCTGAAAAAGGACCTGAGTTGAGGAGGTAACTAATTGCCCACTTCAGCGGGAAAGTCAGAAATCATCAGTTGCCCCCCGCTGAAGCGGGGGGCAACTGATAAGACCCGCCTGATCAGAACTCAGTTGATCGACGCGGTTGCCCCCGGAAAAGCGGGGGCAACCGATCTGTCGGATCAAACGGGCATCAGCTAGTTCCCGCTTGCCTCCTGAGCCTTTTCGTCCTTAAGCACCGCCTTTCTGGAGAGCTTGATCTTGTTGCCCTCCTTGCCGATGCACTTGACCATTATCTGCTGGCCTTCCTTAAGCTCATCGCGCACGTCGCGGACCCGCCTCTCGGAGATCTCCGAGATGTGAAGCAGTCCGTCGACGCCCGGGAAGATCTCCACAAACGCGCCGAAATCGACGATCCTTGAAACGGTGCCGAGATAGGTTTCGCCGACCTCCGCTTCCGCTGTCAGCGCCTTGATCCGTTCGAGAGCGGCATCCGCGGCGGCCGAATCGGCGGTCGCGATGCTTACCGTTCCGTCGTCTTCGACGTCGATCTTCGCTCCAGTCTCGTCCTGGATCGAGCGGATCACCTTGCCGCCCGGGCCGATGATGTCGCGGATCTTGTCCGGATGGATCTTGATCGTGATGATGCGCGGAGCGTATTGCGAAACGTCCTCTCGCGGCTTGTCGATCGCCTTCGACATTACGTCGAGGATGAACAGCCTGCCCTTGCGGGCCTGCTCAAGCGCCTCGACCAGGATCTGGGCGTTGATGCCGTCGACCTTGATGTCCATTTGCAGCGCCGTAATGCCTTCGGACGATCCGGTGACCTTGAAGTCCATGTCGCCATAATGGTCCTCGGCTCCTGCGATGTCGGAAAGGATCGCGTAGCGATTCTCTTCCATCACGAGCCCCATCGCCACGCCCGCGACCGGCCGCTTGAGCGGAACGCCGGCGTCCATCAGCGAAAGGCAGCCTCCGCAAACCGACGCCATCGACGAGGATCCGTTCGATTCGGTGATGTCGGACACGATGCGGATCGTGTAAGGGAATTCCGATTCATCAGGCAGAAGCGGCTCAATGGCGCGTCTCGCGAGGTTTCCGTGACCGATCTCACGTCGGCTCGTACCGCCGAAGCGGCCCGCCTCGCCGACCGAATAGGGCGGGAAGTTGTAGTGGAGAATAAAGCGGCGTTTGATCTCGCCGGTTTCTATGTCGTCCATGAACTGTTCGTCAGACTTGGTGCCGAGTGTGGTAGTCGCTATCGCCTGCGTTTCACCGCGTGTGAACAATGCGGAACCGTGGACCCTGGGAAGCCAGCCGACCTCGCACGACACGTTCCTGATCTCACTGAACCTTCTGCCGTCCGGCCTTCGCTTGTTGGCGAGAATGTCCTCGCGGAAGATCTTTTCTTTCAAGAAAGCAAAGACCTTGGAGGCCATCTTCCTTTTCTCCGGATCGTCCTCGGGGAAGCTCTCGACGACTTCTTTTTTGAGCCCGTCGACCGCTGCATAGCTCGAAAGCTTGTCCTTGCCGGTTGAGTCGAGCGCCTCGCGAAGCTTCTTGGCGTACTTTTTCTCGATCTGCGAGACCATCTTCTCGTCGGGCTTAGTTACCTCGGCCTCGCGCTTCTCGATCTCGAGCGCCTTGAACATCTCTTTCTGCCAGAGGCAGAGGCGCTTGATCTCCTTGTGCGCGAGCATCATCGCCTCGACCATTATGTTCTCGGCGACCTCGTTCGCTTCCGCCTCGACCATCACGATCGCTTCTTCCGTTCCGGCGACGATCAGGTTCAGGTCCGAATCGCGCCTCTCGTCGTAGGACGGGTTGATCAGATACTTGCCGTCGACAAGGCCGATCCTCACACCCGCGATGGGTTTAAAGAACGGAATGTCCGACAGATACATCGCGCACGACGCGCCCGTTATCGCGATCACGTCCGGATCGTTTTCCGAATCCGCGGAGATGACCGTTCCGACTACCTGCGTCTCGTTCCGGTATCCGTCCGGGAAAAGCGGCCTCACGGGCCTGTCGATCAGGCGGCAGGTCAGGACCTCTTTTTCGTTGGGCCTCCCCTCGCGCCTGAAGTAGTTTCCGGGGATCCGTCCCGCGGAATAGCTCGATTCACGGTATTCGACCGTCAGGGGAAAGAAATCAAGCCCTTCCCTCGGCGAGCGAGCGCTTACGGCGGTAACCAGGACGATCGTGTCTCCGTAGCTGATCACAACCGCACCATCGGCCTGCTTGGCGACTTTCCCGTACTCTACTTCCAGGTTCTTCCCGCCAAGCTTTATCGCCTCTTTCAGATATTTTTTCATCTAGTGGTTTCCTCAAAAGAAAAGGCGGCAGATGCTCATGCCGTGAAGCATATCTGCCGCCTTCGGTTAGCTATGTACCCTAAGAGCGATCCTCGTCCGCGGGGGGCATAGTTGCTGTCACGTTCAGCGCCGGGCCCGTGGATTCTTCGAGAGGACCTTTTCAGTATTGACTCGAAGAGGTCATTTGAAAGGCTCCGCCCGGGCCGTGCGAGATCCTCATTGTAAGGGTATCGCTCGCGGCCGGAAGGCTTCGCCTTGGTTTATCTTCTCAATTTCAGCCTCTTGATCACCTCGTGGTATTCGCCTATGTTCCTGCGTTTGAGGTAATCGAGCAGTTTCCTCCTACGCGCGACCATTTTCAGCAGTCCGCGCCTCGAGTGATTATCTTTCTTGTGAACCTTAAAGTGCTCGGTGAGCTCGTTGATCCTCTGCGTCAGCAGAGCGATCTGCACCGGTGAAGATCCTGTGTCGTTGTCGTGGATCTTGAAATCGCTTACTACCTGTTCTTTGACTTCTTTAGCTGATGGCATAACTGTCTGAATTGATCACTCCTTTATCGCAGTAACTCCGGCTTGCCACGGCCGGTAACCGCGAAAGATTTGTAAAGGCTATATTTTGAATGCCGAACGGACGTAAGTCAATCGGCGCTTTCACTTAGGCGGCGGTCTTCTGTGTGCCGCCGTTCATTTCCTCCATGAACTTGGTCGAGAAGTTCCCGCTCTGGAAACGCTCATCGTCCATTATCCTCAGGTGAAGCGGGATCGTCGTCTTGATCCCCTCGACCACCATCATCTCCAGCGCGCGCCTCATACGCCTGATCGCCGCCTCGCGTGTCCTGGCGTGGACTATGAGTTTGGCGATCATCGAATCGTAGTAAGGAGGCACGACGTAGTCCGGATACACCGCGGTATCGACCCTGACTCCGGGCCCGCCCGGAATGTTGAACGCGGTGATCCTGCCGGGCGAAGGAACGAATGTCTCTGGGTCCTCCGCGTTTATCCTGCACTCGATCGCGTGGCCGACGATATGGACGTCTTCCTGTTTGTATCTCAGTTCCTCTCCCCTGGCGATACGGATCTGATTAAAGACGATGTCGGCCAGCGTGACCATCTCGGTGACGGGGTGTTCGACCTGGATCCTTGTGTTCATTTCCATGAAATAAAAGGAACCGTCCTCATCGAGAAGGAACTCGAACGTGCCGGCGTTCGAATAACCTATTTCCTGACAGGCTTTTACGGCGACCGCGCCCATCTGCTGGCGCAGCTCGTCGCTGATCGCTACCGAAGGCGCCTCTTCGAGAAGCTTCTGATGGCGGCGCTGGATCGTGCATTCGCGCTCGCCGAGGTGAATGCAGTGGCCGTGCTCGTCGGCGAGGACCTGGATCTCGATGTGCCTTGGCCGTTCGATGTACCGCTCGATATACACCGACCCGTCCTTGAACGCGGCCAGCGCCTCCTGCTGGGCGGTCTGAAGTTGGTTCTCGAGGTCCTTTTCCTGTCGGACGATCCTCATCCCGCGTCCGCCGCCGCCCGCGGCGGCCTTTATGATCAGCGGGTATCCGATCTCTTTCGCGATCTTCAGAGCCTCGTCCGTACTCGCGATCGGGTCGGGGCTTCCCGGAAGGATCGGCACGCCGGCAGCGTGCATAGTCCTGCGAGCCTCGACCTTATCGCCCATCATTTTGATGATGTTCGGTTTCGGGCCTATGAACTTGATGTTGCAGTCCTCGGTGATCGAGGCGAAAGTCTCCGATTCCGCAAGGAACCCGTAGCCCGGATGGATAGCGTCAACGTTCGTGATCTCGGCCGCGCTGATGATGGCGGGTATGTTCAGGTAGCTTTCGGCTGAAGGAGGCTTGCCGATGCAGATCGCTTCATCGGCGAACCTTACGTGAAGCGCGTCGCGGTCGGCCTCGGAGTGGACGGCGACCGTCTTGATGTCCATCTCCTTGCAGGTCCACATTATCCGGCAGGCGATCTCGCCCCGGTTCGCGATAAGGACCTTCTTGATCTCGCGGCTGCTCATAAAACTAAGCCGCAACCCACTTCCACCGCACGAACTGAATTGTTCGGTGCCCGGTGAGTGGTTCGCGGCTGAAAAATGCTACTTCTTGATCCCGAAAAGCGGCTGGCCGAACTCGACCGGCTCAGAGTTCTCGACATAGATCTTTACGACCTCGCCGGACGTCTCCGCCTGGATCTCGTTCATAAGCTTCATCGCCTCGACGATGCAAACCACCGAGTCGGGCGAGACCGAATCGCCTTCCTTAACATACGGCGGCTTTTCCGGAGAAGGCGAGCGATAGAAGGTGCCTACTATAGGAGATGTGATCTTGTGGAGTCCGGCGTCCTCGTCGGCCTCTTCGGCCGTCTCCGACGCTGCCGGGGCCGCCTGTGCGGCAGACTGCAGAACCTGGGCCTCGTTAGGCACGGACTGCGTATGGGCGGGCGAAATGCTGTGGACCATCGTGCTCTTGCCCAGCCGGACGCGGATCTTCTCGTTCTCGAACTCGAAATCCGTAAACCCGTGTTCGTCGACCAACTTTGCGAGTTCCCTCAGCTCGTCCATATTCAGCGAGGGCTCGGTTGCGGGCGTCCCTTTGGCGGGTCCCTTTTCGTTGTCTTCCTTCTGGGTGGCTGAGGCCATACTGCTCGCTCCTGGTTGTTAGCTCTTGGCTGCCATCTCGCGCGGGTTGTCGACCAGCTCGATAACGGCAAGTTCGGCGTTGTCGCCTTTGCGCCTTTCGCCGATACGGATAATACGAGTATATCCGCCGTTGCGGTCCTTGTAACGCTCGCCGAGCTCCTCAAACAGCCTTTTGACCGCCTTGACGCCCGCGGTCCTTTCGGGGGCGGCCCCTCCCGTTGAGCCGCGGAAGCGGCTCTGTTCGGTCTTGAACCCGCGGTTCCCGGAATGGAAATACTGCGCCGCGCGGCGCCTCAGGTGAACTTCCTTCGCCGGAGCGTCGTCGCCGTCCAGGTGCTGCGCTTTCCTCGCCAGCGTGATCGCCTTCTCGACGAACGGGCGGAGTTCCTTCGCCTTCTCGACCGTCGTCACGATGTACTCCTTTTCGGAGTTGATCAGCGAGGTCGCCATATTGCGGAGCATCGCCTTTCGGTGCGCCGGTGTCCTGTTCAGTTTACGTTTTGCCTTTAAGTGTCGCATCGCCTTGTACCAAGATCGCGGGCAGGCGCCCGGAACTACGTGTCCCTTCCGCCCGATCCCGGGATCGGGTTCCCTTCCTCGTCAAAATCCATTCCGAAATCGAGGCCCATTCCGTTCAGAAGGTCCTTGATCTCGTTGAGCGACTTCTTACCGAAGTTCTTCGTGCCCAGCATTTCCTTTTCGCTGCGGCGGATCAGGTCGCGGATCGTTCGCACGTCGGCGTTCTTCAGGCAGTTGTACGACCTGACAGAAAGCTCAAGCTCATCCACCGACCTGTCAAGAAGGTCGTTCCTGAGGAGCGGCGGACGCGCGATGTCCTCGTAAGCGAACTCTTCCTCGTCCTCTTCAAAGTTGATGAATATGGACATATGGTCCTTGACGAGCTTTGCGGCGAGACCGATCGAATCCTCGGGCTTGACCGATCCGTCGGTCCATACCTCGATCGTCAGCTTGTCGTACTCGGTGTTCGATCCCTGGCGCGTCTTTTCGACGTTGTAGTTCACTTTCTTGATAGGCGTGTGGACCGAATCGATCGGAATGTACCCGAGCGAGAGGTCCTCGTCGTTGTTAAACTCCGCCGAAACATACCCGCGGCCGCGCTTGAGCCGCATCTCGACGTTGAGTTCGCCGTCCTTGCTGAGCGTCGCGATGTGGACGTCCTTGTCCAACACCTCGACGTCGCCGTCGGCCTCTATGTCGGCGCTCGTTACTTCCCCTTCTCCGGACTTGCTGATCGTCAGCGTCTTCGGCTCGTTTCCGTGAAGCGTGAGCGGGACCTGTTTCAGGTTGAGAATTACGTCTGTGGCGTCCTCGGTGACGCCCTTGATCGAGGAGAACTCGTGCTCGACTCCCTCGATCTTCACGGCCGTGATCGCCGCTCCTTCAATGGACGAAAGCAGCGCCCTCCTGATGGAATTGCCGATCGTGGTACCGAAGCCCCTCTCGAAAGGCTGAGCGTAGAACTTCCCGTATCTCTCGGTGAGAGTGTCAGAATCGACGTTGAGCCGGCTCGGCATTTGGAAATTTGTCCAATGGTTGTTCTGCGTCATATTTTCTTATAAATGGTGTCTAAAACCACCGAAAGGCAAGGACGGCCCGCGAATACACGGGCAGCCCTCGCCAACGGAACCGAACTACTTGCTGTAGAGCTCAACGATCAGCTGCTCATTGATATTCCCGTCAATGTCCTCACGCTTCGGAAGGTCCGAAACCACGGCGCTGATCTCGCCGTCATTCGCGGCGATCCAGGGCGGCCTGCCGCGTCCGACGGCCGTTTGCCACGCCCCTTCCACGTGGGGATTCTTCTTTGTCGTTTCCTTAAGGGTGATCTCGTCGCCGACCTTCACCTGGAACGAAGGGATATCCACCTTGCGTCCGTTGACGAGCACGTGACCGTGATTCACGAGCTGCCTTGCCTGGCGGCGCGAAGTGGAAAACCCCGATCTGTAAACGGTATTGTCGAGCCTTCTCTCAAGAATGAAGAGAAGGTTCTCGCCGGTGATGCCTTTCTGTCTGGAAGCCTTCTTGAAGTAGATTCGGAACTGCTTCTCCAGGACGAAATAGATGCGTTTCACCTTCTGCTTCTCGCGAAGCTGTTCGCCGTAACCCTGGAGCATCCGCCTGCGGGCGGTCGGACCGTGCTGACCCGGAGCCTGCGTGCCGCGCTTTTCGATCGCGCACGAGGGCTTGTAGCAGCGGTCGCCCTTCAGGAACAATTTTCCACCTTCGCGGCGGCACAGACGGCACACCGCATCTCTATATCTAGCCATTTAGTAGGTTGTCGCCTCCAATCAATCTTGAATTGACGGAAAAGTTTACAGGCGATCCGCAGGAGCGGATCACCCTTCGTCCTTTCGATATATCATCAGTAGGGGCGGGGCTCGTCCCCGCCCTCTTAAGTTGCTGGAACTTCTTGGACTCAGACCCTGCGCCTTTTCGGCGGTCTGCAGCCGTTGTGCGGGATCGGCGTCGTATCGCGGATCGATGTCACGCGGATGCCCGCGTTGTTGATCGCTCTGATCGCGGACTCTCTTCCGCCGCCCGGCCCCTTCACGCGGACCTCGCACTCCCGCATGCCGGCTTCCTGAGCCTTCCTCGCCACGTCGTAAGCTGCCTGCTGGGCCGCGAACGGGGTTCCCTTCCTGGAACCGCGGAATCCCTTCGCGCCGGCCGAAGACTGCGCGATGAGGTTGCCCTCGGGATCGGTGATCGAGATAAGGGTATTGTTGAAGGAAGCCGAGACGTGAACTATCCCGACAGGGATGTTCTTCTTCTCTTTCTTCTTGTAGACCTTCTTTTTTCCTTTGGTCGATTTCTGTGCTTTTGCCATTATCTATCGGTCGGCGGTCAGATCTTCCCAAGCGCCTGATTTCAATTTACTTCTTGCTCGGGGCCTTCTTCTTGGCGACTGCCGCGCGTTTCGGCCCTTTCCTGGTCCTCGCATTGGTGCTGGTCCTCTGACCGCGCACGGGAAGCCCGCGCCTGTGCCTGAGACCACGGTAGCAGCCGATGTCCATCAGCCTCTTGATGTCCATCTGCCGGCGCTTGCGGAGATCGCCCTCCACATCGCCCTGATCGTCGATGATGCTGCGGATGCGAGCCAGTTCCTCTTCGTTGAGGTCCCTGACCTTCGTGTTCACATCGATATCGGCCGCGGTCAGTATCTCGGTCGCCCTGGACTTGCCGATGCCGTAAATGTAGGTCAACCCGATCTGGGACCGCTTCTGAGGCGGCAAATCAACTCCTGCAATACGAGCCATAATCTCTGTCTACTCCTGAACTAACCCTGGCGCTGCTTGTGTTTCGGGTTCTCGCAGATCACCCGCACCACGCCCTTGCGGTGGATGATCTTGCACTTGTCGCAAATCTTCTTTACTGACGGACGAACTTTCATATCAGATCTCCCGATCGTTTACCTGCGCTAACTACTTGTAGCGATAAGTGATGCGGCCGCGGCTCAGGTCATACGGCGAAAGCTCCACAAGAACCCTGTCGCCCGGGAGGATGCGTATGAAATGCTTCCGCATCTTTCCCGAAATGTGAGCCAGCACCTCGTGATCCTTGTTGTCATCCAGCTGCACCTTGAAAAGCGCATTCGGAAGCGTGTCGATCACGGTGGCCGTCACTTCTATTGCTTCTTCTTTCGACATATTACTTGCGACCAACTCTGGCCGGTCGGACAAACCGTAAATGTTACTCTGTTCCGCCCCGACATTCAAGCTATGCCGAGACCGTTTCGCCTTTCTCCGCTTTCAGTTCCCGCTTATGCTCCCTCGTGAGCGTCAGGATTTCCGGCCCCGATTCCGTGATTGCGACCGTGTGCTCGAAATGCGCGGAAGGCTTTCCGTCCGCCGTCACGACGGTCCAGCCGTCGGAAAGCGTCCTGGTGTCCGCCGTGCCGAGGTTGAGCATCGGCTCGATCGCGAAAACGAATCCGGCCCGGATCTTCTCACGCGTCCCGCGGCGGCCGTAGTTCGGTATCTGCGGCGATTCGTGCATTTTGCGGCCTATGCCGTGCCCCGTGTAGCCGCGGACGATGCCGTAACCGTATTTCTCGGCGTGCGTCTGGACCGCCCATCCGATGTCGCCTACGTTTCCGCCCGGAACGCACTGCTCGATGGCGAGGTGCAGGCTCTCCTCGGTTATTTTCAGCAGCTGGGCGATCTCGGGATCTATCTCGCCCAGCGGTACCGTCGTCGCCGTGTCCCCTACAAAGCCTTCGAGCGTCGCGCCCATGTCCATCGAGAAGATGTCGCCTTCCTTCAGCACATATTCCGAAGGAAATCCGTGGACGACGGCCTCGTTGACAGAAGCGCAGATCGAGTACGGATAGCCGTGGTAGCCGAGGAATGTCGGGTAGGCGCCCGCGTCTCGGATCATCTTTTCCGCGGCGCCGTTCAGCTCAAGCGTCGAGACGCCGGGTTCGACCATCCCGCGAAGCGTTTCACGAACGCCCGCGATCAGCTCGCCGACAGTCCGCATCTTGTCGAGATCGCTTTTTGATTTGGCAATGATCATATGCCTGCCCAAAAGGACCTGCGAATACCTTCTTATGAATCCGCTGCCGGTTCCCGCCACGGGGCTCCTTGAAAAACACAATGCCGGCTTGAACCGGCTGACACACGAACGGGCCGCACGATGAACCGGTTCAGACGGTCGCGTTCGCCGAGCCGATCAAAGACTCCAGTTCCTTGTAGATCTTCTCGGAATCCCGGCTGCCGTCCACAGTTTCCAGCCTTCCGGAATTCCTGTAATAGTCGAGAAGCGGCTTCGTATTCTCCTCGTAAGTCTCGAGCCGGACCGAGACTTTCTCTTCGGTGTCGTCCGAGCGCTGGACCAGCTCCGCTTCAGGATGCAGATCGCAGAAGCCCTCTTTCTTCGGCGGTTTGAAATACACGTTGTAGATCTCGCCGCAGACCGGGCAGCTTCTGCGTCCGGTGAGCCTCTTTTCGAGCACTTCGGTCGGCACGTCGACCAGGATCGCTACGACCGGCTTCCCGAGTTCCTCCGAAAGCGACTCGAGCATCTCCGCCTGGACCGCGGTCCTAGGGAATCCGTCAAGCGTGAACGTGCCGTGGCAGTCCGGCCTTGCGGTCCTTTCGCGGACCATCTCGTATGTAAGCGCGTCCGGTACGAGTTTTCCGGACGCCATTATCTCCTGGACCTCACGCGCGAGCGGCGTGTCGGAACTCTTCATCTCCCGGAACATGTCTCCGGTCGAGATCTGAGGAATTCCGAGCCGTGCCTCAAGCAATCTGGCCTGTGTTCCCTTGCCCACGCCGGGGGCACCGATGAGAACAATGATCTTCGACATAAACATAAAAACCTAAAGCCTGCCTCAGCTCCTTCTTCCCCTGAGCCTGGATCCCGCGCCGAGGAAGCCCTCGTAATTGCGCATCACCAACTGGGCCTCGATCTGCGCCACGGTGTCCATCGCGACGGCGACGATGATAAGGAGCGACGCGCCGCCGAAGAAGAACTGATAGCCGAGGCCAACCGGGACCCAATCCAGGCCGGGCGTCGCGCGGAAGAACGCGTCAAGCGTCTCGCCGATGAACGGCAGGCGGCCTACATTGAATCCGGCGAGCAGAATCTGAGGTATGAACACGACAAGAGCCAGGTAGATCGCTCCGATGGTCGTCAGACGGGTCATCACTGAGTTGAGGTAGTCGGCCGTCTGGGCCCCGGGCCGAATCCCCGGTATGAAACCGCCGTGCTTCCTCAGATTGTCCGCCACGTCATCGGTGTTGAAGATGATCGTGATGTAGAAGAACGTGAACAACACGATCAGACCGATGAACACGAACTCGTAATACGGGTCGCCGCCGCGGAACTGGTTAATGAACGACTGGACCTGGGTCCACCACGAATCCGGGTTGTTGGGGTCCGCCGGTATCGCCGAAAACAGCGTCTGAGGCATCGCCATCACTGAGGACGCGAAGATGATCGGGATGACGCCGCCCATGTTGAACTTCAGGGGAAGGCTCGTCTCCTGGCCCTTGAAGACCTGGTTCCCGACCCTTCGGCTGGCGTAGCTGATGGCGATGTTGCGTCTCGCAGACTCCATATAGACGATCAGAGCCGTAAGAGCGATCAGGGCCGCGAGCAGGAAGATAACGCCAAGCGTCTGGACCGGATCACCCGCGCCCACCCGGTCGGCAACCTGGGTCAGCGCGCTCGGGATCGTGATCAAAATACCGGCGAAGATCAGAAGCGAAATGCCGTTGCCGACGCCACGCTCGGTGATCTGTTCGCCGAGCCACATCACGAAGATCGTTCCCGTCGTAAGCGTTGTCACGGTCAGGATCGTCAGCCACCACGTATTGTCGATGACCCCGTTCGTCTGAAGCCAGGTCGCGATGAAGAACGACTGGACCGAGCAGAGGGCCACGGTCAGATACCGCGTCCACTGGTTCATCTTCTGCCTGCCGACCTCGCCCTCTTCCTGGACCTTTTTCAGCTGGGGATAAAGCACCGGCATCAGCTGCATGATGATCGACGCCGTAATGTACGGCATCACGCCGAGGGCCAGGACCGAGATAGTACGAAAGTTGCCGCCGGAGAAAATGTCTAGAATTCCGAGGAGCGTGCCGCTGACCTGCTGCCAGACCTGCGCAAGCCGCTCGCTGTTCACTCCCGGTGCGGTGATGTGAGATCCGAACCTGTAGATCGCAAGAAGCCCCAGCGTGAATATCACGCGCTTCCGGAGCTCCGGAACCTTGAAGATGTTCTGAACTGCAGAGAAAAACTTTTCCATAATGCTTCCGATCCTTCAATCGCCGACCCTGGAACGCACAGATCGGAGCGCGCTCCTGCGGCCCGAGGCTATTCGGCCGAGGGGTCCTCTTCGGTCTCGGCGGGTTCGGTCTGCTCGATAAGATGGGCGGTGCCGCCCGCCTTCTCTACTTTTACCTTCGCCGACTTAGTAAAGCGGTGCGCGTAAACATTCAGCTTTTTGGTCACTTCGCCGTTGCCGAGGATCACGAGGTCGTGCTTCGCTTTCTTGATAAGTCCCCTTTCGTGAAGAACTTCAGGCGTCACGTCATCGCCCGAGTTGAAATTCGCCTCGATAGTCGACAGCCGTACCTCTATCCAGGCCTTCTTGAAAATGTTGGTGAAACCTCGCTTCGGAAGGCGCCTTTGCAAAGGCATCTGCCCGCCTTCGAATCCCGCCCTGCGCGAGTATCCGGAACGCGACTTCTGTCCCTTGTGGCCGCGCCCCGCCGTCTTACCGTTGCCCGAGCCGGGTCCGCGCCCGCGTCGCTTTTTCTTGTGGGTCGAGCCTGCCGGCGGCTTTAGGTTGTTGAGTGATAATGCCATTTTCTTTCCCCAATAAGATCGAATAGCGAAAGGCTTTCGGTTTTCGCCGGGTTCGAGAATTATTCGACGATCCTGAGTATGTGCGGGATCTTTGCGACCACGCCCCTCATTGAAGCGTTGTCGGGAATCTCCCTGACCTGGTTGAGCTTAGAAAATCCGAGCCCCTTGACCATCGCCTTCTGCTTCCCGGGATACCCGATCACGCTCTTGTAATACTCGACCCTGATCGTCCCGCCCTTGCTGTTTTCCGATTTCTTAGCCATAACGTCAGTCCTTCCGCGGAGCCGGGGCTTTAAGCGCCCCTCCGCAAAAAACTAGATCAGCTCCTCGACCTGCTTGCCTCGGAGGCGAGCCACTTCATACGGGTCCTTCATCTTCAGAAGGCCGTCGAAGGTCGCGCGGATCACGTTGTGCGGGTTGCTCGAACCGAGGATCTTCGTCCTCACGTTCTGCACGCCGACCGCCTGCATCACCGCGCGGACCGCTCCGCCCGCGATTACACCCGTTCCTTCCGCCGCGGGCTTGATCAGCACCTTGCCGGCACCGTAGCGGCCGAGGATCTCGTGCGGCAGCGTGTTTTCGATCAGCGTCACTTTGATCAGGTTGTTTCTCGCCGACTCGATCGCCTTCTTTATGGCGCTCGGGACCTCTTTCGCCTTGCCCGTCCCGAATCCGACGTGACCGGCCTCGTCGCCGACGACCATCAGAGCGGCGAACGAGAGGTTCTTGCCGCCTTTGACCACTTTCGTGACCCTGTTGATCGAGATCAGGTGCTCTTTGAGGATCAGCCCGTCAGGTGAAATTCTGTGTTGATTATTCATTATCTAGTTACTCTTCCTCGGATTCGGCGGCCTCCTCTTCCTTCGACTTTTCAGCTGCCTCGGACTTCGCTTCGGCTTTTGCGGCGTCGCCGTTCCCGTTTCGGTTGAGGCCCGCCTCGCGGCTGGCGTCGATAAGCGCCTTCACCCGGCCGTGGTAAACGTAGCCCCCGCGGTCGAACACGACCTCGGATACTCCGGCTCCCCGGGCGCGCTCGGCGATCATCTTGCCGACCTCGACAGCCGCATCGACATTACCTCCGGTATTGCCGTTGAAGGCCTTCTCGACGGTCGAAGCCGACGCGAGCGTCTTGCCGCTGAGGTCGTCGATGACCTGCGCGTAGATGTGATTCGTGCTCCGGTATACCGCAAGCCTGGGCCTTTCCGTCGTGCCCCTGACCTTTTTCCGGATGCGCATGTGAACCGATCTCCGGATGTCTGCTCTGCTCTTGTTTGCCATATCTGCTTTCCCCGCACCCGGCCGCGCGGCCTAGGGCGCAAACAACGCGAACTTTTACGCCGCGGTCTTTCCTTGCTTCAGCCTGTAGTACCTGTCGGAGTAGCGGATGCCCTTTCCCTTGTAAGCGTCAGGCTTGCGGAGCCTCGCGAGTTCCGCGGCAACCTGCCCCAGAAGCTGCTTGTCGATGCCCGAAAGCGTTAGCGTCGTCTGGTACTGGTTGATCGAGGACTTGGCAGGGATCCTTTCCGCAGATGCGTCGATCCCGTCCGGAAGGACATATTCGACCGGATGCGAAAACCCGAGCGCGAACACAAGCTTCTTGCCCTGCACCTCGGCCTTGTAGCCGACGCCGACGACGTCCATCTGCCTCGTAAAGCCTTCGGTGACTCCGACGACCGCGTTGTTCGCGAGGGCCCTGGCCAAACCGTGCAGCGCCGAGTATTCGTCACTCTTGCGTGCCGCAACCAACTGGCCGTCCTCAAGCTTGAACTCGACGCCGTCCGGGATCGGGGTCGTAAGGGTACCCTTAGGTCCCTTCACCTCGATCTCGCCTTCCTTGACCGTGACCGTCACTCCCGACGGTACCTCGATTGGTTTCTTTCCTACGCGCGACATAATTACCTCTTATCGGAGCGCTTTCGGCGCCCGTTCCGCACCGATGCGGACTAATAGATGTTCGCCAGGATCTCCCCGCCGACGTTCTCGCGGCGCGCCTCCTTTCCGCTCATAAGGCCGCGCGAGGTCGAAACGATGTTAACGCCGTAGCCTCCGAGCACGCTCGGGATCTGGCTGGCTCCCACGTAAACGCGTCTCCCCGGACGCGACACCCTCGACAGGTGCGTGATCGAAGAAGTGCCTTTGGCGTCGTAGCGCAGGAAGATCCTAATCGTGAACTTCGGCTTTTCACCCTTGGTCACGAAGTTGTTGATATATCCTTCTTCCTTGAGGATCCTCGCCACTTCCAGCTTCAGCTTCGATCCGGGTATATCCACACGCGAGTGATTCGCCGTGATAGCGTTGCGAATCCGTGTGAGCATATCTGCTATAGGGTCTGTCATTGCTAGTCTCTACTCCGTAAAATGGTCAGTCCGTCCTTGCCCGGCGGGCGTCGGCTTCCTACCAGCTAGATTTCACAACGCCGGGGATCTGCCCTTCGAGGGCGAGCTCCCTGAGCGCGACGCGGGAAATGCCGAATTTCCTGAGGTAACCGCGCGGCCGTCCGGTCTGCGAACAACGGTTCACGACCCTGACGGGGCTCGCGTCCCTCGGCAGCTTCTGAAGGCGGATCACCGCCTCGTCGATCTCTTCCGGGTTCGATTCCGGATTGTTGATGATCTTTTTCAGAGCCTTACGCTTCGCGGCGTAGCGGGCGACCATCTTCTTGCGTTTCTCGTTCTTAACGACCTTGCTGACTTTTGCCATAACGATTTCCCTTTGCGGGTATTGATCTTTTCTAGTTCTGCCTGAAGGGCATTCCCATCGACTTCAGAAGCGCGCGGCCCTGATCGTCGTTCTCGGCCGACGAGACGATCGAGATGTTCAATCCCCTGGTCTTGTCGACCTTGTTGAAGTCGATCTCCGGAAAGATGAGCTGTTCCTTGACGCCGAGCGTGTAGTTCCCGCGGCCGTCGAACGACTTGGCCGAGATCCCGCGGAAGTCGCGTACTCTGGGTAGCGCGACCGCGATCAGGCGGTCGAGGAACTCGTACATACGGTCGCCCCTCAACGTTACCATCACGCCGATGCGCATACCTTCCCTGAGCTTGAACGACGCGATCGACTTCTTAGCCTTGGTGATGACCGGCTGCTGGCCGGAGATCAGCCGAAGCTCTTCGACCGCTGAATCAAGAAGCTTTGAGTTGGTGATCGCCTCGCCGACGCCCATATTGATCACGATCTTCTCGAGCTTCGGGACCGCCATCTGGTTCTTGATATCAAATTCCTTGGCGAGGGCCGGAGCCACTTCGTTCCTGTATTTTTCCCTGAGTCTTGCCATCTTTCAGAGTTCTCCTCGAATACGTCCCGGGACCCGTGTCATCCGCTTCAGCGGAAATGCGTTACCGGGACTCAAACTCCTAAATTTCTATTCTTCTTCGGCGGCCTGCTCTTCGGCGGCCTGCTCTTCGGCGGCCTGCTTTTCTGCGTCTTCCTTGACCGCTTCTTCCTGAGCCGCTTCGGTCTTCGATATCCTCGCCGGTTCGGGGATCAAAGCGCCGCTCTTCGCGACTCGGACCTTCTGTCCGTCGCGGAACTCATACTTCACCCTGGTCGGATTCCCCGTCTCGGGATCGATCAGCGCAACGTTCGACGAATCGACCCAAGCCTCCAGCTTCTTGATGCCGCCTTCGATGTTCATCTGGGGGACCGGTTTCTGGTGCTTGGAGACGATCATCGCCCCTTCGACCTTTACGCGGCCGGCCCCAGGATCGACGGCGATCACCTTCCCCCGGTACGGCACTCGGACAGCCTTGCCGTCCTCACCCCTTTCGTAGCGGTTGTATTCCTTGCCGGCGATAAAGACGACATCGTCACCTCGCTTGATCTTCGACCGGACGGATCCCTTTTTCTTCTGCTTGATCATTTTCTAAATAACCTCCGGGGCGAGCGAGACGATCTTCATAAAGTTCTTCTCGCGAAGCTCGCGCGCCACGGGACCAAATACGCGTGTCCCAATCGGCGTGCCGTCGTCCTTTATCAGGACCGCGGCGTTCTCGTCAAAGCGGATGTACGTACCGTCCTTGCGCCGGACCTCTTTGCGGGTCCTGACGACGACCGCGTCATAGACATTCCCCTTTTTCACGGTCCCGTCAGGCGACGCCTCTTTGACCGTGATCTTGATCTTGTCGCCGAGCGTCGCGACCTTGCCGGTCGACCCGCCGATCGGCATGATCATCTTGACCCGCTTGGCTCCCGAATTGTCCGCCACCAT
Source organism: Aridibacter sp. (assembly GCA_035513035.1). Classification (GTDB taxonomy): domain Bacteria; phylum Acidobacteriota; class Blastocatellia; order Pyrinomonadales; family Pyrinomonadaceae; genus Aridibacter. The sequence goes on from DATKCW010000005.1 coordinate 191,350, forward strand.
AAGGGCGGTTTGCATCTGAATCATCTCTTTCTACTCCCTACGACCGTCCGTCCGCGCGGCGAGCCGCCGCAGGCTTCCCCGGGGAACTACTTCTCAGCCTTCTGAATGATCTCGACCACGCGCCAGCGCTTCTTCGCTGAAAGCGGGCGGGTCTCGACTATCTTCACCCTGTCGCCCTCTACGGCGCCCAAGCCGTTGTGGGCCATGAATTTCTTGCGCTTTTTCACGTATTTGCGGTACATCGGGTGCTTGACCAGGCGGTCTACGCGCACGACGACCGTGTCGGTCATCTTGTCCGAGAAAACGATCCCGATACGCTCGGTACGCTTGTTGCGCTTGTCCTGAGATCCGTCCGCGTCCTGGGCTTTCGTCTTCTTGGCCCTCGAGCGGGCGGGCTTCTTCGCTTTCGCCGCAGGTTTCTTCTCTTCAGCGGCCGCTTCCTTCGCAGGAGCTTCCGTTTCCACGGTCTCTTCCGCCTTTACTTCGGCGGCAGTTTCCTCAACCGCTTCTTCTGTTTTTTTGTTCGCCATTTTCTTTTAATGTCCCAGACTATTTGGCTTCGGCCTCGGCAGCCCCTTCGCGTTCCTTGATCAGCGTATAGACCCGTGCGAGCGTCCTCTTCTCGCGGCGTATGTCCCCCACGACTTCACCCACACCGAGCGACTTGCGGAACCTGAGCCTGAAGAGCGATTCCTTCAGCGCGTCCGCCTGCTCCCGGAGTTCGGGCAATTCCATCTTGTTGAGCTGTTCGAGCTGTTCCTTGCGTTTCATCTCTAAACGATCCCCCCTTCAAGATCCGCGCGGGTCACAAACTTGGTCTTGACCGGGAGTTTCTGGGCCGCAAGCCTCATCGCTTCGCGCGCCAGGCCTTCCTCGACGCCCTGGATCTCGTAAAGGATCCTTCCGGGCCTGACAACGGCCACCCAGTGGTCCGGAGCGCCCTTGCCCTTGCCCATACGGGTTTCGGCCGGCTTCTTGGTGATCGGCTTGTCCGGGAACATACGGATCCAGATCTTTCCGCCGCGCTTGACGTGGCGGGTCATCGCGATACGCGCCGCCTCGATCTGCCTGTCGGTGATGTATCCCGGCTCGAGGGTCTTCAGCCCGAAATCCCCGAAGTTCAGCTTGCTGCCGCGATGCGCCTTTCCGCGCATACGGCCCTTCTGCATCTTCCGGTACTTGACCTTCTTCGGCATCAACATAGTGTTCTGTTCCTCTTAAAAACTCTAAGGTCCGTTTACCGGCCCCTTTCCGGCCTGCGGGGCCTTCGGCCGCGCCTACCGCCATCCTTGATCTTGGGTTCGTTGATCGGGTCCGTGTTGGTGCCCCTCGCCATGTTCGCGTCGGGATCCAGGATCTCTCCCCTGTAAATCCAGACCTTCACACCGATGGTCCCCATCGTGGTGTGCGCCACGGCCAGCCCGTAATCAATGTCGGCGCGCAGTGTGTGCAGCGGAAGCTGTCCCTGCAGGGACCACTCGGTCCTGGCGATCTCGGCGCCGTTCAGTCGTCCCGCAACCATCACCTTGATCCCCTCGGCGCCGAAGCGGAGCGATTCTTCCATCGTCTTCTTCATTGCCCGCCGGAACGCGATCCTCTTCTCGAGCTGGTACGCGATCTTCTCTGCCTGAAGCTGTGCGTTCAGCTCCGGCTTGCGGATCTCCTGGATCGAGATGATCACGTCGCGGCCGGTCTTCGTCGAAAGGTCCTCTTTGAGCTTCTCGATCTCGGTTCCCTTGCGGCCGATGATGATGCCCGGGCGCGAGGTGTAAATGATGATCTTCAGCCTGTTCGCGGCGCGTTCGATGTCGATGTGCGACACGCCGGCACCCGAGAACCGCTTCTTCAGGTCGCGCTTGAGCGAAAGGTCCTCGGCGAGGTAATCGGCGAACTCGTGCTTGGCGAACCAATGCGAGTGCCAGTCCTTGTTGTATCCGACCCTGAATCCGTAGGGATGTACTTTCTGACCCATAAAACAATCCTTCCAGCGCGGCTGGAACTATTCCTCTTCAGTTGACGCCTTTTCCGAGTCCTTGGAACCCTTCGCCTCGGACTTTTTCGGAGGCTTTACCTTGGCCTTTGTTTCTTTCCTGGCGGGTTTTGCCTCTTTCTTCTCCGCCTCGGCCTTCTCGGCCTTCGGCTTGTCTTTCTTTGTCTTGGGAGCTTCCTTCCTGGCCTTCGTCTTCTTCTCCGCGGGCTTCGCTTTTTCCTTCGCTTCGGCCGGGGCTTCGGCTGGCTTTTCTTCGGCCTTTTCCGGTTTCTCTTCGTCCTTCGCCTTCTTCGCGGACGGCTTTTTGGCCTTCGCCTCTGCCTTTTTCGCCGGAGCCTTCTTGGCCTTGGTCTCCTTCTTCACCGGCTCTTCCTTCTCTTCCTGCGGCTCGCTCGTCACCTCGATGGTGATGTGGCAGAAATGCCTGCGTTCGAAGAAGGCCCTTCCCTGCGGAGCGGGGCGGAGGCGCCGGCGGTTCTTCGTCGGGCCCATATCGACGAAACACGTCTTGATCCAGAGATCGTCCGGATCAATCGCGATATTCTCCTGTTCGGCCTTGTACGTCGCGTTGGCGATCGCCGAACGTAGGCACTTCGCTATGGGATCCGCGGCGCGCTTGTTCGTGAACTTGAGGATCGCGAGCGCGTGCGAAACGTTCTTGCCGCGGACCAGGTCGATGACCAGCCTCGCTTTGCGGGGCGAACCCTTCAGATATCTTGTCTTAGCTACAGCTTCCATAGTCTTGGTGAATCCGTTCGTTTCGGCCGGGCCGGCGTATGTGCTGCCCGGTTCATATCCGGACTACTTCCTGCGGGCCGCTTTCTCAGCCTTCGTTCCGGGATGCCCTTTGAAAAGCCTCGTCGGCGAGAACTCGCCGAGCTTGTGCCCGACCATGTTCTCCGTCACGTAGACGGGGATGTGCCTCCGTCCGTTGTGGACGCCGAAGGTCAGCCCCACCATGTCGGGCGTGATCGTGGAACGGCGCGACCAGGTCTTGATCGCCTGCGGTTTAGCGCCGCTCTCCTGGATCTTCCTGAGAGTCTTCAGAAGGCTCAGGTCGACGAAAGGTCCTTTTTTGATTGAACGTGGCATAGTTCCTTAATCCTTTGTTCCCAATGCTTTGCCGCCTTACTTGCGCCTGCGGTCGCGCACGATCATATTTTGCGTGCGCTTGTTCTTTCTGGTCTTGTATCCCTTGGTGGGCATTCCCCAGGGCGTCACCGGATGGCGTCCGCCGGAGGTCTTGCCCTCGCCGCCGCCGTGCGGGTGGTCGACCGGGTTCATCGCGACGCCGCGAACCTTCGGCCTGCGGCCCATCCAGCGCTTCCTTCCGGCCTTTCCGAGCGAGACATTCTCGTGCTCGCGGTTGCCGACCATTCCGACCGTCGCCATGCAAACGACGGGAATCTTCCGGACCTCGCCGGACGGCATCTTGATCAGCGCGTGCTTGCCTTCTTTGGCTACAAGTTGCGCGTATCCGCCCGCGGCGCGTACCAGCTGGCCGCCCTTGCCGGGGCGCATCTCGATATTGTGAATCTCCGTTCCGAGCGGGATGTTCACGATCGGAAGCGCGTTACCGGGCAGGATGTCCGCCTCCGGGCCGCTCATTATGGTCCGTCCGACCTCGATGTTCGCCGGCGCCAGGATGTACCTTTTCTCGCCGTCCGCGTAGGCGATCAGAGCGATGTGGGCGGAGCGGTTCGGATCGTACTCGATCTGCGAAACGCGGCCCGGGATCCCGGTCTTGTCGCGTTTGAAATCGATCCTCCGGTAGAAGCGCTTGTGGCCGCCGCCGCGCCTTCGGACGGTGATTCGACCGTCGTTGTTGCGTCCGGAGATGCGCTTCTTCGGCTCAAGAAGCGACTTCTCGGGCTCGGCGCCCTTCGTCAACTGCTCCCTCTTGAGGAACGTCTGGTACCGCCTCGCCGGTGATGTCGGTTTTACCTTTTTGATAGCCATAACTTTTTAAGTGAGCGGTTAGCAGTGAGCTGTGAGCTGTGCTCCCCTAACCTTGTCAACTTCGTTCTATCGCAAGCTTCGCTACTTATTGCTCACTGCCTACCGCTCACTGCTCACTGCTTACCGCTCACTGCTTCCTGCTCACTGCTCACTGCTCACTGCTCACTGCTTACTGCTCACTGCTCACTGCTCACTGCTCACTGCTTACCGCTCACACTAGATCGCTTCCGCGTAATCCACGTGCGGCTCGCCCGCCTTCAGCGTCACGTACGCTTTCTTCCAGTCAGCGCGCCGTCCTTCGTGGCGTCCCTGCCTCTTCATCTTTCCCTTGTAGTTCATCGTCCGGATCCTGGCCACACTGACGCCGAAGATCTCTTCGACCGCCCGGCGGATGTCGTCCTTAGAGGCCTGCCTGGCGACCTTAAAGGTCAGGATCTGCGGTGTCTCGCCGACCTCGACGGATTCCTTCAGAAGGACCGATTTCTCGGTGACCACGGGAGCTTTCAAAACTTCCCAGACATTCAACTTCTCGCTCATTCTACGCAGCCTCCTTGGCGCCGTTCTCGCGGTTCGGATCGAGAAGCGTCGAGAGCTCTTCCACCGCGCCCTTCGAGAGCACGATATTCTCGTGGTAAACGATGTCGTAAACATTGACGCCGTAGCTGTTCACGACCTTCGTCCTCTGCACGTTGCGCGAGGAGAGGACAAGGTCCCGGTTGTCGAGCGAATCGACCAAAAGGGTCTTCGCCTGCTTCTTGCCGTCGAAGAATCCGAGCTTGGCCATCACATCGACGAACACCTTCGTCTTCGGCCCTTCGAGCTTCATATCCTCGACGACGTAAAGATTCCCTTCCCGAAGCCTTTCGGAAAGCGCGGCGCGGATCGCGCCCCTGCGCATTTTCTTCGGCATTTTGTAGGACCAGTCCTTCGGAATGGGCCCGTGGGCGCGTCCTCCGCCCCTCCATAGGGGCGACCTGATAGAACCGACCCTTGCCCGGCCCGTCCCTTTCTGGCGCCAGGGCTTCCTGCCGCCGCCCCGCACATTACCCCGGGTCTTTGTCTTCACGGTACCCTGGCGGGCGTTGGCCAGGTAGTTCCTGACCGCGGCGTGGATCAGCCCTTCGTTCATCTCGACACCGAACACTTCGTCCGGCAGCGCGATCTCGCCGACTTCCTTATTCTTCAAATTGCGAACCTTTACGGAAGGCATAATCTTTCTCCCGGGCTCCCGGCCTGATGCGGCCGCCCGCCTCTAACCCTTCTGCTTCTGCGATTTCTTGACGACCACCAGACCGCCGTTCGGACCAGGCACGGAACCCCTGACCATTATCAGGTTGTTCTCGGCATCCACCTTCGCTACGGTCAGGCCGAGAGCGGTTACCATCGCGTCGCCCATATGCCCGGACGACTTGGTCCCCTTGAAGACCCTCGAAGGCGTCGCCGACTGCCCGATCGAACCGGGCCTGCGGACGTTCATCGAACCGTGTGTCATCGGACCGCGCTGGAAGTTGTGGCGCTTGATCGTTCCCGCAAAACCGCGTCCCTTAGACTTGCCCTCGACCTCGATCATGTCGCCGTCGCTGAACACGTCCGCCTTGACCTGTTCGCCGATCTCGGCATCCGGCTCTTCCGTGAGCCTGATCTCCCTGAGCACCCTGGTCGGCGGCAATCCGCCTCCGGTCTTCTCAAAGTGACCCCGCATCGGCTTGGTGACCCGCTTCATCCTGATGGGCTTGTCTTCGACCAATCCGAGCTGGACGGCGTTGTAGCCGTCCCTGCCCGACGCGCTCTTCTTCTGGACAACAACGCACGGGCCGGCCTTTATGACCGTCACCGGCGTCACGGTCCCGTCCTCAGCGAAAAGCTGCGTCATTCCAAGTTTTCGTCCGATGATTCCGTTAATCATATTCCTGGTTAGCCGTGTTGTCGGCCGCCGGCGCCTGCCGCCGTCCCTCTGGACAGCTTCCGCCGGCTGTTCAAACTGCGAATCGGCGATCCGAACTAGGTTCCGAAAGCCTTGATCTCGACGTCGACGCCTGCCGGAAGGTCAAGCCTCATCAGCGCGTCTACCGTTTCCGCCGTCGGATCAAGAATGTCCATCAGGCGCTTGTGTGTCCTGATCTCGAACTGCTCGCGCGACTTCTTGTCCACGTGCGGCGAACGGAGGACCGTCCATTTGTTCTTGACCGTCGGCAGGGGGATCGGACCCGCGATGCGGGCGCCGGTCCTTTTAGCCGTTGCGACGATCTCCTGCGTGGACTGGTCGAGGACCCTGTGGTCGTACGCCTTCAGCTTGATTCGTATCTTCTCGTTAATCATATTTATTGCCCGAAAGTGCCTTCCCTTTCCCCGCAGACCGGGCGGACCCGGCCTGCACGGAAAGGGTCGGAACTATTCAACGACCTCGGTAACGGTTCCGGCGCCGACGGTCCTGCCGCCCTCGCGGATGGCGAACCTGAGCCCCTTTTCCATCGCGATCGGGGCGATCAGCTCGATCTCCATCTGGATGTTGTCACCCGGCATCACCATCTCCACTCCGTCCGGAAGGTTGGCGACCCCCGTCACGTCCGTCGTGCGGAAGTAGAACTGCGGCCTGTAGCCCGTGAAGAACGGCGTGTGGCGCCCTCCCTCTTCCTTCGTCAGGACATACGCCTCG
>DATKCW010000006.1:0-24258 GCA_035513035.1 Aridibacter sp.
GTATCTTGATCGAAGGCCTCACTCCGGCGCGCGCCGCGAGATGGACGACCGCGTCAAAGTTCCCTTCCGCGAAAATCTCACGGAGCTTACCCGCGTCGCGTATGTCCGCCTCGTGGAGAGTGAAGCGCTCGTCGTCCTCAAAACAGCGGATGTTCTCGCGCTTGCACTCGGGCGGGTAGAAACTGCAGAAGTTGTCGACCACCGAAACGCGCCACGAACCCTCGCCGAGCAGACGCCTGACGAGATGCGACCCGATGAACCCGGCCCCGCCTGTTACAAGAATGTTCTTTGTCACAGAGATATTAGAAGGGGAAAACTGAAAGAAAATAAGAACAGAGTATACGCAAGAGCGGCGTTTTAGTCCAAAAGCCGGGAGCGGGCGGACCAGCGGTGATAGAGTTCCTCGAGGAACGCTTCGTAACTGAAATCGTTCTTTTGGTACTTAGGTCGGATCTTGAACATTATCGGAAGCGCTACCCGCCACGCCATCCACAGCCTCTGGCGCTCGGAAAGCTCGAACCTCCGCCGCAGGAACATCTCAACGACCTTCATCTGGCTTGCCTCGATACCGCTTAAGTCCGCTTCGAACGGACGCGGCTCGAACACTCGTTTGAATGCCGGGTCGGCCATTCGGCCGGACGAGAATGTCTCTTCGAACGTCGGAGCCTCGTCGCTGCGTTCGCGGATGACGACCGTCCCTGCGAAGAGGTCTCCGACCCTCTGGTCCCTTCGGCTGACGAACACCGCTATCAAGCCGACCGAGTAGATCGGGACGACGAAGCCGGGGATGGCGTCGAAGATCCTCAGAAGGTTCCTCGCGAACGATTCCCAGAGCGTGATCGGGCGGCCGTCGTCACGTATGACGCGAAGCTTCATAAGCCTTTTCCCGGGCGTCTGGCCCGACCACAACCATTCGAAAAAGATGAAATATCCGGAAAACACGAGCGAAAGCAGGATTATCAGGATCGCGACGCCCCACTTCGGAACATCGGCGGGCACCTCGCCAAGCGAATACGCCGTACTGCCAATACCTGTAAGCGCGTATATGGCGTATCCGATCGTGAAGACCGCGAAGAACTGGATCGCGTGGTCGATGGCGACCGCGAAAAAGCGGTTCCCGATCGAGGCGAGGGCGAACGAGAGCGGTACGCGCTCGGGCGTCTCAATGATCAGCGATTCTTCGGTTTCTATCAGTTGTGACACTTCGGTTTCCGCGGATCCTTCGCCTGATGCCCTAGGCGCACTTTACACGCAGGAATGTTCGTTTGCCGACCTGGACAACGAGTTCGGACCCGGGCTTGATCGCAACATCGATGGAAGCATCTTCCACCTTCTCGCCGTCGATCTTCACTCCGCCCTGCTTTATCAGCCGTTTCGCCTCGCCTTTGGATTCGACTAGGTCGGCTTCTACAAGAAGATCGGCGATCTTGCGTTCGCCGGCGCTTAAACGCGTTTCCTCGATCTCTTCCGGGATGTTTCCCTCGGAAAACTGCATGATAAAGCTCTCCTCGGCAGCTTCGGCCTCGCTCCTGGGGTAGTAATCCGAGATTATCGATTTCGCCAGCCCGATCTTTGCGTCACGCGGATTCTTCTCGCCGCTCTCGCATTTCGCTTTAAGCTTCTCGAGGTCAGCGGGCGCGATGTCCGTCAGAAGCTCGTAGTACTTCCACATCAGCTCGTCGGAGATCGACATCACCTTGCCGAAGATCTCGTCCGCAGGCTCGTCGATGCCTATGTAGTTCCCGAGGCTTTTCGACATCTTCTCGACGCCGTCCGTGCCTTCCAGCAGAGGTGTGGTCACGACGACCTGCGGGTCTTGGCCGTATTCGCGCTGCAGGCTTCTGCCGACAAGAAGATTAAATTTCTGATCGGTTCCCCCGAGCTCGACGTCCGCCTCGAGAGCGACCGAATCGTAGCCCTGGACCAGAGGATAAAGCAGTTCGTGAAGCGCGATCGGGCGTTCCTCGGACAGGCGCTTGTCGAAATCGTCGCGTTCGAGGATCTGCTTGACCGTCACGTGAGAACAGAGCCGGACGAAATCGTCGGCACCGAATCCTCCCATCCATTCGGAGTTGAACCTTATCTCGGTCTTTTCCGGATCCAGCAGTTTGAAGATCTGCTTCTTGTACGTTTCGGCGTTCGCGGCGACCTCTTCGGCGGACAGCGGCGGACGTGTGGCGGACTTCCCCGACGGATCGCCGATCATGCCCGTGAACGAGCCGATCAGGAATATCGCCGTATGCCCAAGGTCCTGAAATGCCTTGAGCTTGCGGATGACCACCGTGTGGCCAAGATGTATGTCGGGCGCGGTCGGGTCCGCCCCTAGCTTGACCCGCAAAGGCAAGCCGGTCTTCTCGCTTGCAAGGAGCTTTGCCTTGAGGTCTTCTTCGCGGATGAAATCCACGGTTCCCTTTTTCAGAAACTCCATCTGTTCGTCAACGTTCATAGGGTTTTCCGCCGAAGCGATGCCGAGTAGTATGACAAATTTTCGCGTAAGTTTGAAAGAGAGGGGTGAGTTGGTTGGAAAGTAGGGGCAGGACCTGTGCCTGCCCGTTGAGTTGCGAGGGTGTGCCGGCGCCATCGGCGCCAAATGTTAATAGGTACGGAGGAATAGTTCGAACCGATCGCCGTAGGTGCGCCATGTTAATAGCAACGGGACGCAGCCATCACGCCAGCGCCGTAGGCGCGCCATGTTATTAGCTACGGGAGACGCAAGCACCTCCCGAGCGCCATCGGCGCGGCATGTTTCCACTCGAGCAACGACCCTTAATCGAATTCAAACACGTACTTGTCATCATATTTGATCTCGTACATGTCCAGCAATCCGAGATATTTGTCCATGAAACTCGCAGTCATGTGGTGTTCTTCCTGGTGCAGCACATATCTGACGACCGTATCAACATGGGAGTGCGAGTAAGAGAATGCTCCGAATCCCCGTTGCCACATGAACTTTCCGCGAACAAGACGATTCTCGTTAATGAAGCGGCTGGAATTCGATTTGATATCGCGAACCAGATCAGACAGATCAATATCCGGTTGGAAGCCCAAGAAGATATGGATATGATCTTCAACGCCTCCGAGCGCCATTAACTTCTGGCCTTTGTTCTTAACAACGCCGGTGATGTACTTGAACAGTTCTTCCCTGAAATCTGGCTTCAGCACATGGGCTCGGCCCATGACAGCGAAGACGACCATTGCGTAGAGACGTGAATAGGTATTAGCCATGGTGAGGTTCGCTCCTTTGGTTTGATTTTTTGTCTCGAGATCCCCGGTGAGGTTGGGAGCGGGGACTACTCAAGGGCAATGAGTTTAGCAGGAAGTGTCGGCACCGCAAAGCAATTGCAAACATTCCGCGCCGATGGCGCTCGGTTCGTTTTCGGGCCTCTTGTCTATTAACATTTCGCGCCTATGGCGCTCCATTCCTTGCAAATCGCCGATTCCTATAAACATTTCGTGCCGATGGCGCTCGGTTCGTTTTCGTGCCTCTTGTCTATCAACATCTCGCGCCTATGGCGCTCGGTTCGTATTCGTGCCTCTTGTCTATTAACATTTCGCGCCGATTGCGCTGGCTTGATGAACTCACCAAACTCTCCAAACTCGCTCAACATAAGCGACCAAACTGGGCAGGCACAGGTCCTGCCCCTACAACTCCGCCAACTCGCCAAACTCAGTCAACTTTCCGAAGAACAAACCTCCAGACCATCCGCTCTCTCTTCCCCTCAAAGACATATTCGGAATCGACGACCCGCCAGAAACCCAGGAATTTCCAACGGTTCACCCCGAGCTTGCAAAAGAGCGGGACCGACTTACCTGAGTGCACGGCGGCAAGAAGTGCGCTGTTCCTGACATCCCTCTTTTGATCACCGCGCCTTCCGGATCCCGTGTAGAAGATCGTGTCCGGCGAGTCGCCCTCGAAATCCGGGTAACAGGGAGTCAATTTCCCGAAGTCGGTTAGAAGGGACATCAGCTCACCATTCTTCTGGTAGATCCCGTTACGTGTTCTATGTGTTGCGGATACTTCGCTCCAGGTGAAGATCCTTCCCTCTTCCCCCGGTTCCATTTCGGCCATAAAGTTGATGCTAGCAGAGGCGAGCGGTAAGCAGTGAGCTGCTTAGCCCACGCACTCGTGCGTGGGTCCGAACCGTTTAGCCCACACACTTGTGCGTGGGTCCGGATCGGCCATCTCCGAAGCCCGACCGTGAGGGAGGGCTACTGCGTCTAGCTCCAAGTTCCAAGTTCAGGGTTCCATGGGCAAAGACAGGAGTAAGAGTGGAGTTCAGCGGCGGGTTTGTAAACAGATCATCTATCCGGGGACGATGAAAGAAAATGGCCGCCCGGAACAGGCGGCCCATCTTGTGTTCGTCTTTCCAAGCCCTTACGGCAAATAAGAACCATGTGCCGGCACGTCCGACGAAATGCCAAAGCTTATCGCGTCGACCGATCCGTCCTGGCTCTTCCTTCGGAACCACACACCGTTCGAAGGCCTGAACACGGCGATGTCCGTAACACCGTCGCCGTCGAAATCGCCGGGTGTGGGAATGTCCGTGAGAACGCCGAAACTGGCGGCGAAGAAGCTTCCGTCCGTGCTGCGCAGCACGAACCAGGTTCCGGTCGTCGGCCTGTAAACCGCCACGTCCGTCTTGCCGTCGCCATCGAAATCGCCCCTCACCGGCTTGTCGCCGGTCTGGCCGAACTGACGCGCGGAAAATCCGCCCTCGCTCGTCAGGAGGTACCAGGTGCCGCTCGACGCCCTCCAGACATTGAGATCGGCCTTTCCATCTCCGTTGTAGTCGCCTGGAAGCGGTATGTCGCCGTTGATCCCGAACTGCGTCGCGCGGACCGATCCGTTCGAGCTGTGGTAAATGTACCAGACTCCCGTGGAAGGCCTAAAAACTGCGGCATCCGTTTTACCGTCGCCGTCAAAATCCGCGGGAACTGGGATGTCGGTCGAGATTCCGAACTGGAATCCAGAAAAGGTTCCGTCAGAACTGCGGTATGTGAACCAGGCCCCGTCGCGGTAAACGGCCGGATCGGTCATACCGTCTCCGTCATAATCCGAGGCGATGGGCTTGTCGCCGTTCTGTCCGAACGGGATCGTGACGAGACTGCTGTTGCCGCTCCGGAACACGTACCAGACCCCGTTTCCGGGTCTCCACACCGCGATATCCGATTTCGCGTCGCCGTCGAAGTCAAAATCGGCAGCCGAATCTCCCGCCGGCGGAGCAAGGCAGTCGCCGTTCGCTGTGAGGAAGTTGCCCATCTCGGTACGCGAATACTCGCAGAACGTCATCGGCGTCGATCCTGAGAGCACGGGATTCATCAGCGTGTTTCCACAGCCCTGAGCCGTGTCAGCGTGATTAGCGTTGAGATTGTGTCCTATTTCGTGTGCGGTCACCAGGTATTTCCCGGGCGCCCACGATATGCGTCCGCTGAAGCCGTATGCCGAAAGCGGGCTGCTGCAAATGGTTCCCAGGAACGCCTGGCCCATCGAAAGCACGGCAGGTTTGGCGGAGAAAAGGTGAGCCGTGTCCCTTGGGAATTCCGTTGCGGGAAAGTTCGTGTTCCAGTAGCTTTTGAACGAGAAAAGGAGGTTCTGTCCGGTCGAGCCGTCGTATCCGTCGGCTGTGGTCCAGGTGTGCTGGAAAACGACCGAAACAGAAAGATTCATTTCCTGCTGGAACGTGCCTTCGACCATGTTCAGGATCCCCAGGATCTCCTGATTCGCCTGCGCGGCTCCCCCAAGTTCGTTCACGAACTCCAGATCTGCGTCGGTCGCGAGTTCGACAACCCCCGGGCCGTCAAGCAGTCCTCTTCCGGAGCCGAGCGCAAATTCCTTGCCTTTCTCGAGCCGTTGTTCGAACTCACTCATACAGGAGAATCCGGCATCGTCCAGATGGTCTCCGGGCAGGTAGATCACGAGGTCTCCCGCAGCGGCCTTATCCGAGTAACGCGATGCCGGCTCGACGAGATAGCGCTCGCCTTGCGAAAATACGTAGCCTTCCGCGGAACCATCCTTGACGGTCAGCCTTACCTGCGAACCCATTTCGCCACGGACCGTGCCCATGAATGTGTTCGAAGGTGCGCGGTCGAGCCTCGTCACGCCCTCCGGCCCTGTGTTCAGCGCCTTGTAACGGCGCGGTCGCAGATCACGCGGAAAAAGTACGAGATCGAAAGACCTCTCGGGGGATTCGATCCTGATGCTTCCGTCCTGCCGAAGGCTCTCGCCCTCAAGGCTTGCGAGCCTGAAGTCCCGGAAGGAACGGCCGATGTCTGATTCGACCTCCTTTTGCTGGGCCAGCGAGAGACTGGCGAAAGTGAAGCACAGCGCAATGGAGGCGAGAGCGCGGGCGACGGACCTTGAGTTGATGAACATTGTAAACTCCGGAATGAAAGTTATATGCTTGCTTTTCCACGGGCAGTGGGGGCTTCGCCCGCTAGTGTATATAAACGTTCAACATTGTTTATCTTCCGATTTCGCACCCTCTCCTGCTGAATGACCTCCTGCCGCCTATGCTTATCGAAATCGCGCGAAAGATTTGGAAGGTTCTGCCCTACAGGGCGAGGCTTTTCGTGATCCGTGCGTGGCAGGACAAATTCACGGTTTCCGTGGTCGCGCTGGTAGTAAACTCGAAGGGAGAAGTGCTGATCCTGGACCACTTTCTAAGGCCCGGTTCGAGCTGGGGCCTGCCGGGCGGGTTCATCGATCCGGGGGAGCCTCCCGAGACGGCGGTCTGGCGCGAATTGAAGGAAGAGACCGGACTGGAGATCAGCGAAGTGTCACTGGTTGAGGTCAGGACGATCAGGCGGCACGTGGAGATCCTTTTTCGTGCACGAGGCGAAGGGGAGCCGGTCCTGGGCGGCCGAGAGATCCGTGCCGCCAAATGGTTCACCGCGGAGAACCTTCCCGCGGATATGTACGATCATCAGCGCGAGACGATTATCAAAGAGTTTGAAGAACTCCGGTCCGGGATCAGCTTCACCCGCTGAGCCTTCGGTGCAGGTCCCTCCGCTCGATCAGGAGTTCAATGAACAGGTCCCTGCGACGGAAGAAAAGGACCACCGCACGGAACCATCCGCGAAGGTCCGTCAGCGCTTCCATCGATTTCATCGCCGCGTATCCGCAGACCGCGGCAAGCGGGACCGCCGGCAATCCGAAACGCCAACCGAAGGACCATCCGACGACGAGGCCGGTCACGATCCAGGTCAGCGGCATAAGGACGATCCCGGCGATGATCTTGACCGTCGAGACTATGTCGTCCGCGCCGTGCTTCGAATAGCGCTCGCCGAGGACCCTTCCGATTTGGTACGCGGGCGTGTGGAGCACGAATCCCGCCGCCGCGAACGGCAAAATGACGGCGAGCATCGCCGCTCGGAAAATGAAGTGCCGGAAGACGTACCAGAACGGATGCTTTGAGAGCGAGAGGTTCTCGGGCTCGAGCCCGAGTTCCCGGAGCTTTTTCTTGTACCCGGAGACCAATCCGGTTATCTCCTTTGTTTCCAGCGTTTCCCCGTTCTCATCCTCGAAATCGTCAAGGAACCTTCGGACGAATTCGAACCTCGCCGCCAGCGATTCTTCAAGATCGAGTGTCTCCGTCACCGAAAGAAACAGATTCGCCGCCTCGTTCGCCGACTCAATCTCGGCTCCCGACTCCGCGTTCACGGTGACCTCGAGGAGTGCACTTTCGATCCGATCCGTTAGTTCCCGCACTGCTGTCTTGGGCGGCCCGCCGTCCTCTTCAAGCTCGACCGGCTCTACGTCCATCGGTTCCCCGAAATAAATGAGCGCCTCGCTTCTGAACCGCGTTTTGCTTGTGTAATAAAGACCGACTGGAATGATCTTCAGATCGATCTCCTCGGATGCCCCGAAGCCGGAGATCGCGCCGAGCGCGATCCGCGCCGCGCCGGTCTTGATCGGAAGCAGTTTGGGCGAATTGTGCGAAATGCCCTCGGGAAAAAGCGCGATCGCGCCTCCGCGTTTCAAAAGCGAGTGCGACGCGTTGAACGTCCTGACATTCTGCCCGACATCGGCATCATCGATCCTTCGATAGACCGGCAGCGCTTCGACTATCGTGAGCATTCCCGCGAGCACGGGGATCCTGAAAAGCGTGGACTTTGCGAGGAAAGATACCTTCCTGGGAAGCGCGACGAAGACGAGAGCAGGGTCGATCAGCCCGTTCGGGTGGTTCATCACGAAGATGATGGGGCCTTCGTACGGCACGACCGAAGCGTTGAGTGTTTCGATCCTGCGGAAGAAGAGGCGAAGCGAAAGGCTTACGAATGCGTGGATAAGCCTTCGTACCGCCGAACCGCGACGGTTGAAGACCATATCGCCGAGCCGAAGCTCTCTGACATCGGGAACCGGCATAGCTGACGCTTTTCGGACGTGAAGTCCGCCGGTGAGGTCCTATATCTCGTGGCGGTTCGAGAGAGCCTTGTCCATCGTTACCTCATCGACAAAATCCAGGTCCGAGCCGACAGGCATTCCCATCGCGATGCGCGTCACGCGGATCCCTAGCGGCTTCACGAGCCTCGCGATGTAGTTCGCAGTTGCTTCGCCTTCGGTCGTCGGATTGGTCGCGATGATTATCTCCTTTACCTCATCTGAGTCGCCAGCGTCCTCATCCGCCGAAAGCCTCGGGAAAAGGTTTGAGAGCATCAGCTCGTCGGGCCCGATCCCGCGGATCGGAGACAGCGAGCCGTGAAGTATGTGGTAGAGGCCTTTGTAAGAGCGGGTCTTTTCGATGGCGACCAGGTTATACGGCTCTTCGACGATACAGATCACGCTGCGGTCCCTGGACGGGCTGCTGCAGTACTGGCACGGATCGACGTCGGTGAGGTTGTTACAGGATGAGCAGAAGACGATCTTCTCTTTGACCTGGCGGAGCGCCTCGACAAAGTCCTCGACCCTGTTTTCGGGCAGGCGCAGGACGTGGAACGCAAGTCTCTGTGCGCTTTTCTGTCCGATCCCGGGCAGGCGCTTGAACTCATCGATCAGTCTTGCAACGGGTTCGGAATATTCGAGCATATTGAGTGAGCTGTGAGCTGTGAGCTGTGAGCTGTGAGGAATTGTGAACAAGCAGAGTGCTTAGTCAAGCGCGTTACTGCCCACCGCTTACCGCTCACTGCTTACTGCTTACCGCTTACGATTCACGAAGCCTCAAAGTCCCAGCCCCGGAGGAAGCATTCCTCCGAGCTTTCCTTTCAAAGATTCCTCTACCTTCCGGCGCGCCTCGTTCAAGGCCGCGACCGTAAGGTCCTGGATCATCTCGACGTCGCCGTCTTTGACCAGGTCGGGCGAGATGACGAGCTCGATGACCTCGAAATCGCCGCGCATCTTCACCTGGACCGCGCCGCCTCCGGCCGAAGCCTCGACCTTCAGCTCCTTCATTTCGCGGCCCATCTGCTCCTGCATTTCCTTGGCCTGCTGCATCATCGAGTTAAGATCAAATCCACCTGGCATTTTCATAGCGTTATAATCGACTCTCCTTGTCTGAGCGTTGGGTTAATCGTATCTTTCGTGGGGTGCAATTGCAACGGAGCCGGGGTCAGCGGACGCGCGGCAGCCGGGTTGAAACAATTTTCCCCGTGAAACTGTATTAGCGCCGAAGACTTGCCATAATCCCGCCACATAAGTAAGGAGATCATTCGCCCGATATGAAACGGATCGCCGGATTTTTGTCCATCGTCATCGCCGCCACCGGGGCTGTTCTGGCCCAGAGTTCACGCCAATACCTGACCGAACCCGCGCTTTCCCCGGACGGCAGCGAGATCGCGTTCGTTTCAGGCGGCGACATCTGGACGGTTCCCGCCGCCGGAGGCACGGCAAGGATACTCGTGTCCCATCCGGCCACCGAAGGAAGGCCCGCCTATTCTCCTGACGGAAAGAAGCTCGCTTTCTACTCCGAAAGGACGGGAGATGGGGACATTTACGTGCTGGACCTCGCGACGAACCGGCTCGAACGCGTCACTTTCAACGATACCGGAGATTACCTCGACGGATGGTCGAGGGACGGCGAGTGGCTGTATTTTTACTCCTCGAACCAGGAGATCTCCGGGATGAACGACATCTTCCGGGTCCGCGCCTCCGGAGGAACCCCTCTCGCTGTCAGCAACGACCGCTACACTAACGAGTTCTTCTCCGCGCCGTCGCCCGACGGAGCCTCGGTCGCTTTCTCGGCCCGAGGGATCTCGAACAGCCAGTGGTGGCGGAACGGAACGAGCCACATCGACGAGTCCGAGCTGTGGTTGAAGACAGGCGCGGCGTACACAAAACTGACCGAGCGCGGCGCGAAACAGCAGTGGCCTATGTGGTCTCCCGACGGTCGAAGGCTCTTCTACGTGTCCGACCGCGGCGGAACGCCGAACATATGGTCGCTCGAGATCGGAAGGAGCGAACGCCGGGTGACGGATTTCCGCGACGGGCGTGTTTTGTGGGCGAACATCTCGAACGACGGCAACACGATCGTGTTCGAGAGGGATTTCGAGATCTGGACAATGGACGTTCGAAGCGGAAGGTCGGGGAAGGTATCGATTGCCTTGAGGGGTAACTCCACTGACGTCATCGCCTCGACGATGAGCCTCTCTTCGCGGATCGATGAATTCTCGCTTTCGCCCGACGGCAAGAAGATCGCGTTCGTAGCGCGCGGAGACGTCTTCGCCGCGTCGGCGGCGGACGGGGGCGAGGCGGTGCAGGTGACAAAGACCGCCGCGCCCGAGTCGTTCGTGGTCTGGTCGCCCGACAGCCGGAAGGTCGTCTATGCCTCTGAGCGCGAGGGAACGTACAGGCTCTACGAATACGATTTCGGCTCGGGAGCGGAACGCAGTCTGACAAGCGACGGGGACGATTACGCACCGGTCTTCGCGCCCGACGGGAAGTCGCTCGCGTTTCTCCGGGGCGGCAGATCGATATTCCGGCTCGATCTGGAATCTATGAAAGAGACGAAAATCGCCGACACATACGCCGACGTGCCTCCTTTGATCGGAAAGCGTTCGATGGTCTTCTCGCGCGACGGCAAATGGCTCGCGTATCTGACCCTCGCGCCGAACCAGCGTTCGTACACGAACGTCTGGGTCGCCTCCGCGGCGGGCGGAGACGCAAAGCAGGTGAGCTTTCTTTCGAACTCTTTCAGCGGCACGGTCTCCTGGAGCCCCGACGGGAACTTCATCCTTTTCGACACGGTCCAGCGAACAGAAACGCCCTCGCTCGCGAGGATCGATCTGGAGCTTCGGACGCCCAAGTTCAACGAGGACAAGTTCCGAGAGCTTTTCGAACAGGAGAATCCGCAGGAGCGGCCGAAGCCTTCCGATTCGCCTTCGCCGACTCCGGTGCCCGAGGCATCTCCGAGCCCTTCCCCCGAAGAGAAGAAGGACGAATCGCTTGTCATCGCCTTTGAAGACATAAGGAAACGGTTGAGCCTTATCCCGACCGGCGTGAACATCAACGAGCACGCCATCAGCCCGGACGGAACGACATTGCTTGTCACCGCTTCGGCGGAAGGCAAGTTCAACCTATACACGATCGCGATCGACGAGCTGGAGCGCGACCGCTCGCCGAAGCAGATCACCTCCACGCCGAACTTCAAGTCCGACGCGCAGTTCTCTCCGGACGGCAAACAGGTCTATTACGTCGAGAACGGCAGGATCAACTCGGTGACGCTTGCCAACGGCTCGGTGAAGCCGGTCGGGATCAGCGCCGCTTCAAAGGTCCGCTTCGAGGACGACAAGATGGAGATCTTCGAGCAGGGCTGGCGTTATATGCGCGACCATTTCTACGATCCCGGCTACCACGGCGTGAACTGGAACGCGATGCGAACCAGGTACCGCCCGCTCGCCGAAGCGGCGGCGAACGTCGGCGAGCTGAGGCGGATAATGTCGCTGATGGTCGGCGAGTTGAATGCCTCGCATCTCGGCGTGACGGGCTCCAGCGGCTTCGACGCCGCGCCGATCGGGCGGCTCGGCCTTCGGTTCGATCGCGAGGAATTCGAGAACGCCGGAAGTTTGAAGATCACGGAAGTTATCGCACTCGGGCCGGCGGCCGTGTCGAATGAGATATCCGTCGGGGACTTCCTGGTTTCGGTCGACGGGGCCGGGATCAGCGGTTCGACGAACCTCAACGAACTGCTCGAGAACAAGGTCGGAAAGCGGGTCGAGATCGGGATGCTGCCCGCAGCGGCGGGTGCGAAGAGGAAGACGGTAGTCCTGAAGCCGGTCAGCACCGGCGCCGAGAAGTCGCTTCTGTACGACCAGTGGGTCGAGTCGAACCGCGAAAACGTCGCGAGGAAAAGCGGCGGAAGGCTCGGCTATGTCCATCTTCCGAACATGTCGTCGAACGCGCTCGAACGCCTTTATGTCAGCTTGGATGTCGATAACCAGGCCAAGGACGGCGTCGTCATCGACATCCGCAACAACAACGGCGGATTCGTGAACCCTTACGTAATCGACGTGCTTTCAAGGCAGGGCTACCTCACGATGCAGGAGCGCGGGAAGTGGCCCGTGCCGGCAAGAAGCTCGCTGGGCCAGCGCGCGCTCGAACTGCCGACGATCCTCGTCACGAACCAGCATTCGCTGTCCGATGCAGAAGATCTGACCGAAGGCTACAGGGCTTTGAAACTCGGAAAGGTGGTCGGCGAGCCGACCTCTGGATGGATAATATTCACCTGGTCGCCGACGCTTTTCGACGGCACGCGGTTCCGGCTTCCGCGAACGAAGATAATGGGAGTTGACGGGAAGAACATGGAACTTAACCCCAGGCAGGTTGACGTTCCGGTAACGAGGCCCCTCGGGGAGACCTTCACGGGCGCAGATTCGCAGCTCGAAGCTGCGGTAAGGGAGCTTTTGAAACAGTTAGGCGGCCGCTGAGGCCCCCGTTCTCAAGCCGCCGCCTTCATCTTCGAGAGCTCTTCGACGTCGGACTCGGTGTCCACGTCGAATGCGGCCTCCGGCGCGTGGATCAGCGTGACCAGCGAATCCTCGTACTTCTCTATCAGGCACTTCGCGCCGCGGTCGCCCTCGAGCGCGAGCAGTTCACCGAACATCTCGTACCCGAACAAGGCCGGCACGCCCGATGCCCCATCGTATGTGCAGGCGACGATCGGCATTCCGGTCTGCCCGTACTTTTCAGCGAGCCTTCCGATCGTCTCGGGCGTCACCCCGGGCTGATCGCAGAGCATTATTACGACGGCCTCAAGATCGGGATGCTTCCTTCGAAGGGCGGCAACGCCCTTCGAGATCGATGTGCCGATCCCCTTTCGCCATTCCGTGTTTACCACCGTATCTATCGCGAGGTCGGTCAGCTCTCGGCCGATCCTGTCGGCCGAAGCCCCGAGCACCGCCAATGCGGGGTACTCGGAAATAAGCGCGGTCACCGAAACATACTTGATCAATGAAGTTCCTTCATACGATACAAGCTGCTTGGGACTGCCCAGCCTGCGAGAACCTCCGGCGGCCAGCAATATTATTCCCAGCTTTTGGTTTCTCATTTTTCTAATCGTGTACCGCAGGATACTCGTAATGCACGCCGAATTTCAGAAACAGCTTTCAACTTAGGATCAGTCGTAGATCCTGCCTTCCCTGTCCTTCAGACTCCCGCCTTCCCTGTTCGAGAAAGCCGCCTGGATCTCCGCGATTATCGACACGGCGATGGTTTCCGGATCGGTGCCGCCTATGTCGAGCCCGACCGGAGCGTGCAGCTTCGCCAGCTTTTCTTTGCCGACCGGACCGTCCGTTTCAGAGATCTTCCCGAGCATCTCTTCGGTCCTGACCCTTGGCCCGAGAGCGCCTATGTATTCGACATCGGCAGCAAAAAGGCCTTTCAAGTACTCCGTGTCGTTGCAGAAGTTGTGCGACATCACGACCGCCGCGGAGCTTCCGGCCTCCCGTACCGCGTCTCGCATCTCTTCGGGCCTGCAGACGACGATCCGGTCAGCGTCCGGAAAGCGCTCTTTGTTTGCGTATGCCGGACGATGGTCCGCGACCGTCACTCTCCATCCGAGCCTGTGCGCGATGTCGGCGAGCGGGATCGCGTCGGCGCCCGCTCCAAGGATCAGCAGATGCATCGGCGGCTGTACGCTTTCGATAAAGTACTCGTCCCCTTCCGTGCCGATGATCGCCGCGGGGCGTCTTGCCGTGTGCCTATCTGCCGCCAGTTTCCTTACGAAGGCCGACGCCTCCTTCGGAACGGAACCGCCGGTCAGCGAGCCTTCACGGTCGAAGACCGCCCGCCCGATCTCCGTATCCGGCAGGAGCCGCGTTGCTACAAAGCCTGCAATTCCCTCGCGGATGCTCCTTCGGAACACGCCCAGGTATTCCGAACCGGCGTCAACCCTCTCAAGCAGGATCCGGACGATGCCTTTGCATCCCATATTCAGGCTGAACACCGAGGACTCGTCGCCGGTCGTGTCGTATAGGAAGATCTCCGGCGTGCCTGATCCGAGCACACGTTTCGCTCGCTCGAGGACATCGGCCTCGACGCAGCCTCCCGATACCGTGCCGACGAAACTGCCGTCTCCGAATACCAGCATCTTCGCTCCCGGCAGGCGGTAGCTGGAGCCTTTGACATCCACGACCGTTGCAAGCACGCCGGGCCCTTCCGCTTCGTCGATCCCGGAGAGGATCTCTCTAATTTCCTTCATCCGCGTGAGGCCCCACTACAAAAGCTTGTCCGGTGTGATCGGCAGGTCGCGTATTCGCTTCCCGGTCGCGTGAAAGACCGCGTTCGCGATGGCCGCCGGAATTCCTACAAGACAGAGCTCGCCCATCCCTTTGATCCCGAATTCGTCGAGCAATCCCTCCTCAGCCGCGGTCAGCCCTTCGGCGTCGTGCAGATCCTCGAAATGATCAGTCATTCGGTACCTCCCGGATCATTGCTGGAAATTGAGCCCGAAGCACGGCAGCGGACCTTGCCGCCGCCGGGTGTGTGTTCGTGTGGGTATGACTATATATTCTACGGTCAACGGACTCAACAGTTTCATCCGGAGGGGTCCGCTGAGACGTAACGCGCCGCGGTGCTAGAATGGTTCGCTAAAGATGAAGAAGTACGTGATAAAGCGGGACCGCAGCGGCCTGCCCGAGAAGCTGACGCGATACCGCTCGGAGCTGAACGATGAACAGTTCCGCGTGGTCACTTCGAAGCCCGGCCCGACCCTCGTCATAGCCGGCGCGGGTTCGGGAAAGACCCGGACGATCACCTACCGCGTCGCCTATCTCCTCGAGCACGGCGTTTCGCCCGATAAGATCCTCCTCGCGACATTCACTAACCGCGCGGCGCGCGAGATGCTCGGCCGCGTCGAGGCTCTCACAGGAACGCAGAACGTCCACCGCGTATGGGGCGGGACGTTTCACAGGGTCGCGAACCTTTTGCTCCGCAGGCACGCCGTCTCGATCGGATACGACAGCAATTACACTATCCTCGATTCCGAGGACGCAAGGTCGTACATCGACCTAGCGATCGAGGATTCGGCGATCGATACAAGCAAAAAGCGCTTCCCGAAATCAAAGGTCATCCAGGACATCGTGTCCTATGCAACGAACACGGACCGTCCGATCGAGGACGTCGTCGTCCGCAAATACCCTTACTTCGAGATGCTCACTCAGCAGATCAAACGGGTCGATCTCAATTACGGCGAGCGCAAGCGTCAGCGGAACGCGATGGACTACGACGACCTCCTTCTGAACTGTAAGCGGCTCCTTATCGAGAAGCCCGAGATCGGGGATCTATACGCGACGCAGTTCGAGCACGTCCTCGTCGACGAGTACCAGGACACGAACAAGCTGCAGGCGGAGATCATCGACCTGCTGGCGGTGAAGCACAAGAACGTGATGGTGGTCGGGGACGACGCCCAGAGCATCTTCGCATGGCGCGGCGCAGAATTCTCGAACA
Source organism: Aridibacter sp. (assembly GCA_035513035.1). GTDB lineage: Bacteria > Acidobacteriota > Blastocatellia > Pyrinomonadales > Pyrinomonadaceae > Aridibacter. The sequence continues at coordinate 15,878 of DATKCW010000006.1, forward strand.
TTTATGAATTCGCAGAGCGGTATCCCGGAACGCAAGAGTACCGGCTGGAGACCAACTACCGCTCGACGCCGGAAATCCTTGCGCTCGCGAACGTCTCCATCGCGAATAACAAGAGGCAGTTCCGGAAGAACCTCTCGGCGGTGCGCAAGCCGTCCGAATTCAATCCGGCGCTTGTGCCCTGTTCCGACATCGATCAGCAATCGGCGTTCGTCGCTTCGCGGATCCTTGAGCTGAGGGACGAGGGCACATCGCTCGAAGACATAGCGGTGCTTTACCGGTCGCACTACCACGCGCTCGAACTTCAGCTTGAGCTCACGAAGCGGAACATCCCTTACCGCGTTCAATCGGGAGTCAGGTTCTTTGAGCAGGCCCACCTGAAGGACGTCATCTCGTTCCTCAAGATCGTCGTGAATCCAAGGGACGAGCTGGCCTGGAAGCGGATCCTGATGATGATGCCGGGTATCGGCAAGGTCACGGCTCACAGGATCTTCGAGGCGGTCGCCGTCCGCGAGGAGCCGCACGCGCTGATCCGTTCGGAGGCGCTGGCGCTGAAAGACCCGTCTGCCCCGGACCAAGGCGCGTTCCCGGCTTCCGTCAGGCCCAGGAACAAGCGCGTCTGGTCGGACCTTATCTCACTGCTCGAGGACCTGACGGACGATTCGAACCGGAACAGGCCCGGAAAGCAGATCGAGATGATCCTCGGACGCGTTTACGAAGAACATCTGAAGGGGACTTACGAGAACGCCGAGGTTCGGCTTGAGGACATACGCCAGCTGGCGATATACGCGTCACGTTACCAATCGACGGACGAGTTCCTTTCCGAACTCGCGCTGATCTCGACAGAGCGCTTCGGCTCGCCGACAGGCCTTGCGGCGGAAGACGTCGTTTCCGGAGGCGAAGAGGACGAACTTCTGACACTCTCGAGCATCCACCAGGCGAAGGGGCTGGAGTGGAAGGCAGTGTTCCTGATCTGGGCGGCAGAGGGCAAGTTCCCGAGTCCGAGGAGCCTGAACGAGCCGGATTCCGAAGAAGAGGAAAGGCGCCTATGGTATGTCGCTCTGACCCGTGCGAAGGACGAGCTCTACATCACGTATCCTTTGATGATCTTCGATTACAACCGCCAGACGGTAGTCCAGAAGCCCTCGAGATTTGTCCTGGAAGTTCCGCCCGCGATGTACGAGATATGGGACCTTGAAGAAGACACGTCCCATTTCGACGATCCGGTCGAGACGGAAGAGAAGCAGTATTTGAACTAGGGCCCCGGCCCGCGGACACCCGCGGTCCATGCGAGTCGTCAGTCCTTTGCTCTCAGTCCTAAACTTTCCCGAGTACCGAAAAACTCTTGCTTTTTCAATCTTTTATGGTGTAGGTTTCAACCCTACTAAGACATCGGTCTTCACTTTAACAGGAGTCCCGAAACTGCGGTGCGGCCCTTCCGTCCGCCTTTATTGAATCGAGGTAAACGAAATGAAATTGGGCAGAACATTTATCAGACGACTATCGGCCGCGGCCTTGGCGCTGCTCCTACTCCTTTCTTCCGGCCAGAGCGCATTCGCTCAGTATGTGTGCCAGCTTGCGACCGCACCGACGGTAATCAACGGCACGATCGAAGCGAGCGATGCGGACCAGACGGGACGCATCAACCGGAACGGCATTCCTTCGTCTTGCGTCGGAAAAACGAATTCCCTGTTTGCGGCGACGGTGCTCAAAGCGGACGCTCACGATTTTACAAATACGACGGGGCTGGACGCCTGCGTGACGATCGACTTTGACGCGACCGGGTGCGGCGGAAACACGACACAGGCGGTAGCGTACTCAAGCTACAACCCGGCGCTGCCGGGCGACAACGTTATTGGAGATTTCGGGTTTAGCACAACGGGCGTCGCGACATTCTCTTTCCCGGTTGCCGCAGGCGCAAACTTCACGGTCGTTGTCCACGAGATCGCCGCCGGATCGGGCTGCCCGAACTACAGTTTCACCGTCAGCTTCAATACAAACTGCCGACAGCCCGGTACGGACGTGACCAACGACGGTCTTGCCGACCTGTCGGTCTTTCGTCCGGGCACGACCAACTGGGAAATACTCAATTCCGTGGGCGGCCAGCTCTCGCTTCAGTTCGGAATCAACTCTGACACCCCGGTTCCGGGTGATTACACCGGGGACGGCATCACGGATCTAGGTGTTGCAAGGGTCGAAGGAGGCGGGCTCGACTGGTATTACGGGAACGACCTCGTATCCCCGTCAACGAATTTCACAAGGATCCCTTGGGGTGTTTCAACGGATGTCCCGGTTCCCGGTGATTACGACGGCGACGGCGCGACCGACATCGCCATTTACAGGCCTTCGGAAGGGACCTGGTACATACTTCGTTCAAGCGATCTGACGCTGTTCGCGGTGCGCTGGGGTGCGGCGAACGACATCCCGGTTACCGCGGACTTCGATGGCGACCTCAAGACGGATATCGTCGTTGTCAGACCGGATCAGGCGGGCGTCTCGCCTAACTTGCAGTGGTTCCTTCTGCAGAGCAACTTCAATTACGGCTTCGCTTTGACCACGGCCTGGGGCAGTGCCGGAGACATTCCTGTTCCGGCTGACTACGACGGAAACGGAAAGGCCGACATCACGATCTTCCGGCCTTCGACCGGTACCTGGTGGAGCATCCTCAGCAATGCTCAAAACGCGATCGGGCCAAACACGGCAGGATTCCAGTGGGGCGTGAACGGCGACGTGCCTCAGCCGGCCGACTATGACGGCGACGGTACGATCGACCGCGCGGTTTTCAGGCCTTCGAACGGGGTCTGGTACGTAGCCAACAGCGGAGATCCCGGCAATCCAACGATCGTCCAGTGGGGCCAGAACGGCGACATTCCTACCACGGCGGCGTATCCGGTTTCGGATTAGCTTCTAACCTGGATAGGGCGCCCTTTGACCGGGGGCGCCCTCGTCCGCCTCACTGCTTTTCTATCAGCTCCGCAGCCATCTTTCCCGAAAGGAGCACCAGCGGCATCCCGCCGCCGGGGTGCGTCGTCCCTCCCGCGAAATAGAGCCCCTCGATGTCCTTCGCCTTGTTCGGGAACCTCATAAACGCGGACAATATCCCGTTCGAAGAAACCCCGTAGATCGATCCTCGATTCGCCCTGTACCGCGCCTCGAAATCCTCTGGAGTGATCGTTTCCCTGAACACGATCGACTCCTGTAGTCCCTCAAGTCCAAACTGTTCAAGCGTCGCGATAACACGCTCGGCCAAAGGCCCCGACTCCCGGTCCCAGTCCACAACTCCCGTATATGGAGCATTTAGAAGAATGAACAGGTTCTCGCATCCATCGGGAGCCTGCGTCGGATCGGTCCTGGAAGTGGCGCATACGTAGATCGTGGGATCGTTTGGGACCGTCAGCGATCCGAAGATCGCCTCGAACTCCGAGCGGTAGTCTTCGGAAAAGAAGATGTTGTGATGTGCGAGCTGTTCAAACTTCTTGCGGACGCCCAGAAGGATCACGAAACCCCCGCACGAAGGCTCGATCCGCTCCAACTTTTCATCAGAATAGCTATTCCTGTGCTCGTTCGGGATCAGCCGCCGGTAGGTATCGACCGCGTCCGAGTTGGCGACGACGGCATCCGCCTCGAGAACTCCCTTCGATGTCCGAACCGCTGAGGCTCTGCCGTTCTCGATCACGATCTCCTCTGCGGGTTCTGAATAACGGAAATCGACTCCCATCTTTCGCGCAAGCTCTTCGATCGCTGAAGGGATCCCGTAGATACCTCCTTTCGGATACCAGGCCCCAAGCCCGAACTCGACGTGCGGGATCAGCGCGAAGGTCGCAGGCGCCTTGTACGGGGACGACCCGTTGTAGGTCGCGTAGCGGTCAAAGAGCTGGCGTATCTTTTTTGATCTGAAGTATTTGGAATTGTGCGAGGCGAGCGTTCGGGTCGATGAGATCCTGAGCAGATCGGGCAGATTGGACGGCGTAAGAAGCTTCGGAAGGTCGTTCAGGCTTCTCGAGAGAAACGTCCTTTCGGCGATCTCGTATTTCCGCTTCGAGTGCTCAAGATATCCCGCAAGCGCCTTTGCGTCTTCCGGGGCGAAGGACGCGATTCCCTTTTCGGTGCGCTTGATGTCGTTGGAGGTGTCGAGCGTCGTGCCGTCCTGCCAGAAATATCGGCAGATGGGGTCGAGAGGGACAAACTGCAGATGGTCCGAGAGCCCTTCTCCGCAGTATTCGAAGAGCTCTTCGAACACGTGCATCATCGTCACGAGCGACGCCCCCGTGTCGAAGCTGAAGCCTCCGGCCCTGACGATATTGACCTTCCCGCCCGGCCCCGCGTTCTTCTCCACGACGGTGACCTCGTACCCTTCGCGGGCAAGCCGGCAGGCGGCGGACAATCCGCCGAGCCCGGCTCCGATCACAACAACCTTTTTCACATCAGGTAACGCCGGCCGAGCACGTCAAATCCGGTTCAGGAATGTCCGGATCCTCTCAAACGCCGTTTCTATCTCTTCAAAAGACTTGCAATAGGCAATGCGAATGTGGTCTTCGCCGCCCGAACCAAAACTGCTGCCCGGGACGACCGCGACCTGCTCTTCAAAAAGAAGCCGGTTTGCGAATTCGTCGCCGCTCAACCCCGTCAATGCGACTGACGGGAACGCGTAGAAAGCGCCTTTCGGCTCGAAACACTCGAGCCCCATCTCGTTCAACGCGGACACGACCATCTTCCTCCGAAGGTCGTACTCGGCGAGCATTTCGAGGACGAACGGTTCTCCGATCTCCAGGGCGGCAAGCGCGGCGTACTGCGAGATCGTCGGCGCTGACATGACAGCGTATTGATGAACTTTTGAAAAGGCCTCCAGAAGCTCAGGGTTCGCGCAGATGTATCCGACACGCCATCCGGTCATCGCGTAATCCTTCGAGAATCCTCCCATAAGCACCGTCCGGTCGCGCATGGCTGGAAGCGCGGGCACGCACACGTGGTCGGTGCCGTAGACCAGCCGGTCGTAGATCTCGTCGGAAATAACTATCAGGTCGTGCTTCTCGGCGACGCGTGCGATCTCCAGTGCATTCTCGCGGGTCAGCACGGCGCCGGTCGGATTGTTCGGAAACCCCACGAAAATCGCTTTCGTTCGCTCCGTCACGGCGGCCTCGATGTCCGCCGCAAGCGGCTCGAAGGCGTTTTCCGCCTTCGTCACGACGGGGACCGGAACGCCTCCCGCGAACACGATCTCCGGCTCGTAAGCGACAAAGCACGGATGCGGGACGATTATCTCATCGCCTTCCTCGCACACTGCCGTCAGAACGCACTTGAACCCCTCGCTGACGCCGACCGTCACAAGCACTTCCGTGTCAGGATCGTAGGCGACCCCGTAGAGCCTCTCGAGATGCTCCGAGATCGCCCTACGAAGTTCCGGAAGCCCTGCGTTCGCCGTGTACCCGACCGCGCGTTCGTAGATCGCGTCAAACCCGGCCTTCGCGATCGGAGCGGGCGTCGGGAAGTCCGGTTCGCCCACGCCGAGCGAGATCACGTCAGGCATCGCGGCGGCGATCCCGAAAAAGCTGTGGAGTCCGGAGACCGGCACCCGCCGAATCCTTTCGGCGATAAATCCTTCGTAGTTTGTCATATTTGCTGTGAGCGGCGAGGATCGGAACGATCCTCGAAAGGGGTCCGGGGAATCATTGGACCCGGAGAATACAGTAACAGACTCCCGAACCGTTGGGAAGCACTGGAAGGTAATGTACAAAGGCGGAAAAGGTGATAGAATGCCGCCGTCATACCACTTTAAGGGCTCACGGAACGCTCTTTTCCGGTGCCCCGCAATCCCTGGAGATGAACTTATGAAGGTTTGTCCGAGCTGCGGCTCCGAACTGTCTGAAGATCTTAGCTTTTGCCCTTCGGACGGCAGTCCCCTGCTAAGCAAAGAGGAATCCGAAGGCGAAGGCGACGTCGGCGAGAAAACCGTCGTGATGGGCCACGACGAGCACGAAAAGGAAGAAACGGTCGTGCCCGATCGGCCGTCGGATACCGAAGGCAGCGTTGGAGACGCGACCCTCGTGATGTCTGAGGCCTCGCTTCCCGGCGGCGGGGACGACGTCCCCGCATCTGCGCCCGGCGATTTCGTCACTGAAGACGTGTCCTCGACTCCCGACGAGACGACCCACGCTTCGGCCGACGATGAAGGTACCGCGGATGACACATCCGACTGGGTAGCCCCGGCGGCCGGTCCTACCGATGAATGGACAGAAGAACCGCCCGCCGCCGATGACGACTTCGAGGCGACCGCCGCATCCGCCGACGAATGGGAAGAGGAAGAGGCGGAAGACGAATTCGAAGAATCAGAGTTTGAAGAGCAGGCGCCCGTCGCCGCCGCGGCTGCGGATTCCGGGGACGGAGGAGGAGAAGAAAAGAAACGGTCCTATGTAGGATTGATCATAGGCCTTGTGCTTCTTTTCGCGGCCTTTGTGGTAATTCTCGGTGCCGCGGCGGGCATATGGTGGTACGTCGCCAACCGACCGGCGGAGACGGCCGCGGCGAATACGGAGCAAAACGTCAACGAGAACCAGGAGAACGCCGGGGAAGACATCCCGTTCGAAGACACGAACGCAAATCTCGAAGACACATCCAACGCCGACGCGAACGCCGATGCGAACGCGAGTCCTTCCCCCGGCCGGTCGCCGGCGAATACGAACGAACGCGCGACGCCTTCGCCCAGGGCGACGAGATCTCCAAGCCCTTCTCCTTCTCGAACCGTCGATATTTCGCGGCCGACACCCGGCCGAACACCGACGCCGACGCCTGCGAGGACGCCAACGCCGGTCCGTTCGACCCCTACGCCGAACATCCCTTCGAGGGTCTCCAAAGGCGTCGTTAACGGACAGGCGATCAGTCTTCCCCAGCCGGCCTATCCGTCGGCCGCGAGGGCGGTTAACGCCAGGGGGAGCGTTACGGTTGCGGTTGTGATAGACCGATCGGGCAGGGTTATTTCGGCGAGCGCGGTAAGCGGACATCCGCTGCTCAGATCCCCCGCGGTATCGGCGGCGAGGCGCGCGCGGTTCAGGCCGACGCTGCTGAGCGGCCAGCCCGTGGAGGTTTCGGGCACCATCGTTTACAACTTCCAGTAACCTGCGGGCTTCGAACGCTTGCTATAAGTAGTGTTAGGATAGGAGTTACTTGAACAGGCACCGAGAAGGGCTGGAAACCTGAGCGTATGAGATATTGTCCGACCTGCGAGACGAAATTTGAAGAAGACAAGCTCCGTTTCTGCACAAAGGACGGGACGGAGCTTGTCGAAGGCTCAAAACCTTCGTTCACGGATAACCTTCCGAGCGATTCCGTCCCGGAAGAGGACGATCCCGGCGAAGAGACGATCATCAGGAGAAAGCGGCCCGCCGCTCCTCCGGATTCGGAACTTCCCGAGAATTTCGACGAAGAGGCGGAAGATCAGGCATCCAGCCGGATCGTTATCGACACTGCCGAAAAAGAAAAGGAACGCATCAGGACCCATCCGGCAGGCGCCGCCGTCGTTCCGCCTCCGCCGCAGAGGACGGGCCCCGGAACGGGCGTCATCATCTTTTTCTCAGTTCTCGGGACATTGATCGTCGTCATAGGAATTTTCGCGCTCTTTTTGCTTCTGACGATGAGGGCGGGCGATGCGAACGTAAACGAGAATATCAACGCGAATTTCAACGAGAACCTGGACGAGAATTTCAACGCCGACGAACTTTTCAACCTTAACGCCAATCTCGAAACGAATTCGAACCTGAACACCAACGTCAACACGGCGACTCCGACTCCCAGCCCTTCTCCGTCGCCCACCGAAACTCCGGACGACGATGCAAATACGAACGTGAACTCGAACGGGTCGCCGAGCCAGACCCCGACGACGACACCTTCGCCGCGTCCGACCGTGACGACGACCCCGAGTCCCGCAAACGTGCCTTCCAACACGAACCGCCCTGTCAATGTCGGCACGATCAACAACCGGGCGGTAGCTCTTCCGCTGCCCGCCTATCCCTCTTCGGCGCGGCAGGTCCGGGCCACGGGGCGCGTGGTGGTCTCGGTCACGCTCGACCGAGACGGGAATGTCGTGTCGGCTAACGCGACATCGGGGCATCCCTTGCTTCGCGGGGCGGCGGAAGACGCCGCGATGAGATCCCGCTTCCGGCCGGTCAGCGTAAACGGACGCACGGTTCCCGCGAGGGGGACGATCCTCTATAATTTTGTGGACTGATCAGAATTTCGGGGTTAAAGCGGAACGCACGCGGACTGAGGACTGAGGACTGAGGACTGAGGACTGAGGACTGAGGACTGAGGACTGAGGACTGAGGACTGAGGACTGAGGACTGAGGACTGAGGACTGAGGACTGAGGACTGAGGACTGAGGACTGAGGACT
>DATKCW010000007.1:0-14687 GCA_035513035.1 Aridibacter sp.
AGAAGAAGTGGAACAGGTCGGTCCTGCACTGGAATCAGACGATCTCTCAGCTCGCAATCTTCTTCGAAGGCAGGCTCGACGAAGCGATCAAATTGTGAAGATGGAAAAAGGGGCGTTGACACAGAATATTGAACAGTCTCCTGAAAACCCGCCGACCCGATAGACTCAACAGACTCGACAGACTCAACAGACCCGACAGACCCGTCAGGCCCGACAGACTCAACAGACCCGACAGACTCAACAGACTCGACAGACCCGACAGACCCGACAGACTCAACAGACTCGACAGACCCGACAGACTCGACAGACCCGACAGACCCGACAGACCCGACAGACCCGATGTCCATTCCCCTCCCCCTCATTCGTCTAGTGCCTGAAACCGAGAGTTTCGTATAACATTCACCAATCGAAAGGAGGCACAGAAGATGGACGGATTTATGCTCTTGCTGCACGACTCAACCACATCGATGGGCGATATCTCGCCCGAGGAGATCCAGGGGATCATTGCCGAGTACGTCGCCTGGCGCGACAAGATCGAAGAACAGGGGCGGCTCGTAGGAGGCGAGAAGCTCACCGACGAAGGAGGCCGGCACCTGACGAACGAGAACGGAGAGATCCGCGTCACCGACGGCCCGTATGCCGAAGCCAAGGAAATGCTCGGCGGGTACTTCGCTATCAAAGCCGCCGACTACGACGAGGCCGTCGAGATCTCGCGGTCGTGCCCGCACCTTAAATACGGAGGCCGGATAGAGGTCCGCAAGATCGACAACCATCGCTGATCGATGCCCCACGCAAAGCAGGTCAATGATTCGGTCGATCATCTGTTCCGGCACCACGCCGGGCAGATGACGGCCGTCCTAACGCGAATCTTCGGCTTCGGAAAGATCGACCTGATCGAGGACTCCATCCAGGAATCGATGCTCCGCGCGCTCAGCAACTGGAGCTACAAAGGAATTCCAGACAATCCCCGCGCCTGGCTGATCCAGGTCGCAAAGAACAATATTCTAGACCGCCTTCGGAAGAGTTCACGATACGCCGATCTCAAAGAGGAATCGAAACTACTCGACAAATACGCGGGATCGGCGGATTCCGGCGCAGATGCCGCATTCGCAAACGAGATCCGCGAGGACCAGCTGCAGATGATCTTCGCCTGCTGCCATCCCGCGCTGACTCCCGACAGCCGGATCGCGCTCACGCTGAAAACGGTTGGCGGCTTCGGGGTTAACGAGATAGCGTCGGCGTTCCTTTCGAACAGGGAAGCCGTCGCAAAGCTCCTCACCCGGGCAAAAAGGCGGCTCCGCGACGAAAACGTATCGCTTGAGATCCCTGGTCCGGAGCACGTACCTTCGAGACTCAACGCCGTGTTGAAGGTCCTCTACCTTATGTTCAATGAAGGCTATGCGGCGACCGGCGGCGAGAACCCGGTCCGGAAGGACCTCTGCCACGAGGCGATCCGGCTTGTAACACTGCTTTCGGAACATCCGCAGACGACCGGGCCGAAGGTCCACGCGCTTGCCGCTCTATTCCTGTTTCAGGCTTCCAGACTTCCGGCGAGAAGCGGCGAAGGCGGATCGCTGATCGTCCTCCCCGATCAGGACAGGTCGCTTTGGGACGGAAGGATGATCGCGGAAGGGCTCCGGCATTTCGGGGCGTCCGCAAGCGGCGATGAGATCAGCGGCTATCACATCGAAGCGGAGATCGCTTCGCATCACGCCGTCTCCTCCGATTACGCCTCTACCGACTGGGAGGCGGTTCTCGCCGCGTACGACCGACTGTTGGCCCGCCGGCCGTCGCCCATCGCGGCGCTTAACAGGATCATCGCTCTCGCTGAGGTCGAAGGCGCCGAAGCCGCGCTCGAAGAGCTAAACGCGATTCGCGACGGGAAACTCGAAGCATACTATCCGTTTCACGTGACGCTCGGCGAGCTAAAGTCGCGAGCGGGACGGATCGATGAGGCGCTGCGGAGCTACGAATTTGCTTTCGGGCTGGTGGATAACCTCGCGACCAAAAGGTTCCTGCGGAAGAGACTGGAAGATATCAGGTCGCGGAAATAGAAAGAGGCAGTTTGAAGAGTCGGTCCGGGCATTGTCGCGAGGGCTCGTTGCCGGGTTGAACAACTCAATGACCGCCGCAGAAGTGTCCGGATCGGCATTTCAGACTGCCTCTTCTTTGTCTGTAAAGGCATTTCTTCAGTTCTCGGCGTGAAGAGCGACTCGGTTCCCTTCGCTGTCGATGAAGATCGCCATATAGCCTATCTCCTCGCTGATCTGAGTCTTTGGGATCACGATATTCCCGCCCGCGGCCTCTATCCGGTCGATCACGTTTTGGATCTCCGGGTTTGCGTTCAGATAAACGACGACGCCGTTTTCCGAAGGCGTGTACATCTCGTGCTGGCAAACTGCTCCGTGTACGTGTCCGCTGCCCATCTCCATCGGGAATGTCACCATCTTGAGTTCCGGCAAAGGCATTTCCTGCATCTCGATGTCGAATATCGCTTCGTAGAACTTTCGCGCACGTTCGATATCGGTCGCGGGAATCTCGAACCAGCTTACGGTGTGTGAATTCTTGTCCATATTTGCTTCCTCCCCTTTCGGCTCACAGATATTAACGCCTTACCGCCAGATTCCCAAGATAAACCCGATCACAGCAAAATAGACGGTTATGTAGCCGCAGTTGATCAAAAGGTACTTCAGCGACCGCTGTTCGAATAGGCCTATGATGATGAACATCGTCACGACCCATCCGACTCCTGCAAGCAGGCCCGCGATGATGCCCCACTGCCAGGTGGTTCCCGGAGCGCCGAGGAAGAAGGCCAGGTTGTACGAGATGATGTAAGCCAGGACGAACGACCCTCCGAACGTCTTGAGGGGGCTCGCGTTGTTCAGCTGTTCGTCGGTCAGACCGACCTCCTTCTGCCAGGATTTGGCAAATAGGATCGGCGACCACCAAAACGCGCCGATCACAAGGCTCATCAGCGCGCAGATAAAAACGGCTAGGTGATTGATGTAGAAGTTTTCCATAGTGCGGCGATTCTAGCGCCGCGGGAAAACTCCGGTATTGGAAATTATTTACCTACAGGACGGGGATGTAGTTCAGCGTGTCGACCTTCTTCGAGATGTACTCGCTCGGCGTGAATCCCGACAGAGATTTGAAGTCGTTGATGAAGTGCGCCTGGTCGTAGAAGCCCGTGTCCAGCGCGATCGCAGACCAGTCGGGAACATCGACCGCTTCGATCTGCTCGATGACCCTCTGAAATCTTATCACCCGTAGATACGACTTCGGTGTCGTGCCAACGTTGTTCTTGAACATCGTGATCAGGTGCTTCTGCGAGTACCCTATCTTGTCGCTGAGTTTCGCGAGATTTGTCTGTGAAGGATCCGCCCCGATTCCTTTCACCGCGTACTCGACACACGGATTGAGCTCCGTGTCGGAATTGCGCTGTTTCGCAAGGAACCCTTCGACAAGCCGGAACTTCTCCGAAGGCGTTACCGACGCCAGAAGCCTTTCACGAAGAAACTCGAACTCTCTGCCCCAGAGCCGGTCGGCATCGACGACCTTGTTAGCGAGTTCGCTCATGGGGATCGGAAAGAAGGGATGCGCCATTCCTGTCCTGAAGACGACGACAAGCTTCGAAGTCCCGCTTCCGGCCGGTATCGAGATCGGCCCGGTCCTTAGGCCCGACGCCCATCCGTTTCGGCAGGTCTGGATCTCTTCAAACGATTCGTTGTGATAGACGTGCTCCGCCTCGTCGCGGAGGCTGATGATGATCTCTGTGTTTCCGTCCGGAAGGAATCGCTCGATGAGGTGCGGCGTGACGAGGTCGTCGAAGAAGAAGAAATTCTGGACGAACTCATTCAGGGGCGGCCCGGGAATGTGCATCTCGAAGATCATGGGCGGAGCGAGTGTAGCAGAGAATCGATCGTAGGGACAAAAAATTGGACACAGATGCACACGGATGGAAACAGATGGACACCGAATGATCCGGACACGTTTGAGCCGTGAAAGCAGAATATTCAGGTGCGTCACCGAATGAAATAGAGATTCATTCCATCCGTCTTAATCCGTGTCCAAATTGCTTACCGACAATCCGCCGGCGAGTACACCAGCTCGAATCCCCTCACCTGGCCGTTACTCTTTCCCTCGACCCGGGCGTTGATGCCGTCAGCCCGCCTGGTGTATGTGATCTTCTGCGGGAAATCGTGTTCGGGATTCTCGAAGACCGCGACGCCGTCTTCAAGCGAGGTGAGTTTGAAGTGCGTCTCTTTCTGCCGGTAAGGGATCGCGACGTAGAAGATGTCGCCGTCCTTTTCGATGATCCGAAGGAACTCGTGATCGACCATTTTGCCGTCGCGCATCGAGTAGGCCATTCCGATCATTATCCCGGCCGGATAGGTCCACTGCTCGTACGAGGTCCGTGCGGGCGCGCGCTCCATCTGCCAGCATCCTGAGAACCAGGCAAGGTCCTTGACGGTCGGTTTTGCGGGTTTATCCTGAGGGAAGGCGGAGAGCGAAAGGAGTAAAAGAGTTGAAGCAATGAGAATTAGCGTCTTCATTTATAAGTCCTCCGGTATATGACTTTGGTACGTTGACATAAAGCGGCTTTGCCGCCCCGATGTGCGGAAAGGCTGTGCCTTTCCGTCAAGAGCAATTTGAGATACTTCTGCGGGGCTCAGCCCCGCAGAAACGGGTTAGGCAACGCTCCGGTAAGCCAAAGGCTTACCGCACATCAGGGCGGCGGGGCCGCCGACACATTGGTCAATGAGAGATGCTCATCGTGTGCGGGCAGGGACAAACCCTGCCCCTACTGGCTACCGCTCACTGTTTTCCGCTCTCGGCTGACGTCCTGCACACAAGTGTGCAGGCTAAACAGCTCACCGCTCACTGTTAACTGCTTTCCGCTCACTACTTACCGGCCTGTGAAAAATGCAGAAGCACGCCGCTCGGGTCCCAACAATATGTGATCGTAGCTCCCCAGGGTTCGTCTTTCGGAGGCTTTACGCGGATCGAATCGAACTTGTCTCGGACGATCAGGTCATTGATCATACGCCACCACTCCGCGGCGTCGGCCACCTCGATCGAGATCATGAAGTTTTCCGCCCATTCCTTCACGTAGTAATTCTGCAGCCAGATCCTGTGCTTTCCGATCTGCAGCTCCGCCAAAGCATCCTCGTGCTGCCAGTTCTTCTTGAAGCCGATCGCCTCGTAAAACCTCAAACTCTCTTCAAAATCCTTCGCGGGAACGAATACCCGCAGGTCCTTCACTTTCAAACTCATAACTAAACTTCGATTCTCATTATCGGCCTGGTCTCCGAACGCCTTGCGACCTCACGAAAGCCCGCACGCCTGAAGATCTCCGTAACTCCGTGCCAGGCGAACACGGGAGGATACCGCTTGCCTTCTTTCGGTTCTACCGGATAACCCTCGACGATCTTTGCCCCGTATTTCGAGGCATGTTCGACCGCCGCCTTCAGCAACGCGGAAGCCACGCCTTTTCCCCGGTATCCGCGGTCGATAAAGAAACACGAGACAGACCAGACCTCCTTGTCGTCGACCGGCTTCAGGATCCTCGATCGCTCGAGCCCCGAGTACTCGCTCCTGGCAGCGACAGCGCACCAACCGGCGGGTGTCTCGCCGTCAAAGGCGATGATCCCCGGAACCGATCCGCCGTCGACGACGGCTTTCATCGACTTTTTATTCCCTTCGCCCGAACCGGCGTCGAACTCCTTTCTCGCCAGCCTCCAGTACATGCACCAACAGCCGGCGCAACCGCCTTTTTCGCCGAACAAGCGCTCGAAGTCTGCCCACAGCGCGGGTGTCAGAGGTTTGAATTTCAGCTCCATCGCTTCAGGCGGAACCTGTGTACTTCCGCAATCCTTCGAAGGTGTCGTGCCAGCCCTTTTCGCAGGCGGCGTAGAATTCGTCGGCGATCTCGTCCTGCGGAAACCCGCTCTGGATAACTCGGATCGAGGTCAAACGGTCGGAGATCGGGTCCACTTCGAACCGAGCCTTTACATTCAGTTCGAAAGGCGGAGGCTCGAACTTCGTGAAATATCGGGTCTCGTCCAGCTCGATCACCTTCGGATAATCGTACTCGGTTATCTTATGGAAGGTGATGTAATCGGGGTCGTCGGGGTCGCCCCATGCGGCGTTCCAAAAACCGCCTTCCTCGGCGAGCACGATAGCGGTGCTCGCGCCCCACCACTCGCAGATCGCGGACGGTGTGATCAACGCGTCGAATACCGTCTCCGGGTCCGCTTCCAGGTCGATCTGATAAATGTGGCTCCGTGTTTCTTCGCTCATAACTCAAACTTCTTCTTCAGCGAAAGTGGGAGTTTATCGAACACCAGTTCATACGAGGTCCTGACAAGCGCCTTGAGTTCTTCCTCGGCAAGAGCGTCGAAAGTCTCCAGCGCGACCCAGTTGTAGCGGGCGAGGTACGGCGCGGGAATCACGCCCGGCCTCTCCGTCAGTTCGGCGAACTTCTCGGGCGTACATTTGAACGACATCACGGCCGGCCCGGGCTCGAGCCCGACGACCGCGAACATCTTCTCGCCGACGCAGAACGTAAGGTCCTTCTCCCACTTTACGTCCTCGGTGGCGTGGGGCAGGGAGAGGCAGAATGCTCGGAGGCCTTCAATGTTCATACGAGAACTAGATCGAAAATGGTAAATCGTGAATCGTAAATCGTAAATCGAGAATAGAAAGGAAAAAGGATGGACAGGATAGAAAGGATGTAACGTAATGGCTTAGAACACAATATCCCGCCAAATTGCAGTTTCCGAAGGTGCTGTTCTGTTGTTTGCTTTGATGTCATCGCTGAATCGTCCCTGTAGCAAATGCGAAAATTCCAACCTTGCTATCCTGTCCATCTTGTTAAATCCCTTTCTATCTACGATTCACGATTTGCGATTCACTTTCCTTTTCTACCCTTGTCTTCTCACGCTTTCGCGAGAAGCCATTGTGCTACAATCCCTCGTATTTCCAAAGGAAATCCTAATGCGCCCCGAAGGGGCGACAGATGCTAGCCCGGGGCAAGCCGAAGACGCAGCCCCGGGGAAGGCGCCAAAAAAAATCTAAAGCCGCGGAGCGGCGGCAGGCCCGGAAAAGTCAGCAGCCAGGAGTCAGACCGGTTTAGCCTGCGCACTTGTGCGCTGGCGCATGTCGGGACTGACTCGAAAGGACTGAGCGCGGGCACGGATCGGGAGGAAGAAGAATGAGCATCAGCCACATACCAAAAGGGTTCAACAGTGTGACCCCGTATTTCATCGTCGACGACGGCGACAAGTTCATCGCGTTCCTCAAGGATGCGTTCGCTGCCGAGGTTGTCGACGAACACCGCGACGACGGCAAATTGCGCCACGGCGCCTGGCGGATCTTCGGTTCGGTGATCGAAGGCAGCGAAGGCGGCGGCGAATATCCACCGCGCCATATGGCGATACATTTATATGTGAAAGACTGCGACGCGGTATATGAAAAGGCGCGGGCGGCGGGCGCGACAACCGTGCACGAGGTGATGGACATGCCCTACGGCGAGCGCTCCGGCGGAGTCGAAGACCCGTGCGGAAACCATTGGTACATAGCGACGCAGAAGGTGGACATGTATCCGGAGTAGGAGACAGGAGACAGAAGACAGGAGACAGAAGACAGGAGACAGGAGACAGGAGACAGAAGTCAGCGAGATGCGGTCCGCGTAGCGGACAGATGCGTTTAGCCGTGGGTAAGCCCGAAGGGCACCACCCACGGAAAGGCGCCCCCCAAACCATATAGCCGCTTTAGCGGCGTCATCCCTATCGGAGAATCGATCTATGCGATACAGAATTCTCACATCGGTACTTTTTGCGGCTCTTCTTGCCGGAACCTCCCTCGCCCAATCATCACCCGTCCCCGGCTGGCTCCGATCCCATATGGATTACATGACACAGGGATCGGGCGTCTGGGTCACGAGCAACGACAAGTTCAAATCGGACAGCGAGCCGTTCGACCAGTTCGTGATCGAATGGAAGTACGGGGTCGGCAAGACGAGCATGAACAGCCGGCTGTACGGTGTCCGCGACGGAAAACCGACCGGCGACATCTGGGAATATCACGTGTACTGGCACCCGAAGGACAGGGTCGCTTACATCGTCCAGCTTGGAGCAAGCGGCGCTTTCGGGATAGGTGAAGTAAAAGACTCCGGCCTGAACGATCCCCCGCAGAGGTTCTTCGAGATGGAAATGGTGATGCCCGACGGCACCGAGCTGATGGACCTTCACCGGATCTTCGAGTCAAAAGGCGAGCAAAAGACCGTATCTTTCGATTTTCGGGAAGGAGAATGGATCGAGCGGCGGACGTATGTCTGGAAGCTGAAGTAGAAGTCGGGAAGAAATGTAGGGGCGGGACCTGTGCCCGCCCTTCTGATGACCGAAATCGTTGGAGTGTGGGCGAGGTTTCCTCCGTGCATTTTATACCCGTCGCTACCGCTCCGGGTACTGATCAAAGGGCAGGCACAGCTACTGC
This sequence comes from Aridibacter sp., assembly GCA_035513035.1. GTDB lineage: Bacteria > Acidobacteriota > Blastocatellia > Pyrinomonadales > Pyrinomonadaceae > Aridibacter. The sequence goes on from DATKCW010000007.1 coordinate 8,497, forward strand.
CCCTACTTGCCTTCCTCCTCCTCCCAGTTCCTCTCGACACCCTTGATGTACTTGTCGAACCAGCCGAGGAAGCGCTGGAAGCGGTCCTTCTGGAACGTCGGCCGGCGGATGCCGTGGCGCTCGCCCGGATAGACGACCAGTTTCGTCTCGCGGCCGAGCCGCTTCATCGCCTGGTACATCTGCTCGGAGTTCAGGATCGGGACGTTCCAGTCCTCCTGGCCGCCGATCCAGAGCGTCGGGGTCGTTATCTTCGCGACGTCGTTGAAGGGCGAGATCCTTTCCCACGCCTCGGCGTTCTCCCAGGGCAGGCCGAGCTCGACCTCCCACCACATCTGGTAATGATCGTGCCCGTAATTTGAGCGGTACAACGCCTCGCTGGCCCCGGACACCGCCGCTTTGAAGCGGGTCGATTTCGTGATCACGTAGTTTGTCAGGATCCCGCCGTAAGACCATCCGCCGACTCCCAGCTTTTCCGGGTCGGCATAACCTCGGGAGATCACGTGATCCACGCCGGCGATCACGTCCTCGAAGTCCGGAACTCCCCACTGGCCGAACAAAGCGTACGAAAAAGCCTGGCCGTAACCCGATGAACCGCGGGGATTGGGAAGAAGGACAAGATAGCCGTTCGCCGCCCATAGCTGCGCGTCGAAATCGAAGCTGTGATCGTACTGCGAGACCGGGCCGCCGTGAGGATTAAGGATCAGAGGGTACTTCATCGAGGCGTCGAACCCGATCGGCTTGTACAGGAACGCTTCGATCTCCGTCCCGTCCATGCTCCTGAACCTGATCTCTTCCGGTTCCGAAAGCTCGATCTTGTCGAGCAGTTCCTTGTTGGCGAACGTGACCTGCTTCAAGCTCCCGTTCGTGAACGTGAACACATCGCCCGGCACATCGGGCTTCGAGACCATCATCGCGACCGTACCGCCCCCGACTACAAAGCTCTGCACGATGTCTTCGCCGCGGACGTGCCTCGTGACCTGGCCTCCGTTCGAAGGGATCGACGCGAGATGCTGTTCGCCGCTGTCCTCGACCGTGAACCAGATGGAAGAACCGTCCGCGGAGAACTTGGGGTTCATCGCGTTGCGGTCGATGTTCGAAGTAAGGAGCTTTGGCTCGCCCCCGGCGGCGGGGATCGTCGCCAGATACTGCACCGCGTACCACATCGTCTTCAGTGGCGCGGTCACGGTCGTGTAAGTGATCGTCTTTCCGTCGGGACTCCACTCGGGATCATTGTCCTCGCGCGGATTCTTGGTGAGCTGGAGCATCGTCGCGCCTTTGTCGGTGTTGTCGGCGGCGACGATCCATATGTCGGTATTCGGGTTCGCATCGGGTTCCTCGGTCCGGTTGCTCTCGAAAGCGATCAGCTTCCCGTCAGGGCTCCAAGCGGGATCGGACTCGTCGTAATCGCCAGACGTGATTTGCCTGGGTTCGTCCTTTGAGCCGATGTCGAAAACATAGAGGTGCGTGCGGAAACGGTCGAGATACCCGGCATTATCGCGCTTGAACTGCAGGCGGTCGATGACGTAAGGCCTCGGCTTCTTGTCGTCCTTCGGGTCCTCCGTCAGTTCGTGCGGCTTCGCGTCGCGCATCAGAAGCACAAGCCGCTTTCCGTCGGGCGACCATTCATAACCCGTAACCCCCTGTTTTACTTTCGTGACCTGCTGCGCCTCTCCGCCGAGCCGGTTCAGCGTCCAGACCTGCGACTTGTCCTCGCTGTCGGTCTTGTCCTCTCCGGATTCGCTGCGTTTCGCGAGAAAAGAAAGGTACTTGCCGTCCGGGCTCCAGCGCGGGCTCGATGCAGAGTAGCCTTTCGCCGTCATCGGGATCGCATCGCCGCCGGCCAAGGGGACCATCCAGACGCGTGTCTCCGATTTGTCCTTTTTCAGGTCGGTCGTTGTGAGCGTGTATGCGATCCACTTTCCGTCGGGGCTGATCTGCGGGTCGCGGAGGGACTTCATCGAGAAGAAGTCGTCGATCTCGATCGGGCGCTTTGTGACCTGAGAGACAGCAAGACCGGTCAGTGAAAAGAGCGCGAGAAGAACCAGTATCCTTACTTTCATTCGTCAAGTTTTCCTTAGGCAAGTGATTGAGGGGGTTGATTCACGATACTTTAGACCAGAAGAGATGAAGTTCCAAGTTTCAAGGACAAATGATCAATGAGCAATGAGCAATGACCAATGCACAATGATCCCGGATTCCTCCTTTGCGGTCCTTGGCGGCTTTGCGAGAGCCTCTCCCTATTTCTGTCGGTGTAATAGTTGCCAATGCGTGAAATCCCGCAAAGGCGCGACGGTGCGAAACAAAAGGAGAGTTCTTAGCGACCCATCGCGATAACCTTCGCGCACTTCGCGGTTATAATTTTCTTCGAAGACAGAACTCGCTAAAGGGAATTCGACCGCTAGGAACGCGAAGGATTTCGCTAAGAAACGCAAAGACTTCAGAATCGGCTGCGGCTCATTGAGCCGCACAAAGCAACGACAATCTGAAGCTTCAACTCCGGACGCGTTCTTCGAAACACTTCCTTGATCCATGGAACCCAAGGGGCCTCTTAACAAATTGCTGCGTTTTCCCGTATAGTATGGGAACTCAAATCCGAACCCACTGGAAAAATCAAAGATGAAGAACCAAGCCCTCGGCCGATTCGTGTCCGCGGTCCTTTGCGGGCTGCTCCTGATCACCCCTTCGACCTTCGCCCAGCAGGCCGGCGAAGGCGATGACGACAAGAAGAAGTGGGACGTCCTGAACCCTCCTTTGGATCTGAAGACCGTCACGATCAAGACCGACAAGACCACCTGGTCCAGTCTGGATGTGACGCCCGACGGACGGCGTTTTGTTTTCGACATGCTAGGCGACATCTATATCGCCGACATCGGCGGGGGAGACGCCAGGCCCGTGCTTCAGGATTTTGCCTGGAACATCCATCCGGCGGTGAGCCCGGACGGAAATCGGATCGCGTTCATATCGGACCGCGACGGGCTGTCGAACCTCTGGGTGATGAACATCGACGGGACCAGGCTTAAGCAGATCAGCAAAGAAAAAAAGAACATCGTCCACAGCCCGAAGTGGAGCCCCGACGGCGAATACATCGTTGTGAACAAAGGGTTTATGTCCAGCCGAAGTATTCCCGCCGGCGAGATCTGGCTCTATCATCACTCGGGCGGTGACGGCCTCGTAGTAAAGGCGCGGTCGAGCGGAAAGCGCGACCAGAAGAACATCGCCGATCCCGCGTTCTCGCCGGACGGCAAGTACATTTATTACACGGAAGACATCACGCCGGGCTTCACGTTCAGCTACAACCGCGATCCGCTCAAGTCCATTTTCGCGATCACCCGATACGACATAGAGAAGGGAGAGGAAACGAGGTTCATCAGCGGTACCGGCGGCGCGATCGTCCCAACGCCCTCGCCCGACGGCAAGTATGTGGCGTTTATTCGCAGGGTGCGGAACAAGACCGCGCTTTTCATAAAAGACCTGGCGACGGATATCGAGCGACCGATCCATATGGATATGGAGCGCGACCTTCAGGAGGGTTTCGGTTCCGAAGGCTACTACCCTTACTTCGACTGGACTCCGGATTCGAGCGCGATCGTTTTCTGGACCGGGGGCTTCTATCACAAGATCAACCTTTCGGACCAAAACGTGGAGAGGATCCCGGTTACGATCGAGGCCGAAAAGAAGTTCGCCGATGCTGTCCGGTTCGATGTCGATGTGGCGCCCGACAATATCGACATCAAGATGGTTCGCTGGGCGCAGAAGTCCCCGGACGGACGCTCGGTGATGTTCCAGGCGCTGGGCAAGATCTACGTCCGCGACCTCTCGAGCGGAACAACAAAGAGGCTCACTTCTCAGGAGGACCACGACGAATACTATCCGGGCTACTCTCTGGACGGAAGGTCCGTTATCTACACGACGTGGAACGATCAGGAGCTGGGCACGGTCCGATTCGCGCCCGCTTCGGGCGGGGTGGGCAGGGTCGTCTCCAACGCGCCCGGCCATTACGTGGAACCGGCGTTCTCGACCGACGGAAAGATGTTCACGTACCGGAAGTTCACCGGCGGTTTCCTTGTGAGTCCCAGGAACTCGATCGATCCGGGCATCTACGTGGCGAAGTCCGACGGCAGCGACCACGAAAGAGTTTCAAATTCCGGTTCGGACCCGCACTTCTCCGGGGATAACACCCGCGTGTATTTCACGACTAGTGTGCCCGGCAAGGATTATCCCGAACGGCAGGTGGTCAGCGTCGATCTGAACGGCGAGGACAGGAAGGAGCACGTCTACGGCGCCGACCTGGTCGAGGAGTTCCGGCTTTCGCCCGATGGAAAATGGGTCGCGTTCACGTCGCAGTTCAATGCGTATGTCGCTCCGATCCCACCGACCGGAAAGAAACTGACGGTGGGACCAAACGCCAAGGCGATGCCCGTGAAGAAGCTCTCGAGCCGCGCGGGCGAGAACCTTGTGTGGGGCGCCGACAGCAGGTCGGTCGGATGGACGCACGGTCCGGTCTTCTACGAGCGCGAGCTGAAGGATGCCTTCGATTTCATCGAAGGCGCTCCTGAAAAGCTCCCGGAGCCTGTGGCCGAAGGCACGAACCTTTCGTTCTCCAGGGCCGCAGACAAGCCCTCGGGCTATAAGGCGATCGTCGGAGGAACCGTCGTGACGATGCGCGATGCCGACAAAACTCAGGAAGTGATCCGGGACGGCGCTGTCCTGATCCGCGACAACCGGATCGAGGCCGTCGGCAGAAGGCGCGACGTTCGCATCCCGCAGGGAGCGACCGTCATCGACGCCAAAGGCAAGACCGTGATCCCGGGCCTGATAGACGCGCACGCGCACGGCGCCCAGGGACAGAACCAGATAATCCCCCGCCAGAACTGGTCGATGTATTCGAACCTCGCTTTCGGCGTGACGACGATACACGATCCGTCGAACGATACCCAGCAGATCTTCTCGGCCGCGGAAATGCAGAGGGCGGGGTTGATCGTAGCGCCCAGGATATTCTCGACCGGGCGGATCCTTTACGGGGCGGAGTCGGTCGGCGCAAAGGCGATCATCAACAGCTACGACGACGCGTTGTATCACGTCCGCAGGATGAAGGACTCGGGCGCAATCTCGGTCAAAAGCTACAACCAGCCCGGACGCGCACAGCGCCAGCAGGTACTGAAGGCGGCTCGCGAACTCGGGATGATGGTGGTGCCGGAAGGCGGGGGCAAGTTCCACCAGAACCTCACGATGCTCGTCGACGGCCACACGGGACTGGAGCATTCGCTTCCTGTCGCTCACGGCTACGATGACCTGACACAGCTTTGGTCGGCGACGCGGTTCGGTTATACGCCGACGTTCATCGTTTCTTACGGCGGGCTGATGGGCGAAGAGTACTGGTACGACCGTACGAACGTCTGGCAGAACGAGAGGCTCCTGCGATATACGCCCGCGTACATCATCGATCCGCGTTCGATTCGCAGGCAGAGCGCGCCGGATGACCAGTACAATCACTTCGAGGTCGCGAAATACGCGAAAACTCTCCGCGACAACGGCGTCGGCGTCCACATCGGCGCGCACGGCCAGAGGGAGGGGCTCGGTTCGCACTGGGAACTTTGGATAATGAACCAAGGCGGATTCTCGCCCTGGGAAGCGCTCCGCGGAGGCACGATCGACGGCGCGCGGCATTTGGGGATGGACAAGCAGATCGGCTCGATCGAGCCCGGTAAGCTTGCCGATCTGGTCATCATCGACGGCGATGTCCTCACGGACATACGCCGCAGCGAGTACGTCGATCACACGGTCATCAACGGCAGAGTTTACGAAGCCGCGACTATGAACGAACTGGGAGGACCGGCCAGAAAGCCTTTCTTCTTCGAGGGTTCGGGCGGGGGCTACCTTCCCGGCGAGACGAGGCAGTGGATGGAGCAGGAGGCGATCGAGCACCTTTGGGTGCATTGAAGATAATGTAGGGGCGAGACCTGTGCCCGCCCTGACCGGAGAGGCAGCAATCGGAACCCGGAGCGCAAGCGACGGGCATAACTCAATACCGGAGTCAGGAGCGTGTCCGAAGCCCGTCTCTAAAGACGGTTTCGTTGTCAAGGCACAATTCAGCCGTTCCGCCAATATCTGCGGTCTCGCGGTAGATTTTGTTGTTTGACAAGCTGTCCCGTTCATTTGAGTAAGTTCCTTGTTTTGGTCTGAGCGTGGCT
>DATKCW010000008.1:0-35000 GCA_035513035.1 Aridibacter sp.
AACGGGAACGTCGGTCGAAGTTCCAAACGCGAGCCCTCTCGTCCCCTGATCCGAAGACCTGAGCAGCCACCACTGAGCCGTCGGCTGGCTGTTAGGACGGAAGACCGAGACGTCTGTCGCCCCGTCGCCGTCGAAGTCGAACACTGCATCCGATCCCGCCGCTTGTTCGCTGACGTTGTACGCGACAAGCGAGAAAGTCTGGTCAGTCGAATCACCGTTCCCGGGGATCCCGTCCCCGTTCAGTGCGACCGACCGGACCTCGATCGAAACCTGCGTTCCCGTGGCAATCCCCGCCGGAAGCCTCACGATCTCGACATTGTTCCTGTTATCGCCTGTTCCGCCGGTCTCGGAAACGCCGGCGCTAAAGACGTTGCCTTTGTACACATCCCCGCCGACCGTAACGGTCAGGTCGAGGTCGTTGACAAGCGCCGGATCGCTCGTTCCGGGTGGATCGGTCCAGACGAGAGCAATTCTCAGAGGCTTCGAAGCGTTCGCGACTACGCCGTCGACGTTGCTCGTCATGCCGGGTTCGGACAGTTCGTTCGCTTCATTCCTGTAAATCGTCGAAGTCCCCGAATCGAAAATCAGCTTCATGTTCACGCGGCCCCAGCCTTCGTCGCCGTTCGGGAGCGGCGTATTGCTGCCGAATCCGTTCATCTCCTGGCCAGAGTTCAGAATCGCCGCCTTCACAAGCGATGGCGAGGGCAGCTGTCCGCCGTTGTTGTTCTTCCAGAACTGGGTGAATAACGCGGCGACGCCAGCGACCTGGGGCGCGGCGTGCGACGTTCCCCCGCTGTAAACGTGGTCGGCGTCGATAGCGCCCCACACACCAGAGAGACTACCGGCCCTTGCCCCCGAGATGTATGTTCCCGGAGCAGTTATGTCAGGCTTTACCCTACCGTCGGCGGCAGGACCGCGGCTCGATGAGCTCCTCATATCATCTATATTGTCCGCGCTCGAGCCTCCAAGCTCGGTCCTCAGGTTCTCCGAGTTCCCGACGGCGATCACGTTCTTCGCCATCTTCGGCCGTGTAAGTCCGCTGACGCCGGAATTCCCGGCGGAGAAGATCACGTTGATCGGATCCCTCGTGCCTGCAAATGAGGCGTCGAACACGAAACCGTCCCACAAGGCCGCGAAGGAGTCGTAGGAGTTGCTGTTGGTTCCGGAACCCCAGCTGTTGTTGATAATCGATCCCTTGACCCCGTTTGGACCGGCCGTGCTTACGGTGTCATCGACGGACTGGGCGTTCGTCGTCGTGTTTCCGGCCTTAAGAAACGGGATGTTTATGATGTGCGCGCCGGGAGCGATCCCGCTTCCATAGTTGTAATTCGTCGGATCGAGCGTTGCGAACGGGGCCGCGCCCGCGACGATGCTCGCATTGATGTGTCCGTGTCCGCCTTCCGAGCCGGCAGTTGCCCCCCGCAACGGGCCGTCAACCGTGTTCGCGGCAGTGATGTAGAAGCCTCCGTTACCTGGAATGCTCACACCGTCATCCGAGATCGAGACAGTCACGCCGGTGCCGTCCACGCCGAATTGAGCAAGCGGATCGTAGCCCGGCGCGTCGATGGTCGTTGTGTTGGTGTAGTTTCCCGCCACGATCTGTGCCGCGCGTTCGTCCTCGGCGACGGGTTTCTCGTAGGGATCGATCCTGAAAACGTCGCTGATCTTCGAAATGCCTTCGACAACCTCTCCGCTAACGCGAACCGCAAAAAGATCGAAGAAACCGAACGGCGGCTCCTGTACCTCGAGTATCTCGATACCGGGAACCGAAGAGATCTGCCTGTGGACGACCGAAAGATCGGACCGCTTGAATACCGCGATGTGAAACTCGGCCTGCACCGCGCCGAACGAATCCGCGCGTTCTTTTCCGAGTTCCGAAAGCTTGTGCTCAGGCCGGTAACGTCCCGTCCAACGGACCCTCGAATGTCCTCTGATGCTCTCGGCCGCGGAGGCATCGGCGTAGACGATGAATGCCTGATTGGGAACATACTGAATGACCTCGGCGCCGAGATCCCGAAGGCTGTCGAGCCAATCGTCATTCACGTGCGCGCCGAACTGGACGATGTAATAATCCTTGCCCTCAGATACGGCGGACTCCCCGGATGCCGTGGAAATTTCGTTCGGTTCGAACTGTTTTCCGGGCAGGTTGATCCGCGTATCGAGCTTTCTTTCGTCGAGTCCGGTAACACCGTCGGATGCGTCCTTTCGCCGCGCCACGACGATCTCCGTACCGTAATCAGCTATGACCGTCCCGGACGCTTTGGCGGATTCCCTCTCGCTCTCACTCCAGACCGCGATCGAGACGAACTCGTTTTCCGTGTCGCGGATCGCGTCGGTTATCCGGTCGGCCTTCGAGAAGCGGCCGTCTATGCCCGGGCTCTGCTTGTCCTGCGCGATCTGGTCACGGGCAAAGAAAACTGCGCCGGCGACGATCATCGAGATCAGGCCCGATAGCACGAGCAAACTGCGGAGTGAAATGTAACGCATCATCCTGGTTCTTACCTCTTGATTAAATCGGTCCCCGGCACAGTTCAGCCCGGCGTTCCGGAAATATCTTCGTTGTGTTGAGACGGGGCGCGAATGAATCATCCTACGCGCCCCGGGATCGTTCAGATCGATTCCGCGATAGACTCGTCAAAGATCTCGAGAGCCACATCGACATTTTCTTTGGAAAGGATCAAAGGAGGCGACCACCTGATCGTCGATGTTCCGCAGCCGAGAATGATCAGCCCACGGTTGAAACAATCGAATTCAATCCTGTCCCTCAGATCGACAGCGGGAGATCCGTCCTCTTCGACGAATTCAACCCCGAGCATCATTCCCAGTCCGCGGACATCGCCGATGCAGTCGTACTTCTCCTGAAGACCCTGAAGCCCGGCCTTAAGATAATCGCCAACCTCGCGTGCGTTATCGACCAGGCCGTTCTCAAGAAGTTCGATCGTCTTAAGCGCCGACGCTATGCAGACCGGGTTACCTCCGAAGGTCGAAGCGTGCGCGCCTTTGTGCCACGACATTATATCCGCCTTCGCTACGGTCGCGCCGATCGGCAGCCCTGACCCGATGCCTTTCGCGAGGCACATTATGTCGGGCTTCACTCCCGAATGCTCGATCGCGAACATCTTCCCCGTGCGGCCCATCCCGCTCTGGACTTCGTCCACGATCATCATTATTCCGTGCCTGTCACAGATCTCCCGGATCGCTTTAAGGACCTCCGGCGGCATCGGGACGTACCCGCCTTCGCCCTGGACCGCCTCGATCACTATACCGGCTACCTCTTCCGGCGGCGTCGTTGTCTTGAACAGGCGGTTCTCGATCCAGTCCACGGTTCCCATACAGCACGTTCCGTCGTCGCACTTTCCGAGGTTGAAGGGGCATCGGTAGCAGTACGAGTACGGCACGTGGGTGACGTCGATCACCTGCCTCATGAATCCGAGCCTCTGGGCGCGCTTCGAGGAAGTGAGAGAGAGCGCCCCGAGCGTCCTTCCGTGGAAGGAGCCGAAAAACGAAATGAACTTCTGGCGCTTCGTGTGGTACATCGCGAGCTTGAGCGCGGTCTCGACCGCTTCCGCTCCGGAGTTCGCGAAGTGCGTTTTAGTGTCGCCCTCGATAGGGCAGATCTCGTTTAGCTTGCGACCCAGGTCCGGCATGTGGCGGTAGTAATAATCGGTACCGCACATATGGATCAACGTCTTTGCCTGTTGTGTGATCGCCTCGACGATCTCCGGATGGCAGTGTCCGGTTGAGCAGACCGCAACGCCCGCGTTGCAGTCGAGAAATGTGTTGCCGTCGACATCCGTCATCCACACGCCTTGGGCGTGGTCGGCGACAAGCTTGTAATCGGGCCGAGGGTAGCTTGGGGTCACGTACTTCTCATCTTCAGCAATGACTTGCCGGGCATTCGGTCCTGGGAGCTCCGTATTGATCGTGGGCCGTTTCTCGTCGGTGGTAGGTATCATTTCAATTCCTCCGTCATAAAGTCTTCTGCGCCACAGCGCGTGTTTGATGGATCCCGGAAGTCCGCGCGGGCGGGTCCGGCTTCGGGCGGAGGAATGCCTAGTCGCCGCCGAACAGGTCCGGCCGGCTCGAAAGAGGCCTAAGGCTGGCTATGCATCTGGAAGACATGCCGCTGAACAAACTCCAAATATATCAGAAAGGGAATACCTCAACAACCAATGTTTTCGGGCTCTCGGGCGGTTTTCGGGACGAGGCTTTGCGGTATCGCCGGCAAGGTGGAAGAATTGGGATATGCAAAGTCCGAAGAGACACACCAACCGTTTGGCGAATGAGACCAGCCCGTATCTGCTTCAGCACGCGCACAATCCGGTCGACTGGTACCCCTGGGGCGAAGAAGCGTTCCGGAAAGCGCGTTCGGAGGACAAGCCTGTATTGCTCAGCATAGGGTATTCGGCCTGCCACTGGTGCCACGTTATGGAGAGGGAGTCGTTTGAGGACGAGCGGATCGCCGCGATAATGAACAAGCACTACGTGAATATCAAGGTGGATATGGAAGAACGCCCGGACGTGGACAAGATCTATATGAACTTTGTCCAGATGACGACCGGGAGCGGCGGCTGGCCGATGACGGTGTTCCTTACGCCGGATCAGCGACCGTTCTTCGGCGGGACGTATTTTCCGCCTCAGCCGCGGTTCAACCTTCCCAGCTTCGAGCAGGTCCTGGTCAGCGTCGCCGACGCTTACGCTAACAATAGGGAAGAGGTGCTAAGGTCGGCGAACGAGATCCTCGGCGAGATCCGCAGGGTGTCGATCGCTCAGGAGGATCCCTCGGGATTCAGTGAGGAATTGCTAGATACCGCGTTCAACAGCTTCGTCCGCTCGTTCGACAACAGAAACGGGGGGTTCGGGGGCGCTCCGAAGTTTCCCGCCCCTATGTCTCTCGAATTTCTCCTCCGTTACTGCAAGAGGACCGGGGACGAACGCTCCGCGCAGATGGTGACGGAGACTTGCCGCAAGATGGCACACGGAGGGATCTTCGACCAGCTCGGCGGAGGTTTTCACCGCTACACCGTCGACGCGAACTGGCTGACGCCGCACTTTGAGAAGATGCTTTACGACAACGCTCAGCTCGCGAGGCTGTACCTGCACGCTTTTCAGCTGACGGGCGATGCCTTCTACGAGCGGATTGCCCGGGAGACGCTCGATTACGTCCTTCGCGAAATGACGGACGAAAGCGGCGGCTTCTATTCGGCCCAGGACGCGGACTCGGAAGGCGTGGAAGGGAAGTTCTTTGTATGGACACCGGAGGAGATAGCGCAGGTCCTAGGCGCCGACGCGGGCAATGCCTTTTGTGTCTATTACGACGTCTCGGAAACCGGCAACTTCGAAGGGAAGAGCATTCTGCGTGTGCAAAAGACGCTTGCGGAAACTGCCGACGAACTCGGCATCCCTGAGGGCGAACTAAAGGAAATGCTCGATCAGGGCAGGAAGAAGATGTTCAAGTACCGTGAATCGAGGGTCAAGCCTTTCCGCGACGAGAAGGTTCTGACCGCCTGGAACGGCCTAATGCTGGCGGCATTTGCGGAGGCGGCTTTCGTCTTGAAGGACGAGAGATATCTTGAGGCGGCGAAGAAGAACGCAGACTTTCTTTTGTCCGAAATGCTCGGCTCCGGCGATCTCCTGAGGACCTGGAAGGAAGGAAGGGCAAAGCTCAGAGCATATATAGAGGATTACGCGAACCTTGCGGACGGCCTGATCGAGCTTTACCAGGCGAGCGGGGAAGCGAAGTACCTCGATGCCGCGAAGTCTCTTGCGGAGCGCATGATCGAAAAATACTGGGACGAGGACGGTGGAGGTTTCTACTTTACGGCCTCCGATCACGAGGAGCTTCTGGTACGGACCAAGGACTTCAACGATAACGCTACTCCTTCCGGGAATTCGGCCGCCGCCGACGTGCTCCTTCGGCTTGCGAGGATCTATGGCGATGAGCGGTATGACAGGTATGCCCGGACCGTGCTGAGAATGGTTGCTTCTCAGGTCCGCCGTTATCCGGGAGCGTTCGGCCGGGCGATCTCGGCCATGGAATTCGCTTTGGGGAAGGTTCGGGAGATCGTTATCGTCGGAGAATCGTCGGTCGGGATCGAAAATGTCCTGGCTTCTGAGTACTTACCTTTAAAGGTCATAGTAAGGAGCGAGGACGGATCCGGAACATTTCCGCTGCTGGAGGGACGCGGCGTGAAAGACGGAAAGACGACGGTGTACGTATGTGAGAATTCAGTCTGCCGGCTGCCGGTCACTGATGTGGAAGACCTCAGGGCCGAGCTCGGCAACTAGCAACATCCCAGTTTTAAAAAAGAAAGAGCACCGGCCGAGAGGCACGGTGCTTTTCTTGTAAAAACCGGTTTCTGGCTTAGTTACCGGTAGAGTTGTCAACTGCTTCAGCTGCCTTTTCAACCGTGTTTGCGGCCTTGTTAGCAGCTTCCTTGGCCGCGTTGGCAGCCTTGTTTGCAGCATCTTCCACCTTCTCCATGGCGTTCATGTTCGAATTGTCGCCGGTGTCAGGCGTCTCTTCCGGAGTAGCCATGTTTTCCAAGTTCGTGTTGTCGGCATTCGCGTTGTTAGCGTTCGAATCCGAAGTGGCCGGGCATCCCAGGCCGAAAAGGCCGAGAGCCAGAACCAGTGTCAAAAGTAAAATCTTAGTCATTGTTGTAGAGTTCTCCTGTCTTCTTCAAAGATAATTTGTCTTCTTAATCAAAATGACTGCTTTTACACAGTCATCCCTCTGACTTTGTCAGAACAACGGTCAATATAGAGAACCGCTGTTCGATAGTCAAATCAAAAAAGGCACAATTTCACCGAATTCGCGCCTTTTTTTCAGTATTTTCAACGGGTTACGAGGCGGAATTATCTTCCCCGTCGGTAGCGTTGCTGTTGCTTCCGCTGTTGGTGTTGTCGCCTGCGTTGGTGTTGTCGCCTGCATTGGTGTTATCGGCCGGAGTCATTTCCGGTGAAGCTTCCATAGTGGCTTCAGGGCTAGCGTTCTCGGTCTCGTTAGCGTTCGTGTTTGTGTTGTCTGCTGCCGGCGGGCAACCGAGACCGAATACGCCGATCGCCAGCACTGCGGTCAAAAGCAAGATCTTCTTCATACTTAACAATCTCCTGTCTTCTTCAAAGATTAAGTAAAGCTCTAACCAAAATGCACCGGAAGCACCGGCGATTCAGTCGTCTTCGTTTGGAACACAAGCCAATATAAAGACCGAATTGCGTTAAGTCAAATCAAAATTGACCTGAAAAATCGGCAGTTGCCGGTGCGAAAACCCCTAGCTCGCACATTTTAACCGGGGGATAAGCAGGCCTTATAAGAACTTCATTGACGAAACGATGTTTAAGCGTTTATCTTCGATTTACGGCTCTTCGGGAATGCCCGGATGAGTTTGCCCGTCCTGTATTAAGTCTTTGTTCCGATGCCGGAAGAACCGTCTGATAGAAACGACCCCGGCGGAACCGCCGCCCGTTACAGCCTGATGGCTGCGGCTGCATTGTGCCTTCCATTGATTGCCCTTGCCGTGTCGGCCTCGGTCTTTCCGACCTCGATATCTTTTCGCGTTTTTTCAGTTGCGGCAATCTTCGCCATCCAGTTCATCGTCATCGTGTACCTTATCGCGGGGCCTGCCGCACTCGGCCTGAAGCAAGAAGAAGAGGAAGACCACGGTCAAGACGATATCTTCGATCGCGAAACCGAGGAACGCCTGCAGATGCTGGAGGAAGCCGGGAAATTCCTGGGAGGATCGTTGAAGTTGCGGGATATGTTCCGTTTGATCGCGTCGAAGGCGGGCGATATCGTCCCGCTGGAAGGCCAGGTCCTATTTATCCCCGGATCGGAAGGCAGGGAGCCCAGGGTGATCGGGACCGGACCCTACGGGGATCAGGTTCCGGGGATCGTGCGTGATCTGGCTGCCGATGCTGAAGGAACTCGCGTTTCGGTGATCCGGTCGGCCGGCGACACAGATGAATCGGGCCGCTGGGCCGCTATACCGCTTTACAAAGGCGGAGAAGTGTTCGGGGTGATCGCCGGAAGGCTTCTGGACGGAACGCTAAAGGATCCGGAACTCCGGATCCTTCTCGATGCGATCGCCGAACGGATCTCGCCGGTCATCTTCGCGGCACTTTCGTTTGATGAGAAGGAAGCGAACGCGCTTGTCGATGTGCTGACGGGTCTTCCGAACGGGCGTGCGTTCGACCTCGTCCTCGCGAACCGGCTCGCGGAGGCGGAACGTGCGCGAGGCGGCGCCCGCCTGATGCTGCTCGCGATGGACATCAAGGAATTCTCCGGTTTCAATTCACGATTCGGACACGGCACAGGGGACCGCCTCCTGGCGTTCGCGGCTGAGGTGATAAGGGACCAGCTCCGAAAAATGGATCTCGTGGCAAGGACCGGCGCGGACGAATTCCTCGCCGTCCTTTCCGGGGCCGGTCCCGAGACCGGGGGGACGATCGTCGGTAGGATAAGGAGCGAGTTCGGAAAAAGGAAGTTCGAACTGCCGAACGGTGAATCGGCCGCCATCGAAATCAATATCGGTTCTGCAGCATACGGCACTGACTCCGCCGGCGCCTCCGAACTAATCGCTTCTGCACGCGCTGACCGGGACGGTACCAAGCCCGGCAAAAGCAACCAAGTCATAAGGTTCCCCACCAAACACAGCAATTGAACCCTTGCAGGGGGCCCCGCTGTCAGAAATCCGCGATTCGCGGTGTGTTTCATTTGAACTCCAATGGTGTATCCGATCCTCTCGATCGTTCCGGCTCGGGCCGGAAATTAATAAACATTCGAGCGGTCGGAACCGTTATAAACACCGAACCGGCAGAGTACTATCAATCATTCGGATCAGAGCGTTATGCAGGCTGGCGACAGATTAGGCAGATACGGGATCAAGGAACTTGTGGGCTCGGGAGGAATGGGCGAGGTGTACCGCGCCATGGACGAACAGCTCGACCGCGATGTCGCGCTGAAGGTCCTGCTTCCCGAATTCTGTTTCGATACCGAGAGGGTCAAGCGGTTCAAGTTCGAGGCCAAGGCCGTCTCAGCGCTCAACCATCCGGGGATCATCACTATCCACGAGATCGTCGAAGAGAACGACAAGCTCTTCATCGCGACGGAGTTCGTGGACGGCGCAACCGTTCGCGACCGGATCGAGCGTTTGGATCTAACCCTGTATGATGCGATCAAGATCGGCGAGCAGGTCGCGGACGCTCTTTCGGTCGCCCACGACGCCAATATCGTTCACCGCGATATCAAGCCCGAGAACATAATGGTCCGCGGCGACGGTTACGCAAAGGTCCTGGATTTCGGGCTGGCGAAGCCGATCGTCCAGGCGGTCGCCGGCGCAGAGGACGCCACGATCCAGCTCGTTAAGACCCAACCGGGCCTTGTGATGGGCAGCGTCCGCTACATGTCTCCGGAACAGGCGCGCGGAAGGGAAACGACCGGAACGACGGACGTATGGAGTCTCGGGATCGTCCTCTACGAGATGATCACCGGATCGAATCCCTTCGACGGCGAGACGATCAGCGACTCGATCGCGGCCCTTATCCACAAGGAGCCCGAGCCGCTCGCGGACGTGCCGGACGAGCTCAGGCGGATCATCAGGAAATGTCTCAACAAGCGGGCTGAAGAAAGGTATCAGAACATCAAGGACCTCGCGCTCGACCTTAAAGAGGTCCGGGCTGAAATGGAACAGCACACGTCCGGCGAGATACTCGAGCCGGTCATGCATCCGGTCGTCTATCCGAAGCACAACACTTCCGAAAGCAAGACGCTTATCCACAGGACGATGTCGACGGAAAACCTGGCCGAGACGCAGTCGAAAGGCGGATTCAGCACTCGCGAGAACACGATCGGATGGAAGATAGGGCGCAGCTTGCTTCCGGCAGCGGGGCTCGTCGCCGTCGTACTTGCCGTTTTCGCGGGATGGTATTTTGCGCCGAAGATCTTTGGCTCCGGTCCGCAGCCGTTTCAGTCGCTCCAGGTTTCGAGGCTAACGGATAACGGCCGCGCTCATTCGGCGACCGTGTCGCCCGACGGCAGGTTCACTGTATTCGTAGACAGACAGGGCGAGGAACCGAGGCTCGTTGTCCAGCAGATCGCTTCGGGGACAGTCATCGAGATCGTTCCGCCGACCAAGCTTGAATTCCAACAGCCGGTCTTTTCGAGGGACGGCAACTTTGTCTATTACGTGACGGTCGACCGGGGTGTCGGAACTCTCTTTAAGGTCCCGGCGCTCGGAGGAAAGAGTACCCAGATCGCGGTCGATATAGACTCACGACCTGCGATCACTTCCGATAAAGCGCGAATCGCGTTCATACGGCACAACCCGAACACGGGTGGAGACACCGTTTTTCTAGTCGATCCGGACGGAAAGAACCTGAAGCCCTTCATCCAGACAAAGGACATTGGCTTTGACAAACTGACCGAGCTCGTCTGGACGGACAGCGACCGAAAGCTGTTGATGACCGGCCTGACCTCGAGCGAGACGCCGATCCAGAAGATGACCCTGATCGCTATGGATGTCGAGACCGCCAGGCCCGTCGAGTCGGCCGAGGTGGAGCTGATCAACTCGGAAGGCTGGTCGTACGCTTCGAACTTCCATCCGCTCGACGACGGATCGGGATACCTCTTTGTCGGCAAGAAGAATGAGGACGATACGCGGCAGATCTGGAACCTAATGCTCGCTGAAGGCCGTATTGATTCCGTGACGACCGACACAAGCGATTACGAATCGCTCAGCGTGTCGGGCGATGCCGGAGTCATAATCGCGACGAAATCCGACCGCATTGCCGGGCTGATCGAGATCGACCGTGCAGGAAAAGTCGCGAAACAGCTCAAGCCCGAGAGCAAGAACTTCCTTGGCCATCTTGGGATCGCGGAAATGCCGGACGGCGGCATCATCTTCACAAAGAGAAGCGGCAAGGACGCGGACCTGTTCGTGCTTGAAAAGGACGGCAGCACGGAACGACAGCTAACCTCCGACAGCGGTTACAACCTTCTGCCGGCCGTTACCCGGGACGGGCGCTACATCGTCTTCTGCTCAACGCGCGACGATTCGTATGGTGTCTGGCGGATGAACGCAGACGGTTCCGAGCCGCTGCTTCTTTCGAAAGTTCTGAACGGTCGCGACATGATGCCTCAGATCACCGAAGACGGAAAGACCGTGATCTTCGTGCGGCAGTTCAACGACGGAAGCAAAGGTCGTCTGATGCGCGTTCCTATCGAGGGCGGCGAAGCCAAGCCTTTGTTCGACGGCAACCGTTCCGCGGGGATGGCTCCTCAGCTATCTAAAGACGGCGGCAAACTCGCATTTATCGAGTTCAAGTACGACGAGAGCACTGCGGACTTCAAATCCTACGTCAGACTTGCAGAGGTCAGCGGCGGGAGCGTCAAGCTGACGGACGACGTGATCAGCCGCGAGATCGGCCACGTGTTCCGTTGGCGTCCGGACGGCGAAGCGCTGACCTACATCAGCAAACAGGGCGCGGACAATCTATACGAGTACGAACCGGGCTCTGAAGAGCCGACGCCTCTTACCGAATTCAGCGGCGGAATGCTGATGAACTTTATCTGGTCGAACGACGGCAAAAGCATCTATGCCGTCCGCGGAATGATAAACAGCGACCTTGTGCTGATCCGGGATCTGGCGAAGGCGTAGGCCTTTCGGGCAGTTTCAAGTTCCTGGTTTCAAGTTCCACGTTCCAAGTTTCACGTTCCAAGTGCTTGAGCCAACGGTTCGACGCCGAACTTGGGATTTTGCTTCTACAATTGAAGAAGCAGCGAAGTGCGTTTAAGGAGTGGAGTATTGAGGCGCGGAAACGGAACCTTGAAATACGGAGTTCGAAACCCGAACATTGAACCAGGAGCCCGGAACCTGAAACCTTGATCTTGGAACCTGGAACACGGAACTTGGAATTCCCGCCGCGGGACCGTGATATCGTCTTATCCTATGGCAAAGATATCGTTCTACGGGGGCGTCGGGACCGTCACCGGATCGAAGTACCTGGTCGAGAGCAACGGCAAGAAGGTCCTGGTGGATTGCGGCCTGTTCCAGGGTTTGCGCGAGCTAAGGGAGAGGAACTGGGAACCTCTTCCTTTCGATCCGGCCTCGCTCGACGCCGTAATCATCACCCACGCCCACATCGACCACACCGGATTTCTTCCGAGGATCGTCAAACTCGGCTTCAACAGCCCCGTATTCACTTCAGGTGGAACCAACGATCTGATCAAGATCCTTCTGCCGGATTCTGCACGTCTTCAGGAAGAAGACGCGGATTACAGGAACCGGAAGGGCCTAACAAAACACACGCCCGCGCTGCCTTTGTATGACGAAAACGACGCCGACGCCGCGCTGGACCTTGTGAACGCGGTGCCGAACGACGGCAAGCCTGTCGAGATCTGCGACGGGATCACCGCCGCGTTCAACGTCGCCGGACATATACTTGGAGCGAGCCTTGTTCACCTTACGCTTTCGAATGCCGGCGAAGACGGATCCGACATCCGTTTCCTTTTTTCAGGGGACCTGGGTCATTACGACCAGCCTATCCTGAAGGACCCCGCGACGCCGCCCCCTTGCGAATACCTGATGGTCGAATCGACCTACGGAGACAGGCTTCACGACGAGGAGCCTTCCGAAGACCACCTCGCGCGGATAATCAACGAAGCCTACGAGCGCAACGGCCCCGTTCTGATCCCCGCGTTTGCGGTCGGAAGGACCCAGGAAATCCTTTATCTGATAAGGGAACTCGAAGAGCAGAGCAGGATCCCCGTGATGCCCGTGGCTGTCGACTCGCCGATGGCGAAGCAGGCCACGCAGGTTTACAACCGCTGGCGCGAGGAGCACGACGAGGAGTACGCGAGCATACTCGCCCGCCAGAAACATCCGTTGATGACCAAATCGATGACGCTGGCGGGAACCCGCGAGGAATCGAAGAGGCTTAATGACGACAAAGGCGCGAGGATCATTATCAGCGCCTCGGGAATGCTCTCCGGCGGCCGCGTCCTTCATCACGCGATGAGGATCCTGCCGGACGAGAACGCGACGATCGTCTTTGTCGGCTACCAGGCCGCGGGCACACGCGGAAGAAGGGTGCTGGACGGTGAAAGCGAGATTAAGATAATGCACAGCCTCGTGCCTGTCAGGTGCAGGATCGAGCAGATCGGGGGATTCTCGGCTCACGCCGATTGGAAGGCGGTTCTAAAGTGGCTTTCGGGCCTCGAGACGGTCCCGAGGATGGTCTTCACGACCCACGGAGAGCCGGAAGCGGCTTCCGCGATGGCGGATCACATACGCGACGAATTCGGCTGGAACGTTATGGTCCCGCAGATGGGCGACAGCTTCGATCTGGTCTGACCTGCCGCCTCACCCGTCGCCGATGTTGAAAAGCCCGTCGCCTTTGTATACGACCGGGGCCTCGTTAATGCAGAAAACATAGCCTGACATTGTGCTTTTGACCTTCTTCTGGAATTGCCCGTACGGGCCGTTGATGTAGGCCAGGAGATCCCCTTTCTCGACACGGGCGCCGTTCCGCACGGTCGTTTGAAGCATCCCGGAGTTCCGGGCACGGATCCATTTCGTTTCATTCAGCACGCGGCTCCTGCGCTTCCTTTCGGTCTCCGCGCCGTTCAGCATTCCCAGATGCCGCATCACGTTCCGGACGCCCCTTATCCCCGTCTCGACCACCTGTTCGCTGATGTTCTTCGATTTGCCGCCCTCGAACACGATGACGGGAATGCCTTTCTTCCCGAGCATTCTGCGCAGCGACCCGGACCTATGTGAGCCGGCAATAATCGTGAAGGGTGCGTTGAACGCCGAAGCAAGTTCCGCATTCTCGGGATGCTGTTCGTCGTATCTGACCTGCGGAAAGTTGAACCTGTCCTCGGAACCCGTGTGCAGATCGACTACGTAGTCGGCGTGGGGAACGATCCTGGTCGATACGGAGTTCGCGACCTTGCTCGCAAGCGATCCGTTCTTGTTGCCCGGGAACGACCGGTTAAGGTCTCTTCCGTCGGCAAACTTCCGGCTGAGGTTAAGGAAGGCCACGACGTTGACGATCGGCAGGACGATGACCGTGCCTTTGACGGGCCGGACCGATTTGCTAAAGAGCATCCTCCGTAGGATCTCTATCCCGTTTATCTCGTCGCCGTGAATGCCTCCGGTCAGAAGCAGCGTAGGGCCGGGCTTCTTCGCACGCTCGATGATGACCGGGACATTGATCTTTGTGCGGGTATACAGCGAGGCGACGTCCATTTCCAAGTACGCGGTCTCGCCCGGTTTGACCTCGGAATTAAGAATTTCCATATGCGGGTCCTAAACGTGACGCTCTACGAACCTGATGATCTCCTTAGCGACGTCCTTCTTGGTCGCGGCCTCTATCCCTTCCAGCCCGGGTGAAGAGTTCACTTCCAGGATCAGAGGCCCTCTGGAGCTCTGAAGCATATCGACACCGGCGATCCCCAGGCCCATCACCCGAGCGGACTTGATCGCCGCGTCCTCTTCTTCTTCGCTAAGAGTTATCAGTTCGGCAGTGCCGCCCCGGTGCAGATTTGACCGGAACTCGCCTTCTTTTGCCGTGCGCTTCATCGCTCCGACTACCTTACCTTCGACCACGAAGGCGCGAATGTCCGCTCCTTTCGCTTCTTCGACGAATTCCTGGAGGATCACCCGCGCTTCGAGTCCGTTGAAGGCCTCGAGGACGGACTGCGCCGCCTTTTTGGTTTCGGCGAGGATTATTCCGAGGCCCTGTGTCCCTTCGAGGAGCTTGAGGATGATCGGCGTAGAACCGAGCATCGCGACCACCGCTTCGGTGTCTTTCGAGTAGTTTGAGAAAATGGTCTTCGGAAGCCCCAGGCCGGCGCGCGACAGGAGCTGCATACTCCTCAGTTTGTCTCTCGACTTGACCAGCGCCTGCGATTCGACCGCGGTGAAGACCTTCTGCATCTCGAACTGACGGACGACCGCGGTACCGAAGAACGTGACCGACGCCCCGATCCTGGGGATCACTGCGTCGATCCCGGTCAGTTCCTTTCCGTTGTAAACGATGATGGGGTTCTTCTTCTCGATCTGCAGCACGCACTTCGCGTGGTTGACGACGACCATCTCGTGCCGTCTTTTCTCACCCGCCTCGACAAGCCTCCTTGTCGAATAGAGCTTCGGATTGGCGGAAAGTATTGCGATCTTCATTTCAGATAAAATTGCCTCGGGTGAATAGATTTATATTAACTCTTCTTCTTTCTTCGTTTTCGCGGGCTCAAAAGCTCTTTCTTCAGAGGGTCCACCATGAACAGGTTGGCCTTCAGGAACTTCCTTCCGACAAGGACCGTGAACCGCATGTCGCCCCGGTCGGCGAGCGACAAATCGATAGGATACTCGACCCCTGCGAAGCTGATCGTCGTGCTGATCATATATCTTTGCTCGGCCTGCCCGTTGGAGCTCCGGACCGACTTCTGACGATAGCGAGAGAACTTGTGGACCTCGCCCGAGTACGCGGGGTGATGCGGATCGAGGAAGACCACCTCGAGTATCCCGTCCTTTCTTCGATTGAAATCCCTGCAGTGTATGGAGGAATTGAATGCGCCCGTATCGATCTTGACCGGCAGGCTGAATATCTCAAGCTCCGGAAAGTCCGCGATCTCTCGGCGCCCTATGACCGGGCGTTCATCTCGTGAATTCATATCGAAAGGAAAGAATATACAAGAGTAAAGTCTATCGAGTCTATCGGGTCTGTCGAGTCTGTCGGGTCTGTCGAGTCTGTCGGGTCTGTCGAGTCTGTCGGGTCTGTCGAGTCTGTCGGGTCTGTCGTAAATGTAGGGGCGGGACCTGTGCCCTCCCTCTGCGATTGGATCGGAGCCAAAATAAACCACAAAGCAACACAAAAAAACGAAGGGCACGAAGTTCTCAAAAACCTACGTGCCCTCCGTGTTCTCCGTTGTGAAAGAAACTATTCGTACCGAAGGCATTCGATCGGGTCGAGGTTCGCTGCCCTCCGCGCGGGAAGCACGCCGAACACGAGACCGACAAGCACCGACACGATAAGCGCCATCGCGATCGACCACAAGGCGATCGAAGCAGGCAGGCTGGGCACCAACAACATTATCAGCTGTGCGATGCCGACCGCGACGATAACGCCGATGACGCCTCCGAAAAATGTGAGTGTCATCGCTTCAAGTAAAAACTGCAGTATGATCGCGCCTTTCGTCGCCCCGATCGCCTTTCGTATACCGATCTCCTTCGTACGCTCCGTCACCGATACGAGCATGATGTTCATCACGCCGATGCCGCCGACGAGCAGACCCAGGCATGAGATCGCGATGGCGGCGAGTCCGATCCCGCCGATGACCGAATCGAACTGCTCGATGAACGCGTCAGCGGTCTTAATATCGAAATTGTTATCTTCGCCGTATTTGACACCACGCCTCTGTCGCAGCACCGCTTCGGCGTCCTCCAAAGCTATCTGGACCTTGTCCGCTTTCGCCTTGATTATTTGGACGATGTAGTCCCTTTGCGGCGCCACCTTCTGGGCCGTTCTGATCGGCATGAACACTTTGCGGTCCTCTTCGTTCTCACCGAAGAACCCGGCCTTCCGCTTCTCGATCACGCCTATGATCTCCCACGTCATCCCGTTCATGCGGACCATCTTTCCGACGATCTCGCCCTTTTCATCAGGAAAGAGCGCTTCCGCCGTGTTGACGCCGATCACCAACACGTTCCTTCGCTGGTTGTTGTCATTCTCGGTGATGAAACGGCCCTCGGTGAGTACCAAGTTTGTGATCCCCGGATAGTTCGGCATGACGCCGTCGGTCAGCGCCCAGCGATAGTTCCTTCCTTCGTAGATAAGGTTGTCGTCAAAGCCGCCGCCGAACGAGCCTATGCTAGGTCGCACTACGGCGATGTCCTCGATCGCGTTCGATTGCCTGAGGATCGCTTCCGCGTCCGCCTCAGTGAGTGGCTTCCTGGAGCGTTCTTCTCGGTTCGGCGGCCCGAAACCCGTGGTCAGGTGGAAGGCGTAGATGTTGTTGGTCCCGTAGTCCTCGATCATCGCTACGATGTTCTGCCGCATTCCGAGCAGGATCGACGCGACGACGATCGCGGTCAGCACGCCGACGACGATCCCCAGGATAGTCAGGAAACTCCGGAACTTGTGCGACAGAATGCTATCCATCGCCATTTTCAGGACCTCTTTAGGAAGTGCGCTCGATAATTTCATGTATCAGGGTCAGGGATCAACATTCACCAGTTTCGTTGTTAAAGGTGAACCTGGAAACATCGCCAAACTCGGTCAACTCACGAAACTTGGGCAGGCACAGGTCCTGCCCCTACAAATTGGTCAACTCACGAAACTCGGGCAGGCACAGGTCCTGCCCCTACAAATCCGCCTGACTTCTACGCCCGAGTAAGTGCCACGATCGGATCCAGCTTCGAGGCCTTGTACGCCGGATAGAACCCGGCGATGATGCCGATCAGGCTCGAGACCGCGACCGCGAGCACGATGTAACCGATCGTGATCGTCATCGTTATCTCGAGCGCGTATCCTACTAGCTGTGTCACACCCGCCGCGAGTGCGATGCCGAGCAATCCGCCGAGCAGGCACAGCACCGACGATTCGATCAGGAACTGCAGCATTATTTGTTTGCGTGTGGCGCCGATCGCCTTGCGGAGCCCGACCTCAAACGTTCGCTCGGTCACCGACACGAGCATTATGTTCATTACCACTATCCCGCCGACGACCAGCGTGATGAACGTGATCGGGATGACGACCCCGGCGATCGCGCCGGTGAACTGGTCGATCTGAGCCCCAAGGTCTTCCGTGTTTACAACGCCGAAAGTATCCTCGTCCGATCCGATCAGTTTCCGCCTGTTCCTCAGTTCCTGCCTTGCATCCTCGATCGCGAGCTTGAGATTTTCCGGATCGGCGGATTTCCCGTGGATCTGCACGCCGTCGCCCCATCCGAACATCGAAAGGTGAGTGGAGACGGGGATGTAAATGTGCCTGTCCTGCGAATCGCCGAACATCGAGCCGCGCTTTTCCTCAACGCCCACGATCCGCATAGGGACGCCGCGGACCTTGATGGTCTTTCCGACCGGGTTCGTGTTCGCGAAGTACTTTTCCTGCACATCGGCTCCGATGACGGCCACGCGGGCGGACCTCTCGACCTCGGTCGGCAGGATAAACCGGCCGTCGGCGATCTTCTTGTCCTCGATAATGACCATGTTCGCGGTTACGCCGTTGATCCGGACGCCGGGCATCTCTATACCGTCCTGCTTCAGGTCCTCGCGCGTACCCTTTGCCGCGCCGACCTCTGAACACATACTGCACTTCGCTTTGATATATTCGAACTCCGCCCATTCGATCTTCTTGTTTTGCTTATTCAGACGCTCGAACTCGTCGTCTTCCATATGGCCCGTGAAGGCCATCCGCGCGATCATAAAGTGGTTCGCCCCGAGGACCGCCGTGATCTTCTCCATTACATAGGAGTTCAGGCCGCTTATCGATGCCCCGACCACGACGACCGAAGCCACGCCGATGATCACGCCGAGCAGCGTCAGGAAGGCCCTCAGCTTATGCTCGAAAATCGATTTGAGCGCGATGCGGAATGCGTCTGCGTAGAAGGAATAAAGTCTTCGCATAACAGCGTAAAGTACTAATTCAAAAGGGAATTATCGGGTCGAACTGATCGACACTACCCTTCTACGGATTCGCCTGCGGCATTGTTCGCTCAATTTTTCTGGGCGCTTGGAAGGTGATCGGAGCGGCGTGTTATAATTCGGCGATTCATCACACCGGTATCGTAAGGAGATTTGTTTTGAGCATTTTAGTCGACAAGGACACCCGTCTGGTCGTCCAGGGGATCACGGGCAATGAGGGCACATTTCACACTCAGCAGATGGTCGAGTACGGCACGAATGTGGTCGCCGGAGTGACTCCCGGAAAGGGAGGGACCACGCACGAAGGGATCCCGGTCTTTAATACCGTTGAAGAAGCGATCAGAGAGACGGGAGCCAACGCTTCGGTTATCTACGTACCGCCGCCTTTCGCGGCCGACGCGATGATGGAAGCGGCGGATGCCGAGCTGCCTCTGGTGGTCGCGATCACCGAAGGGATCCCGGTCGCGGACATGATCGTCGCGAGGGACTTTCTCGCGGACAGGAACAAGACAAGGCTCGTCGGACCGAACTGCCCTGGAGTAATCTCGCCCGGCAAGTGCAAGATCGGGATCATGCCCGGACACATACACATGGAAGGAAGGATCGGGGTCGTTTCGCGGTCCGGAACGCTGACCTATGAGGCGGTCGGCCAGCTGACCGCGCTCGGGCTCGGACAGTCTTCGGCGCTCGGGATCGGAGGCGATCCGATCATCGGAACGACGCATACGGACGCGCTTCGCTTGTTCGAGGCCGATGAAGAAACGGACGCGATCGTGATGATCGGCGAGATCGGCGGAACGGCGGAAGAAGACGCCGCGGCGTATGCCAAAGAGAACGTGAAGAAGCCGATCGTGGCTTTCATTGCGGGACAGACGGCGCCTCCGGGAAGAAGGATGGGCCACGCCGGCGCGATCATCTCGGGCGGCAAAGGCACAGCGGCGGAAAAGATGAAGGCGCTCCGCGAAGCGGGGATCCGCGTAGTCGAATCGCCCGCGGATATTGGTAAGGCGACGCAGGAGTCTCTGGCGAGCGGGACGGCCGCGTGAGAAGTGAGCAGTAAGCGGTAAGCAGTAAGCAGGGAGCGGTAAACGGTGAGCGGTGAGCGGTAAGCGGTAAGCAGTGAACGGTGAGCAGTAAGCAGGGAGCGGTAAGCGGTATGCAGTGAGCGGTAAGCGGTATGCAGTGAGCGGTAAGCGGCAAGCAGTAAGCGGTAAGCTGTGAGTGGTAAGCGGCGTGTCGTTAGCCCGCCCGTCAGGGAGGGCGTAAAGGGATTTGAAGATCTATTTAGGTTCGGCGCTGAACACCGGCTTTACGGCTCACCGCTTACAGCTCACTGCTCACTATCCGGCATGCACAGTTTTTCCCACTCGTTCCGGGTCAAACCCTCCGATCTCGACGTCCAGGGGCACGTCAACAACGTGACCTACCTGCAGTGGGTCCAGGACGTCGCGGTCGCGCACTGGCTGGACGTTTCGAGCGAGGAGATACGTGAAAGATTCACCTGGGTCGTGACGAGGCACGAGATCGATTACAAGAGGGAAGCCTTCGAGGGCGACGAGATCACCGCCCGCACCTGGGTTGGGAAGCGTACGAAGGTCACCTGGGACCGGCATACGGAGATAAGGCGTGACGACCTTTTATTGGTCGAGGCGAGAACAGTCTGGTGTTTGCTCGACCGTGAGAGGATGCGGCCCGCAAAGATATCGGACGAGATAGAATCGCTGCTTTCGTAGAAAAGTTTTTTCACGGGAATGCCCGGAGTATCAAGAAGACAATAAAGGGTGACCGCCGGCCTTTGCCGGCAAACTTTATATAATGAGCAACTTAACATTCGGAATTATCAAGCCGGACGCCGTGAAGAAGGGCGTCCAAGGAACCATCATCCAGAGGATCCTCGACAACGGGTTCGCGATCCGAGGGCTGAAGCTGATCCACCAGACCCGCAAACAGGCGGAGGGGTTCTACGAGGTTCATCGCGGCAAGCCGTTCTACGACGAACTTACGGAGTTCATGTCCAGCGGACCGTGTGTCGTGATGGTCCTCGAGAAGGAGAATGCAGTACCCGAATGGCGGAAGCTGATGGGCGCCACGAACCCCTCGGAGGCTGACAAGGGAACACTCCGGAAGGAATTCGCCTCGTCTATCGGCGAAAACGCGGTTCACGGATCCGATTCCGACGAGAATGCGGCCATCGAGATCGCCTATTTCTTCAGCAAACTTGAATTAGTCTAGTCGAAAGGCTATAAACTTCGCAGATAACGGACGCGGCCCGTTATCTGCTTTTCCATAATCAACTCTTCAGGGACTGCGTGCCATGAAAAAATGCCCGAATTGCCAGAATACTTACGATGACGATCTGAAGTTTTGTCAGAAGGACGGAACGCCGCTTGTAGCGGTGGCGGAAGACACTCCGGAGGAAAATCCGTTCAAGACGATGGTCGCAAAGAAAGACGACCTTCCGGCGCCTCCTGAAGAGAAGAAACCCGAGCCTGAGCCCGAACCCGAACCGGAAGAAGAGATAGATCCGTTCAAGACGATGGTTGCCGGCTCGAAGATGCCGCCGCCGAAGGAAGACGACGTTCTCGAGGTCCCTGAGAAGCCCGTCGATCCCAACAAGACGATGGTTACTGGCGGACGGACGTCGGAAAGGATCGAGATCGACCTTCCGGAGGAGAAAGAGTCTGAGAGGCCGTCGGCTCCCGCGCCTTCCGATCCTGTGCGCCCGGAAACTCCGGTTGCCGAAACGCCGAAACCGGAGTTTCCAAAACCTGAACCTCCCGCGGCGGAATCGCCGAAGCCGAAACCGTCGGCACATTCCGAGGACAAACCCGCTCCTCCCGCGTCCAGGCCCTCGGTGCCGGAAACATCGCGGCAGGCGGAGCCTTCGAAGCCAACGCCTCCTGGAGACGACAAACCGGCGACGCCGATACCTTCACCGTTCGAAGAATCGATGCCTCCGGGATTCCAGCCGCCTTCGACGCCGCCGTTCGACAAGCCGGAGAGTCCGGTCGAACCGGAGCAGGCTGAGCCTCAGAAGGTTGAAGGACAGGCAAAACCGGCTCAGCCCGAACCTCTGCCGACGGATTTCGCGGACGTGGACGACGCGGACATCGAGCCTCCGGTGGAGAGTTCTGTCCCCGTTCCTTCGTTCGGTCAGGATTTGGAGGCGAGCAGTTCCGGGCCTCCCGCGGAAGGTGCCTCCGAAGGGCAGAATCAGACGCTTGCGTTCATCAGTTTGGGTCTGGGAATTCTCGGTTTGATTTGCTGTACATTCATCGTGCCCAGCCTCGCTGCGGCCGTGATAGGATTTGTCGCAAGAAGCAAGGCCGCAGCGAATCCCGAGGAATACGGTGGGCAGACATACGCCTTGATCGGAATGATCCTGGGAATCATCGGGGTCGTCGCAGGACTGCTCATCGGGATCCTCTGGCTCGTGATCGGTATTCCGGCAGGGATGATATAAGGAAGTTTTATCTCCGATCATAAGCGCCATTTCGCCCGCCCCGTTTGCACAGGGGCGGGCTTCTTACTGTATAATCCACTTTTAACCGCCTTTCGGGTAAACGAATATGTCAGTCATCACTGAAGTTATAAGGTCTGCAAAATCGATCATTTCCGGGATGAAGACGACCATCTCCCAGATACCGAAGGAGAAATGGACCGTCCAGTATCCGGACGTTCCCGTTACGGTCCAGCCCCGGTACAGGGGCCAGCATCTGCTGCACGTGGACGAGAAAGGCAAAGAGAAGTGCGTCGCCTGCTACCTTTGCGCGGCCGCCTGCCCCGCCGACTGCATATACATCGAGGCGGAAGACGATCCGAGGCCGTACGAAGACCGGATCGGCCGGGATGAGCGATACGCGAAGGTCTACAACATCGACTATGGCCGCTGCATTTTCTGCGGCTATTGCGTCGAGGCGTGCCCCACGGACGCGATCACCCACGGATACAATTTCGAGCTTTCCGTTTACAACCGCGCCGACCTGCTCAAGACGAAAGACGATCTTATGATCACCAAGCAGAAGCAGTCGGACAAGTACAGAGTCGCGCTTTCTTCCGAGGACGTCGATTCGGAATTCAAAGAAGTCTGAGTGCGCTTCCATCCGGTTCCCGGCCGCGCCGCCGGCCGGAACGGAACCCTGATCAGTGACCGACCATCTATTTCCGCCTACAAGAAAGGGCCGAGTCTTTGAGACGTACGCGGTCTGCCTGCGAGAGTTTGCCGCCTTGAGGGATCCCCGACACAGGCTGGACCCGTTCAAGCTTGCTCAATACGCGAATCTGCTTGTCGCGGACTTTGAATCCGTTCGTCCATTGCTAACAGGGGAGACCGTCGCACAGTTGCTGGGCGGAGGGAAGGACGCCTGGTCGGGCGGTGCGTGTTCACAGCCTCTGCCCGACGGCCGGCGCCTGATCATTCTCAACCCGACTCACGGAAAGAACAGGCAGAACGCGACCCTTATGGAGGAGATCTGCCACGTTTTCCTCGGGCACAAGCCCAGCCGGCTCGCGTTTCGCGAGGAAGGGGGTGATTCATCGGTCAAGGCGCGGGACTACAACGCAGAGATCGAGGAACAGGCGTACGCGGTCGGAGCCGCCGCGCTTGTCCCGTATTCTGCGCTTCGAGAGCTTGTACGGGAGGGGCGCACGTCTAGGCAGATCGCCCGGCAGTATGAGGTCAGCCATCTTCTGGTCGAATACAGGATAAAGGTCTCAAAGCTTTGGAATGATTACCTGGCCGTACAGGGCGATGGAAGTCCCGTGTCCGGACGCGTCGTAAGGATATGAGCAAGAACCAGATAGTCGAGAGGATACATACCAGCTCGTCGCCGGACCCCGATCTGTCGGTCGTCGACAAGCTCCGTATGCTGCTGGACATCACGAAGACGATCAGCCGGTCACTCGATCTGGAGGAGGTCCTCAGGCTTGTGATGGATACTCTAGGGTCGCTCATACGGTTCGACGCCGCCGGGATCTACCTACTCGAGTCCGTCAATGTCGACGGCGAGGAGCAGTACGTATTCAAGTCTAAGGTGATCCGCGGATACCGGATCAGTTTCGACCTCGTCGAACCCCGTTTGAAGCTCGGCGAAGGCTTCATCGGTCACGTGGCACAGACCGGCGAATCGCTCATTTCGCCCGATGTTTCAAAAGACGAGAGATATTTTCCCGCAAGGAAGAGGACCCGTTCGGAGATGGTTGCTCCGATCGTTTCGAATGACAAAGTGATAGGGGTCTTCGACCTCGAGAGCGACCATCTTGAAGCCTATACGAAGGACGACCTTGCGATCCTCCAGCTATTGGCCTCGCAGGTCGCGATCATCATCGAGAAGGTCCAGCTCCACGAGCAGCTCGTTGAGAAGCGCCGGCTTCAGGCACAGCTTGAGATCGCGCGCGAGGTCCAGCTCGAGCTGCTCCCCGATCAAGACCCTGAGGTCCCCGGATTCGACATCAGCGCTTACATATTTCCGACGGAAGAGGTGTCCGGCGACTACTACGACTGGGTCAGGATCTTTGACGACCAGGTCGCGATCATCGTCGCCGACGCCGTCGGCAAGGGCATCCCGGCCGCGCTGCTTATGTCATTCCTAAGGGCGTCGCTGCGAGCCGGGGTCCAGATCGGGTACGCGCCGCAGGTCGCTTTCTTGAAGGTGGGGAATTTGCTTTGGGACTCTGTCGAGGACCACCAGTTCATCACGGCGATCTACGGCATTCTCGACGCCACCAACAGGACATTCGTATATTCAAACGCGGGCCACAATCCGCCTCTTCACATAAAGCCGAACGGGGATTATAAGTACGTGGAGTTCGGCGACCTTCCCTTGGGAATGTTCAAGGAGTCACGCTATCACCAGCACTACATAAGGCTTGAAAAGGGCGATGTGCTCGTGCTTTATACGGACGGGATCGTGGAAACCGAGAACGACGAAGGCGAACAATACGGAAACGACAGGTTCGCGAAGCGGATTATAGAAGGAGCGGATCTGTCCGCCCGTGAAACGATCCATTTCGTGCGCGACGGACTGTCAGAATTCACAAAGAGCGAATTCCTGGACGACGACGGGACGTTGTTCATTCTGAAAGCTGTCTAGCGCGGCTTTACACTTTAAAAACTGACGAACGCGGAAGGCGGCGCTTGACCGACCTTCCGCGTTCTTCAGTTGTTGTGAACCGTTTAAACTTTTCTAGTGTGTTCTCGTCGTTTCCTCGTCCGAATCACCGTGAGGCGCCAGGGGCGCGCGATAGTCCCCGAAATTCATTTCCTTGTCCTCACGAACGAAGGCATAGATCGAGAATCCGTTCGCGTCCAGTGAATCTGCCAATTCCGCTGAGCTAGGAAGGTAGATCGCCTGAGAGAAACCGAACTCCGTCCTAATCTCTAGAAGGCGCTCGATCACCTCGAGCGTTGCAAAGCATTCTACTGGGTCTTTGTAAGTCGCCATCGTTGTGAAGCCCGCGAGTGAGATCGTGCAGTCGCGAACGGCCCTGTGATTTACCTCAGACACCAAAGGTTGTTCCGGGGATTTGAAATGGCAACTTTTATCCGAATGACCAATACTAATGGCCGTAAAGGAAAAGTCATTGAAGCTGTCCCTGAATCGCCGCGCCGGCCTTTCAGGGAAAGGAATTAGTTGCTCTTTTCGGGCATTACTAATAATATGCAGAGAGCGAACCTCCTAAATGCCAGACCTTTCCCCGACTACGAACTAAGAATGAGGAGAAAGTACATGAAGAGCCGGATCTACCCGTTCGCGGGACTTATAGTGTTGGCGCTGTCTATGGTTGCCGGTGTAACGGCACAAGACGACAGTACCGTTAAATCTGCGGCCGGAGACCTTTACGTGATCTCCGCCAAGGCGGGCGGGGTTAATTACGTCGAGGGATCCGCCGTTGCGCGCAGGGCCGACGGTAAGGCCGGCCAATTGGTTAAAGGTGACGATCTCGACGCCGGCGACGTGATCGAGACCGGCGCTGACGCCAAGGTGGAGTTGCTTCTTAATCCAGGTTCGTTCGCGAGGCTGGACAAGAACACGAGGTTCGAGCTCACCACCACCAACCTCGATGATCTTCGTTTGAAGGTTCTAGCCGGAAGCGCGATCTTCGAGGTGTTCGCCAGCGATGATTTCAAGGTGACTGTGAACACTCCGCTGAGCGAATTTTACCTTATCAAGTCGGGAGTTTACCGAGTGGACGTCGGAGCCGGCGGAGTCGCGCGGCTCGAAGTATGGAAAGGGAAGGCGGAAACCGCGAACGAAGCGGACGCGACATTGAAGAAGGGGAGGACCGCGACGCTTGACGGAGGAGAGGTCGAGGTCGCCAAGTTCGACCGTGGCGACAAGGATGAATTCGAGCGCTGGTCCAAGGACCGGGCCGAGCTGATCGCCAAGGCGAACAGAAAGCTCAGTAGGAAAACGCTTGAGCCGTCGCTACTGAACGGATTCCGTGCCGATGCGTGGGACTGCTGGCAGTCGATCGGCCTCTGGGTTTACAGCAGGAGATACGGCACTTACAGTTTTCTTCCGTTCGGTTACGGATGGCGATCACCGTACGGATACGGATTCAACACGAGCACGGGGATCTGCTATAACCCGACGATCTTCTATGACCGATATCGCAGGATCTACGGCGGCGGAAGCAGATCCGGCTCCGGCGGCGGAGGCGGCGGCACACCTCCCGCGGGCCAGATCCCGGCGGAGAATATCGAACGCGGCCGCCGGGCAACAACGCCTCCGTTCCAGCGGATGCAACGGACCGGAGATGCCAACATCCGGCGCACTCCGTCGGCCCCTTCCTCAAGAGGAGTATTTCCTCCTTCCGGTTCTTCGAGAGGCAGGTCGGGCGTCCCGACTAACACCTCGCCTTCCTCCGGAAGCAAGTCGCAACCGTCTTCGAAGGGAAAGGATAACTAGAAGTCGGGATAGAGTCCGGTAAAACTGAAAGCGGCCCCAAGCGGGCCGCTTTTCTAGTTTATGAGGTGCAGTGACTGAATACTTGTCGGATCTACTGTGACTGGGACGTATGGTTGAATTATCAAGAGGATCGACTGAAACCCGTTGAAGACGAAGTGGAACATCACGCAGGGTAAAAGATTGCCGGTCACCGCCCTGAGGCCTGTCAGGATAAGGCTCAGGAGTACGATCGAGAGGATCGTCGCCCCGTCGGGATAATACTGCGCGACGTGAACAAGCGCGAATACGAGCGTCACGGAAGCGACCGCGAGCGGCAGTCCCATCGTTCGTTGAAAGGCTGAGTACAGGACACCCCGATAGACCACTTCTTCTACCAGCGGCGCCGAGAAAGTGGCGATCAATGCCACCGCGATTACCGCCGATCGCGAGCTTCGGAGGATCCTCTGCATCTCATTGTCCTGCGAACCAAGAAGCAGTGTCATCGCAATGGCGAAACAATACACCCCGACAAAGATCAGCGCGCCGTGCCAGAACTTGAAGCCGCCCCATTTCCAGCCCAAAACATCTGTAAACCTGTACTTGCTGAATCGGGTGACGATCGCCCAGCTGACGAGGATCGTGATCACATGCGCGCCGAAAGTCCCTCCGAGGGCAAGCAAAACGGCGTTCGGGTCTAAAAGAACAGCTTCCTGGAATTGGTCGCCCTTCATTCCGGCCAGAGTCTCGGTTCCGAAATACGGAACCAGAAGGAACAGCGGGACGACGGTAATCAGGATCACCGAAAGAATCCAGAAAAGCAGCGCGACCAGCGATCCCCAGGGCGGATCGTTCGGCGCCGGGCGGGTATTCGCGGGCGCCGGATCCTGTTCCCGCGTCATATCTTCCGTGTTTGTATGAGAGTTTTCTGTCACTTTGTTCTATGGTAACTTCCCTCGTTTTCGGCAGGGACCGTAAAGGCAGAAAATTGTTACGGAACGTGTTGAATTAAGTTTCAAAAGGCGTTAAGCTAAAAGCCCGTGGAGACACACGGAAATATCACCCAAAAAAACGTTGTCGCGATCATCCCGGCCCGGCTCTCTTCTGAAAGGCTACCGGGGAAACTGTTGCTTGAGGTCGGCGGCAAGCCCTTGATCGTACACACTTTGGAGGCCGTTCGCAGGTCCAATAGGATTTCCCAAATCATCGTCGCAGTTGACAACCCGACGCTGATGAATGCGGTTTCTGAGGCAGGCGGCGAAGCGATGATGACGTCACCGTCGCATCTTTCCGGGAGCGACAGGATCGCCGAAGTGGCCTCGCGCCTCGCAGGGGACGCGATCATCGTCAACGTTCAGGGCGACGAGCCGTTGATATCGCATTTGGTCATCGACGCGGCAGTCGATGCGCTGATAGCGGACCCCTCGGCAGATATTGCGACGACTTGCGAGCCGATCGTTGTCGCACAAGACGTGATGAGCCCTGACGTCGTCAAGGTCGTCACCGACGGATCGGACCGCGCTTTGTACTTTTCAAGATCGCCGATCCCGTATCCGAGGGACGCCGCGCGGCTTCACGGAAGCCTCGAGGCCGCACTCTCTGCGGATCCGGAGATTTGCTCGCGGTTCAGTAAGCACACGGGACTTTACGTTTTTCGCAAGGAAGCCCTTTTGCGGTTTACGGGACTTGAGCCAACGCCGTCGGAGACGGCTGAGAAGCTGGAACAGCTGCGCGCACTGGAGAACGGTTTTACGATTCGTGTTGTTGAGGTGACGGAAAGTTCGATCGGGATCGACACCGAAGCCGACCTCGAGCGGTTCCGGGAGATCCTGCGCGCTCGGGAAGCTGAGGAGGCGGCCGTATGAGCGAGTTTCTCGGATTGGCCTTTTTTCTTGTTCTCGCGACAGGCGCCTATCTCGGCCTTCGGTCGCTCGCGAAAGACCGGAAGAGAACCGAATCGGAATTCGAAAGAGGGGTTGAAGAAAGCCCTTCGCTGCTTGGTGCCGGAGTGAGCGCGCTCCAGGGAATTCTCGATCCGGGAGAGAAGAAGGGCAAACAGGCTGTGACGGAAATGAAGCGGGGCCGGTACAAGAAACGAAGCGGAGCGGACGAAGACGCGGACAGGACCCGCGGCTACGGAACTGAAAAGAACGCAGAAAACTGATCCCTGGATCAGAAGGGGGAAAATGACCGATAAACAGACCAAGTACATATTCGTAACCGGAGGCGTAGTTTCCAGCCTCGGCAAGGGGCTGGCGGCGGCATCGATCGGCTGCCTGATGGAGTCGCGGGGAGCGAAAGTGACTTTGATGAAGCTCGATCCGTACATCAATGTCGATCCCGGCACGATGTCGCCCTTCCAGCACGGCGAGGTGTTCGTCACCGACGACGGCGCGGAAACGGACCTCGACCTCGGCCACTACGAAAGGTTCACGAACGCGAAGATGTCGCAGACGAACAACTGGACAAGTGGCAGGATTTACCTTTCGGTGATAGAAAAGGAACGCCGCGGTGATTACCTGGGCAAGACGATTCAGGTCATCCCCCACATAACCGACGAGATCAAGATGGCGATCCGCGAGCTTGCGGACAAGGAAGAGTCGGACATCCTGATCTGCGAGATCGGCGGAACGGTCGGCGACATCGAGTCGCTGCCCTTTATGGAAGCGATCCGACAGATGGGCAACGAGGAAGGCCGCAACAACGTGATCTTTGTTCACGTGACGCTTGTCCCGTTCATCGCCGCCGCCGGCGAGCTCAAGACCAAGCCAACACAGCACAGCGTTCGAGAGCTGCGCGAGATCGGTATCGCGCCGGACATCCTGCTTTGCCGTTCCGACAGGCCGCTTCCGCTGGAGCTTAGAAAGAAGATCGCTCTGTTCTGCAACGTCGAGGAAGGAGCCGTCATTTCGGCGCTCGACGTGGGTACGATCTACGAGGTGCCTTTAGCGCTTCACGAGCAGGAACTGGACTCGCTCATCGTCAGGGCGCTCCACATTGACGAAGAGTTTCCGCACGCGGAACTGAAGGACTGGCGCGAGCTTGTATCGACGATCAAGGAGCCCTCGGAAGGCGCCGTCAAAATCGGGATCGTCGGGAAGTACGTGGAACTTGAAGATTCATACAAGTCACTGCGTGAAGCGCTCACCCACGCAGGGGTCGCGAACAACCTGCGGGTCAAGATCGAATGGATGGAGTCGGAAAACCTTGTCAAGGAGGGCTACGAATCTGATCTGCAGGACTTTGACGCCATCCTTGTGCCGGGCGGGTTTGGGAAGCGCGGAGTTTCCGGGATGATCCGGGCGATCAAATACGCAAGGCAGTCGCGAACACCGTATTTCGGGATATGCCTCGGAATGCAGACTGCCTGCATCGAGTACGCGAGGAACGTCTGCGAGATCGCGGATGCCGATTCGACCGAGTTCAACGAGAACACGCCGCATCCCGTGATCTTCAAGCTCCGCGACCTTGTGGACGTGGAGGAACTCGGGGGCACGATGAGGCTTGGCGCCTGGGACTGCGAGCTTAAGGAAGATTCTCTGGCCCGCGAGATCTATTCGGGCGAGCCAGAGATCTCGGAAAGGCACCGCCACCGTTTTGAGTTCAATCCGGAATACAAGGACGAGCTCGAAAGACACGGGCTTGTCTTCAGCGGGATATCACCTAACAGGAAGTTCGTGGAGATTATCGAACTGCCGCGAGACGTACATCCTTTCTTTGTCGCCTGCCAGTTCCATCCGGAGTACAAGTCGAAACCTCTGAATGTTCATCCATTGTTCGATCACTTCGTCCGCGCGGCGTGGCGGAACCGTATGGACAGCGAGAACCTCAACGTTGAAGAAACGGAAGACACTCCTTCTTTGAAGGAACCTTCCGAGGCGCAGACTGCCGCTGTTTCATCTGAAGAATAAGAGAATCACACTCTTATCCGTTCGTGGGCGCCCCGATTTAAACCGGGGCGCCTTTTTTACGAAATTTCGTCCGTCCAAACGGAGAATTGAACCAAGGCTGTTCGCCTCTACCAGGAAAGGCCGGATGCCGTCTCAAATGAATCTCAAATCGAAGGCGGCCGGACAGATTCCCGCCTCTCAGAACCCACTGAAATCTCGAAACGGTTTCCTGCACGGGGCGCGAACTTCAGTCTCAATCCGAACGGCGGGAATATCGACCTCTTTTTCAATTCGGGCACATATCGGTACAACGCACTTCGGTTCGAGGTCAGGAAGCGGATCAGCGACGGCCTTGCTTTCCAGGGCAACTACACGTGTCAGAAGTCCTCGCCGACGTGCCGAACGACACTCAGGCGCGGTTCCAGGCCTACCTGGACATCAACAAACCCGGGCTTGAGTACTCTCGCGTGCCGATTACGATCGCAAACACACGATCCACATCAACACGGACTAAGTGCTTCCGTTCGTAAGGGGAAAGGCGTTCTTCTACCAGGGCGGCCTGGTCGACAAGCTGATCGGCGGATGGCAGCTTACCTCGATCGTCAACATCAGTTCGGGACCCCCGATCTCCATAAAGGACATCAACTGGACCTTTAACCGTACGGGACGTTCGAACAGGCAGACGGCCAACTCGCCGCTCACCCCGAGCCAGATCGACGATCTGATCGGAATATTCCATCAGACCGGCGTGGTCTATTTCATCGATCCTTCCTTGATCGGACCGGATGCTCGGCCACAAACGGCAACCTCCAAGGGCCGCCCAACTCGCTCTTCCCGGGTCAGGTCTTTTTCCGGGCTCAGCCGGGAACGACGGGCCTGCTTCCGAGGGCGTTCATCGACGCTCCCTGATACTTCAACTGGGACGCGGGACTTCTGAAGAACTTCACGTTCGGCGAAAGGGTGAGGATCCAGCTTCGCGCTGAGGCCTTCAACTTGCTGAACACGACGAACTTCAGGATTGCGGAAAACACGGCGACGTTCGATATCGATTCGACGACGTTCGGCCAGGTCCCGTTCGCGAACACTCTCGCACCGAGGATCATGCAGTTCGCGTTCAGGATCGAGTTCTATTTCCACCCTCCCTTGAAGTCAGGTCACTCGTAAGCAGGCGATGACTTCGGACTGGCCCGCCGTTCTTCGGATCGGCGGGCATTTTTTTGTGAGGAGACAGGACACAGGAATCGGAACCCGGAGCGCAAGCGACGGGCGTAACAGAAGTCAGGAGACGGGAGACGGGAGTCCGAAGACCGGGCAGAAACGCGACCGTCAGGGAGCGTGCCTTCATCCCCAAATTTCCTCGGGGCTGCACACCTCCTTTTACTTGAAACCTGGAACCTGGAACCTGGAACCTGGAAATAGGAACGTGAAACTCGTCTTACAAGAATGCTCTCTTGCACCGACTTTTCAACTATAGTAGCTTTCAAACCTGATGAATGAAGTGAAAGCCTTTTCAGTCGGGAACGTCGAATTCGGAGGCCCGGACCTGGCGATCATCGCCGGTCCTTGTGTGATCGAGTCGAGAGACCACGCGTTCAAGATGGCCGCGGCGATATCTGAGATTGCGGACCGCGTCGGCATTCGATTCGTTTACAAGTCTTCGTTCGACAAAGCGAACCGAAGCTCTATCGAGAGCTTCCGCGGGAAGGGGATGGACTTCGGACTCGAAGTCCTCCAGGCGGTCAGGGAGAAGTTCGGAGTTCCTGTCGTCACGGACATTCACGAGCCCTCGCAAGCTGCCGAAGCGGCTGAGGTGGCAGATATTCTTCAGATCCCCGCGTTCCTTTGCAGGCAGACCGATCTGCTGATCGCGGCTGCGGAGACCGGAAAGGCGGTGAATGTTAAGAAAGGACAGTTCCTCGCGCCTTGGGACGCGAAGAACATAGTCGAGAAGCTCAGGTCAGCCGGCGCGGAGGAGATCCTCCTGACCGAGCGCGGGGCAAGCTTCGGATACAACAACCTGGTCGTCGATATGCGGTCGTTTCCCGTGATGAGGGGCTTCGGGGTCCCCGTCGTTTTCGACGCGACGCACTCACTCCAGCTTCCGGGCGGGCTTGGAAAGTCAACGGACGGTCAGGCGGAGTACATAGAGGACTTTGCGAGAGCGGCGGTGGCGTGCGGAGTAGATGCGGTGTTTATGGAAGTCCACGACTACCCGGCGAATGCGCCGAGCGACGGTCCCAATCAACTGCCTCTGGAAAGGCTTGAGCCGCTTCTCATCAAGCTGAAACAGATTCACGCGCTCGTTCGTGAAGGTGCTGCGGAACAAGAAAGCAGCCCCGTCAAGACTTCGGCCTGAGAGGTTCCCAACTGGATCTTCGGGTTGTTTTGGCAAAGCGCAGGCCGGTACGGCCATCACAGGGCCGAGCTACTATTAAGATTTCCAATTATTTAATCCGGATCGGGCTAAGAATCTCGCATTCTCCGGGCACGTCCGGGTACCAATCTTCAGAATGATCTCAAGAAACGTTTCCTCTCTGGTTCTTTTTCTCTTCATCTTCGGCGGATTCGCATCCGTGACCCTTGGCCAGGGCCGGATAGCTTTGACCTGGGAAGTCGTCAGGTATGACATCACGGCGACGCTGCCGGACGATTTCCGGGCCAACCGGGATCTGGATGTCGCTGCTACGATCACATTGAAGAATGTACGCAGCTCCGCATTCTCGCGACTGACGCTCAGGATCAGCGATCAGGCGCAGGTGGATTCCGTTACGGCGAACGGTACGGCTACGGATTTCTCGAATTCTCCGGAGACGACGGCTGGAGCTCGGCCGCTCCAGAGGATCGTCACGAGCCTGCCTTCCGTGGCGCCCGGGCAGACCATCAACGTTGCGGTTAAATACAAACTTGCGGTCACGGAGAATGACGGCCTTGCCGCATTGTCTTCCGCGGGCTCGCAGTTCCTGCCTTTTTCATTTTGGTATCCGACACCCACAAGCTGGTTCTACACGGGAGGCGCAGATTTCGCCCCAATCAGGATCACGGTCAACGGTACAGGATCGCCGAATGTGTTCAGTTCGGGAAGCGCGTCAGGTAACTCTTACGAACTCGGTCTGTCGGGCCAGCCCTTCTTCGTGGCCGGACCGTACGAATCTTCAACCGTCGGCGGCGTTGAGATCGTCTATCCCCGAAGAGGCTCGGTCCAGGTCCCCGCCGGACGACTTGCGAGGCTCGCCGAGATCGCATCGAAGGCCAACGCGTTCGTATCGTCTCGGCTCGGGACGCAGCTTTCAGCTCCGCTCAGGATCATCTGCATAAAGCGCGGTTCGGGATTTGCGGATTCGGGGACGGTTCTTGTGGATGATTCGGTGCTTGTTCGCGAGAAGCCGGATACGTCGGCAGTCCAGACGATCGTAGAGGGGATCGCAAAGTCCCACCTGGGGAACGTGATCTCGGTCAACGGGGACGGCTACGGAGTCATACGTGAGGGGCTTTCCAGATTCATCTCGAATGAGTTCATAGAGCAGGAATTCGGCGAAGAGGCGGCGGACGTGGAGAGGCTTCGCCAGAGGGCGAGCTATGCGACGATCTCCGGAAGGGACGCGCCCCTGAACATCGTGTCGCCCGTCGACGGCTACTTCTTCACTGCGACAGCGAACAAAGGCTCGATCATCTTTTCGTATCTGGCTTCGCGCTCCGGTGACGGATTCTACAGCGTGATCCGCGATGCTGCGTCAGACAAACATCTCAGCCTAACCGAACTTCGCTCGGCATTCTCAGGGGAAAAGGAATATCTTGATTACACGCTTGACCGGGTCACACAGATGAACCTGATGGCCGGACTTCCCGTGAAGGCGAACAGCCGAACAAGGTCCGCGCTGAGGAATATGGGCGAGGTGGACGCGCGGGTCGAGGTCGTTGCGACCACTGCTTCGGGAAAGAAGCTGCGAATCCCTGTGACGATAAAGGCGAGGGATTTCGGAGAAGTGTCTTTTGACACGGCCGAAGAGATCGTCCGCGTCGAGGTGGACGCGGGCAAGGTCTATCCCCAAACGGATTTCACCGACGACGTGGCTCCCAGGGTGATGGACGAACCGGACCCGCTCCTGTTTGTGAAGAGGGAATTCGACAGGCAGAAGTATTCGGAGGCCGAGGCGAACGCCTCGGCGGTTCTCGCTCAGTTTCCCGCGTTTCACGACGTTAGAGTCCTTCTTGCTAGATCCCAGTTGGCGCTTGGAAAGATCACCGAAGCAAGGACCAACTTCGAACGGGTGCTGGCTTTGGCACTTCCAAGTTCGCAGAGCATCGCCTGGGCCGAGCTGGGACTCGGTGAGATCGCAGCAAAGACCGGGCAGGCCTCGAACGCTTTGGCTCGATTCAGGGACGTCATCGCATCCGACGCCGACTACGGGGCGTCACTCGGTGCTGTTCGGGACATTATTGCTGCGGGCGGATCCTCGGCGGTCAGCGATGAAGTGAGATCCTTCTTCGCGGCGTTTGACCGCGCCGTCGTCTCGAACAGCAAAGCGCAGGTGGACGAGATCATTGTCGGAGGCGAGGTCACGAGGTTTGCTTCAAGCGTG
>DATKCW010000009.1:0-39177 GCA_035513035.1 Aridibacter sp.
ACGACTTAAGTCGAAAGGCAAGCCTTACAAGGTGGCTATGGTCGCCGTCATGAGAAAACTACTATGTGTCTGCAACGCCCTGGTCAAGAACAAAACAAACTGGGATCCTTGCTTGACCTAATACACAGTTGCTTCGGGGCATCCCTGTCGACTGTCTCCTATTTTTCGCTTCGCTCACTGCACGCGAGACGCGCTCGTTCCGTTATACTCGTCGCTTGCGCTCCGGGTTCCGATTTATCAGTCCTCACTCCTCAGCACCGTTCTCGTGGGGGCGCCGTCGCCGGCGCCGTCGGCGAACTTCAAAGGCAGGCAGATGAGCTCGTACTCGCCGGCCTGAACTTCGCGCAGGTCGAGTCCTTCGAGAATGATCACTTCCTTCTCGAGAAACGCGATGTGCGTGTCCGGGGTCTCGGCGTCGAATGCCTCTACCGAAAGATAGTCGAATCCGATCAGCCTTATCCCGCGCTCGACGAGAATACGCGCCGCCGAGGGCTCAATATACGTGAAGTCCTTCCTGAAACCACCGCTCGTATCATTCCAAAACGAAGAATTCCGCGTTTTTATAAGTAGCCGTTCGGCCTCAGGCAAGTTCTTGGCCGTCTGTTCGTCGATCGCCAACACATCGTCCGGCACTTCGGCGACGACGCAGGGGCCGATCAATACCGACAGGTCCAGATCGACTACCTTTTTTGTGCCTTCGATGAAGTGGTTCGGCGCATCGACGTGCGTTCCTGTGTGGACGCCCAGGCAGATCTGGGATACGTTCGCAAATTCGCCGTCTGCCATCGACATCTTCAAAGAGACATCGACCCCCGAATCGCCCTCGTAGACGGGAGTGTCCCGGCTGATCGGAACTGAGACATCGAAATACTTCATGAACTGAAGCATAATTGAGAATCCGGATTGCGGAAAGCGATGAAGATCGAAAGGGAAGAGAACGGACACAAAGGAGCCTTCTTCATAACGAAGGACGGGAAACGCGCGGGTGAGATGACCTACACGATGGCGGGCGAATCGCGGATGATCATCGATCATACGGAGGTCAAGGATTCGCTTCGAGGCGAGGGGGCCGGCAAGAAACTGGTCCATGCGGGAGTCGAATTCGCACGCGAGAACGGGCTGGAAGTCATTCCGCTCTGCCCGTTCGCGAGATCCGTGATCGAGAAGGAGGAGCAGGAGAGATGAGTGCTGAGAGATGAATAGTTAGTGATGAGTAATGAGTAATGAGTAATGAGCTAGGCAGTCACCGAGAAGTTTCCGGCTCCGTAGGAGCCGAATGTGGGCTGATCACTTTAATTGGGTTTAAATAGGAGCCCGCGCGATGATCCGGGACTGCGTGCTGAGGCACAATGAGAACTACGTGAAAAGGACTGAGGACTGAGAATGGAACTTGACACGTACGTAATTCAAATACACTCCGCTCAATTCTCAATGCTTCTTCCTATGCGCCAGGCAGACAATCCATCTTACCGAGAACGCGTTTACGAGATCGTCCGCGGGATCCCGTCCGGGCGCGTGATGACCTACGGCCAGATCGCGGAGATCCTGGGCGAGGGCTACACCGCGCGCACCGTCGGCTATGTAATGCATGGAGCGGACTCGGAGAACGTCCCCTGGCAGAGGGTGATCAACGCGAAGGGCGGATGCTCGACGGGCAGGCTCACCGTCCCTGTAGATCTCCAGCGAATGATGCTTGAAGAGGAAGGGGTCGAATTCAACGAGAAGGGCCTGTGCGAACTGGAAAGCGTGCGCTGGTTCCCGGAAGGCTTCGGGGAAGCGGACGATTCAAAACGGAAGATCCTCTTCGACTGAGGTCCCTGCGTTCTCGCGCCCGCAGAGCTCCCTGTAATTGCAGTACGCGCAGATCTTCAGGTTGTCGGTCATCTCGAAATGCTCTTTCGGAAGTGGCAGGTTCTGCTCGACGTCGTCGCAGTATTCGTACATCTCTTCCGATTCGGAGCGGATGCGGTCGGCGAAAGCCTCTATGTCGAACTCGTTCAACTTGACCGAACGTTCCTCATATTCCGGCAGAAGATAGGCGACCGTCGGTTTGATCTTTGTGTAAAGGGCCCCGTAGTGAAAATGCGCCCAGGTGACGTAACCGCGCAGCTGCTTGCTGTGCTTGATGTCGTCGCGCTTGCCCGTTTTCCAGTCGTAGATATGGATCTCCTCGCCGACGGGGAACAGGAAATCGACCTTGCAGTACGCCTTCTGGCCGTCGATGCGGCATTCACCGTAGCCTTCAGGCTCGATGACCCATTCGTCCTTGCATTCGATCGCCTCCTCAATCAGCCAGGGCAGCCTCGGGCCGTCGATCAGGTTCGTCAACGCGGCCTGCACCCGCGGAAGGATCTGCGTTTCGGGGTCGATCGCGTCGGTCTGCTTGTAGTACACCTCGGAGAAGGTCTTGTTCCTGCTTAGCTCGAGCGTCTTTTTCCCTGTGTACGCAAGGAAACGGTCCCGTTCGATAGGGGTGGCGGTCTTTCGGAGGCGCTCCAGAAGCTTCTTGATCACCTCGTGAGTGATGTTCCCGATCTCGAGGGGCACGCTGGTCATTCCTTTGAGCGTGTTGATCTTGCGCGCGTCGTGCTCCGGATCGTGCTTGGCGTAATACTGGTAATAATACTGCCGCTTGCACAACTTGAACGTGTCGTATCGTGAGATCGACCAGCCGAGCAGCGGCGTGTATTCGAACTTGCGGACCATAGGGTTTGACCTTTCGGAAGTTGGGGTATGATATTCAATCATATCGCGGGCCGCAATCGGACCTTTTTAACTGAATTGGGCGTGAGAGGAGAATCCGGAAATTCACTGTCTCAAAAACCTGCCCCTAATCCCTCTGCGTTCTCCGCGCTCTCCGCGGTTGAGTACTAAAAAAGTGTACGAGTCCATCCATTTCACATCCTCAGGCCGCGCGACCACAAACGCGTCAGATCCCGAGGTCATCGCCGAGCTGACCGCCGTCGTCGGCGAAGAGAACATCATCGTCGATCCTGAAAAGGTCGAGCCCTACGGAGCCGACGCGGTAAAGGAGAAGTTTCCTCCTGAAGCGGTCCTGTTCCCGGAATCGACCGAGCAGGTCTCTGAGATCCTAAAACTAGCGAACAAACACCTTTTCCCGGTGACCGCAAGAGGCGGCGGCGTCGGATATACCGGCGGCGCGGTCCCGATCGAGGGCGGTATCGTCATCGGTACGGACCGCATGAACAGGATCATCGAGGTGAACGAGGCTGACTTGTACGCCGTCTGCCAGCCCGGGATCCGCACGATCGAACTTCAAAAGGCGGCGG
This sequence comes from Aridibacter sp., assembly GCA_035513035.1. Classification (GTDB taxonomy): domain Bacteria; phylum Acidobacteriota; class Blastocatellia; order Pyrinomonadales; family Pyrinomonadaceae; genus Aridibacter. Next base: position 3,291 of record DATKCW010000009.1, read on the forward strand.
AAGAAAAGGGCCTTTTGTTCGCTCCCGATCCCGCGAGCTACAAGGATTCGTTCATCGGAGGGAACATCGCGGAGAACGCCGGCGGAATCCGGACGCCGAAGTACGGAGTGACGAAACATTCTGTGCTCGGACTTGAGGTCGTGACCGCCACAGGGGAGATCATACGGACCGGCGGGAAAACCGTGAAGAACGTCGTCGGGTTCGATCTGACGGGCCTGATGTGCGGTTCCGAGGGAATGCTCGGGATCATCACCGAGGCGACGCTCAAGCTGATACCGATGCCGGAGGCCACCTCGACCGTGCGGGCCTCGTTCCGGTCGATGGAGGCCGCCTGCGAGGTCCTTACGCGATTTACTCCGGAAGGGCTTCTGCCGATGGCGATGGAGGTCATCGACCGGCGTTCGGTCGGCGCGATCGAGGAAAGTTACGCTTTCGGATTCTCGAAAGAAACCGAGGCGGTGCTTCTTGTCGCGGTTGACGGCGACCGCGAGCAGGTCGAAAGAGATTCCAGGAGAATCGAGAAGATCCTTGGCGATAACGGCGGCTTCGACATCATCCGTTCGGAGAGCAAGGAAGACGAGGACCGGCTTTGGGACGCACGTAGGGCGATCTCGCCGAGCCTTATGAAGTACGGTTCCCTGAAGATCAACGAGGACGTCGTGGTGCCGCGGTCCAAAGTTCCCGAGCTGATCCGCCGGATCGACGAGATCGGCGAGCGACACGGAACGTTCATCGCGAACTTCGGTCACGCAGGGGACGGCAACATCCACGTCAACTTTATGTGTGACAGGGAAGATCCGGATTCGATCGAGCGGGCGAGGCAGGCCGTCCGCGAGACGTTCGAGCTCGCGGTCGAACTGGGCGGGACGATCAGCGGCGAGCACGGTATCGGTTACGTGAAGGCGCCTTATCTCGGCATCGCCGTTGATCCCGCATCGCTCGAGGTGATGAAGAAGATCAAGAAGCTGTTCGATCCGAACGGAATACTCAACCCCGGAAAGATGTTCGCCTAGTTCTTCGTCAGTTGGTGCGAGGCCATTCTCTCCGCGAATAAGAATGCCAGGGCGAATGTGAGGAACATTATTGCCGCCGCGGTCCAGAAGGTCCTCAGTATCGTCCAGTCGTCCAGTGTTCCGACGGCGTTGTTGAGCAGGACGCCCGCGACCGCCGGCCCGATCGCGCGGGCGAGCGACGCTCCCGATTGCATAAGCCCGAGCACCTTGCCCTGCTCGCGTTCGCTCGCGACCTTCGAGGCGAGGCTCATAAGCGCGGGCGAGGAAAGCGAGTTGCCGAGCGCAAAGAATCCTATGACGACCAGCAGCCACGTAAGACCTCCGAAGTCCGGTCCGATGTATGGAAGGACGAAGAAGCCGGCTCCGAGTATGAAACTGCCGATGACGACCAGCCACGATTCTCCGAACCTGTGCGCCAGCTTGCCGAACATCCATCCCTGGAAGATGACCGCGAGGACCCCTATATACGCGAACAAATAGCCGTTCGCTTCGGCGTCGTAGCCGAACCGGAAGAGCGTGTACAGCGCGAAAGATGCTGTCATCACCGAGAAAGACGTCACAAGCAGGAAGTAGAGCATCGCGAGGACGGAGAATCGCGAATCTTTAAGTGACTCAAACACCTCGCCGAAGCGGTTTCTCGAGGTCCCCTTGTTCCGGTCCTCTTCCTTCAGCGATTCCGGAAGGACGAAATAGAGCGCGATTGCGTTGACGAATGTCAGGCCGGCGGCGAACAGGAACGGTACGTGGATCCCGTAACGCGACAGTATGCCACCGATCGCCGGTCCGAAAACGAACCCGAGCCCGAATGCCGCGCCGAAGAGCCCCATTCCCTTTGCGCGGTTCTCGCGCGTCGTCACGTCGGCGATGTATGCCTGCGCCGTAGAGATGTTGCCGCCGGTGATGCCCGCGACGATCCTTCCAAAGAAGACCATCCATAAAGCGGTCGCGAATCCTATGAACAAGTAGCCGACAGCCGAGCCCAGAAGGCTGAAGAACAGGATCGGCCTCCTGCCGTACTTGTCCGAGAGCGAACCGAGCACGGGAGCGAAGATGAACTGCATTGCGGAGTACGAGGCGAAGAGCAAGCCTATGTCGAGCGGCGTCGCGGCGAAGTATTCGCCTTCAACATAGAAGGGCAGGGCCGGGATCACTATCCCGAAGCCCACGAGGTCTATGAAGACCGTTGTGAAGATGATGGCGATCGGCTTGGTGAAGAATCTGTCGTTTTCGCCGACGGCCTGCCGTCTCTGGCTCATTTAGGCAAAGTTCTGAGTGCAGGGGAATTGTAGTAAGATAGCAAGACCCAAACATAACATCCAAAGGGAGTTCCTGAAAGTGATCCAAAATCCTATCAGATCGAGAGCAGTCATCCTTGCGTTCATTTCCGCGCTTCTTGCGGTATCGGCGACCGTCGCCTCCGCGCAGAACACGCCGGAGATCGGCTACGCCGTTTCGATGTCCAAGCCTTCCTCGCACCTTATAGAGGTCGAAATGAGGCTCAACTGGGCGAATCTTCCGAACCAGGTGGAGGTAAAGATGCCGGTCTGGACGCCGGGATCGTACCTGATCCGCGAGTACGCCCGTCACGTTCAGGATTTCAGCGCTTCAGCCGGAGGGCGGAGGCTGAACTGGCGCAAGACAAATAAGAACACGTGGCAGATCGACACCGGCGGCGCGAATGGCATCACGGTCAACTACAAGGTCTACGCGAACGAACTGACGGTCCGCACGAACGAGCTCAATGACGAGCACCTGTTCTTCACTCCCGCCGCGCTCCTGATGTTCCCTGAAGGCCAGATCTCGGCTCCTTCGACCGTCAGGGTCGTGCCTTACGGCAACTGGAAGGTCGCGACTGGCCTGCCTGAAGTCGAGGGGCAGGAAAACACCTTCAGGGCCGCGAACTACGACATCCTTTACGACTCTCCGTTCGAGGTCAGCGACTTTGTCGAGAAGAAGTTCACGGTGCTCGGCAAGGAGCACAGATACGTCGTCACCGGCGAGGGCAACTATGACCTCGACCGTATCGCGGCCGATACGGCCAAGATCATCGAGGAGTCTGCGAAGATCTTCGGAGAGCTTCCCTACGAGGATTACCTCCTCATCCTCAACCTGCGGGGCGGCGGCGGCCTCGAACACCTGAACTCGACCGCTCTTCAGTTCAACCGCTGGGCGTTCAACTCGCCGCAGGGATACAACAGTTTTCTCGGTCTGGTCGCCCACGAGTTCTTCCACGTTTACAACGTGAAGAGGATCAGACCGGACGCGCTCGGCCCGTTCGATTACGAGAACGAGAACTACACCAAACTGCTCTGGGTCGCTGAGGGAACGACGTCGTATTACGAAGGCGTGCTGAAACTTCGGTCAGGGCTGACCGACGCGCAGGGAGTTCTTGCGAGCCAGGCGTCGATCATCGAAGGCCTCTACGGTCAGCCGGGCCGGTTCCAGACGAGTCTTGAGGAAGCGAGCTTCGATTCGTGGATCAAGTACTACCGGCGGGACGAGAACTCGATCAACAATCAGATCTCGTACTACTCAAAAGGAGAGCTGGTCAACTTCCTTCTCGACATATTGATCCGTTCCGAGTCCAACGGCGTGAAGTCGATGGACGATGTAATGCGCCATCTCTACGATGAGTTCTATAAGAAGGACAGGAACTTCACTCCTGAAGGCTTCCAGCGAGTCTGCGAGATGATGGCGGGTTCGGGCCTCGACGATTTCTTCTCAAAGTACGTCCGCGGAAGGGACGAGATCGATTACAACCCGATCCTCAACCGGATCGGCCTTCATCTCGTTACGTCGCGTCCCGAGAACGACGACGCTTATCTCGGCGCGAACCTATCTGCTTCCGGCGACGCGCTCGGTGTCCGCTCGATACCGGCGGGATCTCCCGCGTGGGATGCCGGGTTGAACGTCAATGACGACATCGTCGCGATCGACGGCTACAAGATCAGCCAGCAGTTCCTGAATTTCTACCTGAACTCGAAGAAGGCGGGCGACAAGGTCACCTTCTCGCTATTCCGGCACGGCAAGCTCAGGAATTTCGAAGTCACGCTCGGAAGGACGCCAGCGTCCGGTTTCGCCATCGTGCCGGTGGAGAATCCGACCGAAGACCAGAAACGGATCTACCTGGGACTGTTCGAGTCAAGCCTGAATTGAACCCCGGAGAGCCAATCTCAATGAAAATCAACGCACCATCCAGGGCGGCCCTGTGGCTGTGCCTCGCAGCGTTCGGACTCGCGGGCTGCGGGACCGGTTCGGGTCCGGATGAGAACGCCCCGCCCGTTTCTTTCCGGGAAGTTCCCGCGCAGAGGCTGAACTACCGTTTCGAGGCCGATCTCCCTCCGCCGGAGATAAAGATGACGCCGGCGATGATCCAGAAGCGGAACGAGTCGGTCCAGAAGCACTTCGACGAGAACAGGCCGCAGGAGATCCTCGACCGGACGATAGAGTCGCCGGACAAAAAGCGAATTGCCGCGGTGTACAGGGAGCTGAGTGACGAAGTGGCACAGTTCCGCCTGGACATCTACTCCCCCGACGGCCAGCTTGTCAGGAAGGTCACGCACGACGAAATGGCGGTCCATTTCCCGGACACGATCGTCTGGTCGCCTGATTCGCAGAATCTCACCTTTGTCGCCATGGTACGCGCCGCGGAGGGTATGATCCCAGCGGTTCCCGATCCTCTGCAAGGCAAGGGCCCGGAAGAGGTTGCTCCGGAGGATCCGGAAGCCGAGGTGACGGCGAATGCGAACACAGAAACGACTCAGGCGGAATCCGCCCCCGGCGAGCCTCCGAAGGACGTCATCACCTTTCGTACCGAGCAGATCTACTTATGCAACGCGGACGGCGCCGACCTGAAGCCGCTTACGAAGAATGAAGGACTGATGTACTTCTATTTCGTTTGGGCGCCGGACAGTTCGGCGCTGGTGGCGCTTGCTACGAGCATCACCGAATGGAGGGTGAGGCAGGAGCGAGTGCTGGGCGCGGGTGAGGTTTTCGTGCCCGAAGGACGCCCGAGGCTCGTCGAAAAAAGCGGCCGCGAGCGCCTTCTGGACGATTATGCCACGACTGTCCGTCCGGTCTGGTCGCCGGATTCGGCGAAAGTCGCTGTCGCCTTCAACAGGCAGATCAGGATCTATGACGCGATAGGCGAACGTCCCACCCAGGCGGCGATCCCTTTGCAGAACGAGCTGCTGCTGGCTTCGAAGGCGTGGGAAGAGAAGAAGAAGTCGGAAGAGGGGCCGGGCGCTCTGGCTACTCCCGATTCGAACCCGGACACGGCGGCGACGCCTCCGCCCGCGAATGTAAACTCGAACGTGCAGACCCCGACATCGGCTCTCCCTGATCCGAGCACGCTCGTGTCATTCAATCCGATCGTTGCGATCGAATGGCCTCAGGAATCGATTGTCTACTTCCAGACGGCATTCGTGAAGAATTATCTCGATTCGTCAGAGAGCGTATCGAGCTTTGCCCGGTGGCACAGGCTGATCCTGAGCCCTCAGCCGGCGGTGATGGAGACGAACACGCGGTGATGCAGGAATACAGGACTGATTTCAGGAATGTCGGCGAGATCTTCGAAGCTAACGACCGCGTCCGCGCTCGCCTGGTAGATCTGGTGAAGGATATCTCGGACGATAACGCGGCGCGGCTGACGGAAAAGGGCGACTGGACGGTGGCTCACATCGTGGAGCATCTCGCGCTGGTTGAGGAGGGAATGGCGAAGGTGGCCGGGCATCTTCTGAAGAAGGCGGACGAAGCGGGCGAGGTATCCGACGGGAGCGCTTCGTTGTCGGCAAATCTGACAGGCAAGCTGGAAGAATGGAAGACCATCAAGGGCGAGGCTCCGGACATGGTGAGGCCGACCGGGACGAAGTCGATCGCCGAGTCGCTGGCGGTGTTGGAAGAGAACCGCCGGAGGCTTAACGGCCTTCGGGAGATGTTCGAGCGCGTTGAAGGCACGGAACTGACGTTCCCGCATCCCCTGTTCGGGCCTCTGACTGCCCAGGACTGGCTGGCGCTGGTCGGCGGCCACGAATCGAGGCACGTCGCGCAAATCGAGAGGATACTTTCGAAGTAAAAAGTAAAAAGTAAGAAGTAAGAAGTAAGAAGTAAGAAGTAAAAAGCGTTCCGCGGTGGCCCGCGTTTCGGGATCGATCATTGCCGGTAGACAGCCGAAACGTTCTCTCTTCAGGTCAATCGCTCCTGTATTTTTTCCTTTTAACTTTTTCCTTTTTACTTTTTCCTTAGACAGCCTTAAGATTCTTACTTCCGCCCTTGTAGCTCAACGGTTAGAGCAGCGGACTCAACAGCGATCGGCCTAAGTGAGCGAGATCATACGGCCGTTTGAAAAATGGGTTGCGGAGACGTCTTCACGGGCGGCTTCGTAGAATCTGTTAAATTCGGGGAAGCCTAAGTCATGAGATACGGTAATCCCGAGCGAAGCCGGCAACTGCCGGAACGTGTAGAGACTTGACAGCAGACTCGTAAAGAGAAGAGAAAGTCCAGACCACAAACCCGAAAGGGGCGCCGAAAGGCGTAGCTGGTAAGCATAATCCGTTGGTTGGAGGTTCGAATCCTCCCGAGGGCACCAATTTCAGAAGGCCGCCGGTCATACAGATCGGCGGTTTTTTGCGCCCCTGCCCGGTTCCCTGCGGGTCCGAGTACACCTGTTTAGAGCAGCGCTTCGCGCTGCCGAATCGGGCGAACGCCCGATCATTAATACGACAAACTCAGAACCGTTAAGAACAGTTTGTTGTCTCTTCGCATTCGATGGTGGTGAAATGTTCAGAGCAGCGCGGAGCGCTATTCAATACGGGATTGGTGGGTCAGGGAATGAGTCGGGCTTTCGCACTCCTTTTGCAGCGCGAAGCGCTGCTCTAAACAGGGCGTTAGGGGAAGCGGGCTTAATCGGGTTTTGTTCTTCTGCCACGCGAAGTGCAGCCCTAAACGGAGCGTTCGAGGAACCGGGCCGAGTCAGGCTAGGCCCTCTTTTTTCCGCGTTTAGTAATTCATCAAGCGGGAACCGGGTCAGAATTCCGGAAATTCACTCGTGGGCATACTTTTCAAGGAAGTGCTTCTCCGCCTCGACTCCGCCTATCAGGACCATTTCGGAGTCCGGGGGAAGGACCTTTTCGGGGCCCGGGTTGATATCCATCGATCCGTTCCTCTGGACCGCCACGACAGTGCATCCGGTCTTCTCCCTTATCGCGCAATCGCCGATCGTCTTTCCGGCGAGATCCTCCGGTACCTCTATCCGGAACAGGCTGAGCCCTTCCGTAACCATTAGCACGTCGCTCCTCTTCAATAGATTGAAAATAGTGTTCGCGCCCATCGAGGCGTACGACATCACGTAATCGGCGCCCGCGTGGTGCAGCGTGCCGACGATCTTTTCCCTGGTCGCGCGTGTGATTATCTGGATGTCGGGGCAAAGCTTCCGGCAATAGATCGTGAGATAGACATTCAGGTCGTCCTCGTGCGTGGTGATCACGACCGCGGGGCATTCCATTATCCCGGCCTTGTTCAGGATATCTATGTCCGCGGCGCTTCCAAGGACGTAATGAGGATCGTCCGGGACGCGTTCGGGGATCTTCTCGACGATTCTGTAATCGAGACCCCTTCGGGCCAGCCCTCGTCCGGTCGCGCGTCCCACCCTGCCGCCCCCGAGAATCACGATCGGCGCTTCCGAGTCAGTTGAGGCGGGGTAAATGCGGTCGAATTGATCGAGCTGCTCGCGCGATCCCGCGAGCAAAAGCACGGTATTCTTCGTGATTTCCTTATCAGGATCGGCAGGCGTGAACACGCCTCGCTCCCAAAGTCCGACTATATTCACGTTCGCTCTTTCGCGAAGCCCCGATTCCCGGACGGTCTTGCCCACCAGGTCTGTTTCCACGGCCGGGGCTTCCGCGATCAAAAGCTGGTCGAATGTGCCGACGACCTGACTGACGGCGCCGCCGGCCATAAGCCTGCGCGACAACGCTTCGCCCATCATCTCGCCAAGCCTTAGTACGCGGTTGGCGCCGGCCAGCGTCAGGATGTCGATCGAGTCCTTGTCTTTCACAGTTGTCAGGATAGCCACTTTTTCATCGACTCCGCGTGCGGCTGAGATCACGGCGGTATTTTCGATGTCTTCCCCGGTCACCGCCAACAGAGCTGCGTTATTGATACGGACCTTCCTGTACGTTGCCGGATCGTCGAGTTCGCCGTAAACAATGTTGACTCCCTCGTCCTGAGGCGCGATAGCCTTGCCGATCTCATCAACCAGAAGTACATAAGGGTATTTGTACTTCCGGAGCATCCGGATCAAAGTCCTCGCAACCTCGTCATCATGGGTGAGGATGACGTGGTTCTTCGTTTCTTCGGGAAGTTCCCTTTGCACACGGGCCGCGCTTTGAGCTTCCATCCAGGGCGCATAGAAGAACTGAATGAACGTGAACGGCAGAAGCGTCAGCATGAACAGCATTCCCGAAAGAAGCACGACGATCGAGAAGATCCTGCCGAAGTCGGTCTGGAACGTTATGTCCCCGAACCCGAGCGTGGACATTACGGTCAGCGTCCAGTAGAAACCCGTGATCCAGGAGTAACTCTGCCCCTCCCATTCCATGATGACGTGGAAGATGATGCTGAAGGTCGTGATGAGACCGAAGAGGACCAGAAGGAATCTTATGAGAATGCTTATGTTCCTCTTGCTCGCTCCCTGGCCCAGGACCGCGAGCATCATCGACATATAGTTCTTCATAATTCGGGAGATTATATATTAATAGTGCGCCGAGTTAACTGAGTTTGGTGAGTTTGCCGAGTTGACTGAGATTGCTCAGGATTTGGTCAGTCCGCGAAGCGGACGACATATTTATAGCCCCACACAAGCCGAAGGCGCAGTGTGGGGTAAGTCGCACCCTATAATCCTCAGCCGCTCTAGCGGCGACAGAATTTAGTTTGGCGAGTTGGCTGAGTTCCGTGAGTTGTCCGGGTTCGGCGAAATGCCCGGCGCCGTAGGCACCATATGTTAATAGCTTCGTTAAGAAGCACGGAGAAACGTGAAGGGCGGGGACAAGCCCCGCCCCTACTTAACCCCCACCGCCAGGACGCTAGCGTAAGCCCGGAATTTCGCGAGACTCTCCGAAGAGAACGTGCCTTTCAATGCCGCGGCGGAGAAACCTGCCGAGGACGCCCCCGCGAACTCTTCCACGATTACTTTGTCCACTTCCCAGCAGACGTTCTCCCGAGCGCGTCCCTTGAATTCGCTCGTCCGCTGGCCTTCGCCTAGCAAGATGTTCTCGCCCCCGAACGTCAGTGTCAGCTCGGTGCTGTTCTGAAAAAGGAAGCGCTTGCTCTGGGTCGCGGCGCAAAGGACGACACGTTCAGGTTTCGCATCGATCCCCTTTACCGAGAACCAGGACTCGAGGGTCCACTCGAATTTCCTCGTGCTCTTCTTGAGAGCCTCATTTTCTTCCCGAGAGTCGATCGTAAGCCGGACGAACGTCAGATAGCGCGATTCGTCGTACGCGACAGAAAGGCCGGGCGTGCCTGATGCTTCTTCCTGTGCCTTTTCGAGGGGTTTGGTTTGGGACACGGCCGATGAGGTGAGGCCGGCGAGGATCACCATTAACAGCGTGACGATACGGACCGCGTGATACCTGATCGTTGATCCTTGATACATGTCTTTTTCGCTTCGCTCACTGCAGGCGGGACACCTGCGTTCCTACAACGCCCGCGCTAACGCTTGGGCTACGGACACGCTTAGGCGGGGACACGCTTGGGCGGGGACAAGCCCCGCCCCTACTTTGAACCTGGAACTTGGAACCTCTACACATTGAATCTGAAGTTCACCACGTCGCCTTCCTGCATCACGTACTCCTTTCCTTCCGAGCGCATAAGGCCTTTGTCTTTCGCCGCCTGTTCCGATCCGAGCTCGACCAGCTTGTCGTACGACACGATCTCGGCGCGTATGAAGCCGCGTTCGATGTCCGAATGGATCTCGCCCGCCGCCTTCTCGGCCTTCGTCCCGACCGGGATCGTCCACGCGCGGACCTCCTTTGGACCGGCGGTCAGAAAGCTCATAAGGCCCAGGAGTTTGTAAGCCGATTTGATCATCCTGCCGACTCCGCTGCCTGTGACGCCCAGGTCGGCGAGGTACTCTTCGCGCTCGGCTGGATCGAGATCCACGAGTTCTTCCTCAAGCCTCGCGCAGATCACGACCGTTTCGGCATCTTCCTTTTCCGCGTACTCGCGGACCGCCTTCACGTGCGGATTCGAATCCGGATCGGCGAGCGACGCCTCGTCCAGGTTCGCGGCGTAGATCGTGGGCTTGGTCGTAAGCAGAGAAAAGCTCTTCGCGATCTTTCTCTCATCATCCGAAACGTCAGCGGTGCGTGCCGCACGACCTTCCTCAAGAGGCCCAAGCAGTTTCCCGAGAACCGCAAGTTCCGCCTTCGCCTGCTTGTCGCCCGACTTTGCGGTCTTTTCCGCTTTCTCTATTCGCTTCTCGACCGATACGAGATCGGCGAGCGCGAGCTCTATGTGGATCGTCTCGATGTCGCGGACGGGATCGACCGAACCCTCGACGTGATGGACGTTGTAGTCCTCGAAGCACCTTACGACCTGGATCACCGCGTCGGTCTCACGTATGTTCGCAAGGAACTGGTTCCCGAGGCCCTCGCCCTTCGAAGCTCCGCGGACAAGGCCGGCGATATCGACGAACTCGACCGTCGCGGGAACGACCTTTTGAGACTTGTACATCACCTCGAGCACCGGAAGGCGCTCGTCCGGGACGGCGACGACGCCGACGTTGGGCTCGATCGTGGCGAACGGATAATTCGCCGCGAGCGCCGCCTGTTGAGAGGTCAAAGCATTAAAAAGAGTGGACTTGCCGACATTGGGTAGTCCCACGATCCCTACTTGTAGCATATAAAGAAGATCAGGTCGCGACTAACGCGTAGGAACAAAATTCGGCCCCGGCCAAAGCGATTATTCTAACCGCCGGCGAGGGTTTTGGGAAATGCTCGGGGGTAACGGCAAACTTGCTTAAACACGGCTTCGAATCTAGTATTTCGAACGGACGCACTTATGCTTACAGCGATAGCATTTACGGCCGCGGTATCCCTGGGCGGGGCCGCACTCACATATCTCTTCGCGAAGGACGAGGGCCTTCTGTGGCGCCTGTGCGCCGGGAACGTGATCGGGTCGGTGCTTTTCTTCTTCCCGGCATTCCTCCTTGGCTCGGCGTTCTGCCTGAATGCGGCGGCACCGTGGATCCTCATCGCGTCGCTTCTGCTCGTATCACTTCCGCTTCTTCTTCTCCGGAGAAAGGACATACGCGCAGAGTTCCGTCACGAGAAGGATCTTGCGAAAGGAAAGGTCCAGGGCGCGACGTTCACGAAGCTCTTTCGTTTCGGCTATTACGCCTTCTTCGCCCTTCTGTTCGTTTTCTTCTTCGGCCGGGCGATGATCGTCGCGGCGGACGGAATATACACCGGTGGTTCGCAGAACCTGGGCGATCTCCCTTATCACCTTGGCGCGATCTTCAGCTTTTCGGAGGGCTGCAACTTTCCGCCGCAGAACCCTTCGTTCGCCGGCGCCACTTTCACCTATCCGTTTGCGGCGGATTTCCTGACAGCCGTGCTGGTGTCAGTCGGAGCCGGGGCCGCGAGCGCGGTGTTAATCCAGAACGTGATCTGGGCCTTCGCGCTTCTTGTGATACTCGAGCGGTTCGTTTTCAAGGTCACGGGAGACCGCCTGGCAGGGAAGCTGGCAGTTCCCATTCTGTTTTTCAGCGGCGGATTCGGTTTCTTCTGGTTTCTCGGCGATTATTGGTCGGGGTCGCAAAGCCTCTGGGACGCGGTCTGGAACCTGGGTAAGGATTACACGATCGGCGACGAGTTCCGTTGGGGCAATTCGCTTGTGACGCTTTTCATCACGCAGAGGAGCCTGCTTCTGGGAATGCCCCTGGCGCTGATCGTGGCGGGGTTCCTCTGGAAAGGTTTAACCGCAGAGAGCGCCGAGAAAGTAAGGGCGGCGGGCGGGCGGATACACGCCCTTTTTCCCGCTTTCATTGCGGGGCTTCTTGCGGGGACCCTGCCTTTGGTCCACGCGCACAGCCTGTTCGTGCTGTTCGTCGTCAGCGGATGTTGGTTCTTTTTCAGCCTGAAGAAATGGAAGGAATGGATCGCATTTGGTGTCGGCAGCGCATTGATCGCGGTCCCGGAGCTGTACTGGATCCTTTCGGGCAGCGCGTCGAGGACCGGAGAATTCTTCGCGTGGCACTTTGGTTTTCAGGCGGGAGAACAGAACGTGGTCTTGTTCTGGCTGAAGAACACGGGATTATTCGTCCCCCTGCTCTTGGCCGCGTTGGCTTTGCTTACTGAAAGAAGGTCCGCCGAGGGTTCTGAATCGGAGGGTCAGCAAGATGGAGGAAAGGCCAGGCGGTCGTGGCAAGTAAAACCCCCAATTCTCAATTCTCAATCATCAACTTTCAATTCAAGGTTGCTGATCTATAATTCACCCTTTTTACTTCTTTTCGTCGTCTCGAATCTCTTCAAACTCGCACCGTGGGAGTGGGACAACATAAAGGTCCTGATCTACTGGTTCGTCGGCTCGATCCCGCTCGTGACCCTCATTCTCTCCCGGTTCTGGAAGAAAGGAACGGCGTGGAAGGTTCTGACGGCGGTGTGTTTCGCCGCGCTCGTGTTCTCCGGAGCGCTCGACGTCTGGCGGACCGCTTCCGGGCAGATCGGCAACCGTGTCTTCGAACAGGACGCCGTCGCCGTCGCGAATTGGGCACGGTACTACACGGAGCCACATCACATTTTCCTCAACGCCCCGACCTATAACTCGGCGGTAGTGCTGAGCGGGCGGATCTCCGTGATGAGGTATCCGGGCCACCTTTCGTCACACGGGATCGATTACGAAGCCCGCGAGGCTGAGGTAAGAAGGATCTACGCGGGTGCTGCCGACGCGGACGAGCTTTTGAAAAAGCACGATGTGGAATACGTAATCGTGTCGCCCGCCGAGCGCGCTATGATAACCGTGAACGATTCGTACCTGAGCAAGTTCCCGGTCGCGCACGAGGAAGGGGAGTATCGGTTGTACAGGGTAAGGTGACAGGAGACTGGAGACTGGAGACAGGAGACTGGAGACTGGAGACAGGAGACTGGAGACTGGAGACAGGAGACAGGAGACTGGAGACAGGAGACTGGAGACAGGAGACTGGAGACAGGAGACTGGAGACAGGAGACTGGAGACTGGAGCCGCCGACTATGAATACGAACAACGCGTGACAGATCCAAACACCGAAAACGAATACCAACCGAATAAGGCCGAAAAGCCCCCCTTCGACCTCCCCTGGATCGTCCTGAGCCTCCTCGTGACCGCGGTAGCTGCGTTCCTCCGGTTCTACTGGATCGAGCTCAAGCCGCTTCATCACGACGAAGGCGTCAACGGGCACTTCCTGACCCGTCTTTTCCGCGACGGCGTCTATCAATACGACCCCAGCAATTACCACGGCCCCGACCTCTATTACATCTCGCTTCTATTTACCAAGCTCTTCGGCCTGAACACCCACAGCGTGCGTTGGAGCGTCGCGGTCTTCGGCGTCCTGACCGTCGTGCTCGCGCTGTTCCTGAAACGCTGGATCGGCAGGATCGGAGCGCTTTCCGGGGCGCTGTTCCTCGCGTTGTCGCCGGGGATGGTCTTCATCTCGCGCTACTTCATCCACGAGATCCTGTTCGTGTTCTTCAGCCTTTCGTTAGTGGTCGCGATCCTCTATTTCATTGAGCGGAAGAAGGCAGGCGTCTTCGCCACCGGCTGGATGGCCCTGATCCTTATGGTCTGCTTTCTTCCGCCGGCGCTTCAGGTCCCGAAGATGCTAGTCTCGGGCTACACTCTCGAATGGGCGCTGTCGATCGGCATCTTTGCGATCGAGGCTGTGCTCGTCTTTCTCGTTATGCGGATGCTGCTGCTTTGGGACAGCGGCAGGCCCATCTATCTTTTCCTCGCTTCGGCATCGCTGGTCCTTCTGTTCGCCACGAAAGAGACCGCGTTCATCACCATCGGCACGATGCTGATCGCGTGGATCTGCGTTTCAATTTGGCAGAAGCTCGTCTCGCTCGAAGGCTTTAGAAAGAAGCGGACCGGCCTTTTGTGGATCGTCCAGCTCGGAATTCCTGCGGCGGCGACTCTGGCGATCGTGTCTTACTTCGAGGATCTGAGCGAGGGCTACAAGGCGCTTCGGGGATTCTTCGAGAACTCGAAGAGCGGCGACCAGACCTGGCTCTTATACGGGATCATCTTCGTCGTTTTGGCGTCCGCGCTGGCTTGGATCATACGTTTGACCTCCGAGCAGTTCAACGGGGGAGAAGAAGACGGCGGCGAGCTCGACGAGCCTTCTTTTGCGAGGTTCCGAGAGGCGATCGCCTCCCGGCTCGACCTGATCCTGATCGCCGTCGGCTGCGCGTTCGTGTTCATTTACGTCGGCGTGCTTTTCTTTTCTTCTTTCTTCACGTACCCGAAGGGCGTGATCGGGGCGTTCGAGGCTTACGCGATCTGGACGAAGACAGGTTCCCGCGATCACACGCAGAACGGAACTTTCGCGTATTTGAAGTGGATGATGGAGACCGAGGCGCCGATCCTCGCGCTGGCGGCGCTCGGCTCGCTGTTCGCCTGGATCAGGGCGAAACACGGCGTCGCTTTGTTCACGGGCCTCTGGGCGTTCGGTTTGTTTGCCGCCTACACGATCATCCCGTATAAAACGCCCTGGCTGGCTCTGTCTTTCATCCTCCCGATGTGCATCGCGGCGGGATACGGCATCGGCAGGCTTCTCAAGTCGCCGGACGTTGTGCAGAAGTTGATTGGTGGATTACTTGGCGCGTCCGCCGTCGTTATCCTTGCGTTTCAGACATACGACCTGAACTTTGTCCGCTACGACGACGACCGTATGCCGTACGTGTACGCGCATACGACGAGGGGGTTCGAGGACCTCATGTCGCGCGTCAAAAGGATCGCCGAGGCGTCGGGGAAGGGGCCCGAGACGAAGACCGATGTGGTATCGAGGGACTACTGGCCGATGCCCTGGTATCTGAACGATTACCCGAACGCCGTGTATCACGGGTCTCTGACGGACTCGAGCGACGCGGAGATCATCATCGCGGGCAAGGTTCAGGAATCGGACCTCCCGGCCCGGTACGGCGCGACGCACGAAGTCGTTGGCGAATATCCGCTTCGGCCCGGCGTCGACCTGATTCTCCTGGTAAGAAAGGATGTGAACGGTGTGAGGTGATTCGGACGTGTCAGGATAGCCCCAAAATTAGAATCGTGGTCCCACACGGGCCGCCTCCTCACAAATGAAACATATCTCGAAGGACTCACCCCTTCTTTATCTCACGTTTGTCACAATTCACAGGCTCCCCGTTTTCAGGACGGACACGATAGCTGAGATCGCTGCTTCAGCATTCGACGAAGCGCGGAAGTCCGGCGGTTTCGCGATCTACTCGTACGTAATAATGCCGGAGCACGTCCATATGGTAACCGGAAGCGAGCGAAACCCGTCCGATACGCTGAGATTTCTTAAGGGAATTTCAGCGCGCAGGGTAATGGGCCATCTGAAGGAGCAAGTGCACGAATGTTCACTCGCAAAGCTTAGGACCAGAAACTGCACCGGCTCGCGCTCGCATTCTCTTTGGCAGCATCATTCGAATACTTTTCTGATCACGAGCGCTTCGTGGTGATGCAGAAAGTGAACTACATCCATTTGAATCCGGTAAGAGAAGGACTAGCGGATCTTCCATCTGCATTTCACTTTTCCAGCGCGAGAATTTGGGAACGGAAGCCGATCGAGGATGAACCGCTGGAGATAGATCTCAGCCCAATCAGATGGTCCAGGCGATGAGGGACTTCGGCAGTTCTTGCGGCTCCGCCGCCATGCTGTGCGGTAAGCCTCCGGCTTACCGACGCACCGAGTCATACGATCTCTTGCGGCTCTGCCGCCTTGTTGTGCGGTAAGCCTCTGGCTTACCGACAGCTGACCCTTTAACATTGCCGCGGAGGCTAAGCCTCCGCGGAAAACTATTTAAGAGGGCCGCGCCACGGAAAGGCAAGCCTTTCCGCACATCGATGCGGCGGAGCCGCAAATGACAGGAGACAGGAGATAGCAGGCGCCTATATCTTGATCCCGCCGATCTTTTCCGTCTTCTTTTTCGAAGATTCCTTCAGATAGATCGCCGATCCTTCCTCGCGTTTCGAGGCCTCGTCCGGCGTATGCCAGCGAGCCCACTCGGCAGGCGCGTCGAATGTCTCGCCGCCGTGCTTCGTCAGCCTCGGCCGGATCCGGCACATTAAAGGCGTGTTCACGCCCACTCCCGAGATCACCGCCTGCCCCTTCGTCAGCGCGGGAAGCTCGGCGAGCATAGCGCGTCCCGCTCCCTCGACCGTCTGCGCGATCGTCTGCTGGTCGATCGGGTTGACGATCCTCATTATGATCTGCGTCATGCACTGCGACAGCACGTCCTGATCCAGCTTTCCGGGCCTCTGCGTGATCAGCCCCACGCCGACCCCGAACTTCCTTCCCTCGCTAAGGATCTGCTTCAGGATGTTCGTCGAAACGACGCTCGCGCCGGCCGGAGCGAACCTGTGTGCTTCTTCCAGAA
Source organism: Aridibacter sp. (assembly GCA_035513035.1). GTDB lineage: Bacteria > Acidobacteriota > Blastocatellia > Pyrinomonadales > Pyrinomonadaceae > Aridibacter. Next base: position 19,936 of record DATKCW010000009.1, read on the forward strand.
GAGTGAACACAGGGTAATCAAGAAGGTCCTCTCCGCCCTTTGCCTCCCCGCGGACGGTCATCACACGAGCCTTGTTCACGCGGCGTAGAAGCGTTCCCACGATCACCTGCTGTTCCGCCTGTTCAATATCCGATAGCTCGAGCACAGTGCATCTGCCCGGTTTGAACAACTCCTGGAGCGGGATGTGTTCCGAGTCGTGGAAGATACCGCCTCTTCTGTCAAAACGCGAATCGAGCCGCCACAAAAGCCCTTCAACGGTTGGAGCGTTACTTGAACCCTCGTGCCCGTCGCCGTCGTGCCTCTGGGCGAGCACCGCGTCGCGCAGATCGAAGTAGCCGTACAGCCCCTTGCCCTTCTTCTGATCGTTCACAAGCGCCCTGTAAGCTTGCGAAAGAACGTGTCGCATCTTCTCCGAGCTCCCCTCGGGCAGGAGGTATTTGACGTCGGCTTCGGTCAGCGAAGAGAACCGGACCCGTATCTTGTCAGGCGTAAATATCTTCACCTCCGGCGCGTAACCGTCCGCGGCGCGGAACCGCTCGTCGCCGTTGAGCGCCTGCATCGTGTGATATTCCCCGTGAGGGTCCACGATAAGGACCGCAGCTCGGTTGTATGCCTGCATCAGCTCTTCAATCAGCACACCCGCAGTGTACGACTTCCCGGAGCCTGTCGAAGCGAGGATCGCCAGATGTGTCGAGACGACGTCGCGGACCGAGAGCACGACCGGCACCTCGCCCTCGGGGCGTGTGAGCAGACTGCCGACGTGCGCGGAGCCGACATCGACCGCGGCGCTGGGAGAAAGCATCTTCGAAAGCGTCTCGGACGACGCAAGGTAGCACCGGTCGCCCGGTTTCGGAGGGATCCTCGGGTTGACGAAGTCGTTAAGCTTGCCGCTGAAATAACCGATCGTCTCGACCTCGATCTGGTAGATCTCAGGCGTGCCGGTATCGAGACCGATCATCGAAGCGATCTCGGCAGGCGGCGTTTCCGGATCCGAAAGGAACGCGTCGGGCAAACTTCGGACAAGGCTGCGGCCTTTCACGGTCCCGATTATTCTTCGCCTCTCGTCGCCGTCGCGGGCTTCGTAGTAAACGAATTCGCCGACGAGGATCTTTGAGTCATCGGTCGTAATTAAGAGGTATTCGTGAGGAAGTTCGCCGGGACCCTTCACGGTCCCTATCAGATCGTCTTGTGTCATTTGGCTCATCGTAGGCCTTATCAAACAAGCTTTGTTGCTTCGCAAGTATAATGCATCGTTACGCATTGCGCTTCTTAAGGCCATTGGCTGTCATCCAGAAACACCTCATTGCTAATCCGCTGCTCATGATACGCTTGGCGCCGCGACACAACACCACAAAGGAGACCTTTAATGAGAACTCTGGAGCAACTTCGGGACAATATACGAGGCGAACTGATCTTCCCGGGCGAACCGGGCTATAACGATGCTCGTTCGGTGTGGAATGGAATGATCGACAGAAGGCCGGCGGCAGTAGTTCGGGCGGCCGACGCAGCCGACGTTATCGCCTCTGTAGATTTCGCCAGTGAGACCGGGATCCCGATCTCCGCGAAGGGAGGCGGCCATGGCGTCTCAGGAAAAGCTGTTCGGGACGACGGTCTTCTCGTTGATCTCGTCCACCTGAACGCTGTGCAGGTCGATGAAAAGGAACGCACGGCGCGTGTCGGCGGCGGTGCCACGCTGGGAGACGTTGATCGCGAGACCCAGGCGTTCGGGCTTGCGGTCCCGGCCGGGATCGTTTCGGAGACCGGCGTTGCGGGGCTGACGCTGGGGGGCGGGATCGGGTATCAAGCAAGGAAGTCCGGGCTCACGATCGACAATCTGATAGAAGCAGACATCGTTATCGCCGACGGCAGTTTGGTCACTGCTTCCGCAGACAACCACACGGACCTTTTCTGGGCCATCCGGGGCGGAGGGGGGAACTTCGGGATCGTCACCTCATTTCTTTACAGGCTTCACGAACTTGGCCCGGATGTGATGACCTCGCTGTCGTATTTCGACATTGCAGAAACGGCCGATGTGCTCAGATTCTACCGGGAGTTCATGCACGGTGCTGCCAACGGCTGTGCCGTCTACTGCCTATTTGCGAACGTTCCTCCTGCCGATCATTTTCCGGCCGAGCGACGCGGGATGCCGGCAGTAATCCTCCACGCCTGTTATGCCGGCCCGGTGGAAGAAGGTCGAAAGGCATTGACCCCTCTGCGGCAGTTCGGCGCCCCATTCTTTAGGGCCTTCGACACAATGAAATTTACCGACCTTCAAAAGGCGTTCGACCCTGCCGTTCCGAAGGGAATGCGGGCTTACTGGAAAGGACTAAATCTGGAGGAGATAGAGGACGAGCTGGTCAACGTGTTCGCGGACCGCCTGATGACGATTCCCGGGCCGATGTCGCTTATCGGATTCGAGCCTTTGGGCGGTAAGGTCGCAGAGGTTGACCCGTCGGCGACCGCTTATGCTTTCAGGAATGCGAGATTCAGCCTCGGTATATGGTCCGGATGGGATGAACCCGCAATGGACGAAGCCAATATTGAGTGGACAAGGTCCCTCTACAGAGACCTTGAAGGATTCACCAGTGGAGGAGTTTACGTGAATTACCTCGACAGGGACGAGCAAGAGCGGACACGTTCAGCTCTGGGCGCGAATTTCTCAAGGCTTCTTGAGATCAAGCAGAAATACGACCCAGGCAACATGTTCATAGGAAATCTGAAGATAGACTGACCGGACTCCGATTCATTTTGTACCCCGTTTCCGTTAAAGTTGAAGCAGCCGCCCCTTTTCACAAACAATGCAGGTACAGTCACTCTCAATCCCTGAAAATGACCCGGTTCAAAAGGTCGAAATAGACGACGGCGAGCATCTAGTCGGCGAATTCGTCGGCGACGAGAACGGCGTGACCGTGCTCGTCGTCGGGAGCATACACGGCAACGAGCCCAGCGGCTTGCTAGCGATGCGGAAGATCGCGAACGAACTCCGGAAGCTCGAGCGCGAAATAAAAGGGAGGGTCTTCCTCGTCGCCGGAAATACGCGTGCGATCCAGAGGGACGAGCGGTACATCGACGCCGACCTCAACCGGCACTGGACGCCGGAGATCATCGCACTAAACAGCCCCGACTCCTCGATTCGCACCAACCGCGCCGAAGACACCGAGCAGAGGGAACTTCTTCGGATATTTGACCGGATCTTCCTTACGGCGAAGAATGAAGTTTACGCCCTCGACCTCCATTCCACCTCAGCCGCAAGCCCTCCGTTCGCGATGATCGGCGACACCTTGCGCAACCGCGATTTCGCTCGGAAGTTTCCCGCGACCATTTTGCTCGGGATCGAGGAGCAGCTGACTTCGACGATACTCGAATACATCAACAATCTCGGTGCTGTCACACTCGGTTTCGAGGCGGGCGAGCACAGGCAGCAGACGGCCGTCGACAACCAGGAGGCGCTGATGTGGCTGGCGCTTTATCATTCAGACTGTCTGAGAAGGGACCACGTCGATGTCGAAAGGCACGAGCTAACGCTGCGCGAGGCGATGGGCAGTTCCAGGTTGATCGAGATCCGTTACAGGCACGCGATCACGCCGGCAGATGAGTTCGAGATGGAACCGGGCTATGAGAACTTCCAGGCGGTCGAAAAAGGCGAGGTCGTGGCGCATGACATCAAAGGCGAGATAAAGGTGAACGAGACCGGAATGATCCTGATGCCGCTTTACCAGAAACTCGGCGACGACGGCTTTTTCCTGGGCCGCGAGATCCTTCCGTTCTGGCTCCGCCTTTCGAGGGCGCTCAGGAAGATGGGCATTCCGGGGATCGTCCACTGGCTCCCGGGTGTCACCCGCGATCCGTACAATGCCGAATCGCTGGTCGTCAACACTAATATCGCCCGGATCTTCCCCCTTCAGGTCTTACACCTTCTGGGTTTCCGGAAGAGGCTCTGGAAATCAGGCAAGCTGGTCGTCAGCCGCAGGAAGCACGACACGCGCAGTCCCTTTGTTCCGGGCGATTAGTCCTTCATTCGGCGCACTCGATGCACAGGCTCGTGTGCGGAACCGCAAAAAGGCGCTTTTCAGAGATCTCGTCCCCGCAATTCGCGCACTTGCCGTACATTCCCTTGTCGATCCTGTAAATCGCCTCGTTTATCTGATCGAGCTCCTCGTTCAGCGAATCGTCGAGAGCGGTGAGAACCTCCTCGTTCTGGCGCTGGATCGCTTGTTCCTCAAAGTCCTTATCCAACTTTCTGCGAGCGCTGGCCTCCACACGGGTCAGGAGGGTTTCGAGCTCCTCTTTTCGGCTCACCAGTTTTTCCCGGATCTTCCCGTACATACTTCCCCCTTACCGAAAGTCTAGTTCCGGTTAAAGAATATCACCGGGCGGGAGCCCGCCCCAATCGCGTCAGTCATCTTCCGCAGGGTTCAGTTCGGGCCTCTTAAAGATCAGCCCGAGCGCGAACCAGACGAACAGCACGGCACCCAGAGCGAAGACGATGTCGCCGAAGATGCGCATCCAGCGGAGCACGTGCATAACGTCCTGCTGCATGAACTCGGGACTTCTTGCGGACCAGTATCCGGTCGTTATCGACTCGTAGGTCTGCAGAAGGCCGATCGGAAGCAGGCTTACGCAGATCATAAGGAACAGGCCGATGTTGATCATCCAGAACGCCCAAGCGAGAAGCTTCTCGTTCCATATGCGTTCGGGATTCATAGCCCTGAGGCAGAAGAGCATCAGCCCGAGGCCGAGCGTGCCGTAAACCCCGTACAGTGCTCCGTGTGCGTGGACCGCGGTCGTGTTCAGCCCCTGCATGTAATAGAGGGCGATCGGCGGGTTGATCATGAAACCGAAGATCCCCGCGCCGACAAGGTTCCAGAATGCGACGGCGACGAAGAAGTAGATCACCCATTTGTATTGCGCGAGCCATCCCCTCGCCTTCGACCGCCGGATGTTCTCCCACGCCTCGAAGCCGACCATCGTCAACGGCACGATCTCGAGGGCGCTGAACACTGCGCCGAATGCGAGTGCGACCGTCGGCGTACCTGCGAAGTAAAGGTGGTGAAGCGTACCCAGAATGCCTCCGCTTAGGTAGATCGCCCCCGACAACAGCGCCGCCTTGGCCGCTAACCCCGGATCGATCACGCCGAGTCTCGCGAACAGGAACGCGATGACGACCGTCGCGAACACCTCGAAATACCCTTCGACCCAGAGGTGAACGACCCACCAGCGCCAGTATTCGACGACCGTCAGGTGCGAGCGCATTCCCCAGAACAGGCCCGGAGCATAAAAAAGCGCGATGCCCGCGGTCGAGATCATATAAAGCAGCACAAGCTCTCTGCGGTTGTCCTTCTCTTTGAACGCCGGAAGCGCGGTCCGTACGATCAGGAAGAACCACAACAGAAGCCCTACGAAGAGCGCCGCCTGCCACACTCTGCCAAGGTCCACATATTCGTAACCCTGGTGGCCGAACCAGAACCAGGTGTCGCCCGGAAGCATATGCATCACGCTCAGCCACTGCCCGGTCATCGACCCGAGCACGACGACCAGAAGCGCGCCGAAAAGGATATCGACACCGAGCTTCTGATATTTCGGTTCAGAGCCGCTTATGAACGGGCCGATGAACAGCCCCGCCGCGAGCCACGCCGTCGCGATCCAGAAGATACCGAGCTGGACGTGCCAGGTCCTCGTCACAACGTAAGGAAGATAATCGGCCAGGGGTATGCCGTAAAATCCGTGGCCCTCGACGCCGTAGTGGGTCGTTATCACGCCCAGGACGATTTGGAGCATGAACAGGAGCGTGACGACGAGGAAGTACTTGACCGTCGCCTTTTGCGACGGCGAGATATCGAGCCCGATAAGAGGATCCGAATCCGGCGCTCCCTCGGTCGGCGCCTCTTCGTGGAGGCTCGCGAAATACCAGGCCATTCCGCCGATCCCGGCGAGCAGCATGATGATGCTGACGCCGGTCCAGATTATGGTCGAACTTGTCGGCACGTTGCCGACCAGCGGTTCAGAAGGGAAGTTGCTTGTGTAGGAGATGGTCTTGCCGGGGCGGCTGGCAGTGGAGGCCCAGGAGGTCCAGAAGAAGAATGACACCATTTTGCGGAGCCGTTCCGGATCTGACTGCGCGTTCTTCTGGATAGCGTACTCCGCGCTTCCTTCTCCGAATACCTGCGTGTAATGCTCGAGGTTCTCTCGGAATGCCTCGGCGCGTTCGGGCTCGATCGTCAGCGTTCCGGTCGCCGGATCGTAGTTGTTCTTCCGGAGCATTGTCTGCATCCGCTGACGGACAAGCGCCTGCTTGTCCGCTTCGATCCCTTCGTACTCGATTCCGTACTCATCACCCGCTATCTGGTCCAGAAGGTACTCGGCTTCCCTGTGCAGGTAATCCGCAGTCCAGTCCGGTGCGACATAGCTTCCGTGGCCCCAGATTGAGCCGACCTGCATTCCGCCCATTGCCTGCCATACGTTCTGGCCGTCCGAGATTTCTTCAGGTCCGATCAGCTGCTCGCCCGTTGTCGTGACCACCCTCTGCGGTATCGGAGGAGCTTGTCGAAAGATCTCCATTCCTATCCACAAAAGGGTCCCGAAAGATACCGCCATTATGATCCCGAAAACAAGCCAAAGCTTCTTCATCCAGATATTCCTCCCAACGGATCTACCGCAAAGAAGTGGCGGCGGAAACGGTGTGTTTAATGGGTTTAAGTAGAGCACGGATTCCCGACGGGTTGAAGAGTACCTGACTGCCCTGGTGGAAAATATGACCCGGATCACAGAAATCCCGGAATCTTTGGTGTAACAGTAGGTTGCTTTATACTAGCTGGAGATCCATTTATCAAGACTTTCGGGGAATCACGGGGACCGCCCGGGAAGAGAACATGGGAGAACACAAGGTATCTTCTGAAGTCGGAGGCCGCGAGATCCGACAGTTCACACGCGCCGTCCTGAACGACCTGCAGGCAGTCGAGCAGATGCTGGAACTTGGTCTGTTCGAGGATGACGCTTTTCGGATCGGAGCGGAACAGGAAATGTTCCTCGTGAACTCCTCGATGACCCCCGCGCCGATCTCCACGAGGGTCCTTGAGGACGCGAAGGACGATCGGCTGACGACGGAACTCGGCCTTTTCAATATCGAGGCGAACCTGAGCCCTTCCGACCTGGGCGGCGACTGCTTCTCGAAGCTCGAGAACGAGATCGAGGAACTTGTCGACACGGTCAGGCGCTCGGCGGAAAGATCCGGCGGCGACGTGGTGCTCGTGGGCATTCTTCCCACGATCCAGCAGTCGGACCTGGTGATGGAGAACCTGACGCCTCTGCCCAGGTATCTTGAACTTAACAGGGTGCTTACGGAAATGCAGGGAGACGATCGGCTGATACACATCAAGGGCCTCGACGAGCTCACGCTGCATCTTGCCGACACGTTCATGGAGTTCTGCAACACGAGCTTCCAGGTTCACCTGCAGGTTCCGATCAGCCGGTTCATGATGCACTACAACTGGGCGCAGGCGATCGCCGGGCCCGTCCTCGCAAGCGCCGTCAATTCCCCGATCCTGCTCGGTCACAGGCTTTGGTTTGAAACGCGGATCGCTCTTTTCAAACACGCCGTAGATTCCCGCTCGAAGACCTTCCGGAAGCGCGGGCAGCCGACAAGGGTTCATTTCGGGAACGACTGGATCAGGACATCGATGATGGACGCCTTCCACGAGGACGTCGCGAGGTTTCGGATCATCCTGACCCGGGAGATCGAGGAAGACTCGATGCAGCTTCTGAATGAAGGAAAGATCCCGAAGCTCTCAGCGTGGCAGATGTTGAACGGAACGATATGGCGTTGGAACCGCGCCTGCTACGGCGTGCTCAACGGCAAGCCCGGGTTCAGGATCGAGGCCCGCTTCCTCCCGTCCGGGCCCACGGTTTTGGACGAGGTGGCAAACGCCGCGTTCTTCATAGGCCTGATGACGGCCCTGCCCGAGATCCACGGGGACGTCTCCGAGAAGATGTCGTTCGACGACGCCAAGGACAACTTCTTTAGTGCGGCGCGGTTTGGCCTTAAATCCCAGTTCGCTTGGCTCGACGGTCGGGGCTACAGGGCAAAACGTCTGATCCTCGACGAGCTGCTGCCGGTCGCGAGGCAGGGATTGCAGAAGTTCGGCGTCGATGCCGGGGACATCGACCGGTATCTCGGCGTGATCAGGGAGAGGGTCGAGATCCAGCGCACTTCGTCCGGCTGGATGCTCGAATCGCTTTCGAAAATGGACAAGAGCGTGAAGATGAGCGTGAAACTCCGCGAGTTGACGGCACAGTTGAAGGAGCATCAGAGGACCGGCGAGCCGATGCACACTTGGCCGCTTGCCGAGCTCGAGGATCACAGCGACTGGATCGACAATTACCAGACCGTCGAGCGCCTTATGTCGAAGGACTTGTTCACGGTCCGTCCCGAGGACGTCATCGACCTCGCCGCGAGCCTTATGAACTGGAAGCACATACGCCACGTGCCCGTCGAAGATGACGAGGGCAACCTTGTCGGCGTGGTTTCGCACCGCGACCTGCTCGAAGTTCTTTCGAAGGACCGGTTCAGGAAGGAAGAAGAGATCGTCATCAAAGACATAATGAAGACGGATCTGATCACGATCGAGCCCGGGACCGAAACGCTAGAAGCGCTGGGTCTGATGAAGAGTCGAAATATCGGCTGTCTGCCGGTCGTTGAAAACGGGAAACTGGTCGGAATGGTAACCGCCCACGATTTTCTGACCGTTTCCGCACGCCTGTTCGAGGAAAGGCTGCGAAAGACAAATTAGGGGCCCAGCCACTAAAGCGAGGTCCGAAAGGCCCCCGGGGTCATTCCCGTGTATCGGCGGAACACACGCGTGAAGTGGCTCTGATCCGAGAATCCGGCTTCTGCCGCGATATCCGCAAGCGACAGGTCCTTTTCACCGAGACGGCCGAACGCGAATTCTATCCTTCTCGCCTGAACGTATTCTCCGACGGTTTCCCTCTTGAACTTTCTGAACACCGCCGCCAGATGCACCGGATGGACCCCCGCTTCGGCGGCGAGGTCCGAAGCGGAAGGACTTTCGCTAAATTCCTCGTCCAGCCTTTCGATCACGCGCTTCAGCCACGCGGGCGGTTTCTTGTGCGGGGCGGGCTCCTTTCTTGCAGAGCGGCCCAGCATCTCGAGCGTTATGCCTTCTGCCACAAGCTCCGAACCGGGCTGCCAGTTCCGGAATTCGTGGTAAAGCCGGCAGGCTAGCCAGACCAACGGGGTGCCGCGTTCGTGGAAATGATGCGGAACGTTCGCGAAGTCCATAAGCGTTCTAAGACCCTCTTCCCGGATCTCGATACCGAAGAACCTTCCGCCCTTGTTCCCTATTTCGTCCCTGTGCTCGGTACCCGATGGATGCCAGAGGATCGACAGCGGCCGGTAGAAGAACCTGCGGCGCCCGAGCGATTCCGAATAGCTTCCGTCGATAAGCAGGCAGAAGAAAGCGAGTTCGTGTGAGTGTTCCGGCAACCGCTTCGGCGCGCTGTGGACCACTTCCGAAATGATGGAAGAATTAACGGACCGCTTTTCCGCAACGGTCCCGTAAAACTGGCCGGGCCTAAGATGGCTTGACTGAATTTCTGATCTGGTCATCGGTCTTGTTACGCCTCCCGGCTTTAAATGTTTCCAGGGACCTTTCAAACGTGCAATACTCTCGCTCTCCATCCGTGTAAGACTGTCCGGCGAACTCGATAATTCCCTGTAACCCGTCGTTTGGGAAGAGATCGTTCGCACGGCCGGTCTCACAAGGTGACCGGAAGGAGCTTTGAATTATGAAATCTGAAATCTTAAGGCTGTTGTTCCTTATGTTGATCCTTGCCGCTTCGTTGCCTGCGACTGCGCAGGATCTGTGCGCCGTGACCGAAACTACTCCGGCGACGGTGACATCCGAATGGCTTTCGGAACACGTTGGCCACGACAAGCTTGTCCTGATCCATGTCGGAAACCCGCAGGAATACGGCGAGGGCCATATCCCAGGGGCCGTTCTGATGGCCAACCGCGACGTCTCTACGACTCCCGAGGAAAGCCCGCTCTCACTACAACTTCCGTCGGACGGAAAACTCAAGGATGCCTTCGAGAAGGCCGGAGTAAGCAACGACTCGCGGATAATTCTTTACTGGGGCAAAGACTGGGTCACGCCCACGACGCGGATCTACTTCACGCTCGACGCGATGGGGCTGAAGAACAACGTGTCGATCCTTGACGGAGGAATGCCCGCCTGGATCGCGGCCGGAGGAAGCCTTTCGAAGGGAGTCCCTCAGCCCGCGCGCGGTTCGCTTTCCTTTACGACCGACCGCAGCAAGCTGGCTATGGCGGACTGGCTCAGCTCGAATCTCGAAAACGACGACGTAAGGATCATCGACGCCCGCGATACCAGGTTCTACGACGGCACAGCGGTCGGAGGGCATCCGAGGGGCGGTCACCTGCCCGGCGCGAAGAACATCCCCTTCAACTCGATCGTCGACGACAACAACCGCTTCAAGGATGAGGCCACGTTGAGGAAGATGTTCGCCGACGCCGGCGTCGAGCCGTACGACACGGTCGTCACCTATTGCCACATAGGCCAGCAGGCATCGCTCGTTTATTTCGCCGCACGGAAGCTAGGATACAAGGTCAAGCTGTACGACGGCTCGTTCCAGGAATGGAGCGCGAACCGCGAGCTTCCTCTCGAGGATCCCTTCATAGACAAACGCACTGCCGAAGTGCAGGTCGTCTCGCCCGAGTGGTTCGCGGCGCGTGCCGCGGACGATGACCTGCGTATTCTCGACGTTCGTCTGAACGTTTACGACTATTTTACGGGCCACCCGCCGAACGCGGTTCATCTGGCGGATGCCGCGATGCGCGCGCCCAGGAACGGCTATCCGGCGCAGTACCTGGAGCCGTTCTTTTCGGGACGACTTCTGATGTCCGCGGGCGTGAAGAACAGAGACAAGGTCGCGGTCTATTCCGACGGCGACGGGGTGCTCGGTGCGACGATGATGGCCTACATTCTCGAGCGGATCGGCCACAACCGGATCTACTTCCTCGACGGAGGCTTCAGGGACTTCCGGGTTTCCCAAAAGGCGGTCCAGGAATACCCCGCCTACGGACAGGTCCCTTCGTACGACACGCGCGACAACAACACGATCGCGGCGACGACCGAAGACGTGAAGAAATCGATCGGGAAGGAGGGCATAAAGTTCATAGACGCCCGCCCGCCGAACGTCTTCAGCGGCGAGGCGAAGATTTGGATCCGCAACGGGCACATCCCCGGAGCGGTGAACATCCCCTGGAAGACGCTCGTCGAAGAGAACAACCCGCACAAGTTCAAGCCGCTCGATCAGCTCCGCAAGGTGTTCGCCGATAAAGGGATAAAGGAATCGGACGACATCATCGTCTATTGCGGGACCAGCCGCGAGGCGAGCCTCGAATACCTTGTCCTGAAACACGTCCTCAAATTCCCAAAGGTCCGGCTCTACGAAGGTTCCTGGGCGGAATACTCCAACCACAAAGATCTTCCGGTGGCGACCGGAATGTGACTTCACTCCTGAGGGGGAGAGAAGCGAGAGGCCGTTTCCGCACGAAGGCGCGGCGGCGGCCTTTTGTCATAGGTGACACGAATTGCCGGCCGGCGGTGTTGGTAGACCAAAGGCTCTTGACCGGTGATAGGAACTTTGATCGTGCCGAATCCATAGGGCGAGTTTTCCTAAACCTCAATAGAACAGATCACGGAGAGAAAATGAAGAGAGGTGCGAAGAGATACGCGGTCGCATTGATCGCGGTATTGGTCGTATTCACGTCGGTGGCGGCGGTGAGGTCGAAGGGGCAGGCCTTCGTCGAGGTGAGGACAAAGCTGGGCGAGATCAAAAGCGAGAGCGCGGAAGCGAAGTCGGAGCTCGCGAAGTGGCGTGAAGACCTTGAGTACATCAAGAGAACACTGCCCGAAAAGCACGCGAACCTTTTTCGCAGGCTCGACCGGGACAAGTTCTACGTGGAGCTCGAGAAGCTGGACAAGGAGCTTCCCGGGATGACGGCGAACCGAGCGGCTATCGAGTTCGAGCGGATCGCAGGCCTGGCTCGTGACGGCCACACCTGGACCTCGCCTCTTTTTTACGAGAAGTCCGGCTTCCGGCTCCTCCCTTTCTTGATGTACGCGTTCTCCGACGGCATATACATCCGCAAAGCCGCACCGGAGCTCAAGGACATACTCGGCGCTAAGGTCCTCGGGGTCGGAAAATACTCGATCGAAGAGGCGTTTGACATCGTCTCTCCCTATATGTCTACCGACAACGAGATGGGACAGATGGAATACGTGCCGAGGTATCTCGGCTGTCCTGAGGTCCTGGAAGCGCTCGGGATCAGCGGCCATCCGGACAAGGTGACCCTCAAGCTCGAAAAGGACGGCAAAGTGTTCACAAGGGAAATCGCTTTGCCGGAAGGGATGGACAACAAGATCCGGGCCGTTCGCAACAGGATCAAGACCTGGCCCGACGCGCGCGATTCGGCCCCCGGAGAGACGCCGCTCCATCTGAAGAACATCGAAGAGACCAAGTGGTTCGAGTACTTGCCGGACAAGAAGTTCTTGTACGTCCATATGAAGGACGTGCTGAATTCGGAGAACGAGACCCTTGAGCAGTTCTGGGAGCGCGTGTTCGCAGAGGCCGACTCGAAGAAGCCCGAGAAGCTTGTCCTCGATCTTCGCTACAACGGCGGCGGCAACAATACGCTGGTCAGGCCGATAATCCGAGGGATCATCCAGCGGCCGGAACTCGACAAGGAAGGGCGCTTCTTCGTGATCATAGGTCGCGTGACGTTCTCTGCCGCGCAGAACCTAACGAACATGCTCGATATATGGACGAACGCTCTGTTCGTGGGCGAGCCGACCGGCTCGCACGTCAATATGTACGGCGACGCCGTGACCTATCATCTTCCGAACAGCGGAATGCCGATCAGGATCTCGGAGCTTTTCTGGCAGAACAAGCACGCCCGCGACGAAAGCAGGTGGACCCCTCCGGACATAGTAGCGGAGCTTTCGTTCGCCGATTATATGAAGAATTCCGATCCGGCTTTCGAGGCGGTCGCAAGGCAGTACACACCACGCAAGTCTCTCCGGGAGATCGCGCTGGCCGAGTTGGAGGCGGGCACGCTCGAATCCTTCCGCGAAAAGGCGATCGCGTACAAGAACGATCCGAACAACAAGTACGCGGAGGTCGAATCGCAGATCAACAGGTTCGGCTACGAGCTGATCCGGATAAAGAAGCTCGACGAGGCGGTGTGGATGTTCCAACTGAACGTGGAGCTTTACCCGGATTCGTACAACGTCTATGACAGCCTGGGCGAGGCGTACATGCTCAAAGGCGAGAAAGAGCCGGCGATCAAGAACTACAGGAAGTCGCTGGAACTGAATCGGAAGAACTCGAACGCAGAAGCGATGATCCGCAGGATCGAAAGCGGCGGCGCCGAAAACTGACCGCAGCGGGGGTGTTGTTTTGAATTGCTCGGGAACAGGCTTAAAATCAGCCTGTTCCTTTTTCTTTGGAGACAGGAGATAGGAGAAAGGAGACAGGAGACCGGCGTCCGCGTAGCGGACAGATGACTTTAGTCGAGGGCAAGCCGAAGGCGCAGCCCCGGGGTAAGGCGGCAGAATCGGTACCCCGAGCGGTAGCGACGGGCACAATCAGTACCCGGAGCGCAAGCGACGGGCATAACAGGTACTCGGCTCGTGTCGGAAGCCCGACTTGCCGCGTCGCGACGAGAGGCCCCCGTTCAGAGCAGCGCTTCGCGCTGCATAAGGAGGGCGCAGCCCGACTTGCCGCGTCACGGCGGCAGGCCCCCGTTTAGAGCAGCGCTTTGCGCTGCAAGAGGAGGGCGAAGCCCGACTTGCCGCGTCGCGACGAGAGGTTTCGTTCCTTCGTTTCTTCCCCCGTGTACTCGGGAGTCTGCTCGACCTTGTCGCCGCTAACGCGGCTAAGAAATCGCTGGGCCGCCTAACCCCGGACTGCGCCTGCGGCTTGTCCGGGGTATGGAGGAATAACCCTCCTCAGCCGCGTCAGTGGCGGCACGATACGTACACAGAGCGGTAGGGACGGGGAACGCAGAGGCATCGCACCGCAGAGCACGCAGAGATTTTAAAACGCAAAGGTCGCAAGGGTCGCGAAGGGGATCTGCCCGCTTCGTGTGTGTAGCGGTTTTGAATTTAACGAACATTGCGAATGCCGGATCAAGAGCAAAAAGCAATGATTTCCTTTGCGACCTTAGCGGCCTTCGCGTTAAGAGATCCCTAATAATCTCTGCGTGCTCTGCGGTTCGAAGGCTCTTTGTCTACGGTTCGCTCATCAGGCAAACTCTCGCGGTAGCCCTCGTTGACGTTTGGGCTGCGTTCTCAAACAGGGCGGGAACTGTTCCCGCCCCTTCTGTTATCATTACTTCTGACTTCTCGCAATAGCCCTCCCTGACAGTCAGCCTTCGGACACGGTTCACCATTCCCCTTTCCTTCCCTGTTCCAACAAAAAAACTCCCGGCCGAAACCGGGAGTTTTTATATCCAGCATCGAAGATGCGGGTTGGTCTTACCAGCGGGAACCGCCACGGTTTCCGCCGTAGCCACCGCCGCCACCGCCGCCGCGATTCTCGCGGGGCTTGGCCTCATTGACCTTCAGGTTGCGACCGTCCATCTCTTTGCCGTCAAGCTGCGAGATGGCGTTCTGGCCTTCTTCCTTGGAAGACATTTCGACGAATCCAAAACCGCGCGAGCGGCCGGTGTCCCTGTCTTCGATAATATTGACTGATTCCACGGTTCCGATCTCTCCGAATGTGTCCTGCAGATCCTGTTCAGTTGCGTCGAAGGAAAGATTTCCTACGTAAAGTTTCATTGACATTAAAGTTTTTCCTGTTCCCGTTTGGGAACGTCTAGAGAAGTTTTCGAATCGATCTGGCTTCGGAGAAAAACGGTCTGCTGCGAAGGGTCGGGTTTCGGGTGCTCAGGTATATATTGAGCGACTTCTGTAATTTATAACAACCTGCTCTTAACTCATCCAAAACACCGTCTTTGACTTGTTCACCACTAATTGGCGATAGAGAAGGATTGACTGTTTGACTATGCGCTATTTCCGGCTTCTATGCAAATGCAGTATTGGAATTGTGCAAGCCGGCCGCGCTTTCCGAACTCCCGTTCATCCTCGTCGATCTGATCCTGCCCATCGCTTCTGCGAAGAATTGATGATCGCCTGCGGTCGGGATTTACATCGTCGCGCCAAAATCAAAAAGCGCCCGGGGTCAAGTCAATGCGCTCCTGACCCCGGGCAATTGTATTTGCTGCGTTCAGCGGAAACCCAATCGGCGTCGCGGCGGCTAGCTCGCCGGAGTTCCAAATGTCATTATCGCTTTCCAGACGCCGTCTTCTTTCGCGTAGATCGTCGCTCCTCGTTCGTTCGGCACGCTCTGGCCGCCGCATGTGCCGTCCACCGATGAGCTGAACGTCAGCAAAGCGTGATCACTTCCGAGGGAGACACTCGCCGGATCGGTAAGCGAAACCGATTTGATCTCGCACGGTTCTGCCCAGCGCTTGAGCGTTGCATCACGAGCGGTCCAGCCGCCGGTCGGTGAGAGCGAGATCATATCCTTACCCGCAAATTCTTCCAGGCCTTCGGCATTACCGGATTTCCAGTCTTCCCAGGCTTTCTTCTCGACAGCCATCAATGCTTCGGTATCGGCGTCGGGCTTTGCCTCGGCGGGTTTCGCATCGCCTTCCTTGGACTCTGCGGCAGGGGCCGGAGCAGCCGGTTTCGCCGGGGCTTTCGGATCCACGACCGGGGCTTCGGCGTGGAAAGCGCCCTTCCACTCTTCGCCATCCCGAACGTATACACCGACCGCCCAGCTGTTGGCCGGAATCTTTTGCCCGCCGCAAGTGCCGTCGACGGTTGTCTTATAGGTGATAAAGGCCGCGTCGTTTCCGAGCGGCGTCATCGTTCCGTCTGAAAGTTCGTAGCTCTTTACGTCGCATTCGGCGCCGGTGTATTCCTTTGTGGCCGACGCTTTGTCGAGTTTTCCGCTCTGGCCGTAGCCGACGAAATTATCGGCGAGAAACGTATCCCAGAACTTGGCGTCCTTGTTTTTCCAGGCCTCGTACGCGCTCTTTTCAAGCGTCATCAGGGCTTCCTTCGTCGGGGCCGCGGCAGAAGTTTCCGCCGCGTTAGTGTTCGCGTTTTCGGTATTCGCCGGGGCATTCCCGTCCTGCGCGACGCAGGCCGCGAAAAGACACGCCGCCGCGACGGTCAAAACGAAATACTTGATTTTGTTCATATTTGTCTCCTTCAAGATCTGAAATGGATTCGGGCCCGGCGAAGAGATCGATACGCCAAACGCCTCGATAGCTTGAGAATGCAAGTTGTGTGGATCGGGCAATTCTCGATGCGATTCGGTTTTTAGTCAAGCGCGGACCGGAGACCGGAGACCGGAGACCGGAGACGGAAACGGGAGACAGGAGACAGGAGACCGGAGACAGGAGACCGGAGACAGGAGACGGAAACAGGAGACAGGAGACCGGAGACAGGAGACGGGAGACGGGAGACGGGAAACGGGAAACGGGAGACAGGAGACAGGAGACGGGAGAGAGGAGACCGGAGACGGGAGACGGGAGACAGGATACTATGCAACGCTCCCTCTCAGACCGAGTCCCGTAGGGACGGTCGTCGTATTCTAGCCCCGGACAAGCCACAGGCGCAGTAAGGCGGGAACAAGATACACCTAGCCGCTTCAGCGGCGGGACGATCGGTTCCTGGAGTTGATTGGTCGTGCGTCAATGAAAGAGCGGAGTCCCTTCTCGCGGCTGGGGTGCTGCATCCTGATCTGGCTCCGATCGTGATCGAGAAGTTCTTTTTCAATCTCCATACTCCGGTGAGGAATGAACCTGTGGTTGAGGCTGAGCGCGGATTTGAGCTAGGATACAGGCATTTCAGCTCAGCCGTTATGGATATTCTACGCGCGTGGGCCAAGTTGACCCTCTTCAGCGCGGATCTTTAGAACTATCTGTGATCGTTCGCGATGATCAGTAGTTGGGTTGACCCCTTGTGATGAAACTCTCAAACCAGAAGTCCACGATTACATTCATCGCGATCCATTTGCTCGCGGTTACTATTTGCATTTCATTTGCCTTTGATTTTGCCGGTGCTATTGACTTGAGGATGACGTACGTTCTCATCGGGCTAACGCTGCCGTGGAGCTTGGTATCAATCTTGTTCGCGTGGGCGTTGATTCATGGTGCCGGCCTTACATTTTTCGCTAGCATGTACTTTGGTTTTGCAGTTCTCAATTCGTTGATATTTTTTTGGTGGCGAGCGCGTCGAAGAAGATCTCAAGACGCTTAGGTCATCTGCTTCGGCCAAGGCGCAGCCGAACGAGGGCTTTGAGCGGACGCGGTACTAGTTCCTTTTCATATCATATCCAGTGACTTAGCTTCCGTGGCTCGCGGCCCGCCGCTGAACCGAAGCGTTAGGCGGCAAGGCCGGTTTATGAGTTAGACGTAACAAACGAAAAAGGAGGAGATCTATGAGTTCGATCAAGGAGACGGCTGAGCAGTTTTTCGACGCCTGTGAGACCGGAAAGGGATGGGAGGTGTGTATGCGGTATTGTCACCCGCAGGCGACGTTCTCCGCCCAGGCGGATGCGCTGGCTGGGGTCGACACCCTGGAGGCCTACACAGAGTGGATGAAGGGTCTGCTCACTCCGCTTCCCGACGGCCGCTACGAGGTGCGTTCGTTTGCCGTGGATGAGGACCGGCGTAACGTGTCGGCATACGGGGTCTTCCGAGGGACCCACACGGGCGAGGGCGGGCCTGTTCCGCCGACCGGAAAGCAAGTCGAGGCGGACTACGTCTACGTTATGGAGTTCGAGGGCGATCGGATTCGCCATATGACCAAGATCTGGAACGATGTAGTAAGCCTGAAACAGATCGGATGGATGTAGGGCGGGCCGAAGAATCTCCCGGAGGGGAGGGCGACGGTGGGCACATCGACATCCGCTTCGCCACGCCGAAAGCGCACCCCCTGTGCCGTCTGACAAGACCCTGCACCTGACGAAGCTTCGCTTCGCAGGTGAGCGCCAAGCCGTTAGGCGGCACCAAATAAGCGGACAGATGAGATACCTGCTCTACACCGCGATTCTGGGATTTGGCTGTTGGACCGTTTCAGAAGTTCTTGAGATCGTTCAGGGCGGGTATAGTCCTGCAGTCTACTATCTAACGGCTGCCTATCACGTTCTCGCCGGATTGGGGATCTGGGGGCTGTACAAAAGGCAGACCCCGCAAAAGAACGTCTTTAATCTGGCCAGCACCGCCATCGCTTCCGTCGCCTACTTATCCTTCACGCGGTTTCCGATTCAAGTCATGCGGTCAGGTCTTTCGATGGCTGATTTTGTAAACGCAAACCCGATCTACAAAATAGGAGGCCTTGTATGGTTCGTCGGTATGCTGCTCTTCAGCGTCTCCGTTTTCCGAACTGGATATTTCCCGAGATGGACCGGCGTCATCATGGTGATCGGCACCGTGAGCTTTGTGGCCACCCCGCTGCTCGGATGGCCGACGCTCCTGGTCAACGTCACTAATATTATCTTCGCCGTAACCGTGATCTATATCAGCATCCTCGGTTTGAAAACTGTCGTCCCGACAACGACTGATACGGACGTGTACGCGGAACCGAGAGATGGGCGGATCATTGACCAATGACCAATGAGCATTGACCAATGAGACAAGTGTCCGAGGCCCTACCGTGAGGGAGAGCTACTGCTAGTACTGAGAAAAAAGGACTGAGGACCGAGTGTCGGCTAACGATGACGTGCAGATCTTTAGGCCTACGGTCCGTGTAGCGGACATATGCCTTTAGCCCGGACCAGCCGAAGGCGCAGTCCGGGGTAAGGCGGCTACAAGAAAGCTCAGCCGCGTTAGCGGCGGCACAATTGGAACCCGGAGCGGTACGACGGGCAACAGCAGATAGAACCTCAGAGTGCACGGAGATCACAGAGAGTTTGAATTGGGGCCTTCCTGGCGCGACCGGATCATCAGTGACGCATCGGCTCCCGTAGGAACGGATCATTGGGCAAGGGTCATGACTAGTTAACTAATCTGCTAGAGTAGTTAACTTCAGTCATGAGTAGCAATTACAAGCGATTCAAGCGTGCACGAATTTCTGATCGGAAAATTCGCCATATCCTGAGGCTTTTTGCCCTGGATCTGACCGCTAC
>DATKCW010000010.1:0-106865 GCA_035513035.1 Aridibacter sp.
AGTTCCGGGGCATGCGTCCCGAGACTTTCTACTTGCACCTGAAGGAATGTGAGTTTAGGTTCAACTACAGAAGAAAGAACCTGTACTCAATTCTCTTGAATATTGTCAAAGATTTCTGAGTTAACTAGTCATGACCCTTGACCAATGTACTGCTCAGTAGGAAACTAATGTCTGTAGCACAATGTCGGACAAGAAAACGGGCTCTGTTAGGAGCCCAACCTCTTCAACGATTCAAAACCAGGCCCGCCTTTCGGCGGGCGACAAGCTGAAGCTTATCGTACATTGCTCACGCGTTCCGGCGATGTAGGGGCGGGACCTGTGGCCGCCCTCTTAACTCGACGGGAACAAAAACGGACACAGATCAACACGGATCAATGAGGACGGCGGATAACGCCGCCGTACACACCCTCAAATATCGGTGTTTATCTGTGTCCTTTTCTTCTTGCGGCGAGGATTTCCCTCCTGCCTTTGGCGGGCGACAAGCTGAAGCTTATCGTACATCGAGGGCGAGCGCGCCCGCGCTCCAACT
Organism: Aridibacter sp.; assembly: GCA_035513035.1. Taxonomy (GTDB): domain Bacteria; phylum Acidobacteriota; class Blastocatellia; order Pyrinomonadales; family Pyrinomonadaceae; genus Aridibacter. The sequence goes on from DATKCW010000010.1 coordinate 530, forward strand.
CAGTCCTCAGTCCTTTGTTCTCAGTACTTCAGGAGCGGGCGAGCGCGCCCGCGCTCCAACTCAGTTTTCATTATGCCCGTTGCTTGCGCTCCGGGTTCCGATCTCTCAGTCCTGAGTTATTGCCAGCTGTTCGGCGGAGGAGGCACGTGCGAGGACATTCCACCTTCGTACAACGCCTTGCCCATATCGCCGAAGAAGAACCAGATGCCGTAAACTCCTAGTGCCGTCCCAAGCGGGAAATTCATAAGGCACAAGATGCTGGCGATTATCCCAAGGATCCTGCCGGCCTGCGCTTCCTTGTAGATCTTCCATCCGGTAACGAAATAGAACACCGAAAAGATAAGGATCATCACCGACATTACGACGGCGAGCACCACGAAAATGCCTCCGACCGTCTGCATCTCGCGCTCGCGGACCGAAGTCAGCATCATCGTGCCCATGCCGCCGTAGATCAACGCGATAAAGATCCCTCCCAGCGCTGATAGCCCGCTGATGATGAGAAAGAAGATACCGAGAAGCCTGTTGTGATCTCTAGCCGTCATCGTTCAAACTCCTTTTCAAAATCCGAGAATTGCGTTTCCGCCGATAATTACGGTCAACGTTCGGTCCGGGTTCCGAACCAAGTCTATACGCGTTCGACCGCCATCGCGACCGAGTTTCCGCCGCCAAGGCAAAGAGCTGCGACGCCTTTCTTCACGCCGCGTCGCTTCATCTCGTAAAGGAGCGTCGTAAGGAGCCTCGAGCCGCTGTTGCCGATCGCGTGTCCGAGCGCGACAGCGCCGCCGTTCACGTTCACCTTCTCCGGATCCAGGCCAAGCTCCTTCATCACGCCGAGCGCCTGGACCGAGAACGCCTCGTTCAGCTCGAAAAGATCGACGTCATCCATAGACCACCCGGCCTTTTCGAGCACGTTAAGGACGCCCTGGACCGGGGCCATCATTATCATCTTCGGCTCGATGCCCGAAGTGGCGTACGCGACGATCTTCGCAAGCGGCTCGACGCCCATCGCCTTCGCCTTCTCGGCTGATGTCACGACGACAGCTGAGGCTCCGTCGTTGACTCCCGGCGCGTTCCCGGCCGTCACGGTCCCGCCGTCCTTCTTGAACGCAGGGCGGAGCTTTGAAAGGCTCTCGACCGACGTATCGTCGCGTATCGTTTCGTCCTTGTCGAAGGTCACGGGATCGCCCTTTCTCTGCGGGATCTCGATCGGGACGATCTCGTCAGAGAACCGACCCTCGTCGCGAGCCTGCATCGCTTTGCGGTGCGAGTTATACGCATAATCGTCCTGTTCGCCCCGGCCGATCTGGTACTTCTCCGAAACGACCTCGCCCGTGTTGCCCATATGCCAGTTCTCGAACGGGCACCAGAGGCCGTCATTGATCATCAGGTCGACCGCGGGCTTGTTGCCCATACGGAATCCCTCGCGAGCCTCGGGAAGCGCGTACGGAATGTTCGACATCGATTCCATTCCGCCGGCGACGACGAAATCGGAATCGCCGAGCCGAACAGATTGCGCGGCGAGCGAGACCGCGCGAAGTCCCGATCCGCAAACCATGTTGACCGTCAGCGCGGATACTTCCGGCGGAAGCTCCGCCTTGAGGGCAGCCTGTCTAGCAGGTGCCTGTCCAAGCCCCGCCTGGACGACACAGCCCATTATCACTTCGTCCACATCCTCGTTCTTGATCCCCGCGCGTTTGACCGCTTCCTTCACGGCGATCGCACCGAGGTCGGTCGCCGAGAAAGGCATTAGGCTGCCCATATACCTGCCGGTCGCCGTCCTCGCGGCGCTGATTATTATTGCTTCTTTGATTTCGCTCATTAATTTTCACCCCTTATAAGCTGATGTACTCTTTTAAATATGAAATCTGAGATTTGGAATCTAGAGTTTCTCATTTCGTGATTTTGTACGCAAAAAGGGGAAGAAACAGGATGGACGATCTTTAGGACTGAGGACTGAGGACTGAGGATTGAGGATTGAGGATTGAGGATTGAGGAAAGCTGACCGTGACCAGCTCCGGTGTCAAGTCTATTCACGGTCTTGAAATTTCGCTTAGCTCAATTCACGCGGGACGCGTGCGTTCCGTCTCAGTCCTCAGTCCTTTTATCTTAGTCCTACTTTCGTTCTCCATCCTGTTTTTTCACTCTCCCGCTTCGCCGATGTCCTCATTCCAGACCTCCGGGTGCGCATAGATAAATGCGCGAAGCAGTTCTTTGCATTCCTCATTGTCCAGATTGATCACTTTAACTCCGTGCTCTCGCAGCCATTCGATACCTCCCGAGAAAGTCTCGGACTCGCCGACGACGACGGTCCCGATTCTGAACTGGCGGATCAAACCGCTGCAATACCAGCAGGGGGCGAGCGTCGTTACCATCACCGTATTTCGATAGTCTTTCTGCCGCCCTGCGTTCCGGAATGCGTCCGTTTCCCCGTGGATCGAAGGGTCGTCGTGCTGGACCCTTCGGTTCCGCCCCTTTCCGAGGGGATTGCCTTCAATGTCGAACAGCGCGGCCCCGATCGGAATCCCGCCTTCCGCAGCTCCAAGCCTCGCTTCGGAAAGAGCGGTTTCGAGCATTTCTTCGTAACTCATATTTATTCCTCGCCCACGGCCTTCTTGAATAACACGTTACCTCGAAATAAGATTCGAATTATGTCACAGGATTACTTGGCCGGCGATTTCCTTATCTTCCAGATCGAGGCGGGTTACGCGCTTCTTAGGCTTCTTTCGGTCGAAGACACGGACGAAGGAAAGGTCTGGCACGTGGCCGCATACGACGATCTTTTCCTGGATGTCGAGAACGCCGACGCGGCGATCTCTGACGGACGTCCGTTCAAATTAGGAAAGCCGCACATCGCACTAACGACCCGGGCATTCGAAGCGACCCAGACGGCGCGTATGGGAAACCGCGCTCTGGAGAGTTCGGAACTGGAACCGCTCGAGGATTGGCGTGCTTCTGACGAGTGCGAGGTTTCCGACCTTTCTGTCAGACTGCTATTGGGACTGAGGTGATTTTTGTAGGGGCGGGGCTTGTCCCCGCCCTGATCGTGATTGATCATTGATGGGCGGGGACAAGCCCCGCCCCTACAAAAACACTTCTCACTCAGATCCCCCGCCTTCTCATCTCCCGGCTGATCAGATCCAGCTCGCGGCTCATCTGGCCGGTGACCGACGTATTTTCGCGGGCACGGCGGATCAGATACGGGACCGCGTCCTTGACAGGCCCGTAAGGGACGTACTTCGAGACGTTGTAGCCGTTCGCGGCGAGCACGTACGAGAGGTTGTCGCTCATACCGTAGAGCTGTGAGAAATGACAGTGCGGATGATCGTGCGGAAGTCCCTTTTCCTCCATCAGCCGGGCCATCTTCTGCGTGCTTTCCTCGTTGTGGGTGCCGTTGACGAACGAGATCTCGTCGATATGATCCAGGCAGTACTCGACCGCTGCGTCGTACGCCCTGTCAGTCGCTTCCTTGACGGGCTGAATCGGCGAGGGATAGCCCATTTCTTCTGCACGGTCCCTCTCCTTTTCCATGTAGGCACCGCGGACGAGCTTGACAGCGAAAATATATCCCTTTTCCGTCGCCTGTTTGTGTTTCTTTTGCAAATACTCGAGCCTGTCGTGGCGATAGAGCTGGGTCGTGGTGTAAACGATCGGGGCCTCTGTGTTGCATTCTTCCATCATTCCCATCGCAAGGCCGTCGATCGCGTCCTGCATCCACGATTCCTCGGCGTCGATGAAAACCGGCTGGCCGATCTGCTTGGCGTATTCGCAGATCTCCCTGACCCTGCTCTGTGCGTTCTCCCACTTGAGTTGGTTGGAAGCAGGAAGTTCTGCGCCAGATGAGATCTTCTCCAGCGTACCGAGCGGGGCGATGCCCGTGACCTTGAAGACCGCGAACGGGATGTCGTCGTCGTTTTTCGCACGGTCCAGATTTCGTATAACCTCGTCCTTCCCGTACTCGAAGTCCGACTCGCCGGTCTTTCCTTCAACGGAGTAATCGAGGATCGATCCGATCCCGGAATTCCCAAGCCTGTCGATCGTCGCCTGGCACTCCTCGATCGTCTCGCCCCCGCAGAACTGCTCGAAGATCGTTTTCTTGATCAGCCATTCGACCGGAAGCCCGATCGAAAGCGCGAATTCGGCGCTCCTTGTCCCGATCCCGTTGAGGATCGGCGAGTTCATCAACTTGAAGAGCTTGTACTTCTCCCTCAGCTCCGCGTCCGATTTATCCGCGAACGCGGTTTCCGTGTCCTGGAAATCCAGCCTAAAGTCATCCATTCGAGTAATTTAACACAGGTCTTTCGTATAAGAGGAAGGGCCGCCGACTCAGTGTCGGGGCGGCAGATTGTCTGGCATTGAGATATGCCTTATCATTTAGGCTTTTCGCCGGACGGGCAAGTCAGACAAGGACGGGAAAGGACTTATGAGCAAAGGAATTCCGAAGAGAAGCGAGGATTATTCGGCCTGGTACAACGAGATAGTGAAGCGCGCGGGTCTTGCTGAAAATTCGCCTGTGCGCGGCTGTATGATCATCAAGCCGTATGGTTTCGCGATCTGGGAGAAGATGCAGAAGGCGCTGGACGACATGTTCAAGGCGACGGGCCACCAGAATGCGTACTTCCCTCTATTTGTCCCAAAGTCCTTCCTTGAGAAAGAAGAAGAGCACGCCGAAGGCTTCGCAAAGGAATGCGCCGTTGTTACCCATTACCGCCTGAAAGCCAATCCGGACGGAAAGGGTCTGATCGTCGATGAGAACTCGGAACTAGAGGAGCCTTTGATCATCCGCCCGACGTCCGAGACGGTCATCTGGAACGCCTACAGGACCTGGGTCCAGTCCTGGCGCGATCTTCCGATCCTGATCAACCAATGGGCGAACGTCGTCCGATGGGAGATGCGGACGCGGCTCTTTCTTCGAACGTCGGAATTCCTTTGGCAGGAGGGACACACCGCGCACGCCACGGAACAGGAGGCGGTCGAAGAGACCGAAAGAATGCTTGGCGTGTACTCGACGTTCGCCGAAGAATGGATGGCGCTTCCCGTGATACAGGGGCTCAAGACGGAGTCGGAGCGGTTCGCGGGCGCGGTCGAGACATACTGTATCGAGGCGCTTATGCAAGACGGGAAGGCTCTGCAGGCCGGGACTTCGCACTTCCTGGGACAGAACTTCGCGAAGGTATTCGACGTGAAGTTCGTCAACCGGGAGAACGAGCTGACATACGCCTGGGCAACAAGCTGGGGCCTTTCGACGCGGATGATCGGCGCGCTGGTAATGGCGCATTCGGACGACAGCGGCCTCGTCCTGCCGCCGAAGCTGGCCCCGATCCAGGTAGTGATCGTCCCGATCTACAGGGACGACGCGGACCTTCCGAAGATCGCGGAAAAGGTCGGCCCGATCGTGAAGCAACTTGAGGAGCGCGGGATTTCTGTGAAGTTCGACGACGACGACAAGTACAAACCGGGCTGGAAGTTCGCCGAGTACGAACTGAAGGGAGTGCCTGTCCGCCTCGGCATCGGGATGCGCGATCTGGAGAACGGCACGGTCGAGGTCGCCCGCCGCGACGAGCTTTCGAAGGAGACCCGACCGATGGAAGGCATCGCGGAGCATATCGAGGGGCTGCTGGACGAGATCCAAAAGGCGCTCTACGACCGCGCGCTTGCGTTCCGCGAGGCGAACACGTTCTCGGTGGACACCTGGGACGATTTCAAGGCCCAGATCGCGGAGGGCGGTTTCGTCGCCGCGCACTGGGACGGGACCGCGGAAACCGAGACAAAGATCAAGGACGAGACGAAGGCGACGATCCGTCTGATCCCTTTGAACTCGATCGAGCAAGCCGGCGAGTGCGTGTACACCGGCAAGCCCTCGGCGAAGCGGGTGATTTTCGCGAGAGCTTATTAGCCCGCCCACGGACGGAAAAAACAGGATAGACAGGATATTCAGGATAATTCACTCCCTAGTGCAGCGGGCAGAATATTCGGAGACGTTAGCAATCAGACACAACTATCGTGATCATCCTGTCCATCCTGTTTTTTCCGTGTCTTCAGTCTTCAGTCTCCTGACTCCTGTCTCCCGTCTCCTGACTTCTGACTCCTGTCTCCCGTCTCCCGTCTCCTGACTTCTGACTTCTGACTCCTGTTAATCGGGGGGAAGAGGAAACAGGATGAACAAGATCGCTATTTCTGAAAGGTAGCGCCGCGGAATATATTTCCACGCTGCACTTGGGATTGAATTATCCTAATCATCCCGTCCATCCTGTTTTTTCTTAGTTTTCTCCCCGGGCTTGAGCCGGATCGAATCCGCAAACACCTTTTCCGACCGATCGCCACCAAACTTGAAATAGTACCCAATGCGAACCTCGCCGCCACGGGCGGGAAGCAGGTCGTCAATGATCAGCCGATAGATAGAGACATCGACGGCGTAGCCGGGATATAGAGTCCGTTCTTTCTGCCCGTTGCCGCACCAAAGCATGTCCTGTTCCTGCCCGCTAACCTCAAGAATGAAGTTCTCAGGCCCTTCACCGAGCGACGACCAGTAGGTGACAGTGCTTTCAGAGCGGTTGATGACTCTGAAGTCTAGGTAGGCACGCCCGGATTTCATACTCTCCCCAATGAATTTGATCTCGACCCTGCCGTCCGGGGTGGTTTTGTACACGGGCGCAAATCCGAGTGGTTCGGCGACAGACTCAAATGCGAGCCGGGCACTATCGGACGCGTCAGGGATGAGTGACGAGACGGAAACGCCAATAGCCAGGGCGGCGGCGAATGCGAGCGGCCCGCAGATCTTTTCGATCATCGATTTTCCTCCTTTCGCGGGTAATAAAGCGCTCCGAACGGTGTCACGCGGGACACTTGCATTACTCAGTTTGGCATTTGATGGTTTGCGCTACGTTTAATGCTCTTTCATAAATAACAAAAGAAACACTAAGGAAGGTGAAAGGTAGGTCCTCGCCTCCGATCCCAACCTTACCGTCTCCTGTTTTGCCCATCGCTTGCGCTACGGGTTCCGATTCCTGCCGCCGCTGCGCGGCTCAAATGGAGAGAAACGCCTCCTCCCGTGGGTTCCGCTTCGCGTCACCCACGGCTAAAGGCAGGTCGTCGCTGCGCGACTTTTCCTGTCTCCTGTCTTCTGTCTCCTGTCTCCTGTTTCCTGTCTCCTGTCTTCTGTCTCCGGTCTTCAGTCTTCTGTCTCCTGTCTTCTGTCTCCTGTCTTCAGTCTTCTGTCTCCTGTCTCCTGTCTCCTGTCTCCCGTCTCCTGACTTCTGACTTCTGACTCCTGAATTCTCCCCCTCACACCAGCTTCGCGAGCCTCTCAACCTCCCCCCTCAGATAGGGATTCGTCTGGAAGCTCGCCGTGTGGCCCTGAGCCTTGGTCGCCCGCTGTATGTGCCAGTACGAGAGCCCCAGGCTGCCGATCGCGCGAAGATATCGACGCCTGTTCAGGAACTTCCCGCTCGTGATCCCTCCCAAAGGCCAGAAGATGCTCCTGAAAAGCGAGGTGGCGATCTTCAGGTGTTCTTCCTCGATAAGCCCGCGCGCGACATCGATCGCAAGCATCTCCTTCAAGGTCCTGCTCTGCCTTCGCATTATGAACAGGCTGAATGCGACGAAGATCAGGAAAACGGGAATCTCGAGCACCGTGTAGCCGATGAAAAACGCGCAGATTCCGGCCTCTTCCCCGCCAAGGCCGACCGCGTCGCAATAGACAATCCCGCCCGTTTCGTAGAGTGCATAAAGGATAGCTACGCTCATCCCGTTCCAGACGGCGTGCAGGAACATCGCAGCGCCGAGGCCTACCAACGGCATTGCGAGCCTTACGATCCAGTTGTGCGATTCCCTCGAGATGCCGCACCCGATGCCGGTCATCATCGTAAAGGTCACGTGCGCGAACGGCGAAAGGATCCCTCGCAAAAGGAAGATCCAGAGCAAACCTCCAAAGCCGGCCGTCAGCAGTTCGCGGCCGTAGAAGAGCACGTTCTCGACCGTCGCGAATCCCAGCGCGATCACGCCAGCGAACACAATCCCGTCGAGAATGTCGTCGAACTTCCGCCTGAAGAAAAGGAGCATCGCGAGCAGGCCGATGCCCTTCATCAGCTCCTCAATGAAAGGCGCCGATATGACCGCTCCCGCCAACTGGCCCAAGATCGCGTTGCGCGTCGCTTCCGCAGCGACGTACGTGAACACGTCGTTCACGATGGCTGAAGTCAGGATTGCGACGACGCCTCCCCAGGCGAAGCAAAGGATCAATAGCCAGAACGGTTCCGGATCGTACCTGTCGAGCCACAGCAAGGGGGCAAGATACAGCGCCACCGGCAGGAATGCCGTGAAAGTGGCGATCACGGTCGCAACAGGGCCTAGCCCCGCAACGATCAGCAAAAGCATCGGAAGCACGGCGAGAATGATCAGGATCGACATTATGCCTACCGCCACGTACATTCCCGTCTGCGGCGGCGGGAGTTTGACGGATGGCGCGCTTAACCCAAGTCCGGTCATAGTCTGACCGAAGTTTGCAGGTTCCCTCCTGAACATTTCTTCGGTCTCGATCTCGAAGGCGGATGCGGTCGTCGGGGCCGGGATCGGCACAAACGATTCCTCAGTCGGCGCGGGTTCTCCGGGAACCGCCCCAGTAAACGCAGGAACCTGCTCCACGATGTCGATCCTCGCCTCGATTCCGTTCCGTCCGAACGTAACAATATCTCCCGGGCCAAGCTTAGCTTCCGTGATACGAACACCATTCAGGTAAGTGCCGTTCGTGCTCTCGTTGTCGCGAATGTGGAATCCGTCGTCGGTCGCGTATATGAACGCGTGCTGGGAGGAGACGATACTGTCGGCGCGAGGGTCGAACTTTACACTGCAGTTGGCGCTTCGTCCGATCAGGAGATGCCCTGTTTCGAGTTCGAATACCTGCCCCCCGATCGAGCCGTTTAAAACGGTCAGTCGCAGTTTCATATGCGCAATTCTTCACTGCGGCTATTCATTGTCAAGTTCAAAGCTGCCAAAACAAGGGAGTCCGCCCGGAAGGACGGCCTCTTGTAAGTTCGTGTCGCTTGAATATCGTTCAGGACGCCTTGGAGGCTTCCCTCATCACGAGGTCGAAGGTCCCCGGAGCCACTTTTCTAAATCGGCGGTTCCTGTTAAGCGAAACGGCGATCGAGATGGTAGGGTTGTTGCCCTTGAATCCGAACCCGCCCGAAACCAGGAGATTGTACAATTCGTTCACGTGCAGAGGTTCGCCCGATTCCCTGAGGATAAGCGTGCACGCCTGAGTGATGGTCCGGTCCGCAAAACGCTGGCTGATCGGCTCGATCTTCTGACTTATCGCCGGAACGCTTCGGCCTCCCCTTGATTCACCCGAATCGCCGCCGGGCAAGGTCCGGGCGTAATCCTCAAGGACCTGGGAATCGCTGTCGTAGGCCCCGCTTTCTTCGGCCTCCCTCTGACGGAATCGCCTAAGATCTGAAGGCAGTTCGTAGTCTTCGTCGATCCGCAGGTTGGCGATCTGCCTCAGAGGCTGCTTGTCGGAGCGCATCGTCGAGAGAAGACTGTAGATCGCGGCCTCCGTCTGTTCCGCGGTTTTCTCGTACGATTCTGCCTCCTGCCTGATCCTCTCCGCTTCTTCTTCCAGCTCGCGAAGTCTTACGAGGCACCTCTGCTGGGCGTTCCTCGCACTGCGGAGGCTGTTTTCAAGGGTCGCAATGAGGCTTTCGTTAGACATTGAACCTGACATATGCCGAAGTGCGAAAATTTAGGTAAGCTGATGCTATCGTTGGCGGTTTATCATAAGCGAAGGAGCCTCGCTCAAGGCTTCACCATACCTTGTTTCCGGAAGCAATTCAAGATTTTTTACTGCCCTTCCCGCGTATTCAAGTGCTCTCCTCCTGGTGCTCTCGAGAGCCCCGGCCTCGCTTAGCATCTCCAGCAGGCGCTCGCGAATGCCCGGCCCGTATTCGCCGCTCCGCATTACGTCCTCGAGCAGATCGGTCACCGAAGGGTCTTCCTTGACCAATAGAATAAGCGGAAGCGTTAGCTTGCCTTCCAGAAGGTCCGCCCCGGAGGCCTTCCCGAGAACATCCTTGTCCGCAGTGAAGTCGAGGACATCGTCGGCTAGCTGGAACGCAGTCCCAAGGTTCATCCCGTAATCCTTCAGTTCCGAGCGGACCTCGGGTTCGACTCCCGCGAGAATCGCTCCGATCTCACAGCAGGCGCTGAACAGATACGCGGTCTTGCGGCGCAAAATGTCGAAGTAGTCAGCTTCCGAAATATCCGTCCGGCCAAGCATCGTGAGCTGGATCAGCTCGCCTTCGGTCATCTTTCTCGTGAGTTCGGTGAGGATGTCGAGTATCACCAGGCTCCTTTCCTTCAGCGAGATCTCGAACGCGGAGGTGTACAGCCAGTCGCCCATAAGTACCGCGGCCTGGTTCCCGAACTTCGCGTTGACGGTGACGGTGTTCCTTCGGGTCGCGGCGTTGTCGATGATGTCGTCGTGTACCAGCGTCGCCGTGTGGATCATCTCCATCACGGTCGCCAGCCGTATCACGCTCTCCGATTCTCCTTTACCTCCTGCCGCGCGGTTCGCAAGAACGAGCAGCGCCGGCCGGACGCGCTTACCGCCGGAGGCGCGCAGATATTCGCCGAGGTACGAGATGACCTGCACGTTCGAGCTCGTCTGCCTGGCGAATTCCTCCTCGACAAGCAACATCTCTTGCCGGATCAGGCGGAGAATGCTGGCCATGCCGTTGGTCGTGCTCGTCTCCGCGAAATGTGCGCTGAAAGTCTGCATCGGTTCCTAACGGTAATTGTCGAACTGCATGTCGATCCCGAAGTCCTTCTTCTTTAGCTCGGCGATGATCTCCTGAAGGTCGTCGCGATTCTTTCCGGAAACCCGTACCGAATCGCCCTGAATCGCTGCCTGGACCTTCTTCTTCGTGCTCTTGATGAACTTCACGACCTGTTTCGCCTCGTCGATCGGGATCCCCTGCTGGATTTGCACGATCTGCCGGATGGTGCCTCCCGCGGCGGGCTCTTTCGGTCCGTATTGAAGCGCCTGAAGCGAGACTCCCCGTTTCACGAGCTTTGACTGGAGCACGTCGTTCAGGTTACGTAGCCGCGTGTCGTCCTCGGCAGAAATGATCAGCTCGCCGTTGTGAAGACTTACAAGCGCCTTGCTGCCCTTGAAATCGAACCGCTGGCTGAGTTCCTTCCGCGTTTGGTTGATCGCGTTATGGACCTCCGCGAGGTTCGTTTTCGAAACGATATCGAATGAGTTCTCTTTCGCCATAATCTCTCGATATTATTTGTTTTGTCGGAAAGGCTCAAACAGGGATGAAGCGTATAAAGGGGATGGGGAAGAAGAGGCGGCAACCCATAAGGGACCAACGACTGAATCCACCTTTATTTCACATCCTTGTCCCTTCTTCTTCCTCAGAGATCCAGGCCGAAGAAATCGCAGAAGTTTCTTGTAGTTTGCTCCGCAAGATCTTCCGGGTCTTCTGCGTAACATTCGGCAAGAAATCTCGCCGTGTCGGCGACAAAACAGGGCTCGTTGCGCTTACCCCTGTGCGGGACCGGCGTCAGATACGGGCAATCCGTTTCGACCAGAAGCTTGTTTCGGGGAACGACACGCGCGGCATCGCGAAGCTCGTCCGCGTTCTTGAAGGTCACGTTACCCGCGAACGAGATAAGGAATCCGAGCGGTATAAGCACTTCAGCCATCCCTGCGGTCCCGCCGAAGCAATGCATTATTCCCCCTCGGAAGCCTTCGTGCGCACATTCCTCGTTCAGAATTGAGACCGTGTCTTCGTTCGCGTCGCGGCTGTGGATGATGATCGGCAGACCCTCTTCTCGGGCGGCGCGGATCTGCCTTCGGAAAACATCCCGCTGGACCTCGCGGGGTGAGTGATCGTAGTAATAATCGAGCCCTATCTCGCCCCACGCGATCATCTTTTCCGATGATGCGATGATCTTCCGGATCCTCTTCTCCACTTCTTCCGAGTATTCCGACGCATCGTGCGGATGAATTCCCGCGGAACCGTAAACGCAATCGTATCTTTCGGTAAGCGCAAGCGTCTTTTCGAACGAATCGTTCGAAGGGCTTCCCGTTCCCACGTTCAGCATCGCCTTTACACCAGCGACAAGCGCGCGTCGGATCACTTCATCGCGGTCTTCGTCGAACCGGGGACCGTCGATGTGGCAGTGAGAATCGATGAGGTTCATCGGGGTCTATTTCAGGCGGGTGCCGTTCGGCACGTCTTCCTTAAATGTGGCGAGTACCGGGCGTTCCTCCTCTCCGACCGACGCGGCGAGGACCATTCCCTGCGATTCGAGACCGAAAAGCTTCCGAGGCTTCAGATTCGATACGATCGCGACCTTCGTTCCGACAAGCGGCCCGGGCTCGTAATGCTCGGCGATGCCCGCGAGGATCTGCCTGGCCTCCGCTTCCCCAAGATCGACCTTAAACTTCAGAAGCTTGTCCGACCCCTCGATCCGGTCCGCCTCGAGTATTTCCCCTACGCGGAGTTCGACCTTGAAGAAGTCGTCGATCGTTATGATATCGTTCTTCGCTTCCGGCTTTTCTTCTTCCTTTGTTTCCGGCGCTTCCTTCGCCGCCTCAATTTCAGTCATAATCCTTTCCTTGTTCAGCATAGGGAACACCGGCTCGCTCTCGCCGACATTATGCCCCGTTTCGATCCCTCCCCACTTAAGCCCGGCGGGATCCACGGTCGAAGGGTCTCCCTGAAGCCCCATCTGCGACCAGATCTTCAAAGTCGCCTCCGGAATCACGGGATGAAGCATCACGCACAGCCATCGGAGCGACTCGAGCGAACGGTACAAAACGGCGTTCAGGGTTTCCTGCTGCCCGTCGTCCTTTACGAGCTTCCACGGCGCCGTGTGAGTGATCATCTTGTCCACGAACGCTATCACCCTCCACGCGGACTCGAGTGCGAGCGAAAAATCGAACTCGTCGAACTTTCTCAGAAATTCGTCGCGCGCGAGCTCGATCACTGATACTAGCTCTTCTTCGTCGGGGCTCAGACCGGCCCGCTTTGCGTATATATAGTTCTCTTCCCTTATCAGACCCGAAGGGACCTTCCCTTCGCGGTATTTGTGAATCATCGAGAGCGTACGCGCGGAGAGATTGCCGAGCCCCTTCGCCAGATCGGCATTCGAGCGGTCCGCGAGGCTTTCGTAGCTGAATTTCGAATCCTGGCCAAAGACCATCTCGCGGAGCAGGAAATACCTTACGCCGTCCACATAGAAATGCTCTTTCAGCACCGACGGCTCGATCACGTTCCCGAGCGTCTTGCCCATCTTGCGGCCTTCCGAATCCAGCCACATTCCGTGGGCGTAGACCGTCTTCGGAAGCCCCAACCCGGCCGCCAGAAGGAACGAGAACCAGTACACCGTGTGGAACCGAAGAATGTCCTTTCCGATGAAGTGATGAGCGTTCGACCAGTAGTTGTCGAAGTTGTCCGCCCTCTTTTCGTCTCCGAAGCCGATCGCCGTGATGTAGTTCGAAAGCGCGTCCATCCAGACATACATCACGTGATTTTCGTCATCCGGAACCGGCACTCCCCACGAGACGGCCTTCTTCTCGCGGCTGATCGAAAGGTCCTGGAGGCCGCTTCTGATAAAGGAAACGATCTCGTTCTTCCTCGCCTCGGGCCGGATCAGATAACGGTTCTCCTCGATCGCTTCGAGAAGCGCGTCGTCGTAATCCGAAAGGCGGAAAAAGTAGCTTTCTTCCTCGACACGATCGAGCGGCTTTTCGTGGATCAGGCACCGTGGCGTGTCTTCACCTTCTACCGTTTCGTACTCGGACTCGGTCTTAAACTCCGCGCAAGACGCGCAGAACCACGCCTCGTAGAATCCCTTGTAGATCGTCGGATTCCCTTTCGGCGTTTCTCTTGAGGCGATGTCCGACCAGAACTTCTGCACCGCGGAGTAATGGAAGTCGTTGGTAGTCCGCATGAAGATGTCGTAACCGCCGTGGTCGGGATCGAGTCCGAAGTCAGCGAAGAGCTTCTTAAGCTCGCCGGCGATGAAATCGACCTGTTCCTTCGGCGTGCGGCCGTTTGCCTCCGCCGCTCTCTGGATGTTGATCCCGTGTTCGTCGGTCCCGGTGAGGAAGTACGTGTCGAAACCCCTCTGGCGCTTGTAGCGGCGCACGACGTCGGCCACCGTGGTCGTGTACAAATGACCCAGGTGCGGAAGCGAGTTCGCGTAATAGATTGGGGTTGTGATGTAGAAGGAATTCATAAGAATTCAGAAGTCAGGAGTCGGAAATCAGAAGTGAGAAGCGAATGAATCGCGAATCGTGAATGGGAAACTAAGGATTGAGAATTGATAGCTGAAACACGGGATTAGGGTACCGCGGCGAGAATGTCGCCGACCAAGTTTGAACCGCCCCAACTTCATCAGCCGGAGATCCGGTTTGAGCCTTACAATATCCAATATCAATTCTCAATCATCAACTCTCCATTCACCATTCACGATTCACGAATCACTCCCTATCCGGCTGCGCCTTCGCGAATTCGTCTTTCTTGTTGTACTTCGGCAGCTTGCCGCGGTCGGAGATCCTAAGCGCGATGTCGAGCGTCACGTCGAGCATCTGGACCATTCCGTCGAAGGTCCAGTCGTCGCGGAACTCGTCCGAGGGCTGGTGGTAATGCATTGAGTTATATTCGGTGAAGAACTGCTCGCTCCAGCCCGCGGGCCGCCCTACGTAATCCGCTCCTGACCTTATGCTCAGCGCGGGAACTCCCGCCTTGGCGAACGGAAAATGGTCCGAGCGAAAGAAATACCCCTGCTCCGGCCTGTTGTCGGGCAGGAATCTCATATCGCGGTCGTCCAGAACGTCCTCGACGATCTTCCCCAGGTCGGAGCGCTCGGCACCCAATGCCCCGTAATCGCGTGTGATCCCGTAGAGATTGCCTCCGTCGATGTTTATGTTCGCCGCCGTCTTTGTCAGCGGATAGACGGGGTTCCTCGCATACCATTCGGCTCCGAGCAGGCCCTGCTCTTCGGCGGTCGTGAAAAGGAACACCTGCGAGCGCTTCGGTTGGTCATTACGCCGAAGTTTTGTGATCGCCTCGGCGAGCGCAAGCGTCTGGGCAACGCCGGAGGAATTATCCAGCGCACCGTTGTAGATCTCGTCACCGTCGGCGTTCGGCTTGCCGACGCCGAGGTGGTCCCAGTGCGAAGTATAGAGTACGTATTCGTCCTTCAGTCGGCTGTCCCTGCCTTCCCAGAAACCGATGACGTTGTTAGATTCGACCCTCTTTAATTCGTAGTTCTGTCTGACCCGGACCGTGAGGCCCGTCTTAACCGGCTTGAAGTCATCGTCAGCGGCGTCTTCGATCAGATCGGCGAGATTCAGTCCGGCCTGCGAGAAGATCCTTCGCGCGGTCTGCTCGCTGACCCACGATTGCATATCCAGAAAGGGGGTATTGCTACCGCGGCCGCGCTCGACCTCGAACCGCCAGCCGCCTCCCAAAGATGTCTCGACTACGTTCCAGCCATAGCCTGCGGATTCATCCGTGTGTATCAGGATCACGCCCGCCGCGCCCCTTCTGGCCGCCTCCTCGTACTTGTAGGTCCAGCGACCGTAATACGTCAGTGCCTTGCCTCCGAACCGGTCGGGGTCCCTGCGTGTGGGAGGCGGATCGTTGACAAGCATCACGAGGATCTTTCCTTCGTAATCGTCGCGGTCACCCTTGTAGTCGTTCCAGTCCTGCTCCGGAGCGTCAATCCCGTAGCCCACGAAGACAAGTTCGGCATTGACGTCGACGTTCCGCCTTTGAGCGCCGGTCGTCACCACGTACTCCCTCCCAAAATCGTACTCGAACGAGGCGTTTCGGTTGGAGACCCGCAGCTTGACATCCGGATCCGCCTTTACCGCGACAAGCGATACCGGCTGGAAGTAGCTTCCGTTGTTGCCGGGCTTGATGCCGAGGCTTTTCAGCTTGTATGCGATGAATTTCGCGGAAAGCTCACCGCCGCGGCTGCCCGGCGCGCGGCCCTCGAATCCGTCGTCGGAAAGAAATTTGACGGTGTCCTTGAGCTGTTCCTCGCTGAATAGCGAGACGTATTTTCCTGGTTTCTGGGCGAGCAGCGCCGGAGCAAGCAGGAGAACGATCAGAACGGTTGTGAAGAGGTTTTTCATGGTCTTGACCTTGTAAAGCGAACTTCAGAGCGAGGTAACGCGAACTTCAGTTTGCGCCGCGTGCGAGCGCGGAACTTCCTTTGGGGACAGGCTGAAGCCGTCGAGCTTCATATTCGCTTCGCTCACTGCCCGCGGGACGCGGGCGCTCGGTTGAAGCCTATCGTACCTCGGGGCGTTCCGTCAGAGCTCGTCGGGCACTTACGTGATCAGGCTCATCGCCTCGGCCCTTGTTCTCGGGTCGCGCCGGAATCCGCCAAGCACAGCGGAGGTCACGGTCTTCGCCCCCGGCTTTTTCACTCCGCGCAGCGTCATGCAGGTGTGTTCGGCCTCGATCACGACCATTACGCCGAGCGGCTTTAGTTCCTCGAACAAGGTGTCGGCGATCTGCTTCGTAAGCCTTTCCTGCACCTGGAGCCGCCTTGCGTATATCTCGGCGATTCTGGCCAGTTTCGAAAGCCCCACGATCCTACCCTCCTTGGGTATGTACGCGATGTGGCAGACGCCCACGAAGGGCGCCAGGTGGTGCTCGCAGACCGACGCGATCGAAATGTCCTTTACGATCACCATCTCGTCGTGCGAGTCGCCCGGCAGCGGCACGATCTCAGCGCGGGGATCCTTACGCATCCCCTCGGTCAATTCGGCGTAGAATTGCGCGACCCTCTCCGGCGTGCGGCGCAGGCCGTCACGTTCCGGATCTTCGCCTATGCCTTCGAGGATCAGGCGCACTCCGCGCTCGATCTTATCCTGATCAAAATCCTTGTCCATCAAGCTCCCTTAAAAACGCAAGGTTAAATCTTAGCAAAAAAATCGGATAACTTTGACCCGTCGAGGAATCCGTTCGTGCGGACCCCGGAGCAAAGATCCAATCCGAAGGGCCTGACGGCCTCGATCGCCTCGGATACATTGACGGAATTCAGGCCTCCTGCGAGAAACACCGGACGGTCCACGGAATCTACGATCTGTTTGCTCAGTGCCCAGTCGTGGGTCCGCCCCGTCCCTCCCAGTTCTTTGACCGCTAGCGCCGGATTTCCAGAATCCAGAAGGATCGCGTCGACACCCCGGGCCGCGTCCCTCGCATCATCGACCGACTCCGGCCCGACGACGTGGATGACCTGGACGATCTTGACTCCCGGCAAGGATCTCCGGAGCCGTTCGTGGTTTCCGTCGATCGAATCGCAAAGCTGGACCGTGTTGGTTCCGCAACGGCGGACCTGTTCGGCGATACCTTCGACATCCCGCAGGCTCGTAAGAAGAAATGTGGAGACCGGAGGCGGGACCTTGGCCGCGATCTTTGCGATCTCTTCTTCGGAGATCACGCCCGGACCGGACGGCATCTCCGACACGAGTCCTAGCGCGGACGCGCCGTGAGCGATCGCCAACTCGGCTTCTTCCCGCGAGGAGATACAGCAAACCTTAACCCTTGGCCGCAAATTAGTTCTCATTTCCGAGTTCGGCCATTACTGCTTTCTCGACCTCTCGCAGCGACACCCCGTCCTTCTCGGCGAGCGCGCGCATCTGGTCGAATTCCGGCTTCACGTTCACGACCTCGCCTTCGTATCTGGAGACCTTCACCTCGACGTCCCCGAACTCGGTCTGGACCGTGACCGTTTTCCGGTCCAGGCACTCGCGGCTGACGTCGCGAACGCGAACTCCGATCGTAGATGTCTCGGTGAACAGAAGCTTCTTCAGGGCGGATTCCTTGGAGGGTTCTGCAAGTACCGAGAGCATAGAAGCAGGACGGTTCTTTTTCATATGGACAGGCGTGAACCAGCAGTCGAGAGCGCCCAGTTCGAACGCCTTGTCCATAACGAAGCCCAGGACCTGCGGGGTAGAGTCGTCGATGTTCGTTTCGATCAGCCGCAGAGAGTCGGTTTCCCCGGCGAAGGTCGTCGAGGCCTCGCCTGCGACGACCCGCAGAACATTCGGGAATTTCTCGTAGAGCCTGGTTCCGGCCCCGTAACCCGTAGCTTCGACCTTCATAGAAGGCATCGGCCCGGAGCCTTCACAAAGAGCGGTCACGATCGCTGCGCCTGTCGGCGTAAGAAGTTCGCCTTCGATACCGTCCGAGTAGATCTCGAATCCGGAGACGAGGCGCGCCACGGCCGGCGGAGGCACCGGGTATCGACCGTGATCCATCTCCACAAAGCCGCTTCCGGTATGCAGCCTCGAACAGGCGAACCGCTCTATTCCAAGCGATTCCAGGCATATGCAAGTGCCCACAATATCGACGATCGCGTCGACGGCGCCAACTTCGTGAAAATGCACTTTCTCGACCGCGATACCGTGAACCGCCGCTTCGGCTTCCGCCAGCCGGCCAAAAATCAGCTTCGATCTTTCCTTGATGCTTTGCGACAGGTCGCCTTCGTCGATTATCGCCTCGATGTCCGAAAGGTGGCGGTGATGTTTCTGATCGGGGAAACATACCTCGACGTGCGTCGCGTTGATGCCGGACCGGTTGACCTTTTTAACTTCCAGAGAGACGCCCTCGAGACCAAGCTCTTTGATCCCGGACTCCAGCATCTGCAGGTCAGCGCCCAGATCGAGGAGCGCGCCGAGCACCATGTTTCCGCTGGCGCCAGCGAAACAATCAAAGTAGAGCGTGTGCATAGAGGGATTTCACCACAAGAAACCCGATAACTCAACGGCGATGCGATGTGCGGCGAACTTAAGTTTGCCGGTTCACTCATTAGCGTTTGAACGGACGGTGCCCTGTATGCATCGCGTACTTGAGTGTCTTGATTCGTCTCACATTCCTACGCCTGCAGGCCGCTAAATCTCTGTTTTTGGGCGATTTCCAGGTCGGCACGACGGTTGCATTCTTGTTCAACGAAAGAAACCAAACAGGAGGAATCATAGACATGATGGAAAACGACAAGATTATCGAACAAATGAACAACCTTATCCGGTCAAACAAGGACAGCGAAGAGGGATTCAAGACAGCGGCGAGCGGCGTCGATGACGAACAGATAAAGGCGCTGTTCCAGGAACTTTCGAGCCAAAGGGCCCATTTCGTACGTGAACTGCAGGAGGTCGTCGGCCAGTACGGCGGCGAGCCGGAGGAAGACGGCTCGTTCACCGGGAGCCTTCACAGAGGATGGATGGACATCAAGGTAGCGGTGACAGGCAACGACAAGACGGCGATCCTCAACGAGGCTGAGAGAGCTGAAGACTATGCCGTCGACGCTTACGAGGAGGCGATGAAGGCGGAACTTCCGCAGTCTGTTTCCGAAATCGTCAGCCGCGAATACCACCTCGTGAAGGCGGCACACGACAGAGTGAAGGCGCTTCGCGACAGATCATCCAGTGCCGCATCAGGCTAAACGCCGTGCGAGCTCTGTTTCACCCAACAATCGGGTGATTGAAGCCTGCGGACCGGAGTCCGCGGGCTTTTTTTATCTCCTTCATCCCCTTTATCCCCTTCATCCCTGTTTCTGAGCTCAATCCGTTAACGATCGCATAACGATTAAGTAAGTCTAGCCGTCGACTTCAGTCCACGGATGGGCGTGGTCAATAGGATCTTTATCGCGTAGCGATGACTTGAGTCTAGCCGTGAACTCAAGTCCACGGTTCGGCACGATCGTTACGATCTTCATCGCGTAGCGATGACTTGAGTTTAGCCGCGGACTTCAGTCCACGGTAATAAGGACAAGCGCACATTGGCGCCGCGTCAGCGGCAGAATGACTATCAGCCGCTGACTCTAGTCCAAGGACTTGCCGCCGATTCTGAAATTTGATTGTATTTACTCCTAACTCTCACAAAGGAGGTCCGCCTCAGCGGCGGCTTTTGAAATGGCAAACACCTATTCCTCACTCTTCTACCACTTCGTTTTCAGCACCAAGTCACGAAGACACTTCATCAAGCCTGATCTGGAGGAACGTCTTTGGGCGTACATTGGCGGAATCGCGAATTCCAATGGCTTTAAAGCGATTCAGGTCGGAGGGATCGAAGATCACATTCACGCGTTGGTCCTCGCACCGCCAAAGTACGATCCGAGCCGGATGGTCAAACTGATCAAAAGCGGCTCTTCTCGATGGATTCACTCAAAGTTCGAAAGACTCCAGGGGTTTAGCTGGCAGGACGGATACTCGGCATTTACTGTGAGCAAATCCGCAGTGCCTGCCGTCGACAGATACATCCGGGATCAGAGGAATCACCACGGGCGGATGAACTTCGAGGACGAGTACAAGAAACTGCTCAGACTACACGACATCGACCCGGTCGACGATCGTTACATCTTCGGCTAGCAACCTTTCCGCTGGAGGCTTTCGTTCTGCCGCTGACGCGGCGGACACGTTGACGTGCGCCCGCTCTCCGTGGATTGAAATCCACGCCTAAATTCATCCTATCGTTACGCGATGAGCAATGCGCTTCACTACCCGAACGTGGATTGAAATCCACGCCTAAACTCGTCCTATCGCTACGCGATGAGCAATGCGACTGCCCGAACGTGGACTGAAGTCCACGCCTAAACTCATCCTATCGCTACGCGATGGTCTTCCCAAACAAAGAAAAGATTCAAATCAACGGAAGTATCTCACCAGCAAGCCCTCTCAACGAAACATCGCATATCGAAGTAAGCGGCGTTTCCTCCGGATTGACCTCGACGACAAATGCTCCCGACTGTTTCGCGATCTCCGGAAGCATCGCCGCAGGATACACTAGCGCGGAAGTCCCGATCGTGAAGAAAACGTCGCACGAAGCCGCCGCTTCCGCTCCTTTCTCATACGCGCCACCGGGAAGCATCTCGCCGAACAAAACGACATCCGGGCGGACCGGCGATCCGCAGTCACAAGCATCCGGATCGTGGGGAACGGTATCGCGATCCATCTGAAAGAGCTTCGAACAAGCCACGCAGCGCGAGCGGTGAATGTTCCCGTGGACCTCGATCACGTCCCGAGATCCCGCCGCGTTGTGAAGGCCGTCGATGTTCTGCGTCACAATCGTCAACGAGTCGAACCGGTCCTGCCATTCTGCGATCGCCTGATGAGCGAGATTCGGCTCGCATTCGCGCAGCACTCCCCTTCTGTAATCGAACCATTCCCACACCGCGGGAAGATCCTTGCGCACCATCTCCGCGGACGAGATCTGATCGAAACGCATTCCCTTCCAGACCGCCGCCCCGCCGCCGCCGCGAAACGTGGGGACGCCCGATTCCGCGGAGATCCCCGCGCCGGTCAGAACCGCAACCGACTCTGCTCGCCCGAGCCTTTCCGTGACCATTTCTGTTTCATCCATAACCGCTTTGCTTTACGCCTTCCGTTTTGCGAACCATTCGCCCGAAAGCTATACTTTCCCTTCATTTTTTCGGGCTTTCCAAACAATATGGCTTTTCTCGATTTTCAGCAAAAACTTACCGAGGCTCTCCGCTCTTTCGCGGCGGAAGAGCTCGGGGCCGAGCTACAGCACATCGCCGCCGAGATACCTCCGAACACCGAGCTCGGCGATCTCGCTTTTCCCGTGGCGTTCGAGCTCGCGAAAGAACTGAAGCAGAAGACCGGGGAGAAGCAGAACCCGAGGGCGATCGCGGAAAAGATCGCCCCCTTGCTTGAGTCGTTCGATTTCGTCGGTAAGGTCTCGATCGCAGGGCCGGGCTACATCAACGTATATTACGACCGTGCCTCGTACCTCGCCAAAGGCGCCGACCGGCCCGTGCTCTCTGAAAAGAGCGGTTCGGGCGAGAAGATCTGTGTCGAGCACACCTCGGTCAATCCCAACAAGTCGGCTCATATCGGACACGTCCGGAACTCGGTCCTCGGCGATACGTTTGTCAGGATCCTTCGCGCCGCGGGACACACGGTCGAGATCCAGAACTACATCGACAACACCGGCGTCCAGGTCGCCGATGTCGTCGTCGGTTTTCAGCATCTCGAGAATATGGACCTGCACGAGATCAAAGCTCTCGACGAAAGGCTGACGGCGGAAGGCACATCCTTCGATTTTTACTGCTGGGACCTCTACACGAAGGTCGGGCTCGCATACCAGGAAGACGAAGAGCTGAAAGGAAAGCGATTGGAGACGCTTCACCAGATCGAAGAAGGCGACAACGACATCGCCGAGCTTGCCGATTACGTCGCGACGCGCAACGTCCGGTGCATACTCGACACGATGGAAAGGCTCTCGATCCGCTACGACCTGCTTCCGAGGGAGTCGGAGATTCTCCACCTTCATTTCTGGGACAAGGCGTTCACGCTGATGAAAGAGCGCGAGGCGATACGGCTTGTGACCGAAGGAAAGAACGCCGGCTGCTGGGTGATGCCGTTCGAATCGCACGAAGGATCAGACGAGCACGACTCTGACAAGATCCTTGTCCGCTCGAACGGTACCGTCACGTACACGGGAAAGGACATCGCCTATCAGATGTGGAAGCTGGGACTGCTTGGAATGGATTTCAGGTACAGGCTTTTCTCGACATACGAAAACGGACAGGATGTCTGGATTACGACGTCGCGGGAAACATCTGCCGGAAAAGAAGTTCCGGAGTTCGGTCACGCTTCGAAGGTCTACAACGTGATCGACACCCGCCAGTCTTACCCGCAGGAAGTTGTCAAGAAGGGGGTCGCGCTTATCTTTCCGGAGAAGGGAGAGGACACGAGCGTCCATCTGAACTACGAGATGGTAGCCCTTTCGCCTTCGGCTGCAGAAGAACTAGGATTCTTGCTCACTGACGAGGACCGCTCGCGCTCGTTCATCGAGATGTCGGGCCGGAAGGGGCTCGGGGTAAAGGCCGACGACCTGATCGACCGGCTCGAAAGCGACGCATACGCCGAGGTCGAGAAGAGGCATCCTGAGATCACTGCAGCCGAGAAGAAGTCAATAGCCCACGAGATAGCCGTCGGCGCGCTTCGGTACTTCCTTCTGAAGTTCACGAAAAACACCGTCGTGATTTTCGATTTCAAGGAAGCTCTTTCCTTCGAAGGCGAAACAGGCGTTTACTGCCAGTACACCGCGGTAAGGGCGAATTCGATATTTCGAAAACTGGAAAGCTCTGCGCTCGGTGACGCGGCGAGATCGATCTCCGCCGATCCGGACGCGGTCTCGAAAATACTCGAAGGCGAAGATGGAGACGGGATCTGGGCCGTCGCGGCGCTCGCCGCGAGGCTCGAGGAGACGATCTCCCAATTGGTCGCCGCAGCCGAACCGGCGACGCTCGCGCGATACGCGTTCGACCTGTCAAAGGCATTCAACCTCTTCTACCATCATCACAGGATCATCGACGAGGAAGACCCCGCGAAAAGGGCGGTCCTGGTCGCGGTAGCCGATTCGGCGCGAAGTGCATTGACGGCGGCACTGGCTATGTTGGGGATCAAAGTTCCCGAACGCATGTGACTTCGGGATTGACAGTATTGCCCCGCTTCTGTTAACAATACTCGCAATGAATTTTACGGAACAGAGAGTTCACATTTTCTGCGGATGGCTTTGGCACCGGTATGCGAAGCATTCGATGGTGACTCCTGTCCCGCCGGCCGGGTAAAGGACCGTTCAAGATTCTGAAAGGAAGACACCATCGGGAGATCTCGATGGTGTTTTTGTTTATGGACGCTGCAGCAACAGAACAAATCGACGAACTGTCGGCTCATTTCGGCAAAGCCGACCTTGTGCCCGTGATCACACGCCTGCCCGGCGACTTTCTGACACCGGTCGCCGCCTACTGCGCGATTGCCGGCCGATCTAGAAGGTCTTTTTTGTTCGAGTCGGTCGAAGGCGGCGAGCATTTGGCGAGGTATTCCTTTATCGGCTCGGATCCGGAGTTCTCGGTCAGGGAAACGGAGGAAGGCTTGAGTGTCTCGGCCGGAAGTACCGTGGAACACGTTAAGGGTTCCGTACTTGAGTTCCTACGGTCCCGGCTGCCCAAGAAGAGAGTGGCCCCGATCGAAGACCTGCCTTCCTTTCTGGGAGGCGCGGTCGGATTCCTGGATTATGCGGTCTCGCGGCAGATCGAGCCGGTCTTGTCGAAAGACGGGCGCGGCAGGTCCGTCGCCTGCGGGTCCGAGTTCATGTTCTTCAGGCACATCGTCGCTTTCGATCACGTCCGCCAAACCATCAATATCGTCTCGCTGGTACTCGCGGACGAGCCCGGAAGCGATCCGGAGCGGTTCCGGGAAGAGATCGCTGAAGCCCTGGAGCAAAACCGCGCTACTGCCGAACGTCTCGCCGGGCTTAGTCCCGCGACGGCTAAGAATGGTCCCTGTGCTCCGAAACCAGTGAGCTTCAAATCAAACTTCTCAAGAAAAGATTTCGAGGCCTCAGTGGAAAGGATCAAGGATCTGATCTCCGCCGGCGAGTGCTACCAGGTGGTCCTTTCTCAGTGCTTTTCCCGAGCTACTTCCGCGTCTCCGATCGAGATCTTCAGGGCCCTCCGTTCGCTAAACCCTTCGCCTTACATGTTCCTTATGGATTTCGGCGAGCGCGCAGTGATCGGAGCCTCGCCGGAGATGCTTGTCCGCTGCCGCGGAAGGCGGCTCGATTACAGGCCGATCGCAGGGACGCGCCCGCGCGGGACGTCTCCGGAAGAAGATGCGATTCTCGCCGCTGAAATGCTGGCCGACGGGAAAGAGCTTGCTGAGCACCGTATGCTCGTCGATCTCGGCAGGAATGACCTGGGCCGCGTCGCCGAGTTCGGCTCCGTAAAGATCGACGATCTGATGAGCGTCGAGAAGTTCTCGCACGTGCAGCACATCGTCAGCGCGATCTCTGCGAGGCTGAAACCGGAGCTCGACGGATTCGACGCGCTCGCGGCGTGCTTCCCTGCCGGAACAGTGACCGGGGCCCCGAAGGTAAGGGCGATGCAGATAATCTCCGAGCTCGAACCTACCGAACGGGGCGTATATTCCGGGGCCGTCGGATACTTCGACCATCAAGGAAACGTCGACACCTGCATCGCGATCCGCACGGTTCACCTCGAGGGAGGCGTCGCAAAAGTACAGGCGGGCGCGGGGATCGTAGCGGATTCAGTTGCTTCGAACGAGTTCGAAGAGACCGTCCACAAGGCCGCGGCCCTGATGCGGGCCATCGAGCTGGCGGAATCGGGCGTGTTCTAGGTTTCGGAGAGACACGCTGAGGAAGAGGGAGCTGCAGTATGACTACTCAAGTGAACAGTTCCGAACTCGAAGGATTCAGAGCGAAGCTCGATGCCCGCACCGATCTGACCGCGGAGGAATCGGCAAGACTTTTCGATCTGATGAGGTCGGAGCGCGATACGGAGGTCCTCGCCTCGATCCTGCGATCGTGGATGGAAAAGGGCTACACGTCCGTTGAGATCGCTTCGTGCGCGGGCATCTTAAGACGCGAGGTGAAGCACGTGAAGAGCTTGCACGAGATCTTCATCGACGTCGTAGGGACCGGCGGAAGCCGAAGAAAGACATTCAACATCTCGACGGCCGCGGCGTTCGTCGCGGCGGGAGCGGGACTGCCGGTCGCGAAGCACGGCAACCGAGCGGCGTCCAGCCGCACGGGAAGCGCCGACGTTCTGAGCGAGCTGGGCGTTTCGCTTAGCGCAAAAGCAGCGTTGGCCTCAAAGTGCCTGAACAAGCACGGGATCTGCTTTATGTTCGCGCCTCATTTCCACAACCTTACAAAAGAGATCGCGGAGGCGAGGAAGAAAGTCGGGCTCCCGACGATCTTCAATCTCCTGGGTCCCGTGGCCAATCCAGCCGGCGCTCCTTTTCAGTTGATCGGGATCTGGGAAGGCGAAAAGGCGGAAGCATACGGCGATGCGGTCAGTAGGCTGGGTACAAAGAGGACGTGGATCGTCCACGGCAGCGACGGACTCGACGAGATCACATTGTCCGGTCCGACGAGGGTCACCGAAGTCACGGATCTTGGGATCGATCGTTTCGAGATCTCACCGTCTGATTTCGGTCTCAAGGAGGCGTCTATCGACAACCTGCGTTCCCGTACGGCCGAAGAAAGCGCGGACATCGTTCTCAAGGTGCTGAACAGCTGCGACGATGGTCCCGCCCGCAAACTCGTGGCGATGAACGCCGGGACGGCGCTTTTCATTGCAGGGCATGCCGAAAGCCTTAAGGAAGGTTTTTATATGGCGGAAGAGAGCATCGACTCGGGCGTTGCGCTGGACAAACTTCGAAACCTTTCGGAGGAGACAAGCCGATGACCGAACGTCCGTCGATCCTGAAGAAGATCTTCGATGCCAAGCGCCGCAGATTTGAAACTGAAATGGCGGCAAGGACACCGGAAGACATCGCGTTGCTTAAGCAGATCGCCGGGGACATTGCCGAAGACAGAGAACCGTTCCGGTTCTCGGAAGCCCTTCGCCGGAAGGACCGTGTGAACATCATCGCTGAGTTCAAACGGGCGTCACCCTCAAAAGGGATCATCGAAGGCGATGCCGATCCGGCCTGGAAAACTGTGGACTACGAGAAGGCAGGAGCGGCGGCAGTGTCGGTCCTGACAGAGGAGGATCACTTTCTCGGAAGCATAGAAGACCTTAGAAGAGTGAGGAGCGCGGTCGGCATCCCGATTCTCCGAAAAGACTTCATCTTCGATCCGTTTCAGCTGCACGAGGCGAGATTCTACGGCGCCGATGCGGTGCTTCTCATCGCGGCGATGCTCGATGACGAGACTATGTCGGAACTGATGCGGACCGCGGATTCGCTCGGGCTCGACGCGCTTGTTGAAGTCCACGACCGCGTGGAGCTGGATCGCGCAAAAGCCCTCGGGGCGCAACTGATCGGGGTAAACAACCGGGACCTCAACACGTTCGAGGTCTCGCTCGATCATTCCAGGGAACTGATCCGGCACAGGCCCGAGGGCGCGCTGATGATCTCGGAAAGCGGTATCAGCTCGCCTGAACAGATCGCTGAGCTTCGCGAACTCGGATTCGACGGATTTCTGATCGGGGAGGCGTTGATGGCGAAAGAAGGAGAAAAAAACAAGATGGACAGGATATTCAGGATGGGAAAGCAAGAAGCGGAAAACAAGAAGCATTGCAACTAGCCGTCTCTAACAGTCCGGATTTCTAGTGAGGATCTCGATTCGGCGGAGATACGCAGCTATCTTGAACATCCTGTCCATCCTGTTTTCTTTATACCAATGAGAGTGAAGATCTGCGGAATTACGAACCTCGATGACGCCCTCGCAGCCGCTGAGGCCGGCGCGGACGAGATCGGGTTCAATTTCTATCGCGAGAGTAAGAGGTTCATCGAGCCGGAGTCCGCGGCCGGGATCGCGTTCGAGATCCCTCGGAACATTCGCAAGATCGGCGTCTTTGTCAATGAAGAGGCGTCGCGGATCGCAAACGTCGCAAACAAGGTTGAACTGGACGCGATCCAGCTCCACGGTGACGAGGGTCCCGAATTCTGCGACGAGGTCGCCGTGCTGACCGGCCTGCCGGTGATCAAGGCGTTGAGGATGCGGACCGGCGAAGATCCTGCCGGGTTCAAAGCTTACAAGACCGACGCGATACTGGTCGATTCGCTCTCTTCGGCCGCTTACGGCGGGACCGGCGAATCCTTCGAATGGCAGTCGGCGAAACACATATTTGAAGGTGCCTGTAAGGTCTATCTCGCCGGAGGGCTGAACCCTTCGAACGTTGCGGCCGCGGTGAGGATTTTGGATCCATATGCGGTCGACGTCTGCAGCGGTGTCGAGGCCGCTCCCGGGAAAAAGGATCACGATAAAATGAAAACGTTCATTCGAGAAGCTAAAGCGGCGGAGAAGGCCCGCCCCTCCCTGTACGAGCCAGACGAGCGGGGTTATTTCGGAAAGTTCGGAGGAAGGTTTGTCCCGGAAACCCTGGTCGCCCCGCTGGATTCGCTCTTGGCCGCATACTTCGCGGCGAAGGACGATCCCGGTTTCCGATCGGACCTCGAAACCCTTAATCGAGAGTTTTCCGGACGACCGACTCCCTTGTATTTCGCACGCCGTCTGACCGAACGATGCGGCGGCGCGAAGATCTACCTGAAGCGCGAGGATCTGAACCACACTGGCGCCCACAAGATAAACAACGCGCTCGGCCAGGCTCTTCTGGCGAAGCAGATGGGCAAAACCCGGATAATCGCCGAGACAGGCGCCGGCCAGCACGGCGTCGCGACGGCGACCGTCTGCGCGCTCTTCGGGTTCGACTGCGTGATCTACATGGGCACGGAAGACATGCGAAGGCAGGCGTTGAATGTGTACCGGATGGAACTGCTGGGCGCCGAGGTTCGCGGAGTCGATTCCGGATCGAAGACGCTCAAGGATGCCATCAACGAGGCGCTCCGCGACTGGGTGACGAACGTCGCCGACACTCATTATCTTCTGGGATCGGCGCTCGGACCGCATCCATATCCGCTGATGGTCAGGGACTTCCAAAGCGTGATAGGGCGAGAGGCGCGCGAACAGATCCTGTCGGCTGAGGGGCGGCTGCCCGATCTTCTTATCGCGTGCGTCGGCGGAGGATCGAACTCGATCGGGCTGTTCCATCCTTTTCTTGCTTACGAAAGCGTGCGGATGACAGGGGTAGAAGCCGGCGGTTCAGGAAATTCTCTGGGACAGCACGCCGCTCGTTTCGATCCGGTTTCCGGCGGAAGGATCGGCGTTTTGCAGGGCACAAAGAGCTACGTTTTACAGGACGAGGCCGGCCAGATCGCCTCGACCCATTCGGTGTCAGCGGGGCTTGATTATGCCTCGATAGGTCCCGAGCACGCATTCCTGCGCGACAACGGCCGGATCGAATATGTATCCGCGACCGACGAAGAGGCCCTCGAGGCGTTTCACATTCTCTCGCGGACGGAAGGGATCGTTCCCGCGCTGGAAAGCGCCCACGCGGTTGCGCACTGCCTGAAGACAATCCCTGAGATGAGCAAGGAACAGATCGTGATCCTGAATCTTTCAGGCCGCGGGGACAAGGATGTACAGACGGTCGCCGAACTGTCGGGAGACCTTAAATGAATAAGAGGATCAAAGACGCGTTCGATTCGGCGCGCGAATTCGGAGAACCGGGGTTTATTCCCTTCATCACCGCCGGGGACCCGGACCCGGACACGACCCTCGCGCTGATATTTGAACTGGCGGAACTCGGATCTACGGTGATCGAGCTCGGCGTTCCCTTTACCGATCCGATGGCCGACGGCCCTGTCATCCAGCGGTCGTCCCAGCGAGCGCTCGAGAATGGAGAAATGGGAATTCCACGGATAATCGAGGTCGTGGCGGAAGCAAGGAAAAAGACCGAAGTTCCGATCGTGCTGTTCGGATACCTCAATCCGTTCCTGGCTTTCGGGATCGAACGGCTTTGCCGGGAAGCGTCCGAAGCCGGAGTGGACGGATTCCTGATAACCGACCTGATCGAAGATGAGTTTTCGGCGATGTCCCGAACGATGGCGAGTGCCGATCTCGATCTGATATCGCTCGTTGCTCCGACTACAACAGACGAAAGGCTTGCCAGGATCGCCGAAGGTGCACGCGGGTTCATCTACGCGGTTTCGAGGACCGGGGTGACCGGCGAGGGGGCCGAGATTCGCGATTCGGCTCGGGATCTTGTTCGGCGGGTGCGTTCGGTGACGGACCTTCCGGTCGCGGTCGGTTTCGGCATATCGACGCGTGAACAGTTGAACGACGTCCTCGAATATGCCGACGCGGCGGTTGTCGGATCGGCGATCGTCAGCGTTATCGAAGATTGCGGTGCAGATGAAGAAGCTGTCCCTGCCGTGCGGAATTTCGTTTTGGGATTGATCGGAAAGCCGGATGCGGTCCCGGCGAGTGGCAGGCGGATTGCACA
Organism: Aridibacter sp.; assembly: GCA_035513035.1. GTDB lineage: Bacteria > Acidobacteriota > Blastocatellia > Pyrinomonadales > Pyrinomonadaceae > Aridibacter. The sequence goes on from DATKCW010000010.1 coordinate 30,398, forward strand.
TTGACCTCAGTATCACGGATTTCGCATCGGAACTCCCGGATTTCGGACCGGAACTTTGCAGTCTGCTGAGCCGGACTTGCGGTTTGCAAAAAGCCGCCTTAGACCTTAATCTCAATAGTTTGCCCGAACAGGGCATCGTGAAATCGTTATGTTGATCGTAATGAAACCCACCGCGACGCAGCCGGAGATCGACCGCGTCCTGGAAGTGATCGAATCGCTCGGCTTGCGTCCGCACTCTATGCCGGGTGCGTCGCGGACGGCGATCGGGATCACCGGAAACAGTGGAGCGGTGGACCGCGCTCACTTTGAGAACCTTCCGGGTGTGGCGGACGCGATACGCGTCACCAAGCCGTACAAGCTGGTTTCGAAGGACCTAAGGCCCGAGCGGTCGGTCGTTAAGGTGGGGAATTCGGAGATCGGAGGCGACGAACTGGCGATGATCGCCGGACCGTGCGCGGTCGAAACGCCGGACCAGGTTTTCGAGATCGCGGAGGTCGTCGCAAGAAGCGGCGCAAAGTTCTTTCGCGGCGGAGCTTTCAAACCCCGCACTTCCCCGTACGCTTTCCAGGGGATGGGAGAGGAAGGATTGAAGATCCTTTCCGAGGTTCGCGACCAATTCGGGCTGAATATCGTCACCGAGGCGATGGACGAAAAGGGCGTGGATCTTGTAGAGAAATACGGTGACTGTATACAGATCGGCGCCCGCAACATGCAGAACTTTTCCCTTCTGAAGTACGTCGGCAAGGCCTCGAAGCCGGTCCTTTTGAAACGCGGTCTTTCGGCGACGCTGGACGAATTCCTCCTCGCGGCGGAATACGTGATGGCCGAGGGCAACTACGATGTCATTCTTTGCGAACGGGGGATCCGCTCGTTCGGCAACCACGCCAGGAACATGCTCGATCTTTCGATCGTCCCCGCGCTCCACAAAATCACGCATCTTCCCGTGATAGTCGATCCCTCACACGGCACGGGTCGGAACTACATGGTGGATCCGCTTGCCAGGGCCGCCGTCGCAGTGGGGTCTGACGGATTGATTATCGAGGTCCATCCGTGTCCCGAAGAAGCATTGTGCGACGGCGCTCAGGCCCTTCTTCCGAACCAGTACATAGAGCTTTGCGAACAGGTCTCGGCGATCAGGAAGGTGCTTCAGCCGGATAATGAAACGGTAAGCGTTTGAAGGTTTTGAACAGGGATGAACTGGATGGTAGGGATCGCACGTTTCATCCAAAGGGGTTAAAAACGAATTCCTCCGCAGGATAACTCACAAGAGAAACGACGCGGCCGCGCCCGATCCGGGGCGGCCGCATTTTATTGTTCAATGTTTGTCCGGCTCAGCGCTCGAGCCTGAATCCCAGCAAGGAGCCGAAGCTCAGGAACGCCGTCGCCATGCAGGCCATTATCAGGAGCGTGAACGGAAGAATTTCAAAGCTCTTCGGGAGCAGGGTCCCGACGGCGATCGCGAATGCCGAGCCCAGAGCAAGTCCCAACCCTGTGATCGCCACCCGTCCCGCGGCCCAGTGCTTGAACGAGATGTCTCCGCTCTTATTTAGAAGATAGGGTCCGATCAGAACCGCCGCAAGGGCAGGAGCCATCAAGAGCCCTTCGAATGAAAGAAGGCCACTCTGTCCGATCTCCATCGCAAGAAAGAAGAGCACGAACGAAGTGTCGAACTTGATCACGCCGTTTGCGCTTACTGTTGATTCCAGATGGGTGTTCTGCATATCCAAAGGAATTCCTGCAAGTAGTTATTTCTGTTTCTTTTTACTTTCCGGCGTTGCGAATTGCGTGTATGCGACCCTGAACAGTTCGGCAAGTGCGTTGGCAGTCTCTTCCGAGAGGTTCTTGTCCGCCCTCAGATGCGCCTCAACGATCTCCGGAGTCGCTTCGTGCGGATAGTAGATCACCGGCTTGACCTCTCCTTCGTCTGCGTTTCTCACCATCACGCGGTCGATCGGCATATTCAGCCAGTTCGTCAGACGTGCGATGTTGTCCGCGTCCGGTTTTCCGGTGCCGTTCTCGATGCGCGACAGAGTCGACGCCGAAACGCCCGTCTCATCGGCGACATCTCTCAAACTCAACTTGAGCTCTTCCCTTCTGCGTTTGACGGCTCTGCCGAGTTCTGCCGTGCTGATCAGCCTGTCGTCTTTCGATCTTCTCACCATTTTTCGATCTCCCTAACCTTTTGTATGACCGCAAAACCTTTCACGACCGCCAGGAGCTTGTCTCATCTATAAAACAAAATACCATAAGCAGATTTTAATTGCAATACCCCGTTTCACTCTTGCAACAACAAAATTGTTGTGGTACGTTGTTGCATAGATGAAACACCGACCCTGTTCGGATACCTATTTCGGATCAAGGAGCACCTCGATGAAGAACGAAACGGTAAACCTGGAAACCGCGATCAAGATCCTCGATTTCCCTGCCCGGGACAAAAGGGACGGCTATACCGGAGCCGACTCGCCCGAACTCCCCTCTCTCGAGTCTGTCTTCGGACCCTTGGGCGAGAGGTCCGACTGGTCGTACAGGATAACAAGCGCAAAGTTCCTTAACGGATACGCGGTCGTCGTCGCTTCGCTCCGCCTGGCGGGCTTCGAGCGCGAGGGGCTCGGAATTTCTCCGGCTGAACTCGAAGGATCGCTTGAACAGGCTGAGCGAAGGGCGCTTGCCGATGCCGTTTCGAAGTTCGCTTTCCGTCAGCCGGAGCCCCGGGAAAGAATTCCCGATGGATTCGAGCGTGATAAAGGAGCGAGTTGTATCGTTTCAGGGCCGGAAGCCGTGTCCTTGAGGGACATGATCTCGTATTCGCAACTTTCGAGAGCGAAGTCGCTTGCCAAACAGCTTCTTGTGAGCGCTGATGACGAAGCCGAACGACAGTTCGGATGTGCTCTGTCGGAACTTTCCCGAGAGGCGGCGGATGAACTGATCGAATCGCTCGAGAGCCGCGCATCAGGCCCGAGGCGCTTCAGGCGCGCTGGCTGAAATTCAAAACGAGAAGATAGGTGAGATTGAGTTGTGTGATCGAACCGTCCCGCCCCTGTGGGGGTGAATGCCGATCCCTCATACACAACTCAATGCCTTTCGGCGGCGCATCCGGGAGTTTAGTCTCACGGGTGCGCCGTCCGATTTGCGTGTTTGATATCCGCTGATAATTTGGGGTTGGGATCTCATTCAGTTAGGCGAGGAACTCGTACGATGGCAGGAAAATTCGTTATCAAACGGGGCAGGAACGGAAAATTCAATTTCAATCTTCTTTCGTCGAACATCCAGACGGTCCTAACGCGCCAAATGTACGCAAGCTATGAAGGAGCCGTAAGCAGGTGTTGAGTCGGTGAGGAAGAACTCCGCGGATTCGGGGCGATTCGAACGCAGGGAGGCAAAGGACTGAAGCCCTTATTTCGTGCTGAAAGCCGGAAACGGGCTTGAGATCGGTAGAAGCGAGATGTACTGGACCAAGGCGTCGATGGAAAAAGGCCGCCTCCGTGTTCAGGAACGCGCCCGGCGCGCCGATCGCCGACGCGGCTACCAAGTAAGCGTTAGGTCAATCTGATCATAAAAGGCTGCCGGTATAGGCGGCCTTCCTTGTTTCGATCAGCCGAATTCAAAGAGAACTTCCCTCAGCCGGTCGATCCTTTCGCGGATATCGAAATGGTGATTCCCGACGAAGAAACCGTTCCCGTCGAGCCATTCGGAATTCTTCAGAGTGCCCACAACCCTGTGTTCCAGGTGGTTCACGACGCTGTTCTTCGCGAAATTGCCGCTTACGATCGGCCGCATCTCGATCCCCGTTCCTTCAAGCCTCTCAAGAACGTCCTTCCTGGTGATTCCCTCAATTGCCTTCTTCAATAGGAGAGCGAAGCCGAACCAACTGCTCTCACCTGTCTCTTGCTGGATGCTGTACAGATCGTCGTCCGCGAAGAGTTCTTTGAAATGCGCGGCGTTCTTTCTTCGTGCCTCGACAAATTTGTCGATCTTCCGGATCTGCTCGCGTCCCACCGCGCCCTGGAGCTCCAGAGGCCGGAGGTTGTAACCGGGAAGGACGAACCGGAACGACTCCTCGAAAGGGTCGTCGCCCTTCGTACCGCAGACGAGGTTTTCATTTGGAAGATGCCGGGTCCAGCCGTGGGAACGGATCGAGAGCAGGATGTGGTAAAGCTCTTCGTCGTCCGTGACCACGAAGCCGCCTTCCATTGTCGAGATGTGGTGGCTGAAAAAGCTGCTGAACGTCCCCAAAAGGCCGTACGTGCCGGCCTGTTTCCCGCCGACCTTTGCGCCGAGCGATTCGCAGTTGTCCTCAAGGAGGATCAGGCCGCGCTCCTCGCAGAACGCTTGCAGGCGGGGAAGGTCGAGCGGGTTCCCGAGAAGGTTCACGCCGAGAACGGCTTTCGTCTCCTGTCCGACCGCGTCTTCAAGGCTGTCAAGATCAAGATTGAGAGTGTCTGCGTCAATATCGACGAAGACCAATTTCAATCCGTGCTGAGAAACCGGGTAGAAGGTTGTAGCCCAGGAGACGGCGGGAACGATAACTTCGTCACCGGGCTCCAGCGAACGGCCTCTGCGCCTGTACCGCATCGCGGCGATCATCAGAAGGTTCGCCGACGAGCCCGAATTCACCATCAGGGCGTACCGGACCCCCACTTGACCGGCAAACTCGCGCTCGCAGGCGGCCACCTCTTCCCCCATCGTGAACTTTCCGGAATCGATGACGCGGTGCATCGCCTCGATCTCCGACTCGTCCCAGCTTGAGGAGGCCAGCGGATAAATTGTGTTTGAAGGATTTAGGCTCACTCGGTCTTGACCCTCGAGCCCTTGAACGGAAGGGGTTCGCCCATCAAGGGGATCGTGATCAGCCCTTCCATCGAATCGCCGGACACCGACGCGGATATTTCAAGTTCGATCTCCTGCCCCTGCATCTCCGTGACGAGAGTTCCCTTCAGTCCCGCCCCGCTGACCGTGCCGTCTTTCAACGTTCCCTGCCCAAGCATCGAGTCAATGCTTCCTGTAACGTCGGAGCCGTCCTGCTCAAGCTCGAGCTTTAGCGACAGGTCCTGACCCTGCGCGGAGATATCGACCTGCCAGACGCCGGCAACGTCCGCATCGGGCGCGTCCTGCGCGGCGAGCAAAGCGTCAAGGTCCTTGCGCCTGGCTTCGGTATCGAACACATCTACATTGTCCGTGTATGCGGAGGTCTGCTTCAGAACATCGCCGGCGTCGCCGACGACGACCATAGCGATATTGTCCGGGTGAATGTAGGCTTCAGCCACGCGCCGGACTTCTTCGGCGGTCACGGCACGCACATTGTCGGCATAGGTTTCCAGATAGTCGTCGGGCAGACCGTACACCTGCTGGGCTGCGATCTGGCCGATCAGCCCGCCCTGGGTCTCGACCCTGATCGGGAACACGCCGGTGAGAAAGTTCTTCGCGTCTCTCAGCTCGTCTTCGGGCACAGCGTCCGTCCTGATCCGCTCGAGTTCGTAAAAGAACTCCTTCAGCGAATCACCCGTCACGGCGGTCCTCACTTCGGCTGTGGCTTCAAACGAACCGCCGAAGCGGCGTGCGTAGATCCTCGAATACGCTCCGTACGTGTAGCCTTTCTCCTCGCGCAAGTTCATAAACAGACGCGACGACGCCCCGGCGCCCAGGACCTGATTCATTACGAGGACCGGAAAATAATCCGGGCTGCGCCGGTCTATGGCCAGGTTTGAGAGAACGATGTTGGCCTGCGACGATCCGGGCCGGTCGACGATCGTGAGGGTCCTCTCCGATCGCGCGGGAGGATCGGGGAACTGTTTTTCAGTAAGCTCGCCCGCGTTCCATTTGCGGAACCTCTCCTCAAGCTCGTCCGCCAACACGTCAGGGGCGATCGCACCGACCGCGACGAGTACGGCGTTGTTAGGGACATAGGCGCCGGCGTGAAATTCGGCGAGGGCCTCGCGCGTCAGACTCTTTATGTCGTCGGGCGTCGGCGAATTGATGGAGTACGGATGATCCCCGAAAACGACCCTTCCCACCTGTTCGTCCGCGAGAAAGTCCGGCTGTGAGCGCTGGTATTTCAGTCCCTCGATCGCGTTTTGCTTGTAGAGCTCCAGTTCGTTCTCAGGGAACACCGGCCTGAGCACGAGCTCCGCAAGCAGGTCGAGGACCTCGGAAGCGAAACCGGAAAGCGCGGATGCTTTAACGACAGCGTGATCCGAGGCGGAAGAAGCGGAAAGCGCGGCGCCGAGACGGTCGACCTCTTCCGCCAGCTCCCTGCTGGCGTAATTCTCAGTGCCTTCGTTAAGCAGGGATGCGACGGCCGATGCCACGCCGGTCCCGCCCTCAGGATCGTGAATGTCGCCCGTGCCAAGTATCAGCCTGAAATTGACAAGGGGCTGGCGGTCGTCGTGGACAGACACCAAATTCATTCCGCACGAGAGCGTCCGCTTTACCGCGGGCGATAGATTGAAAGGAAGCGGCGTCAGAGGTTCGGGCGCCTGCCTCCGGTATTCGTCGTTCATACTTTCTTTATCGGATCATTTCGGGCGGTCTCTTCACGCGATCAGGCCGCGGAAGCCGGGATCACGTCCAGAAGCGCCCTGTTCTCAGTGTTCAGATACTTGTCGGCGGCGGACCTTATATCGTCGGCCGTGATGCTCAGCAGCTCGTGGATCTCCTCGTTTATCACGCCGGGATCTCCGTCATAGAGTGCATATTCGGCGATGGTCTGGGCACGGGAAAGCGAGGACTGGCGCGAACGCACCTCGCTGTTGATCAGCTGGTTCCTGAGCTTTTCCAGTTCTTCGGGCCTCGGGCCGTTCGTCGCCAGCTCCCGGATCTCTTCGACGATCGTCCTACGGATACGGTCCAGGTCCTTGTCCGGCTTTGGGATGGCGCCGATCATAACACTCGAAGGCCCCCTCCGCTCGTCGGTGAATCCGAACAACTGCGTGACAGATTCCTCGCCTTTTACAAGCTTCTGATAGAGGCGGGAACTGTCGCCGTCGTAAAGCAGCTTTCCTGCAAGATATAGCGCGTGAAATTCCTTCGTCCGCCGCGGCGGGATCTTCCAGCCCATAAGGAACGCGGGAAGCGGCGCAAGAGGATCGTGGTACTCGCGGTACGTTTCCGCCACTTCCGAAGGCTCTTCAACATCGATCTTGGGCGGAAGCTGCTGGGCCGGAATACTTCCGAAATACTTCTCGACAAGTTCCTTTGCCGTTTCGGTCCCGAAGGAACCTGAGATCACGAGCACCGCGTTGTTCGGGGCGTAGTAGATCCGGAAGAACTCGCGGACATCTTCAACCGTCGCGTCGTCGAGATCCTCCATCGAGCCGATCGTCGAGTGCGCGTTTGCGAAGTTCTTGTAGATCATCGATATGAGGATGTCGAAGATCTGGCCGTACGGCTGGTTGTCGTACCGCAGCCGCTTCTCCTCTTTGACCGCCTCGCGCTGGTTGTCCAGGTTCTCCTGGGTGACTGCAAGCGAACGCATGCGGTCGCTCTCGAGCCAAAGCGCGAGCGGAAGCTGGTTCGCCGGCAGCGTCTCGTAATAGTTGGTCCGCTCCGAACTCGTGGTCCCGTTCATCGTGCCGCCGGCCTTCATTATGAACTGGAAATGCTCGGCCTTGCCGACGTTCTCGGACCCCTGGAACATCATATGTTCGAAAAGATGCGCGAAGCCGGACTTGCCCTGCCATTCGTTCCGCGATCCGACGTCGTAATAGACGGCGACCGACACGACGGGCACCGAATCGTCAGGGTTGAGGATCACGCGCAGGCCGTTCTCAATGCTGTACTGCTCGAGCAGAATATCGCCGATCTCAAAATTTGTGGTCATTTGCTTCAGCCGTAACTTGTTATGGTTTGGCAGATGCCTTCACGGACGGGCTCTGCCGAAAGATTTTATCAAATCATTTTGGATATCGATTTGCAATGACTCGCCGTCGGACGAAGGACTCAGTCCGTGGAAGCGGCTTTGGAGATCGCGAACAGAGCAGACTTCGCCTGGAACGGGGTCATCTCTGGATATCTATCTAGAAGAAGAGCAAGCACTGCCGATATGTGAGGGCAGGCGAAGCTGTTGCCGGTCACCGTCTTGTGGGAATTTCCGGTCCAGGTCGTTCGCACGTTGACGCCCGGCGCGGTCATCTCGATGACCTCCCCGAACCTGAAGCCGAATTTGAACGGGTCCTGCTCCGTGGCCTTGGAAACTGCGATCAGCGAAGAAGAGAAAACGGAAGGAAAGCTCGGTTGAGGTAAGTTGTTCGCCGCGGAGACGACTATGCACCCGGCAAGGTATGCGCGGTCGAGAAGGTCTCTGAGCGGAGCGGCGTACTGGGGCTTGGTAGTCCCGAGGCTAAGGTTGATGATCCTGTGACGCTGTTTGATAGCGAACTCAAGTCCCGCAAGGAACGAGTCGCCGTCACCGATCCCCGCGGACCCCAAAACCTTTATGCTGTGAATCTCCGCATCCGGCGCGATCGCCAGCACAACGCCGGCGCAGGCGGTCCCGTGACCGGCCGCGTCTCCGCTCTCGGAGTCGCGGAACACGATCCGCTTCCCTTCCCTGAAGGCCTCGCTGGAAGACCGGATCTTGCCTTGAAGGGCCGTGTGAGAGATATCGATTCCGCTGTCGACGATCGCGATCGAGACACCCCTGCCCGTGCATTCCTTCCAATTTTCATCGAACCGCGCCGCTATCCCCGGGGCCGAGAACCGTTCGCCTGAGCTTGTAAGATCCGCGATCTCCATGATTCATCAATCGGTCTTCCGTCAGGACCTCCATCTTAATGGCCGCCGTTTCGATATCTTACGAACGACTCGAGAATATTCTCGCAAAGCTCGCGCTCTTTCTCACCGAGCGAAGAGGCGCGCCGGACGAGCTCGGCAAGCCGGATCCGGTCTTTGTGTTCTTCAGATCCTTCCAGATCCGCTAGGAACGATTCGACATCACGAGAACCCTCGCCGTCGGCGCCCTCCAGCATTCTCCGGCTGAATTCGCCAAGAAGGTCCGCCGACGTGTAGGCGTGAACGAGCGAGGCCACGGCGTCGGCGTAGAGCGCCGCGAGGTCCATCTCTTCGGAAGTGAAAGGCTCGTACGGAGGATCGCCCTCCCTGTTAACGTATTCCAGGACCCCGGTCACGTCACCGTCGAAGTGAAGCGGTGTCGCGAGGATCGTGTGGGTCGAGAATCCCGTGTTGCGGTCCACCTCGGAATAGAAATTCGTTTCCCTTTCCGCGTCGCTGACCGCCATCGGCTGGCCCGTGGTGTAAACGAATCCGGCGATCCCCTTTCCCGAGGGGACTGTAACGCCGATCAGAGAGTCCGAGACCGAACCGCAGGCCCACTTGAATACTAGGTCGCCCTCTTCTCCCTCCGGCAGAAGGACCGACGCGCCTTCGGCTTTGATCGCCCTCGACGAAAGGTCGAGCAGGTTCACGATCGACTCGTTGAAGGGCGTTGTGAGAACTTCGGCCACTTCGACCGTCTCGATCACGTTCCTGATCGCCTGAAGTACTTTATCCGTAGGATTACCTCCCGTTCTTTGCCGTGCTGCGCGAAGTCACGAATAAGGTAAAGCAAGCCTCTCCAAAAGACAACTTCTGGAAATCGGAGACCATTCCGCGTTTGCTTGAGCGAACCTGAAATTAATTCAAGGCACTAATTCCGCTTGTTCTTGCGAACCGGAGGGCTGTTCTGTAGTATGCTTTGCACATTCACAGACCGGCTGATCCCGCAAGCATCTCGGGCGAAGTGTTCCTGAAGTCGCTTCACTATGAGGAAAGCCCTTTATCTATTCCTGCTCCTCCCCATCGCTCTTGCCGCGCCTTTGGACGCTCAGGAAGGTTCCGCCGAACGGACTGCCGGCGAAGAAGTGGAACCGTTCAGGATCAGCCGCGGCAAGTCGTTCTCGGCATCTCCCGCCGGAGAAGGCGGAAGGACGACCGGAGCTCCTTCATTCACGGCGACTCAGGCACTGATCGACTACAGAGAAGGGCTGGAACTGGTTCTCGCCAATCACGTTTCGGGTTCCGAAACGGATACAGCGAAGCTTACGAAGGCCGCGATCGAAGCGATGCTGCTGACGCTCGATCCGCATTCGAACTACTTCGACCGGGCCGAATTCGCCGAACTGCTTTCCGATCAGCATTCTGAATACTTCGGGATCGGTGCTTCGATCGCCAACTTCGGGAGAGGAAAGGACCTCGCGACCTACATCGTCTCCACATTCGAGGGCTCGCCCGCGCACCGTTCCGGTCTGCGCTTCGGGGACCGGATCGTTGCGATCGACGGGACGGATGTGCGAGCGAAGGACTCACTTTTTGTCAGGAATCTGGTCAGGGGTCCGGTGGGTTCCAAAGTAACCGTCTCGGTCGAGCGCGCCGGAATGGATTCACCGGTGACGATAAAGCTCAAGCGCACGAGGGTTCCCCAGCCTTCGATCCCGGATTTTTACATGCTTAACGGGAACATAGGATATGTGGATCTTTCGGCGGGATTCAATTACACGACAAGCGAAGAGTTCGACACCGCACTCCGCGAGCTTTCCCGAAGGGGAATGCGCTCTCTGATCCTCGACCTGCGCGACAACACGGGCGGGATCCTTGAACAAGCTGTGCACGTCGCGGGCAAGTTCCTTCCGAAGGGAACGAAGGTCCTCTCCCAGAGGGGAAGGATTCCCTTCGACAACCGTGAATGGCGCTCCAGCAACCGTTCGCCGCTCAGCCTTCCTTTGATCGTACTAGTTAATGAAGAGACGGCTTCTGCCTCCGAAATCGTCGCGGGAGCGCTGCAGGATCACGACCGCGCGCTTATTGTCGGGAGCCGGACATTCGGAAAGGGGCTGGTCCAGAGTGTCATCGATCTTCCGTATGGCGCCGGACTTACCTTGACCACGGCCAAGTACTACACCCCTTCGGGAAGACTGATACAGAGGGATTACTCGAACGTCGGACTGTACGATTACTACAATCACAAAACCATCCTGACCGAAGGACAGGAACAGAAATACCTGAAGAAAACAGCGGGCGGCAGACCTGTATTTGGCGGAGACGGGATACGGCCGGACGAAACGATCGTTGCGACCCCGATGAACGCATTGCGGGCTTCCCTGCTCGACCCTTTATTCCTGTTCTCGCGCGAACTGGCGGCCGGCTCGCAGCCCGGACTCGCTAGTTACAAGATCGGCGCTCAGACGCACTACGCCGGCTCCAGTTCCGATCGGGAGTTCGAGATCGATGCGGAAGTGCTTAAGGCTTTCGGAAGGTATCTTAGAGGGTATGGCGATCCGGATCTTACGAGCAAAGTCCTCGAAAGTGAGAGAGGGTTCATCGCGGAAAGGCTCCGGTTCAACCTATACTCCGCCGCTTACGGAAACGTCGTCGCCAATCGGGTCCTGAATTCCGGCGATCCGCAGATCTCGAAAGCTGTGGACCTTTTCCCGAAGGCCCGGCAGCTTGCAGTAAGGGTGAGCAGCCGAACCGGGAACAAATAAAAATTCCCGCCGGGTTAAGTGCCCGGCGGGCTAAAGAAACAGGAGGAATCAGAAGACTCAAAGCCGTGCTGGTTGATCAACGATCGGTGTACGCTCGGCTGAAAGCCTGTTTGACTGATGTACCCTTACAGGGTCACGTTGCCCGGCCGGTCCGATCAGTCCTTGTAGCTGATGATCACTCCGTCCTTACCCACGCTCCACCCGTAATCGCCCCTGACATAGAGACCGTACAGATGGCTTGTGGTATTGCTTTTCTGTTCCTGCCAGGTGATCCCCTTGTCCCTGGTCCTCAGGATCGTCCCCCGGGCGCCGACTATCCACCCGTCCTTGTCCTTCGGGAAATCCACACGGAAAAGCGTCGCTGAAACCGGCGACTCCACCTTGATCCACGTCGCGCCTCCGTCGACGGTCCGAAGGATCGTGCCGCCGGTTCCGACCGCATAGCCGTCCTTCTCGTCCCTGAAATCTACGTTGTAAAGAACCTCCTGCGTGCCCGAGTCCTGAAGCTCCCAGGTGCTCCCGTTGTTCGTCGTCGCAAGGATGGTGCCCCGGTCGCCCACGATCCAGCCGTGCGACCGGCCGTCGAAGTCCAGATGGAAGAGCTCGACCTTTGTCGGTAAATCCACACGGTTCCAGGTCTTTCCTCCGTCGACCGTCCGCATCAGGAGGCTTCCGATCACGATCTCGTCGTTGTCCCGGTCCAGAACGGATCCGACAATGAATCCCTGGTTCCTGCTGTTGAACCTTATGCTGAGGAATTCGGGTATGCCGTCGGAGAATTCCGTCGGATTGGCAATGAACGTTTCCTTCCAGTTAAGGCCGCCATCGGACGTCTCGAACAACTTTCGGCCCGCGACCAGGTAACCGTCGGCGTCGTTGCGGAAGTAGATCTCGTTGATGTTCGCCGCAGTATTAAGGACCCGTTTTGTCCAGGTGTTCCCTCCGTCACGAGTCTGAGCGAGGTAGCCTTCGTCACCGGCGACCCATCCAGTGCTGGAAGAAGTGAAGAAAACGCTTATCAGGTCACCGGTGCCGGATCCTCTGCGGATCTGCCATCCGTCTTGTGCGAATGCAGGCATCGCGGCGGACACAAATAGAATTGCGATAAAAAATGAAACTCTTAATGACATCTTGAAACTCCTGACTATTGCAAAGGGAGAAAGGGAATGAGGTGCTCCTTCCATTAGAAAATACAATTTAAGACGGAAAAAGTCACCCCATTCGTACCGCGATGAAAAGATTACTACTCACGTACGTAGTAAACGCGTCCATCAAGCACAAAGGTCACATTCTTTCCGATCGCAAGATATTTCGCGACTAGCGGGTTGTTCAGCGCCAGGTCGAAATACTCATCCGATCCGAACTTCAGCCTGATCTCCGGCAAACGCCGCAATTCGTCGAAAGCGGTATCGGTCCATACATCCTCGTCCTTGATGAAGTTCTTCGTACCGACAAACTGGTTCGACTCCGACTGACCCAGGAAGATGTCGTCCGACTCTCCGCCAGCAGATGGGGTCGCCAGCGTATTCGACTGCAGAGTATTCTGCTGGACGCTCATCTTCACGGCGCCGCGTCCCGATTCCTCGCGCATCGTCCGGGCGATGTCGGCGCTTGCGGCGCCGTCGATGTCGAACCGGTTCCCGACAGTTTCGCGGGCGCGGAACGAACCGTCGGTCGCAAGGTACGAGGTGTATGGAGTGACTATCCCATAACGCGTACCGAGGTCAACGATCTCATCTTTTAGTTCCTTGCTCTCGCCGTTTATTCGGATCTGCTCCATCAGCCAGCCGACTCGCCTCGATGCCCAAAGCCTCGGGAGAAAGTCGTTCTGAAGCGATCGAAGCGGAAAATCGAGCCTGTCAAACTCGAAGCTCCGCCGGCTGTTGCCGAACATTCCGGAAAGTCGGAGCGCGACGTCGTCTAGATCGCTCTGATTCCGGTACCGCCCCGTGATGACCGACTGCGCGCCGCGGAATATGTCCGAAAGCTCGCGCGGATAGTTCTTCTCTACGTCTACCGGACCGTAATCGATCTCGACATCGGAAAGCACCGGGGAATTCACCTTGTTGAAGAATGACGAGACCTTGATCTCGAGATCCTCCTTCGGCTGAACATATCCCGCAAGTCCCGAATTCTCGGAACCGAGCTTGTCCAGAAGCCGTGTGTTCACGTCGTAGCCTACGCCAAACGGGAAAAGCCGAAGTCCGTCCACGTTCTTCGACCGCACGTTCGCGACGATCTTGTCCACGTCGCGCTCCCCCACCGTCGGGAGGCCGTCCGTAAGAAGCACAAGCATCTTCGGCCGCTCGCGCCCGTCGAATTGGGCGAGCGCCGCCTGCAATGCGTCGTCGATGTTCGTGCCGCCGCTCGCCTTCAAGTTCGCGACGAACTCCACTCCGCGCCGCTTGTTCGTGTCGTTTGCTTCGAGCAGGCCGGTCTCCATCACGTGCTCCTCTCCGGAGAAGCTGATAACGTTGAACCGGTCGCCTTCGTTGAGGGATCGGATGCCGAAGTTCAGTGCCGGCCTCGCCTTCTCGAGCTTTCCGTCGTCCTGCATCGATCCCGAAGTGTCGAGCACGAATATCACGTCTTTGGCGATCGTCCTTGCCTCCAGACCTTCGTTGGGTGAGACCATCAGAAGATAATACCCATCCTTTCCGGCTTCCCTGTACGTGATCAATGACAGTCCGAACTCAGCGCGCGAAAGACCGTAGAAGAGCCGAAAGTCGTTCGGATCGCCTTTCGTTTCGAAGGTCACAACGGATCGGTTAGGACCGCTCGAGTTCACGTCGATCTTGTGCGAAGGGGAATAGATGTTCCTGAGAGGCTCCCGAGCCGAGATCTCGATCCGGCCCGCCACCGTCCCGAACTGCTGGCTTCCTCGAGGCTCGCGTCCGACCGCCGCACGGTTCCAGACCGCCTTCCCGGTACCCAGAGGATACAGGTACGAGACGGTCCCCGAATCAGCATCCAGGATCTGCGAATAGGTCAGTTCGAGTTTCTTCTCGGAGTTCGCAGGGATCGGAAAGATCGAGGCCTGAAAAAGGTCCTTTCCCGCGTATTCGAGCAGGCCGGGGTCCATCATCGACCTTACGATCTGGTCGTATATCCTTCTCGCCTCCTCCTTCGAACGGACCTCGCCCGTCAGCCTTTTCCCGTTCTCCCAAATGGCAAAGCCTTCAACGGACGCTCCTTCCGGGATCGGGAAAAAATATATGCCCTCCAGTGTGAATCCGGTCCTGTTCTCGAAGACCTGAACCACTTTCGTCGTCGCGACCTGACCTTCGATCTTCGTATCTATGTTTATGGATTTGACCGGCAGATTTACGGGAAGAACGACCTGTGGCGGTATTGGACGCGGGCATCTTCTGACAACATCGCAGGGGCGTGGAATGATGATCCCCTGGGCGAACGCCTCGGCCGCGGAAAGCAGGATCAACGGGGCAAGGCAGGCCGCAAGAACTAGGTTCCTCAGACTCATAATGCTTCTCCTCTTAAGCTTGGAGCGCGGGTAAGCGCGCTCAGGTCAGTGCTTGATTGGACGGTCGTTGGAACGAGAAGGTTACTTTGGCTTGCAGAATCAGGGATTGGAGTCGTCGTAGAGGGCTTCCGCGAGCACTGCTTCGAAAGCCGCGCGCACGCTCTCCGCCATCTGGTCCGCGCGCCGAAGGTTGTTCTCGAGCGAGCTTATGCTGGTGTCGATCTGGCCGAGAAGGTTCTCCAGATTCCTCTTTTCGATCTCCAGCTCCGATTGCCTCTGCTCGCGAAGGTCCTCCGGACGGAAAGAGCCGGATAGCGAAGTGTAACCCGAAATAACCTCTGGACGCAGGTTGTACTCGATCTGTTGGAGCTTGGTGGACACGCTGTTCTGCTTCTCGATCATATTGATCAGCTGGGACCGGAGCGACTCCGCGCGTTGTTCGAGCTTTGTAAGCACGTCGAGATAAAAGACCAGTTTCTTCTGCTCGGCATCTGAGAGCGACTCGAGCGAAAGCGCAGGGGATTCCGTGTCCGCAGTGGTCGCGGGTTCAGTTTCGGCCGCCTGCCTGTTCAGCCGCGTCCGTTCGCGGATCAGCGCCTCGATGTCGTCATCGCGGCTGACGATGACGGGAACGTCCGCACCGGGCGTAGGCGTCGGAGAAACGTCCTGGGCGAATGTGCCCTTCGTAAGCAGGAGGAAAAATGCACAGGCAAACAGCGCGGCGGAAATCCGGCAGGCGGCTCGGAGAGTGGTTTCAGGATTCATAATGTGATCCTCAAAGGACCGAAAGCCCATAAAGTAAGGTTCGATTCTCTAAACTCGGCGATTAGTTTATACTTGCGCTTGTTCCGATGACAACGGGATCGCAATCCTTTGCACGCCCCTCCCGTTCACAAGTTTCGCGATGATCATAAGGGCCGAGAAGATCTCGAGACGCGTTGACGACCGATGGGTCCTGCGCGATCTCTCTTTCGAGGCGCGAGCCGGCGAGATATTCGGCGTGCTCGGACTCAACGGGAGCGGCAAGACCCTGCTGCTTCGTTCGCTAGCCGGACTCGAGGCGCTCGACTCCGGCGCGATCACCGTCGCCGGGGAGATCACGGACCTTCGACAGGAATGCGAGTTCGTCCCTGCAGCGGCCTTGTCGTCACGCGGCGGACTGTTGCGTAGACCCGGGCCCGAGAGTCCGCTCGAGAAGATAGAAAGGATCTACAGATCGCTCGAAAGCGGAAGGACATTTATCCTGTTCGACGGCGTTTTCGACGGTCTCGATCCGGTCAACGCGGAAAAACTTAGAGGACGCATCTTCGAACGCGCCTCCGCAGAGACCAATACCTTCATCGTTTCCGGAACCGACCGAAGGCAGATCTATCTTACCTGCGACAGGATCGGAATACTCAACAACGGCGATTTCATCCAGACGGGCACGCCCGAGGATATATACAAGACGCCCGGATCTACGGTTTCGGCGAGTCTCACGGGTTATGTGAACCTGATCCGCGCCCGGCGTCTCACGTCGAGCAAGAAGGACGTTCACGAATTCGTGACGATTGACGGCGAACACAGGCTGACGGCAGAAGCTTCGGACAAGAAGCGGCTTTCGCCCATCAACAAGGACACGCTGCTTGCGATCCGGCCCGAAGAGATCTCTATCTCGTTCGGAGCATCGTTCCCGGAGGACAATCTGGTAAAGGCGCGGGTCACCGATGTCACGTTTCTCGGGCCCGTCACAAGGGTGAAACTCGACGCGAACGGGCTCTCGCTCCTGGCGCTCGTACTTCGGCTCGTCGGCCTGGAGGAAGGAGAACAGTGTATGGTCGGCATACCTCCCGACAGGATCAAGATCCTTTCGGAATAAAAAGAAGAGGGGAAACGAGCGCGCTTCCCTATTTTCAAACAATCGTTTATCCCGGAGCTACCGGACATTCACCACGAATTTGACCTCAACCCGCCTGTTCTTCGCGCGGTTTCTGTTCGTGTCATTCGGAACGACCGGGAAAGTGCCGCCGAACCCTTTCGCTTCCAGACGGTCAGTACCCACGCCAAGGCTTATCAGCTTGTCGGCCATCGCCCTCGCGCGCTCGGTGGTTAGCGTCTGGAGTTCTTCAGGTGCCCCGCGGTCGTCGGTATGCGATTCGATGATCACCCTGTAGCTGGGACTGCTGTTGATGACTTCGCCGAGCCAGTTCATCTTGGTTTCAGTGTTCGCCGCGAAACTGCTAACCCTGATCCCGGACCAGAAGTTCTCGCCGATCGTAAGGACAAGCCCCGTCTCTGTCTCCTCAACGGAACCGAACCTCTCTAGCGACTTCTTCATCACCGGAAGGTTCGCCTTCATCTGCTGAAGCATCTTCTCGCGGTCCCTCTCCTCTTCGAGCGCCCTCTTGCTTGCCTCGACGCTCGCCAGCTGGATCTTGGCATCCTGCGCCTCTTTCCGAAGCCGAATCACCTCGGTAGTGAGCTGTTTGACCTGATTTGAGAAATTCAGAGCGTCTCGCTCAGCAAGCTCCCTTGCCCTGGTCTCTCGAGCCAGCTCCGTCCTGAGCGATTCGATCTCGGATTGCGCGTCCGAGAACTTGTTCTCGGCTTCCCTCAGTTCGGCATCCTGGCGTATCTTTTCATTCCGCTTCTCACGCGCGTCCTTCCGCGCATTCGCCGTCATTTCCGCCTTGACAGCGGAACTGATCGCCTTTCTGGCGGCTATATCGACGTATTCATCGTCACGACCCGCGCTCCACGCAGATTCGGCATTCTTTAAGAGGCCTTCCGCCTCTTCAAGCTCCGCCGCGGCGTCCCTTGGGGCTCCTGCGTACTTCGCGAGCGCGATCGCCTGCTTTGCCTGGAGTATCGAAGGCGGGGTCCGCCTGTAATCGACGTCGGCGATCTCGGGAGTTCGCGCGTCGTTGAAATAATCACTCGAGTTACCGAAATACTGGATCGAGGTAGCTGTCGTAAGCGGTGTACCCGATCGTGTGTGGGCGCTGTAGTTCTCGAGCATGATTTCCTGGCTCGGCCGGCTGACAAGGAAGTGAGGTTCGGCCGTGACGACCAGGGCGAAAGTCTGGAGCCTGGTCGTAACACTGATCTTGGAATCGAACTCGAAAAAGCCGCGGCGTTTTATCTCTCCGAGGTTGTCGATCTGACCGTTCGGCGAGATCGCCCAAAGCACGTACGTGGCATAGCCAGCTCCGAGTTCGAAGGGTCTGGGCATCTTCGAAACCGACAGTTGGATCTCCGTGCCGTTCTTCTGGGTCCTCTCGATCTTTGCCTCGCCCTTCATGCGCGGGAACCTGGTCGTTCCGCGAAACCTCACAACGACGTTCTCGTCGATAGGATAGGTGATAGCCTTGGATTCCCTGGCTATGTCCACCTGCCCGAATGCCGTGGAAGCGATAAGGAAAAGTGCGCTTGCGAGAAGCAAGGAATACTTCTTTAAAATTGTCATTGTTATTTCTCCGGAATTGGGGACGGTAACCCCGAGATGATGCGCCACATTATACCTGCGTTGCTATCCCGCAGGAAATGAATGACGAACGCGGTCTTGGACACCTCGCATTGACCTGAAGTATATTCGGAAGCTTGATCTGAAATGAACGATTTCCGGAGACTTCTCAAATACCTCCGTCCGCATTACGCCACGTTCGCACTTGCGATCCTTGCGATGCTCCTGACAGCGCTGTTCGAAACGGCGACGGGCGCGCTGCTTGTGCCCCTCCTGGACCAGTTCCAGGCTGTCGGGAGCAGCGGAACCGCCACACTGTTCAACATTCACCGGTTCATCCCGCAGGGTCCCGGAAAGTGGTACGAAGCGTGGGTGATGATCTCCGTGCTTCTTCTTCTTTTCACGGTATTCAAAGGAGTCACCTCGTATTTTTCGGCATACCTGATGGCGAAGATCGGCCAGGCGGCGATCCTCGAACTCCGGAAACAGCTCTACGATCACTTGCTCTCCCAGCCCGCCTCTTTTTTTGAGAGGCATCGAACCAACTTCCTGGTCTCCAGGCTCGTTGTAAGCTGCGCGGCGATCGAGCTCGCCGTTTCGGCGAGCCTGCGCGACGTGCTGCGCGAGCTCTTTATGCTCATATTCTTCGTCGGGGCCGCCTTCTATTTCAACTGGCGGCTTATGCTCGGGGCGCTGATCATAGGCCCGGTCATCGCCTGGCTCACATCCCGGTTCAGCTCGTCGCTGAGGAGGCTGTCGGAAGTGTCGTTGAAGGGAAATCAAAGCCTCACCGACACGGCGCAGGAGACGCTCTCGAACCAGGCGATCGTCAAGGCTTACGCGGCCGAGGACCGAGAGCGGAAGCGTTTCGGATCTGTCGCCGAACTGATCGCGCGCGCGAACCTGCGCTCCGGAAGGATCGCTGCGTTCTCGCCGCCGACGATCGAGATGATCGGGGTCGTCGCGATCATCGTTTTCTTCTATTTCGGGCTCTGGGAGATAAACGTGGGGAACATGGAGGCGCCGCAGTTCTTTGCGTTCCTGTTCTTTCTTTTGCGCAGCTACGAGCCGATGCGAAGGCTTTCAAGACAGCACAACGAGATCTCGAAGGCGTTCGCCGCAGCGCAGGACGTCTGGGACGTCCTGGACGATCGGGACGATCTCCCGGTGAGAAAGGACGCCGTGAAGGTCGGTCCCTTGAAAGAAGGGGTTTCGATAAAGGGAATTTCGTTCCAGTACCGGTATGGAGAGAACGATGTCCTGTCTGGACTCGATCTGGAGATCCCGAAAGGACAGATGGTGGCGCTGGTCGGCGAAAGCGGGGGCGGAAAATCGAGCCTGATCAAGCTCGTCCAGAGGCTCTACGACCCGACCGAAGGTTCGATAACCTGGGACGGGACCGACCTGCGCGACGCCGATCTCGCGAGCCTGCGCAGGCAGATCGCGCTTGTTATGCAGGAAACCGTGCTGTTTAATGAATCGGTCGCCTACAACATTTCTTATGGAAAACCGGACGCGGATGAAGACGACATACGCGATGCCGCGCGAGTCGCCTACGCCGAAGAATTCATCGACGAGCTTCCGGACGGTTTCAACACAGTGGTCGGCGAGCGCGGATCGATACTCTCCGGCGGCCAACGGCAGAGGGTCGCGATCGCGCGGGCGGTGCTTGCGGATTCCTCGCTTTTGATCCTGGACGAGGCGACGTCGGCGCTTGATACCGAGAGCGAAAGGCTGGTTCAGATGGCGCTCGCGAACTTGACGAAAGGCCGGACGACCATCGTAATCGCGCACAGGCTCTCCACGGTGCGGCAGGCGGACAAGATCGTGGTTCTGCAGAAGGGACGGATCGTCGAGACGGGCAATCACGAGGAGCTGATCGAGAAGGGCGGCACGTACAAGCGGCTTTATGAACTCCAGTTCGCTGAGAACGGGGCTTGATGAGCCGGTTGATACGAAAAGTGAGATTATGAGATCAATGACTGGATACGGCCGGGGCGAGGCTTCCGGCGAGGGTTTCGGGGTCGCGGTCGACGTAAAGACCGTCAACAACCGGTATCTGGATGTGAACTTCCGCCTGCCGGCAGAACTTTCGTCGCTCGAGAACGATCTGAAAAGAGTCGTTTCGGACCGCCTTTCCCGCGGCCGCGTGGATGTCAATCTGCAATACGAGCGCACCCGCGAGATGGAGTACGAACTGAACCGTCCGCTCATCTCCGGTTATCTCATGGTATTAAAGGAAATAAAGGAAGAGTTCGATCTGATGGGTGATCCGGACCTGAACACGATCGCGCGGCTGCCGAACGCGATGCAGCCGAAGCCCCAGGAGGTAACCGAAGCGTTCGCCGAAGGGGTGAAAGTAGCTCTCTCGAACGCCCTGGAGGAACTGGAGGCGATGCGTGAGGCGGAAGGGGCTTCGCTCACAGGCGCGCTCGAGGACAGCCTTTCCGTAATCGCGGAACAGATCCCCTTTATTGAGGAAAGGACCGAGTCCGTTTTTGAGGAATACACAGAGCGGCTTACGAAGAAGCTCGACAAGATCCTTTCAAGAACTGATTCACAGGCCGAGATCGACGAAGCGAGGCTAGCGCAGGAAGTGGCGTACCTCGCCGAGAAGAGCGACATCTCCGAGGAGCTCGCGAGGCTCAGGAGCCACCTCGATCAATTCCGTTCGATCATTCAAGAAGATGGCGCTGTCGGAAAAAGGCTCGATTTCCTTACCCAGGAGCTAAACCGCGAGGCGAACACGATCGGCTCGAAGACACAGAACCTGGAGATCAAGGACTCGGCCCTGAAGATGAAGGCCGAGATCGAGAAGATCCGGGAGCAGGTGCAAAATGTTGAGTGAGTTCATCGAGTTTACCGGGTTGGCCGGGTTTGGTTAGTTTTCTGAGTTAGCCGGGTTTGGAGAGATTGGACGCGATAGCGGCTCTGCGCAAAGCGCTGCTCTAAACGGAGGCCGATGTTGCGAGGGTTCGAGCCGGGCTACGCCCGACTTATGCAGCGCGAAGCTCTGCTCTAAACACGGGGACCGACGTTTCGGGGGGTTTGAGCCGGGCTGCGCCCGGCTTATGCAACGCGAAGCGCTGGTCTAAACGGATTACGATAAGCTCCAGCTTGTCGCGAGCCGCGCATTCGGGCAGCGCGAAGCGCTGCTCTAACCTTTTTCTCTCTCTGTGAACCGGAAGTTCACCTTGTCCTGCTCGAATTCCTCGAGCGCGATCGTTGTCGGCTTGAACTTTCGGGAGTCGAGATCGACCCTGGGGTCGGCACCCCTCTGGATCTGCTTAGCGCGCTGGGCGGCGAGCAGGATCAGCCTGTACTTTGAATCGATATCAGGAATGTCCTTAGGATCGAATTCCAACGGATCCGTGGCCACTTCCTTTTCTGCGGTCTCAGCTTTCTCTTTATCTTCTGCCATTCCTTCGCTCCCAATCAGGATTCAAAAGTATTGAGGATATCGTGAACGGCGTCGACTTGTCTATTCCGCCTGAGTCTTTCTGCTTGTATCACGGACTTCAAACCGGTCACAGCCTTCTCGAGATCGTCGTTGACGATGATGTAATCACAGCTCGAATAGAACCCGACCTCCTGCCGAGCGTTCTCGAGCCGGATCTGCAACTGCTCCTCGGTCTCCGTCCTGCGGTTCCTCAGCCGCTCGGCAAGTACCTGAAACGAGGGCGGGAGGATGAAGATGTTTACGGCCTCTTCGCGCTTCCGTTTCACGATCTTGGCCCCCTGGACGTCGATCTCGAGGATCACGTCCAGCCCCTCGCCGGTCGCCTGTTCGATCTGCGAACTCGACGTCCCGTAATAATTGCCGTGAACAAGAGCGTATTCCAGCAGATCGCCGCTGGCCATAAGACCCTCGAATTCCTGCACCGAGACAAATTGATACTCGACGCCGTCCGACTCGCCCTCGCGCATCGCGCGGGTAGTGTAGCTAACCGAGTACTTCAGGTCATCGAGTTCGTTCAGGGCTCGTCGGATGAGGGTGCCCTTTCCCCCGCCGGACGGCGAGCTGATGATGAACAGGCTTCCTTTCATTCAGGCTTTCAGAGGCCGCGCCGACTACATCCCCTTATAGTCCGGTCCGCCGCCTCCCTCGGGAGTCACCCAGTTGATGATCTGGTACGGGTCCATAATGTCGCAGGTCTTGCAATGGACGCAGTTCGAGAAATTCACCTTCAGTTCTTTTCGTCCGGAGTTCGGATCCTCTTCCATCTCGTAAACCGCCGCGGGACAGAATTCTTCGCACGGATTGCCGTACTCCTCGGCGCAGCGGGTCGCGCAGATCTCCGTGTCGAGCACGTGAAGATGCGACGGCTGGTCCTCGTCGTGTGCTACGGAAGCGTAAAAAACGTCCGTCTCCTTGTCAAAAGTGAGCTGTTTGTCGAACTTCAGCTCCTCATATCGTTTCGGATCCCCGGCTCCGTCAAGCGAATCGAGCTTCAGCATCCGCTCGTGCCCCGCAACGTGATGCTCCTTCGGCATAAAACCCCAGGCAAGTCCGCCCGTCGCGTATTGCAGGCCTGCGTTCAGAAGCGCCGCCCAACGGGTCCTCTGGAACGCCCCGTGGAAGTTCCGGACCTTGTACAACTCAGAGTAGATCCAGCTGTGGTCGACCTTTTTGGCGTAATGCCTGAGCGTCCCGGAGGTGAAGTCGTTCACCTCGAGCGCCATCACGATGGTCTCCGCGGCGAGCATTCCGGCCTTCATCGCCGTGTGGATCCCTTTGATCCTCTGGGAGTTGAGGAACGAAGCGCAGTCGCCGACTAGAAGCACGCCGTCTGCATAAAGCTTAGGCATCGTGTAGTATCCGCCTGCGTTGATGGTCTTCGCACCGTACTTGACCATCTTGCCACCCTCGAGGATCTTCGCGACCGCCGAGTGGGTCTTGAACTTCTGGAACTCGGCGTGCGGATCGATTCCGGGATCTAGATAGTCGAGACCCGTCACGTAACCGATCGAGACGATGTTGTCCGTCATCCCGTAGATCCATCCGCCGCCGTAAGTCTTGTTGTCTGAAGGAAATCCGAGCGTGTGCACGACCGATCCCTCTTCGAAGTTCCCGGTCGGGACCTCCCAAAGCTCCTTCACGCCAAGTGAGAAGACCTGCGGTTCCGTGCCCTCTTTCAGGCCCAGCCGCTCCGTAAGCGCTTTCGTCAACGATCCGTGAGATCCTTCGCCGAGCACCGTCACCTTCGCGATCAGGTCGATCCCGGGCTCGAAGTTCTCCTTGGGCCTGCCGTCCCTGTCGATCCCCTTGTCGCCGGTTCGGACGCCGATCACGCGGTCGTTCGCGTCGTAGAGCATCTCGGAACCGGGAAATTCCGGAAATATGTTTATCCCGATCTCCTCGCACTTATCCGCAAGCCATTCGCACATCGCGCTCAACGAAAGGATGTACTTGCCTTTGTTCTTCAAAGGCGGAGGCGTGATCGGCGCCTTGATCATACGGTCCTTCGTCAGATACCACGCGGCATCCTTAGTGACGACTGTGTCCACCGGACAACCCTGCTCGAGAAAGTCGGGC
The DNA here is from genome assembly GCA_035513035.1 of Aridibacter sp. Classification (GTDB taxonomy): domain Bacteria; phylum Acidobacteriota; class Blastocatellia; order Pyrinomonadales; family Pyrinomonadaceae; genus Aridibacter. Next base: position 54,331 of record DATKCW010000010.1, read on the forward strand.
ATAAGTTCGCGGATGGCCTTCGGGTCCATCACCGCGCCGGAGAGGATATGCGCGCCGACGCGGGAGCCCTTCTCGATTATGCCGATCTCGATCTCGCCGATCTTCTCTCCCTGCCTGATCCCCTTGTCGATCATCTCGTCGTGAGAATCGATCAGTTTTTTAAGGTGATATGCCGCGGCCAGGTTCGCGGGGCCGGCGCCCACGAACACTACGTCCATCTCGAGTTGTTCTCGTTCTATCATCATTTCTAAAGGAGCAGGTGAGAGCGATTTCTGAAAGCCTAAAATATATCAAATGAAAGGGGTTTCCTCTAGTCAGAGGCCCGCATTGGATATATAGTTACGGATGTTTATGCGGTCGAAATCCGGTCGGTCAAACTTCTGTACCCGCGCACTTCTCTTCCTGCTCGTTGCGGTGATCGCGCTTGCGACCGTCTCCGGCGCGGGTTCGTGCGGAAACGCCTCGAATCCGAGGCTTTCAGACATCCCAAAGAGGATGCTTTGGGCGTGGGAGAGGCCCGAGGACCTTCGTTTCATCGACCCCGAAACGACCGGTGTCGCCTTCCTCGTGCAGACGGTTACGCTTGAAGGCGGCGAGGTGGTCCCCCGTGGAAGACGGCAGCCGCTTCAAGTCCCGAAAGGGACCTATGTCATGGCGGTAACCCGCGTCGAGACCTCGAAAGTGCGCGAACGACGCGCGGAATTGACCGATGAACAGGTTCGAAGGACCGCGGGGCTGATCAAGCGCTCCTCGGGCCTGCCGAACGTTCGTTCGGTGCAGGTCGATTTCGACGCGGTCGTTTCCGAGCGCGAATTCTACAGAAAGCTTCTCGACGAACTCCGCGGGGAGCTTCCGCCCGAAATGCCTCTGTCGATAACTTCGCTCGCCTCCTGGTGCGTAGGAGACCGCTGGTTCGGGGAACTTCCGGTCGACGAAGTGGTCCCGATGGCCTTCGAAATGGGCACGGACGAGCACAAGATACGCTCGTATTTGAAGGCAGGCAACGACTGGATACTGCCTTTGTGCCGCGAGAGCTACGGCCTTCTGGCCGGGGACGACCTGCTGGAATCGGTCGATGCGTCAAGACGCATCTATTTCTTCAAACGGAGCGCCTGGGATCCTCTGGACGCGGAGAAGCTTTCACTCTGAAGATATGAAGAACATTCTTAAGCCCTTTGTTTCGGCTTTCCTGATCGCGTCGTTCACATTCGCGCTGGCACCTCCCGCGAATCCCTGCGGTCCCGCCGAGCTTGTTCCGGTGTTCGGTAACGACCGCTCCCCTGAATTTCCTTACACGGGCTTTGCGGACGGCAAGCTGGGGATCGTCAATCCGGAGTTCCCTAGGATCGTTCTGTTCGCCGCTTACCGGTATATGAACGGCAGCAATTTCTCGGCGTATGAGCGCGAGGGGCTGGTCGAGGCCTGGAAAGAATTCTTCTCGCACGCCGGCGGCAACCGGGACGACGTGAATGACGCGATCAAGGACTGGATCTCGGAACGCGCGAGTGTTGTGGGCGAAGAAGAGAATCCTCCGGAGATCTACGCCGAAAAGCCTTACAGCGATCTTGCGTATGATTTCTTCCCGAACTGCTCAAAGGACGCGTTCGTCGTCGCCCGAGATACGCTTTCCGACCGTGCGGCGAGCTACGGCTCCACCGACCCCTGGGTCCTCGAATGGGTCCGCGGACAGGACGCGGTTTTCTGGAACTGCGCCGAAAGTAAACGTACTCCCGGGCCCGTCTCCGGTTCTATGCCCGAATGGCTGCAGAAGGACCGCGCTTACCAGCTGGCGGCGGCGGATTTCTACGCGCTGAGCTACGACAAGGCACGCGAGCGGTTCGCCGCGATCGCAAACGATCCGGATTCTCCGTGGCAGGAAGTGTCCGAATATCTCGTGCCGCGCACGCTCGTAAGAGAGGCGAGCCTCAGCAAGAACAAGGAGAAAAGCAGCGAGATCTACACGCTCGCCGAACAGAGCCTGGAGAACGTCTTTGCGGGAGGCGGCAGGTACGCGGATGCGGCCGAAAAGCTTATCGGGCTTGTGAAGTACAGGCTCCATCCCCAACAGAGGGTGCAGGAGCTCGCGCAAAACCTGACCTACTACGGCGGCGGGAACCTCAAACAGGACCTGATCGACTACACCTGGCTGCTTGCGAAGTTCGAGGCCCAGGCGCTCAAAGCTGAGGAAAAGCGAAAGGAGGAAAAATCGCGGAATTCACCGGTGGTCAGGATGGCGGCGGAAGCCGCGAATACCGCGGCGGCCAACTCGATGGAAACCGTAAAGGAGGCTGCCAACAGGGCCGCAGAAGCGGCCCGAGACGATGAATTCGAATCGGAGGCCGCCCGTCAGGCCGCGGAGAAAGGCCTCGTCAGCGTCTATTTTTACAACGACGATTTCTCGCAGTCTTGGACGATATGGATCGACCCCGAAGGATCGGATGAGGACGCGTTTGCGGTCGCCGAGGCCGCCGCGGGGCCTCTGACCGAGAGGATGAAGGAGCGCCTCAGCGAGGCAAGGCGGTTCGCGTATCAGAACCGCTTCGAACAGCGCGAGGAAGAATACGAGGGCCGCTATTACGGCGACGAGGAGACGTCGATCGGCATACTTCCGCCATTCCTTATTACCAGCGACCTGACCGAGTGGCTGTTCACATTCCAGATGCAAAGCGAGGCCGCGTACGACCATTCCCTACTGAAATACAGGCAGACGAACTCGGATGCGTGGCTGGTAGCGGCGCTTGTGAAGGCGAACGCCCGCTCGAAAGAGATCAACTCGATCCTCGACAGCGCACGATCCGTCGCCGTGACTTCTCCCGCGTTCCCGACCGCGGCCTATCACAGGGCGAGGCTGCTGCTCGAGCTCGGACGGAAGGCGGAAGCGAAAACGGCGCTCGACGAGGTGCTCAACTCTTCGGCCGACATCCCGATCACGGCCCGGAACGAGATGGCAAGGTTGAGAATGGGCCTCGCCGATTCTCTCGATGACTTCCTGAGGCACGCGCTTCGAAAACCGTATGCGTTCGCCTGGGACACGGAGTTCCTTTCGATCGACGAGATGATCGAGCGCGAGAAGAGCTTTTACGATCCGGAGTACTACGAGGAATCAAGGGAAGAGTATGAGCGCAAGCTCGAGGAGAAGTACCGGTACATGAAATCGGTTGAATCGGAACTAATGCTGGACGCTGATTCCATCACAGTTATCAACTACCACTTCCCTTTCGACGTTCTTCTCAAAGCACACATGTCGCCGATCCTTCCGGATTACCTGAAGGGGCGGCTCGCGCTTGTGATCTGGACCAGGGCGTCTCTTCTGGGCGAGTGGAAAATCGCGGATCTTGTGGCGGCAGAAGCGGTCCGGCACCATCCGGAGATCAGGAAAGAGCTCGAGGCTTATATTGGTGCGCGTTCGGCAGAGGAAAAAAAGACGTCTGCCCTTTTCGCGATGCTGAAGAACGAGCAGATCAGCCCGTATCTCGCCGCCGGATTAGGATCGCCGATGGAGAGCATCTCATACGCCTCGCGCTGGTGGTGCGAACCGTATGACGAGGAATGGGACGACGAGAAGCAGGAGATGGTCCCGTTAAAGGTCTCGGACCGGCCGGTGTTCCTTACAGCTCCGGAGTCTCAGTCGGCTCAGGACGACATGAAGAAGCTGAAGGAGATCGGGAACGCGCCTAAGTTCTTTGGAGAGCGCGTGCTGGAATGGGCGGCGGCATCACCTTCGGACCCGAGGATCCCGGAAGCGCTTTACATCACATGGTCGGCGAACGGCTGGGACAAGTACGGCTGCCAGGGCGATCCGGTCGACCGGGAGAAGCTGAAAACGCTTCTGATCTCGAGATACGCGGCGACCCCCTGGGCGCAGAAACTTTTGAGTGAGGAATTGTAAATTGGGAATTGTGAATTGAGAATTGAGAGTTGATGATTTGGGATTCGAGTTTTGGCTTCTAAAGTGCGGCGAGTTTCAGATATCCACCATCAATCGTCCATTCGCAATTGTTCTGGCTCGCCGTTTAGAGCAGCGCTTCGCGCTATCGGGGCCGTGCGCAGCACGGCTGATACGCTGGCCGAAGGCACGCTCCCTAACGGTCGCGTTTCCGCCACGGGCCATCGTGCTTCGTGCCACGGCTGAGAAGGGCAGGCACAGGTCCTGCCCCTACATACCGGCCAAACCTAAACCCCCGCCGCCGAAACCGCCTTCTGAGCCGCGTCCTGCATTCCCTTCGCGGAGATGATGTTTATTCCCGACTCGTCGAGCACGCGCCTTCCCTCTTCGACGTTCGTACCCTCGAGTCTCGCAACGATGGGGATCGAGACACCCAGGTTCTTCGCCGCCTCGACCACGCCCCTCGCGACCATGTCGCACCGCACGATCCCGCCGAAGATGTTGATCAGCACGGCCTTCACGTTCTCGTCGGCGAGAAGGATCCGGAACGCGTTCTCGACGCGCTCCTGTGACGCGCCGCCGCCGACATCCAGAAAGTTCGCCGGCTCGCCTCCGTTGTGCTTGATAATGTCCATCGTCGCCATCGCTAGCCCGGCCCCGTTGACCATGCACCCGATGTTGCCGTCGAGCTTGACATAGCTCAGGTCGAACTTCGAAGCCTCGATCTCAAGCGGCTCCTCCTCGTTCAGATCGCGCAGCTCCGCGTAGTCCTTGTGCCGGAACATCGCGCTGCCGTCGAAATTCACTTTCGCGTCCAGAGCGATAAGCCTGCCGTCCGTGGTCTTAAGGAACGGGTTGATCTCGACGATCGTCGCGTCCATCTTCTCGAAAGCAATTGCCAGAGAGATCATGAACTTCGAGGCCTGGCCAATCAGCTCCTTCGGCAGCCCGAGCCCGAACGCGAGCTTGCGAGCCTGGAAGGGCTGAAGCCCGATCCCCGGCTCGATAGTCTCCCTCAGGATCTTTTCGGGTGTCGCCGCCGCTACTTCCTCGATCTCGGTGCCGCCTTCGGACGAGGCCATAAACACGTTCTTCCCCGTCGCGCGGTCAAGCGTGATGCCCAGATAGAACTCCTGCTCGATCGGAAGGCCCTCTTCGATCAGAAGCGTGTGCACCTCACGTCCTTCCGGACCGGTCTGATGGGTGACGAGATTCATCCCGAGCATCGACGATGCGATCTCTTTCGCATCCTCCGGAGACTTGGCAAGCTTGACGCCTCCCCCTTTGCCGCGCCCGCCGGCGTGTATCTGCGCCTTGACTACGACGACTTCGGTGCCGAGCTCTTTCGCGGCCGCTTCAGCCTCTTCCGCGGTCGTCGCGACGATCCCGTTCGGGACCGGCACTCCGTACTGTTTGAGCAGTTCTTTAGCCTGATACTCGTGAATCTTCATATCGAAATCTGAATCCCCGTATGCAAAAGACGGAGGTGAGTTTATCGGCCACCATCTCAAAAATCAAAGGCGGCCCAAATGGACCGCCTCTGAAGCCGGATAGTTCGGTCGTATGCCCTGAAAGCTAAGGCTTAAGGCCGGTGACGACAGAGATCGCGCTGAGCTTCCAGTCTTCACCGTTGGCGATGTATTTCAGTTCAAACGTCGTCGGCCGCGGCGAAGTGTCGAAAGAGCCCTTCACCTCAAGCATATCGAAGCCGACCGATTCTCGGATCGCCGGGCCGTCCGTGATCTCGGGCTCCATGTTCTGAACGCTGCTCAGATCGGCATTTACGTCGATAAAGCTCTGGAACAGACGCTTGAGCTGGCGCGGGGTGGTCTGCTTCTGCCACTCCTCCGAGATGTTGTTGTAAAAGTCCGAAAAATCCTCGCTCTTGAGAGCGCGGTCGAAATCGAGGAGCGTGTCCTTGATAATCGCCTCGAGCTCTTCGTCCTCGGGGATCTCTTTTTTCGAGGCATCGGCCTTCTTCGCGGGCGTCTTTTCTTCCGTGGCGGTCGTGTCGCCGGAAGTGTCATTGGAACTCGAGGTCGTGTTGGATCCCCACTGGAATCCGTCCGTTTCATTACATGTGCACCCGAGCGCTATCGCGCTGACCACAAGGATCGCGACAAATCCGCTCAGGAACGGGTTCCGTCCGTAGATCAGCTCTTTAAGAATTCCGGTCATAGTTCGCTCCCGCCGCCAGAGCGGCATCATTCCTAGTCTTTTCGCCAGGGTTCAAGTAGTTGCTCCCACGCTTTCGCTGTTTTCGCGTACTCGGTCGGGCATCTTCTTGCCCTCGCGTCCGGAAGAAGGCCCCGGCTGACGAAGTGCGCGTACTTGTTCGGATCAGATCCGTAGATCATGCAAAGCGAGGTGAAGAACCGCTGTTCATCCAGCAGATGCTCGTCCGCCAGACCCTCCTTGCCTATCTGCCTGTTCTTCGACTGAATGTAGAACGCCTCGGCGGCGGCTACAACCCATCCGACCCCCTCGTCGCCCATCTCCTCGATGCAGATGAACGAAGAGCATCGGTCTGCCGCGTCCTCCTCGTTCGCCGTGATAGGCAGCTCGTAGCTGTCGATCAGCGCGTGGCCGAGCTCGTGCAGGAATATGAAATTGACCGCCTTGCCCATCTGCTCGTTGGCCTCCCTTTCGGACGCCCCATCGCTTCGGAAAAGGTTGTAAAGGTGTGCCATCAACTCGTAACAGAACGTTATCGACTTGTCCCTGGGGTCATAGAACGCGTTCACCGTCCCGCAGTCCTTCGTCCTCAGCTTTATGTCGTGAGGCAGGATGAGAGTCCTGTTGAGCTTGTCGGCGGCCTTTTCAAGGACCCGGGCCTGTTTGATCTCGCGGTGGATACCTTCGAAGTTCGGGTTCTCCACATCGGTGTCCTCGACAACAAAATCTCCCCTGTCTTCCTTGCGGTCGCTGCTTCCGGAAGAATCGTCTCCGGAATCGGAATCGTCCGAACGCGGGGTGCTTTCGCTGTTCGAATCGCTCGACAAATTGAAATCCCCGGAGTCGTTCCGGTCGGGATTGCACATGCACCCGAGGATCAGGACAAGCGTGCCCAGCACGATCAGGAGGTTGAGTTTGTTCTGGCTAATAGGACCCATTCGTTCACTCCGGTCCTGTCCGGCTGGCAGTGCATTGCCGGCAAGATCAAATCTGAAAGGTTGTTGAAGAATAGGCGGGACCAAAAGAAAATTGGCCCCCGCCGATTTGACGTTGACCAATCATAATACCAACTCTCTGAAATTCCAAAATTGAATCGCGGCATAAGCTTATTGCGAGTTCTCGACAAGCCTGACAAGCGTCCGGATCGCGACACCGGTCGGCCCTTTCGCCTGGTGAGGCTTGGCGCTGTCGGCCCAGGCGGTCCCCGCAATGTCGAGGTGGGCCCATTTCGCCTTGTCCACGAACTCCTGGATGAAGAGGCCGCCCGCAATCGTTCCCGCGCGCCGCTTCGTGCCTATGTTCTTCACGTCGGCGATGTCCGACTTGACCTCGCTCTCGTAGCCTTCGAGCGGCAGCTGCCAGAATCCCTCTCCGACCTCTTTTCCGGTCGAGATCACGCGGTCCACGAGTCCCTGGTCGTTGCCCATGATGCCCGTGTTCCGGTTTCCCAGTGCGATTATCACGGCTCCGGTCAGCGTCGCCAGATCGATTATCTCCGTCGCGCCCTGCTTCTCGGCGTACGCCACTGCGTCAGCCAGAACCAGGCGTCCCTCGGCATCCGTGTTCAGGATCTCGATCGTCTTGCCGTTCATCGCCGTCACTACGTCGCTCGGTCTGGTAGCCTTGCCGTCAGGCATATTCTCTACGCAACCGATTATCCCAAGTACCGGAATTGTGGGCTCAAGCAGGGCGATAGCGCGCATCGCACCGACCACAGACGCGGCGCCGGACATGTCGTACTTCATCGCGTCCATTCCTTCGCCCGGTTTCAGAGAGATCCCTCCGGTGTCGAACATCACGCCTTTTCCTACGAGAGACATCAACTCACCCTTCTTTCCCGTACTCCTCTTCGGCGTGTACCGCAGGGCCACCAGATAGGCCGGCTGTTCGGAACCCTGGGAGACGCTCAGTATCGAGTTCATCCCGAGCTTTTTCATCTGGGTCTCATTGAGGACCTCGCACTTCAGGCCGACCTCTTTCGCCATCTTCTTCGTTCTGTTCACCATTTCGGTCGGCGTCAGTACGTTCGGCGGCTCGTTGGCCAGGTCGCGCGTGAAATTCATCGACTCGCCTAAGACGGTCCCTTTCTCGATGCCTTTCTTTAGGTCGGCCGGCTTCGCCCCATCGATGAAGACCGTGAATCCGGAAAGCTTCTTGTCGTTCTTGTCCTTCGTCTTGTACTTGTCGAGCTCGAACTGGCTCGTGACGACACCCTGAGCGGCAGCCGCGGCCACTTCGACGGCGTCTCCGTCCGATCTGGGAGCGATCGCCACCTTCTTGAGGTTGAAATCACGGACCTTCCGTGCGGCGGTGCCTGCCGCGGCGGAAACGTCGGAAACCTCGTACTTGTCCTTTTCGCCGGCGCCAACAAGCAGGATCCTGCCCGCCTTTCCCTTGTCCGCTTTGTAACGAAGAGCATACGTCTCGTCCGACTCGCCTTTGAACTCCTCGGAAGCAAGAATTGAGGCGATCTCGCCGCCGGTCAGAGCGTCCAGTTCCTTCAGCAAACCCTTCTTCGGGTCGTCATTTTTGAATACTACAACGGCCAGTGCATCCACACGGGCATCCGCGAAATTCTTGTTTATACCTCTTGATTCCATCTCTTTCCTCAGGTCTTAAATGTGGTGAAAATTCCGTAATATCTATAACTTATCTAATGTCTTCTTTCAACTGCTTCTCGGTTTCCTTGGCGATCGTTTTTCGTTTCAACGTCTCCCGCTTGTCGTACAGCTTTTTCCCGCGGGCGACCCCGATCTCGAACTTGATCCTGCCGTTCCGCCAATAGACTTTGGTCACGACCAGAGTCATCCCCTTCTGATCGACCGCTTTCTTGAGCTTCTCGATCTCTCTTCGGTGAAGGAGCAGTTTTCGTGTCCGCAGAGGCTCGTGATTGTATATGTTGCCGTATTTGTAGGGAGAGACGTGGGCGTTCATCAGCCACACTTCGTCGTCCTTAACAGAGACGTAGGATTCCTTGAGCTGGATCTTGCCCGCCATAATGCTCTTCACCTCGGTACCCTCGAGCGCGATCCCCGCTTCGTACGTCTCCAGGATCTCGTACTCGTAAAACGCGGCACGGTTGGTGATTATCGATGTATCTCCTTCCGGCATAAGCAGTTTATTGTGCCCGCCGCGGTGCTGTGAGGCAAGTTACGTGTCTCACCAGAAAGGACTGAGAGAAAAGGACTGAGGACTGAGAGTCTGTGGCCCGACCGTCAGCGCGGGCTACTGTCAGAAGTTCCAGGTTCAAGGTTCCAAAAAAGAACCCGGCGTGTCCGAAGCCCAAGCGTCAGCGCGGGCTACTTTGAGGAATCGGCACACGGAGCGCCAGCGACGCGGATTCCATTGTTCATTGGCCAATGAGCATTGAGCAATGAAAAGCGCCGTAGGCGCTGGTCCGGTTGATCTGGGTGCCGGGTGATATGCCGAGAGCACAGCATCCACCGATTCTGTGTGACTAGGTCAACTCACCAAACTCTCCAAACTAACTTGCCGCCGCTACGCGGCCCTTGTGAACGGGGCCGCCACCTTCCATAGGTTCCGCTTCGCTTCACCCACTGCTAAAAGCAGGTCGTCGCTGCGCGACTCTTCCGGTTTCCGGTCTTCTGAGTGCTAAAGACATTTGGCTCCTAACGGAGCCGGCGATCTTGGGCGTCGCGGAATGCCATTAACATTTAGCGCCTATGTCGCAGGTAATGAATGCGACTCGTGCCTTGCGTCTGTCGCGTCCTTTGCGTTGAGCAGCGCGAGACCGATGATATAACAGTGAGAACGTCTGGTTCTCTGCGTTTGTCGCAATTGGTTAGTTATCGAACGTATCAGCCGTGCTGCGCACGGCCCAGGCAGCGCGAAGCGCTGCTCTAAACGGGGCGGATTTTGTCCTTGCGATGAGTCGGGCTTCGCCCTCCTAATGCAGCGCGAAACGCTGTTCTGATCATTGGCCAATGAGCATTGATAAATGAAAAGCGCCGTAGGCGCGACAGGTCTGTAGCTTGCGAATCCCCTAACGATATTCGGAGCCGCGTAGCGGCGGCACAATCGGAACCCGGAGCGCAAGCGACGGGCATAACATTGATCATTGGCCAATCCGCCAAAGACCGACTGGGATTAAGCCGCCGCTAAAGCGGCTTGGTGGGAATTTGGACCCGTTACTCCACGTTCCGCTTCGCTTCACGTGGAGTTGATCTATGACGCCCGCTGCGCGGGCTAAAAGGATCTGGTTCTCGGAGAATCTGCTTTTTCTCCTTCTCGGTCTCCTTAGTCGTTGTCCATTGAGTGACCGAAAACTGTAATTATGTATTGTACCGATTTAAGGGGGGGGGGGGCTTACACTGAAGCTCAATTGAACGCGGCGACAATTATCGCGATCAGCGCTATCACGAACAGGATTGCGAGCACCAGGCAGCCTATTTTCAGAGCGCTGTACGGCCGCTCGCCGTAAACCTCTCCCGTCCTGCCGTTGACGATCACCTGAAAGACCTTGTTGTTGAAGCGGTACGCGCCGGCATACACGGGCACAAGGATGTGCTTGAACGTAACGTCCGAAAACCGCGTGTCCATCGTGGAAATACGCTGGTGATCGCCGCCTATGTCGTTTGAAACGTCCCCGCGGATCACCGACTCGGCGATGCCCTTGAAGGCCTCGAACCCCGATTCGAGCGTCACCTGATAGGTTTGCGCCTTGTGGCCCGAAAGGAACGCCGGATCGTACGAGGTGAGGTCGCCGAACTCCCATCTGAGGCTTGTAAGGTATTTTGGGAGGACCGATGTCGTCGCCGGCACGGGGACGTCGTCGAAATGCCTCGAAACGTGTCCTGCCGCGCCGGACCAACGGGTCTTCGTCACCTGCCTGGTCTGCCTTCGGCCCTGCTGGTCGGTGTACGATTCGGTCTCGTAATAATTGTCGCCCCGCTGTCCCGTGTAATCGGTGTCCGTGTCGGCGTCGAAGGTCCAGTAAGGGATGTATATGCTCGTCACGCGGTCGTGCCGCGCCATCGTTTTCAGCTGGTTCGGCGCGAACCAGCGTGTTTTCGTCCATCCGGAAAGGGCCGAGGCGGCGGCCTTGTTCTCGACCGAGAAGGGGATCACGCCTTCCGGAGCGACTAACGGATCGGCCGATCTCGGCTGGGCGACGATCTTCGCAGCGCAGAACTCGCACGAAGTCGCGGTCTCGGGCGGAATGAATGTGACGGTCGCGCCGCAGCTGTCGCAGGTCACCTGAAGGGCTTCCTTTGCAAGGGGCTGAAGCTGTTCCGTCCCGGGGGTCAGGAACGAGGCGAGATCGCGTTCCACGACGGACTCCGGCGAGTCCTCGATCTCTTTGACGCTGTCGCAGAACGGGCAGGCGAGCTCACCGACCTTCGGGTCGAAGACCATGTCCGCCCCGCACGCGGCGCACGAATGCCGTTTCACGAAGCCTTCGCCTACCTCGTTCTTCTCTTTCATAGGTCAAGAATCGTTTATGAGAGGAGCGCGGGCTTGCCGTCCCGCCCGATCCTCATATTGATCAAAGGGTCTAACAGCGCGCTTTTCAGTTTCCCGGGCGCAAGGAACTCACCCATGCCGCACGATTGACGGAGTGCCCCGTCTCCGGCCTCCAATGCGGCGTCGAAAAGGAATCTGGTGTAGAAGAAAGACGAATCGATCACGGACACATCATTCACACTCAGCCTGAGCCCGTCCTCGGTCGTGATCCTGAACCTTGAAGGGTATTTCAGCCCGAAAAGATCACGCCGTGTTGCCCGGGCCTCGAATTCCGCCGGCTTGCGCTCCAGCCCGTTTTCACTCGCGATTAAAAGGCTCGAAACGTTCTCCGACGGGTCGGTCCCGTGATAATCGTAAAAGACGGCGGTCGAATCCGTGAAATGCACGCGTCCCCAGGTCCATTCGCTTACCGCGTCAGGCAGCCAGCGGCTGTCCCGGTTGTGATCGTGGTATCCCGTGCCCCTGAAATCAACTTCCTCGGCGCATTTGCCTCCAGAGTCCAGGATCTCGATCTTTCCCGTCACGTCCGAACGCGACGAAACGAGGTTCCAGAAGTGACCCGAACCGGCGGCTTCAGCATCCGGGAGCAGGTCGCTCTCGACGGAAAGCCACTCGAACCGCGCCCTGAGCGTCTTTCCACGCCTCATAGGCGCCTTTACATCGACCAGATACCGTTCACCATAAGGGGTTTGTTCGAACCTGAACGAGCTGCTTCCTATTTCGCAGTGCGGCCATTCGGGATCGGCCGAAAAGTTTTCGGCAGGGAACTCGTTTATGCACCGGTACAGGGGTTTTCCGTCCCGGTAGAAAAAGAAGGCGACGGCGGGAAAGGATTCCGAGCGAGGTTCGAGCCCGTTCCTTTCCGGCCTGCGGTTGAGAGCATTGTAGCGCGGGGAAAAAATGAAATTATCCAGGAAGATCACGACGATCGACTCTCGTTCGCTGTCGCTGAGGGCGTCGAAATACCACCACTCGTAGCCCTCCGGCCCCTTGCCGGGAAGCCACACGTCGTCCTTGACACTCGATGTGAACCCGAACTTCGCACCGGGGCCTTTTCCTTGTTCAGCCGTCATTGTTTACCGGGATGGGATCGAACGATTACTTGACTCTGAAGCGGTTCAATCATCGTTTATTGTGGCAAACTTTTCAAATCCCGCAGAATCAGTCAGACTGTAACTCGCCTCCCCGAAACACCTTGCGGAAAAGGAGAACATATGACAATCACGAAAAGGATCGTGCCGCTGTGCCTCATCGCGCTGGCGGTGGTTTTTGCTGCGGCGTGCCCCAAGCGGGTCGCGATCGCCGAAATCGAGGCAAATCCCGACAAGTATAACGACAAGAAGGTCGCCGTCGCGGGAATTGTAAAAGACAGCTACGGCATCTCGATCCCGATCGTCAGCGAAGGCGGCGGGATCTATAAAGTGGACGACGGAACGGGTTCGATCTGGGTGATGACGAGGAGGAACCGGGGCGTTCCCGTGAAGAACAGCCAGATAGGAGTGAAAGGCAAGGTCAGGACGGGCGTGGTTTTTAACGGAAGGAACTACGGGCTTGTCATTATGGAGGATGACAGGAAGATAAGAAGGAACTAGAATCTGCCTTTCCAGGGAGACGTCGCGGGGACGGAGATCGGCTTCCGTCCCCGTCTTGTTTTTGCCGATCAAAAGCGTTTATGGAATCGACGGACGCATTGACCCGTGCCATCGAGGACCGTTTCGAAGATCTGAGCGGAAGGTGGCGGATCGAGCTTGATTCGATCGATTTTCCCACCGGAGACGACAGACCGGATCCCCGATTGAGCGCGTTTCTGCGCAGCCCGGCCAAAGTGGAGCAGACGTTCGGCGGAATAAACGCTCAACTTTGGGACGATCCGTTCGAGTGGACGCTTCCGGAGACTATGGGCTCAAGAGAACGGGTGATGGAGTATCTTGACGAAGTGGACGAAGCCCGCGCCTCTGGATTTCGGCGGATAGCTTCCGACGCCGATCTCGCGAAGGTGCTTCGGACGCCTTTCGGTGACACGACGCTCGCCGATCTGCTTGTCACGACGCTGTGCGAAGCGGTCGGACTTGCCGCCGCGGCCCGCGCGGGGTTCTTCGGGCAAGGTAAAACTTGAATTCGAAAGAACTCTGAGAGATAGTTTAGCGTAGTGTTCAGTGGCCAAAGCCAACAGATCAGCTCGCTCCACGGCCGACCGGCTTTAAATCCTTTTTTTTGCGGAGTCTTGAATGTATTGCCCACGTTGCGGAAAGCAGCAGGTATCAAGTCAGTTGAAATTTTGCCCGAAGTGCGGGTTCCCTATGGGACTCGTGACGGAGATCCTCTCGTATGGCGGAACACTTCCCCAGCTGGAGGAACTGAGCAAGAGATCGAAGACCGTTACCAGGCGTAACGGACTTATCTTCAGCCTGTTCTGGTTCCTTTTCTTCGTGCTGATCGTTACCCCTTTCTGGGGGATCATGGATGTCGAGGAAATGGCCGCGATCTCCGCGATCACAGGCGTCTTCGGCGGCCTTCTTATCTTTCTCTTCTCGCTTTTTTTCCTGGGAAAACCCCCGAAAGAGTTCCCGGGAATGACCTACGCGCAGAGGGAGAACGAGTTGTCGTCCGGGTTCCCGGCCGGGCAGAACGCGCTTCCTCCGCACCTTCAGCAGACGGCCGACGAATACGTCTCGCCGGGGCCCGGAAGCTGGCGCGCGCCGGACACGGGAGATCTTGCGACGCCGGGGAGCGTAACAGAGGGCACCACAAAGCTCCTTCAGAAAGAAGAGAATAACGAATGACCGGGCTATATTGTCCAAGATGCGGCCGGCAGCAGGCATCCGTAGAAATACGATTCTGTTCAAGATGCGGCTTCGTGATGAACGGCATCGGCGAGATCGTCGAGCTCGGAGGCGTGCCGCGGGAACTGATCGATCCGGGTGCCGAGTCGCCAAAGAAAAGAGGCGCGAAGCAGGGCGGGCTTCTGATGCTCTCAAGCCTGATCCTCGTCCCGCTTCTGGCAATCATCTCCGCTGCACTCAACATTTCACCCGTTTTCGTAGCCGTTACAGCCGTCGTTACTTTCTGGGGAGGTCTTTTAAGGATCCTCTACGCGCTTATCTTCGAATCCGGCAAACCGGCGGTGGACAGCAGGGGCTTTGTGGAATCATTCAAGCAAACGCTTGCCGGACGCTCCGCTGCCTCGGCCCTTCCGCCCGCCGCTCAGGAACCAGCCGAATCGGCGTTCCGGCCCGCTCCCGGAAACTGGCGTGACACGAACGACCTTGAGCCGACCAGCGTGACAGAAGTGACGACCAGAACCCTCGACCGCACCAAGATCGACCACAATTGATTAAAGACCAGGACTGAGAAAAAAGGACTGAGGACTGAGTGTCGGCCCCCCGAACGTGAGGGTAAGCGTTTATTGGCACTCGGCCGTGTCTGTAGCCCGACCGTCAGGGAGGGCGAAAATCGGCCCGCGGACGACACGTATAACAATTTTCATTGGCCAATGAACGATGGCCAATGAAGAGCGCCGTAGGCGCGACAGGTCTATAGATCGCGAAACCCCGATAAGACTTCCGGAACCGAGTAGCGGCGGCACAATCGGAACCCGGAGCCCAAGCGACGGGCAAAATAGATTCTTTAGCCACAGATCAAGGGGATGAATACGGAATTAGGACGGGCGTCGGCGTTTAGTGAGTCGCGCAGCGACGGCACATCTTCCGATAACCGGCGCGCTCCCTGACGGTCGCGTTTCGGCCACGGGTTCGGCTTCCCGTGTTCTACAGTCATTTGGCTCCTAGCGGAGCCGGTGATGCTTGAAGCGCCGAAATGCTAGTAACATTTCGCGCCTATGGAACTGGTCATTGGTCAATGTATGTTCAATGAGCATTGGTCAATGATTTGTCGTCGCTACGCGGCTCTTACGGTCTCCGGTCTCCCGTCTACGGTCTTCTGGGTGCTACAGACATTCGGCTCCTAGCGGAGCCGGGCGAAGTACGAAACTGCGAGATGCTATTAACATTTGGCGCCCACGGCGCCGCGGCGCGAGCTGGTTATCAAAGGCGATTCCGTAGCTCTTTCCTCAGTCCTTTGATCTCAGTCCTGATTCGCCCGTCGCTTGCGCTCCGGGTTCCGATTTCCGCTCACCGCTTACAGCTCACCGCCTACTGCTCTGCGCGTTCTGCAGTTGAGTTTTGTTTATGCCCGTTGCTTGCACTCCCGGTTCCGATTTCCGCTCACCGCTTACAGCTAACCGCTCACTGCTCACCGCTCACCGCTCACTGCTCACCGCTTACGGTTCAGCTTCTCGTCATACAGCTCGGTGTACACGCGGTAGTTGCTCATCACCTTGAAGACGTAGTTCTTCGTCTCGGCGAAGCCGACCTCGGAGGCGAAGATCGCTCGGTCCTTTGGTTCGCTGCGGTTGAGCCAGCGTTCCGCGTTGTCCTCGCCGCCGTTGTACGAGGCCGCTATCGGTTCGTAGAGCCCGCTGAACTGATTCTTGAGCTTCTCGATATACGCCGCGCCGATGGCGATATTCACTACCGGCGAGTAGAGGCTGTTGGCAGTGATCTTCGCGAAGCCCGCGTCATCCTTGTAAACCAGCGCCGTGTCGTACGTCAGCTGAAGAAGTCCGCGGGCGGCGGCCGGGGATTTCGCGTTGGCGCGGAAACTGCTCTCCTGCTTCATAATCGCGAGCATGAACCTGGGGTCGATGTTCCTTTCGTTTCCGTAACGAATCAGCTCCGCTTTGTATCGGACCGGGAACTGTCCCGCGAGCCTTGAAGCCCGTGCGCGCATTTCCGCCTTTCGGGCGGCGGTGCTTTCGCCCAATGCTTCCAGCCTGTCGGAGGCGAGCCCGGCGTAGTAGTTCGAAGGATCTGCCGGGATCGAGGCGTAGACCCGTGCGGCGAGTTCTCTTGCTCCGGAATTCTCAAGCGCAAGGCCTTTCAGATACACGATCTCGTACCGTTCGGCCATAGAGCCCCTGAAGCGGTTCAGGCTGAGAAGCGCCTCGGCGGTCCCGAGCGCCGCTCGCCAGTCCTTGGTGTACAGGTTCATTCGAAGGCGCGCGTGAAGAGCGTTTATCTCGGTCTTCTGCCCCTTGAACTTGGCGACCGTCTTGTCGACCCACTCGTCGGCCTTGGTGTACTCGCCCGCCTCGCGGTATGCGTCGATGATGTTCAGGTACGCCGATTCGATCCGCTTGCCGTTCGGGAACATCGCCGCGTACATACCGTAAGTGTTTGCCGCTTCGATGTTCGCTCCGATCCTCACATAACAGGCGCCCTTGTAATTCAGCGATTCCTGGCCCCATTCGTCATCCAGATGGTCCCTGACCGCCTTTCCGAACCACTCGATCGCCGTCTCGTAATTCCTCTGCCACATGTTCGAGCGGCCCATTCCGAACAGGGCCTTCGGGATCGCAGGATCGTCCGGGTAGTTTGCGAGGACGATCTTCCAGTGCGCCTGGGCGGAGGGGAACTGCCGGTTCGACATATACACGTCGGCGCGGTACATATGGTCGGCGACACCCATCAAGGGCATCGATCCGTCAGCGTCCTTTGCGGCGGAATCAAGAGACTGGACGCGCGCCAGTTCGGCATCCCTCGCCTGGGGGAAAACGACGGAGGCGCACAGAAGTAACAATATAATTGCGGGGAATTTCAAGTGTTTCATAAGCAGAGGATAGGGGAGGGTCACGAACTCTCTGAGAATAGCAATTCCTTTGAGCGGTTGGCAACGGCTGAGGTTGCCGCGGCAGGTTCCGGTCGGGTCAGACAGGCAGGGCGGTCCGGTGTGAATCGGGAATTCAGCGTGATAATATGGGCGGGTTCTTATAAGCATTTCCGGAGACAATTATGAAGATCGCATTGAACGGCGCGACGACGATGCGCGCCGATCTTGAGACAGATATCAAGGCCGCATCGAAGGCCGGCTACGACCTTCTGGAGATCTGGGCGTCGAAGCTCAGAAAGTATCTTGAAACGAACACAACATCGGACCTCAAAGCGCTTTTCGACGAGCACGGTTTAGAGCCCTATTCGATCAACTCGATCGAGCACGTCACTTTCCGAACGCCGGAAGCGTACGAGGGAATCAAGGCGGAATGCGAGGAACTGACCTCGATAGCCGAAAAGATCGGCTGCCCGTTCGTTGTGATCGTTCCCGGCAAGATGCCGGAAGGGAAGTCGGAAGAAGAGATCATCGATGGATCGGTCGAGGTCCTGCGCGAGCTCGGCGACATCGCGGCGAAGCACGATGTTTCGCTGGCGTTCGAGTTCCTCGGCCAGACGGACTGCTCGGTCCAGACACTGGACCTGTGCAAGGAGATCGTCGAGCGGACTGACCGCGAGAACATAGGCCTCGTGATCGACACGTTCCATTTTTACGCGGGGAACTCTTCCTTTGAGGCCATCGACGAGCTGGATCCGGCGAAGCTCTTCATCTTCCACATCAACGATGCCGAAGACCTCCCGAAAGAAGAACTTACCGACGCGCACAGGCTTTACCCGGGAATCGGTATCCTTCCGATCAAAGAGATCAAGGCGCATTTCGACAAGATAGGCTATGACCGGATGGTCTCGATCGAGATCTTCAGGCCGGAGTACTGGGGCCACGATCCGTTCGAGGTCGCTGAGAAGGCGAGGCGTGCGACGATCGATGTCCTTGGTCTGGAGCAGGGAGCAGCCGGAGGGACTGCTTAGCCTATGCCGAAGGTCAGGATCGGAATAATCGGGACGGGCTATATAGGCAACGTCCACGGGAGGATCTTTTCCGGAGACGAGCGCGCGGAAGTGAGCGCGCTCTTCGACATCGTCCCCGCTAGGGCCGAGGATGCGGCCAGGAAGATCGGCGGACGGGTCTGCGGTTCGCGCGAAGAGCTTTTGGAGCATTGCGACGCGGTGCTCGTCTGCGCGCCGAACAAAACCCACGTAGAGATCGCGACGGACGCGGTCGAACACGGCAAGCACGTCTTTTGCGAAAAGCCTTTCGCTATCGGGATCGAAGACGCGCGGGCACTGCTCGAGACCGCGGAAACAGGCGAGGGCGTGTTCCAGGTGGGCCACAACCGGCGGTACGCGCCTGTGTATGCGAAGCTGAAGGAACTTTTGGAGGGAGATTCCGCTCACTCGGCGCACATAAAGATGAACCGCGGCGAGCTGAAGAACCCCGTCTGGACCGGCGACGTGAACGTCACCGGGGGATTCCTTTACGAGACGACGATCCATCTGTTCGATATGATGAGGTTCCAGTTCGGCGAAGTCGAGGAGCTTGTCGCATACGGGTCACAGCACGAATATCCGGAACTCGACGAGTTCTCCGTGATCTTCAAGTTCAGGAACGGCTTTCACTGCACATTCGCTTCTTCCTCCGACGCAAGCTGGCTGTTCCCGTTCGAGCGGATCGAGGTGTTCTGCCATCACAGGACGATACTGACGCAGGAGATGGAGCACCTTATCGACTCCCGGGGCTGGGACGCCAGTTTCGAGACCCATTCGTGGGCGATGACGGAGAAGGAAGAGCGTTGGGGGTATGTGCAGGAAGACGTTGCTTTCATCGACGCGATCCTCGAGGAAAAGGACCCGCCGGTGACGGCTCTCGACGGATTCAAGTCGGTCGAGCTAGTGGAATCAGTTTACGAAGCCATAAAGACCGGGAACCGGATCAGGTTCCACTGACCCTTTGAGCTCATATGATCAGGTGCGGCAACTGCGGACAAGAGAACCACGACTCTGACCTGTTCTGCAGGCGGTGCGGGATCTCTTTCGAAAGCCGGCACGCCCCCGAGCGGCGTCCTATGCGCGATTTCGAGAAGTCGCCTCCGAGGCCGTATGTCTGGAAGACCGGAGAGTTCAAGCACGGCGAGAAAGGCGCGCGATCGACGGAACAGATCGAGTTCGGGACATCCATCGACGATCCGTTCCGAACCTCCGAACTGCGCGCCGCTCCCGGAGGCCGCGACCTGCGACCCGTTTACAGATGTCCGCACTGCGGCACGACAGCGCTCCCGATAGTCACAAAGCGCGTTTCATCCGCCGGATGGGCGGTCTTCACGCTCTTGCTTGTCTTTACCTTGTTTCTGTTCTGGATCGGCCTTTTGATGCAGGAAGAAGTAAGGATCTGCCCGGTATGCAACAACCGGGTCAGCTGAAACACCCCGCCTAGCGACGTTTTCTGTAGTAATACCCTTTCGGATGTTCGATCCTGACGACCGTATTCGAGCTCGTCACCTCGACGCGGTGATAGCCCTTGTCCATATGGGTCGAAAGGTACGACAGCGCGAACTGCCTGTTCAGTGCGCGGTCAAGATCGCGGAAGAACGGCTCGAACGAGACGGGTGTCCGGCTTCCCTGGAAGAATGCCTTTCCGCCGGTTTCCTTCGCGAGCTTAAGAAGCGAGCTCTGCGCGTTGTTGATAAGCCTTGAATTACCGCCCGAGGTGTAAGTGGCTGAAGCGTAAAAGCCGTAAACCGCGACACTGTTCCGCTGGGCCTGCAGGATAGCGGAATCGAGGCTCAGGCTGGAGGTTGGCGACGACGTCGCGATGCCTCCTGATACGTCCAGTCCGTCCGAGATGAGGAGTATCGCACGCCTGCCCGACGGTATGCCCTCAAAACGCTCAATCGCTTCCTTCACGCCGTCGTAAGGGTTCCTGGGAGCTACAGAGGGGTTCCCCGCGACGATCCTAAGTGAATCCGCGGCGTCTTCAAGGTCTTTAGTGAACTTCTGCCGGATCTGAATGGTACCCGTGCGAAGGTACGCGACCATAACGCGCGAGCCTTTGGGGAGTTCGGTGATGAACCTTGCGAGGTCCTTCAGCTGGTTGTTGATGTTAAGCGTGAGGTCTTCCTGGATCAGTATCGCGAGAGCGAGCGGCTGATTCGAAACGCTGCGGATTGAGAGGATCTCCTGGAGATCGCCGTCCTCCTCCACGGTTATCTCGCCCGCCTGTAGGAACTCCTGCGCCTGCCTGGTTTCGAGCTCCTTCTCCGTGAAGATCGAGATCGGTATCGTCATCACGCGCACGTCCTGCTGGGAACGCTGTCTCGGGGTGGGATCGGGATCCTGAGCGAAAATCTGTAATGACAAAAGGACTAATGCCGCGAATACGGCTGCGGATAGGGATCTCTTGCTATGCATAAGCACCTTTCTGTAGGTCCGGTAAAGGCAATGAAAACAGAATTTGGGATATTATACAACAAACGTCGGGCCTGTGATGCGGCCCGTTTGAATTCGGGTTGTAGAGCCTGTAGAGTAAATCCAGCAATATGAACGACTTAGTTCCGCGTTACGAGGTAACAAGGAAGGACGAATTCACGGACAAGCTCCTGAAGTACGGCGCCGTGGCGGCGCCTCCCTTGCTCGCCGCGGTCCCCGCGCTTTTGTTCTTCCTCCTCTTCCTGATCTCGAGCGTGACGCCTACAGCGGCGATGTACCTGTTTCTCAGCGTGATCTCGCTTGTCGCGGGCTTGGCTGTCGGCCTGGGCGTGAGCGCCGGGTCTTTGATCTACCGTTCCCGTTGGCTTGCGGGCCTCAGGGACCGGATCGCGGTGGACGGGATAAGGGCGGACGAGGTCAAGTGGTTCGCGAAGGAACTGAAGTCCTCTGAAAAGAAGGCGCTGAAAGAGATCAAGCCGCGGAACCTACTTCTCGCCGACGCATACACGGAAACACTTGCCTCAAGGCTGACCGCGACGCGGATCGTCCGATCCAGCGGGCAGGAGCTCGTGCTCGCCAAGCGCCGCCGGAACAAACTGAAGTACCTCAAGAGCGATAATATGGACGACTTCCGGGAGGAGGTCGCCAAGGACATCGAGACCATTCAGCGGATACGCGAAGAAGCGAAGGCGATGGAGCTTGAGGCCGAATCGCGCCTTCAGATGATCGAGGCGGCCTCGCGGCGCGGAACGGACGTGGCCGGCAACGAGCTTGCGCTTAAGAAGCTCTCGGCCCGTTCGGAACAACTCCCTCTGGCGCTTGAGGAAGCGAAGATGGAGGAGGAGCTCAGGAGGGAGATCACCGAAGAGCTTGAGAAGGAGTTGGAGGAAGAGGAGCTTTGAAGAGTCGGTCGAGTCTTTCGGGTCAGTCGAGTCGAGACTATCTTTCGTCCGCTTAGCGGACAGATGAGTTTCGCCGTGGGCAAGCGCGTCAGCGCGCAGCCCACGATCACGAGACAGGAACGATCTTGAGCCGCGTAGCTGCGACCGATCAATGCTCATTGGCCAATGAGCATTGCCCAATGAAGAGCGCCAACCGCACGTAATATTAATGGCGATTCGTCATTTCGTTTGCTGCCCGGCTCCGTCAGGAGCCAAATGTCTGTAGCAACGGACCGCAGACAAATCGCGGGCTCCGCTAGGAGCCCAACCTCGAACATTGAGATCTGGCAGGCGCCGCCAATCGGAACCCCGAACGCAAAGTTAGGCATGACGAAAGCCGCGCCCTGCGCGGCTTGGGCAGCGCGAAGCGCTGCTCTAAACAGTTCTCCGTTGGTGATTCACTATCGAGAGCCACTTCTTACGGTAGCCCTCCCTCACGGTCGGGCTTCGGACACTGCTCAGTTCTTCCAGTGCACAGTACCGCTCTAAACGATTAACGATCCACGATCCACAAAGGCGGGCAAGCCCGGCGCTAAACGGCTCACCGCTAACCGCTTACTGCTCACCGCTCACGAAACCTCTCTTCTGAACCTCTCGATGCTCACCGCCTTTCCGGTTTCGTCGCCGATGTCGGCCACGACGTAGCAGATCCAGACCGAACCCTTGCTGTGGCCGGCGCGGCCGTGGGGCATCACGGTAAACCTCTCGAGGACATCCCGTTTGTCCATCCCGATGACGCCGTCATAGCTCCCGGTCATTCCTATGTCCGTAATGTAAGCGGTCCCGCCTTCGAGGATCCGCTCGTCGGCCGTCGGCACGTGCGTATGGGTCCCTACGACAAGCGAAACTCGTCCGTCGAGATGCCAGCCCATAGCGTATTTTTCCGAGGTCGCCTCGCAGTGCATATCGACGATCCGTATCTTCGTCTCCGGATCAATCCCGCCAAGACATTCGTCGACCGCACGGAATGGATCGTCCACGGGCGGCATAAAGACACGTCCCAGAAGATTTATCACCGCGATCTTTCGGCCCGCGATCTTGCCCTTGAAGCAGCCGTTTCCGGGAGTTCCCGGAGGATAGTTCGCGGGGCGGATCAGCCGGGGCTCCCTTCGTATGTAGGGAATGACCTCCTTCTTGTCGAAGATGTGGTTTCCCGAGGTCATCACGTCCACTCCGGAATCGAACAGCTCCCGGGCGATCGGAGGCGTTATGGAGAATCCCCCGGCGACGTTCTCCGCGTTCATCAGCACGCCGTCGATCTCGTGGTTGCGCCGCAGTTCGGAAAGATGATTGAGGACGGCCCGCCGCCCAGGCCGGGCGACGACGTCTCCTATAAATAAGATTCGCATCGAAAAAATGAGTCCGAAAAAAATGAAAGGTGATGCGCAAACCTTTGAAATGTCAAAATCGCGCATCACCGATCGGATGTGTAGGCGGCAGTCAACCGAAATAGCCGTGTGAGGACAAGTGAATTGAACCTGTATTCAACAGGTGGGTGGCCTTCTACCCGAGGGTATCAAAGCCGCTTCCTACGGCGATCTTTAACCTCGAAAGATCGCACCGGAAAACAGCATCAGCCTCCCGTTCATTCAAATGTTGGCTCAATATGTTTATTGCCTCAGCACGAACCACTCAGAAAGTGCTTCCGCCTGGCAATCAGTCTATCACACGCCCAGTGAGCGTGAAAGAACAAAGAAAAACCGGCGCCGAAACGCCGGACAGACCATTCTCGAACTGAAGCCTTTCTACTGCTCCATCTCGATTTCCTGGGAGACCGGGTCCTTCTGCTTGAGGAAGCGGTCCAGCAGGTCAGCGCATTCGGCGCTTCGGGATGCGAGCTGGGCGTCGTTCTGCTCAAGCTCGGCCTGCAGACGATGGTGTTCGTCGGCGATGTGAAGCGCGGCGAGGATCGCGACCTTGAGCGAATCGACCGTGAGCGTACCCGAAGCTATATCGCGCATCTTGTCGTCCACGTACTCCGCGAGCTTCAGGATATAGTCGTTGTCACCGTCCGACCTTATGTTGTAGGTCTGGTTGTAGATCTCGACCCTTATCGACTGAGCGGCCTGTTCCGATTTGTCTTGTTTTGAGTTCATCCTCAGCGTCCCTGAAAGACCTCTCCGACCTCCGGCTCGATCACGGTGATCGCGTCGAGCATCGCCTCGATCTTGAGCTGGATGGCATCTCGTTCGCTCATTAGTCCCTCGATCTTCTTCTCCATATCGGCATTCTGTGCCTTCAAATCGGATATCTGGTCCCGGAGGTCCGTCATCTCGGTTTCGATCTTTTCGTTCTCTTCTCTTATCTTTTTTGCGAACTCGATCGTGAGGTAGATCTTGTCTTCGAGATGCGAAAACTTCTCCATTCCAGCCAAACCGTTCATTAGCGACTCCAGATTGTATAGAAGATTGAGGACAGCGCGGTAAGATTATAAAGCGTTTAGGTGAAACTGCAAGCGAATCCCCTCGAAGGCGTTTACCGCTGCTCGAAGTCTATCTTCGAGGCGAGATTTGAGAGTATTTCGGAGTGGACGGCGTCCACCTCATCTTCGGTCAGCGTCCGCTCGTCGGATCTGTACTCCAGCCGGATCGTCAGCGCGCGCTTGTCATCCGGCAGGCCCTTGCCGTCGAACACGTCGACGAACGCCACCTTCCGGCAAAGCTCGTAGCCCTGCCCGACGACCGCGCTTCGTACTTGGTCGAAGGTCACGTTTCGGCCGATCGTCATCGTGACGTCCCGGAAGACCGAAGGATACACCGGCAGCCTGTAGTACGCTGACGGCTTTTCGCTCTCGCTGACCAAGCTCTCCAGATCGACCTCCGTGACGAAGACCGGCTGGCGGAACTTGTAGCCTTCCTCTATCGAGGAATCGAGTCTGCCTATGTAGCCGACCACCGTTCCGGCGTGGGATATTTCCGCGGCCTGACCACCCTGCAGATGCCTGATCTTGCAGGCATTAAGGACCGGCGGCGAGATCCGGATCGCCTCGAAGGCGGTTTCCAGAGCCCCCTTGAGATCGTAGAAGTCGAGCTTCCGGCCGGCGGATTCCTTTCCCGCAAACCTCTCCGATCCTGTCAAAGCCATCGCGAGGAGCTCTTTCTCAAGCGGCAGGCCGTCCTCGTTGTCGTCCGCGGCGAACACCTTGCCGATCTCGAACAACTGGAGATCCCGGTTTCTGTGATTGAAGTTCGTGCGCACGGACGCGAGAAGACCGGGTAGCAGGGAAGGGCGCATCATCGAAGCTCCCTCGATGATCGGATCGCGGATCTCGACGAACGGGTCGCCGTCGCGGAAATCGAGTGAAGGCACGGGCTCGAATACTTCACGTTGTCCGGAGTCGATGAAGCTGTACGAGATCGCCTCGTCGAAGCCGATCGCCGCCAGCGAGTACCTGAGCCTTCGCTTCCTTTCCTCCGAAGGCTGATACTCACCGGACGAGCCGCTGGCAGGGACCTCTTCTGAGATCGTGTCGTAGCCCCTGATCCGGACGACCTCTTCCACGAGGTCCTCCTCGATCTTGAGATCGTGCCGCCAGGTAGGCGCCGAATAAAGTCCGTCCGCGATCTTTTCGATCCCGAGCGAGGATAGGATCGCGTCCGCTTCCTTCTCCCCTACCTTAAGGCCCGAAAGGCGTTCGATCTCGGAGCCCAGATCGTGCGCCTCGACGTGAACCCTTTCTTGCTTTTCAGGATAAGCGTCGGCGATCTCCCCGATCTCGCCTCCGGCCAGTTCCGCGATCAGGGACGCCGCGAAGTTCGAGGCTCGGACCACGTTCTCGATATCTACACCGCGCTCGAAACGGTAGCTGGCCTCGGTCGAAAGGCCAAGGTCGCGGGAAGTACTGCGTATGCTGTAGGGGTCGAAGTACGCGACCTCGAGCAGCACGTTTACGGTTTCTTCATCTATCCCCGAATGCTCGCCGCCCATCACCCCGCCGACCGCGACCGGCTTTTCGGCGTCGCAGATCGCAAGCATCGACTCGTCAAGCTTCCGCTCGACCTCGTCCAGCGTCACGATCTTCTCGCTTTTTCTCGCGGTCCGGACAACTATCCTTCCGCCTTCCAGTTTGTCGAGATCGAAGGCGTGCATTGGCTGTCCGAGCGCGTGCATCGCGAAATTCGTTATGTCGGCGATATTGTTGATAGAGCGTTCACCCACGGCCTCGAGCCGCTTCGCGAGCCACTCGGGAGAAGGCCCGATCTTCACGTTCCTTACTATCCGG
Organism: Aridibacter sp.; assembly: GCA_035513035.1. GTDB lineage: Bacteria > Acidobacteriota > Blastocatellia > Pyrinomonadales > Pyrinomonadaceae > Aridibacter. Next base: position 80,188 of record DATKCW010000010.1, read on the forward strand.
GCGGTGAACCGATGGCAGAGTTCCCGGTCTTCGATCGTCACGAGCCGTTCATCTGCGGCCTTCGAAGGCACGTCCGGCTCCGGCGTTCTCAGAACCTTCCCGGTTGCGGCCGCGATCTCGCGCGCGACGCCCAGGTGCGAGAGGCAGTCGCCCCGGTTCGAGGTCGTCTCGATGTCGAGGACCCAGTCGTCGTTGGTCCGGTGCAGTCCGTCAAGTTCGAGCCCGATCAACGTGAGCTTCTCCGCCAGTTCCTCGGCGGGGAGCTCGATCTCGACAAAGTCTTTGAGCCAGTCGTAGCTGATGTTCATAGCACGTATCCGGAATTCCGGCGTCGCGAGCGTTCCAGGGCCCGAAAACAAAAAAAACCGGAGACCGGTCAGAGAATCAAGCTACAAATTTAATGCAGGACAAAGAGAAAGTAAATCAGAGGCCGCGAAGGGACCTTCAGAAGCGTTTCCCGACTCCCGCAGGAGTTCCTGCGATGGAACGTTCGATCTCGGAGTAAACCGGCGCGAGGGATTCGTATCGTTCGGTAAATCTTTCGATCAGTACCGAGCAGACTTCGCGCCGTTCCTCACGCGCTCCGTCCATAAGCTTGCCGCAAAGGTCAGAAAGCTCCGGCGCGCCCATATTCGCGGTGCTGCCTTTAAGTTTGTGAGCTTCTGCCGCGACCTTTTCGAGGTCGTTCTTTTCCAGCGCGTTCTTAAGCCGCTTAACCGTGCGGATGGTGTCAAGCCGGAACAACTGCAGGCATTCGGCGACCACCTGGGTTCCGCATTCGTCCTCCAGTTCTCGCATCCGCTCTTCGATGCTCCGATTGTCAAAGGAGGGAAGTCCAGGGCCTCCAGTAACAATTTCAGTTCCGGCCCGTTCGTCATTGTCTTCCTCAGCTGAACAGTAGATCCACCGCCGGATCATATCCCCGAGCGAGTCCTGGCGGGTCGGTTTCGCAAGGTAATCGTCCATCCCTGCGGCGAGGCATTTGTCGCGTTCGCCGTTCAGCACGTGCGCCGTGACTGCGAGGACGGGGATCTTCGAGCGTCCGTCTTCGAGCGCCCTGATCGCGCGGGTCGCTTCAAACCCGTCCATTTCGGGCATCTCGCAGTCCATCAAAACAAGGTCGAATCGGCCGCCGCGCACGGCTTCGACCGCTTCGGCACCGTTGCTCACGGCTTCCACCTCGAAGCCAAGCCGCCGGACCTGGTTCAGGAGGACCTTGCGGTTGACCATATTGTCCTCGGCGATGAGGATTCTCGGAGAAGGCTTTCGGGAGCCGCTTCCGATGCCCTCTCCGGTCAAAGCGAGTGGGTTTTCCGTTGCAGGCGTACCTTCGAGGCCCGTGAGTGCTTGAGCGGCTGTGTCCGTCAGGAGGTCCGACATCTTCACGAGCAGTTCGCTGTGCCGCATCGGTTTGCTTACGATCGCGTGGATCCCTTTCTCAGAGGGCTTCCGGATCCGCGAGCGCCTTGCGGCAGACGCCAATAGAATCAATCTCGTACGGCGCAGAAGCGGCTCGTCCTTGATCTTCTCGGCGAGCTCGAGCCCGCCCATCCCCGGCATGTCCATGTCGACTACCAGGATCTCGAAATGCTCGCGGCTTCGGGCGGCGGCTTTGAGGAGTCCGAGCCCCGCCTCGGCGGACGATGCCTCATCGGCGAGCATCCCCCAGGTCTTTGCCTGGTGGAGGAGCGACATTCTGTTCGTGTCGTTGTCGTCGACGACAAGCACTCTTCGTCCGCGCACGATGTCGAGTTCCGGCAGGTCGCCGATCTGCGGCTGAAGCTCGAACGGCACGCAAAACCAGAAGGTCGAGCCTTTTTCCGGCTCGCTATCGAGTCCGATCTGGCCATTCAGCATATCCACTATCTGCTTGCAGATCGCCAGCCCCAGTCCCGTGCCGCCGTAGTCTCTGGCAGGCTTGGCGCCTGTCTGGGAGTACGGAAGGAAGAGCGTCTCCTGAGCTTCTTCCGAAATACCGATCCCAGTGTCCGTAACAGCGAAACGGATCAAAGGATTCTGGCTCTCCTTCTCCAGTTTCACGCGCACGACGATCTCGCCCTTGTCCGTAAACTTGACCGCGTTGCTGACGAGGTTCGTCAGCACCTGCCTGATCCTGCCCGGATCGCCCTTCAGTTGGTTCGGTACGTCGTGGCTGATCAGGACGGAAAGTTCGAGGCCTTTCTTGTAAATGGTTTGTGTGAAGAGCTCGGAGACCGAATCGACCATTTCCCGAAGGTCGAGGTCCGTATTTTCGAACTGGAGCTTTCCGGCCTCGAGCTTTGAGAAGTCGAGAATGTCGTTGATGATCGTCAAAAGGGCCTCGCCGCACTTCTGAATCGTCTCCGCGTAATCCTTCTGCTCCTCGTTAAGTTCCGTTCCGAGCATCAGCTCCGAGATACCGATGATTCCGCTCATTGGTGTACGGATCTCGTGCGACATGTTCGCAAGGAACTCCGACTTGTTCCGGATCGCCTCAAGCGCCCCGTCACGCGCCTCCTGAAGGCTCGTCTCAAGATTTTTCTGGCTCGAGATGTCCCTGATGACCGTGGAGAAGTACTCGACCTTGCCTTTCTGGTTCTGATGGGCGAGGATCAGCTGCGAAGTCGGGATCTCCTCTCCGGACTCTGTCAGCAACGCGGTCGTCCCCAGCCAGGAGCCTTTCTTCACCGCTGTAGGGATCGCTTCCGACTGCAGAATCTCCGTGACCCACGGCGGATGCAATGAATTCATACGGATGAGCGTAAGGTCGGCGTCCTCGGCGAGGCCCGTTAGGCTTCTGCCGGCCGGATTCAGATAAGCAAGCCTGCCCTGGAAGTCGTAAATGCTTACGAAGTCGGGAGAATTCTCGAGGATCATCAGCATTCGGTTCCGGGCCGATTCGAATTCGCGTTTCTCGGTTATGTCGATGCCCGTGCCGACAACGTACTTGAGGTTGCCGCTGTCGTCCTTGATCGCGGAGACCTGCCACGAGATGAGCTTGATCTCTTCGTCCTTTGTGATCCACTGGTTCACATAGTCTTCCGAAAAGAACGTCGAGTCGAAGTTCCGGTATGAGGACTTGATCTTCGCAATGTCTTCGGTAGGGATTAGGATGTTCCAGAAGATCCGGCCCCTGACCTCCTCGAACTTGTATCCCGAGAGCCTCTCGCAAGCCTGATTGATGCGGACGATCCTGCCTTCCAGGTCAAGCACCATCACGAGCGAGCTGTTGACGTCGATAGCGGCGGAAACGAAGTCCATCTCCTGCTTCAGCCTTTCTTCGGTCCTTTTCCGCTCGGTGACATCGCGGCAGATCTGAGCCGCGCCGGTGACGTCGCCTGTTTCGTTCAGTATCGGCGTGTAGGTGAGCTCGTAATGGTATGTCGTGCCGAGATCGTCGGTGAATTCCTGAAGCGCGGTGAATTTCTCGCCCCGGAGGGCCCGCTTCCAAAGCCTCACAGACACATCGCGCTTTGCGGGGTGCGCCGAAAGCGCTTCCTCGACCGACATCCCTTCCCCGACATCGGCGCCGAACAGGCTCCGTATGTTCTCCTTGTAGGCCTTGTTGAAGGTGATGAACCGCAGAGAAGTATCGATCGCGGCAATGAAGTCGGTCGTTCCCTCGAGGATGCCTCCAAGCTGGCCGGTCGTTCTTGAAAGCTGCTGATGAGTGATGTGAAGTTCGTCCGAGGTGTTCTTTTGCCGCTCCATCTCCTGACGAAGCAGGCGCTTGCTTTCGTCGAGGTCTCTTCTGGCCCTCAATGCTTTGATGGAAACGTAGGCCGTCCATCCACCGAGAAGCGTGATCACGAAACCTATTAGAAGGATCATCTCGGCGGCGACGGCAGAAGGAGTGCCGACCCTGGCCACGGCAAGAGCGCTCGATTCGGCGAACACCGTACCCGAAACCGACGAGAAGGCGCCGTTCAGATGTTCGACCTGCCTCCCGATAAGCACACCGGTGGTGAGCACGGCGCACGCGAGCACAAATAAACCCAGAAGCTTGAAAACGCCTGGCACGGTTCCTCGGGTTGAGTCCTCTTGCATTTTAAGGGTGATCGGAAGCGAGGTTCGATCTGAAGGGGGGTTGTTCCGGGCCCTGGGAACTGTAAAGGCCGGCCTGATTCGAACTGCTCGTATCTGTGAACTATTGGTCGGCGGAAGGGTTACGCCGTGTTAAACATTGTAAAAGATGCTTGTTAGGTTTGGCAAGGAGAATTTCCGGGAGGGGGGCGGCCGCCGTGTTAAGAAAGAGGTTATCTAGAAAGTCGGCCCGGCGATCGTCGACACTGATCTGGAAGGTCTGTCACAGCAGTGGCCAGTATCAGTTGTCCCCAGGCTGAAGCCGGGGGCTAAAAATATCTCGCTTGCAATTTACAAAGCTTGGCGCGAGGAAAGATAGAGAGCTTGGAGGCTGCTTTGTCAGGCAGCCTCTTCGAACTGCCGGTTCAAAACAGATCCGATCAATGGAACTGCTCGAGGAACCGGACATCGTTGTCGAACATAAGCCGTATGTCGTCGAGCGAATACATAAGCGCACACATTCGCTCAAGCCCGAAGCCGAACGCGAAGCCCGAGTACACCTTGTGGTCCACTTCGCAGTTCTCAAGCACATTCGGATGCACCATTCCGCACCCGCCCAGCTCGATCCAGCCCGATCCGCGGCACGTGCCGCACTTGTCGCCCTCGAACTCGCCCGTGCCGTCGCACTTGAAGCACGAGAAGTCGAACTCGGCGCTCGGCTCTGTGAAAGGGAAGTAGCTCGGTCGGAAACGCGTCTTCGTCTCCTTTCCGTACATCCGCCGGAGCCATTCGGTGACGGTGCCTTTCAGGTGCGACATGTTGATGCCCTTGTCCACGCACAGGCCCTCGATCTGGTGGAACATGGGGGTGTGCGTCTGGTCCGGCGTGTCGCGGCGGAAGACGCGGCCCGGTGCGATGATGCGGATCGGAACTCCCCTGCGCTCCATCGCACGGATCTGGACGGTGGAGGTCTGCGAACGAAGAGCGAAGCTCCCGGTCGTGTAAAAGGTGTCCTGCGACTCGCGAGCGGGATGAAGTTCGGGAATGTTCAGGGCGTCGAAGTTGTAGTAATCGGTCTCGATCTCGCGGTCGTCCTCGATCGCGTAACCCATCGATACGAAGATGTCCTCGATCCGCTGGCGTAAAAGCGTGATCGGATGAAGATGACCGCTGCGGGGCCTCCGGCCCGGAAGCGTGACATCGATCGTTTCGCGTTCCGTCCTCGCTTTGAGTATATATCTCCCAAGCCGATGCTCCGCATCGTCAAGCGCGGATTCGATCTCGCCGCTCACTCTCTGCACGAACTTCCCGAACTCGGCGCGGTTTTCGGGCGCGATCTTTCCGATCAGGCGCTTGGCGCCTGACAGAGGGCTCTTCTTGCCCGTATGCTTCACGCGCAGCTCTTCGAGTTCCTTCTTGAGCCGTTCCGCGGCGGCGAGCGTTAGGTCGCCGAACTCTTCCTTGCGGAAGTTCACGAACCTATCGAATTCCTTGCCGAACTTCTCGCGAATGACCTCTATCTGTCGCTTTTCATCCTGCATCGCTTCAAAACTCGGGGTTGCGGGGACCCCTGCCCTAAAAAGCCGCACAGACAAATCCGGTCAAACGAATCTGCCTGTGCCTTTTGAAGGTCCGGGAGTGCGGACCGATCAGCCCTTGCCGTTGCTGGCGATCGCTTCCTTTGCCTTTCCGGCGATCGCTTCGAACGCCTCCGGCTGCCTGACCGCGAGATCGGCGAGGATCTTCCGGTCGAGTTCGATCTCGGCGAGCTTCATCCCGTGCATGAACTGCGAATAGCTCATTCCGTGCGAGCGGGCGGCGGCGTTGATCCTGACGATCCAAAGCCTTCTGAAGTCGCGCTTCTTGCGCTTGCGTCCGACGTAGGAATACTGAAGCGCTTTCTCGACACTTTCCTTTGCCGAACGGTACAGCTTGGACTTCGTTCCGCGATAACCCTTGGCCAATCCAAGGATCTTCTTCCTCTTGTTAAGTCTGTTGTTTCCTCTTTTTACTCTTGGCATCGTTAAATGACTCCCCGATCAGATACTGATCCCGCCGGCACTCCACGCCGGCGCGCGCGCCGGACGGTCTAGTTCCTTCCGTACGGCAGCATTGCCTCGACCAGTTTCTGGTCGGCCTTCGAAACATATGTGTCGATATCGAGCTTGCGCTTACGCTTGGCCGATTTCTTCGTCAATATGTGGCGCGCGTGCGATTTGCCCCGCTTGAATTTGCCTGTGGCCGTCCTGCGGAACCGCTTCGCCGCGCCTTTGTGTGTCTTAAGTTTTGGCATTTCGTTAAACCTTCCGTTTTACTGTTTCTTCTTCTTCGGCGTGAAGATCGTGAACATCTGGTAGCCTTCCATTTTCGGAGCCACTTCGATCTCGCCCACCTCTTCCAGCTCTTTGGCCAGCTTGTCCAAAATGTCCCTGCCGAGTTCCCTATGGGACATCTCGCGTCCCCTGAAAGCGATCGTCGCACGGACCTTGTCGCCTTCTTCGAGCCATTCGTGAGCCCGCTTGGCCCTGTAGCTGTAATCGTGCTCGTCGGTTGCGGGCCTGAACTTGATCTCTTTGACGGAGACCGTCGTCTGCTTCTTCTTGGCTTCCTGTTTCTTCTTCTTCTCTTCGTAAAGAAACTTTCCGTAGTCGATTATTTTGCAGACCGGCGGTTTCGCCTGCGGCGCTATCTCTACCAGGTCGAGCCCAAGCTCCCTGGCCCTTGCGATGGCGTCCCTCGTGTCCATCACGCCAATCTGTTCGCCGTCTTCGTTAACTACGCGGACGGACGGGATCCGTATCCTCTCGTTCGTCCTGTGCTGCGGTCCTCTGAACCGCTTTCCGCGGTTTCTGCTGAATCTTCTGGCTATCTCTGCACCTCCGTTCTATGGTTGAAGCAAAAGCGGAACTCATCCGCCGAATGTGTCGCGTTCCGATGCCGGCCAACGTTCGCCCGGCGACAAAGCCCGATTCTACAAGATGCGCCGCCGAAATGCCATTATTTCGGGCTTTCGGCGAATCTTCAAAACAACTCGTTGTCGATCGCGCGTTCCGCTTTCAGCTTCTTCGCGCGTTCGATGAACTCTCCGACGCCCATCGTCCCGAGATCGCCCTTCGACCTTTCCCGGACCGCGACGATCCCTCCCTCAAGTTCCTGGTCGCCGACGACCAGCATGAACGGGACCTTCTGAAGCTGAGCATCGCGGATCTTAGCCCCGATCTTGTCGCTCTTGAGGTTCGCCTCGACCCTCAGGCCGGCCCCCTTGAGCTCCGCGGCGACCGACCCGGCGTATTCGTTGATCCGGTCGGTGATCGGAAGGACCGCAATCTGGACCGGAGCGAGCCAGAAGGGAAATGCCCCTCCGAAATGCTCGAGGAGCACGCCGAAGAACCTTTCGACCGAGCCGAAAAGCGCCCTGTGGATCATATAGGGCCTGTGCGGCTGGTTGTCCTCGCCTGTGTACTCGAGCCCGAATCTTTCCGGAAGATTAAAGTCTATCTGGATCGTCCCGAGCTGCCACGTGCGCCCGATCGCGTCCTCGACCTTGATGTCGATCTTCGGCCCGTAAAAGGCCGCCTCGCCTTCGATCCTTTCGAATTCTATGTTCCGTTCGTTCAGGGCTGCCGACAGCGACTCTTCAGCCTTCTCCCAGTCTTCGTCGGCCCCCAGAAACTTCTTGTTCTCCGCCTCGCCGCGCACCGAGAGCTCGAAATTGACCTTCTCGAAGCCGTAGGTCTCGAACACGTCGATCGCGAAATCGAGACAGTCGACCACCTCGCGCAGCACCTGGTCGGGCCGCACGAAGAGATGGGCGTCATCGACTGTGAAGCCCCGCACTCTCATCAGCCCGTGCAGGGTCCCGGAAAGCTCCGCGCGGTAGACGGTACCCATCTCCGAATACCTCTGCGGCAGGTCGCGGTACGAGCGCATCGAGGACTTGTAGATCCCTATGTGGAACGGGCAGTTCATAGGCCTCAGCCTGAACTCCGTCTCCTCGATGGTGGTCGGCGCGAACATCGAGTCGGCGTAATTGTCCTCGTGTCCGCTGACCCTCCAGAGGTCCCTTTTCGCGATGTGCGGAGTGTAAACAAAGCTGTAATCGTGCTGCTGGAGCTTTTCCTTCAGGAAGTTCTCCATCTCCTGCCGTATGATCCCGCCTTTCGGGTGCCAAAGGATAAGCCCCTGGCCGTAATCGTCCTGGATCGAGAACAGATCGAGCTCCTGCCCGAGTTTGCGGTGGTCGCGCTTCGCCGCCTCTTCGCGCTGTTTCATCCAGGCGTCGAGCTCCTCTTTCAAGAAAAACGCGGTCCCGTAGATCCTCTGCATCTGCTCGCGTTCGGCATCGCCTTTCCAGTACGCGCCGGCGATCGCGAGAAGCTTGAATGCCTTCAGCTTTCCGGTATGAGGCACGTGCGGACCGAGACAGAAATCTATGAACGGCGAGTCGTCGATGTAATAGACGCTTGCATCGCCCTCGACCTTTTCGTCGATCAGTTCGCACTTCAGCGGCTCGCTTCGCTCCTTAAATATGTCAAGGATCTTAGCCTTCGAGACGTCCTCGCGGCGGTACTTCAGATTGCGCTTGGCCATCTGCTGCATCCGCTTCTCGATCTTCGGAAGATCGTCCACGGACAGAGGCTCCGGCGTGATCACGTCGTAGAAGAAACCGTAGCGCGGGTCGTCGAGCAGCGCGGGACCGATCCCTAGCTTGGTGCCGGGATACAGATCGAGCACCGCCGCCGCCAGCAGATGCGCCGTTGAATGCCGGAGGACCTCAAGGGCGTCTCTTGTGCCGGGGACGATGGCCTCGATTTCGAGTTCGCCGTTCACAGGCAGCTCGCGGCCGAGGTCGAATTCCTCGCCGTTCACCTTCGCCGCCAGCGCCGCTTTGGACGCATCGCGGTCGAACTGCTTGATGGCGTCCAGAACGGTGCTCCCTCCGGGGACGGAACCGCTCTCGCCGCCGTATCTGACGCTTATCTCGCTCATTTACCCTTCACCGGAATTCAGACGCCCGAAAGGCGCACACCTGTCCAATTTTCCAACCGCCGGGTCAGCTCTGGGAAAAGACCGGGTGTCCTTAGGATTCCGCAACTACAAAATGATCTGATCTGACAAGAGCGACTTTGCCCGGCGAGTCATTACACACGCCCGTTTACCGTGCTTGGTAGCACGTCGTAGTTGATGTCAAAAGCGCAAAGTTCTTAAACGGCATCTTGCCAAAAATATGTGACGGCGGTACCGGACGGCCCTCTCCGTCTTCGATCTCAATTGGTAGGCACTAGCAGAGTTGAACTGCTGACCTCTACCGTGTCAAGGTAGCGCTCTACCACTGAGCTAAGTGCCTGTAAAAACAAAAAACTCGCCCGATAAAAAGCGAACTTATACCTTAACTAGGGGGTAGTTTGATGTCAAGACGGGTAACAGAATTCAGAAGTCAGGAGTCAGGAGACAGGAGTCGGGAGTCAGGAGTCGGGAGTCGGGAGTCGGGAGAAAGGAAGAGTCGCGCAGCGACGACCTGCCTTTAGCCGTGGGTGGAGCGAAGCGGAACCCACGGGAGGAGGCGTTTCTCTTCATTAGAGCCGCGTAGCGGCGGAAGGAATCGGAACCCGGAGCGCAAGCGACGGGCAAACCAGGAGACAGGAGAAGGGAAAAACAGGATGGACAGGATGCGCAGGATAGCGCTCCCCGCGGTCCCGCAACGTCGCCCCGTTTAGAGCAGCCCTCCGCGCTGCTCTCGCCATTGATCGATGCTCAATGATCAATGACCATTGACTACTCGATCTTCTTCTTCTGTATCTTCGAGTGGATCTCGCTGATCTTCATCAGCGCGGCACTGCCGTAGAGCTTCTTCAGCTCGTAAGCGAAGATCCCCGCCGCCACCGCCGGGTCGGACTTCACGAGGTCCTCCGCTTCCTCGATCGTCGTCACGTTGAAGATGTACATCCCGCGCCAGGGTTCGGCATCCCCGAACGGGCCTGCGAGAACGAGCTTTCCCTGCTCAGCAAGTTTGCCCATGTTCGAGAAGTGTCCGCGGAAAAGCTCGCTGCGTTTCGCCTCGTCGTCGATCTTCGCCGGGCCGGTCTTCAGTACGCAGAAGACGTAGCCGCGCATTCCGTAATCGTCCGCTCCGAGTTCCTCCGCAAGCTTTTCGTCGTAGTTCGGATTTGCAGGCGCCGTCCCGTTCTGAGCGTTCGCCGTGACCGCGAACGCGCCTGTGATGAATATGAAAGCCGAAAGAATGATCCTGAACGATCTCATCGTTGATACCTCTCTAATGATTGGATTTCCGCGCCGTCAGGGCGAGGTTGTTGAACGGTCAGCACAAATGGATGATAATCATACCGCAATTCGCGACAGATGATAATCCCGGTTTGGCCCCGAAGGGCGACAAAACCGTATGTTCTACGCACTGCTTTCCAATCTGGTTCTGGCGCTGCATCTTGCGTTCATAGTTTTTACAGTTCTGGGAGGCCTTTCTTCATTGAAATGGCCCAGGGCGTGGATGCTCCACGCTCCCGCGCTCCTCTGGGCGTTCCTGGTCGAGTTCCTTGTGCTCGACTGTCCCCTGACGTCGATGGAGAACGGATTCAGGATCGCGGCAGGACAGAACGGGTACGAGACGGGATTCATCGATCATTTCATCTCGTCGCTGATATACCCCGGCCTGCCGCCCATCGCGATGGGTGCGGCGCTGGCGCTGCTCAACGCCGGCATTTACATCTATCTCCTCAAGACCCGATCACTTGCCATTACCGGACGAACCTATGAAGCGTGAAGTGCGTGCGCCGCGCGGAACCGATTTGACCTGCAAGAGCTGGCTGACCGAAGCCGCCTACAGGATGATCCAGAACAACCTGGACGCGGACGTCGCGTTCGACCCCGACAACCTGATCGTTTACGGCGGAAGAGGGAAGGCGGCGAGGAACTGGGAGAGCTTCGACGCGATCCTGGAATGCCTGCGCGAGCTTGAGGACGACGAGACTCTTCTAGTGCAGTCGGGAAAGCCCGTAGGCGTGTTCAGGACGCACACGGACGCCCCGAAGGTCCTCTTGGCAAACTCGAACATCGTCCCGCACTGGGCGACACAGGAGCAGTTCGACCAGTACGAGCGGCAGGGCCTAATGATGTACGGCCAGATGACGGCCGGCAGTTGGATATATATAGGCACGCAGGGAATCCTGCAGGGGACCTACGAGACGTTCGGCTCGCTCGCCCACCAACACGGATGGGGCACGCTGAAAGGGAAATTCGTTCTCACGGCGGGCCTTGGCGAGATGGGAGGCGCGCAGGCGCAGGCGATCACCTTCAACGGTGGGGCCGGACTGCTTGTCGAGGTCGATCCGTGGCGGATCGAAAGACGCCTCAAGCTCAAACAGGTCGACCGGGGCTCGGAAGATCTCGACGAGGCACTCGAAATAGTGAAGAACGCCGCTGCCAATGGCGAGGCGCTTTCGGTCGCGCTACTAGGCAACGCTTCCGAGGTCCTCCACGAGATACTGGACCGCGGGATCGTTCCCGACGTCGTAACCGATCAGACTTCCGCCCACGATGTGCTCTACGGCTACATTCCCGCAGGGCTTTCGATCGAAGAAGCTGAAGAGTTAAGGAAGTCTGACCGGGCCGAATATGAGAGGCGCGCGATGGACTCTATGGGCCGCCACGTCGAGGCGATGCTCGAGTTCCAAAACCGGGGCGCGGTCGTTTTCGATTACGGCAACAACCTCCGCCAGAGGGCGCTAGACAACGGAGTGGCGAAGGCCTTCGATTACCCCGGATTCGTGCCGGCATACATAAGGCCTTTGTTCTGCGAAGGGAAGGGCCCGTTCCGATGGGTCGCGTTATCGGGCGAAAAGGAGGACATCTACCGGACCGACGAGGCGATAATGAACCTCTTCCCGGAGAACGACCATCTTTCGCGTTGGCTGACGATGGCCCAGGAGCAGGTCGAGTTCCAGGGCCTCCCGGCGAGGATCTGCTGGTTAGGCTACGGCGAACGCGCGAAGGCCGGAATGAAGCTGAATGAAATGGTCGCTTCGGGCGAGCTGAAGGCGCCGATCGTGATCGGCCGCGACCATCTCGACTGCGGATCGGTCGCTTCGCCGAACCGCGAGACCGAGGCGATGAAGGACGGCTCGGACGCAATCGCCGACTGGGTTTATCTGAACGCGATGATCAATGCCGTCGGAGGTGCGACTTGGGTCAGCCTTCATCACGGAGGCGGTGTCGGGATCGGGTACAGCCTGCACGCGGGGCAGGTGATCGTCGCGGACGGGACTCCGGAGGCGGCGAAAAGGATCGAGCGGGTGCTGACGACGGACCCGGGAATGGGCGTGATCAGGCACGCCGATGCGGGCTATGAAGAGGCGATCGGGTTCGCGGAACGGAACGGCGTCAGGGTACCGATGAAGTGAGATTTGCTTTGCGCCTCTGCGCCTCTGCGGTTTGTCTGTTTTTTACCGCAGAGGCGCAGAGGCACAAAAAATCTTTCTAATCACTCTCTCGTCGATACCACCAGGTGCTGGGGAGTCGGCGGCAGAGGGATGTGCCGGTTGTTCTTGAATCCCGCGTCTTTGAACATCTTGTCGAGCTCATTGAACGTGAACGCGTCGCCGTCTGGAGTGCTCGCCAGCATCACCGAAGCGAACAGCGCCTCTCCGGGCGGCGAGACACGATCCTCGTTCGGGATAAATTCGAGCGTGATGATCTTTCCGTCGGGGTTCAGGCTTTCGCCGATCTTCTTGATCAGCCCGGTGTTCGTCTCGGCATTGAAGTGGTGCAGAAAGTTGGTCAGAAGCGCCACGTCAAAGCCTTCGCCGTATTCCACCTCGAACGCGGAACCCTCGATCTTGTGGTACCTGTCCGACATTCCAAACTTCGCCGCGTTCTCCTCCGCGACCGGAAGCACGTTCTTCCAGTCCACCCCGTAGATCTGTGCGTTCGGATACTTCTGCCCGATCATAAGACCGAAGATCCCGTGGCTCGCGGCTATGTCGAGAACCATTAGCGGCTTGTCCGTTTCGTACTCGAGCAGGTCCGCGATCGCCAACGCCGACGGCATCATCATCGGCATCATCCCGTGCGCGAAGTCGATCCACACAGGATCCTCGAAGCCGAGCGTACCCTCGTCCTCTATCACAGTTCCGCCTTTAACGGCAGCTTCATCTATCCTGCGGAATCCTTCCATCAGCTTCGGCGTCAGAAGGAACCGGGCCGTGCCGCCCAGATAGGCCTTCGAGTCCTTCCGGAGGAATTTCTCGGAAACTTCTGTAAGCCTGTACGTCTTGTTCTCCTTTGTCAGAAATTCGTGGACGGTCATCGTGTCGGCGAGGACGCGGGCGCCTTTTTCGGTGATCCCGCAGGCGGACGCGATCTCTTCTGCCGTGCTTCCTTCCGGCTTGATGTTCGTGAAAAGGTCGAGCCTGATGCAAGCGGCAAGCGCGTAAGACGACTGATACGCGGTCATCGTTTCGAAAATGAGAAATGGCGATACTTCCTTTGCGGGTTCCATAAGTTCAGCTTCTCCCTAAATGGTTTGTGATCTGCCGGGAATCATATCCCTGTTAGGAACAATTGCAAGCAGTCCAGTTCTACAACGCGGAAATAGGGACGAACCCGTGGCCGGCGCGCCGAATCACAGCGGCAAAACGAACCTCTGATATAATCCATTTGATTTCAATTTACTCTCGAGCCGGCAATACCTGCTCTATGGACCGATGAAAGCTTCAAGAACTCTCGCCGCATTTGCTGTCCTCCTGCTTGGGCTGTCGTTCGCTTTCGCGCAGTCCGGCCGCAGGATCAAGACCCAGCCGACGCCCGCGACGGTCACACCGAAGGAAGAAGGATACTCTGAATCCCGGCCTTACAAGCCGGTCAAGATCTATCCTCCGAACTACAAACGTCCGGGCAGCAATAAAGATGACAAGAGGAAGGCGGCGCCGGCCGTCGAGACGACGGACGATCCGGATGTGATCAAGATCGATGCGACGCTGGTTAACATTCCCGTCTCGATCTACAACAGGGACGGACTGTATGTTTCGGGACTCCGGGAAGAGCAATTCGAGATCTACGAGGACGGTGTCAAGCAGGAGATCGCTTACTTTGGAGTTAACGACCAGCCTGTGACTGTGGCGCTTCTCATCGACACGAGTCCCTCGACCCAGTTCAGGATCGACGATATACGAAGCGCCGCGGCGGCGTTCGTGCGCGAGCTGAATCCCGAAGACACTGTGATGGTCGCCGAGTTCGACGGCGACGTACAGGTGCTGACCGAGCCGACAAAAGACCGGGAGAAGATATTCAGGGCGATACAGAAGGCAGATTTCGGTGGCGGGACCGCGCTTTACGACGCGGTCGAGTTTGCATTGACGAAACGCCTAAACAAGATCGAGGGCAGAAAGGCGATCGTTCTGTTCACCGACGGCGTTGACACGGTTTCGAGGGGCGCAGACTACGGCGAGAACCTGATCGACGCTGAAGAGTCCGAGGCGGTCATCTTTCCCATCTATTACAACACGTTCCTCGAAAACCGTATGGGCGGTGGAGGCGTGATGACCGCGCCGTTCCCGATCCCTACTGGCGGGATCCTCAATCCCCAGCAACGCGGCAACCGGCCTGAAGATTATGCGCTCGGCAAGCAGTATCTGGACGATCTTGCGGCCTACACCGGCGGGAGGGTTTACAATGCGGGAAGTTCACGGTTCGGGCTGCAGTCAACATTCGAGGCGATCGCCGAAGAGCTTAAGCGGCAGTACCAGGTCGGATACTATCCCGCCAAGGAAGGAAAGCCGGGCGAACGGAAAAAGATCAAGGTCCGCGTCTATCGTCCGAACCTGATAGTCCGCGCCCGCGACAGCTACATCGTCGGCAATTGATCCGGCGACGCTCAAGCGAAAAGCGGGATGACTTCAAGGCGTGTCTGATGTATCTTTACCAAGTCGTAAAGATACGGAGCGCGCCTTTCGCGTCTTTGCGAACCTAACAAACCAAAAGACTAACGGGACTGTTCGAGCCGCAATGCTAATTGCACGTCGGCGGCGTCGAGTGGTCAAAACGCATTACCTATGAAGTACCGGACCCCCTTCCTCAGCTTCTCTCTTCTACTGTTTCTTTCGATAGGCGCTTTCGCCCAGCAGCCGACGGGCTCGATCTCTGGGTATGTCTATGACCAGACAGGCGCCGTGATACCCGGAGCAACCGTGATCGTCCGAAGTGCGGAAATTAATCTCGAAAGGGTTGTTGTCACAGATGAAGTAGGCTATTTCGTCGTCGTTGGTCTTCCTGCGAGCAAGTATGTCATTGTCGTACAGGCTCCGCCATTCAACGAGTTTGCGCTGGATCCTCCGGTCGTGTTGAACGCGGGTCAAGCTGTCAAGCGTGACGTCATACTCGAGGTAGGAGGCCACTATCGGGTCACGATTGAAGAAGTATGGGAGAACGTCGTCGATTACGTAGATTCCGACGTCTCGACAAGCATCCAGCAGAGGGAGGTCGAGAACCTTCCACTCAACGGTCGGAACTTCCTCGAACTCGCGTTTCTCACGCCCGGCACCGCGCCCGCACCTAACTTCGATCCGACAAAAGCGAATACCGTTCTCGTATCTTCTGTGGGCGGGATTGGCCGCGGCGGAAGCGTCCTCATCGACGGAACAGACAACAATGACGACGTCGTGGGAGGGTCGCTTGTGAATGTCTCCCAGGATTCGGTCCAGGAGTTCCAGGTCGCGACGAACAGGTTCTCGGCTGAATACGGGCGGTCCGGGACCTCGGTCATAAACGTCGTCACGAAGCGCGGGTCGAACGAACTTCACGGTTCGTTCTCGTTCTTCGAGCGCGACAAGGTCCTGCAAAAGCTTCCCGCCACGTTCGACCGGACCCTCGACGCGCCGCCTTTCGACCGCCAGCAGTATTCGTTCACACTCGGCGGGCCCCTGATCTTTGACAAGTTGTTCGGATTCGGAGCCGTCGAGTACCGCGACCAGGACGGAGCGGTGCTCGTAGGGATAAGGGATGTCGCCGAGCAGACGATCCGGAGGGGATTCGCCGAGGCGCCTCTTAAGAATCTGCTTTTGAACTCTCGCGTGGACGCAATTTTGGACGACGAGAACACGCTCACGTTCAGGTACACGTTCGAAGACCAGGACGCGACGGGCCAAAGCCAGCTCGACCGCGCGCTCGGGTCCGCATCGTACAGGCAGGCATTGAAGAACCGGTTCCACTCGTTCGTCGCCGACTGGTCGTACGTGATGAGCGCCTACACGATCAATAACTTCAGCTTCAGCATAAACAACTTCGACAACAGCACCGATCCGGTCTCGTCGGGAGTCCAGCTGACGTTCCCCAGCCTTCTCGACGGATCCAGCTTCCGCGTCCCGCAGGCGACGAAGCAGAACCGCATACAGATCGCCGACACGTTCACATTTGTCGGCGGAAATCACACTCTAAAGTTCGGAGCCGAGTACCAGAGGATCGATTCAAGCCTCTTTCTGGGGGTCTTTCGCGAAGGAAGGATCGAGTTCGTGCAGGATTTCGCAGACTTCGACCGCAATAACGATGGGCAGATCAACGATTCCGACCTTCTGTTCGCCGTCACGCTCCGCAGCCAGATACCCGACCAGCCGCTCGATCTACCGGACGTCGATAACAACTATTTCGCGTTCTTCGTACAGGATGACTGGCGCGTGACTCCGAAGTTCACTCTGAACCTGGGCCTTCGGTACGAAC
This sequence comes from Aridibacter sp., assembly GCA_035513035.1. Lineage (GTDB taxonomy): Bacteria > Acidobacteriota > Blastocatellia > Pyrinomonadales > Pyrinomonadaceae > Aridibacter. The sequence continues at coordinate 96,913 of DATKCW010000010.1, forward strand.
TCGACACGAACGTCAAGAACGTCTCGGGTTTCGACAACACGAACCCGCTCGTCGCGGACTTCTACCAAGGCGACCGCTCCGCGGATTACGATAACTTCGCTCCGAGGATCGGGTTCAACTACGCGCCGTTCGACGACGCGGCATTCGTAGTCCACGGCGGTTACGGGATCTACTATGACCGCGTCGTGCTTCAGCTGATCACGCTCGAAAGAGGCCTCGACGGGCGCGCTCTCCCGATCGCCGTCCGAGCCGGGAATGCCTTGACGGACCCTATGGGCGTGCCGATCTTCCTCGACGAGAACGGTCGCTTCCTTCCGTTCGCCCCGACGCTCGAGAACCCGTTCACGGGCTTCATACTCCCCGGCGCTGGCGCTTCCGGGATAAACATCATCGACAACGACCTCGAGAACCCGATGGTTCAGCAGTCGAACCTGGGATTCGAGTGGGAGTTCATCGACAATTTCGTTCTTCGCGCAGATCTCGTCCATAATTTCGGGACGCATTTCATCATCGGCCGGAACATAGGCGTCGTGGACAATCCGGTCGTCGGTGGGCCGGACCGGGTGGTCAACCTGGAATCCAGCGTGAAGTTCTTCTACGACGGCCTGCTCGTGAGCTTCGAGAAGAGGTTCGCGGACAGGTACGGCTTCCGCGCCTCGTACACATTCTCAAAGGCGTTCAACTACTCGAACGACGACCAGATACCGTTCGCGAACGGCCCGGTCGATCCTACGAACCTTCAGCTCGAGTTCGGCCCCACGCCGAACGACCAGCGCCATAGATTCGTCTTCTCGGGGACTGCCGAATTGCCCTGGCAGATCAGGATCTCTCCGATTCTCACGCTCGCGACGGGCGTCCCTATGGACATCATCCTTCCGGACGGATCCTCGCGAATTCCCCTGCTCCAGAGGAACGCCGGCGGCCGTATCTTCGACGACGCTTCGGACCTCAACGCTTTCATCCAGCAGGTAAACGCCGCGGGCGGTATCGACGGCAACCCGCTGCCTCTGGCGCCGACGGACGCGCGGTTCAGCGATTCGTTCAGTGCGCTCGACGTCCGGATCTCGAAGACGTTTACTTTCCGAGAGCGGTTCAGGCTCGAGCCTCTGGTAGAGATCTTCAATGTCTTCAACACGACGAACATCCTGGGCGTTTCAAACACGAACTACTCCGGACTCGGCAACGTGCTCGGCACGGAGAATTTCGGGAGGCCTCTGACAACAGCGGGCGGCGTGTTCGGATCCGGAGGCCCGAGGGCGCTTCAGCTAGGTGTCAGGTTCACTTTCTAGAGCTGTGGCGGAAAACCTTAAACGACAATTCGGATTATGGACTGCTTCGGCGCTGATCGTCGGACAGGTCATCGCGGTGGGTATCTTCCTGACTCCCGCCGGGATGGCAAAGTCCGTCCAGTCCCCGTTCTGGCTTTTCGCGATCTGGATAGTGGTCGGGCTCGCGACATTGTGCGGCGCTCTCGCCTACGCAGAGCTAACGGCACGGTTCCCCGAGGCCGGAGGCCCGTATGTCTTTCTACGCGAGGCTTATGGCAAGATGACCGCCTTTCTGTTCGGATGGGTCGTCCTGCTGGTGATCGATCCCGGGCTTACCGCGATCTTCGGCGTCGGCCTCGCGGGATACTTTTCGTACATCGTCCCTATTACCCAGCCGGCGCAAACTGTTCTGGCGATGGTGACGGTTGTCGCGGTGGGGCTGGTTAACATACGCGGAGCGAAGCTCGGCGCGGGCGTTCTCAACATATTGATCGTATTGAAGATAGGGTCACTTCTTGCGTTGATCCTGATAGGGTTTATTGGCGGCTTCGGCGACTGGGGGAATTTCGAACCGTTCTTCGCGGCGCCGCCCGACTGGACCGCGGCGCTGATCGGAGGCTCGGTTGGGGCGTATTTCGCTTTCGCAGGGTGGTGGGAAGTCTCCCGCATCGCGGGCGAGGTCGAAGAACCTTCAAAGAACCTTCCGAAGGCGCTCGCGATAGGCGTCGGGACGATCACGGTGATCTACACGCTTACGAGCGCCGTCTTTTATTACCTGGTGCCGGTGGAGCAGGTAGGGGACGAGACGACTTTCGCGGCTCAGGCGGGCGAGGCTTTGTTCGGATCGCTCGGCGGGCAGATCTTCGCGGCGTTGGTTGTCATCTCGGTCCTCGGGACGCTGTTCGCCTATTTGATGGCGTCGCCCAGGCTTTATTACGCGATGGCCAAGGATGGTCTGTTCTTTCCTTCATTCGGAAGACTGCACGAGAAATGGGGCACGCCGCATCGCGCGACGTTGATTCAGATGGTCCTCGCCTGCCTTTTGATCGTGAGCGGGTCCTTCGACCAGATCGTGTCGTATTTCTTCTTCGTGGCTATCGTTTTCATAATGATCAACGTCGGCGGGCTGTTTGCGATCGACCGCTCGGACCGGAGAGGTTACGTCACGCCGCTCTTTCCGATTACGCCGGTGATCTTCATCCTCGTCACGGGTTTCGTCGCGGCGATGCTGGTGATCCGCGACCCGGTGCAGAGCCTGCTCGGCGTCGGCGTGGTCCTGCTCGGGATTCCTGTGTATCTGGTTGTATTTCGGAAGAATTAACCGCGGAGAACGCAAAGCACGCAGAGATAAAAGCGGAGGGTTCAACGCAATGGTCGCCAAGGTCGCGAAGCAGGATATTGCATCAGCCTTCTTCTCAACGATTCGCAATATTCGCTTAAATCAATCCTACTCGATCTAGAAAGTCCCAGACGTTTCACACTACTAGTGTGGAGTGGAATTGCCTTGATCGAGAGGAGCCCAAAAATTCTTAGCGACCTTTGCGTTAACCCTTCACTCGCGCTCCTGCGGTAATCCCCATCTTCACCGTCGGGTTGGACACGACACGAAGACAAATCTAAACTGAACAGCCATGGCGTGGATAAAGACGATCAAGCCGCAGGATGCGGAAGGCGAGCTTCTCGAACTGATGGGGAAGGTCCGTGCGACCTACCCGAAGGAGTACGGTACCGTCCATCCTCCGACGATCCCCGTGGACGAATCGATAATCGAGTCGCACACGCTGATCCCGGACGCGATGTACCACGCGTTCATGCTTTTGAGCACGCTGTTTCGGGATGATCTCCCGCTGGAGCGCCGCCAGCAGGAGATGATCGCGACGATCGTCTCCAAGACCAACGACTGCTTCTACTGAGTGGAATCTCACGCAGAGTTTCTGCGTCACGTTACTTTCGAGGACGACCTGATCGACAAGCTCCGGAACGATTACGACAACGCTCCGATCACGCCTGCTGAGCGGGCGATGTGCGATTACGCGATCCAGCTGACGAAGGACGCGGTCAAGATACATCCGGGCCACATCGAGAAACTCCGCGAAACGGGGTTCAACGACACAGCGATACTCCAGATCACGCTTATCGCCTCGTGGTTCAACTACATAAACCGCGTCGCCGACGCGCTCGGCGTGGGAAGGGAACCCGCTAACGACTAGCCTATGCAGAATAGAAGAGCCCCCGGAGTGCTTCTGGTCGCCGGTGCGTTCGCGGCGGCGCTGGGATATGGGATCTGGCTTTTCAACTTCGGGCCGTATGCCGCGGTTAGGGCGGCCGTCCCCGAACAACCGTTGCCGGAGGAACGGTTCGGTTTCACGGGCGGCGATCTGTACACATTTCTTGACGGTTTCGAAAAGGGTCTGGACCAGGCGACGCTCGAGGCCTACGCGAGCTTCCAGCTTTTCGACACGTTGAACGCGGTCCTGCTCGCATTGGCGCTTTCACTTTTCATATGGGCGCTTGCCGCGAGGCTTTTCCGAAGCGGGCTCCCTATGCTCCTTCTCCTGCTCCCGCTTGCGATGGGCGCTTTCGATCTGCTCGAGAACTTCCTGATCATCTCCGTGATAAGGGACCTCCCGATGCGATACTACGGGATCGCAGAAGGCGCGGGTACGGCGACGCTTCTGAAGATGATCAGCGGCGGACTCACCTTTCTGACCGTCGTCGCGCTGTCCGCATACGCGATCTATCTGCGCCTCGCGCACCGCAAGACAGATGCGAGCTGACCTCCTCATCCACAACATAGGCGAGCTTGTAACCTGCGGGTCGCAGGGCCCTAAGAAGGGCTCGGCGATGGCCGACTCGGGGATCCTGAAGAATGCAGGAGTGGCAGTCGTGGACGGGAAGATCCATTCGGTCGGCGATTCGGATACGGTCCTACGGCTCCACGTCGCGGAAGACGTGATCGACGCCGCCGGCCGCGCCTTGATGCCGGGCTTTGTCGAATGCCACACGCACATCGTCTATGCCGGGGACCGTTTGGACGAGTTCGAGCTTAGAATTAAGGGGGCCGACTACCTCGAGATCCTCGAAAAGGGAGGCGGGATACTTTCGACAGTGAAGGCGACCCGCGAGGCGTCTGTCGATGAGCTCGTCGAGCTTTCGTCGGTCCGCCTTGACCGGCTGATGGCGAACGGCGTCACGACCTGCGAGATAAAGACCGGCTACGGGCTTGACACCGAGACCGAGATGAAAATGCTCGAAGCGATCCTGCGCCTCGGCGACGAACATCCGGTCGATGTCGTGCCGACGTTTCTGCCCGCGCACGCGGTGCCTCCGGAATTCAGGAACGGCGATAAGGGAAGCGCGGATGATTACGTCGCTCAGATCTGCGACGAGATGATCCCGAAGGCCGCCGAATGGTTCGAAAGCGCGGGCGGGGAAGGGATCTTCATCGACGTGTTCTGCGAGAAGAACGCGTTCGACCTCGAACAGTCGAGGCGGATCCTTGAGGCGGCGAAGAAGGCCGGATTCGGAGTAAAGGCACACGTGGACGAGTTTACGAACCTGGGCGGGGCGGAACTTGCGATCTCGCTCGGCGCCACATCCATAGACCATCTTGAAGCCATCAGCGATCGCGAGATCAAGCTTCTCGCCGGATCAGAAACCATAGGAGTCGTTACCCCGACGGTCAATTTCAATCTGGGATCGGACGAATTCGCCGACGCCCGCAAGCTGATCGATTCCGGATGCGCAGTCGCTGTTTCGACCGACTATAATCCGGGATCCGCCCCGTGCCCCTCGCCCTCGATGGCGATGGCGATCGCCTGCCGTTACCAGAAGATGCTGCCCGCCGAAGCGATCAACGGGTTCACTATCAACGCCGCGCACGCCTTGGGGAAAGGAGCCGAAACGGGGTCGATCGAGATCGGAAAACGCGCGGATCTTCTGATCCTAGACACGCGCGACCACCGCGAGATCTGCTACGAATTCGGAGGCAATCTCGTGGAAACGGTCATCAAGGACGGCATTCCCGTCTGAATCAACTTCCGTTCTGCTTCACGACTTCCTTTATGTAAACGTCCTGCTGAGGGAACGGGATCGAGATGCCCTCTTGGTTGAATGCCTTGTAGACTTCCTTGTGGAGCTCGTGGAGGACGAGCCCCTGCATGACTGGCCTCTCGACCCAGCAGAGCAGTTCAAAATCCAGGCTCGAACTTCCGAACGCCCTGAACCGGACCCGCGCGAACGGGTCTTTGCAGACCTGCTTGTGGTCGTTCGCGACCTTCAGGAGCACCTTTTCAACCTCTTCGACGTCCGATCCGTACGCGACTCCGATCTTTAGACGGACACGGAACTTCTCGTGCGGGCCTCCGGATTCGTTGATCACCGTCGTCGTCGCGAGGATGTTGTTTGGAACGGTTATTTCGACGTCGTCACGGGTCAGGATCCGGGTGCTGCGGACGCCTATCATCGTGATCATCCCGCGTTCGCCGCTCCCCAGGATGATGTAGTCTCCGACCTTGAACGGTTTGTCCGCGAAGATCGTAACTCCTCCGAACACGTTCGCGAGAGTGTCCTTCGCGGCAAAGCTTACGGCGAGTCCGATGATGCCGGCTGACGCTAGCCAGGCGGTGATGTTGATCTCCCAGATCAGGAAAACGACGTATACAGCTACGGCGGCGAAGACCAGAGTCACCGAGTTCTTGATCAAAGGCTTAGTCGTCGAGGTGATGAACTTGAAGCTCTCTTCGTTCTGCTCCATCTCTTCGAGGATGACGCCGAGCAGTTTCAGAGAGAAGTGGAACCAGACGAAGACGACCAGGGTTTTGATCACATCGACGGTGATCAGGGTGACGTGGTCGGGCAGTTCCAGTAGGTGGGTGGCCAGGCTGAGTCCCATCAGCACGACGGTAAGGAAGATGGGCCTGTGCAGGATTTCGAGGATCTTGTCGTCGACTTCCGTCTTCGTCCTCTTCACGAGGCGCGATATCGCGCCCGTCACGATCCAGTCGACGACCTTGCCGAGCATTATGAAGATCAGGATCGCGCCGAGAGCGTTCAGGTGCGGATAAGGTAACCAGGCGTTTATCTCGCGCGCAAGACCGTCTTCGTCCGCACGCGTCGCGGCGGTCAGTATACTGCTTTCGCCGCCGTTTTCATTTGAGGCAGTGTTCGAATTCTGCGAATTGTTTTGTAGCATTCCGGTCTGAAGGTTGTTGTGTGATGAAGACCTATCATAATATCGATTCGCTTCGGTCGCCACCCGGGCCTTTTTCAGAGCTCCGTGCGGCCGCTTTAACTCTTTATGAATGAACTACTTATCGACGGCGAGAGCCTGACGTTCGATGATGTGCTCGCGGTCGCCGGCGGTTCCGAAGGCGCTCCGAAGGTGTCGCTTTCGGACGCTGCTGTCGACCGGGTGAAACGTTCCGCAGCGGCGGTCGACAGGCTGATCGAACGCGGCGAGGTCGCCTACGGCATCACGACGGGTTTCGGCGCTTTCAAGGACAAAATCATATCGCCGGGGGAGGTCGAGGAGCTTCAGACGAACATCCTCCGCTCGCACGCGGTCGGCGTCGGCGAGCCGCTCGACGAGGCGCAGACGCGAGCCGTGATGCTGATCCGCGCCAATACACTTGCGAGAGGATATTCCGGTATAAGGATCGAAACGCTTCAACTTCTGATCGACCTCCTGAACAAAGGGATCCTTCCGGTGATCCCCAGCCAGGGAAGCCTGGGCGCGAGCGGAGATCTCGCGCCTCTGGCGCATATGTCCTTGCCCTTGATCGGCGAGGGCGAAGTGACCGTTGACGGCGTGAGGATGCCGAGCGCGGAGGCGCTTTCGAAAAGCGGCCTTGAACCGGTCCAACTTGCCGCGAAAGAAGGGCTGGCGCTGACGAACGGGACCACGGTCATGACGGCGCTCGGGCTTCTTCAGACCGCGCGGGCGAATTGGCTTGCGGAGGCGGCGGATGTCGCGGGATGCCTGAGTCTGGAGGCTCTTAACGGCACGACGGCGGCTTTCGACGCAAGGATCCACGAACTGAGGCCTCACCCGAGGCAGATGGAATGCGCGGCCAATCTCCGACGGATCCTTGAGGGCAGCGGCTTCACACGCGGCCACGATCCGGCGAACATACAGGACGCGTACACATTGAGGTGCATGCCTCAGGTCCACGGCGCCTGCCGCGACGCGATCGCCTACGCCGAATGGGTCGTTAACATCGAGCTGAACGCGGTGACTGACAATCCTCTGATCTTTGTCGGCGAGGATCCGGACGAGATCGAGGTGATCTCCGGCGGGAACTTCCACGGCGAGCCGCTTGCGATCGCGATGGACTACCTGGCCATCGCTTTGTCAGAGCTCGGGAACATCTCGGAGCGGAGGATAATGCGCCTGACGGACGAGGATTCGAATGCCCACGTCCTGCCTGCATTCCTGACCGAAAATGGCGGCCTGAACTCGGGCTTTATGATCGTCCAGTACACCGCCGCGGCCCTTGCTACGGAGAACAAGGTGCTATCGCATCCGGCAAGCGTCGATACGATCCCGAGTTCGGCGAACGTCGAGGACCACGTTTCTATGGGCGTCACGGCCGCTCTGAAGCTGTGCAGGATCTCTTCAAATCTTGAGAAGATCATCGCGCTCGAGCTGTTTTCGGCAGCCCAGGCGGTCGACCTCAGAAGAAAGAGGGACCAAGAGCTCGGCGAACTGGCGAAGGAAACCGGCGAGGTTTATTCGAAGATCCGGAAAGAAGTGCCCTTTATCGAGAAGGACGAGGTGATGTACCCGCACATTGAGAAGGTGATAGGGATCGTAGGGAGCCATTTCGGCGGGAACTAGCTTGGCGGATGGCCCGCGGGAAACGCGTCCTGTTCGGCGTTTCCGGAGATGAGCATCGCCTCGTACTGCTTCGGGAGGGAGATTATCTTCTTCTCTTTGTTCACGACGATGTGCATCGTCTCGCCCTCCGCGATCACGGTGTTGTCAGTCGGCCTGTAGATCTCATAGACGAACACTATGCTCCTGCTCCGTATCCTCGCGACCTGGGTCCGTATGAACAGCACGTCCTCGTAGTGGGCGGGCGACTTGTAGCGGCAATAACTCTCGGCGACGACAAGAAGTGCGTTGTCCTTGTCCTCCATGTCGCAGTACGAAAATCCTCTGGAGCGGCAAAACTCGCTCCTTCCGAGCTCGAACCAGACGAAGTAGTTCGAATGATGGACTATGCCCATCTTGTCCGTCTCGGCGTACCGGACCCTTATTTCGGTCTCTTGCCACATCCGGGCAATTATCGGCGCGGGCGGGCCGGATAGTCAAACGGCTCGTAAGAAGTCAGGAGACAGGAGATAGGAGACAGGAGACGGGAGACGGGAGACGGGAGTCGGGAGACGGGAGACGGGAGAAAGGAGACCGCGTAGCGGTCATGTGCATTTAGCCGTGGGTAAGCCCGAAGGGCGCAGCCCACGGTTGGAGTCGTTTCCAAGATCACCTAGCCGCGTAGCGGCGACACGATCCCCGCCGGTCATTGGCGGAAACGCGACCGCCAGGGAGCGTGCCGGCGCTACCGATCGGCCGTGTCCGAAGCCCAAGCGTCAGCGCGGGCTACGATCGAGTACTGAGAAGAAAGGACTTAGGACTGAGTGTCGGTAGACCGACGGTCAGGGAGGGCGTGGAATCGGCACTCGGGCTAAGGGACGCGACATTGATCATTCGCCAACGGGCATTGACCACTGATAAATGGTCTTCCGCAACTCGGCGCGACAACCCCGACATCCGGCATTCCAACGGGCTATTCCGTTTGACCTGGAATTTGCAATCCTGAGCTGCTCAAGATCGGGACCAGAAAATCCGGGCTAGGTAAGCTGAGCGAAAACATTACAAAGCTTCAGGACGCTCTACCGATCCAAACCGCATTAACTAGTACCATTCCACACCGGATCCCTTAAGAGGGTCGAGATTCTGCTTCCTAGCCAGGTCTAGCCCAAGTTTCTTCACCTTCTTAAACCATTTGCGATAGCTAATGAACGCCTTTTTGACTAGTTCCGGGTGGTTGAATTCCAATTCTTCAAACTTTCCATCACGCTTGGGCGGATTCGCAGTCAGCGCAATCGCTTGAGCAAAGTCATTACTGCCAAAGAAGAGTTCTGAGATCTGATAGAGGGCGTTGATCTCAACAGATGCCTGTGGGACTATTTGTGAAACATAATCCTTACTGCCGTAGCGTACACCCAGTTCGTTCCGACCCTCCAATCTCAACAAGCATTCGATCCCCTTAAGAACATCCTTGGATTGTCGCTCGATAGTCGCAATTGGAACATCCGGAGCATCTGGATCAACTAGCGTGTTCCAGTATGAACAGTCGTTCCCAAACACAAACGACGACGCTGAGCAAAAGATAACAAGAACGATAACAATCTTCATTTGCTTTCCTTTTCTACAGACCTACCTCAAACAACCAATCCAGTTTGAGTGTTAGTATACCCGGCTTTTACGATGTGGGATATTTCTGCTTTCGCCATCACAGCCTCCGGCGCTCTTCATTGGTAAAGGGTCATGACTAGTTAACTGATTTGCTAGAGTAGTTAACCTTAGTCATGAGTAGTAATTACAAGCGATTCAAACGTGCACGAATTTCTGATCGGAAAATTCGCCATATCCTGAGGCTTTTTGCCTTGGATTTGACCGCT
>DATKCW010000011.1:0-97034 GCA_035513035.1 Aridibacter sp.
CCCCGTCCTTCCCCAATATATCCTTGCCGGACTTGACCTCTTCCAGCATCTCGTCAAAATCGAACTTGTCTGTCATTTCAATTCTCCTTGGTTCATTAAACTACAACCTTGAGAATTGACACAGAATTCTGAACGCTACCGTTTTCAGCACGCGAAGCGCGCGTCATATTACTAGCCCCAAACGAGCCGTAGGCGAAGTGTGGGGCAAGGTCGAAAATCCAATCTTGAGCCGCGTAGCGGCGGCACTAACAGGTATCGGGGATCAAATATCAGCGAGCGTCGTTCATTGACCATTGCCTGATGCACGTCATGCATTGATCGAGAACCTTGATACTTGATACGTGATCCCTGATCCCTGAACTTTTCCTGTCCATCCCGCTTCTTACTCTTCTCCCGATCGAGCGTAAACGGCTTCGACCGCCATTTCCTCCGTGCCGTCCGGATGGATGTTGTACATACACATCCGGAACGAATCGCCGGGCGAATCGAGAATCGTCCGCCAGCGCCACGCCGGTCCGACCGGGGCCGTGTACGATCCATCGAAATTGACGACCCCATCCTGCGCAAATCCCTCGCAGGCCATAAAGTCGTTTGACATATGGAAGGAATCGAACCAGGCCGCCCGAACAAGTTCGCGGTTTGGATTGAACGCGCACACGATCAGGCCTTCCTGCTTCTTTTCTTCGTAAACCCAGTCATAGGCGATCTTCGCGCAAGTGAAATTTACTCCGCGCTTGATGCCGGCCGTCGTTTCGGATTCCAGATGCGGCTCAGCGGGCGAGAACCAAAGCTTGTAAGTTCCCGCCCACTGTCCTTCCAGTTCGAAGATCGTTTCGAGGCTCATCCGACTCTTCTATCCGGCCTGTCCCGAAGCCTTTTCGCCCATCTTGGCCTCGAAGTCTTCCATCCAGCGGTCCATCTTCTCGATGCGCTCTTCTCCGTCCGGCAGGTCCAGGATCAACTTCTCGAGATGCGCGAGGTAGTTGTCCGTCTCGAACATCGTCCGAAGCTCGGGAAGGAACGGACGTATTTTGCAGAAGACGAAAAGGTGTTCGCCATTCGCGTCGTCGAACATTTGCGCGTCGATCGCTCCGTGATTGACGAACGAAGCGGCCATATCCCAGTACGAAATGACCATACGAAGATAGCCTCCGACCTCCGGGTCCATCATCGTGTTCGCGACGTCTTCGGCGCTCTTCGGGAAGAATGTCCCGATCCAGTTTCGCGCCTCTCTCATTGTCGCCTCGCGGCGAAGATCGTAGAGCTGGATCAACAGCTCGGCAGACTTTGCTTTACCCATATTGCTTCTCCTTTGTTGAATGCTTTTTGGACCTCAAATGCTATTGGCAAACCGCGCGGCGGTCAAGGGAAAGGGCATCCGCTTTCTGAAAAATCATTGAATCGGCATCTCCGATGATGTATCGTCTCGTAGTCGGCGCAGACGCGCCGATCACTTCCATCGACAGACCTTCCCGGCATTTTGTGGGCGGCAAGAGAGGATGCTCCATGAGATATGAGATCGTCACGGCCGATTCACCAGAACAGCTCTCCGAACTTGTAAACGAGCGCCTGGCATCCGGCTGGGAGCTTTACGGAAATTTTACCGCCGTTGCGCCAAACGGGGCCGAACCGGTCCGGTTCCTCCAACCGATGATCCTCAAAGAGGTCGACAGAGGCTTCCCTCTGAAGAAGCGGAATTTGCGGATAGCTTAGTACGATAGGCTTCAGCCTGTCGCTTATGGACAAGCTGAAGCTTATCGTACACCCGTTTAGAGCAGCCCTCCGGGCTGCAAAAGGAGGGCGAAGCCCGACTTATCACGCCGATATCAAACACCTCCGTTTAGAGCAGCCCTTCGCGCTGCTCTAAACGGTCCGTCAGACCAGATAGACCCGACATAGTGTCGCCCCTCCGGGGCTGGGGATCATTTTCGCCCGCGAACCCGGGGTTTCGCTTCGCTCCACCCCGGGCTAGCATCCGTAGCCCCTTTGGGGCATTCGTCCGCCCGATCGATCATCCAAATTTCGACGCGACGGACTCGACGGACTCTATAGACCCGACAGACGCGACCGACTCGACGGACTCTATAGACCCGACAGACCCGACAGACCCGACAGACTCGACAGACTCGATAGACACGATAGACTCGATAGACCCAACAGACCCGATAGACTCCCGACTTTCTTGTGTTAGAATCCCCCAAAATTCTATTGAGAGGTGAAAAGATGGTCCGAAACATTCTCGCTGCCATTATCGGCTTCGTCGTTGCGTGGATTGTGATAACTATCATGCAGTTGATCGGTCATTACATCTGGTCTGTCGAACCGGTCGACTACAATGACGCGGCTTCGTTCACGCGCATCATCGCATCAATGACGCCAGTTCAGTTCGTGTTCCTTTTGCTCGGTTACGCACTTGGTTCGCTCTGTGCAGGCTTGGTAATAGGCAAGATTGCAGAAGCCAAAGGACACCTCCTCCCGTTGATCGTCGGTGCGTTAATGACGGGAACCTGGATCTGGCTGAATGCCGTTTATCCTCATCCGACTTGGGTGATGATTACTGGACTCTTTATGTACATACCGTTCACGATCCTCGGTAAGAACCTGACCGCCGGATCGGGGACTGTCGGCACCGGAGCCGGTATGTCCTCGGACGTAGAGGAGGCCGAAGCGGGCATTTCCGACGAGGTGGTCGAAGCCGGCAGCGGTCTTTCGATGGACGCGCCCGACGTTGACGGTCCGGAAGAGAAGCCCGAAGACTAGCGAGGACCTGGAGTGATGGCTGTGATACATCCGAGGAAGAGTGCCTGCCTGTTGGCGCTGTTGCTGATCCTGTCGGCCGGTACCTTCGCCCAGTCGGGCGAAGAGCTGATCAGACGCGAGCGGTATTTCTACGATCAGCTGAAAGAGAAGAACCTTGAAGCCCTTCCCGCGATCTTCGACGAAAGTTTCAACGGCGTCTTCTCCGGCGGAGTGCTTACGAAGGCGGACGAGGTGGAGGGCTTCAAGCATGCTGTGCTCGATGAATACCGTTTCTCGAACATCATCGTCAGGTTTCCCTCGCCGGATGTCGGCATCATCATCTATCGCGCGTATATAAAAGGCTCGTACAAGGGAGGGGATGTCACCGGCGATTCGTACCACACTTCAACTTATGTAAAGAAAGGCAGCGAGTGGCTGATGACGCTCCACACCGAGGCCGCCGTACCCGCCGCTTCCGAGACTGAAAAGAAAATGAGCGATGAATTCATAGGGATCGCGACCGCGTCGTACATCGTTCCCGACATTGAAAAGGCAAAGGCCTGGTATGCAAAGGCCTTCGGAACCGAACCTTATTTTGACGAGCCTTACTACGTCGGCTTCAATGTCAGCGGCTACGAACTCGGCCTTCAGCCGCCGGACGGCGCTCGCGTGACCGGGAATTCCTCGATCGCTTACTGGGCCGTGAAGGACGTAAAGAAGAGTTTCGCTCGGTTCATAGAGCTCGGTGCGACAAAGTACGAAGAGCCGACCGACGTAGGCGGCGGTGTGATCACGGCGGCGGTGAAGGATCCCTGGGACAACATCATAGGATTGATCTACAACCCGGAGTTCAAAAAGTGAAGCCGCAGTTCTTCGCAACCCGGGAACGCAGGCGTCCCGCCTGCAGTGATGTGCGACGGGCTTCAGACGGAACGCCCGCGTCCCGCGGGCAGAGAGCGAAGCGAAAGAACAGATCACCCAACGCTCTTTCGGAGGGAATAGGTGACAGAGATGAACACAGATCTACGAAAATGAGATCTGTTAGCCTGTTGCAGTTCCGCGCTTGCGCGCGGCGCAGACAAAGTCCGCGTTACCTCAAGCGCTCCTTCAGCATTTAACACCTGCTTAATCTCCCCTTTAAATCCGTAACAGTTCGATAACAATTTCTTATGCCCTTGGCGTGTGCAGAATGCTAGAAATCTTTTCTCCTTAAACGATTACCGCGACGAAATACCCCTTTTCCACAAGCTTTTCCACAGTAATTTGTGGAAATCTCGACCCTTGAATCCTGCCGTTGCATTGATGTATCATCGTTGCATTTCTAAGACAATGATCCTCGAGCTCGACAAACTCAAACTGGACATCGACCAGATCGCGGCCATACGGAAGCTGGACAAACGTAAGATAAAGGTCCATCTGAAAAGCGGACAGAACTTCACATTCGAGGGGCAGGAGGCCGAGCTGATCTGGGACCTTTTCGAGAACGAGCGAAAGACGACGGGGATGGGAGCGGCGTGATCCGAGTCAGTTCCAGGTTTCAGGTTCCAGGTTCCAAGGCGCGCAGTCGCAGAGGCCCCGTTTAGAGCGGCGCTTCGCGCTGCATAAGGAGAGCGAAGCCCGACTAAACACGCCAGAATATCGTCCCGTTTAGAGCAGCCCTTTGGGCTGCCCTATCAGGCGAAGCCCCACTAAACACGCCCCTTCAAAGCGCCCACGTTTAGAGCAGCCCTTTGGGCTGCCCTATCGCGCCACTGCGCGATCGTTTACGCCGAGGATTCAGGATCGTTAAAGACGATAAATGGACGCTCCGTTTCGCCCTCTGTGAACACCCGAAGAACTGGAGATGGTCAAGCTATCGGGCATTGCATCCGGCGAATCTGGACCCGGTCCCGCTGAAGGTCGATCATCGTTGTCGTTGGCGAGAAAAAGAAGATAAGAGCCTTCTGGATGAGTAAACGAGTGATCGCATTCTGATCGGGCGTTCGCCCGATTGGGCAGCGCGAAGCGCTGCTCTAAACAGGCGCCTATTTTGGTCGCGGTTTGAGGCGGGCCGTGCCCGCCTTGGGCAGCGCAAGCGCTGCTCTAAACAGGCGCCTATTTTGGTCGCGGTTTGAGTGTCGGGCTGCGCCCTCCTTTTGTAGCGCTAAGTGCTGCTCTAAACGGATGTAAGATAAGCTATGGCTTGTCGCAGTTCCGCGCATTCGCGCGGCGCAAACTGAAGTTCGCGTTACCTCGCGAAGGGCTGCTCTAAACGGCACGCGAGTTATCTGGACGGGAAAAGTCGGGCTTCGCCCGACTAATGCAGCCTTCGGGGCGTTCAGGTCTCCGGGTTGCCGGCGGGCAGGCACAGATCCTGCCCCTACGAATAGATGGGCGGGGACAAGCCCTCCCCTACGAATAGTCAATGTTATTATCCTAAACCTATGTGCAGGAACATAAGGACGCTCTACAACTTTGAACCGCCGGCGGACGAGGACGAGGTCCGGGCGGCGGCGCTCCAGTACGTCCGGAAGATAAGCGGCTTCTCTAAACCCTCTGCGGCGAACAGCGGTGTGTTCGATCGCGCCGTCGAGGAGGTCGCCGCGGCATCGATGAAGCTCCTGGGATCACTTGAGACTAAAGCCCCGCCGAAGAACCGCGAGGAAGAGGCCGTGAAAGCAAGAGAGCGAGCGAAAGCCAGGTTCGGAGCCTGAAGATGAAAACCCGAATTGCACTCATCCGAGGCATAAACGTTACGGGAAACCGTGTTCTGCCGATGGCGGAACTTCGCACGCTGTGCGAGGAGATCGGACTGATCGAGCCGGTCACTTACATCCAGAGCGGGAACGTGATCTTCGGCTCGGACGATCCGGCGGCGAAGATCGAAAGGGCGATACGCAATGCGATCAGCGGTTTGTTCGGTTACGATGTGACCGTGATGGTCCGTGCTCCTTCGAAATTTGAGGAGATCCTTGAAGGCAATCCTTTCGGAAAACGCGATCCGAAAACGCTGCACGTAACAATGCTCGCTGCCGAGGCCGATCCTGAAAGGCTGGGGTCGATCGAGGGCGGAGATTACGGAAATGATGAATTCGTCGCGCGCGGCGACGTCATCTATGTCCATTGCCCCGACGGCTACGGCCGGACGAAACTCCACAACAACTTTTTCGAAAGCAAGCTGAAGACGTCCGCGACCACAAGGAACTGGCGGACGATGAACAAGCTTGCGGAACTGGCGAGGAACAGATGAAAACTGCGGGATACTCGGGAACACCCCTTGGGGAGAAGCTTGGGATCAAGGAAGGATTGAGGATCTTCGTTAAGAACGCTCCGGAGGAGTATCTTCAGTGGATCGCGCCGCTCCCTTACAACGTCGTATTCTCGTCCCGGATCGAGGGGGACATAGACCTCGCTCACGTGTTCGTCTCGGAACGTTCCGAGTTGAGCTCCCTCCTTGAAGCGCTCTACGATCCTATCTCGCCGGACGGAATGATCTGGGTCTCGTGGCAAAAGAAGGCCTCGAAGATCCCGACCGAGATCACGGAGGACGTCGTCCGCGAGATCGCCCTCCCGATGGGCCTGGTCGATGTGAAGGTCTGCGCCGTCAGCGAGATCTGGTCGGGGCTGAAGCTTGTGATCAGGAAGGAGCTCCGGGAGGAGAGATGAGTGCTGAGAAATGAGTGCTGAGTGCTGAGAAATCGGAACCCGGAGCGCAAGCGACGGGCACAACGGAACGCCCGCGTCCCGGTGGCTTTGAGCGCAATGCGCGAACGACTCGGAACCCGGAGCACTAGCGACGGGCAAAATTGGGGGCTCACGTTCATTGCCGAACAGGAATACAACTCCGTGGATCATTTAGAGCAGCGCTTCGCGCTGCATAAGGAGGGCGAGGCCCGACTAAACACGCCAGAATATCGTCCCGTTTAGAGCACCGCTTCGCGCTGCCCTATCGGGCGAACGCCCGATGAAAATGCGTCGCTCGCTCACGATAAACGATCGCTCAGTAGCCGCGCTTTCTCCACGTACCAGGCGGGCAATGCCCGCCTTTTGCAGCGCGAAGCGCTGCTCTAAACGGGGGCGTTTCTCGTCCGCGCGTTGAGTCGGGCAGCGGCCGCCTTTGACAGCGGGAAGGACTGAGGACTATGCGATGAGTACTCATCTCTCAGTACTCATCTCTCGCTACTTCCCCTGCGATTCCAGCTCCTTCTTGAGGCTCGCGAGTCCCTCGTCGAAGTCCTTGGAGATCGCGGCGTCCATATCCATAAACAGCATCATCACGTTGAAAGGTACGGGCATATTTCCCTTGAAACCCCATTTCACTTTCGTCTTGCCGCCTTCGGCGTCCTCGGTGGTCATCCACGCGTCGGCTTTGGACTCGAAAGGTTTCAGGAAGCGGAGTTCGTAATCGATCCGTTCGCCGTCGGCGATCTTCTTGATCTCCTGCTCGCCGGAGCCAACTTCTTCGTGATCAGAATCCCACGCGGACACGAATCCGACCTCGCCGTCCTTTCCCCGGTACTCGTGCTTCATGTTCGGGTCCTTCTTTGACCAGGGTGCCCAGGTGTCCTGGTTCTTCAGGATCCGCAGATAGGCGAACGTCTCAGCCTTCGGCTTGTTGATGACGACCTCGCGCTCGACGCCGAACTCGCTCGGGGCGATGCCGATAAGAATAAGAAGGACGATCATTCCCACTGCGATGATCGCGGCAAAACCGATCAGGATCTTTTTCATAAGGGATTTCCTTGATGTAGGGGCGGGACCTGTGCCCGCCCGCCCTTGATGTAGGGGCAGGACCTGTGCCCGCCCCTACGCTTTATACGGCACGATCAGCTCCGGCGAGTTGTTGCCCGGGCTGTTGACCTCCCTCGAAACGATGTAGCTCTTCAGAGGATACGGGAAAGGCTTCAGGACCGACGCGTTGCCTTCTTTCAGCCACGCCTCGATCTCCGGCTTCGTCAGCATCACGGGCATACGGTGATGATACGGCTCGACAGCCTCGTTCGCGTCCGCGGTCATTATCACGAACGTCCGGCCGTCCGATTCGCGGTCGTTTTCCCAATAGCCCGCGAAACCGAAGGGTTTCTGGTCCTCGCGATAGAAGTAAACCGGCTGTTTCACGTCGTCGATCACCGCCCATTCGTAAAAACCGTCCGCTATCGCGACGCACCGGTGATTCTTGTAGAGATATTTGAAAGAAGGTTTCTCGAATATCGTCTCGGACCGGGCGTTGATGAAAGGCTTTTTCGGGTCCTTCATCCAGTGCGGCACAAGTCCCCATTTCGCGAGTTCGCCTTCGTACTCACCGTTTTCCTCATCGAAAGTCGCGATCAACGAAGGTTGGGAAGGCGCGATGTTATAGCTTTTCGAGAACTCGGGATAGTTGAACTTCCCCGGGATAATGTCCGCGATCTCCTCGATTTCGGACTTGCAGGTATATCTTCCGCACATACAAAGATTGATTTGGAACGGGCCGATCGTGAATTTCCTAGATGTTATTTCACTTTTGACTATAATTGAAGTTCTTTTCGGCCCGGAGGGCCGCGATCTAACCAATAATCTTACGAGGTATCGATATGAGCGATCTTATCCTGGCGGGGACCGCCAAAGGCTTGTTCACATTCAAGAGAAATAACGGTAAGTGGGACGTGGGTGTCGATTTCGAGGGCAAAACCGTCTATTCCATAGGCAAGGCGGGCGACCGTTTGCTTGCCTCGCCTTCGACCGAATGGACGGGGACGGAACTCGCATTTTCCGATGACCAAGGCGCCACCTGGCAGGTCAAGGAAGGCGACCCGCTCGCCTTTCCGGATGAGACCGGGGCGGCGCTGGCGAGGATCTGGCAGATCTCGTCGGATCCTTCGGGAAGGATCTATTTCGGTGTCGAGCCTTCGGCGCTGTTCTATTCGGACGACGGGGCGGAAACGTGGCATTTGGTCGAGGGGCTCTGGAACCATCCGCACCGCGAGCACTGGGTGCCGGGCTTCGGCGGCAAATGCCTGCACACGTTCATCAAGCTGAACGAGGACACCTGGATCGCCGGGATGTCCACCGGCGGGGTGTACCGAACCGACGACGGAGGCGAGAGCTGGGAGGCGTGCAATCAGAAGATAAAGACTCCCTTCCTTCCCGAGGAGACTCCGGAGTTCGGCCAGTGCGTCCACAAGATCGCGTTCCACGCGGCGGATCCCGACACGCTCTTCCTTCAGCATCACTGGGGCGTTTATCGCAGCGACGACGCGGGACAGACCTGGTCGAACATCAGTGAGGGAAAGGACCTGCCGACCGACTTCGGGTTCACCTGCGTTTCGAACAGGCCCGACACGGCATTCATCATCCCGATCCATTCCGACGGATTCCGGACGTTCCCCGAAGGCAAGGCTCGCGTTTACAAGACCGAGGACCGGGGCGAGACCTGGAAGCCGCTTTCGAGAGGCCTTCCGCAGGAGAATTCTTACGACTGCGTCCTTCGCGACTCGTTCTCGTCGAACCACGAGGACCTTGCGTTCGGCACAACCGGCGGCAGCCTCTATTTCTCGGAGGAGAACGGCGAGTCGTGGGAAACGGTCGCCGACCATCTCCCTAGGATCACGTGCGTGAGGGTGTATTGAAGGAGAGATGAGGAATCGGAACCCGGAGCGCGAGCGACGGGAGTGATTAGGGTTCCGTTGCCATATATGAAGTCGACCCCAGGGACTGTTTAGAGCAGCGCTTCGCGCTGCCGAATCGGGCGGACGCCCGAATCTCCTAGCCCCTTCAAAACGCACCGTTTAGAGCAGCGCTTCGCGCTGCCCTATCGGGCGGACGCCCGATCTCAAACGCAACAATCTCAAGTTTCCTACCTACTACCCAAGGCCGTAGTGCGGTGACTTAGCAAATAACCCTAAGGGCGGATACCTGGATGGCAGGCGGCATTCATTCACCCCTTTACCGACACGTGTGTGCGAGGGAAACGCAAGCGAATTCTCGCATTTTGATCGTGCATTCGCACGATAGGGCAGCGCAAGCGCTGCTCTAAACTGGGCGTTGCGGTAGCGGGTTAATCGGTCTTCGCCCGCCTTGGGCAGCGCAAAGCGCTGCTCTAAACGAGGTGCTTTCCCTGCAGCTTTCCCTCCGCTTCTGTAGCCTGCTCACTGTACGCGGGACGCGTGCGCTCCGTCTCAGTCCCGAGACTCCGTCACCGATTTTCCTTCCCAAACTCCTGCGTTTCCAATAGAATACCCGGACAAATTTACATTCGGAGGACTTTTTCTATGCCTAATCCAGTCAATTGGTTCGAGATCTACGTGGACGACATCGATCGAGCGAAGGCGTTCTACAGCAAGATGCTCGGCGTTGAATTCACCGAGCTTCCGTCGCCTGACGAGGGCGAGATGTGGGTGTTCCCTATGGAGGAGAACGCGCCGAACGCCGCCGGAACTCTGATCAAGCATCCCGCCGGAAAGCCCGGAATGGGCGGAACGATGGTCTATTTTGCCTGCGACGATGTCGCAGACCAGGTAAGCCGCGTCGCCGACGCCGGCGGATCCGTGATGGAGGACAAGATGAGCATCGGCGATTACGGATTCATCGCGCTGATTCAGGATACGGAAGGGAATTTGGTCGGCCTTCACAGCCACAAGTGATCGCAAAGCGAGTTCCAGGTTCCAGATTCCAGGTTCCAAGGACCGGGTCCTGAGTTTCGGGCGCTTTCTATATGATTTGGTAAAAATTTGGCTTCCCTCGGTAGATTGTCTAGTCTTGGAACTTGGAACCTGGAACCTGGAACTCAGAATTCTATGCCTAAGATCTACATTCATCCGCAGTTTCATACCGCGCCGAAGATGTCGTCCGAGATGCAGGTCGAGATCGCCGGCGAAACGAAGCTGGGCGATCTGATACGTGACGTCTGCGGACCCGACAAACGCCTTCTTTTCAAGATAATGGACGAGACCGGCGAGGTCCGTTCGCACGTCGCAATATTCGTCGGCAACGAGCATTGCAAGTACCTCGGCGGCCTCGAAGCGAAGGTAGCTCCGGCCGACGAGGTGTCTATCTATCCGGCCCTCTCCGGCGGGTAGCGCGGCAAGGGAAAAAGTAAAAGGTAAAAAGTAAAAAAGTCGCCGCTCAATGCTTCTTCACAATTTGCCCTTTACATTCCAACTTTTACTTTCTACTTTTAACTTTTTACTTGAATTATGGAAGACTCAATGATCAAGAATCTGGAGCAGAAAACGGGCAAGCCGTTCTCCCACTGGATCGACGTAGTACGAAAATCCGGCCTGGTAAAGCATGGCGAGATCGTCAAGATGCTCAAGAGCGATCACGATTTTACGCACGGTTACGCCAACCTCGTCGCGCACAAGGCAAAGCAGTCCGACGCGGGATCGGCGGAGGATGCCCACCTGGTCTCGGCGCAGTGCAAGGACCGGGAGAACCTTTTTCCGTTCTACAACGCCCTGATAAAAAACATTCAGAAATTCGGTAAGGATGTGGAGATCGCGCCGAAGAAGTCCTATGTCAGCTTACGGCGAAGAAGCAGTTCGCGCTTATCCAGCTTTCTACGAAGACGAGGCTGGATATAGGGACAAATTTGAAGGACGTGAAGCCGGAGGGCAAGCTCGAGGCCGCCGGAAGCTGGAACTCTTTGTGCAGCCACCGCATACGCGTCGAATCGGCCGACGACATCGACAAGAACGTCATCGGCTGGCTGAAACAGGCGTACGAACAGGCGGGGTGATCGAGGACTGAGGACTGAGGACTGAGGAAAATTGGATGTGTTTGAAATCAGTGTCAAGTTTCTTTCTCAGTCCTCAGTCCTTTCCTCTCAGTCCTTCTCATTCCTTGCTTTAGCATCCGAATATGCTTTTGAAGAACGACACCCTCAAGAAGATCAAATCCGGCGAGATCACGCTCGTGTTCCGCCGCTGGAAGCGGCCTACCGTGAAGACCGGAGGGACGCTCGTGACGCGAGCGGGCCTTCTGGGGATCGACTCGGTCGAAGAATACGATCCGGCTGAGATCAAGACGAAGGAGGTCAGGGCGGCGGGTTTCGATAGCAAGGAAGAACTGATCGGAATGCTTTCCGACCGCGAGGGAGCCGTCTACCGGATCAAGGTCCGCTACATCGGCGAAGACCCGAGGATCGCACTCCGGAAAAGCAGCAAATTGTCGAAAGCGGAAATCGAGGAGATCACGAAGAAGCTTGAACGGATGGATTCTTCGAAGATCCACGGGAAATGGACCGTGAAATACCTTGAGCTGATCCGCGACAATCGGGAGGTCCTCGCGGCGGACATTGCCGAGAGCGTCGGGATGGACAAGCCCCGTTTCAAGGCGAACGTCCGGAAATTGAAGGCTTTGGGGCTTACGGAGAGCATGCCGGTCGGCTACAGGCTATCGCCCCGCGGCAAGGCCGTCTTAAAGCGGCTGTTGTCCTGATCGGCACGTGCGTATAGGGACTCCGTAGGGTCGACAGCCCGCGCAGCGGGCGCGAGGTAACGCGAACTTCAGTTTGCGCCGCGCGAATGCGCGGGACGCCGGCAGGCTGAAGCCTATCGTACATCCGTTTAGAGCAGCGCTTAGCGCTGCCCAATCGGGCGAACGCCCGATCCAGAATGCGATCACTCGTTTATTCATCCCGAAGACTCTTATCTTCTTTTTCTCGCCGATGACAACGATGATCGACCTTCAGCGGGACCGGGTCCAGATTCGCCGGATGCAATGCCCGATAGCTTGACCATCTCCAGTTCTTCGGGTGTTCACAGAGGGCGAAACGGAGCGTCCATTTAATGTCTTTAACGATCCTGAATCCGCGGCGTAAACGATCGCGCAGTGGCGCGATAGGGCAGCCCAAAGGGCTGCTCTAAACGAGGGCGTTTTGACGGGCGGGTTGAGTCGGGCTTAGCCCTCCTGTTACCTCGCAAAGCGCTGCTCTAAACGGGGCATTTTGGCGGCGGGAATGAGGCGGGCCGTGTCCGCCTTGGGCAGCGCAAAGCGCTGCTCTAAACGGGGTGTTGCGGTGGCGGCTTAGATCGGGCTTCGCCCGAATCGACAGGCTGAAGCCTATCGTACCTCGACACCCGCGGTCCATCGGTCAGAAAGGAGAGCTTATGAAAAAAGCGGTTATACTCGTCGCTGTCGCTCTGTTGCTTGCGGTCGTACTGATCGCCGGCGTCATCTTCATCCCCGCTCTGATGAACCCGGTCATCGAGTACGACAGCCGTGTCACGATCGACGCGCCGAAGGCCGACGTCTGGCGTGCTTTCAACGACGATAAGAAGACCAAGCAATGGATCAAAGGCCTGGAGTCCATCGAGCTCGTCAGCGGCGAGAAAAGACAGCCCGGATCCAGATACCGTCTGGTCGTGAACAACGAGGGCGAAAAGGTCGAGATGATCGAGACGATTGAAGAGGTTAAGGAAGGTGAGCTGTTCGCTTTCACGTTGGACGCCGAGCCCCTCACCGACAACGTCCGCGTCACTTTCGAGGAAAAGGACGGGAAGACGGAGATGGTCCAGTACGATTCGGTGAAGGCAAAGGGTATCATATGGCAGACGCTGTTTTACTGGATGCAATCGACATTTCAGCAAAGCACCCAAGAACATCTGGAACGATTTAAGAATCTTGTGGAGGAAGAGCAAAAGGGACGATGAATCACTGGCTTGTAAAGGAAGAACCTGAGAAGTATCCGTTCGACGAATTCAAGAAGGACAAGAAGACGACCTGGTCGAAGGTCAAGAATTATCAGGCGCGCAACAATATACGCGAGATGAAGAAAGGCGACCTTGTCTTCTATTACCACAGCGGCAAAGAGCGGCAGATAGTTGGTATCGCGAAGGTCGCGAAGGGCGGCTATCCGAGCCCCGAAGACGATACCTGGACATGGGTCGATCTGACTGCGGGCAAGAAACTGAATAATCCCGTTTCGCTTGCTGACATAAAGGCAAGGAAGTTCTTCTCGGACTTCCAGCTCGTGACGCATTCCAGGCTTTCGGTCGTGCCGGTTAAGAAATCGCACTTCGACAAGATTCTGGAAATGTCGGAAAGGTAAGATTGCCGTAGGGGCGGGACCTGTGCCCGCCCTTCCGTGTTTCTGTAGGAACGAGGCTTGTCCCCGCCTTTCTTGCTTCACGTGGTTCACCACAGAGGACACGGAAAATAAATAGCCACCTATAAAGGGGATTAACACGGATTCTGAAAGGGCGGCATTCACGCCGAGCCTCGGCCAAATACCGGGCGTTTCGAAAAATGCGTTCGCTTAACCTCTAAGTATCCGTGTCAATCCCCTCTATCTGTGGCTGAAACTTCTCTCCGCGCTCTCTGCGGTTTTCCCCGGTTCCTTGCCCGGAGCTACTCTTCTCTCTCCGGCCCGAGACTGCCGCCCGCGAGGATGCCGATCGCGCCAAGGAACGGGTTCAGAAGCGCGACCCAAACAGGCTGAACTGATTTCTGCGTCGCTTCCATGATTGACACCTCGCTGGTGCGCGGCTCCTGCGAGGCCGGCGAAGAAAATGCCTGCGTCAGCCCAATTGTCAGTCCTACGAGAAGGACCAGTCCCGCAAACACCTTCACCGTACCTGCGCTTCCGGAGATCCTCTTGCAAATGTAGCCGCCGATGACAGCGGCGATCAATCCGAGAACGGCGCTGGCGACGATCCACAGCAGGGATACGTTATACGTGCCCTGTTCGTATGCCAGGTCAGCGCCGATCGCGAAATACAGGATCGAGAAGCTGATGAAGATAAATGCCACGATCGCGGCGTAGCCGGCGATGACGCCGAGAATTTTCCAAACCATAGATTCCTCCAGTTCAAGTTTCAGGTTTCAATTATCGGGGATCAGGGATCAGGGATCAGAGAAGGAGTATAGCCGATATCTAATCCTGACTTCTGTCTACGGATTCCTCGTTCATTCCTCCGCGGCTCCGCCGCCGTGGTGTGCGGAAAGGCTTGCCTTTCCGTCGGCGCACTTTTAAGAGTTTTTCCGCGGAGGCTCAGCCTCCGCGGAGATATTAAAGAACCAGCCGGCGGCAAAGCCGCAAACTCCTGTCTCCCGTCTCCTGTCTCCTGTCTCCTTATTTCTCGTACTTCCAGTTCCGGCTTTTCCCCTCGCTCAGCCATTCGATCGCCCGGGTCATACGCCGTTCGCGGGTCTTTTCCTGTTTCGCTTCGGCGATCCACTCGACGTACTCCCGCTTGTGCGAAGGGCTGAACGCGTCGAACACCTTCTGCGCCTTCTTGTGGTTCTTCAGCTCAGCAGCGAAATAGTCGGGTACTTTCACATCCTTTTGTTTCGCGGCCGGTTTCTTCGGGACCTTGATTCCCTCGTCGTTCAGGCCGACGGCTTTCTTTATATATTGCTTAAGGACCTTCTCCGAAGGCAGGTCCTTGAGGCTCTCGATCTTTCCGAGCGATCCCATCCCCTCGTCGGGCGCGCTGAAGATGCCCGCCGGATCGTCCATAATCGACTGCTTCGAGAATCCGAACGAACAGTGGTTCTTGAATGCCGCCATCGAGATCATCATTCCCTTGTGGTCAAAATGCGGGAACGACCAGCGCATCTTTTCCTCGACGTCCGGGCACGCCTCGTGGACGATCTTTCGGAGCCTCTCGAGTATCGGCTTCGCGAAATCTTCGGACTTGGCGATGTAATCGTCAACGTCTTTTATGTAGTCTCCGCAACCCACAAGTCCTCCGTACAAGTCTGTTCAGTCGATTCAGTCTATTCAGTCGGTTCAGTCTGAGTCTTTTGCTGAATGGATTGACGGCTAACAAGGGAATTCCGTGAAGATCTCGATTCGCCCGCGAACTAAGGCGCACCGCCACCATACAGACTGAAATGACTGAATCGACTGAACCGACTTAACAGACTCACTCCTGTGGTATCCACCCCAGCGCGCATTTCCGCACTATGATGTCGCTCTTCTTCGGAAGCAGGCTCAGTTTCTCGATCTCTACAAGGTCCTGGTTCTGGAACCGGGCGAGCTTGTCCTGGATCTCCTTCTCGATCCTCGCGAGATCGGCGTCAATCCTTTCGATCTCCTTCTCCGCCGCCGCTGCCTCGTTCCGCTCCTTCATCGTCGTCCCGATCCTCTGGGCCGATCTCGCTATGCCGCTGTAGCCGCGGCGCGAGCTGAAGATGCTCGACAATATGCTCGATCCGACCGAGATCACGGTGCCCATCGTGTGCGAACTCGCCTGGGCCTGCTGGGTCGCCGCCGTCTTTTCGGAGCGCGCGCGGGACTTCATCAGCGAGTCGATCTCCTTCGCGTAATCCTCGCGGATCTTCTCCAGCGCCGTGTCCCTTTGTTCTCTCGCCGATTGCGCGACCCGTGTGCGGAACGTCCTTTCGTCCTCGTCCACCTCGGACACCGTGTCCAGCGTAGAGCAGTTGAACATCTCAAGCGGTTTCTCTTTGTACAGCCAGAGCACGAAGTCGCTCTCCCACGTCTTGACCGTCTTGGCGGTCACCTCCGCTTCGACTTGAGCGAACCCGCGGCCTTCCCTGGGCTCCGATTCAAGCTCGTCGACCGCGAATTCGGCCGGTTGCGCCTCGTTCCAGTTCACATACGCGGAAACGGAAACGGTGAAGTTCTGCTGTTTCGAGACGTTTATGCCGAGCTTGCTGTCCTCGTAATGGACGTCGGCGTAGCAGAGCGCGTGCGGCCGATACACCTGTCCGGTTCCCGGAACGAAAGTCTGCGTGACGTCGGGGCTGAGGACAGGCCTGGTCCCGCCGGCGGGCTGAGAAGCCGCGGCGGCCGCTGCCGCCCCGACTCCCGCTGAAGCGGACGCAATTCCCGTTTCGGAAGAGGCAGCTTCCTTCTGAGGCGCTTCCGTTTCGCCGATCAGCTCCTTGAAGCGGTTCCTCATTATCGGTCCGGCCAGATACGAAAGGACCCAACGCGTGTTGAAGAGCACGGGCCGACTGTCCTTCGTGTTGTTCATAAGGAAGACCCGCTTTCCCAGACCCGCAAGCTGTCGGCTCAGCTCGGACTTGTCGGCGCCGGAATTCGTGGTCAGAAGTCCTTCGAGCACCTTGCCTTTGTCGCGCTCGGTCTGGAGCCGTCCGATAAACCACGTGCCGACATTGCTCAGAGCCTTGTAATCCAGGTCGCCCGGATTCTGCGTCGCGAGGACAAGCCCGAGCCCGAACGCGCGCGCCTGCTTTAATAATGTAAGGAACAGGCGCTTCGAAGGCGGATTCGCGACAGGCGGAAGGTAACCGAAGATCTCGTCCATATAAAGAAGACATCGGAGGCTTCCCGTGCCGGACTGCGCGCGCATCCACGAGACCAGCTCGTTAAGCAGAAGCGTGACGAAGAACATCCTCTGCTTGTCGTCGAGATGCGCGATGGAGAGGATCGAGATCCTGGGCTTGCCGGCCTCGGTGTAGAACAGTTCGTCGATGTCGATCCCGTCCCCGGTCGTCCAGACCGAAAATTGCGGAGAGGCGATCAGGTTGTTGATCCTCGTCGCCAGCTCGAACCGCTCCTTCTTCGGGTAATACGCCTCGACCTCGAAGGCGCCGATGCGGTCCATAGGCGGGTCCTGGATAAGCGAGATCAGCTTGACGATCTCGACATCGCGTCCCGCAAGCCATTCGGTCTGGATGATGTTCGAAAGAAGGATGTGTTCTTTCGACGAGAGCGGATCGGCGTCGATGTCGATCAATCCGAGCAGGCCGCTGACAAGCGTCGAGACCCGTTCGGCGAGCGCCTCCAGGTCGCCCGTGTCTTTCGGACGTGTGAACGACTTGAGTATCGAGACCGGTTTTGCCGAGGTGCTTCCGGGCGTGTAGAGCACCCGCTCGGCGGCGTCCTCGAACATCTTTATGCGCTCCGGCTGCTGGCCCCATTTCGCGAGTCCCTCGCGCCACAGGTCGGCCTGCGCTTGAGCGAAATCTTCGACCGCCACGCCTTTCTGGGCCGCCTCGTCGGCGTTGACCCACGGAAGAAACTCTTCTTTCGAGAGGTTCGGGAAGGTGAGGAGCAGATTTGTCATATCGCCTTTCGGGTCGATGACGATCGCGGGGATGTTGTCGATGGCGGCCTCTTCGATCAGAGCGACGCCAAGCCCCGTCTTGCCGGAGCCGGTCATTCCCATCAGGACCCCGTGGGTCGTGAGGTCCTTGGAATCGTAAAGCAGGAGTTCGTCGGTGACGGCCTGCGCCGCCGGATCGTATTCCTTGCCGAGATAGAAGAGGCCCAGTTTTTCGAAGTCAGTCATGTCAGTGATCGGTAAGCAGTGAGCAGTTCTCTTAGCTGCCCTCGGGAATGAGACACAGACCCTATCGTAAGTCCTTGGGTTTTCGGAACTCCGGGATTATATCAAAACGAGCTTTTTTACTATTTACTTTTTACTTGTGGAATCCCCTTCATCCCCTTCACCCCTGTTCCTTTCCTTCCGCCAGGACCAAGGAGGGACAGGATTCTGTATCCGCCAGAGCCCGCTCCTCGACTGCTTTGCCGTGTCTTCCGCAAACGCGTATATGCTCCGCATCTCCGGGGACTGCTGGCGCTCAAACTCCCTGTAATGCCAGGCAAAGCCCCTTCGTATCTGCTCGACGTTCACATTCAAATTTCCGGCGAAGACCTCGCCGACTATCCGGCCGTATCGGTCGCGATCGACCTCCTCTATCCTCACACGCTTTCCAAACACGAGGTCCGAGAGCGACTTCTTAGCCTGGGCGCCGGACGGCTGGCCCTGCTCGGGAGCGTCGATTGTGGCAAGCCTTATCTTCATCTGCTCGCCTGAATCCAGGAACCGTACGGTGATCGTGTCACCGTCGTTGACGCCGACGACCTCGGCGTTGGCCTCGGCATCGGTTTGGGCGATCGGAGTGGCGGAAGGCGTCGGGTAGTGAGTATCGCCGGGCCTGCGCTGAGGCTCCTGCAAACAGGCGGAGAAGAATACGAGTGCGATCAGAAAGAAGTGTAAAAACTTGTACATAAGAGAAAACAGGAAAGAAAATGCCACGAATTTCACATTAGGAAAGAGGGCCACGGATTTCACCGATTTCACGGATTTCCAAAAGAATAACCAGGAATTAGGTCGTTTTGGCAAACGCCTGAATCAGCGTAATCCGTGAAATCCGTGGCTGATCTCCTCCGAATTAGTGTAATCCTTGGCCTCTTTTCTTCGTGGCAAGTTCCCGTGATTATACAGCCCTGTGGAAAATCGGGCAAAGCGGCTTTCCACAGGTGGATAGCTCTCTAAGTTGAGTGGGTTCAATAAATTGCGAGGGAATCAAAGAATCGATTTCCACAGAATTTTTCACACCATTTCCACAGACGGGATCGAACCGCAGAGCACGCAGAGAACGCAGAGAGTATTTGGGTACGCGAGCCCGCGTGACGATATCCGCACAATCTGTTTGCGCAGCACTAATAAACAGGAACTCAAGAACGTTCCGTATTTTCCAAAAATCTCTGCGCTCTCTGCGTGCTCTGCGGTTAATTTCTATAATCGTGCTCTGCGGTTCAATTCTTTAATTCTGCTCTGCGGTTCAACCCTTTAATTGTGCTCCGCGGTTCAAACTCCTGATTCCTCTTGAACCCGGAACGCGAAAGGAATACTCTCGGAGGACAGCCGAAAACTAACGATGCCGGAACTCGCCGAGAACATACGCATACTGGATCTCCTGCGCGATATCCTCTTCATAGAGGACGTCGATTTCTATCCGCGCAATATGTGGGAGGACTTCGAGGACGCGATCTCGATGTTCCTGAACGACGAGGAGATCGCGGTGATCAACTACCGCTACGGCGAAGACGATTTCTGTGAGTTTCAGGTCGGCGAGCGGCGCCGTATCCTGCTCGATCTCTCGGCCCGTTTGCGTGAAAGCCGGCTGTTCGACGAGATGAACTCGCTGATGGCGCATTACGAGAACTCCTTCTCGCTGCCTGTCAGCACGATGGGCGGCGCGGGCGACCTTGCGTTCAGCCTCGAAACCCAGGAATTCGTCCGTCGGTGCCTTTCGATGCACGGCCTGCCGTACGACCCCGGCGTGGCGGGAGATTTCAGCTTCGATTCAAGGATCGGGGAGTATCCCGTGATCGTCTGGAGGTTCTCGGAATGCGAGATGAAGCTGGAAATGCTGAAGGACCTTCTGAAACGCGCCGCCGAGAGCGGTTTTCGCCGTTTGATCCTCCTTGCGATGCCGCGCCTGACGCTTTCGATCCCGAAAGAGATCGAAGGCCACATCCCTTACACGTTCCTGCCGGTGATCGAGAAGGGAAGCTCGGCCGGAACGCCCGCATCTCGCGGGCAGTGAGTGCGCCGCGCGAACAGGAAACTCAGATCGTCCTGACTGGAGCGCATAGCGCGAACCAATCGGAACCCGGAGCGCATGCGACGAGCGTAGCAGAAGTCAGGAGTCAGGAGTCAGGAAGAAGAAGTTAGGGGATCCCGAAAATACCCCCGGTCTTCAGACCGGGGACCGGGCAGTTCAATATCGATCCGCAGCCGCGTAGCGGCGATACGATCGGCCGGTATCTCGCTAAGATCATTCTCCATATCAAATCTCACTCCCAGCGCCCGTTCCTCCAATGGAGATCCGCATCGTCTTCCATTGCCAGAGAACTGAGGATCGGCTCAAAGAACCCTGCGAGACTATTCACGACTTCCTTCAGTGAACGTGAGCCATCAAGCCCGTTATTGCGAACAAACGCGGCCCACTGCCCGGCCTTCTGACGGTCGGTCGAGAAATCATCGGTAAGGGCCAGCGGGAGGGATGCCGGTATCGCGGTCTGCCTGACCCCGAACGTCGCCCGGAGAGAGTCTCGAACATTCGCGAGATCAAACTCCATATGGCGCACCAGAAGATCAAGATCCCAGAAGTCCTTCATTCTGCTGTTTGAAATACCGAGTTTCACCATCGCCTCCAACTTTTCGGCGATAACTGCTTCAACTGGATAAATTGCCAGTTTAGGGTCCGGTTGGTCCAACAAGGAGGGAATCAGCATCGTCTCGGGCTTCAAAGAAAGCACATCTCCGAAAGCAACGTCGAACTGGAGCGGTATTCGCGCTTTGCCCAGGTAAACCTCGAACTATATCCTCGACCCCTCGTAAACTTCGTCCGCGCGAATCTCTTCATGTCGAATGCTCCCGGTATCGAAACGCAACCCGTCGACAACCACTATGTTGGAAACTGTTCGGAACAGATCAACCAACTGGTTGGGATCTATCGATTCAAAGGCCAGAAGATCCACGTCTCGTGTTTGGCGTCCGGGGAGCTCGAACCAGACAGCAAGGAGAGTGGCGCCTTTAAGTACGAATTTATCTTTGTATGGAGAAAGGCTGAGGCGGTGGAGAAATCGCTCGTTCGCGTATCTTGCGAGGACAAGTTGAAAATCGATATTCTCGGCCCGTGCGAAGTTTAGGAGCCGCTGTCTGATCGAGTCTTCAAGATTGGTTATTTCTTTGTCTGTCATACCAGCGATTCAAGATACGGCCTCATTACCTTAGACATTCTGCAGATCTTGGCATAGTGCCAAAGTTCATCCATCGTGACCTTCCTTTGCCTCCACGCGTCCCGCAGCGCCTCGAGCGCGACATCGAGTCCGACCTTGTTTCGGTACTTGAAGCAGTCCGCAACGGTCTTCGCGGGACTGTAGACTCGAATCTCAATACCCTCGATCTCGCTGTGTTGAATACCCGCCGCAAATTGGTCATGGGACATTCTCAGAACCCTTACAGAAGGCCAGGACCTTAGTGGAATGTCGGATTCTCTCTGAACCGCTATCCAGATCTCTCTGGGATTCTGAGTCGTGAGCTCATGGAATCTGAGAGCTGAAAGCAGACAGATCACGGCATTCGGAACGAGCTTTGAGATTTCCGCGATCGACTGCTTTTCACCGAAATCACGGTTTGGAAGAGCGTAGATCCCTCGGCGAAGCCTTTCCAGTTTTCCCGCTTTGACCATTCTTGTCAGGTATATTGTGGGTATACCCTTGGCTCGGAGGTCTTTCGGCGTAATAATGTTTTTTTGCTTCGCCAGATCGGTGATCAGTTGTTCGTACGATTTATCCATTTGTTGTAAACCCACTCCAATTATGCATATATGGAGTGGATTAGCAACATTCAATGGGTTCGAGCGCCATAGGCGCGCAATGTTAATAGCACGGGTGCAAGGAAAAGATCTCCCAGCGCCATCGGCGCGACATGTCTGTAGCACGCGAACCAATCCGAAGACCCCGAGCCGCCTAGCGGCGTCTTGGACCGATGCGCATTTCTCCCTGACACCGATCCAAACTACAATCCTTCCAACCCCTTCACTCCGGAGAATCCATATGATCAAACCGTTCGCTGCCGCGCTCGTCCTGTTCACGCTCTTCATTTCCGTCCCGGCTCAGACCGTGCCGCCGCTGATGGGCTTTTCCGAAGAAGGTTCGGCCCGCCAAAGGGACCTTGAGACGAAGTTCGATTCGGTCCTAAAAACTGAGAACCTCCGCGAATGGATGAAGCGGCTATCCGCGCGGCCCCATCACGTCGGTTCCGTGCACGGCAAAGAGAACGCCGAGTTCATGGCGTCTCTGTTCAGATCGTGGGGCTACGACACGCGGATCGAGCGGTTCGACATCCTGTTCCCGACTCCGAAGACGAGGATCCTGGAAATGACCGCGCCGGAGAGGTTCACGGCAAGACTCGCCGAGCCGGAACTGAAAGAAGATTCGACCTCCGGACAGAAGTCCGAACAGCTTCCCTCGTACAACGCGTATTCGGCGGACGGCGACGTTTCGGGCGATCTGGTCTTCGTGAACTACGGGATCCCGGACGATTACGAAGAGCTCGAGAAGCTTGGGATCGACGTGAAGGGCAAGATCGTCATTGCGAAGTACGGAGGTTCGTGGCGGGGCATCAAGCCGAAAGTCGCCGCGGAAAAGGGAGCGATCGGCTGCATCATCTATTCGGACCCGCGCGACGACGGCTATTTCCAGGGC
The DNA here is from genome assembly GCA_035513035.1 of Aridibacter sp. Taxonomy (GTDB): domain Bacteria; phylum Acidobacteriota; class Blastocatellia; order Pyrinomonadales; family Pyrinomonadaceae; genus Aridibacter. The sequence continues at coordinate 22,640 of DATKCW010000011.1, forward strand.
GACGTCTATCCGAAAGGCGCGTACCGAAGGGAGGACGGCGTGCAGAGAGGCTCGGTCCAGGACATGCCGCTTTATCCCGGCGATCCTCTGACGCCCGGCGTTGGGGCGGTCGCTGACGCGAAGCGGCTTGAGGTAAAGGACGCGCCCACGATAATGAAGATCCCCGTTCTCCCGATCTCCTACGCGGACGCCCTTCCTCTTATGAAGAACTTGGAGGGACCTGTCGCGCCCGCCAGATGGCGGGGCGGGCTTCCGGTCACGTATCACATCGGCGGGACGGGCAATGTGAAGGTCCGTTTGAAGCTTGAGTTCAACTGGGACATCAAGCCGGCATACAACGTGATCGCGATGCTGCCCGGTTCGGAGCTTCCCGACCAATGGATAATGCGCGGGAACCACCACGACGCGTGGGTCAATGGGGCAGCCGACCCGATCAGCGGAATGGTCGCTCTCCTTGAAGAAGCCCGGGCGGTCGGCGAGCTCGCGAAGACGGGATGGAGACCGAAGAGGACAATAGTCTATGCGGCTTGGGACGCCGAGGAGCCGGGCCTGATCGGATCGGTCGAATGGGTCGAGACGCACGCGGAAGAACTGCGAAAAAAGCTCGCTGTGTACATCAACACCGATTCGAACGGGCGTGGCTTTTTCGGAGTTGGCGGATCGCACACGCTGGAGAAGTTCATAAACCAGGTCGCGAAGGACGTCCCGGACCCGCAGCTGAAGATGAGCGTCTGGGAGCGGCGCAAAGCGGCGCTGATGGTGGGCGGAAATGCCGAGACCAGAAAGGAAGTGATGAGCCGCGCGGACCTTCGGATCGATGCGCTTGGGTCGGGGTCGGACTACACGCCGTTCCTTCAGCATCTGGGCATAGCGTCCTTGAATATGGGCTTTGGCGGAGAAAGCGGCGGCGGTTCGTATCATTCGGTCTACGACTCCTTCGACCACTACACGCGATTCGGCGACACGGACTTCGCGTACGGCGTGACGCTTGCGAAGGTGGCGGGCCGGGCCACGCTGAGGCTGGCGAGCGCGGATGTTCTGCCGTTCGAGTTCGGTAACTTCGCGGACACTGTCGGCCAGTATGTGAAAGAGGTGACGAAGCTTGCGGACTCTATGCGTGAAGAGACGAAGTACATGAACCGGATAATAGCGGACGGTTCGATGAAGGCGGCGCAGGATCCCAGGGAAACGTTCGTGGTTCCGAAACCAAAGGACGAGGTCCCGTATCTGAACTTCGCCCCGCTGCAGAACGCTCTGGCGAAGCTTGAGGAGAGTGCGAAGAGATATGAGACAGCGATAAACGGCGGTCCAAGTCGCTCGGACGATGCGCAGGCAGGGTCACCATCGAAAGCTCCCGCCGGCCCGACATCGATTCTTTCGACCTTTGAGCCCGGTAAATCACTCCGTCGCGGTGAATTCAGATTTGGCTTTCCGCTCGGTCTCGCGGGCTTGTCCCCCGAAGTCCTGGCGACGCTCGACGAGATCCTCTACAAGTCGGAGCGATCGCTGACGAGCGAATCGGGGCTCCCCGGCCGCGGATGGTTCCGCCACCAGATCTACGCTCCGGGATTTTACACGGGCTACGGAGTGAAGACCCTGCCGGGCGTGAGGGAAGCGATCGAGCAGAGGGACTGGAAACTGGCAGGCGAGCAGATCGAGAAGATTGCGAAGGTGATCGAGGGCTTTGCCGCCGAGATCGACCGCGCTTCTTCATTGACCAATGACCATTGACCAGACTGGAGCGCAGGCGGCCCTGACTGGAGCGCGAGCAGCCTCGCCTGCGTTGAGCGCGCAGCGCGAACCAATCGGAACCTGGAGCGCGAGCGACGGGCAACACGGAGCGCCCGCGTCCCGCGGGCAGTGAGCGAAGCGAATTTTCAGGACTGAGGACTGAGGACTGAGGACTGAGGACTGAGGACTGAGGACTGAGGACTGAGGACTGAGGACTGAGGACTGAGGACTGAGGAAGAGTGTCAGGTACTTCGGACCGCATCAACTCGCCTCTCAGTCCTCAGTCCTTTTATCTCAGTCCTGATCTGGCGACACCTGATCCCTGATCCCTGACACTTGATACCCGTGCTACAATCCCCCCAATCCCGATTCCCGAGAGTTCAAAAGGCCGATGATCAACTCCTACGTCGGAATCACAGACCGAGACTGGTTCGAAACGCTAAAGGCGATCCCGGAGATCGACGAGGTCAATTTCTGGAAGCCGGGCGGCAAGACGAACTTCGCGGCGCTCAAGTTTGGCGAAGTCTTCCTTTTCAAGCTTCACGCACCCCACAACTTCATCGTCGGCGGAGGGATCTTCGCCCACTTCAGCATCATCCCGATCAGCATCGCGTGGGAGGCATTTGGCGTTAAAAATGGCGCAAGGACTTTCGAAGAACTGCGCGCTCGTGTTGAAAGGCTCAGACATACCCCGCCGGAACCCCACGAGGACTACCGAGTCGGGTGCATCCTCCTGGAGCAGCCTTTCTTTTTCGAAAAAGACGAATGGATCCCGGCGCCGGACGACTGGAAGCCCAACATCGTTCAGGGCAAAACATACGATCTTTCAAGAGAACCCGGCCTCACCCTCTGGAAAGAGATCAACGCCCGCCGTTTCGGTCCGTCGAAACCATCGGCACCGGAAAGGCCCGCATACGGAGAACCGACGCTGATCCGCCCTCGACTCGGTCAGGGCGCGTTCCGGATCGTCGTCACCGACGGATACGAAAGGCGCTGCGCATTTTCCGGCGAGCGGACCCTGCCCGCGCTGGGCGCCGCGCAAATTCAGCCGTACGAGATAGCCAAGGAACACCGGAAAGACAACGGGCTCCTGCTAAGGAAGGACCTGCACGCCTTGTTCGACAAGGGGTACCTGACGGTCGCCCCCGACCGCCAGATCGAGGTTAGCAAAAGGATCAAGGAAGAATTCGAGAACGGAAGGGACTATTACAAACTCCACGGCGAACCGATGAGGGAACCGAAGGATCCCGAAATGCTCCCGAATCCGGAGTTTCTCGAGTGGCATAACGGCAGTGTGTACAAGGGCTAGTTTGAGTAGCTGAGTACGGGAATGTCTTATTGTTTTATAGACTTTTCGCGAATCAACAAGAACCTGTTTTTTTACTTTTTGGATGGACGAAATCGCTTAGTATGCCAATCACTTCAAAAGTCGGAAGAAAGACGCGAATCAACTCGGTTGACGCATTCTGTGAAGTGCGAAGAGGAAAGCTCCCTGGTACCTTTGAACACTTTACGACAATACTCGAGGATCTTGATAATGCGGTCAGATCGGAGTTTCCCTCGGTGAAACAGGGCGCTTTGAACAAGTGTCACGGAGATTGGTACGAATGGTTGGTAGGGATCACTGCCTGGAACTACTCAATTCGGAAGAATTCGAGTCTACTCTTGCTCCATTTACCAAACAAGTCTTCATTCGACCTCGCGGAACTATATGAAACAGATTTACTTTCCCATATCAGAGACTTGAGAACAAAAGTTGAGAAAGCGACCGGAGTAAAGCTAATCACTTCAAACCCAGATTTTGTGATCATAGACTCTGAAGGCCTTGAATTGCCCGACGTAAATCAAATCACCCAACTTTCTTCAACCGGAATAATCTCGCTGACCTCCAGATACAAGGACCTCATTGGCAAATGTACTTTCCAATCTGTCCTCGGGTACTTGTCTGTCAAAACGAGTATGCGACCAGATCGGCGATTGCAGCTTCCACATGAAGGTTCATTGATGAAGGCCGTCTATGCCCACCTTCAAACCAGAGAATGGATCATTGACCCGCCTGGGCTAAAGTACTATGCGGCCGCTGCTAAAATTGGAGATAAGGACGAAGAAGCACTGCGGACCGTGGCAACCCATTCAATTGTAACCGTAAGCAGTGAACCTCAAGCGGCTGTGGATGGCGTGTTTGCTATCAACAGTGTAAGAAACACTGAAAAGGCGCTAACGAAAATACTATCGCAATCTAGCCAACATTCTCGTCAATAAAACACTTGATTGTTTTTGCCAAACCGGAAGCGGCCAAATAGGGCACTCCATTTCCGATAGTCTTAAACATGTTAGAGAGGCTCATATCTTCTGGTAACTCAAAGTCCTTCGGCAACGATTGAATCGCTAGCGCCTCAGCGGCTGAAATACGACGTACCTCATAAGGATGTAAATGAACTTCGTTGTTTCCATATGCAGCCGTAGGGGAGTATCTCCACCTGTGAAGCCGCTTGAACGATTTGCGGCTATCGTCACCCTCGTCGACTGACTTCATTCTTTCAATTCCCGAACGGGGGGTGAAGTGGGCGTCGCAGTTAGGATGGCTAGCAACACAATTCTGCCTAAACCAGTACTCAACTGTTAGTTCTTCGTAGGGAGCAATCGAAGTGGGGATTGGTTTACTGCTGCCTGGTTCAAACTTTTCGGCCCTAGGCCACACAAGCGTCGATAGAACGTCGTCTTTGTTGTAGCTAGTGAATCTTGTCCACTGAAAGGTCTCGGAGATCCTATTAGGCGTCAATTTGCTTTTAACGCCGACAAGAAAAATCCTATCTCTGTCCTGTGGCACTCCGAATTCTAAGGCATTCATTAGACGCTCGGTAGTACTGTAACCCGCACCCCTCACTCTTCGCTTGAGATGTTCATAGAACTCACGGTGCTTCTTCGTTCTCCAAAGTCCCTTTACATTCTCGAAGACAAAAAAATCCGGTTTCTGGTCAATAATCGTTTGAACATAAGTTTCCGATAGCTTGCCATTACTGCCTTTTTTACCTCGGTTCTTGCCGGCAATAGAAAAATCAGGGCACGGTGGCCCGCCTATGAAGCCAACGAGTGTGCCGCTATTCTTGATTCGAGTAACATGTTCAGAAAGTGTAGTCTTGTGACTGCCGTTCGTAAACTCCTCGATGCTTACCAAAGAGTGTCCAAATTTCGGCTCATCGATCCCCAGTCGACTTCGAGCATACTTATACGCTTCAACGAATGGCCGATGATTCTCGTTAACAAAGTCAACCCGAAATCCGTTCGTCTCGAATCCAAGATCGAGAAAACCACTCCCAGAGAAGAAAGAGAAAACGCTTACATCCATAGGATTTACAAGAGTCGTTGATTAATTTTAGTTCGCAACTACTTGCTTGAAACTTGAGACTTGATTAGACCCAGAATTCGCGACAGTTCATCTGACAAACGTAAGAGTCGAGCGCTTCTAATATTTGATCGCCGTAGCTCACATTCCCAAATGACGAATACGTTCCATCCGAGCTCTCGCAATTCTTTTCTCGAAGCCTTGTCTCGCAATCTGTTTCTCTTAAATTTCGCAGCCCAATACTCAGTGTTTGAGTCGGGGATTCGCGAGATTCCACAATCAGGTTTCTCATGGCCGTGCCAGAAGCAACCATTAACAAAGATCGCTGAACGATATTTTGGAAGTACTATGTCAGGCTTTCCAGGAAGTCGTTTGACGTGCAATCGATATCGAAAACCCATTGCAAAAAGATGCTTTCTAACTAGGATTTCCGGACTTGTGTTTCTTCCTCGAATTCGACTCATATTGAAACTTCGAGTCGCTTTATCGTGAACGTCGGTCATTCCAGTTTAGGTTGCTCTGTTTCTCTGAGTGTGGCCTTACTAGTTGATAATAACGCAGGTGAGTTTTAAGGCAAGACTAGTCGACTACCCTGATTTCGTGCGGAAGAGCTCATTTCGCATCCGTTCACAGCAATGTCAAAGGCTCTGCGAGCCAAGTCGGTATTTCCTTCTTAACCTCTTCCGCCACTTCGAAGATCCCCGTTCCAAGGCCGCCTTTGCCGCCGGAGCTGTAGAACACCGATAAAGTGAGCTGTGAGCAGAATATACACGGCACTGACTCTCGCCGCGGATCTCCGCAGAAGGCGCGGGTCGTTATTAGAGAGATCCCTCACTTCCGGATCCCTTCTTAACAGGCAATTTGTTGAAGTAAGAATAGCGTGGTTCAGTATTAAGAACCCATCTTCCGGGTCATCCGCGCGATCCGCGGCAACTATTTCTCCGACAAACTGAAGTTCGTCGGACTAACTGCTAGAATCACCGCCGGAGGTATTCAATGGATCCTGCAACACTCGTCCTCGGGCTTATAGCTCTCGTGCTGTTCGCGGCCGTCGCCGCTCTGTTCTTCAAGAATCAGAGGATAGGGGCGGATAACGCCTCTCTTTCAACTACCAACGCGAGGCTCGAGGCCGAGAACGCCTCGGGTGCCGAACAGCTAATGGCGCTGAAGGATGAGCAAGAGAAGCTACGCGAGACGGCGAAGACCGAGTTCGAGAACATCGCATCGAAGCTGCTCGAAACGAAATCGGAGAAGTTCACCGAACTGAACAAGAAGAACATCGCGGACATACTCGGGCCTTTGGGGAAGGAGATCGAAGGTTTCAAGAAGAGGGTCGAAGAGACCTACGACAAGGAGTCGAAAGAGCGTTTCAGCCTTCAGAAAGAGGTCCAGAGGCTGATCGAGCAGACCGGAAAGGTCAGCCAGGAAGCGAACAATCTTGCCGTCGCGCTCAAGGGACAGGCGAAGGCTCAGGGCGACTGGGGCGAGATGATCCTCGAGCGTGTACTCGAGGTCTCAGGACTCCGGCGCGGTCACGAGTACGACGTACAGGTGAACCTAAAGGCTGAGGACGGCTCAAACCAGAGGCCCGACTTCGTCGTCAACCTGCCCGAAGACAGAAAGCTCGTGATCGATTCAAAGGTCTCGCTTACTGCCTACGAGCGCTTCACCTCCGCCGAGACCGACGAAGAACGCGCGCAGGCGCTAAAAGACCATTTGGCTTCCGTTTCTAACCACATCGACCAGTTGAGCGAGAAAAAATACGATGAGCTGCAGGGCTCGCTCGACTTCGTGTTGCTGTTCGTCGCCATCGAGCCCGCGTATCTTCTCGCGATGCACGAGAGCCCCGAGCTTTGGGCAAAGGCGTATTCGAAGAAGGTGATCCTGACCAGCCCCACGAACCTGATCACCGCCGTGAAGCTGATTGCGGACCTTTGGAAGCGCGAGCTCCAGAGCCGGAACGCGCTCGAGATAGCGAGGCAGGGCCAGGGACTGTACGAGAAGTTCGTAGGATTCCTGACTACGATGGACGAGATCGGGAAACATTTGAACAACTCCCAGCTCGCGTACTCAAAGGCTGTCGGCCAGCTGAAGGAAGGCCGCGGCAACCTGGTCAAACGCGCGGAGGACCTGAAGAAACTGGGGCTGAACACGAAGAAATCACTGCCGGCCTCGATGGGGAATTACGACGAGGAGGAATGAGAAACAAGGATGAAGGGGGGTCGGGGACGAGAAAAAACAGGATGGACAGGATGAGCAGGATTGCGGGGCCTGACACGCAACGTTTCGTGTCTCACTTTGCGGGGAGTCGCATATCCACGATCAAATGCCGACCAAACCTGTGCTGAGGCGAACAGGGATGAAGGGGTTAAGGGGATCGGGGAAGAGAAAAACCGGATGGACAGGATAGACAAGATCACAAGTCCGGGTAGCTAGCGGTCATAGTTCAGATTCGCGAGGAAGATCAGCGTGAAAACGCTCCCTCCTCTTTCAGGTCCTTCAGACGCTCCAGGATCGCCTTGATCGTTCCCGATTTGATAAGAGATTCCCAGTGGCCGTCGCCGAAGCGCTCTCCGCGTACCGCCCCGGTCAGGAGCGTGCGAATGTCGTCGACTCCCGCCGACGCGATGAAGCGCTTGTCTTCCGCCATCCACGGAGCGGACGAACTTGTGTACACATAATCCCGCCAGCAATCCTTTGCGGCCTTCCCGAAAAACTCTAAGACCAGCGGATCGTATTCCGGATACGGTACGGTCATCGAGCCGTCCGGGCGCGTCTCGCCGCCGAACCAACGGGGCGTGTGGACAAAACCTTCCGCATAAAGCCTTGGGAGGTAACCCGTCAGTTCGTCCGCATCGCGCGCTGTCGGATACGGCCGCGCAAATTCCTCGTATTTCTTACCTTCTTCGTAAGACCGTATGAAGGATTCCTGCTCGGCCGTCTCTACCATTCCTTTCCTCGCCTGCCTCACGATCCGGATCGCCTCATCGCCTTTGATCGATCCGCCGGCGGCGGCGACAACAATGCACGCGGCGGTCATCCCTGTGCGGCCCAGTCCGCCTTTGCAGTGCACCGCGATGCGTTTCTTTTCCCTCAGACGGTCGGCGAGCTTGTCGGTCAGCCTGTAGAATTGCTCGGGGCTCGAAGGCAGCGAAACGTCCTTTATGGGGAACCGGATCAGGACGATACCTTCATTCAGGCACATCTCAAAGAGGCCGCCGATCTGAAGTTCCCGCAGTTCGTGTTCTTCTATCAACGAAACAAGCGTCGTTGTTTGGTATCGCCCGCGAAGCCGCTTCAGGTCGGTTCTAAGGTCCCTGTGCCAGGGGCCGGACATCGCATCGCGCTGTTTCTTCCCGGGCGCGAAGGTCATTCCGAGGTTGTTCAGCATTGGAAACCGGGGCACTTCCAGAAAATCGACCCGGATGGGATGTGTTTCGGAAGTTCTCGGCATCAGTCATACCTTTCAAGCTCTTCCGGATCCAGGTCAAGCCAGCTTGCTTCCATCTCGACCGGCCCGCCAAAATCGTTCATTCTGATACCCATGCTGACGAAGCTCGCGAGCCTTGCCGCCTTCCTGCTTATCTCCGGGTTCGTGAGCCGCTCAGTTTCCGGCGCTGTGGCAAGGAGAAGGCTTTTCGTAATGTAGACCTTGTTCTCCGGACCTACGTCGAAGATCCCCGTCCCTATGTATCCCTTGTCGTCAGCACTGTAGAAGACCTTTTCGTAGTTTCCTGTCCCGACCAACTCGCGGATGTCGGCGATCGCGCGATCGATCAACTCCGTAAAGTGCTCGTCGATCCCCTGGAATCCGCGGCCGGCGGAGCCGGTCGGGATGCCCGCCGCCCTTGGCGGGTCTTCGCACTGGCACGGACGGATGACGGCGTTGCCGCCTCCTTCCGTGCACGCCCAGGGCGGTCGCGGATCGGACCGGAACGCTAGGAACTGTTCCTTATTGTCGTTGAAAATGAACAGCGCGTCGGAGTGCTCCGGCCGTTCGATCATCCATCGAAAGTCGCCGAATTCGCCCGGACGGCGAAACGTCACGCCGGTCAGCTCAACGCTCATTGGTCTCCTGAATTGAAGTTAGTGGTTCGGGATAGCCATAAACATATCCTCAAAGAACTTGTAGAAGCAAGAAAATTGTTACAAGCAAAAGCGTTATGGCCGGAAGGACAAAACAGCCGGCGCATCCGGAATGCGCCTCGTCGTGCTCATACGCGGCATAGAAGACCTCCGTGTCGTCTTCGGGATCGGGTTCTTCGAACATGTTCTGATAATGGCTCTGTGAGGAGCAAAACGGAAGTGCGGGAAACGGACCGGGGGAATCCTCTTTGTACGACAAGCTTCAGCTTGTCGCCCGCACCGTGAGGACTGAGAGAAAAGGACTGAGGACTGAGACCGAGTGCGAGCGGCTCTGACCGTGTTGACTGGAGCGCAGGCAGCCTTGCCTGCACTGAGCGCGAAGCGCGAACTGTACGATAAGCTTCAGCTTGTCGCCCGCTGAAAGGCGGGAAAGAACGGGAAACAGATTATCACAGATGGATTTTGGGATTCGTGTTTTCTGTGTCCTTTCTTGATTCCGTGCGATTCGGAGATATGATTAGCGGGTGCCGCCGCTACGCGGCTCAGGATCCCGGGGGCGCCGCTTCCCGTGGGTTCCGCTTCGCTCCACCCACGGCTAAAAGCAGGTCGCCCCTGCGGGGCTCTTCCGGACTCCTGTCTCCTGACTTCTGAGTTCTTTAGGTTATGTCGCCTGCTTCGCAGGCTCGATCGTTTGCCCGGCATCCTCCACGTTCCGCTTCGCTCCACGTTGAGCTGGATGATGGCGCCTGCTTCGCAGACTCGATAGACGCGACAGACCCGATAGACTCGATAGACCCGACAGACCCGATAGACTCATTCCGTCGGCGCTTTTCGCTTCGCTCAATGCGGGCAGGCTGCCCGCGCTCCAGTCACCAGACCCGATAGTCTCGATAGACTCCCGACTCAACGGACTCACCGGGCGGGCACAGGTTCCGCCCCTACATGAACTAGTAAAGCACCGAAGGAGTGTACGCTCCCTTCGGTTTCGAATACTCGCCCATCACCATCAGCGAGAGCGGCATCACGACCTTGAGTCCGGCATTCAGGCACCAACGGAAGAGGTCCGAACGGCGGGTCGGAAGGAGGAATCGCACGGGCTCGCCTGTTAGTTCGCCTGCTCCCGCGATTAGGTCTTCAAGATCAGAATCGGTTTCCGCGACCGAGTGGTTCAGGTGCCACGATCCCGGAGCCGACATATATCCGACGATGCGGGCGTCGCGCTCGGCGACCACCGACGGAAATGCTCCAAGGAAACTCGCGAGTTCCCTCTTGCGGGTGAATCCGGTAACCGAGCGGCCGATCTCCCCGCACGCTTCAAGATCACCTTCTTCCATTTGCCGGACGACCGTTTCCCGCCTGCGGACGTTGGCCGGTTTGCCTTCCACGATCACGAGCGGATCGACGATGTCGAATCCAAGCCTTGTGTAAAGCGACATCGAAGCCGAATTGTAGGCCGCCTGAACCAGGCGGATCCCCGGCGCGTCCTTGCCTCTTTCGATTACGGCTTCCATAAGCTTGCGGCCCGCGCCTTTCGCCTGGACCGACGGGTCCACGGTGATCGGGCCGACGCCTTTGATATCGTCGTGCTCCCAAAGAAAGTTCGAGCCGACGAATTTGCCGTCGATCTCTGCCGCAACACCGTAGATGTCGGGGCTGCCGATCGCCATCTCGGCGAAGCCTTCCGCCGATCCAACATCGGGAAAGTCGTACGGGAAGTTATGCCTGCCGGCGATCCCCGCGAATGCTTCGTACAGGATCCGCCCGCACTCGGGGGCGTCTTCTTGTGTGATCTCTCTTATTTGCATCTTCATTTCTCCACTTCTGGCGGTTGTCGAATTTGAACGCGCGGTGATAACGGGAAAGATGTCAACGGAGCAGGGAGCAGAGGCGTATGATACCGACATCCGCCGCGGGTGCCAAGGAAAAAAGAAGGACAAGGAACAACACGGATGGATCTTGGGATCCGTGTCGCGGCGAGAGTCGTGTTTTCCGGTTGTCCGATAAGCTTCAGCTTGTCGCCCGCCGTCAGGCGGGAACACGGGAAGAGACAGGATGGACAGGATAATCAGGATGATATCGCCGATGTTCAGAATGTCTCCGGGTAACCGGCAGCGTCAAAATTCAGAAGCGGTGATCCTGCCTAATCTGTCCATCTTGTTTCCTCTTCATTCTGTCATTAAAGAAGTCCCTGCGGTGTTATGCAGAAAAGACCGCCCGACGGGAGAACAGAGTCCGGCTTCGGCATCGCCGTAGGCAGACCGCGGACCCGGATTCCCGTCGGCGGAAGAAACCAAGGACAAAGCAAATCACTGGTGTAACGGTCCCTAAAACATTTGAAGGGATTGGGATCCCGACCGGCTCACACGCGCCGGGCACAGGAAACGAACAGGAGAAACTATGAAGTATATGAAACAGGCGATCTTCGCCCTTGCGCTCGCCGCTTTCGCGATCGCGGCTTCGGCTGCGACAGCCGCGGCGCAGGACAATTACAGATCCGAAGCACGTAACGTCTCCGGATTCACGGGCGTAGACATCGGCGGAGCGATGGAAGCCGAGATTACCGTCGGCGGAAGCTACGAGGTGATCATCGAGGCGAAGGAGGACGTGCTTCCGAGGATCATCACCGAGGTTCGCAACGGAAGCCTCGTCGTCAAACACGACAAAGCGTGGAAAGAGAAGACGGACTGGAAGCAAAGGGGCAAGGTCAAGGTAACGGTTTCGCTTCCGACGCTCGACAATCTCGATATCTCCGGCGCTTCGGCCGCGAAGGTGACCGGCGTCAACAGCGACAAGATCGACATCGACGTCAGCGGAGCGTCTTCGGTCTCGATCGACGGGAGCGCGCGGAGCGCGACGATCGACATCAGCGGCGCCTCGAATATAAAGGCGATCGGATTCACGACCGACACGGCGGACATCGACGCGAGCGGCGCGAGCAGTATCAAGCTGAACGTCGTCAGCGATCTTCGGGCGGACGCTTCGGGAGCCAGCAGTGTGTGTTACGGAGGGAGCCCGAGGGTCCAGAAGGACACGTCAGGATCGGCTTCGGTAAGCGGCGGCTGCGGGGCAGTTGCTCAATAATCATCGAAGAGTATCAACCGCAGAGGGCGCAGAGGGTTGAACCGCAGAGCACGCAGAGAGCGCAGAGATTTTTTGGGCACGCGAGCCCGCGCATTAAGAATCCCGATTCGACCTAAAGGACCGTAAAAGGATATTCGCTGGTCGGAGACTACCGCTAATAGAATTCCCCGTCGAAAGTCATTTCGACCGACTAACACAATCCCAAAAACCCTCTGCGTTCTCTGCGCCCTCTGCGGTTTAAATCTCTTTACGCTCTTGCGTGTTCAAACGGATTCATCGAAATCACTAACACCCGTTGTGTTTCTTCCACATTTCCGGGTCGTGGCCCTCGGGGATGTTCTTGCACGGATCGCCCGAACCGTAGCCCCGCAGCTCGTTGTACTTATTAATCTGTTCGGCAGTGAGGATGCTGGGCGTCTTCAGATGCGCGGACAGATGGACGAACCGCAGGCGGCTTCGAACCTCGCCGATCTTCAAAAGCTTCTCTTCCAGATTCTTCGCGTTGACCAACTTCTTTGTGTATAGCTCGTCCAGTTCCTTTTCAAGCTCGATCAGCTCCACGCCGAGCGGTATCGCAGCGGACCTCATCTCTTCAAAGAGGTTCTTGATCTCGGTTTGCTGGGCCGCGGTGAGACCGATCTTGTCCTTCATCTCAAGAAGGTGGCTCGGGCCGGGGTAGCCGTTCAGTTCGGCAGCTTTCGCGAGACCCCAGCCTTTCCCGTTCTTCAACTCCTCAATGTCCTCTGCCGAGAGGCTCTTGATATCGCGCGATTCCTGGCCGGCATATTTTGAAACATCCTGCGGCAGCGCCCACGATAAAAATAGCGAGACGCAAAAAGCTACCAGAAGGGCATTGAACCCGAAATTTGTTCTTCTCATGTTTTGCCTCTGGATTATTATAGTGATGCCGTCGCGTTCATTCCCTTGTAATCTAATTTCTCTTGGAGACCGAGTGTTGACGCCTCTTGTTGGAGACTTTCAATAGCGATCAAATTATGCAAAAGATAACAAAAACCAATTTTATTCAGTACCTTAGTTGTCCGCGCGAGTTCTGGATGAAGTTCAACCATCCTGCCAAGCTCCCTTCGCCCACCCTTGATGAGCAGTTCCGTATGAAACAGGGTTACGAGGTAGAGAACGCGGTGCGGCGGCTTCTCACTCAGAGGGGAGACAGACCGTACGATTTTCAAAGGTTTGTCTTCGACGGTGACCTTGCGGCAAGGATCGATGCCCTCGCTGAGAAACCGGACGGATCGCACGAAATTATCGAGGTGAAATCGATAAAGTCCATCCCCGAAGACGCTCCGGGCAGGACAAAGAAGCTGGAAGAATATATGTACGATCTGGCTTTCCAGCTTTACGTCGCGCGCAATTCGGGCCTGAACATCACCTCGGTTGCACTCGCAACCCTTAACCGTGACTTCGTGCTCGGCGACGAACTTGATCTTGAGCAGCTCATAGCGTTTGAAGACCACACGGAGGCCGTAGAAGTGCTGCAGCAGGATGTCGAATCGCTGATCAGCGCGGCGCGGGAGTATCTGATCACAGGTCCCGGCGATGACTTTGAGAACTTGTGCGGCGACAAACTGAAATGTGTTTACTTTGAAAACTTTGTGCCCGGCCTGCCGCACCCGAACATCTTCAACCTGCCGAGGATAACCGAGAAGCGGCTTGATCCTCTTATTTCGCAAGGCATTCTGGCCATCAGCGACATCCCTCCGGACGCGTCGCTTACGGACAGTCAGTGGGATTGGGTCCGTTTCAAACTCTCTGAAGAAAAACAGATCGACAAGGAAGCTATCGACGAAGCGCTCGACTTGGAGTATCCTCTGTATTTCCTGGACTATGAGGCCGCAAATCCGGCGATCCCCGTGATCAAGGGCATGTCGCCATACCAGCAGATCACCTTCCAGTATTCGGTGCACATCCGAAATGCGCCCGGCGAAGAACCGGTGCCTTTCGGCTTCCTTTCCGACGGCAGCGACGAACCGACCAGAAGCGTCGCAGAGGAACTTTCCCGGGTCATCGGCGACACGGGTAATGTGGTCGTTTGGTTTGAGAGATTTGAGAAAGAAAGGAATGCGGAGATGGCCGCACTGTATCCGGAGTTCGAGGCCTTTATGACCTCGGTCAACGAACGCGTGTTCGATCTATACGAAGTATTCAACAAAGGACTTTACAAGGATCCGGGTATGGCGAACAACAAACTGAAGACGGTTCTGCCGACGCTTGTTCCCGAACTAAGTTATTCGGAACTGGACATCAGGAACGGCGGCGTGGCTTCGGTCAGATGGTTCGAGGATGTCTTTCGCGGAGACGACCAGGAGCGAAAGCGGCTGACGCTCGAGAGCCTCAGGGAATACTGCGCCCTCGATACGCTGGCGATGGTGAGGATAATGGATTACCTGGCGGCATTGTAAAACGTCCGTCTTTTTTCGGAGCGACTCCGCTCTTCGTATATCATTCCACCGCTACGCGGCTCCTAATCAGTTTGGTCACCTTCCCCGGGGTTCCGCTTCGCTCCACCCACGGCAAAGGCAGGTCGCCCCTGCGGGGCCCGCGACCTCTGACATTTGAAATTTGCGATCTGGAATCGGTCTCCAGTGTCCGGTCTCCGGTCTCCCGTCTCAGGTTATCGGTCTCCAGTCTCCGGTTTTCTGTCTTCTGACCCCGTATTTCCGTCTTGCCCGTCGCTTGCGCTCCGGTTTCCGATCGTGCCGCCGCTAACGCGGCTCAGGAATGTGGGGATCGGTCCCCGTGGGTTTCGCTTCGCTCCACCCACGGCTAAAGGCAGGTCGCCCCTTCGGGGCTTTTCCTGTCTCCTGTTTTCTGTCTTCTGATTTCTGACTCCTGACTTCTGACTCCTGTCTTCTGACTCCTGACTTTACGCGCAGATATGGACCGACGCTCTCGACGCGCTCTTCTCAAAACTGAACAACCGCGGCGACAACATCGTCGAAGGTCCGGTCAGGCGAGAATACGGATCTGCGGAGATCATGATCGACGACTTGAACGGCTTCCGGATCGCACTCTGTGATCGACCGCTGCAAGCGGCTACTATCCCGACTTCGATCCGGGTTATGATCCTTCGATCGTCATCGATATACGTCCTTCCTCGATCGAGACGATACCGGTTTTCGCTGTCACCTCTACATTCCCGCCTACAAGCCTGAACTCCCTGCTAAACCGCACACTACTATTCTTGTTCGGATCCAGCTTCACCCCGTCCGCGCGAATACTCAATCCACCTGAGATCACGGCCCGGTAGGTCCGTTCGTTCAGGTCCTCGACCACGGCCTTGTCGAATGCCGCGGAGAAAACTCCTTCCTTTCCGAATCTGACCATGCGTGTGTGGACCCGTATACCGGGTTCGATCATCGTCACGTTCATCGGGTCAAACCGCTGCACGTACACGATCCCACCGAGTTTCGAAAAATCGATCTTGAGGCTGACGCCTTCCTCCGAAAGGGTCTCGTGCAGGAGCTTCCTATTCTCAACTGTGCGCGCTTCCGCCGCTTCCGATTCCGTTTTGAAGACGTCCTCGTAATTCATCGATCGAAGGACCGGCCCGCTTGGATCAATCGCTTCTTCAAGCAGATCCTGGACCGACGCACCTTCCATCTGGACCCGCCTCTTCCATTCGCCGGGCATAAGGCGGTCCAGAAGTACCGCCTGTGCCGAGCCGGTCAGATAGAACTTCCTTCGTACGTTGCTTCCGACGCGATTGATCGTCTCAAGCGTTTCGAACTTTTCGGACAGATAGCTGTCCCCGTCGGCCGCCGAAATTGCCAGACTCGCCCTTTTCGCGGCTCCCGTCCTCAGGGCCTCGAGCACGGCCCGCACACCGGCGTATTCCGCCAGCCCTTCGTTCAGTTCGGCTCCCCGTTCAAACTCCACGAATTTCGCCGGCAATTCTCTTTGGCGCGTCCGCCGCACTGCAAGGAAGTCCGATATGTGCTTGCGCCGACGCTCTTCGCCTTCTGCCCGGAGCGCGAGCAGCAAGAGCCTCGCCTCGATCGCGAAGAGCGCGTTGTTCCTCGGGGTTGAAGCCGCGTATTCGAATACCAGAAACGCGTTCTCGGCGCCCCACGGCCCTCCTTCCCTACCCGGGCTTCTCTGAAATCCGTGAAACGCCTCGTGAACTGTGATAACGATGTTGTCCTCGACCGTATGGTCAGCGAAGTACTCGTCGGAGAGGGTCATAAAGATCTGCGATTCAGGCTTTCCGGGCTCGGGAGAGAATTGAAGGTAGCCTTCTTTCAGTTCGGTGAACTTCGCGGCATCAAATCCCGGCCAGATCCCGCCCGGCGAAGAGGCTGAAAGCTCACGAATCAGCGAGAAGAGACGCCCGGAATCAGACTGTGCGAGAGCGGCGGCTTGAAGCAGCGCGGCGAGGATCACCGCGATGGAGATCTTTTTCATCATTTCTTCTCCTTGATCCGAAATACGAGCTCAAAACCCTCGCCAAGTGAATCATCAAGCGGATATCTCAGCTCGCTTCCGACTTCGCCTATTCCGCGTCCGCTCGTGATCAGCCTTTGTCCGCTGCTCTTAAGCTCGAAACTGACCGACACTTGATCGGATGGACGGCCGCGCAAAAGGTCTTCTACTTCGATCCCAAGAGCAAGACCCTGAGTCGGCGACGCGCCTTCCACACGAGCCAGTTGAACGACAGCCGCCTGCCGGAATAGAGCTTTTGCATTTCCTGCGAGCAACCGCTCTCCGTTCTTCAGGACGGCAGCTTCGACCTCGTAATTGTGGGGTATCTTGCGGGCGTTGATCGCTATCTCGCCGCTTGAAAGGATCCGATTGAACGAGATGGCCAGCTTTTTCGCATCCGCTTCAGTCGGGGCCGACTGACGTCTTGGATCGATCTCTATCCTGAGGGTTTTCCCGCCTCCGTTCAGGCCAAAAGGAAGCAAAACGACGGATTCGTCAAATGAGACAACGAGTTCCTTCTCCTGCCGGTCGATCTCGAATAGGGGGAGGCCGTTCGGAGACAGTCCGAACGCCCGTTTGGTTTCGATCTTTGCGCGGACAAGAAGCTCGGAATCGCCTAGAGGATCGGTCAGAAATTCCGACCTCATCTCAAATCCGTCCGTTGTCAGATCGATTCTGAAATCGGTGCCTTCAGGTCCCTCGATGACCGTTTCCGAAAGCGGCTCGCTGCTTCCGTCCTCAGCCGAAACTCTCACATCGAAAGAGATCCTGTTACGCTCGCCGAAAGCCTCAGCCATCCCGCTTCCGGCCTGTAGAACGCACAGGATCGCCGCGAGCATTGCCGCAAGAAATCTGTTCATCGCCTCGCCTCCTTGAACACCGCCGCCTTTCCGCCGCCGTCGAAACGCGCGAGCGATCCCCGAGTGGCCGGGGGAGTTTCAGCACGCGTGAACGGGGGATCAGGTTCGGGACTGCGCAGCAGACTGACCACAAGAACAGAGACCAGAACGACCACAACAAGCGCCGCCGCGGCGATCGCCGGCGCCGGCACCAGGACCCTGCGTCTGACAAGCGACGGCTCCTGCAACAGTGTTCGTTCATCGATCGCAAGCCCTTGAATCTCCATCCTCAGGAGTTCGAAGTCCGCTTTCGCTGCTGCGCAATCGGCGCAATTCCTTATGTGCTCCAAAAGCGCGGCGGTCTCGCTCTCAGGCAGTTCGCCGTCGAGCATTGCCGATACTTTCTTCGTAAACTCACATTTCATTGTTTTCCTCGTTCCACAGCTCGCGGAGCTTCTCGCGCCCGCGGTAAATGTCGATCTTGACCTTCGCTTCCGAAACGGCGAGTACGAGCGCGATCTCCCTGTAGCTCATATCCTCGTTTTCGCGAAGCAGAAGAGCCGAACGCTGATGTTCGGGTAGCTTCGCGAGCAGGCGGCGGATCTGATTACGCTGTTCGCTTCGCTCGAGCTCCGCTTCCGGTGCGGGCCGCTTGAATGATAACGCCTCGCCGGCGCGCCTCCAGAGCCGTTTTCGCGTGTTCTCCCTGTTGACCTCATTCAGAGCGAGGTTCCTACCGACCCTGAACAGCCAGAACCTGATCTCGTCGTCTGAGATCTCTCCGAGTCGCGCGCCGCAAAGGCGCAGGAAGCTTTCCTGCGCCAGGTCGGGCGCTCCGGAAGCTCCGACGATGCCCGTCAGGAATCTGCACAGTCCCGGGTACTGTTCGTGGAACACCGTTCTAATCCTGTCTCGTTCCAGGTCCATTTGCGTTACCAGTATTAAAACAGGTGGGAACCGTAAAAGTTACAGAACAAGGGTAGAACAGGGGAGAGGAGTCGGGAGACTCTTCAGTCCGCGAAGCAAGCTGTCGGGGAATGTACGATAAGTTTCAGCTTTTCGCCCGCGCCGCGAGGACTGAGAGAAAAGGACTGAGGACTGACTCCGAGTGCGAAGCGCGAACTGTACGATAAGCTTCAGCTTGTCGCCCGCCGCAAGGCGGGAACAGGGGCTGGTTAAACGGGAAGAAGGAAGGACACAGATAAACACGGATGGATTTTGGGATCGGTGTTAACCTGTGTCCTTTTTCTTGCGGCCGATTCAAAGAGGTTCATCGAGGGTTGACGAGTATCAGTTGCCCCCCGCTTCAGCGGGGGGATGAAAGGGTCCAACAATCCCCGGCCGACTTTAGCCGGCGATTTCGGGGCTAAAGCCCCGCAGTCCCTTGAATCAGCGAATGTCCCCCGGCTGAAGCCGGGGGCAACTGATATGGTCCACGAACCGAAAAGGCTGTTAAAGCGCCTCTTGTGAAAGAAAGCGAGGGTCTTTTCAGCCGGCCCCTTTTCCTGACTTCTGACTTCTGACTTCTTGAAGTAGCCCGCGCTCACGCTTGGGCTTCGGACACGGCCTGACTTCTGACTCCTGTTTTCTGTCTCCTGTCTCCTGACTTCTGTCTCCTGTCTCCTGTCTCCTGACTTCCGTGATGCCCGTCGCTCGCGCTCCGGGTTCCGATCGTGCCGCCGCTACGCGGCTCAGGAATGTGGGGATCGGTCCCCGTGGGTTTCGCTTCGCTCCACCCACGGCTAAAAGCAGGTCGCCCTTGCGGGGCTCTTCCGGTCTCCCGTCTCCCGTCTCCTGACTCCGGTCCCCGGTCTCCCGTCTCCGGTTTCCGGTCTCCGGACTCCGGTCCCCCGTCTCCGGTCCCCGGTCTCCCGTCTCCGGACTCCGATCCCTCAGTCTTTCCTTTCTACTTTTTACTTTCCTTAGCCACGATCTCTTCCATCTCTTCCAGACGCTCGCCTATCAGGTCCGCCAGACGGAACTGGGATCGGGCGCGGACAAGGTTGTGGGTTTCGTACGCGGTATCGAAATAGACGTCGTTGTTCAGAAAGTCAGTCAGCATACGGAGGCCGACGATGAAGGTCATCACCTGCGAGCTGAACGCGAGCCCTTCGATCTCGGAAGGCGTAAGTACGATTCCGCTGTCACCGAGGAAGCCCTCCACGAAGGCCTCGAAAAATCCAAGATCGAAACCGACGTTCGCGATGTCCTTTTCGTCCTCATCGCCCTTGTTGCAGATCGTCCGTACTGCGTCGCCGAAATCGAAATGTACGACGCCCGGCATCACGGTATCGAGATCGATCATGCATAGTGCCTCATCATTTTCCGAGAAAAGCACGTTCGAGATCTTTGTGTCGTTGTGGGTGACCCGGGTTGGGATACGGTCCTCGTTGACCCGCCTTTCGAGCGACTGCATTTCGGAACGCAGCGCGAACGCGCCTTCGATCAATTCCTCGGCTTCCCGTTTCCGTTCGTCCGAACCGGAAGCGACCGCCTCGTCAAACTGCGCGTACCGGAGCGCCATGCTGTGGAACCTGGGGATGGTCACGTTCAGCGAATCGGGATCGAGGTCTTCGGTATCACGAAGGAATATTCCGATCGCCTTGCCGGCCTCGCGAGCGACCTTTGCGTTCGGCGTCTTCAGGTAAACCCTCGAGTCTTCTATGTAATTCAAAAGGTTCCACCAGTCGCCTGCATCGTCCCTGTGCAGATAGCCCCCGGAGCGTTTGTCGAAGAACCGAAGCACTCTTCGCCCGAACTCTTCCGGCGGAAGATGACCCCGTTTGCCGGCGATGTGGGCGGCGACCCTGACCTTGTTCTCGATCACGGCTTCGGGATCGAGAAACACACGACTGTTGATCTGCTGAAGGATGTATAAGCCGCCCAGGTCCGTGCGGATCAGATAGGTCTGGTTGATGTGGCCCGTCTTGATCGGGTCCGCCTGAATCGGAGCGCCTTCGATCTCGAATGACTCGAAGGCGCGTTTGATGTGCTCTTCCATTTACAAATGCCGCGTAGTTGGATTCGCCCGAGCCGGACCGCAGCAGGCAAGTATTCTCACCCAAAATGCGATTTCGTTCCACTTTGGCCGGGTTGTGAACCTCGGAAGCGCCGAGGGCAATCCTGGTGCCCTTGTTCCGGTCCAGTGGTCAATGGTCGATGGTCAACTGCCAATGGTCAATTCGCATTGGTAAATGATCCGAGTCCTTTGCGGCCTTTGCGAACACCTTCGCGACCTTTGCGGTTAAACATCCTCTTAACAAACTCGGTTCTGACGAAGATCTTGACCGCGAAGGACACGGAGGTTTTCGCAAAGGAACGCGGAAGGGATCAACGTATTACGAATATGACGTCCGCTTCGCTAATACCCGCAGCTAAAGCAGCGGGCTATTCCCGGGAAACCCCCGATCTTGAATTTCCCCAATAGACTCCCGACTCGACAGACTCAAAAGACCCTGTCTCCTGTCTCCTGTCTCCTGCCTCCTGTCTCCTCTGCCGCCGCTAACGCGGCTAAAGAATTATTTGCCGCCTTGACCGTGGGCTGCGCCTTCGGCTTGCCCACGGCTAAACTCACGTGTGCGCTACGCGGACGCCTGTCTCCTGTCTTCGGTCTTCTGTCTTCGGTCTTCTGTCTTCGGTCTCCTGTCTCCCGTCTCCTGCCTTCTGTCTCCTGTCTCCTGCCTTCTGTCTCCTCTGCCGCCGCTAACGCGGCTAAAGAATTATTTGCCGCCTCGACCGTGGGCTGCGCCTTCGGCTTGCCCACGCCTAAACTCACGTGTCCGCTACGCGGACGCCTGTCTCCTGTCTTCGGTCTTCGGTCTTCGGTCTTCTGTCTCCTGCCTTCTGTCTCCTGTCTCCTGTCTCCTCTGCCGCCGCTAACGCGGCTAAAGAATTATTTGCCGCCTTGACCGTGTGCGCCTTCGGCTTGCCCACGGCTAAACTCACGTGTGCGCTACGCGGACGCCTGTCTCCTGTCTTCTGTCTTCGGTCTTCGGTCTTCTGTCTTCGGTCTCCTGTCTCCCGTCTCCTGCCTTCTGACTTCCAATTCACAATTCACGATTTACGATTTACCCGCAAGATATTACTCTAGAGCAATGAGATCGTGGTCAATAAGGCTCGGCAAGCTTTTCGGCATCGACGTATTCATCCACTGGTCGTTCTGGCTTCTGATCATCTGGATCGTCTATCTGCAGTTCAGCGCAGGAGGCGGACTGCCCGAGGCGCTATGGGCGTCCGGATTCGTCTTTGCCCTTTTCGCGTGCGTCGTCTTCCACGAACTAGGCCACGCCTTGACGGCGCGGCGGTTCGGGATCGGTACCAAGAACATCACGCTCTACCCGATCGGAGGGGTCGCCTCTCTCGAGAAGATGCCGGACGAACCCGGCCGCGAACTCCTCGTGGCGATATCCGGCCCGATGGTGAACCTCGTAATCGCGGCACTTCTTTGGGCTTACTTTGCAGTTTCCGGCAGTTTTCCCGATCCGGCAATGCTAGAGTCCGCCGAACGCCTCTCGGACGTCCCGTTCCTTTTCACGCTATTTACCGCCAATCTGATCGTCGCCGCGTTCAACCTGATCCCGGCATTCCCTATGGACGGCGGACGGGCGCTCAGGGCACTGCTCAGCACATTCCTCGACCGCGGTCTCGCGACCCGAGTCGCCGCTTCGGTCGGGCAGATCATCGCGATATTTTTCATCTTTCTGGGTTTCTACTACAACCCCTGGCTTATCCTGATCGGGCTTTTCGTTTTCCTGGGCGCCGGTGTGGAATCGGCGGGCGAAAGGACCAAGTCGGAACTTGCGGGCCTGACGGTCAAGGACGCGCTGATGAAACGGTTCACCGGCCTAAGCCCTTTCGACACTCTGGGCACGGCCGTCGAAGCGCTCTTGAACAGCCAGGAGACGGACTTCGTCGTGCTCGACGCCGACGAACCGATAGGGCTACTCACCCGGAACGAAATAATCAAGGGGCTTTCGGAACAAGGTCCGGAAGCGAGGGTCTCGGCGTATATGAACCGGGAGTTCTTTGTCGTGGGACCGGACCTGAAGCTTGCGGACTTTCTTCAGGAGGTCGTCGCGCACGAAAGAGACGTCGCGCTGGTGATGCAGGACGGGGAGCTTGTGGGGCTGATCAACCGGGAGAACGTGGAAGAAAAGCTGATGGTCCAACGGGCGCTGAGACAGTAGGGGCAGGACCTGTGCCTGCCCCCGCTATATCAACCGGACGCCCGGCCTCATCCGTAAGGCTCAATTATCAGCGAAAGAT
The DNA here is from genome assembly GCA_035513035.1 of Aridibacter sp. Taxonomy (GTDB): domain Bacteria; phylum Acidobacteriota; class Blastocatellia; order Pyrinomonadales; family Pyrinomonadaceae; genus Aridibacter. The sequence goes on from DATKCW010000011.1 coordinate 45,428, forward strand.
CCGGCTCGCCGTAGTGCTCCCATTTATCCCACCGGTCCACAAGATCCGACTTGACGGGATTGTCACGGATGTACGAAACCGTTTCCCAAAGATCATCGATTGACCTGATTACGTGATCATAATATTGCCGCTGCCACAGTTTCCCCTTTTCCTTCTTCCACCATTCACGTGTAGTCATGCTCTTGAATTCCCCGCATATTTTCCCGAGGTTAGAGTCTGAATCCCCGATACCGATCAGGCCATGAAAATGATCGGGCCTAAAGGTGTATGAATAAAGGTTGAATTGACGCTTTTCTCGGAGCTGAAGCAGGAGCGATTTGCAGGCACGTGCAAAACTCTCATCGGCGAAGCACGGTTTTCGTTCTTTGGCGGCAATAGTTACGAAGTGTATTCCTGAGTCATAAGCGTCGGGAGAAAGTCGAATGCTGTTCTTTCGAAAGACACAGCCATCTATGTCGGGCATGGTGAGGATGCCTCCTTATTATTGGCTTGGTTTTTTTTTCAAAAAGGGGGCAGGCACAGGTCCTGCCCCTAAATAAACACTTATAAAATCAACGGAGGGCAGGCACGGGTCCTGCCCCTACTTATTATCAAGGGCTCGGCCGGCGTTCAGATTGTCCCAGTTCAGGATCGCGTTGAACACAAGGAAATAGCTGCCCTGCGTTTCCGCCCTCCAGAAAGGATTGTTCGAGAAAAGGATCACGTGACCCCTTCCGTGCGGCACATCGATCACCGCCGGCGTCTGAGCGATCTCGCCTCCGCCGTCCAGCAATCCTGACACGAGCAGTCCCTTCGCGTCGCCGTACCGGAGCACGACACGCGGCCTCATCGCCGGAGGTATCACACGGACGCCGTTCCTGAGGTCGGCTTCGGTGACCGCCTGCGCCTGCCATTTCTCCACCGGAGCCGGAGGTTCGGGGATCTCGTCCGGAGGCCTGTTCTGGACCGTGTCCGGATCTTCCGCCGAACCGCGTCCCGTCATCCTCGGCCTGTCGCTTGGCGCCCCAAACCCGCGGCCGCCCACGAAATTGCTTACGCCGAAGAAAGGCCCGTTCGCGGCGAAGATCGAGAATCCGTCTTGATATCCGTACAGAAGCGGACTTTTTTCATCAACCGTCTTTGAGGCGAGCACGGACCCGGGAAGCCTCAGCTTCGAAGGACTTCGTTCGGAGACTCCCGGAGCGAAACCGTATTCGACTGCGAAAGACGAAGTATCGCGCGCCGTGATGAACAATCCGCCGTTCGCGACGAAGTCCCGCAGATGCTTCAGCCCGTTGAATCCAAGCCCCGGACGCATATCGTCCGTCGAATCTATCCGGCCCAGGTTCGGTGTCAGCTCGGTCTGTTTCCAGGGGATAGGATTGCCGTACATAGGTATTCCCTCGATTATCATCGACGACGCGCCTCTGCCTACCGGCGCGAAGATGATCACGTCGTATTTCGCGCGCAGGTTCGGATCGGCCGCGGCGTCCTGCGTACTTATGTAGTCGTAGGGAACTTTGAACCGGTCGAACTCGATCCTCCACCAGCCCTCGTCCTGAGTGTTCAGCCACGTATGCATTATCGCGATCCGAGGGGCGCGGACCGGATGCGTCTTGACCGAAGGCTTCGCGGCGGCGGCCTGAATCCTCAGATCGAGCGCCTGCGCCGTGCGGCTAAGCTCGCCGCCGTCGACGCCCGTGATGATGAACGAACCGCGGGAGTAATCGCGGCCGCCGGCCTTGAACGGCTCTTCCGCAGCCTCGAACGAGGCTTCGGGGAAACGGTACCGGAGAGTGACGAGCGTGTTGTCGGCGTTGTGGTTGACGAGGTAAACCGGACCGTTTCCTTCGACGACGCCGGGGACCGTGACGGCTTCGTCGACCAGATCCATCGACGCATCAAGCACCTTCTGATCGGTGACGCGGACGACCTCGACGTTATTCAGCGCTCCGAACGTCCAGCCGGTGTCGTCGTACACATTCTCCTGCGGATCGATCGGGGACCAGAACTGCTTGTCGAGCATCATGTCGGCGATGCGGCTGTACGGCTGGTCCATACGGACTAAATAGCTCCCCGCCGGAAACTCCCTGGTTTTCTTCTCGCCCTTCTTCTCGCCGGGCACTTCGACAGTGAACGCAGACATCGCACGATGGACCTCGTTTCCCTGAGCCTTGAGAAGATTCAGCAGCTCCGCCTGGCCGGCGGGTCTTCGTTCGTCGCCCGGGAAAACGTATGCCGCGGGCCCGGCCTGCCGGGGCTTGAGGATAGAGTTCTTCGATTTTTTATAGAAATTGCCCAGGAAGAACTTGCCGTTCGCGGCGAAATGCGCCAGCGAGACCAGGATCCCTGTCTGCTGGTAGTTGTTGTTGTTCCTCTGCGACCAGAGTGTCTTCGGATACGGCGGGTTCTGACGATACCAGCGTCGCTCGTATTGCGAAGGCGAGAGTTCGCGCTCGATCGTGTCGGCGCCTCCGTTTCCGAACGTCTCATACAAACGGCTGATCCCGTTGTGCGACGCCGCGATGAACATAAGGTAGCTCGGCGACCAGGTATCGAACGTGCCGTGCGCGAACACGCCGGGCATTCCGAACTTGGTCATCTCGGCCACATTGTTCCAGCCGATCAGCTGCCATTCGTCGGCGAGGATCGGGTCGATCCAGGCGTTGTAAGGTTCGGTACCGATCGTGTTGTCGTAAAGATACGGGACCGATTCGTGCAGGTCGTGGAGGACCTGCACCTTCCAGTCGATGTATGTATTGAGGACGTTACGCGTCAGGTTCAGCGACAGGGCCATCGAGTCGCGATTGTTGTCGTGTGCGACGTAGTGGCCCCAATAGACCAGGTTCGGCCAGTTTTTGCCGGGGTTTGCGAGATGCCAGTTGTAGACGTCGACCTGGCGGTCGCGCCCGTCGGTCTCGACGACCGGCGTGATCAGGGTGATCAGGTTGTTGCGTATGTCCTGTATGTACTTGCTCTCGTCAACGGCAAGCCTGTACACGAGTTCCATAAGGGCGGTCGGCGATCCGGTCTCCGGCGAATGGATCGCGCCTGTCAGGTAATAGACCGGGACCGTGTCGGCGATTATCTTCTCCGCTTCTTCGTCGTTGAGATCGATCTTCCTGGGGTCGGCAAGCTTCGAAAGGCGCTCGCGGTTCGCTTCAAGCTTCGCGAGGTTCGCTTCCGAAGAAACGGCGACGGCGATCATCTCTCGGCCCTCTTCCGAGGTGCCGATCGAATAGACCTTCACGCGCGGGCTCGCCCTTTCGACCATACGCATATAGTCGTGGACCTGCTTCGAGTATGGCAGGATTCCCGGCGCGCCCGCGACGTCGCCGAGCAGGGCTTTCGGCGTCGGGACCGAGCTCGATTCCGGAAGGTAATTCGTCAACGGTGAGTTGAACTCCTTACGGGTCGTGTACTCGTTGATCTTGTCCGTGTATTCGCGGTCGACGGCGACGTTCGGACTGCGTTCGAGGCTCGCCTGTTTGATAGTCTGCGCGACGAGCGCGGGCGCAACGATCGAAATGACAAGAATAAAGAGAGCGGTGCGTAAAAAGGGATTCGTGTTCATCGGAAACCTCTCGGGACGGATTTCGGGCAGAGCCTTTTGAAAGAATCTGCGACCGGCAGCCTGGGGGCGGCTGTAACCCGGTGCGGGAAAGTAGCTTGCGTGTTCGGGGGAAGGTTAAACCGAGGGGAGGACGTTAGTCAATCGTGAATCGTAAATCGTGAATCGTGAATAGAGTTGGCGGAGTCTGTCGGGTCTGTCGAGTCTATCGAGTCTGTCGGGTCTGTCGAGTCCGTCAAGTCTATCGAATCTGTCGGGTCTGTCGTATCTGGCGGGACTGTAGTGTCTGTCGAGTCGCGAGTCCCGTAGGGACGACCTGCTTTTAGCCGTGGGTGGAGCGAAGCGAAACCCACGGATCGAGTCGTCCAATCTCCGCGAGCCGCGTAGCGGCGGCAGGCCGAATTCGCCGTGCTTAAGGATTGAACCGCAGAGAAGACAAGAAAAAAACAGGACACGGATCTTCACAGATTCTGAAAATAACTCTGGCGCTTGCCGAAAGAGTTATCCTGAAACATCCGTGTTGATCCGTGTCCTGTCTCTTCTCTGCGCGCTCTCTGCGGTTGATCTTCTTATTCCCGTCGCTACCGCTCCGGGTACCGATTCCCTCTATTCACGATTCACGATTTTCTATTCACGATTCACTATTTACGATCGACTAGTACGTCTGCCCGTCTTCCTTCATCTTCAAAAGGTTCGTGGGCTGGCTCGGGACCCGGCCGTCGTTCTTGCGCTTCACTGAGAGAGTTCCGCTGACGCTCGACATCCTGATCTGGACGTCGCCGCTGCCCAGCATTCCGTGCATGTCGCGGCCTATGTACTCGCCCTTCCTTACCGGGAGCCCGAATTCGTTCTCGATCGAACCGCTCAGGCTGTTCGCCTTGATCGTCGCGTTGGCGTCCGAAGGCAGCGTCAGGATGACCTGGCCGTTGACGGTCGTCATCTTGATGTCGCTTCCCTGAAGCAGCTGGTCGAAGTCGGCCTCGACGGTCCCGTTCACGGTCGTCAGCTTCACCGGGCCGCCCAGGTTCATCGCGCGGACCGTTCCGTTCACGGTGGAAGCCTTGGTAGGACCGTCGGCGCCGTCGATCGAAATATCTCCGTTAACGGTGGAAATGCCGGCCAGATTTGCCGTCCGTGGAACCGTCAGTTCGAATTCGACTTTCAGGTCGTCCGCGCGTTTCCATTCCCTGTCGCCCATACTATCTCTATCCTTGTAGTCGGCTTTTACATAGAAACTATCTGCGCTCGATTCGACCTTGATATCGACATACTTGAGGTGTTCGGGATTAGACGCGGACTTCACCGCGATCAGACGCACCTGCGGGCTGTCCCACGTCGTGACCTTGATCGAGCCGTTGATGTTCGCCGCCTTCACGTCGCCGTTGAGGCTGAGCGGATAGGTCTGGTCGAACCGCTCGTCCTGGATGTTCCGGTTCTGTCGCACGGGGTCGGGCGCGATGTCGCTCGCCGTCACGCTTTTCTCGAGAAGCGCTCCTGTCCCGCAGGCCGCTGTGACCACCGCGCAGAAAACTACTGAAAGTAAGTAAGCCATATGTTCTCTCCTGAATTATGTTCGGAAAATTGGATGTTCTGCCTGTAGAACACTGCGGAGCGGGGAATTGTGACAGGGCAATGTAGGGGCGGGACCTGTGCCCGCCCGGTGAGTCCGGCGAGTCGGGAGTCTATCGAGTCTGTTCAGTCTGTTCGGTCTGTCGAGTCTGTCGGGTCTATAGGGTCCGACGGGTCTGTCGGGTCTAACGGGTCCGTCGGGTCTATCGGGTCTATAGGATCTGACGGGTCTGTCGAGTCTGTCGGGTCTGTCGGGTGAAATGCCCCGAAGGGGCTAAGGATGGTAGCCCTGGTCAATGAAAAAAGCCGGAAGACTCGCGTCTCCCGGCTCGGATTGACTCGCTTTCCGTCTGCTACGCAGACGGCATCGCAGGCGTGTTCGCGTGGAAGACAGGCTTCCACGTGTCGCCGTCCTTCATAAAGATCGTCGAAGTGTAAATGACCTTGTCGAGCGCCTCGTCTCCGCAGGTGCCGTCCTGGTTTCCCTTGTAGGTCAGGATCACAAAGTTGTCGTTGACCTTCGTTGCCTTTTCTTCGCTGAGAGACCAGCTCTTGACTTCGCATTTGTGCTCGCCGATCGACTTGAGTTCCGCTGCTCTGTCAGCTTCGCCGGTTGGGCGCAGCGAAACAAATTCAGCCGCGAGCCTCTCTTCGAACGGCTTCGTGTCATTCTTGGCAAACGCCTCCCAAAGGGTCTTCTCTATATCGAGAAGCGTCTTCGCAAGTTCTGCGTCGTTTGGAGCGTTTTCCTTGGGCATAGGTGCCGCTTCGTCGGCAGCCCCTTCAGCCGCGGTCTTGTCTTCCTTCTTGGCCTCGGCGTCGGCTGCGGGCTTCTCTTCATCCTTCTCGGCATCGTCAGCCTTGGCTTCTTCATTCGCCGGCAACGGAATACCGTGGTAGAAAGCGGCCTTCCACTTATCTCCGTCCTTCACCCAAAGCACCGCGTATCGCCCGGCCATCTTCTCCGTCTTGCCGTCGCAGGTTCGCTCGCCCGAACTTTTTCCCGTAAGCAGTGCGACGTCGTCTGACAGTTCATGAACCTTGCGCTCGGTAGCGGGATCGCTCTTGCTTTCGCATTTGTTGGTCTTTATGAAATGGACGCCCATCGGCTTGTCCATTCGGCCCTGCGGTCCCTGACCCACAAGGTTGTCGGCGACATTCTCTTCAAAGAACGCGACATTCTTCTTCGACATTTCAACGCCGAACTGGTCGTCGATCTCTTCGATAGCCGCCTGAAGGCTCTTTTCAGCCTCTTCGCCGTTGGTGTTCGAGCCATTTGTATTGCCGGTTTCCGTTCCCGGCGGACAGGCCGCAAACATCGCGGCGCCGATCGCTATCAGGAGGGTCAAGAGTAACTGTTTCATTTGTTTTCTCCTTTGTTTAATCACTTCCGATTGGGAACGATATTCGGCCGTAAGGCCAGTGCTGCTTGATCCGGCTGGTTGGATCTGTCGATCTGACGCGTGTTGTTGACTGTTGAGCGGAATGATACACGGCGATTCATGATCCGCAAAGCCAAGAGGTTACCGAAAATACAGCACGGGGCGAGCACAGGTCCCGCCCCTACAAGAGAAGAACTGGCGGGCACAGGTCCCGCCCCTACTAGCACTTCTACATCTTCATCTCTTCCGAGGTGAAGTGCAGGACCGGCTTCCAGGAGTCGCCGTCCTTCTGCATTACCGTGCTGACGTACATATTCGGAAAGGGTTGACCGTCGCAAGTGACCTTCGCAGACGCGCTGTAAGTCAGGATCACAAAATCGTCGTTGACCTTGGTCGCCTTTTCATCCGAAAGCGTGACGCCGCCGCCCTCGCACTTATGTTCGCCGATGAAATCGAGCTCGGTCGCTCGGTCCCTGATGCCCGCGGAATTGATCGCGTGAAAGTTCGGGCCAAGCTTTTCCTCGAACAGCTTCTTGTCGTGCTTCAGCCACGCATCCCAGAGGCTCTTCTCCGTTTCCATCAGAGTCTTGGCGAGCTCGGGATCGTTCGGAATGTTCGGCTTCGCGGGAGCTTCTTCTTCCTTTGCCTCTTCTTTCTCCTCGGGAACAGGCCTCTTTGCGGCCCCGGTGTCAGATCCTTCTGGCTTCGCAGGCTCTTCCTTGGCGTCCTCGCTCGGAGGGATCGCGGCGCTCTGGTAATATGCCGCCTTCCAGGTGTCGCCTTCTTTTATATAAAGCGTGGCGAAATACTCCTCGGGTATCTTGTTGCCGTCGCAGGTCCCGTCGATCGAGTTCTTGCCGGCAAGGATAGCCGCGGTGTCTGAGAGTTCGACGGTTTTGTAGCCGGAAGTGGCGGTCGACTTAACTTCGCACGGATTCTTAGCTATCCCGTTAAGCGACATGGCCTTGTCGGCAAAGCCGAAGTTTCCTCCTCCCACAAAATTGTCGGTCATAAAACCCTCAAAATACTTGGAGTCCTTGTTCTTCCAGGCCTCGCCGGCTTTCTGGTCAAGCTCGGTGAGCGTGGCTTCGAGGGTCTTTTCGGTCGTTGCGTCATTGGCGCCGCTGTTGTCGCCGGTGTTCGCGCCTGTTTCTCCCGCCGGAGGGCAGGCGGTGAATGAAAGAACGGCAAAACAGATTACGAGTATTCCGATCATCTTCGACATAGATGTTCTCCTTATGCTCCGCAGGAAGCATCCTGGTTTTCGATAGGACGCATAGACGGATGGCTCCGGGGATCGGAGCTGAATCCCGTAAAGCGTCCTGTTTCGTTTTCCCCTTGGATGTTGAGAAATGATACACGAATCCTGTCCAAGGGCAAGAGGATTTCGAGTCGGGAGCCTATCGAGTCTATCGAGTCGGGAGTCTTTAGGATCAGTTAGTCCGCGTAGCGGACCTTATAGACTCTATGGACTCGATAGACTCGCCAGACTCTCCAGACCCGACACGTGACCTGGAATTTTTCGCTTCGCTCAATGCGGGCAGGCTGCCCGCGCTCCAGTCAGAAACTCGCGAACCGACGGACTCGACCATCTTTGCCAACACACCAAACTCAGCAAACTCACTGAACTCGGCAAACTCAGTACAACTCGCCAGACCCGACAGACCCCAAACTCACCAGGCGATCCCGTAGTCGTCCCCGTGATGGCTCGAGCCGCCCCACATCGTACCGTGCTCGCGGTCGAAGTAGATCGCGTTGATCGGTCCCGAGGTCCGCTCTTGAAACCGCAGATCATAGCCCGCAAGGACCAGCTCCCTTCGGATCCAGTCAGGGACCGAATCCGCAAGCAACAGTCGGCCCGGGATCGACTCGTGGTCACCGAACGAGCTCTTCATCTGGTAACTGTTTATGTTCGCCGCCTCCGCCGCCTGCTGAACGTTCATTCCGAATTCGACGACGTTGAGGAAGAACTGAAGAAGGTTCTGGTCCTGGCCGTCTCCGCCCTGGACCGAGAACGAAAGGAACGGTTTGCCGTCCTTCAGAGCGAGCGAAGGCGTTAAGGTGACGCGGGGCTGTTTGCCGGGAGCGATCACGTTGAAGGGATTGTTGCGCGCGTCGAGGTCAAAGCTCTGCGCCCTCTGGCTTAGGCCGACGCCCGTTCTTCCGGCGATAACTGCGGGGACCCAGCCGCCGCTCGGGGTCACCGACACGACCCATCCTTCCTTGTCGGCCGCCTGGATGGTCGTGGTCCCGGCGTAGAACGACTCTAGGAATTTCGCTTCCGCGACCTCTCCTTCGGCAGGCTTCTTAACTCCCCAGTCTTTCAAGAGATTCGTGTAAGGATTCGTTTCTCCCTGAAAGGGATACGGGTCGCCGGGCTTCACATTCGGATCGTTCTTGTCCGGGTGCATCTGCTTCAAACGCGCCTTCGCGTATTCCTTAGAGAGAAGGCCCTCGATAGGCTCGGCAGGCGGGAAGGCAGGATCGCCGTAATAGAAATCGCGGTCGGCGTAGGCGAGGTTCATCGTCTGGTAAAGCGTGTGGATGTAGCGGGAGCTGTTATATCCCATCGACTTCAGATCGAGATTCTCAAGGATGTTCAGCGCCTGGAGCATCACGGGACCCTGTGTCCAGTGCGTCAGCTTGTAAACGTCGATCCGCCTGTAGCTGGTCTGGACGGGCTCTTCGAACTTCACCTTCCAACCGGCGAGATCCTCCATCGTGATCAAAGCGCCCTCTTCCCTTGCCCCCCGGACGAACTCACGTCCGATGTCCCCCTTGTAAAATCGTTCGTGAGCAGCGTAGATCGCTTCCTTTCGCGACTTGCCCTGCTTAAGAGCCTCGGCCTCAGCCTCAACCAACTTCTTCAACGTTGCGGCGAGGTCCGGCTGGCGGAAGATCTCGCCGGGCTGCGGCGCTTCCTGCTCTTTGCCGGCGTTCGGGAGCATCACCTCGCGCGAGTACTTCCACTGTTTGAGCTTGTCTTTCTCGCGTTCGATCCGCATCGAGGTGTCCTCTTCCATCGGATAGCCTTCGGCCATCTGGATCGACGGCTCGAGGACGTCTTTCAGGCTTAGGGTGCCGTGCTCGGCGAGCATCGCGAATATGCCGCCGGGCGTTCCCGGCGTGACGGCGGCAAGAGGCCCGTACTCGGGCGGAAAGCTCTTGAACCCCTTCGAGGCGTAGTGCTCGACGGTGGCCCCCGTCGGCGCGACGCCGAGCGCGTTGACCCCGATCACCTTCTTCGTGTTCGGGTTGTAGATCAGCGCCTGCGTCTCGCCTCCCCAGCTCAAAACGTCCCACATCGTCGAAGTGGCCCCGATCATCGCGCAGGCGGCATCGACGGCGTTGCCGCCTTTCTGGAACATCATCGCTCCGGCGGTCGCCGCGAGCGGCTTGCCTGTGATGGCGACCCAGTGGCGGCCGTGAAGGACGGGTTTGGCAGTTCGTTGGGCAGAAAGGGGTTCGTTAAAGGTCATGGCGAGAAGTACGATCGCAGCGATCGGTTTGAGAAGTTTCATAATGAGTTCCTAGACTTGGTTAGAAGGCGCCTTGGACCGCGGGCGACCCGCCCGCAAGTCCGAGTCATGAGTAATGAGTGATGAGTGACGAGGAAAGCCATTCGATTCGATCGTCCGAAGGAAATTCAATGCCGCGGGCGACCCGCCCGCATCTGCGTCGCCGCTACGCGGCTCGGAATAATATTTTTCGCCTAACCTGGGGCTGCGCCTTCGGCTTGCCCCGGGTTACCATCCGTAGCCGCTCCGCGGCATTTCTTTGGCTAGTGGTCAATGGTCATTGGTCAATGTTTTTGCCCGTCGCTACCGCTCCGGGTACCGATTTATGCCGTCCGCTTCGCGGACTGAAGAACTCACCGAACCCCCTGACATTTTTTTTCATGCCGCCGCTAAAGCGGCTCCGTATCCGTGTCTCCCTATCCCCGTGGGTTGCGCCCTTCGGGCTTACCCACGGCTAAAAGCAGGTCGTCGCTTCGCGACTCAACAGACCGAACAGACTGAATAGACTCAATCGACTGAATAGACTGACCAGACTTATATTCCCAGCTCTTCCTTCGCTTCCCCAAATTTCCCGATCGCGAATTCGAGGTCCTTTTTCGAATGCGCCGCCGAGACCTGCGTCCTGATCCTGGCCTGGCCCATCGGGACGACCGGGTACGAGAATCCGATCACGTAAACGCCCTTTTCCAGCAGCAGATCGGCCATCTTCGTAGCGAGCGCCGCGTCGCCGAGCATCACCGGCACGATCGGGTGTTTGCCCGGAAGCACCTCCAGTCCGATCTTCGCGATCTCTTCGCGGAAGTACGCCGTGTTCGACGCGAGTTTGTCCCTGAGTTCGGTCGATCCCGAAAGCATTTCGATCGCCCGGATCGAGCCCGCGACGATCGCCGGCGCCACCGTGTTCGAAAAAAGGTACGGGCGCGAACGCTGGCGGAGCATCTCGACGATCTCATTTCTCGCGCTTGTGTATCCGCCGCTCGCTCCGCCGAGCGCTTTGCCGAGCGTTCCCGTGATGATGTCGATCCGGTCCACCACTCCGTGGTGCTCGTGGGTTCCGCGGCCTTGTTCGCCGACGAATCCGACGGCGTGCGAGTCGTCGACCATCACCATCGCGTCGTACTTCTCGGCCAGGTCGCAGATCTCCGGGAGTTTCGCGAAATAGCCGTCCATCGAGAATACGCCGTCAGTCGCGATCATCCTGCGCCGCGCGCCCGAAGCCTCTTTCAGCTTTTCTTCGAGGTCGTTCATATCGCCGTTGGCGTATCGAAAACGCTGAGCCTTGCACAGGCGGATCCCATCGATGATCGACGCGTGGTTGAGCGCGTCGGAGATGACCGCGTCCTTTTCGCCGAGGATCGTTTCGAACAGGCCTCCGTTGGCGTCGAAGCACGACGTGTAAAGGATCGTGTCCTCCATTCCCAGGAACTCGCTGATCTTTTTCTCAAGCCGTTTGTGGATCGTCTGCGTGCCGCATATGAACCGGACGGACGCGAGCCCGTAGCCCCATTCGTCAAGCGCTTTCTTTGCCGCCTCGATGATCGAAGGATCGTCGGCGAGCCCCAGGTAGTTGTTGGCGCACATATTGAGGACTTCGCCTCCGGCGACATCGATGTGCGCGTCCTGAGGCGTCTCGATGACGCGCTCGGATTTGTAGAGGCCCGCTTCGCGGATCTCGTCGATCTGGTCGATCAATTGTTGTTTGGCTGAAGAGTACATATTCGTTAGTGCTGAGTACTGAGAGATGAGTACTGAGCGTCGAGAAGACACGTTCGGAGTGCAAGCTTCAGCTTGAATCACGTCGCGTTGCGCGGGCAAAAGTCGCGAATGCGGCCTTCCAGGGTGTCGACTCAAGCGCCCGTTTAGAGCCGCGCTTCGCGCTGCCCTGGCCGCGCGAAGCGCGGCTTAATCGATGTCCCGTCGCTTTTACTCCGGGTATCGTTGTGTCGCCGCAAACGCGGCTCCGGTCGACGGGGGCGCCCCCCGGTGGGTTCCGCCTTCGGCTTCACCCACGGCTAAAGGCATCTGTCCGCTTCGCGGACGCGAACCCTAGCTCCTGACTTCTGACTTCTCCAAGTAGCCTCCCTGACGGTCGGGCTTCGGACACGTGCTGACTTCTGTTTTCTGACTTCTCTAAGTAGCCCTCCCAAGGGTCGGGCCGCGGTCACGTGCTGACTCCTGACTTCCGACTCCTGACTTCTGACTTCTCATGGAACCTGGAACTTGGAACCTTGAACAGCAGCGAAGCTGCTACTCCGTCCAATCGAGAATAACCTTCCCGCTGTCGCCCGTCTTCATCGCCTCGAAGCCTTGCTCGAAGTCCTTGTAGCCGTAGCGGTGCGTGATCACCGGGCTTATGTCCAGGCCGGTCTCGATCAGCACGCTCATCTGGTACCAGGTCTCGTACATCTGCCGGCCGTAGATCCCCTTGATGTCCAGCATGTTGAAGATCACCGTCTTCCAGTCGATAGAGAACTCGTCTGACGGAATGCCCAGGAATGCGATGTTGCCGCCGTGGGCCATATTCGCGAGCATGTCCCTCAGCGCCGAAGGACTGCCCGACATCTCGAAGCCGACGTCGAAACCCTCCACCATCCCGAGTTCTTTCTGCGTGTCGGCGATCGACACCTCTTTTGTATTGATCGCCTTCGTAACGGTGCCCATCTTCTCGGCAAGCTCGAGACGCTTCGGGTTGATGTCCGTGATGACGATGAACCGCGCGCCCGCTTTCCTGGCGACCGCCGACGACATTATCCCGATCGGGCCTGCACCGGTGATCAGCACGTCCTCGCCGAAGACCTCGAACGCCAGCGCCGTGTGCACCGCGTTGCCGAACGGATCGAAGATCGCCGCTACATCGAGATCGATCCCCGGCTCGTGCTTCCATATGTTCGTGTAGGGGACGACCATATATTCTGCGAATCCGCCGTCGGTGTTCACGCCGAAGCCGAGCGTGTTTGCGCATTTGTAGCGGCGCCCGGCGAGGCAGTTCCGGCATCGGCCGCAGACAAGGTGCCCTTCGACGCTGACGATGTCGCCTTCGTAGAAGTCGTTGACGTTCAAGCCGACCTCGATGATCTCTCCGACTATCTCGTGGCCGAGGATGGTTGGGACCTTGATCGTGCTCTGTGACCACGCGTCCCAGTTATAAATGTGGACATCCGTGCCGCAGATCCCGGTTTTCAGCACACGGATCTTGACGTCGTTTATCCCGTTCCCGGGTTCCGGAACGTCCTCAAGCCAAAGCCCCGGTTCGGCTTTGCTCTTTACGATTGCTTTCATAGATTTAACGAGATGTCTTCGGTAGAGCAATGATATGAGAGGGCGGGAAGTCTGTCGAGTCGATTCAGTCCGTCGAGTCTATCGGGTCTGTCGAGTCTGTCGGGTCGAGCGTTGTCGACTGGAGCGCGGGAAGCCTGCCCGCATTGAGCGAAGCGAACCGCGAACATGGACCGTGATTTATTCGGGTCTGTCGGGTCTGTCGTGCCGACTTTGAACTTTGATCCTGAAACGGGCCCGCGCTGACGCTGGGGGTTCTGCGCGTACAGCCCCCTCGCTCACGCTCGGGGTTCCGCCCCGCAGGTTTCGCGCTACCTCAGAACTTTGAACCCCAAACTCTACGGGCCCTGCACAGGTACGCCAGCCAAACCACTCGTGAGCTCTCGCCGGTTTAACCCGTGCGCTCGTGCGTGGACGTGCCCGTCAGACGTGGCGATGTGATAGTATACAGGCGTTCGCTCACTCTGAAGTGTTGCACAGCACGGTCGGCGTCTTGAAAATCGGAAAGGATCGGCGGGATCAGTTCCACCTTTTTGCCCCAACTTACTTGACTTTTAACCCGCGAATTACCATATTCGCCGTAGGCCCGCCCGACGCTTTCGTATTCTTGACCTTCAGCCGTAAATTGCCCTGCGGGCCTTAGTGAGCCGGTTCACGCCCGTGAGGGGTGCGTACCTGCTAACGTCCAAAAGGAACCCACGGTCCCGAATCGACGTTAGAAGGGGCGTACGGGATTGTCCGTGGGCGGGCGTTCAAATTTCGATCCGGGATTACGGCACTCGGATCAGTTTCGGAATCAATCAGATGAAGATCCTGCTTTACAACCCCGACAACGGCGTGACCCGAAATTTCATGCCCCACCTGTGGATGTTCCTTCTGCAATCCATTACACCCGAGGGCCACGACGTAGTACTCATCGACGGCAATGCGAAAGCAATGACCCGGGACGAACTTGTCCGGTTCTGCCTCGATGAGGAGATCGGCCTTGTCGGGATCGGTTCGATGACCCGAATGGTCGCCCGCGCGTATCGGGTCGCCGACGCTTTAAGGGACGCCGGGATCCGCGTCGTGATGGGCGGTCCGCACGTAACCGAATGCCCCGACGAGGCGCTCGGCCGCGACGGCGGTCCACGTCACGCGGATGCGGTCGCGCTCGGTGAAGCCGATGATTACTGGTCGGACATTGTAGAGGACGCTGCAAAAGGCGAACTAAAGGAAATCTACAAACCGAAGTTCGACGAGAAGGGCAACGACGTGAAACCGCCGCTGCAGCCATATCCGCACATCCCCTGGGAAAGCCTGGACCTTGAGCAGTTCAGCCTTGTGCCGAAACCATTCAGAAAACTGATGTCGAAGATGGGAGCGGGCTGGGGAAAGTTCTTCGTCGTCCCGATCGAGACCGGCCGGGGGTGTCCCTACGGGTGCGAGTTCTGCACGGTGACCGGCTTCTTCGGAGATTCGATCCGGTTCCGGACAAACGAAAGCGTCGTCGAGGAACTTCTCCGTTTGAAGGAACGGGCAAAAAACGAGAGAGGCCAGATCGCGGTCTTCTTCATCGACGACAACCTGGCTATAAACAAGAAAAGACTCAAGTCGTTGCTTCGCGACATCATCGCGGCGAAGGCTCAACTGCCCTGGGTGGCGCAGATCAGCGCCAACCTTCTGAGCGACGAAGAGCTGGTCGACCTGATAGCTGAGGCTGGAGGGAAGTGGATCTTCATCGGGATGGAATCGATCGACCCCGAGAACATGGCCTCGGTCAATAAGAACTTTTCTAAGCCGGCGGATTACAAGCAGGTCCTCGACAGGCTGGCCGCCCGGAACTTGTACGCGATCACTTCCTTTATCTTTGGAATGGATAACGACACCAAAGGTGTCGCTGCAAGGACCGTCGACCAGATCGAATCCTGGTCGCCGGGACTCCCTGTGTTCGGCCAGCTTACCCCGTTCCCCGCTACGCCGCTTTACGAACGGCTTGAAAAAGAAGGCCGGCTTAAACGGCCGAAACACTGGCTGGAATTCGCGCCGTTCGTGATGGCCCACACTCCGGGGAAGATGACGGTCAAAGAAGCGAGGGAGGAGACCGACTACGCGTGGCAGAGATCGTACAGCCCTGAGCGCAACGCCGAAGCTCTTGAAGCGATAGCCGACGCGCCTATCCAGTACCGCATCAGCCATCTTGTCGCGAGGCTGTTCTTTCGGGGCATTTACTTCCCGCAGATGAGCAAGTTCGCATGGCTGAAACTCATCTTTAGCAACAGGAAGCCGGTAGTCGGACTCGCGCGCGAGGGGTTCTCAACGTGGAGAGAGGCGCGCAGGCGCGTCAACGACCGTGATGAGACCGTGGTTGAAACTCTTCAGGGGGAACTGCGAGAAGCGGCCAACCACGATTCCTGACTTGCAATTGGCGGCATATACCCCCACAATAATGCTCAGTTAACCTTCTCTCGCGCATTAACGGTAATGCGCCCCGTCCTGCAAGATAGTGACTGACGGCGTTTGAGATAGTTCGAGAGTCGGAAAGTTGATAGCACAGAAGCCGCTTTAGTGATAGAGCAATCCGAAACACGACCCTTCCCGAGCACACCGTTTCTCCGAAGACAACTCGATTCGACGCTTCTTTAGACTTGTTCCGAAACCGGGACAAAGGAGATTACTATGTCTACCAAACTTTATGTCGGAAACCTTTCGTTTGATACATCCGATCACGATCTTGAAGAGCTTTTCAGCAGCGCAGGAACGGTTGAATCCGCGAATGTGATCACAGACCGCGACACGGGCCGCTCGCGCGGATTCGGATTCGTCGAGATGTCGAGCACGGAAGAAGCCAACAACGCGATCGCGGAGTTCAACGGAAAGGAAGTTGGCGGCCGCGACATCGTCGTCAATGAAGCCAAGCCCCGCGTCGATCGCGGAGGCGGAGGCGGAGGCGGCGGATACGGAGGCGGAGGCGGCGGACGTCGCAACCGCTGGTAAGGCGATCCGCCGAACCAGATTTATTAACAATGAGTGCCCGGCTTTTTGTTATCAGCCGGGCACTCTCTCTTTGAAAAGGAAATTTATGAACTTCAGTGAATTGGGACTGAATGACGCGCTTCTGCGCCGATGTGAATCCCAAAACTTTACAACGCCGACGCCGATCCAGGCTAAGGCGATCCCTTTGGTAAAAGAGGGAATTGACCTAATAGCCTGTGCCGAGACCGGCACCGGCAAGACGGCGGCATTCCTGCTGCCAGTCCTTGACGCGATGATCCGCGAGCGTCGGCCAGGAGTAAACCTCCTTGTTGTAGCACCTACTCGCGAACTCGCGATGCAGATAGAGAAGGACTACCTTCTTTTTGCACCCAAGAACTTCAAGAGCGTCTGCCTGATCGGCGGCACGAATATAAATAAACAAACGAATAAGCTTCGAAGCGGCGTGAGCACAGTAATTGCGACGCCCGGAAGGTTAATCGACCACGTTGAACGCGGAAACGTTGACCTTCGGACGACACGAACGCTTGTTCTCGACGAAGCGGACCGGATGCTCGACATGGGCTTCCTTCCGCAAATACGTAAGATCCTGGGGTTCCTGCCGGCTGAACGGCAGAATCTCCTATTTTCGGCTACGATGCCGGATTCCGTGAAGGGCCTGGCCTACTCGATGATGGAAGATCCGGAATTCGTTGAGGCAAGCCCGAGGAACAAACCCCCGCGGACGATCGAAGAGATCGCCTACACGGTGCCGGGAAATTCCAAGATCGCATTGCTCCTGGACCTCCTGGAGAACGGGGAGCTCGAGAAGGTCATTATCTTCACCGCGACCAAGCGGGGAGCTGACAGGCTCGCTCATATCCTCAACGCAAGGGAGCTAAACGCCGGGATAATCCATTCCGACAGGACCCAGTCCCAGAGGGAAAGGGAGCTGCAGGATTTCAAGGCCGGAAAGAAACAGGTGCTGGTCGCGACGGACATTGCAAGCCGCGGTATCGATATCGATTCCGTGACCCACGTGGTGAATTACGACGTTCCCTCGCCACCTGAAGATTATGTTCACAGGGTCGGCAGGACCGGACGGGCGGGCCGGCTCGGGCAGGCGATCACTCTCGTGACCCCGATCGAGGAGCTCGCGATGCGCAGCATCGAGATGCTCACGGAAAAGAAGATCGAACGGATCGAGCATCCCGAATTTGGCCCGAAAGCGATTCGGGAAAGAAAGCTGATCGCTCTTGCGGCGTAGAAGGCGGTCTTTTCAGTCTTTCGGGTCTGTCGGGTCTGTCGGGTCTGTCGGGTCTGTTGAGTCTGTCGGGTCTGTTGAGTCTGTCGGGTCTGTCGGGTCTGTTGAGTCTATCGGGTCTGTCGGGTCTGTTGAGTCTATCGGGTCTGTTGGGTCTGTTGAGTCTGTCGGGTCTGTTGAGTCTGTCGGGTCTGTTGAGTCTATCGGGTCTGTTGAGTCTGTTGAGTCTGTCGGGTCTGTTGAGTCTATCGGGTCTGACAGCCCGCGAAGCGGGCGACATATAACAGCTCCACGTGAAGCGAAGCGGAACGTGGAGAATGTCGTGAGACGAGTCTCAGCCTGCGAAGCAGGCGGCATAGGCCTGCTCCACGTGAAGCAAAGCGGAACGTGGAGTCTCGGTACGCAGGGTTTGTTCACCTGCGAGCCTACGCATTTGTTTGTGGGTCTTCGCGCATATTTATTTTTCTACAGGTTTCCTCCACGTACTTGTGCGTGGTTCCTGCATCCCCGGCCAAAATGCGTTTTTGTGTTAAGGTATTAGCAGCTTATGGCTACTTCAACCGCAAAAGATAACGGTTACAGCGTTGGCGACAGGGTCGAAAAGGTGTGTCCGGAATGCGATGAACAGCTTGGGCACATCGTCAAATCGGTCACGAAGCTCGGCCGGGTATCGAGGGTCATTTGTTCGGAATGCGGGACGGTCGGCACATTCAAAGCCAGTTCCGCAAAGCTCAAGCCCGATAAGAGCAAGCAGAAATCCGGAGATCCGTACGACTCTTCAAAAACGTACAAGTCGGGACAGATAATGGAGCACGAAGCGTTCGGGCGCGGAAAGGTGGTCGAGGTCCTTGAGAACAGGATGATCGACGTACTTTTTCCGGACCGGCTTCGACGGTTGATCCATTCCCGGTAAATTATTCCGGTCAAAGAATTTATGCCGGATCCTTTGACGCAGCAAGTCGCTGTGCAAGGGTCCGGCATTACTTTTTTTCGGGTGGTTTTCAGCTTAGCAGGGCAGTTTCGGCCCGCTGAAATAGCGGCTTTTGTAATCCCGAAGCGAAGACGGAATCCGAACCCTCTCTTGTGACGAAGCTATATTGCCTAAAACAATGATATATAGAAAGTGAAAGGTTTCTTGAATCGATACGCGCGGGTAGGGTCCAATTCAGACGGCGCCTGGAGACAATATAACAATGAGAAGATCAGACTACTTGACAATAGGAGCGGCGTTCATTTCGTTACTTTTTTCCGTTTCGCTCTGGTTCGGAGTGCTTGGCGACGACACGGCATACAACAAACAGGCGGCGATCTTTGTCGGGATCTGGGTGCCCTCGATCCTGACGGCCGGCCGTTATTTCAGAAAGTAGGGAGGTGAAACATGACTACTGACCTTTTGATCTTCTTCATAGGCTTCGTGGTACTTATGTCGGTCGTCTACGCGATCTTCGCGGAGGTGACGCTCTTAATGGTCGATAAGGAAGACTCGCCGACCGAGCGTTAGAGGCCGATCGGGTTCCCCCGGCCTTTTCTGAACCGTCGTTAGCGTTTATGCTTTTGGCGTCCCGGTTCGGAAGAGGTTCGGATGGATCTTCAACCCGCGCTTGCCACGGCGCTAGACATCTTTTGTTATGCGCTTTCTGCGATCGTGATCGCACTGACCGCGGTGCCCGTTTTCCCGGTCAGCTTCTGGTTGGTACGGATCGGCGACTTCCCACGGATCCAGATCGGCCTTGCGGGAGTTCTCGCGGTCGCACTCCTCCTGATCTTCTCTAGACCGCTTACGTTTCTCGACCTGACCGCCGTGGCGTTTGCCTCTGTCGCGGTCATCTATCAGATCCACGCGATACTCCCCTACACGCCTTTCTACCCGAAAGAGGTCGAATCGGCGAAATCAGATTCTTCTTCGCAGATAATACGCATCCTTATCTCAAACGTGCTTCTCGAGAACGACGAGACCGACAGACTTTTGGCGGCCGTCAAAAACGCCGAACCTGACGTCATTCTTCTCGCCGAAACGAACGAAAAATGGATCGGCCGGATCCAGGCGCTGAAGGAAAGCCATCCGCACAAGGTCGAAGTACCGCAGGACAACCCGTACGGAATGGCGATGTACTCCAGGCTGGAACTGGTCGGGACGGAGGTGAAACACCTCGTCGAAGAGGACGTGCCGTCGATCCACACCGGCATCCGCATGCCCTCCGGCGAGGTGGTCAGGTTCTACGGAGTCCATCCGAGGCCGCCCGTGCCTTCCGAAACGGGAGAATCGACCGAACGCGACGCGGAGCTTGTCCTCGTCGGAAAACTCGTCCGGGAGAAAGGCGTGCCGGCGATCATCGCGGGCGATATGAACGACGTCGCGTGGTCGCGCACGACGAAGCTGTTCCAGAAGATCAGCGGGATGCTCGACCCGAGGAAGGGCCGCGGAATGTACAATTCCTTCCACACGGCGTATCCTTTCCTGCGTTTTCCTCTTGACCACATTTTTCACACCCCGCATTTTCGGCTGGTTGAATTGAAAAGGCTCGACAGCATAGGCTCCGACCATTTCCCGATCCTCGCTGTGCTTTGCCTTGAGAACGGGGCCGAGAAAGAGCAGGAGGCCCCCGAACCCGACGGCAAAGACATCAAGGAAGCGAATCACAAGGTACGTGAGGCAGAGCGCAAGAAGGATACAAAGCTCGACGGAGATTCGAACGTAAACGATGCCTGAGGCCACAGGGAACAGATTCGTCGACGCATTCAAGCGCTACATGCCGGATTCTTTCGTGTTCGCGATCCTGCTGACGCTGATCTGCGCCGTGCTCGCGGCAGCTGCCGTGGGCGCCGGACCGATGTCGATAATCTCCGGCTGGTACAAGGGATTCTGGAGCCTGCTCGAGTTCGGGATGCAAATGGTGCTGATCCTCGTCACGGGATACGCCATCGCGCTTACACCTTCGGCGGGAAGGCTTATCGACCGCCTGGCAAAGTTCGTCGGGACGCCTACGAAGGTCTATCTGCTGGTCGTCATCGCAGGGACGATCTTCGGCTTTGTAAGCTGGGGCTGGATCGTGATCACGGCAGTCCTCGCGCGAAAGCTCGCCGAGCGGGTCGAAGGCGTCGATTACAGGTATCTTGTGGCGTGCGTTTACCTTTCCGGCAACGGATGGGTGACGGGTCTTTCGAGCTCGATCCCTCTTGTGCTCAATACGGAGGGTAACTTTCTGATCGATGCTGGGGTCCTGTCCGATAGGATCGCAACCTCTTTGACCCTCGCCTCGCCTCTGAATCTCGCGATGATCGGCTTTTACCTGCTCGTGCCGCCTTTGATCGTGTACTTCCTTCGGCCGAAGGGCGAGCCGGTCGGGATCGACGAGCTCAGGACCGACGTTTCGCACGGCGAAGAGCGCTCGATCGAGGATGAAGCGGAGGCCGACAAGCTTCCGTTCCGTGCGCTTTCCGATTCGCTCAACAACAGCAGCATCCTGTCGTTCGTGATCGCCGCGATGGGACTGGTCTATGTGGTCAGCTACTTCCGGACCGAGGGGTTCGAGCTGAATCTCTCGATAATGATCTTCACCTTCCTGATGCTTGGGCTCGCACTGCACAGGACGCCGATGCGGTACGTGATCGCGATGAAGCGCGCGTGCAGCAACATCTCGGGGATCGTCTTTCAGTACCCTTTTTATGCAGGGATCATGGGAATAATGATCCACACGGGGCTCGGGGACGCGATCGGATCCGCGATGGCTTCGAACGCCTCTATCTACACGTACCCGGTCTATTCGTATGCCGCGGGCGCGGTGGTGAACTTCGCGATCCCTTCGGCGGGCGGCGAGTACGCCGTGCTGGCGCCGAGCGTAATATCGGCTGTCAAGGAACTGGGCGCGGGGCTTCCCGCCGAAGCTCAGTCCGCGATGATCGCAAAAGCGTCGATGTCCATAGCCTACGGCGAGACGGTGACGAACCTGCTCCAGCCTTTCTTTTTCCTTACGATCGTTCCGGTAATGTGCGCGGGTGTGAAGGTCGCGGTCCGCGACGTGATGGGCTTCCTGTTCATCCCGCTTATTGTGTACGTCGTCGTCCAGTGCGTGATGATCACGGTAATCCCGGTCTGACGCTCTCGCGGCTTCGCCGCCATGGACCGCGGGCACCCTGCCCGCAAGGCCCCCTCTGTTCATCAAGTCGCCTTTGACTGCGGACATCCTGCCCACACGGCTTCCTTGGTTTACCAAACCACAATGGATTCTCGGACGTTCCCGCGGCTTCGCCGCCTGTGTGTGCGGAATGGCTCTGCCTTTCCGGCGGGGTCCCAAAAAGATGCCTCGGGGCTCAGCCCCGGGGAAGAAGAAGAAGGAAGCATGCGCTCCGGTAAGGTCCTCCTGAACGGTGACACGTGGTGTAGAATGGCGGAAACCAATCCGAACCATCCTGGAAAGAATTCAAAATGATCCGAAACACCTTCATCGTCCTGATCTCCGTAGCATTCCTTCTGCTTCTAACAGCGGGGCTGAACGCCACACAGCTCACGGCCGACCTGATCCTCCACAACGGATCCGTCTGGACTGTCGATGACCAAAACCCTCGTGCCGAGGCGGTCGCCGTTCGTGGCGAGAAGATCATACGCGTCGGCTCGGACGAAGACGTCCTGAAGCTGCGCGGTCCGATGACGCGCATCATCGATCTCAAAGGTGCGTTCGTCCTGCCGGGCTTCAATGACAACCATGTGCACTTTGCGTCCGCGGCGAGCTTTTTCTGGAACATTAATTTGATGGACGTTCACTCGGATAAGGCGTTCGTTGAGCGGGTTCGCGAGTACGTCGAACTTCGTCCCGGCGAACCGGTGCGCGGCGGCGGATGGGGAGCGTATGAGCAATGGGAACTCGGAGCCGCCGCTTCAGGGGACGGCGAACGGAAGGAATGGCTTCCGGACCGGAAACTGATCGATGCCGTGACCGGCGACACGCCATTGTTCATCAGCCGATTCGACCGCGCCTTCTACTTCGCGAACACGGCGGCGCTGAAGAACGCGGGGCTTGCAGGCACTGCGGCCGATGACGGGAACATCGAGCACGTGCGTGACTCTGAAGGGCGGATAACCGGGGCGATGCGGATCAGGAACGCGCGAGGGCTTGAGGCGAAGTTCCTGGGAGGCGACCAGACGCCCGATCGCGCAAAGCGCAAACTGATGACAGAGAACGCGCTTCGGCTTGTGAGGGAAGCCGGCGTCACGTCCTTCCAGGACATATCCGACCACGAACAGCTCCGCATCTTCTACGAGTTCCTAGACGAGGGAAGGCTGACTGCCCGTGTGAACTTCCGGTACGGCATCGAGCACTGGAATGAGATGAAGGCTCTCGGGATCAAGCGAGGATTCGGGAGCTCGATGATCCGGCTCGGCGCCGTCAAGGGCCATATTGACGGGATAATGGGAACCAGCGGCGCGAGATTCTACGAACCGTACGACAGTGATCCCGAGAGAAAGAACCGAGGTCATTGGAGGCCCCTCACGTGGGTCTCGCCCGACCGCCCGACCGAGCTCAACCGAGGCCCGTTCACGCAGATGATGATCGATGCGGACGCGGCCGACATACAGGTCACGGTGCACGCGATCGGAGACGAGGCGATCGGCGTGATGCTCGACATGATCGAGGCAATGACACGTGCCAACGGCGAACGAGACCGCAGAATGAGGCTCGTCCACGCGCAGGTCTTCGCGCCCAGGGATTTCGAACGGCTTCGCGGCCTGGGCGTTGTGGCGGAAGTACAGCCGTATCACCTGAGCGACGATATGCGGTGGATGGAAGAGCGGATCGGCAAAGAGCGTTCGAAAGGCGCTTACGCTTTCAAGACCATCCGCGATAAGGGCGCTGTCCTGAGCTTCGGCAGCGACTGGCCCGGAACTTCGGCGTCGTATTATCCGATCGATCCGATCTACGCGCTCTTCGCCGCGGTCACGCGTCAGACGGTCCGCCGCTCTCCGGCCGGCGGATGGTTCCCCGACGAGCGGATCTCGACCGAAGAGGCGATCAAAGCCCACACCTGGGGATCGAGCTATGCGAGCTTTGAGGACGGTATCAAGGGCACGATCACTCCGGGCAAGCTGGCGGACATAACGGTGCTGGATATGAACTTGCTACAGACTGAACCTGCCGGCTGGATCGACGAGCGCGGAGAGATCAAGGTCCGGACGCTGTTCACGATCGTCGGCGGAAGAGTTGTGTACGAGCGGTAATCGCCGGCGGGGCGAGGTGCGATAGGCTTCAGCCTTTCGGCAAGGACTCTCTGACGTTCCCGCGGCTTCGCCGCGTTGATGTGCGGAAAGGCTCTGCCTTTCCGGCGGAGTCCCCCAAAAAGAGATTCCCCGGGGCTAAGCCCCGGGGAAGGAAATTGAAATACGCGCCTCGGTAAGCCGGAGGCTTACCGCACAGCCCGGCGGCATAGCCGCAAAGCATTACCGGGTTCAGTTCAGCCTACCGGTTTATTCACTGCTGAGGCGCGAAGTAAGATCGGTACGTTTGCTGATTCGGATCAGCGCCATCGGCGCTGCTGGTCTGTAGAATCGCGGAACCTGAAGGGACCTTTGGCCGCTTCAGCGGCGACAGGATCCTCGCGAGAGCGCCCAAGCTGATTAATCGAGCCTGGCAGGTATTGACCCCAGGAACTGCCTGAATTCTCCGGCTGCCCGGTTTATCTCCGCAGATGATCCCTTTTCGATCTCTCGATCTGTCACGGTTGTCGCCTGCGAACCGAGTTCCGCCATCCTTCTATAGTGTTCACCGTATTCAGCAGCCAAGGCACTCTCGGAAGAAGTGAATGTGATCGAAGGCAGTTCATCCAGGGTTGTGGAAGGATCGTTCCTTGAAGCAGCATCGACAAAAGCTGTCCACCATTTGGATATTTCCTCTGCTTCCGCATTGCGACCCTCAACCTTTAGGATCTCAGAAAGTTTCCTAAACGAGTTTTCAAAACTGGAAGCATCGGGTCCGGTTGAGGAGACACGTCCGGAAACGCCTCCATTTGAAAGCAGACTGGCAGTGAGCTTTCCAAAGAAGACTGCTGTCTTGGGATCGCCAAACGCGTTCCGGGCCCACATTAGATAAGCCGTTGACTGGGCCATCCCTGACTCGCCGGTTCGGAGCGCTTCAAGCGGAACAGCTTCTTCAAAACTTCCGACGGCTCGTCGGTCTTTTGCGGCGAGATAGATTAGACCGATCTCTTTGAGTATCGCGGAAATGTTCAGCGGTTCACTCTTTTCCCGGTAAAAAGTCAATGCCGAGTTCAGGTTTTCGATCGCCTTGTTGCCTGCGCCGCTCTCGAAATGAAGATTGCCGAGCAGCCTTGATACTTCCGCAGACCGGCGACCGTTGCCGATCTTTTGGTAAAGCGAGAGAGATCGGTCAAACGACTCGGCCGCCAGCGCTCGGTCTCCGAGGGCCATCTGGATCGAACCTATGTTCTGACGGATCATCGCTTCTTCTTCTTTCGCCGAAACGATGATCAGATTGGGCAATGCTCGCCTGAAATGTTCAAGCGCCTTTTCGCGGTTTCCCAGGTTGAAGTACAGGTTCGCCAAACGGTCCAGTGCGATCGCCTGGTCCGAAAGGCGTGAGGTTGAGGTATGGAATGGATGGCCCCCGTTCCCAGCTCGAAAAGCACGACGGATTTTTCCAAGGCTTTCAAAGCCAGTTCGTCCTTGCCGTTTTCGGAGTGGATCGCCGCGAAGTCAGAAAGGATTCGCGCCTTTGACGTGTGATCATCGAACTCACTGTACGCTTCTATCGACTTGGTGAACCAGGACAAGGCTTCGCCATTCCTGCCCATTGCGGCATAGACCTGACCGAGTAATTGGTTCAACCGGGCGACCTCGTAGGCCGCATTGTTCGCTTGGTAGATGTCCAGGGAATTCTTCAGGTGCTCGATCGCCTTGTCGTATTCTTTGTTTCGAAGAATGTAAAGACCTGTCTCCTTGGCAATGAATGCCGCTCCAAAGTTGTCGCCCAACTCCTGATAAAGCCTCGACGCATTCTCGAACACTTCTGCGGGCGCACGTTTCTTGTCATTCTTCGAAAGTTCACCAAGGGCCTCGACCAGTTCTTCCCCCGCCTTTTCCCTCTTCTTCCCGATCTTACTCAGACTTTTAGGTCTATCGAACCTGAAGCTCCTGATTTGAACAACGACCTCCTCTCCGTCGCACAATAGCGGCGGTTCAAACCGAGCATCTTTAACGGCAGCTTCCGCGATCGAACGCAGTTCGGGGCGGCCTCCGAATGCTCTTGCCTTCAAAATATTTCCTTGCGCGTCGATGGTAATAACGACGGGAACGTCGCCGTAGATGCCGTGCCTCCCAAGCTCTTTCGGAGCATCGACATCGTTCCATTCTTTTACGTCGACAAAGGACGGCCGGCGCGCAAACTTCCAGATATCGCCGAAGACGCATCCGGACTCTCCTGAAACCGAAGTGAAATTGCGCGACCACTTCGCATACATTTCAGGATCGGACTTGAGTTCCTGCTGTATCTCTTTCAGGAGGCCTGCGACATTGGCCGCGGCGTCAAGGAGGCCGTTCTCGGAGAACTCCGGTTCGAAGATCCGTCCGCCGGAGACCGAGGAAATCATTTCCAGAAAGCTCCTGCCCTGGGCGTATTCGGACTTTGAAGTCCCCCGTGCCTGCGGGATCGAAATACCGCGCTGCCTGATGATCTGGCCAACGATGTCCGCAAAGACGCTGTTCCCGGGCGCGCTGCGTATGAAAACCGGACCTGCGTACTGTTCGTAGGAATCCAAATAGATCGGAAAAATGGCGATCCCGGACTCGCTTGCCAGCTTCATTAGCTTTGAATGATTTGTTCTCCGGCTGGTGGTGTCGACGGCGTCGGAGATCAGAATGATCGCCCTCGGGCCGGAGATCGTCTGGAAGTGATCTGCCAGGGCGTAGTCAAGCACATCATAAACGGAGGTTCCGCCTCCAACATCGATACGCCTGATCTTCTCTATAATCCGAAGCTTGGCCTCGCCGAAGTTGCCGATAGTCTTCCTATCCTCCGAAAACGCAATGACCGAAACGTTTGCCCCATCAAGCCGTTCTACAAGGCTCGCAGTAGCCTTCTTGATCGCATCTAGCCCGTATTCTGCGGAAGGGCTCACATCAACGAGGATAAGCACGGAAAGGTCGGTTCGGTTCGGAAGGCTGGCGTCGGTGTCCTGAGGCACAGACACGGCCGATAGCAGGAATACCGCCAGGATCGTCGCTGTGATTCGGCTTATGGCAGCTTTCCGCATCTCGTCGTTTTCGGACCCATCGTCCGATCTTAAAATTTAGACTTCTTGATTGGAACCAGACGTCACGATTATAGACACAACGAGAACGGAGACAAAACTTTTTGCCCGCAGCCGCCGCATACTTCCGGCTTACAGATCAACGTTCAAAGAGGCCGATCGAAAACCAGAGCGTGAGAAAAGGCGCCTACGGTTCACGGCCGAGGCACGGTACGAATCAGCTTGGGTGTGAGGATACTATGCCGATCCGGCGGCTTCGCCGGCCGGATGTGCGGAATGGCTTTGCCTTTCTGGCCGAGCTTTCAGAAGAAACCCGGATGCCGATTTGAAGATCTTGCGGCTTCGCCGTCTTGGACCGCGGGCAACCTGCCCGCAAGGTCTTCAAAAGTTGAGCCCTCCGCAAGTCTCTTCCTCTGTCCTCGCGGCATAGCCGCAAGGCATTGCCGGGCTCAGTCTGTCGAGTTTTTTCACCGCAGAGGCGCTGAGGCGCGAAGTAAGATCGGTACGTTTGCTGATTCGGATCAGCGCCGTCGGCGCGGCAGGTCTGTAGAATCGCGGAACCTGAAGGAACCTTTGGCCGCTTCAGCGGCGACACGTTGCGGGCGGGTCGCCCGCGGTCCATAGTCGGCGCAAACTGATGTTCGCGGTACCTCGACAGGACAGCCCTATTCCGGGAACGCCGATTTGTCGAGCCCCGGAAGCAGCTTCAGAGCATTCTTGTAGTAGAACTTCTTCAGCACCTCGTCCGGGAGGCCGAGCCCGTACATTTTCCAGAACGCATGGCGGCGGCGGAAGTAATCAAAGTACTCGTCGTTCGACTCGAAGATCCTGAAGTACGTGTGGTATTCCTCCGGTGCGTATGTGTCCTTCCCGAACATCACGCGGTCCTGATACCTGATGAACCACTCCCTCGCGAACTTGGGCTGTCTTCCCAGCTCCGCGACGATCGCCGCAACCTCCGTGTAAACATTCGGATTCTCGTCAAGAAGTCTCCCGAGGCTCGCCAGGTCGTTCGCCATCCAGCCAAAGTGCGCGGAGATGAACTTCGTCTTCGGGTGTTTCGCGAACAAGTTGTGCTGCTCGCGCATAACCTGCTCCCAGGGCGGGAACTTGTCGGCCGGCCGCGCTCGATTCGGGAACTGCTTCAGTTCGAGCCAGCGTTCGTTGAACCTGTCGTGCGGGTCAAAGAACGAACTTGGTTCTCCGGTATGGATCAGGACCGGAATGCCCAGCTCGCCTGCCTTCGCGAATATCGGATCGAGCCGCGGATCGTCTGTCGGGACCCGGTTACCCTTGCTGTCTGTGACTGTCAATCCAAGATTCTTAAAGATCTTAAGCCCTTGGGCACCGTTCCTGACGTCCTGTTCAAGCTGCTGTGCCGCCTTCTCTCCAAAGCCCGGCTCGTCGATCCCTTCGAAGCTGACGTTCGCGAATACTACGAACCGGTCGGGATATCTGCCTTTGTAATTGGCTACTATCTCTTTCAAGGCGTCGCCGCTTCTGCCACTCAGGTTGACCAGAACGCGCATATTCATCGCGTCCATTTCTGCGATCATCTTCTCGACGTCGCCGGGCTGAGGCTCGCCGCGCCGATGGTTATGGATGTCAATGAAAGGGAACTTCGCTTTCGTGATGGTCGTGCCGGGTACGACAAGGGTCGACTTAGGCTCGTACTCCTCGAACGACAATTCCTGGGCGAAAACGAACGGGCCCTGAAAAACAAAAAAAGCGGCGGACAGCGCCACGGTCACAAGGCTTCTACAAACTATCGATTCTGTGAATTTCATATCTTCCTGATCTCACTTGTCCCAAAGAAGCAAAGAGTTACGCCTGGCGACCTAAGCCAACCTGGCCCGAATCCGGGTTACCGAGGCGGGCGGAAAGGTGAAAACTGCGTAGCCGCCATTCACGTGGGCGATGGCTGTTTTCAGCCGGACGGCGTTCGGCTCCTCGAACGTGTTGTGGTCGCGGACGTTGTCCGATGCAAGGACAGCCGCTTCCGCCGACGAAATATTCGCTCCACGGACCTTGATCTCCGCCTCGCGGCTTTCCTTGAGGTGCGGATTCGAAACTGTCAGCGTCAGTGTCTTATTCTTCACGGAGGCCGATCCCGAAAGACCGTTGAATGTCGCCGGCTTGCCGTTCCTTTCATAACTCCCTGTCGGGGAGCGGAACTCGGTACGCAATGCAGACGCCCCCTGGTGGGGTGCGAACATGTCGAACACGTGGTAGGTCGGGGTCGTGACGAATTTCTCCCCGTCGGCAAGGAAGAGCGCCTGGAGGCAGTTTACAAGCTGGGCGATGTTCGCCATAAACACCTTGTCGGCGTGGCGGTTAAAGATGTCGAGCGATATTGAGGCGACGAGCGCATCGCGCATCGTGTTCTGCTGGCCAAGCAGGTGCTCCGGCTTCAGCTCGGTGCCGGGCCTGTGCCATGAGCCCCATTCGTCGACGGCGATCTTGACGCGGTGTTCCTTGTCAAACTCCCCCATTATTCCCCAGTGCGTATTGAGCAGGTCTTCGAGGCCCGCCGCGGCCGCGATCAGTTCGTAGTACTGTTCCGTGTTGAAGTCGACCGCGTCTCCTTTCCCGTCGCTCCAGTCTGAAGTCCGGCCGCCCGACACGTTCCACGAGTAATGGTGGACTCCCCATCCGTGGATCGTGTCCCAGTTGCCATAGCGCTTCTCCGCCATCCTGGAGAAGAAGCCGCGGGTCCATTCGAGATCGTCGCTCGACGCCCCCGCGCCGATGAACTTCAGCGGAACGTTGTAACCCGGGACCGCGGCTGTAAATCGCCTGTATTCCTGCGAATACTCGTCCGGAAGCAGATTGCCGCCGCAGCCCCACGACTCGTTGCCGATGCCCCAGTACTCGACGCCGAACGGTTCGCGGCTGCCTGCCGAACCCTGCGCGCGCAGTTTGGCGAGCGTCGTTGTTTCCGCCGGGGAGTTGCAGTATTCGACCCATTCCCAGAAGTCGTGCGCAGGAAGTCCGCGAAGGTTCGCCGCCAGGTACGGCTTGGCACCTACCAGGGAACAGAGGCCTATGAACTCGTTGGTCCCGAACCAGTTGGGCTCGATGCGGGAAGTGGAATCGAGCGGTACCTCTTTCGGAGCCACTCCGTACCAGAAGTTAGTGCGCTTTGGCCGCTTCGCACGGTCTCCGACTCCGTCGCGCCAGTTGTAGCTGTCCGCGAAGCAGCCTCCCGGATAGCGGATAACTCCCGGCTTCACCTTCTTCAACGCGTCGACAAGGCTTCTGCGGATGCCGTTGATGTTAGGAATCTTCGAGTCCTGCCCGACCCATATGCCGTCATAGACGACCGCACCCAGGTGCTCGACGAAGTGGCCGTAGATCTCAGGAGCGATCGTCCCGACAGGCTCGTTGACGAGGATCTCGATCGAAGAGTCCGCGGCACGGGCGGATTGCGGGAGGCCGAACGCGAGGGCAGATGAAGCAAGCAGAGAAGTTCCGAGGAATTCGCGTCTGTTCAAGGATTTCATAGGAGGCTTCTTTATATCAGAAAAGGCGGCTGCGGCACACAGGTGCGCCGGCTAATCGGGTTCTTGTTCAGCCCTCCCGATCTTGATTAGAATGCCTGAGTTCGTTTGGCCGGCTCGAATTCGCTTTGACCGCCCGCTTGCGGGCAGATCGCAAAAAAAGCCCGCGGAAAAACGCGGGCCTTTGAGAATGAGCTTCGGAACGCGATCAAATCACCGGATCGTTCAGAACAGCCGCGAGGGATTTCATCCGCTCCGCATCCGCGCCGGTTCCGCCAGTCAGCGACGAGGCGAGAGATTTCAGCTTCGCGCGGTCGCCCGCGCCAAGTTTCGAGCTCTCGGCGCTTTGAACCGCATCGCGCAATGCCTTGATCCGGTCTGCGTCGAGCGCCTTTGACCGCTCCATCTGATCTATGTAAGCCTTCGCGACGACCAGCTTGTTCGGCCAGACGATCTTCTCCTGATTCTGCACGTTGAACTCATCGACCCGGACCGCCTTTGCGGCGTCGATCTCGTTCTGCGTCAGGTGCCTCGTGGGCGTAAGTTCCAGGATGTCCAGACCGCGTGCGATCTCCGAAGCGTAGATCCGGCCGTTGTACCAATAAGCCGACCAGTGGCCGCCCATTATCAGCATGTTCTCGTCGATCGGGCCTCGGTCGAAGTATGCGATCTCGGCGGGCTTCGCCGGATCGGTGAAGTCCATCACGGAAATGCCGCCCTGGTACCACGCCTGCACCTTGATATCGCGCCCGGGAACCGGGACCAGCGAACCGTTGTGCGCTACGCAGTTCTCGCTGTTGCCTTGCGCCGCGGGCATCTTGTAGTAGTTCGCGAATTCGAGCTTGTTTCCGTTCAGACGGAACAGAGCGTTCGCGCCCCACGTGTTCGGATCGTTCGCGCGGCAGCGCGCTCCGAGTCCGCCGCCCCATTCGTCGGTGAACACGACCTTCTTGCCATCGTTCGAGAAGGAGGCCGAATGCCAGTAGGCGTAGTTCGGATCATTCACCGCGTCGACGCGTTTCGGATTCGCGGGGTCTCTTATGTCCAGAAGGATGCCATTCCCGGAACACGCGCCTGCGGCGAGACCGATCTCCGAATACACAGTGATGTCGTGGCACTGGTTGGTGAGCGAAGGAGCGATGGTCCCTTTGGCGGGATCGTCAGAATGCGTGCCGCCGCTGTCGAGGCCCGCTATCTTGCCTGTTTCCTCATCCTTGAAGATCCTCGGGCTCGAAACGACCGCCGCATCCTGCGGGGCCTTCACGGGCACCTTGATCACGTCGATGCGGAACAGGGCCGTATTCGGATCTTCTTCCGGACGGCCGGCCGAACAGCCCTCGAGTTCTTCGCCAGGCCGCACAAAGGACGTTCCCGACACATATATGTAGACGTTTTCCCCGTCGTTCGGATCGGTCACCAGCGTGTGTGTGTGCGAGCCTCGGCATGTCTGGACCGCGCCGACCTGCCTTGGATTCCTTATGTCGCTGATGTCGAAGATACGGACACCTCGGAAGCGGTCCCCGCTTGCCGCCGGAGTTCCGCCGGGACCGACCGCGTCAGCCGGAAATCCGTCGGTTCCGCAATCAAGGCGACCGTTAGGCATCTCGACCGACATGAACATAAGGTTCTTGTAAACGGAAACATCGCCCTGACCGCCCGGGCAAATCATCGACGTGAGGAGTTTCGCGTTCGAAGCGTCGGAGATGTCGTATATGTTGACACCGTAAAAATTGCCCATGAACACGCGGTTTCCCTGAAACGCGAGGTCCGAGTTGGCGAAGGCAAGCTGCGCCAGCACGAGCCGGAGCGAGGGCGGCATCTGCGAACCGTCGCCGGCGCCTATCCGGCCGAGGATCGCTTTCACCCTCGGGTCGTCCGGATCGACGGTGCCGAGTTCGAAGGCGGACGGTTTCTTCAGGAGATCAACGTGTTTCATCCCGAGCGAAGCCTGTCCCGCGTCGTACATTCCCGGCGGAAGCTTGGCTCGCGGATCGTTCGAATCGGACCCGGTCATCCCTTCGGGAAGGGGCGGCGCCGATTCCAGATCCTGCGCCATCGCTCCGGCAGCGAGAACGGCGGTAAGAAGAAGGAAGATTGTAATTAAACGAAAGGTTCTTATTTTCGAGGGATTCATATTTTCTTAATTGTTCTCCTTGGGCAGTTCCCCAAGCATTTTCTGCATAAGTCTGATCTCCGCGCGCTGGCCGCTGTCGACATCCGTCGCGAAATTAAAAAGTTGGGCGTCCTGGCCCGCGCCGGCGGCGGCAAACAGGTCCGTCACCATCACAAGCGCACCTATGTGGTGCTGGATCATCCCGGAAAGGAACAGCCTGTCGAATTCCACGCCTTTCGCGATCGCTAGCTCCTCCATCTGCTTCGGAGTCAGCATCCCGGGCATCTGGTGGTCCGACATATCCATTTTCCCGTCCGGCATATGATGGACCGCGTGTTCGCCGCCCTTCATATCCATCCCACCCATCGAGATCTTCTCGCCGCGGGATTCGAGCCAGCGTTTCATAAACTCGATCTCTTCCGCTTGAGTGTGGCTGATGCGCGCGCCAAGTAAAAGCAGATCCTTGTTGTCCGTGCGGTCGGCCATCAGCGCGACCATCTCGACCGCCTGCGCGTGATGGACGATCATTCCCTGCATGAACTCGACATCCTTTTTGGAGCCCGGAGGCAGTTTCGCTGTCGTCGATGCGGGAAGCTGCTTCGTCGGCTGTCCGGGAGCTCCTGGCTGGACAACGACCGGATCGTTCGGATCGACCTGCTGTGCACTTATAGACGCAGAAAGGACCGCCAACAGGACGGCACTCGCCGCAAGCCCGAAGAAGATAGCGATCGGGCGACTTCTCTTTAACCGATTATTCATTGAGCGTTCAATTTACCACAAACGAGGGTTTCTTCGATGCGGACACGCGTACGATCCGTTGGAGCCCTTGCCGGGAACCACGTCTGTACGCTTCCGGGGCGGGATTGGTTCTCGGTCTTCCTGCCTGAGTCGTGGGAATTCGAGGGGACAGCAAAAAGCCCTGCCGTCGTGACCGGGTCTTTCAGATCTGGCCGCACTAAAGGGGTTGAGTCGTTAATGTATATCCCCATGAAATCAAATTCGACCAGGCCAAGATCTTTTGTTACTTGGATATATAGAATCTAAGAATTCGGCCCGAGCATTTGTCCACATCTACATACCCGCTGCCACCGCCTTCGATCCCATCTCCAAGGCCTTCTTTGAGCTTGAATTTAACGAGAAACCGGTCCCCTTCGTCTTCAACAACTATGCGAAGCCTGTCCAAGTCTGTATCGTTCTTAACGAAATCTTTGGCAATATCAACGGCCTCTTTCTGAGAGACCTCCATATCCCCTCCCTGACGCCGGAGAACACATTCGGGGGGTTGATTCTCGCACCGCGAGAGCGCTGCCTCAGGCGGCACTTCGTGCGAATAAGGAGCACAGTTGGCCAACAGCAGGCACGTCATTAGAAATGTGTGTTTCATTGTTTTCCGCTTAGCGTTGTGTTCACGGGATCTCTGTCGTGAGACCCGTATAACCGGGATTTGATTCATCGAGATGGCGAACGCTCCATCATAGACCATTCCATTCGTTCGCCAGATGACGTATAATGAACCGTCAGATGGCGAACAGTTGAGTTTCGCGGGATTTTGCTAAAAATGGTACTGGAAAAGACGGAATCTTTGAAGAAGTCGAGCGTAACAAGTGCACAAGGTATGAGCGCGGTTTCTGACAGGGCTTTGATCGATAAGTATTTGGGTATCACCGCACCGAATACAAAGACGTTGATGTCTCAAATCGAAAGGGGCTTTCCATTCGACGCCTTCAGGCACTTCCAGAGATCTACAGGTTTACAAGCTTCGAGCCTTAAGCTCGTGATCGGAATAAGGCCCCGGACGTTCGACAGGCGAA
Source organism: Aridibacter sp. (assembly GCA_035513035.1). Taxonomy (GTDB): domain Bacteria; phylum Acidobacteriota; class Blastocatellia; order Pyrinomonadales; family Pyrinomonadaceae; genus Aridibacter. The sequence continues at coordinate 79,621 of DATKCW010000011.1, forward strand.
AGAACGCCAATCGATTTACGACCGCAGAGTCTGACCGGCTTGTTTCCATCGCCCGTCTCTTTGTAAAGGCAACGAGACTCTTTGAAGGTGATAAGGAGGCAGCCAGGAGATGGCTAACTTCAGATAGCAGGGCATTCGGAGGACTGACTCCTCTTGAAATGGCAAAGACAGAGACGGGAACCAGAGAGGTTGAAAAACTGATCGGACGTCTGGAGCAAGGAGTGTTTACCTAGGTGTTTGTCGGATAATGCTGTCTTGCTTCCGAATCGTTAAAGAACAGTTCGCAAATGACGCATTCAGCGGCGACGGAGCATATGAGTTCGGGGGGAGATGGAATTCGCCCGGATCTCGTGTCGTATACGCATCCGAATCGCTCGCTCTGGCTTGTCTGGAGATGCTGGTTCACCTGGACAAAGCATCGCTTCTCCGGAGCTATGTCTTCATAGAGGCCCGGTTCGACGAAGGCCTCGTCAGGGACATCGAAAGCCTGACAGCCCTTCCCGCCGACTGGCACCATTCTCAAGGGTCGATCGAACTCCAGTCGGTAGGTGATGAATGGATCGTGAGCGGAACCAGCGCGGTCCTCAGGGTTCCTTCCGCGGTGATCCCGAAAAGCGTTAACTACCTGATCAATCCGGAGCACGAAGATTTCAAGAGTATTGCCTTCTCGGGCATTGCACCGATCGATTTTGATCCGAGATTGAAGTGATCAGATCTGCGAGGACGCGTTCGAAGTGAAAAGCCCGGACATCGTGACCGGGCTTTTCATCTGACTGCGACAAATGGCCGCCGGGATAATCGCCTCAGATGAACAAAGCCGCAGAGACATTGAACCGCTCGGAAAGGCGCTTCGCCTGTTCCTTGCTGATCTCGCGCTTTCCGTTGACCACCTGTGAGACCCTTCCGCTGGATCCGAAGAGGTCGACCAGATCGGCCTGCTTCAGGTCGTTCGCCTCCATAAGGAACAGCAGCCTGGAGCGAGGCGTCGTCTTCGTCTTGATGGGAAATGCTTCCTTTTCGTAGTTCTCAACGAGCACCGCGAGGAGTTCCAAGAGCTTGAGTTCGTCAGGCGAGAGCCTCTCTTTGTCCATCAAACGGTTCACAATCTCCATCGTTCTTTCGTATTCTTCCTCCGATTTGATCACTCCCGGGACCGTCTCGCTCAAGAGAACTGCATATTCGTTTTTCATTACTCCTCACCTCTTCGAACTCCGACTTGGAAATGCGTGCGTCTAGACGCTTTGAAGTGATTACTCACAGCCTTCTTTCCATTTGTCCGAGTCGTATTCCGAATGTGTCAGCAGCATTCGAACCATCACGATCGACGCCTGAAAATTGATCTTCGCAATCAGCCTGAACTTGTTTCCGCCAATGTTGAATACATAGCAAGAACCGACCCTGTCACAATTGCGGAACGTCTTGCGAATATCGATCAGACTCTCCCATTCAGCATCTATAACGTGTTCGATCCAATGGTCCGCCGAGCTGCGAGCCCGGGAATGGGTTCGGCAGAAGGTGTCGATGTTCTTTAAGCCAAGTACCTTCATTCGGTCATCGCCGCTCCCGCCGACGCCAACTATCCTACCAAAACGGCAGGATAGATTCAAATGAAAACTGCCGTTTTCGTAGCAATTTTCTAACGGTTCTCGGTGGGGTTGGACAAATCCAAAGCAAAAAGCCCGGCCGTCGCGACCGGGCTCTTCAGATGTGGCTCCACAGATAGGACTCGAACCTACAACCCTTCGGTTAACAGCCGAATGCTCTGCCATTGAGCTACTGTGGAATACGCCCCTCGCTCCCGAGGAGGCGAATAGATTTTATAACATCCGCCCCCACCAAATTGCAACCAACAGTCTCTTTCCAATATAAACTGATACCGAAGGCGCAGGCTGTTTCCAGCATAGAATGATACCGACGATGTCCCGCGTTCTGTTCGCGGTCGGCAGATAAAGAAGATCACCAAGGCTCCAACCTCCGCGGAACGCCGGAGGTTCGCGAAGACCGTTCCAAATCACACCGTTTGCTGTTATCTTATACGCGGTCCCGGCTGTCCGGCCGGCTCCTGAGTCGCGAGTCATCGGTCTGCTTCAATGGAAATTTCCGTCATAATCCCCACGTACAACGAGGAACAGACGATAGGGAAAACGCTCGACGCGCTGTCCAGGCTGGTCAACGTGTCCGAGCTGGTGATAGTCGACGGAGGCAGCACCGACCGCACGATCGAGATCGCCGAAACTCACGACAAGATAAAGAACACCCAGATCGTAAGCCTAAGCCGGACGAGCCGGGGGTTTCAGCTTCACGCCGGCGCCGAACACGCGACAGGCGAGATACTCTGGTTCGTGTATGCCGACGCCAGGCCGGTCCAGGGGTCCGGCAGCCAGATAAAGAAATACCTGCGTGACGAAGATATCTCCGGCGGCCATTTCGAGGTTTATTTCAAAGGCGGCTCCTTTTGGGCGCGCCTTATGACGCGGATCTGCGCACAGATCCGTTCGTCCGGGCTTGTTTACGGCGAGTCGGCGATCTTCACGCGGCGCGACACTTACGAAAGAGCCGGCGGCTTCCGCGACCTTCCGAAGTTCGAGGACGTCGATCTCGCGTACAGGCTGCAGAAGCTGGGCCGGTTCGTTTATGTAAAGATGCCGGTCGAGATATCGGACCGACGGTTCAGAAACCGGTTTTGGTGGAGATTTTTGAAATGGAGCGTCCGGCAGACGCTCTACTGGATCGGCATTCCGCCGAGGTTCCTTTCGAGGGAGTACCTGCCCTCGCGGTGAACGGAGATATGGGCGACACTACCAAAGAAAAACAGCTTGCGGCGCTGGAAGCCGCGAAATTGGTTGAGGACGGAATGGTCCTAGGGCTAGGTACCGGCTCGACCGCCTTTTACGCGATCGAGGAGATCGGAACAATGGTCTTCAACGGCTTCTCCGTGACGGCGGTCGCGACTTCGGCGCGCACTGAAGAGCAGGCCGTGAAGCTCGGGATCGACCTGGTGTCGATAGACGAGGTAGATTCGATCGACCTGACGATCGACGGCACGGACGAGTTCGACGCCAATCTGAACCTGATCAAGGGCGGCGGCGGCGCGCTTCTGAAGGAGAAGATGGTCGCGAGAAAATCCGACCGGCAGGTGATAATCGCCGATTCGACGAAGAAGGTTGAGAAGCTCGGCGCGTTCCGGATCCCGGTCGAGGTACTTCCGTTCACGGTTAACTACGTGAGGGAATTGATCGACGATTCGGGCGGCAAGGGCCATATCCGTATGAACGGCGAAGAGTACTATCTGACGGACGAAGAGAATTACATCATCGACGCGGACTACGGGCTTCTGGACGACCCGTACGGGATCTCGGACTACCTGAATGACATCGAGGGAGTCGTCTGTAACGGGCTGTTTCTCGATCTCGCGGAAATCGTGATCGTCGGCGAGGACGACCGGGTCGTTACTTACACGAGGGAAGTGGAACAGGATGGACGGGATGTGCAAGATGGGGGGCTGCTTGCGTGAGCGGGAAGCAGTGAGCAGTGAGCGGTGAGCAGTAAGTAGGTAGGGGCGTAGATCAGGACTGAGAGGGAAGGACTGAGGACTGAGCGTCGTGCATCAGGTATCATGTGTCGAGTACCTGCCAGCATTCGTGACCCGAAGAGTCAAAGCGAACCATCGCGTAGCGATGCCGTAACTTAGCCGCGGGCTTCAGCCCACGGAACTTCTGTAAAGGTTCTTCCGCCTGTTCCCGTGGCCTGAAGGCCACGGGTAAGGTAATTGTGTCGCTGACGCGACGCGTTGCAGACCGAATACTGAGGGCGGGGACAAGCCCCGCCGACCATTGAGTTCCGGAACCCCGGGCGGGGACGAGCCCCGCCCCTACGATCAAATGGATACCGCCACAAAACTCATTTTCATCGCCGCCGGAGGGGCGTTCGGTGCGGTGGCTAGGTACCTCATCAACATCTCGCCGCTGAAGGACCTGCCAGGCGCATTCCCATACCCGACGTTCGCGATCAACATCGTCGGATCGTTCCTTATCGGTTTCTGCTTCATCGCCCTGACCGACCGGTTCGAGGTCGGCGATAACCTGCGTTTCGCGATAATGGTCGGTTTCCTCGGCGCATTCACGACATTTTCTACATTCGAGCTCGAGATCTGGGGACTCTTCCGCGACGGAAGGAACCTCGCCGTCTTCCTCTACATCTTCCTGAGCCTCGCGCTCGGCTTTGTAGGATTAATCCTCGGAATTTTCGTGGCGAGGAAGCCCTGAGAACGGTCTCAATTACCCATCTGCCCGCACTGTGGAGATATGGATACAGCTTATCTGCACATCGTCACCAATCATATCCCGATCGTTGGCGTGCCGTTCGCGGCGGCGCTTCTGGTCCTTGGAATCTGGAAGAATAGCGACGACCTGAAGTCCGCCGCGTTCCTTTCTTTCTTCGCGCTCGGCCTTGTCGTCATCCTCGTTTATCTGACCGGGGAGCCTGCGGAGGAGCTCGTCGAGAACATACCCGGCGTCGGCGAGAACGCGATCGACGACCACGAGGACTTCGCGTTCTACGCGCTGGGTTCGGTGCTGGCGACTGGAGCCGTTTCGGGCATCGCGTTCCTCCTGTTCAAGGGATGGCGGGTTCTTGTTCGCGGGAAGAAAGTGGATGGCGAAAGTTCGACCTATCCGGTCTGGCTGGCGCCTTCGATCCTGGTTCTCGCCTTGATCAGCTCGGGAGTGCTGAGTTACACCGGGAAGCTCGGGGGAATGATCCGCCACACCGAGTTTTACGGCGCTGCACCCGCGGCTGAAGCTGACGAAGGCGACGAAGCGGAAGAACGCGAGGAAGAAGAGGACGACGACCGCAGTGGAAGGGGCCGAGGGCGAAACCGAGGCGGCGACCGCTAGTTCAGAAGGCTGTTTCTCGCATCGATCACGATCCGGACTGCCTCGCGTGGCGAGTCCGCCATCGCCGTAATGTGCCCCATCTTTCGGCCGGGTCGCGCATCGGCCTTTCCGTAGAGGTGTAACTTCACATCAGGATCCCTCAGAATTCGGCTCCAGTCCGGCTCGCCGTTCGCCCAAAGGTCGCCTAGGAGGTTCGCCATCGCGGCGGGTTTCATCAATTCGGTCGATCCGAGCGGAAGTCCGCAGACCGCCCTTACCTGCTGTTCGAACTGGCAAGTAACCGACGCGTCGAATGTCAGGTGGCCCGAGTTGTGCGGCCTCGGCGCGATCTCATTGACAAGCAGATCTTCGTCTCCGGTTACGAAGAACTCGACGCACAAGGTGCCCACGTAATCGAACTTCTCGGCGATGCCACGCGTGATCTGCACCGCGTCGTCGCGCATTTTGCTCGTGACCTCGGCGGGCGCGAACGAGATGTCAAGGATGTGATTACTGTGATCGTTCTCGATGACGCCGAAGTGGGCGAAATTGCCGTCGGCATCCCGTGCGGCGACAACCGAGACCTCCTTTTCAAAATCGATAAATTTCTCGAGGATAGCCTCATTCCCGCCGATACTTCCGAAAGCGTCATCGCAGTCTTCAATGTTCTTCACCTTCCGCTGGCCCTTCCCGTCGTATCCAAACCCTGCGGTCTTCAGCACCGACGGATGTCCGATCTCGTAGACGGAGGCCCTGAGCGTATCGAGGCTGGTCACGTGGCTGTACGGCGCTACCGGAAATCCGTTCGCCGACAAGAATGTTTTCTCACGCAGGCGGTTCTGCGTTGTGTGAAGGACGTCGCCCCTTGGATGCACAGGCGCAAATTCGGCGGCGGTTTCGATGGTCTTTGAAGGGACGTTCTCGAACTCGAAGGTGACGACATCGACGGCGCGAGCGAACTCTTGGACCCGGTCGAGGTCGTCGTAGTCGGCGGCGATCTCGAAGTCGGCGATGTGCCCGGTGGGAGTGTCGCTGACGAGCGAGTATGTGTGGACGCGGTAACCGAGCTTGCGCGCCTCGATGGCGAACATCCGCCCGAGCTGGCCGGAGCCGAACACGCCGATTGTCGAACCTGGTGGGATCATCGTTTGTCAGCCACGAAGGTAAACGAAGGAATCACAAAGAGCATAATTGTTATTACAGTAACCGCGCGGGGTCAAATCCGGGTTAACGGCTTCCCCTTAGTGAATCTTTGTGTTCCTACGTGGTTCACGCCCGGTTAAGCCTGAACCTCGAAACGTCCGCGAACGGCTGCTCCCCCGTCACCATCTGCTTCGAGAGCAGGCCAACGCCCGCGGAGTGCTTGAATCCGTGGCCGGAGCACGGCGAGACGACAAGTACGTTGTCGCTTTCAGGTAGAAAGTCGATCACGAAGCCGAAATCGGTGGTCACGGTGTAAAGGCAGGTTTTCGATCTCGCGCCTTCGCGTCCTATCCGAAAGCTCTTTGACACCAGCTCGTACGCGTCGTCGTACTCTTCATCGGCCACTTCCTTTTCAACCGAGTCCGGGTCCGATTCGGAATCGAACTGCTCAACGCCTATCTTTATCGTTCGCGAACCGCCTATCGAGGGAAAACCATAGTACGACGAATGCTCGTCGTCGCCCGCCTTTATGTAAGCGGGAAAATGTTCTTCGGAATAGTCTGCTTCGGTTTCGAACCAGAACATCGTCTGCCGGTAAATACGGAACGCCTCGTAACCGGGTCTCGGACCGAGAAGTTTACTGATCCAGGCGCCCGCCGAAAGCACGAGCTTTCCGCATTCGTAATTGTCACGGTCCGTCGTCACTTTCACAGAACCTGGCGCGGATTCGATCGCGATCACGGTCTCGCCCTTTGAAACCGAGGCGCCGTACGACGCCGCCTGCGAGAGGTTCGCCTCTATACAGAGCTCGGGGCGCAGATAACCGGCACCGGGCTCGAAGTATGCGCGGGCGCCCGGGCCGAACGCCACGAAGGGGAATCTAGAAGCGAGTTCGCTTTCGGCGAGCACCTCGTGTTCGATCCTGTATTTTGCGGCGATCCGGATCGTTTCGTTGAGGATGTCCTTGCCGTGCATCATTGAGTCTTCGTCTTCTGAAGAGAAGATCAGGAGGCCTGTCTGCTTCAGCAGTTCGGTTCCGGTCGACTCCTCGAACTCGCGCCATATCTCGTTCGATCGGAGCACGATCGGGACATACTCCTCTCCCTCGCCGATCGCGGCTCGGGTAATGCGCGACTCTCCGTGCGACGAGCCTCGATCGTGCGGGGGATCGAACCTGTCGATGCCGAGCGCATTCACACCGGACTTCGAAAGCTGGAAAAGCGCCGCGCTTCCCATCGCTCCGAGCCCGACTACGATCACGTCGTAGGTTTTCATAGTTAATCAAGATTACCTTATTCGAGTCTCTTGGAGGCCTTCGGACCGCGCACCCCGCCCGCATAGTGAGTACTGAGACGAAAGTACTGAGTACTGAGCCGGATCGCAAACTACTCGAACCGCAATGTACGATAAGCTTCAGCTTGTCGCCCGCCGCCAGGCGGGAACGGAAGTCGGACACCTGGACCGCGGGCGGCCCGCCTGTATTTTCTTGTAGGGGCGGGACCGGTGCCCGCCCTTCCGTTTGACCTTCTTGACGTCCGCTGCCGCTATGCGGCTGATCGGACTGCGGCCACAACCTTGTCACATCCCTGTTAGATTAGTCCGCCCATATCCTTTCCGCGCCGGTACCGGAAATGGCCGTCCGCCGACTTTCCAGCCTTCCCCCCGGACTCGGAATCCATCGCGATGACCCGATATCGCTTCAAGAACGCTTCAATCTAATGTTTGGAAAAGTCGGTCCGCAAAAATACACCCGGGGCAAGAAGACAGGCGCCTTTATCTTTCTCTCTTCCTGGTAGCGGATCGCAACTCGGTCGCTTGTCGTGAGGCGATACATTTCCAGAGGGCCACCCGCGGAAGCAACAGCATTCGTGATTATGAGGGATGCGATGGCAAAAAGTAGGCGAAGTGAGATCTTCTTCACCTTTACTAATGTTAGTCGCTTCTGCACCTAGCCCTTGGGAAGGTCTGCAATGAAACGGCGCAGGATTTCATTGAATTCATCGGGCTTCTCCATAAACAAAGCGTGCCGGGTATCGGGAATCGTCTCTATGCGAAGATCGGGCCACCTCGCTCTTGATTCCTTCGTAATCGCGATAGCCATATCAGAAGTGGACATTATCATCATTAGCGGGACGGCTATCTTGTTGAGCACAGGCCGGTAATCGCGATCATCGATCAAGAGCGAGTTTGCGTACAGCGTGACAGCGCTGTTAGTGGGGATCATCATCACCCGATTAGCAAGATCATCAACGAGACTCTCAGGCGGCGGCGTTTGGAAGAAGCTCTTGATCCAACTTCTGGTCCAACTTTTTCGGTCCACCTGTAGCCCTTCAACAAATAAAGCCACCCCGGAGGTAACCGGATGAGGCTCAGGTTTCTTTGAGTCAAATCCAATCCACATGTCGACGAGTACAACACCGCGGAACCTGTCGGAGCCGTGCTCCTTTATGTATTTGAGCGTTTCCCAGACCGCTAACGACCAGGAAACGACCACCACTGGCTCTTTGCTTACGTGTGCAGCAAGTTCGCCGATGTCCTTACCGCGCCGGGCATTGAAATGCCCCTCTGTAACTTTTTCAGAGCGTCCCTGGGACCGGGGATCCATTGCAATCACTCGGTAGTCCTTCGAAAAGTAATCGATCTGATTCGCCCAGACCTCGGCAGGTACAAGGATGCCCGGAACGAAGAGGATCACCGGACCGGTGCCAGCCTCAAGATAGTGGATCGTTGCGCCGTCACTTGTTTCGAAGAATCTGCTCACTGGCTCCGAGTCGGCAGACGCCTGTGCTCCAAAGAGCAACGAAAGGATTACTACCGTCAAAACGCGTGCGCTGGCGCTGAATCTCATAGGACTTTGTTCCTCAATTCCAAGTTTATGCCGTTCAGTTTGTTTCGCACGGTGCTCGCTTGTCAATGCTCGTCAACGCTACCGGAGTGCAAAAGAAGGTGAGCGAGGAAGATAAACCTGGGTGTTCAGAGTTCGGGAGTCAGTTAGCTGCTTCAAAGAATCAGACGCGGCAGAAGCTTGTACTCTTAACGCGTTTCACACATCGTCTCCTGTCTCCTGTCTCCTGTCTCCCGTCTCCTGTCTCCTGTCTCCTGTCTCCTGTCTCCTGTCTCCCGTCTCCTGTCTCCCGTCTCCTGTCTCCTGTCTCCTGTCTCCCGTCTCCTGTCTCCTGTCTCCCGTCTCCTGTGTTATAAATTATCGATTATGAAACCCCTAAGGACTATCGTGCTCATCGCCGCGATTCTGATTGCGGCGGTTCCGGCTCAATCTCAGCAGGCGGCCTCGAAGGCCGCGCCCGTCTTCGTCGACGGCGAGGCGCAGGTCGTCGAATCATTCTCCGACCCGAAGGACTGGATCATTCACGATCTGTGGGTGGAGACGGAATTCGATTCGGACGGGGACGGCAGGCTCGACCGAATGCACGTCAGCGTAACGCGTCCGAAACAGACCGAAACGGATGGTCTGAAGCTACCAGTGGTCTATGAAAGCAGCCCTTATTACTCAGGTACGGCCGGATTCGTTCCGGGCCTGTTCTGGAACATACGGCACAATCTTGGCGAGCCGGCACCTGAGCCAAGGGTGCATCCCGAGATCCTTAGGCGCGGCGAGCGTCCGGTGATCTCGAGGTCGCAGACCAGCGACTGGATCCCGCGCGGCTACATCGTCGTTCATTCGTCCTCGCCCGGCACCGGACTATCCGACGGGGCTCCGACGGTCGGCGGAGACAACGAATCGCTCGCCCCGAAGGCTGTCATCGAATGGCTTGCCGGCAAGGATAACGGTTATGCGACGCGAACCGGGTCCGAGAAGGTAATGGCCGCCTGGTCGACCGGAAAGATAGGAATGACCGGAACTTCGTACAACGGCACGCTTCCCGTCGCGGCGGCCACGACGGGAGTGAAGGGTCTCGAGGCGATCATCCCGATAGCTCCGAACACTTCGTATTACCACTATTACCGTTCGTACGGGCTTGTGCGAAATCCCGGCGGCTATCCGGGCGAGGATGTGGACGTTCTCTACGATTTCATACACAGCGGTGAAGAATCGAAGCGCGCCCGCAACAACGAGGTCGTGCGTGACAAGGAACTGGTCGCGAAAATGGACCGCATCACGGGGGACTACAACGAGTTCTGGGCAGGGCGTGATTACCTGAACGATATGAAGCCTATGAAGGCGGCATTGCTTATGTCGCACGGCTTCAACGATTGGAACGTGATGCCCGAGCACAGCTACCGGATCTACAAGAAGGCGAAGGAGATGGGCCTGTCCGTGCAGATCTTCTATCACCAGGGCGGCCACGGCGGTCCACCGCCGATGACGTTGATGAACCGCTGGTTCACGCGTTATCTTCACGGAGTTCAGAACGGAGTAGAGAACGATCCGAAGGCGTGGATCGTTCGCGAGGACAAGGAGCCTTCGGAGCCGACCGCGTACCCCGATTACCCGCATCCGGAGGCTTCGGACGTAGAGCTTCATCTTTCGAAGGGTTCTCCTTCCAGAGGCGGCCTGACGACGGGAACTGTTTCGCAACAGGGGACAGAAACGCTTGTGGACAATTTCTCGTTCGACGGCGAAGCGCTGGCGAAGGCAGAGTTTACGAACCACAGGCTGATCTATACCACTCCCGTGCTCAGGGAGCCGGTTCATATCTCCGGAGTCGCGAAAATCAGGATCAGACTCGCTAGCAACAGGCCCGCGGCCAATCTCTCGGTCTGGCTGGTATCGCTCCCGTGGAACGAAGGCAGGCGCGCGAAGATCACCGACAACATCATCACGCGCGGTTGGGCTGACCCGCAGAACTACCGCTCACTTACGGAGAGCGAGCCGCTGGTGCCCGGACGTTTCTACGAGATGACGTTCGAGCTTCAGCCCGACGACCAGGTGATCGCGGCCGGACAGCAGATCGGGCTGATGATCTTCTCGAGCGACAAGGACTTCACGCTTCATCCCGATCCCGGGACAGAGCTGACGGTCGATCTCGATGGGACGACGCTGACGCTTCCGGTGGTCGGAGGAACCACCGTGTTTGCGAGGGCCGCCTTGGGAAATTGAAACGCAGAAGACGCGGAAGGTGCAGAGATCCGAGGATGGATGCGAGACGAACCGAGGCCTTGAATTGATGAAACGGACGATTCTCATCTTCGGATTGCTTGCCGGCACAGTGCTGATCCTGTTTGAGCTCAGCAGGCTCTCGCTGTGGCGGCGAGAAAGCACGTCCGAGGTCTTTATCATTATCTCCGGTCTTTCGTTCATCGCGGTCGGCTTCCTTTTGAGCAGATTCCTCGCTCGCGAGGAAAAGCGGACGAAATCCGGGAATCTGAACGATTCTGACCTTACGAAGCAGGAGCACAGGGTCCTGACACTGGTTGCCGAGGGGATGTCGAATTCGGAAATTGCCGAAGAACTGTTCATCACCGAGAGCACGGTCAAAACACACGTGTCCAACGTACTCTTAAAACTCAACGCAAGGCGTAGGACCGAGGCCGTGAAGATCGGGCGCGACCTGGAGATAATCTAGATCTTCTTTGCGTTTCTTGGCGACTTGGCGGGAGGGCATCTGGTTTCTCGAAGCACTAGTCGATAAAGACTTAAGACTTCTCGCAAAGGCGCAAAGGCGCAAAGCCGCTAAGTTCCGCAAAGAAATTAGCGTCAGTAGAACTTTATGTTCTTCCTTTGCGTTCCCTTGCGACTTGGCGACTTTGCGGGAAGGCATCTGGTTTCTTGAAGCACCAATTGATTAGGACTTAAGACTTATCGCAAAGACGCCAAGACGCAAAGGACAACAAAGGGTTCCAAGTAACTCGACAAGTCGCTCCCTAAAATTCTCTGCGCTCTCTGCGTGCTCTGCGGTTCAATCCTCTCCTGTTCTCCGCGGTTACATCCTCATTCTTTAGTACCAATTCCCCCCGCATCCCCCAATATCCTACTTTTGGCCGATGTGGTTTTGCTGCCGTTAGACTAGACTCGGCGGCATTATGAACAACTACATACTCAGATACGGGATAGGCGGCGCGATCGTATCGATCGCGCTCGGGCTGTTCAACTGGTTCACGGTCGCTCAATGGCACGGAGTGACGGCATCGCAGACAGTCGGCTGGCTTTCGATCATCCTTTCGCTGATGTGCATTCCGCTAGGCATAAGGTACTTCCGCGACAAGCTGAACAAAGGGCGTGTCTCGTTCGGCGAGGGCTTCAGGACCGGACTCGGCATCACTTTCGTCGTTTCGGTCCTGATGTACTTCTACAGCGCGCTCTTCTTCATCTTCCAGGGCGACGAGTTCATCGAGTGGACGAAGCGCGGCCTTTCGCCTTCGGAGATCGCCGCGTACGAACAGCAGATCGCACAGTCGCCGGCGTGGGTTTACACGCCCTGGTTCCAGGCGTTCCTCCTGTTCGTTTCAATACTCTTGATCGGGGTGGTCATCACGGCGATCAGTTCGCTGATATTGAAGCGGGCAGGGGAGCCGCCGGGAGATCGGCATTGACCTGGTGCCCTGAATCAGGGATCAGGGATCAGGTATCAGGTATCATGTGTCGGTAGTCTGACCGTCAGGGAGGGCGAGACTCAGGCGTCGGGGGTCTGCGACCAATGATCATGTATCAGGGATCAAAAGTCTCCCTTTTGCGCTCCTTTGCGAAGTCCTTTGAGTCCTTTGCGGTTAAGTATCTGCTTCTGTCCGGATTGTCCGTTGAAGATCTAAACACAAAGGACACAAAGCGCCGCAAAGCGAAGTCCGGTACGCCGCGAGATGTTTGTGAGAAGGACTCATTTACGCCCTCCCTCACGGTCGGGCTACCGACACCGCTCACAATTCACCGCTCACCGGACGTGGACAAGCCCCGCCCCTACAATTGATCGCTCACAGCTCGCGCTTCACACACTCGATCTTCCACGTTTCGAACACGAACGAGCCGTCCTTGCTAACCCAGCTGCCGAGCCACTTGAATCCCGTTTCGGAGATATCGTAGAAGCGGATCTTGTAGAATCCGTCCGCTCCGTTCGGCGCTTTCTGTTCCGTCGAGAGGTTGATCTCATTCCCTTTTCGTCCGCCTTTCCACGCCGGAAGTGTAGCCGGCGGGGTTCCTCTGGTGCTGTAGTAGTGGACGTACCACGCGCCTTCGTCCGGATTGAACTGCCTGATCGATCCCGCGTAGAATCCGTCGGCGCGCCTCGTCTCGTCGCGGACCGCGGTCCCTCCCAGCTCATATCGGAACGTCCAGACCATATCGACCCGCTCGCCCCACTTGCCTTCGGCCCCCTTTGAAACGCTCTTGCAGTCGGATATGCCTATCAGCTCCTTGTAGTCCAATACCTGAGAAGGCGCATCTGCGGCCGGTGTACCGAACCGGAACTCCTTCTCGAGCTTTGTTAGCCTGGGGCCGTATCCGCTCTTTTTCAGGAAATCGTCCGGATCCTCTATGGCGAGGATCTCCGCGAGGGCCTTCTTCTTGTCCTCTGCGCGGTCGTAATACGCCTGGACTATCTTGTAGCCAAGCGCGTATCCGAGCATATAGGCATAACCGCTGTTGCCGTCGTCGAACGACACCTCTAGCCAAAACTTTGTGTTCTGGTCTTTCAGATCGCGCTTGAACTTGTCCCAGAGCTCGACCTCGCTTCTTTCCAGGTGGCGCAGCCTTGAGTAGGGCCGCTTTCCGCCGGTGACCAGCTTGTAAGTGATGAAGTCGGCACCGCCCTCGCGGAGCACGATCCCCAGCATGTTGTCCTTCTGCGAATAGAGCGCGGTGTATTTCTCCGGTCCTGTCGCGACCGCCTGCTGAATGTGAGTGACCTCGTGGATCGCGAGCGTGCTGATCCGTTCCGGATCGTGAGTCGCTGTTTCAACCGTCACGAGCTGGCCGATCGCGGAAGCCTGGCCGATCCCGCGGTTGGCGCCGACAAGAAGATAGGTGGGTGCGAACATCGCCTGCGGATAGATCTTCTTGTAGCTTCGAAGATCGTTCCGGTAGATCTCTTCGAATTCGCCGAGGCGATCGAGAAATCCCTTCAGCCCCTTGTAGACTTCCGGGTCCTTTTCGACCGCCGCGGCAATTTGTTCCGGAGTGAGCGAGAATCTTCGAACGAATTCCTTCAGTCCGGGAGAGCCGCGGTCAAAGTAAAGCGCTTTCAGTGTTTCGGTGCCGTCTTCGCCGGCAGAGATCTTGTCCAGCGCCTCGAGAAAATTGCTTATGTCCGAAGAAACCACCTTTGCCTCGTCCGGGCTCATCGCGAAGGGCGGCTGAGCAAAGGCGGCGCAAGGAAGAAGGAAGAGAGCGGCTAGTACGAGCCTGAGCGCGGTTTTCATATCTGTTCCCTTTTCGTTTTTGGTCTGTTTGGTGTGACAGCAAGTCAGAACGGACCGCGGGACGAAAAGGTTCCGGGTCAATGTTCATTGGTCAATGTTCATTGGTCAATGCTTTGTGTTCTTTGTGAAGACCTTTGTGAACTCTGTGGTTGAAATCTCCTCTTTACAATTGAGTGCTCAAAATACCTCTCAACCGAGAAGGCCGCAAAGGCGCCAAGCCGCCAAGTGCCGCCAAGAAATCAGGTTCGAGGCGCCGATTGGTTCTGCTTTGCGGGTCTTTGCGGCTTCGCGGCTTTGCGAGAGTCTTAATCACTTTAGGAAAAGCACTGCTCCCGATCGACGCCGTGGATGATTGATCTATGCTTTATGTTCTTTGTGAACTCCTTCGCGCCCTTCGCGGTTTAATTCCTTCTAGCGAACTCAGTTCTCGAACAGATTATTTTGACCACAGAGAACACGGAGGTTTTCACAGAGGTACACAGAGGGAGACCAGGGATCGATTCAATGCTCAATTACCAACGCGTTCGCTTCACACAAAACCCTATCGCTGTTACATTAATCGGCACGAACACAAAGTGATTTCTCTCAGTCCCGTTACACGTACCGAAATGTTTAAAAGAATTATTCTCGCCGTCCTTGTTGTCCCGTTCTGCCTTACCGCAATTCCGTACACTTCGGCACAGAGCACAGTCCGGAATTCCGTCGAGTACCCGACGCGTGCCATCAGACGGGACGTGCCCCTAACCGACTCGATCCGAAGGGCGATGAACGCCGGGACGCGCGACTTCACAGGCCGGCCCGGATCGAACTACTGGCAGCTCAGGACCGATTACACGATCGAGGTCCGTCTGCTTCCCGAAACGCAGACGCTCCACGGACGAGAAACGATCGTGCTCCACAACAACAGCCCGGGCGAGCTTTGGCAGATCGTCCTAAGGCTGGACCATAACATTTTCCGCGGACTCGTTCCGCGCGGCTACTCGGTTCCCGCCGAAAATACCGAGGGAATGGAGATCACAAGCATCGTTGTCGACGGCGCCGAGGTCGATCTCGCTCCCCGCTCGGTTCCTCAGCGCCGCAGCGGAGCCGGCGAACGGGACCCCGCTCTCACTGCGTTAGGGCTCACCCAGACCGTCGCGCAGATCAATCTAGTTAAGCCTGTCCCCGCGAAGGGGCGAGCGGTCCTTGAGATCGAATGGCACACGAAGCTGCCGGGCGGGCCCAACGGGCGGGGCCACCGTATGACCCAGAGATGGGACGACCGTCTGTTCCAGCCCACGCAGTGGTTTCCCAGGATCGCGAAATTCGACGATCTTCGCGGCTGGGACACCGATCCGTACCTGGGCCCTGCCGAGTTCCACAACAATTTCGGACGCTTCGACGTGAAGATCGACGTGCCGGCGGGATGGATCGTGACCGGGACGGGAGTGCTGCAGAACCCGAAAGAAGTGTACACCCCGACGGCGCTCGAGCGCCTTTCGAAGGTGCCGGAATCGGATGCCGAGATCACGATCGTCGGACCCGACGAGGTCGGACCCGGGAAATCTACGGTCGAGGGCGAGAAGCTCGTATGGCATTTCGTAGCGGATAATGTAAACGACTTCGCCTGGGCGACAGCCCGCGATTTCGTTTTCAAGGCGACCCGCGCGACGATCCCCGGCAAGGGCCCGATACCGATCTACATGGTCCATCTTCCGGAGCGCGCGGGGCTGTTCGAGAAAGCCGGTGAAATCTCGCGGCACGCGCTCGAGTTCTATTCGGACCTATGGGCGCCGTATCCCTTTCCCCAGCTTACGCTTCAGGACGGCCCAAGCGCGGGAATGGAGTATCCGATGGTCATCAACTCGAACCAGGGCGCCGCGGACCACGAGGTCGCGCATCAATGGTGGCCTATGATGGTCGGGAACAACGAGCGGCGATACGGCTGGATGGACGAGGGCTTCAATCAATATATGAACATCCTCTCCAGGGCGCACAGGTCCGGGCAAAAGCCGAGCCTGGACGGAATCGGGCAGAGCTATGGGAACATCAGCGGCAGCGAGGACGAGGCGCCGATGATGTGGAACGCGAACTGGGCGGGTCCCGGCTACGGGTTCCAGACGTATGGAAAGACGTCTATGATGCTGTCGATGCTCGGCGGAATCGTCGGCGACAAGGAAGTGCAATGCGCGATGAGCGATTACACGAAGGTCTGGGCTTTCAAACATCCTTCGCCCTGGGACTATATGTTCTTTATGGACAATGCTTTAGATCGGGACCTCGGGTGGTTTTGGTACTATTGGCTGTTCACGACGGAAGCGGTGGACGGTTCGATCAAGAACGTGCGGACACAGGGGAACAGGACGATCGTGACGGTCCATCAGGCGGGACAGATGCCTTCGCCAGTCGTTCTTCGCATTGAGTTCGAACCCGGCGGTCCGGCGATCAAACCTATGAAGAATTCGAAGATGATCGACGATCACTCGGCGCTGGCGACCTGGCCGGTCGAAGTCTGGTTCGACGGAAAGCGCGACCTTGAGGCTGTGCTCGACTTCGGCGGGCGAAAGATCACGAAGATCACCTTCGATCCAAACAAGCGGTTCCCGGACAAGGACCCGGCTGACAACGAATGGACGCCCGGATCGACCGCGGCGCCTTAGAACTATATTTGCTTTTTTCGTGTCTGCTTCGTGTTTCTTTGCGTTTTCAACCCTGTTCCGGTGAAACGGACCACAAAGAAACACGAAGCATTAACAAAGACAAGAGGTCTCGGATCCGGCGAGTCATTACGGAATGTCCGACACGCGGATTATCCTTCCCGTAAAGATCTCGGAAACGTACACGTCTCCCGTCTTTCCGTTCACGACCATCGCGCTCGGGGTGATCAGATCGGTCACGACATCGACCGGATCGCTGAGCGGAGTGATGTAGAACCTTAGCCTTCCCGGAGCTCCCGAAAGCTGGTCTACGCTGAACTCAAGCGTGTAGAACGGCGCGTCGATGTCTGCGAACTCTTCGTCGTCATCGTCCCCGCCCAGCGCTTTCTCTATATCGATGGCCGAAGTCAGGTCGGTGATGAACGGCGTCACTTCGGCGCTCTTCAGGCCG
>DATKCW010000012.1:0-3876 GCA_035513035.1 Aridibacter sp.
GTAGCGGTCAGATCCAGGGCAAAAAGCCTCAGGATATGGCGAATTTTCCGATCAGAAATTCGTGCACGCTTGAATCGCTTGTAATTGCTACTCATGACTGAAGTTAACTACTCTAGCAGATTAGTTAACTAGTCATGACCCATCTTCAATGATCCCGTTTAGAGCAGCGCTCCGCGCTGCAATGCAGGGCAAAGCCCTGCTCTAAACGGGTTTATTTCCTGTCTATCCTAAAGAGGTTCCCGTCAGCCAATGCCCGCCGTCAACGACGAGGGTCACGCCGCTGATGTACGACGCGGCGGGCGAGCATATGAACAAAGCCGCCTGCTCGATGTCCTCGATCCTTCCGAACCGTTTCAAAGGTATTTTCTTGGTCAGCGATTCCTTCAGCTGAGGCGGCAGAAGGCGCTTCATCCCTTCCGTGTCCTCGATCGGCCCCGGCGCGATCCCGTTAACGCGGATCCCGAACCGTCCCCATTCCACCGCAAGGTTTCTCGTGATCGCATCGACCCCGGCTTTCGCCGCCGACACGTGGATCTGCATCGGAGTGCCCAGGTAATGAAGAGTCGCCGAGATATTGAGGATCTGCCCGGAGTTCTCCTTCAACTGATCGAAAGCGGCGCGGGACACGTTGAACGTGCCCTTTGTGTCGATATCGACGACCGTTCCGAAGCCGTTCGGGGATAACTCGCTCGCCCAGCACAGAAAGTTTCCCGCGGCGCCGTTTACGACGATGTCTATTTGCCCGAACCTCTCGACGGTTTCGGCGATCGCCTTCTCAACCGTCTCAAAATCACGGACATCCGCAGCGACCGCGTGGCATTCACCGCCTTCCGCTTCGATCGCCGCCTTTATCGGTTCAAGGTTCTCCATCTTGCGCGACGTGATGGCGACTTTTCCCCCGTGTTCGGCGAGCGCCCTTGCGACGCCGCCCGTGATCCCCGTTCCGCCGCCCGTGACGAACGCAACCTTTCCCTCGAAAAGGTCGGGCGAAAAGACTTGCTTGTTCATATGCGGCAGATTCTAGCATACCGATGGCGACGGGCTCAGCCGCGGACAAGCTCTTTGGTCAAAACAGCTCGAGGGATGTAAAATCTTCGTTTCTATGGAGAAACGTAAACTCGGCATTGCGGTCACAGGGATCGGCGGAGCGGTCGGGACGACGATGGTCGCGGGGCTCGAACTGCTTAGACAGAGCGCGATCGGAACAGAAGGGCTTCCGCTCGCAGGTAAGGAGGCCGATCTCGCGGACTACGGAGACATCGCGTTCGCCGGATGGGACCTTTTTTCCGCCGATCTTGCGGAGGCGGCGACAGCCCACGATGTGCTGACGCACAGGCAGTTCGTGGCGGCGGCCCCGGCACTGAAGGCGATTAGGCCGAAGCAGGCAGTGGCGAGCAGGGATTTCCTTTCGAATATCGAGGGCGACAACGTTTTTGAGGCCGAAGATCACAGGGCCGCCATTGAGCGCGTTCGGGAAGATATCCGAAGCTTCAAAGAAACATACGAGCGAGTGGTCGTGATTAACCTCGCCTCGACCGAAAAACTTCCGCTGGAACATTCGCCTTTGTACGAAGCGCTGGGCGCTTTCGAGCTAGGCCTGAACAAGGGGGTGCCGGAGATCTCGCCGGCGATGATCTATGCTTACGCTTCGATAGCGGAAGGCGTGCCGTACGGGAATTTCACTCCTTCACTCTCTGCGGACATCCCCGCCCTTGTCGAATTCGCTGAAGAGCGGAACGTTGCGTTGGCGGGCAAGGACGGAAAGACGGGGCAGACGTTCATCAAGACGGTTCTCGCACCGGCGCTCAGATCGCGCGCGTTAAGGGTCGATGGCTGGTATTCCACGAACATCCTCGGAAACCGCGACGGGCTCGCGCTGTCGAACGAGGATTCGCTTCGGTCGAAGGTAAAGACGAAGCACTCCGTTTTGAAGAATATCCTTGGCTACGATGTCGAGGACCACATCGTGGACATCCGCTACTACAAGCCTAGAGGCGACAACAAAGAAGCCTGGGACAATATTGACGTCACGGGATTCCTCGGTCAGGCGATGCAGATAAAGGTGAATTTCCTGTGCCGCGATTCGATCCTCGCAGCGCCGCTCGCGATCGAGATCGCGCGCTGCCTCGACCTTGCCGCACGACGCGGAGAGGGTGGCGTACAAGAGCAATTGTCCGTTTTCTTCAAGTCGCCGATGACGAAGGGCGGCGAGCCGGTTCAGGCCTTTCACGAGCAAGAGGAAATGCTCGAGAACTGGCTTCCCGGCTGAGAATGTAGAGAGTCGGAATGGAACCTCTCGCCAGCAGGATTAGACCCAAGTCGCTCTATGAGTTCGTCGGCCAGGAACATCTTGTCGGGGAGGGCAAGCCGATCCGCCTTGCCATCGAACAGGAGCACATCTTCTCGTTCGTGCTCTGGGGCCCTCCGGGAGTCGGGAAGACGAGTCTCGCGAGGATCTATTCTAAGGCCATCAATGCCGAGCTTCACGAACTATCCGCGGTAACCGCCGGCAAGAACGACATCCGCAAGATCGTAGACCCGCCCGCATCGGACGACCGGCCCCGGATCCTCTTCCTCGACGAGATCCATCGGTTCAACAAGGCACAGCAGGATTTCCTGCTTCCATATGTCGAGAGCGGCGAGCTTGTGCTGATCGGCGCGACGACCGAGAATCCGAGCTTTGAGGTCATTTCGCCACTTCTTTCGCGCCTGCGTGTGTTTGTGCTGAACGAACTCGCGCCTGAGGAGATGGCTGAGATCATCGCGCGGACCGGATTCGAGATCGGGGAAGAAGCCCGCGACTGGCTGATCGCGATGGCGAACGGCGACGCGCGGCAGGCGATCACGATGATCGAGAACACTTCGGACCTGTACGGCGAGCTTTCGGTCGAGAATTTCAAGAACGCGCTGCAGTCGAAGTATCTTCGCTATGACAAGAAAGGCGAAGAGCACTACAACACGATCAGCGCCTTTATCAAGTCGATGCGCGCGAGCCAGCCGGACGCTGCGATGTACTACCTTGCGAGGATGCTGGATTCGGGAGAGGACCCGAAGTTCATTGCGAGGCGTATGGTGATCTTCGCTTCGGAGGACATAGGGCTTGCCGTTCCGACGGCGCTTGTGGTGGCGAACGAGGTCTTCCGCGCGGTGGAGACGATCGGCCTTCCCGAATGCGCGATCAACCTGGCGCACGGCGTCGCGTACCTGTGCAACTGCAAAAAAGACCGCTCGGCATACAACGCATTGAAGGAGGCGATGGCAGACGTGAAGAAGCACGGCAATCTTCCGATCCCTCTGAGCATACGAAACGCACCGACTAAGCTGATGAAAGATTTGAAATACGGAGAGGGTTACAACGCCTACACGGACGAGAGCCTTTTGCCGGAGAAACTGAAGGGGAAGAAGTATCTCAAGAGTGATGAGTAATGAGTGATGGGTACTGAGTGATGAGTTTGGCGGTTTGGTGGATCGTAGGGTCAGGACCTGTGCCTGCCCTCTGAGTTCGGTGGATCGTAGGGGCAGGACCTGTGCCTGCCCTCTGAGTTTGGTGGATCGTAGGGGCAGGACCTGTGCCTGCCATATGAATTTCTCGAGTTCACGCAAATGCCCCGAAGCAACTGTGTATTAGGTCAAGCAAGGATCCCAGTTTGTTTTGTTCTTGACCAGGGCGTTGCAGACACATAGTAGTTTTCTCATGACGGCGACCATAGCCACCTTGTAAGGCTTGCCTTTCGGCTTAAGTCGTTCGAAGTAGGTCTTGAAGTACTGGTTATGTTGGACGACGTTAAAGGCAGCCATGAAGAGTTTTGCGCGGGCCAGTTCTCTGCCTCCCTGGATTCTTTCCTTTCCGCGCCATTTGCCGGACTGCTGAGTAAA
>DATKCW010000013.1:0-230539 GCA_035513035.1 Aridibacter sp.
ATCCGCGAGGACAAGATCCACCAGATCTACTCGATGATGCAGACCGGCCAGGACAAATACGGTATGCAGACGTTCAACCAGTCGCTCGCGACTCTGTACCAGAAAAGGCTGATCACACTCGATGTCGCGATGCAGAGGACCTCGAACGCAGATGAACTGAAGGAACTCATCGAGCGTGGTGCTGGCGTCAACCAGACTTACACGGGCGGCCAGACGAGACCCGAGAACGGCAAGCACGGCGATCATCCGAGCCAGTACGCCCAGGGGCGTCCGATCGGGAAGAGGCCTCCGGCCAGATAGGCAAGATCCAGACAGAAGAGGAGCCAGATAGAAAATGCCAACTTACACTTATAAAGGTAGAAACCGACTGAACGAGGTCGTTTCCGGCGAGAGAGATGCCGCCAGTCAGGACGAGCTTCGCGCGCTTCTGAAGCGCGAGCAGGTGGTCCTTACGTCGGCATCCGAAAAGGGCCGCGACATACGCATCCCGAAGCTCGGCCGCAGCAAGAAGGTCAGGCACAAGGAACTCGCGGTCTTCACGAGGCAGTTCTCGGTAATGATCGATGCCGGTCTTCCGCTCGTCCAGTGTCTGGATATTCTGGCTCAGCAGCAGCCAAACGCCTTCTTCAAGGAAGTCCTGAACCAGGTTCGGCAGGACGTCGAAGAAGGAGCTACGCTTGCCGCGGCGCTTTCGAAGCATCCGAAAGTGTTCGACCAGCTCTACACGCACATGGTTGAAGCTGGTGAAACGGGCGGTGTGCTCGACATCATCCTTCAGAGGCTCGCGACCCTGATCGAAAAGGTCGTCAAGCTGAAGAGGAATATCGTTTCGGCATCGATTTACCCTGCCGCGGTCGTTCTCGTCGCTGTCGCGGCGGTCGCGGTCATAATGGTCGTCGTGATCCCGCAGTTCGAGGCTATCTTCCTCGGCCTTCTCGGGCCGGGTGAGATCCTTCCGCTTCCGACCCGCATCGTTATGGCGATAAGCGGCTTCCTTGCCGGATGGGGCGGTCTCGCGATCCTTGTGTCGCTGATCGGGGCCAGTGTGGGACTGAAGTTCTATTACCAGACGCCGAAGGGGAGGAAGGTCGTCGATACGATCCTTCTGAAGCTCCCGATCTTCGGAGGAATACTCCGGAAGATCGCGGTCGCGCGCTTCTCCAGGATCCTTTCGACACTGCTCTCGTCGGGCGTCCCGATCCTCCAGTCGCTCGAGATCACGGCTCGTACGGCCGGAAACGTCGTCATCCAGGAGGCCATAATGAAGGTCCGGGACGGCGTCGAACGCGGTGAGAACTTCGTCGGGCCTTTGAAGGCGACGGAGGTCTTCCCGGAAATGGTAAGTCAGATGATAGGCGTCGGCGAGCAGACCGGCGCGATGGACGCGATGCTCGGCAAGATCGCCGACTTTTACGAAGACGAGGTCGATTCGGCCATCGCCGATCTTCTGGCGATGATCGAGCCCGCCCTTATCGCGTTCCTGGGTGTGACGATCGGTTCGATCGTTGTTTCAATGTACCTGCCGCTGTTCACCCTGATAGGTAAACTTGCGGGAGGTGCCAAGTAGGCACTTTCTCAGGCCCACTGGCAAAGAGGCTGTCCGGAAACGGGCAGCCTCTTCTTTTAGGACTGAGAAGAAAGGACTGAGGACAGAGAGGAAAGGACTGAGAAACGGGTTTTCGCCAGCTGAGACCTACTCGTCGGCTCCGTTAGGAGCCGAATGTCTGCAGCACGGAAATGATCCCGCGGCCCCTGCTCCGTTAGGAGCCGAATGTCTGTAGCAGTCGGGAAACCGAACCCGGGCAGAAACGCGACCGTAAGGGAGCGTGCCGGCTATCGGAAGATGTGCCGCCGCTTCGCGGCTCCGGATGTCGTATCGGGGTTTCGCGATCTACAGACCTGTCGCGCCTACGGCGCCCTTCATTGGTCAAAGTTCATTGGCCAATGTTCAATGTTATGCCCGTCGCCGACGTGCCGATTCAAGCCCTCCCTGACGGTCGGGCTACCGACACTCAATCCTCAGTCCTTTCATCTCAGTACTTCTTGTCCCCCTCACCTCTTTCTCCTCTTTTTCAGCACCTCGATCACCTCGTCCAGCCGGATCTCGCGGTCGGCTAGCAGCACAAGGTAGTGGTAGAGCACGTCCGCGGCCTCGCCCATAAACAGCTCGTCATCCGTTCGGAGTCCTTCGATCACGAGTTCGACCGATTCCTCGCCGAACTTCTTGGCGATTTGCGAGGGGCCTCGTGCGAAAAGCCTGGCGGTCCTTGAGGACTTGCTCGGTTTCGCCTTCCGCGCGAGTATCACTTTCTCAAGCTCGTGCAGGAACATCTCCGGCTTGTTCTTTTCAGCAAAACAGGTCGCCTTTCCGAGATGGCAGACCTTGCCTTTCGGATACGCCTTGATCAAAAGCGTGTCGCCGTCGCAGTCGGTCAGGATCTCCTTCACCTTCAGGAAGTTCCCGCTTGTCTCGCCTTTCGTCCAGTACTCCTGGCGCGAGCGCGAGAAGAACGTGACGAGGCCCTTTTTGCGCGTCTTCTTCAGGGCCTTCCTGTCCATAAAGCCAAGCATAAGGACCTTCGAGGTCACCGCGTCCTGGACGATCGCCGGCACGAGTCCGTCCTGATACTTTTCGAAATCGATCTTCATAAGGCATTCGGAAGAGGGAAAGGGATTCAGATCCTGACCGGTATCTTTTTCCGTTTCAGGTAGATTTTCAAATCGGGGATCGCGATCTCGCGAAAATGAAATACGCTCGCCGCCAGTGCCGCGTCCGCCATTCCGCGGGTGAGGGCCTCTGCAAAGTGTTCCGGGATTCCCGCACCGCCCGACGCGATGACCGGAACCGACACCGCCGCCGATACGGCCGACGTAAGCTCGCAGTCGAAGCCGTCCTTCGTCCCGTCGGCGTCCATCGAGGTAAGGAGGATCTTTCCGGCGCCCCTGTTCACTCCTTCGCGAGCCCAGACGACCGCGTCGATGTCCGTTCTCTCACGGCCGCCGTTCAAATAGACCTTCCAACTACCATTCTCCCGCTTCGCGTCGATCGCCAGCACGACCGCCTGTGAACCGAACGATCCGGCAACCCTCGAAAGCAGGTCCGGATCGCGGAACGCGGCCGTGTTGATCGAAACCTTGTCGGCCCCGGCCTCAAGCAGCGCTTCGGCGTCGGCGACCGAACCGACCCCTCCGCCGATCGTGAACGGGATATTGACGGCGCGCGCCACATCCGCCGCGAGCTTTGCCGCGGTCTTGCGCTTTTCGTTTGTCGCCGTAATGTCCAGGAAGATCAGCTCGTCCGCACCCTGTCTGCAGTAGAGCTCGGCGAGTTCCACCGCGTCGCCCGCGTCCCGCAGATCCTCGAACTTTGTTCCCTTGACCGTGCGCCCGTCCCTTACGTCCAGACAGGGGATGATCCTCTTCGCAAGCATTCCTACTCCGCTCCCTCAAGGGAACTCGATAGCGCAACCAGCTCCACCGGATCGACCAGGCCCTCGTAGATCGCCTTTCCGATGATCGCGCCGGAAAGCCCGGTCTCGTGAAGCGCCAGCAGATCCTCCTTCCGGCTTATCCCTCCGGAAGCGATAAGCTCAAATCCGGGAAGCGCCTCGAGAATATCCCGGTAAAGACCGACCGAGGGGCCGCGCATCAGGCCGTCCTTCGAGATGTCCGTGACGAACGCGCGTTCGATCCCGGCATCGCGCATCTCCTTCAAAAACGGCACGATCCCCAGATCCGTCTCCGTTTGCCAGCCGTCGATCGCGATCCGGCCGTCGCGTGCGTCGGCTCCGAGCAGGATCTTGTCTCCGCCCAGCCCGGTGACCCACGCGAGAAATTCGCCGCGCTGTTTCACCGCGGCGCTCCCGATGGCCGCCATTGAGGCGCCGGCGTCGAGCACTGTCCGCACGTCGGCAAGATCCTTGATCCCTCCGCCGAAATCGATCACGAGCCCGGTCGCTTCCGCGATCCGCTCAAGTACGCGCAGGTTCGAGATCGAGCCCGTCTTCGCCCCTTCGAGATCGACCATATGCAGGCGCCGAATGCCGGCCGCCTCGAACGCGAGCGCGATGTCTACGGGATCGTTCCCGTAAACCGTCTTTCGCTCAAAATCACCCTGCGTGAGTCTCACGCAGCGGCCTTCGATAATGTCAATCGCGGGGATTATCTCGATCATTTCATTTCCTTCGACCCGATGAAGTTCCCAAGGATGCGTTCTCCGACGGAGCCGGACTTTTCCGGATGGAACTGCGCAGCGTGGAAGTTATCCTTTTCAAGCGCCGCCGTGAACGTTACACCGTATTCACTGCGAGCGGAAGCTTCGGCCCGGTCCTCAACATAAAATCCGTGCACGAAATATACGTGCTCGCCTTCGGCTACACCTTCGAACAAAGGCCCCGAAAGGCGGTCGATCGTGTTCCAGCCGATATGCGGTACCTTAAGTCCGGTCAGATGAAATTCCCGGACCTTTGCCGAAATGATACCGAGGCATTCGGTCGAGTTCTCTTCCGAGCTTTCGCACAGAAGATGCATCCCGAGGCATATGCCGAGCACGGGCTGTCTCAGCGAAGGGATCACGCGGTCGAGGCCGGTATCTCTAAGACTTCGCATCGCAGTCGAAGCCTCTCCCACGCCGGGGAAGATCACGCGGTCGGCCGACCACAACTTTTCCGCTTCGGAAGTCACCTCGG
The DNA here is from genome assembly GCA_035513035.1 of Aridibacter sp. GTDB lineage: Bacteria > Acidobacteriota > Blastocatellia > Pyrinomonadales > Pyrinomonadaceae > Aridibacter. The sequence continues at coordinate 4,689 of DATKCW010000013.1, forward strand.
GCTCGATGCCGAGCCTCCGAAGCGCATTCGTCACCGAGCCTGTGTTCCCGGCGTTGTATCTGACGACGGCGACTTTCACAAGACTCCTTTCGTCGTCGGCAATGTACTGTCAGCCGCGTTACGCGCCGCGGCCATCTTCAAAGAGCGGGCGAAGGCCTTGAAGATCGCTTCGATCTTGTGGTGCTCATTGACGCCCTCGGCCTTGATGTTCAGATTGCACAAAGCCTTGTCGGAAAAGGACTTGAAGAAATGAAAGAACATCTCGGTCGGCATATCCCCGATCTTCTCCCGTTTGAACTCCGCCTCCCATACGCACCAACTCCGGCCTCCGAGATCGACCGCGACCTGCGCCAGGCAGTCGTCCATAGGAAGAGTGAAGCCGTATCTTCCTATCCCGCGCCGGTCGCCAAGCGCCTCCAAAAACACTTCGCCGAGAGTGATCGCGACGTCCTCGATCGTGTGGTGCTCGTCAATGTGAAGGTCGCCCGTGGCCTTTACCGAGAGGTCGAATCCCGAGTGCTTCGCGAGTTGTTCAAGCATATGGTCGAAGAACGGAAGTCCGGTGTCGATCTCCGAAGAGCCGCGCCCGTCGAAGTCGATCGAAACGAATATGTCCGTTTCGGCCGTCTTCCTTCGGTGTTTCGCACACCTCGGGCGAACCGCGACCAAGTTGTAGATCTCTTCCCAGTCGCTCGCGACGAGGTCCGGCTCGGGATCGCCCTCACCGAGCTCGAAGTTCGGTCCCGAAAGGAAAATGCACTTCGCACCCAGGTTTTTCGCAAGCCGGACATCCGTCGCCCGGTCGCCGATGACCCAGGAATTTGCGAGATCGAACTCAGGATCCTCGATGAATGCGGTCAGAAGTCCCGTTCCGGGTTTTCGCGTCGGCGCGTTCTCGTGCTTGAACGTGCGGTCGATCAGTACGTCGCTGAACCGTACGCCTTCACCGTCGAAGATCCGGAGCATAAGCTCGTGGACCGGCCAAAAATTGAATTCCGGGAACGAATCGGTTCCTAGCCCGTCCTGGTTCGTTACGATCACGAGCTCGAAATCCGTCTCGGCCGCGATCTTCGCGAGCCATTTTAGAACCCACTTACGGAAACGCAGCTTGTCGAAGGAATCGAGCTGAAAATCATTCGGCTCCTCAACAAGCGTTCCGTCGCGGTCTATGAAAAGCGCCTTTCTCATACCATTTCCTCTCCGATCTCTTTAAGTGCGTTCAGCAGCGCGGAATTCTCTTCGAGGGTCCCGACCGTTATCCTCAGGCATCCTTCGCAGAGCTCTACGCGGCTGCGGTCCCTTACGACGATGCCTTGGCCGATCAATTTTCGGTAAATTTCCCCCGGGCGCGGCACCCTGACCAGAAGAAAGTTGGCATCCGAAGGGAAGACCTTATCGACCAGCGTCAGCGTTTCGAGCCCTTCCCGAAGCTCGTCGCGAAGCTTCAAGATCTCTACGGTCATCACCCGCACGCGCGGCTCGTTGTCCATCGCCTCTATCGCCTCGCGCTGAGCCGCTTCGGAGACGTTGTAAGGAGGCTTGATCTTGTTAAGAAGGCCGATGACCAAAGGGTCGGCAACGGCAATCCCGAGCCTGAGTCCGGCGAGTCCCCAGGCTTTTGAGAATGTCCTCAGCACGACGATGTTCGGCCGCTGCGGTATCTCGCCGGCCATCGAGGCCTTTGAAGAGAAATGGATGTACGCCTCGTCGATGACCACGATCGAGTCGATCTCGTCTGCTATCCGGAGGATCGCCTCCGGATCCATCGAATTTCCGGTCGGGTTGTTCGGCGAGCAGATGACGACCAGCTTCGTCCTTTCGTCCGCCAATGCGATGACCGCCTCCGGGTCGAGAGCGAAATCCGCCGTCAAACGCGCCCGACGTATTTCTATGTCATTGATCGCCGCCGAGACCTCGTACATTCCGTAGGTCGGCGGGCAGATCAGGCAATTGTCCAAACGCGGCTCGCAGAAAACGCGAAAAAGCAGGTCGATCGCCTCGTCCGATCCGTTGCCAATGAAAAGGCTTGCGGCGGCGACATTCTCGATCAAGGCGATCCGCCGTTTCAGCTCCCTCTGATAAGGATCCGGATACCGGTTGTAGCTACTCGACAAAGGCGATCCGAGGCTGTTCTCGTTCGCGTCCAGAAATACGTTCGCCGGGCCTTTGAACTCGTCGCGGGCAGACGAATACGGCGTGAGCCGGGCGATCGAAGGGCGGACGAGCCGTGCGGGATCGAATATTTCTGACCTTTCAGCTCGCATCGTCCGTTCCTCCTGCTACGGCGTTCTTTTTCCTCAATATTTCATCGATCCGCACCGACACCGCGTTACTGTGCGCGGCCAGACCTTCGGCCCAGGCGAGGGTCTCGATCACGGGACCTAGCCCGAGAATGCCTTCGGCGGTAAACTTCTGAAAGGTGATCTGCTTGCGGAACGAATCGAGCGAAACGCCGCTGAAGGCCCGCGCAAAGCCGTTCGTCGGAAGCGTGTGGTTGGTCCCCGAAGCGTAATCGCCCGCCGATTCGCAGGAGTATTTACCGATGAACACCGAACCGGCATTTGTGATCCCTTCCGCGACGGCGTCCGCATTTTCCGTCGCGATAATCAGGTGCTCCGCGGCGTATCCGTTCGCAAATCGAACCGCCTCGTCGATCGACCGCAGCACGACCGCGCGGCTGTTCCCGAGCGCGGCGGCGGCAATATCCCGCCTTGGCAAGACATCGATCTGTTCTTCCAGTTCGGAGGAAACCGCGAGGGCCGCCTCTTCCGAATCTGTGATCAGCATCACCTGGCTGTCCGTCCCGTGTTCCGCCTGGGCAAGGAGGTCCGCCGCGACGAACACGGGGTCGGACGATTCGTCGGCAATGACCGCGACTTCCGAAGGGCCGGCGGGCATGTCGATCGCCACGCCTTCGGCCGCCGCAAGCATTTTCGCGGCTGTCACGTAACGGTTTCCGGGACCGAAGATCTTGTAGACCTTGGGCACCTTTGCAGTCCCGTAGGCCATCGCCGCGACGGCCTGCGCGCCTCCGACCCTGAAGACCGAGGTGACTCCGAAACGATTCGCCGCGTACAATACCGCGTCGTGGATCGCGCCGTCCGGTCCGGGCGGGGTGCACATCACAATCTCACCGCAGCCGGCGATGTTCGCCGGGATGGCGAGCATCATCACCGTCGAGAAAAGGGGCGCCGTCCCGCCGGGAACATAGATGCCGACCTTTCCGATCGGCACTTTTCGGGTTCCGCAGACGACTCCCGGAAATGTTTCGAGCTCGATCCCGGGCGCGTCCTGCGCCTCGTGAAACCGGCGTATGTTCCCGCCCGCCGTTTCGATCGCCTGCTTCAGAGTGTCCGAAACCCTCGCTTCGGCTGCGGCGAGCTCTTCATCAGAGATCCGTAGATCGCCATCCCATCTATCAAAACACCTCGTGAATTCGCTGGCGGCAGCGTCTCCCTCGAGCTTTACACGGTCCAGGATCTCCCGCGCCGACTTAGCGATCTCGCGGCCATCGGTTTCCGGGCGCGCGGTCATCGCGGGCCAGGTCTCCTCCGCGGGATGTCTGAAAATCTCCATCTTTGTCATCCTCACATCACCATCTGGTCGATCGAAAGCAGGAGGATTCCCTCAGCGCCTTCCGCCTTGAGGTTCTCCACGACCTGCCAGAAGTCGTTCCCGCCGATCACCGAGTGCACGGAGCTCCAGCCCGACTCCGCCAGAGGGAGCACCGAAGGGCTCCGCATTCCGGGGAGCAGGGCGACGATGCGTTCCAGCTTGTCGTTGGGAGCGTTCAGCAGAACGTATTTGTTCTTTTCGGCCTCGATCCCCGCCCGGATGCGGAAACAAAGCTTGTCGAGGATCTCCCGCCTCTCGGGTCCGAGTGAGCTCCGGTATATGAGCAGTGCCTCGGATTCCAGCACCGTGTCGATCTCCTTCAGGCCGTTGGTGAAGAGCGTGCTCCCCGAACTGACGAGGTCGCAGACGACGTCCGCCAGGCCGATCGACGGTGCGATCTCAACCGAGCCGCTGATCGTGTGAATCTCGGCCGTAACATTGTGCTTCGATAGGAACTCCAAAAGCACTTTCGGATACGAGGTGGCGATCTTCAGCCCCTCGAGGTCCGCCGGCCCCGAGTACGCGAACAGTTTCGGGGCCGCAAGCGAAAGCCTGCACCGGCCGAATCCGAGCCGCTGGGCGAGTTCCACTTCACCGTCCTTTTCGGCGACGACGTTCTCGCCCACTATCCCCGCGTCCGCCACACCGTCCTCGACGTACTGCGGTATGTCGTCGTCCCTCAGAAAGAGTATCTCCACGGGGAAGTTCCTCGCCGAAGACCTAAGCTTGCCGAGCCCGTTCCCGAACTCGATCCCGCACTTCCTCAATATCCCGACCGAAGACTCGCTGAGCCTTCCCGACCGCTGAACCGCGATCCGCAATCGTTTCTTTTCCATTTTAAAAACAAAAAGAACCTGAAGGATTACTTCAAGTTCACGCTTTATGTACCGGTTGTACCGATCGATCAAACAGCCGAATCCACAGGCGTGAATGCTTCATGCCCGTGATGATGATGCGCGGTGATGATCGAGACTTCAGTGACCATTACCGTTACAAAAACATATCGGTTCGCATAAATCAAGTCCGGCGGCGGGGCAGTCCGGACGTGCGCTTCAAAGGGACGAATTTCTTAACACTGATTTAATAACTTGTTCACCTGCGGTTAATAGGTGCCTGCTAACGTCGTCCTTTCACGTCAATCAATGCTGTCTGTTCTCTGCTTGATCTCGCTTTGATCACTGTCAGCTTCCGCATTCAGCAAGAATACTAAAGGAGAAATGATGAAGAAGATCTTAAGATCAGTGTATTTGGCACTCGGGATGATCGTCTTGTCCGCCGGTTCGGCATACGGACAGGTCACCGGAAACCTCTCAGGAAAGGTCACCGACACGACCGGCGCCGTCATTCAGGGCGCGACCGTGACGGTTCGGAACGTATCGACCGGCCTGTCCCGCGTCGTCGTGACGGACGAGGACGGAAGATGGGTCGCAAATCTGCTCCCGACGGGACGATATGAAGTTCAGCTTGAAGCGGAAGGGTTCAAGAAAGGATCCGTTTCCGGCGTCGAGGTTGAAGCGGCTATCACAAGGAATATCGACTCCTCTCTTGAGATCGGCACCTCAGAGGTCTTCGTAGATGTTTCCACTGATTTTCCTTTGGTGCAGGCCGAATCGGCCACGACTTCAAGGCAGATAACAGGCGAGCAGCTGATCAAGACTCCGACATCTGTGCGTAGTTTCACGGCGTTGCTGGGATCGGAGGCAGGCGTATCATCGGAGCTTTCTCCTGTCGGAGTAAACGGGACCGGAAACGTCTCGCCATCGGTGAACGGTACACGTACAACTTCAACAAGCCTGTTTTTCAATGGGGTTGACGCTACAAACATTACAAGCAACGAGGGGTCTCTCACTGACAGCATTTCCCCGGCTCCTGAGACGCTTGAGGAAGTAAAGCTCCAGACCTCTCTGTACGACGCATCGACAGGCAGAAGCGGCGGAGGTAATTTTCAGCTGGTTACGAAAACCGGGGGTAATGACTTTACCGGTTCCGCATATTTTTACCTTCAAAACAAGAAATTCAATTCCAACGAGTTCTTCCTGGAGGAGAACGGCAACGAAAAACCAAAGGCTGACCGCCTTGAAACAGGCTTTACTCTCGGGGGCCCGATCGTAAAGGATCGCTTCTTCTTTTTCGGAGGCTATCAGTACACCGACGCGAACACAGGTCTCGTTCCGACGGCCCGAACAAGGACTGTTCTACCGATGGCGCTGACGGTTCTGGGCGACGACAGGTCAGCAGCAGCCATCGCTGCCGCGTTCAATCAGTTCAACGGGTGTGTCGGCGCAAACTGCCTTACGGCTGCCGATATCAGTCCGATCGCCGTCAACATCTTTAACCTGCGCAATCCGGTTACCGGCAATTTCGTGCTTCCGACCATCTCAAACTTCCGAGACCTGGGGATCGTTGACCAGTCCGGAACCGGTAATTATCAGTTCGGACTGTATCCGAACGTCGCGAGCCGCACTCTTCAGCGCAACAACCCCCTTGTCGAGGTGATCGATGTCGTGCCGTCAGAGTTCACTCAGCACCAGTTCACGTTCAGGTTCGACGGCCAGGTCTCGGAAAAGAACACGCTGAGCGGCACGTTCTTTTACTCAGACTTTCCGGCGCTTGATTCCTATCCGGACCCGAGCAGTCTTGCTTCGCCTTTCACCCTCAGGCGCGCAGACCGGAACAGAACCCTCTCGATCGGAGACACACACGTGTTTTCATCCCGGTTCATAAACGAACTTCGGTTCGGATACTTTTACCTTAACAATTCAAGGCGTCTTGACGACCCGTTCCTGACGGAGGAGTTCACGAACGACGCGGTGGGTATCTTTAATCCCGCTTCGACATTCGATTCCAGTATTGGGACCAGACGGCTTGGTCATTTCGTAGGAAGGAACAATCTTTCGAACTTCTCGTTCGGCGGCCCGAACGATTCGTTCAACCGGCGAAAGCAGGTGACTTACAGCATAGGAGATAACGCCATCTGGTCTCGCGGGAATCACAACGTGAAGTTCGGCGGTGAGTACAAACGGCATCAGTACGACACCGATCTTCCTGAAGAGCAGGCCACCGAATTTGAAAAGTTCGACTCATTCACCCAGCTACTAACCGGCAACAGTACCGAGGCGGACACGCAATACGGGATCACCGCGAAAGAATTCCGGTTCAATGACTTCGGGTTTTACGTAAATGACACCTGGAGGATCTCGGACAAGCTTACGGCGAATCTGGGGCTCAGGTACGAGATCTTCATGTGGCCGACGGAAAAGAACGGCCTGATCGGGAATTTCGATCTTGATCCGTACCTCCCGTGTTTCACGCAGTCCGCCGGCAGCACGGCACTGTGCGACAACCCCACGACCGGGTTCATAGTGCCAAATAATGTACGTGCCACCGGGAACGCTGTAGTGGACGGAGCGATCGCGGCTTCGACGGTCGTGAATAACAAGCACACGCTTAACGGACAGGACCTGAACAATTTTGCGCCGCGGGTGGGTCTCGCATACGCGGTTTCCGACCGGATGGTTATCAGAGGGGGATACGGCCTTTTCTATGACAGGCCGTCCGCCGCGTTCATCAACACTATATTCTCGAACTACCCCTTCCTTCGCGAAGTGGAGATCACGGTTCCCAGCGGAAACGTGCCGCTCTCAAATGCCTGGTTCGGCGTTCCGACGAACATTCCTTTGAACGAGTGGCTGCCGTTCAGGATCGTTCGATCCGGCGGCGTGAACGGAAGCTACACGATCCGCGACAACGCCCCGGTGTTTGTTGACGCTCGGGGTGTTCCCCAGGGAGCCGGCTGCGATCCTATGACGGGGATCAACTGCATCCGCGGCAACCGTGCCGAAACGTTCGAGTTTCGGGCGATAGACCGGAACCTGGAAACGCCTTTCGTTCACCAGTGGAATGTGGGCCTTCAGTACGAACTCGCCCGGGATCTGATGTTCGAAGCGAGGTACGTGGGGACTGCTGGAAGGCATCTGCTCCTCAGCCGCGCATTGAACCAGGGCTTTGACCTGAACGATCCGAACACGCCGGACCATATTTTCGAGCGTTTCAATCAGGCGTATCTTGACGCGGGATCGCCGAACGGGCCTCTCAACCCGGGCTCCACTGCACGTGACCGGGGGGTGGGCGTGGCCTTCGGGTTCCTTAACCCCGTGCTAAATGCCGTCGACCTTAACCTGTCATCGGCAAACGGGACCGTTATTAACTTCGAAGCGCGTGTGCCGATACTCGGATTCAATGTCCCGGAGGCGCTGTTACTGGAATCGACAGGGTTTTCCGATTACCACGGCGGGCAATTCAGCCTCACAAGAAGATTCTCACGCGGTCTGGGCGTCAACGTCGCTTACACATTCTCGAAGTCGATCGACATAATGTCTTCGGATCCCGGCAGCACTGCCGGCGGCGGCAAGCCCGATGTCCCGAACATCGGCTTCATCGCGCAAGGCAGTGCTACGGACATCCTCAATAACAAAGGCCTTTCGGACTTTGACCGGACGCACAGGTTCACGGCCAATTTCGTCTGGGAGATCCCGACGGGCGGTTCCAAAAACGCCTTTGTAACAGGATGGTCGATCTCAAGTCTGTTCCAGGCCCAGTCAGGGACTCCGTTCACTGTCTTCGCTTCAGAGCCCGAAATAGGCAACGCATCACAGTACACAAGTGTGACACGCGGCGCGGGCGGTCTTTACAGGCCGGGCTTCGGAAGGCCGAACGTCGTGTGCACAGCGGAGCAGGCTGTCGGTAGCGTCAGCACCAGCAACCTACAGGTTATCGACAGCTCCTGCTTTGCTTCCGCGCTCGGCGGTTTTGGCAACCTTGGCAGGAACACGTTCCGCGGACCGATGCAGAACCGGCTGGACATCAGCTTTGCGAAGCGAACGAACATAACCGAAAGGGTCAGTTTCGATATCGGTTTCGACATTTTCAATTTGTTCGATACCGTTAACTTCGCGAATCCGAACAGCGACTTGCAGGATTCCGGTGACTTTGGTTCGGTAACCAACACAATCGGAGGTCCGAGGGTTGGCCAGTTCAGGGCGAAGCTGAATTTTTGATTCGGGCAGGGCAGATTGACTGTTTGAAGGGGAGGCCAACCGCCTCCCCGTTTTTTTTGTGTTCGGACTGAGGCATCGGCCCCCGGTCCGTATGGTAACATTCAGAATCTCCCTTTGGAGCAGACCAGGGAAGAGATAATCGAGCAATTCGGCAAGCGCGTTCAGCGTTGTGACGGCTGTCTGATAGCGTTCCACCTCAGGGACATGTACCTTGCCGATGACGTCACTTACTACTGCGAGAACTGCCGCGACGATTCGATGTTCCACTTCGACCGGTTCTCGAGGCTTTTGGATTTCACGAAACTGCGCGAAGGCTCGGACGAAGAGCACCATCACCATTGAGCAAGAAGGTCAAACTTGAGCTGGATTCCCCCGGGGGCATCCGCGAGATCGATCTGGAGAACGAGATCAGCTTCGGCAGGACGGAGCTTGCCGATATCGTGATCGACGATCCGGGGCTGTCGAGGATCAATACGACCATATTCCGCGACAGCGAAGAAGTCCTCGTCGTCGACGAGGGCTCTTCGAACGGCACGTTCCTGAACGGGAAGCGGATCGAGGGCGAGCCGAGGCTTCTGTTCGACGGCGACGAGATCAAGATGGGCCTCGACACCCGAGTGAGGATCACGATCGGCGACGGGCGAAGAGCCTCGGCCGAGCCATCCGCCGAGGTATCAGAGGCGCCGCCTGCTGATTCACAGCCGCCGAAGCCGACTCCGAAACCTGTTGCTGCCGGTCGCCGCAGGCGGCCCGAGACCGAACTGATCCTATACATCGCGCTGGGATCGACCTTTCTCATCATATTCGGTGCGCTGATCGTCGTGTTCTTCCTGATGGAACCCGGCGAGGCGCAGACGGCCGACGGCACTCCCCGGCGCGCGATGGACTCACGCGCTCTGATCCCGATCGCGGTCCAGGACCCGTTCGGAGGCCAGGAGCAGGAGGACATAGGGGAGCTGGTGCAGTATTTCGAGGTCCAGGATGAGATCGACGTCAAGGACCTGAACGACGTGACCGGATCGGACGCCACAGCGCCGATGGAAGAGAACTTCAACGTCACGGTCGAGTTCTTCAAGCGGCAGCAGGCAAAGGCGCTGGAAGCCCGTAACGCGCCGACAGGAAACGATCCTCCGGGGCAGAAGATACCCCCGGAACTGCGCGGCGACGGAGTTATCAAGCAAAAGGCGAAACTCCGGGAAATGCTCGAAGCCGGATACGTCCAGCCGATGGACTACGCGGACCTTGCGAACAAGCGGATGAGCGGCGAACTCGTCGAGCTTCCGATGGCGACCGAGTACTGGGTTCTCGAGGTCGGGAGCAGCGCCAACGAGGGCCAGTTCACGTCGTTCGACTTCGATGACCACGTCAACGCGCCGGCCATCACCCCGATGTTCCCCGATTATGTAACGCTTGCCCAGCTTGCTTCGAACTTCTCCGGGCATCGATACGACCTTAATAACGGCGCGGACCGAAAGCAGATGAAGCAGAGAATGCTTCGTATGTTCCACCCGACGGCGCGGCCGATACTTGTTCGACTGGCAAAGGCATACCACGCCAGGTTCAATAGGCCGCTTCGGGTCACATCGCTTTCGAGGTCTATGGAGTATCAGATCCTGCTTAACAAGACGAACGCGAATTCTTTCAAGGTGCGGGGAAAGGGAAGCCTGCCGCCTCACACGTCCGGGTGCGCTTTCGACCTTGCGCGCAAGCATATGACGGCCGAGGAGCAGAACTTCGTTATGGCGGAACTCGCCCGGATGGAGAACGAGGGCGTCCTCGACGCGCTTCGCGAAGGCAATGTAAACGCCTGTTTTCACGTGTTCATCTATCCCGACGGAATTCCGCCGAAGATGTAGAGCCCGGGATTTCGGTAATACACTCCCATCCCTTAAAATTTGAATATGCCCGAAGAGCCGAACGGTAACTCTTCAAGCTCCCGGAACTCGCTTACGGGGCTCGCGAAGCGGCTCGGCCGCTTGCCGGCCGAGAAGCGCAAAGTCGCCATCGAGGCCAGCGCGGCTTTGGCCGCCGTCTCGCTGAAGGTGAGCCGCGCCTTCGTGGAAGCCGTGCCGAAAGCGTCCGGTATGCTTTCTGCGGGCGATCTGCGTGACTGGGCGGAACTGGGCAGAAGGCTTGCAATGTCCGATGCCGACGCGGGCGTGGAATTCTTTGAGAAGGGAGTTGACGATCTAGAGGATCTGGAGCCGGCGGCGAGGGAACTCGCGTTCCGCATCGCGACGCGACAGCTTCTGCTCTCGAGCTCGATAGCGCTGGCGACATACTCTAAGCTCCCGGAGCTCGCCGAAAAGGTCGGAGACCGCCGGCTGTTCACGCGAATTCTCGATCTTGGATGCGAGATCGCCAACCGCTCGGCAAAGCACAGCGCCGATTTTCTTGAGTCCACGCCCGAAGTCGCGGAGGCGATGGCCGTCTTCGGCGACGATCGTGAAAGGGTCGCGGACGCGGTGCTCGAGCTCGCCGGGGCATTTGCCGAAAGGACCGGAGGGATGACTGCGGACCTTTGGACGGGGCTGCCCGAGGTCCTGCGTGACCTTTCCGCGGAAGACGCGGAGAGGCTTATACGCCGGAGCAACGAGTTCCTGGACTATGGCGGAAGCGTGACGCTGCATTTCGTGAATGCCGGAGGGTCGACCCTTAGGCGGCACGAGGAAATGTTTGACGAATGGTGCGCGGCGGCAGAGCAGTTCGGCGAACACGGGAACGCTGTTCTCATCGCGTTCCTGAGGCTTGGGCCGAGGTTCTTCCGGAGCATTTCATCATTGAAGAACAGGAAGAACGCCGGAAGGATCTCGCGCCGCGTGCTGGAACTGATCGGGAAGATAGCCGAAACGGACGCGGAAAGCGCCCTTGCTGCGTTCAAGTCGAGCTCGAAGGCCCTCCGCAAGGTGTCGCTCGATCAGTTCGAGGAATGGGTGGAGACCGGCCTCGAATCGAAACAGGACGCGTCAGCAAAGGCGCGCCGTTCTTTCTTCGCGCTTGAGACAAGGCATTCCAACGAACTTCTCAACGAGGCTCAGCAGGGGCTTCCACTCGACCGCGTGCAGACGGTCCTTAGAATGTATATCGAAGGCCTTACGGGAAAGGAGATCGAGATCGCTCCGCTTTCGGCTATGCCGCAGGAATTGAGGATCGGCGACGGCAAGACGATCTACCTGCCGTCAAATGTCGATGAGTTCAAGGACGAGGACACCGATTTCAGGCTCTACAAAGTGCTCGCCGCGCACGGAGCGGGCCAGATCGAGTTCGGGACCTTCGCGCGCGGTACGTTGGAGCTGAAGGCGGCCTTCGACGAACTTTCCGGCTTTTTCGAGGCTTCGGCCGAACAGCTCGACGCGTTCTCGCTCGCCGGCTACATCGAGGACGTCCATAAAGGCGAGACCGAGCTTAGCGAAGAGGAATATCTCGCCGAAGCGAGAAAGAAGCGGAGTCGGTTCCCGAAAGGCGGCGGATACCGCGAGGTGCTCCGGAGTTTCCCGGAACCGGTCCTCGCCGGAAGGATCTTCGGGACGATGGAGAACGCCAGGATCGACCGACGTTTGAGGCACACCTACCGCGGCCTCGTTAAGGACCTCGATCTGATGCAGAACCTTCTTCGCGAAAAGCGCCCATACATTTTCGACCTCCCGATGGAACAGGTTCCGTTCGAGCTTCTGTTTCAGATCACGATGTGCGGCGGCGCTACCGAAGACGCGAGGCATTTCTACGGACAGATCGTGTCGGAGATCGAGACCGTTATCGACCAGTTCCTTGGCGGCCGCGCCTCCACCGTTGCCGATTCGATAGTTGCCACGAGCCGTGTTTACTCGCTTTTCCAGAACGTGACCTCGGAAGACCTGCAGACCGAAGAGCCCGAGGACAGCGATGAGAAGGGCGACCGCGCGGAGGAGGACGAGCGCGGCGAGGCGGTCACCGAATCGCAGCTAGAGCGCGAGGAAAGGCCGGAAGAGACGAAGGACATTCGCGACCTCTTCAATGCCTGGAATACGTTGGACGAGGAAGAAGGCGACAACCGGGATCTCCAAAGCCAGGAAAACTGGTCCTTCAACGAGATGCCGGAACAGCCGCTCGAACCGGGCGACGAAGCATTTTCCTACGACGAATGGGATCGCGAGCTCGCCGATTTCAGAACCGGGTGGTGCCGGGTGATCGAGAAGCGCGTCCGGAAGGGCGACCGGAATTTCGTGGAACTCGCACGGAGCCGTTACCGCGGCGTGATCTCGTCCGTCAGGCATCAGTTCCAGTTGATGAAGCCGGAGAACCTTACGCGGATAAACCGCGAGCTCGACGGCGAGGAATACGATCTGAACGCCGTCATAGACCACATAGTGGACCGAAAGGCTGACGGGCATCAGTCGGAAAGGCTTTACACGAAACGGCTCCGAAGAGAGCGTGACGTGGCGGTGTCGCTTCTGCTCGACCAGTCATCCTCGACAGCCAGGACGATCACACGGAACCCGCTCCAGCCGTACACGCATCCGGGCCGAAGGATCATCGAGATCGAGAAGGAGGGCCTTGTCTTGATGAGCGAGGCGCTCGAGGCCGTCGGCGACATTTACTCGATCAACGGCTTCACATCCGAAGGCCGTCGGAATGTTAAGTTCTATGTCGTCAAGGATTTCGACGAGAAATACTCGGAAGAGGTGGAGCGGAGGATCGGCGGCATCACCTTCCAGAACAACACCAGGCTGGGTGCGGCAATCCGCCACGCGGCGGCGAGACTGAACGCCCAGGAATCGCGTACGAAGCTGCTGATAATCCTCACTGACGGCAGGCCGTATGATCACGACTACGGCGACGCGAAATACGCCAAGGAGGACGTCCGCGAGGCGCTGACCGAGGCGAAGATCGGCGGCATCGTCCCGTTCTGCATTACGATCGACCGCGACTCGGAGCAGGAACTGAAGGACCTGTACGGCGAGGTCGGATATACGATCATCGACGACGTGCTACTGCTTCCGGAGAAACTGCCGAATATCTATCGGAGGCTGACTTCGTAAGGTGAAAGGACTGAGAGGAAAGGACTGAGGACAAAAGAAGGACTGAGATGAAAGGACTGAGGACTGAGAGAAGAACTTGACATGCGACCGAGCCGCGGCGAATCTTCCTCAGTCCTCAGTCCTCAGTCCTCAGTCCTCAGTCCTCAGTCCTCAGTCCTCAGTCCTCAGTCCTCAGTCCTAGGGTTTTCTTGCACTTTCCCCTCATTTCGCCCATTATTTACCCGCATTTCCTTTAGTTCCCAATGACCGAACGCCGAATAAGCACCGCCGGCATCGTTGTGAAGCCGAACCATCGGGAAGCGTGGGAGTCCGCCTGCGAGCTCGCCGAGTGGTTCGGATCGCGCGGCGTATCGATGGTCGCCGAGCCTCGTCAGGAGGCCGAGGTGGCGGGTCTCGAGAGCGAGATCACGGAAAAGTTCAGCGGGGCGGACCTGATCGTCGTTCTTGGAGGCGACGGCACGATGCTCTCAGCTGCGCGGCTCATTGGCAATAACGAGCCGCTGGTTCTGGGGGTGAACTACGGGGGGCTCGGTTATCTCACCGAGCAGAGGATAGAAGAAATGACCCCCTCGATAGAGGCGGTCCTTAACGGGAATTACAAGGTCGAACGCCGCGTGATGCTCGAGGCGGAACACGTTCGCGATGGTGAAACGCTTGCTTCGGGCCGGGTGCTGAACGATGTCGTCATCAACAAGTCCGCGCTTGCGAGGATCATCGAGATCGAGGTTGAGTTGAACGACCTGCACGTGAACTGCTTCCGCGCCGACGGCCTGATCGTGTCCACACCGACCGGCTCGACCGCCTACAATCTTTCCGCGGGAGGCCCGATCGTGTATCCGACGATGAACGCGGTTGTCATAACGCCGATCTGCCCGTTCACGCTGACGAACAGGCCGATCGTGATGCCGGACGATTCGGAGATCAATCTGATCCTCAACGAAAGCAGTGAAGACGTTGTTATGACGCTTGACGGCCAGATCGGCCACGAGATGCGCGCGGACGACTCGGTCCTGATCCGCAAGAGCGAGACGACATTCAACATGGTCCAGTCCCCGAACCGGAACTACTTCGACGTGCTGAGGAACAAGTTGAAGTGGGGGAGATAGAAAGGACTGAGATAAAAGGACTGAGGACTGAGACGGAACGCACGCGTCCCGCGTGCAGTGAGCGTAGCGAAAAGAGGGGCTGAGAAGAAAGGACTGAGGACTGAGACGGAACGCACGCGTCCCGTGTGCAGTGAGCGTAGCGAATACCAGGACTGAGAGAAAAGGACTGAGAATTGAGTCCGTTCGTTCACTTCTGAGTTACATTTACCAGAGAGTTCTATGCGGATTGTGGGAGTCCGTTGGCCTAAGGGTCTTAAATTTCCCGCCGTGACTTCCCTTTATGAGGGTTGGTGGGAGAAAGGAGACATCTCCCATGGAAAGCAAAATCGAACGCTTCGAAGACCTGATTGCTTGGCAGAAAGCTCGGAAACTTACCACTAGAATATATGAAATGACGAGCGAGGGTGAGTTTTCGAAAGACTACGGCTTAAGGAACCAAATCCAGCGTGCAGCAGTTTCGATAATGTCGAATATCGCCGAAGGATTTGAACGCGGACGTCCCGCGGAATTCGGACAATTTGTTTCAATAGCCAAGTCCTCGTGCGCGTAGGTAAGATCGCAGCTTTACGTCGCATGGGACGTTGGATACATTACTCACGACGAGTTGGTGGAGTTGATGAGAGACTCACGCGAAGTCGGAAGGATCCTTGGAGGACTCCGACGAGGTATCGAGAAACGTAAAGGAACGAAATGACCCTAGCCGGTAGTTCCGAAAGGGGTTACTCCAAGGAATACACTTAACTGACACCGGGCTGAGACAGATATCAATCAAGGTCGAAATCCGATCTCAGTCCTCAGTCCTTTTTACTTGAGATTATGGCCGAAGACAAAGATCTACGAGACGAAGAGATCCCGGAAGATGAATACGAACGGGAACTGACAACCGACCTGGACGACGATACTCCGGACAAGCCGAAGGGGATACCGCTTCACACGAAAATCCTGATCGGTCTGATATTCGGCGTTGTCGCCGGACTGATCGTCAACTGGACGCTGGGAGGCGAGGACCCCCGCGTGGTTTCGATCGTCGAGAATTTCTCGCGCCCGGTCGGACAGCTGTTCCTGAATCTCCTCTTGATGATCGTAGTGCCGCTCGTCTTCGCATCCCTGGTCGTCGGGGTTGCGGGGATCGGCGACATACGAAAGCTGGGCAGGATAGGGGCCAAATCGTTCGGGTACACGCTGATAATCTCGGCGATCTCTGTCTTAATCGGGTTGACGCTGGCGAACGTGATCGAGCCCGGCAACCAAATGGATCCCGCGACCCAGGAAGCGCTGAAGGCGAAATACAGTTCGGAAGCGGGCGAGCGTGTGACGGGCGCGTTGGCGGCAACCGAGTCGGATACGGCGCTGATGTCGGTAGTCAAGACGATCGTGCCGAGCAACGTCTTTAACTCGATCGCGGGCACGAACCCGAACATGCTTCACATAATGTTCTTCGCCCTGATCGTCGGCATCGCGATCACTCTTATCCCCGATTCGGTGACAGACCCGTTCGTGAGCTTTATGGACGCGGTGTTCCAGATAACGGCGAAGATCATCGACATGATAATGAAGTTCGCGCCATACGCGGTCGCGTGCCTTCTTTTCAACAACATCGCGCTGTTCGGGCTTGAGCTTCTGCAGTCGCTTGCCTGGTTCATCGGCACGGTGCTTCTGGGCCTCGGGATCCATTTCTTCATCGTCTATTCGATCTCGGTGAGGTATCTCTCGAAGATCAGCCCGCTTGAGTTCTTCCGCCGCGTGCGGACCGTGATCCTGACGGCCTTCTCGACGAGCTCTTCGAACGCGACCCTGCCGACGGCGATCCGCGTTTCAGAGGCGAATCTTGGAATACCGAAAGACATCAACCGCTTTGTGCTGACGGTCGGGGCGACCGCGAACCAGAACGGAACGGCTTTGTACGAAGGCGTCACCGTGCTGTTCATCGCACAGCTTGCGGGCTTCGACCTTACGATCGGCGTGCAGCTGATGATCGTGTATCTCGCGATCCTGGGCGGCATCGGCACCGCGGGCGTGCCCTCGGGCTCGATACCTTTCATCATCGGCATCCTGGCGATGATCGGGATCGATCCGGCGCTGATCGCGATAATCATCGGTGTCGACCGCCTACTCGATATGTGCCGCACGACGCTGAACGTCGTCGGCGACATCACGGCGGCAACGTACGTGGCCCGCTCGGAAGGCTACGAACTGCTGAAGAACGTCAGGCAGACGGATCTGGCGTAGCGAGTCTATCGAGTCTATCGAGTCTATTCAGTCTATTGAGTCAGATAGGTAGTTTGAATTGGACGATTCGGGTCGTCTAAATCGTTTGGACCATCGACCGAGTAAGCGCAGATGAGGAATCAACGCTGGAAGTTTCGATGGCCGCTGAGCCAATAAACTCGATAGACTGAATAGACTCGATAGACTCGACAGACTCGACAGACTCGACAGACTCGCTATGTTTCCCTTAGGCGACGACAACACTGAAGTGATCATTACCCCCTGGGTGAACTACATCTTCCTCGGAGTGAATGTACTTGTGTTCGTGTTCCTCCAGGGGCTCGGAGGGAACGATTCCTTCACCTACGCCTTCTCGCTCGTTCCCAGGGAGATCGTCAGCGGGGTCGATCTGGCGGGACCGCAGCTGATCGAGGTCGGCAGGCAGACCGTGCAGATAAACCACGTCGACACCCCGCTTCCGGTCTATTTCAACTTCCTCAGCTCGATGTTCATGCACGGCGACATAATGCATATCGTCGGCAATATGCTGTTCCTATGGATCTTCGGGGACAACATCGAGAACCTGATCGGGCACGTCAGGTTCGCGGTATTCTATCTGTTGTGCGGATTCGCGGCGGCTGTAGCGCAGATCGCGCTGTCGCCCGATTCGATCATCCCGATGCTCGGCGCCTCGGGAGCGATCTCGGGAGTACTTGGCGGCTACGTCCTTCTATTCCCGCAGAAACGTGTCAAGGCTCTTATCTTCCGCGTGTTCACGACGGTCCCGGCCTGGGTCGCTCTGGGCATCTGGATCGGATACCAGCTGATCCTCGGGTTCCTCACGCCCGCCGGAACTGGCGGCGTCGCATACGCGGCGCACATCGGCGGCTTCATCGCCGGAGTCGCGCTGATCAAGATCTTCGCAATCGGGAGGAAATAGTTAACTGAGTTTGGCGGGTTTTCTGAGTTGGCCGAGTTGTTGATGCGTAGCTTGTGCCCGCGCGTGTCAGTAGCCCAAGCGTCAGCGCGGGCGAAAACCTGCAACTCAAAAAGGAACTCCTAAGCCCTACCCCCACCGATCCACCGGCGCGATAGGCGCCAAATGTTAATGGCTTGGCGGGACATCACGAACCAGCAGCTCCGTAGGAGTGGCTTCACCCGCGCGATCACGTCGCCGCTGATGCGGCTGGGAACGGGCCGACCGTCCGCTACCGTGGACTGAAGTCCACTACTAAATTAATGCTGTCGCTGACGCGACGCTCGGTCCGGGACCTTCGTTCTCAGTCCTGCCTTTCGCCCGGCGCCGTCGCGTGGGTTACAGCAACGCAAACCTCAGGTCACCGTCTTCGGCGCCATCGGCGCGAAATGTTAACAGCCCGAAAGATCGCGCAACACTCGTGAGCTCCGTAGGAGTGACATGTCTGTAGAGATCTCCATTCTCGCCTTAAAGGGAACTGTGGTGACGAACCTTTAATAAATCTCTCCTTAGGTGAATTTCCATCCCGTAACTGCGAGGAAGTAGAGTCCAAGCTCGCGGATCGGGCCATTTTCTGGACTGTCGCGCGTAACGACTTTGTAGTTCTCACCGTCCGTCGATTCTACGATCCAGACGGAGCCATCAATCAAATCTCTGCGCTCATACGACAGATCGTTAAACCTAACAGCTGAGAAAACTCTCCTGAACTCGGCCAAAGCCTTCTTGTTTAGAACTCTGTGCCGACGAAGTGCTACGTCTCCGGGTTCGATTCCGTCCCTCCACTCGAGTTGAACCGCAGTAAGATCTGCAAGACCTGAGGCGATCGTGATCCGGACAGCGACCGGTCTATCAAATGAACGCAGCCATACAAAACGATATGATTCTTCACGTTTTCCACAAGAAAGAGAAGGTTCACCCATAGCTGCCAGATAGGGTGAAGTTATCTCTCTCGCAAGGTTGTCGCGTTCTTCGTTGGTCCGGTAGAAGGAACCTTTTGGAAAGTAGAAGTCAGATGAGGTGCTAACGGGACAAGCTTTTAACTCGTTCGGACCAAGACAAGCTGAACCGCCTATTACTGAGAAGAGCAATAGGAATGTTGATAGTGTTCGCAAATAGAGGCTTTTCAACTCTCTTTTCGAGTCCATTCGGTTCAAGATAGCATGACCACTGACCGGCAGCGTAAGATCCCAAAAGCAGATCAACGATCGACCGTCTTTCAGTTCCGAACCAGGGGAGGTATTGCATCGGCGCAAGCGAACCTAGACTGCTAGTCGCGTAGCGACATAGGGTTCCAAGCTCACGAAAACACTGCCCGAAACACGTCTCCGAGCGTTCTCGCTTCCGGAACCGCGAGCTGAAAAACGTAGCCGGCGATTCCGAAAGCCGTAGCACAAAGGAGCGCCGGGAACCAGGTTTTCCGGATCGCCGTCTGCAGCCAGTGCCGGCGGTCGATGTCACTCACCCGCTTGTAAAGCCCGCCTACGAGAAGCGCGTCGACAAGGATCTCTGCGAGAAGGACGGGCGCGAAGTATACGACATAGAGCGAGGCAACGAGCCCTCCGACGAGCAGTGCGAGCCCGATCAGCACGAGACCCAGTTCCTCAAGATCAACGTCGAAACCGGCGTCTTTCAGCGATTCGCCCGCGCTCGAGAATGCTGAAGGCGCCTCGGGTGCCGCATCGAAGGCGCCTCCCGCACCGCCTCCGCCGAAGTCTCCCGCACCAGAAAAGACATCCACGTCCGTCCCGGATCCTGTCGTGCCGATCCCCGCGTCGATCGGAGCGTCAATGCCGCTAAGCAGGTCAAGATCGCCTTTATTTCTGTGGTACGAGATCCATAGGTAGAGCAGGCCCAGGAATGCTGCGTACGCAACGGCGATCGCGAGAGGGTATCGGATCCAGGGAAGCGTGAGGCCGAGCTTGAACAGGATAAAGGAAGTGGCGAACCCCGTGAGGCCGGTCAAACTGAGGATCAGCGCCATCTGAACCCGCGGATAGAAAAGCGCGCGGGCCTTTGAGTCTATCAGCCGTTTTCTTGATCTCTTTTCGCTCAACGATCTATCCTGCCCGCGGGAATATCCCATCATCATCCAGCTGTTGGCTCGGTCTTCATGCGAAGGATAGCTGCCGTGCCCCGCCGTCTTGTACCCGGCTCCTATACAATGATCCTTGGTCCCCGGTCAATGTTCACACGTGCTGATCCACAAGGATCGGATTCCCGTCGGGATCGACGATAACGAAGCTCGCCGGACCCGAATCGTCCGCGTCGATCTCGGTTTCGATCTCTATCCCGGCTTCTTTAAGAGCCTTTTGTATCCCGCGGACGTCCGTAAACGTATCGAGATTTTGCGCTTCCTGGTCCCAACCGGGGTTGAAGGTCAGAATGTTCTTCTCGAACATCCCCTGGAAGAGCCCTATGTTGGTGCTGCCGTTCTTCATTATCAGCCAGCCCTGTTCCTCGACACCGTGATACACCTCGAAGCCGAGCTTCTCGTAGAACTCCTTCGACGCTTTGATGTCTTTTACGGCAAGGCTTACCGAAAAACAACCTAGTTTCATAATTTCTCCTGATTGTGTCAGTAGCCCGCGCGTAAGTGTGTCAGCAGCCCGCGCGTAAGCGTGTCAGTAGCCCGCGCGTAAGTGTGTCAGTAGCCCGCGCGTCAGCAAGGGCGAAAAATACGGAACGCACGCGTCCCGCGTGCAGTGAGCGAAGCGAAAGTGTCAGTGTGCCTAGAGTTAGCGTGTCAGTAGCCCGCGCGTCAGCAAGGGCGAAAATAAGGAACGCAGGAGATCGAATACGCGCCTCAGCTTTCAAGATCAAAGAGTTCCTCGTCGATCACCAACGCCGGATCTACTCTTTCGGCCGAGATTCCAGTCGATTTCAGACTCCTGAAAAAACTATCGACCTTATTGGGAGGCTCCTCAAACCTAGCCAAAAGGGCCTCCCCTTCTTCTTCAGTCACAGAGCGGACTAAGCCTTCGATATCAGCCCAGGGCACAAACTCGACGGAGGATTCCCGTCCGCGGAACCATCTCCGAGGGGCGTACTCGTCGCGATAGACGGCTATGTATGCTGCTTCGGGAAACGCCATCGGAATAGCGTCGCTCCATACGACAGCCGTAACCGGATCACCCTTTATCAAGAAGAACATGATCTGGGGAACAAAGATCGATTCGCCAAGTTTGTCCTGCAGTTCCTTTCTGCCGTAGTTCCAACGCCACGCAAATTCGAGCTTGGCGCGGGGCATAGAATAGACCTCAGGACGATCGTCATCCATACTCAGGATCGATCTAACCCCGAATCGATTCGAACTATTCCAGCCTTGTATGAACCTGTCCGGGTCGTACTCGTTCCCTTCGATACCGTTCGTCTGAGGATCCAGAACCGACAAATCGAACCTACTCACTACCCGGCTCAACTCCTTTTCAGCTTCGAGTGCAAAATAGCTGGGACGGAGCAGGTTGACGTTAAAGGCGACGGAATAGTCGTCCGTAGAGAATTCTTCCTCTTCACCGTCTTCATCTTCGTCGAATTCCTCGTCCAGAGGCTCGTTCCGCTCGAAGAAGAAATACACACCCGTGTCTTCATTTTCGTAGAAAGCCTGTCCACGATGAACATCGTACAGGTTGCTTTCTGATAGGAACGACAATACGTCTTCGGCACCGATCTCGTCGTTTCGCGGCTTCAGGTAAAGGTCGTAACTCATATACTTCGATCGTTCCGTAACTTGACCGCATTCGCGGCTGATCTTCCGGTGCCGCCGCTAACGCGCCTAGGGATCATTGTGAGACCGCGCGTGCTATGGACATGTCGCTCCTAGGGAGCTCAGGAGCAAGGCTCGTCTCGTTCCTATCAACATTGCGCTCCTAGGGAGCTCTTCATTGGTCATCGCTCAATGGGCAGTGATCAATGTCACAACTCTTGCGGAGCCTCGGGCTACTGACACTACGCACTTGCTGCTAGCACCTTCGCTCCGCTCACTGCACGCGGGACGCGTGCGCTCCGATCTTCGCGCTCGCTGACGCGACGCTCAGTCCTCAGTCCTTTCCTCTCAGTCCTTGCGGGTCGGGACGCGTGCGCTCCGTCGCTAACGCGCCCGAGAGAACGCCTAGCCGCGTTTGGTCAGGACCAGCAGTTTGCTCTGCGGATTGGGGAGATAGTTCTCGAAAAACTCTTCGCCGTATTCGCTCAGTCCCTCAGCGCTTATGAACGGGTCGTGCCATTCCGGTTCAAAGCCGGCCTCTCTCGCGATCTCATTCAGGAAGTCGCGATGCCAACGGCGGAACTCTACCGTGATCTCCCGCTCTTTCTCAAGGCCTCCAGGATGGAAACGCATGGTCCCTCCATTTTCCGGATCGGCAGCCGAGAAATAATAAGCGAACTTCGACTTCGAGTCTTCCGGATCGTGCTTGCCCAGATCGAATTCCGGATTCGCGATCATCGTCACGAATCGTCCGGACTCCCGAAGAAGACGATGGATTCGACCCAGAACACCGGCGATCTCGTCGCGGCTTTCGAGGTAATGAAGGAGGTGGATCGCGGTGACGACGTCGAACCGGCGATCCAGGTCAAGATCCGATGCGTCGCCGGCAAAGTACTCGATCCCCAGCGGGTCTGATGCTTCGATCGCCCTCGCTTTCTCGATCTGTTTCGGCGACAGGTCGATGCCGACGACCGGGTCCGCTCCGCATTCTTTTCGGAATCGTCTGGTGTAGAAGCCTTCGCCGCAGGCGAGGTCCAGAAGCGCCTTGCCGCGAACATCTTCCAGTACACTGAAGATCACAGGGTCCTGGCAATGGCGGTGGTACAGCGCCATGTTCGCCATACCTTCCTCGTACAGGCCTTCGGATTGAGCATTATCGAAGTCTTCCTGTGTCTTCGAATGTCTGGGTTTCTGTTCCATGAATGACTGGATGGCGATTTAGCGGATGCTTACGGACAAGACGGTCGAAGTGTCGTACAACAAGCTGAACACCGACTGCGCCAATACCAACGCGCCCTTGACACGGATCTTCAGGATCTCGGAGCCACCAGGGTTAGAGATACCCGACCGCTGATACCTGACCCGTGTCTGCTATACTCTACCGCATTCCGGCCTGTTTCGTCCGCACCTCACGCAAGCAGTTCGACAGATGCCAAAAACTAAACCTTTACTTACAACCCATAGGTTGTGTAGAATCAATGAGCGGAAAAGAGTTGGTGCGACTCCTCATCAGGCGCGGCTGGACGCTGGAACACGTACGGGGCTCGCACCACATCTTGAAGAAGAACGGAAAGAGGCTCTCGGTCCCGGTTCACGGAAACCGAGACTTGGGGCGAGGATTGTTGAACAAACTCCTGAAAGAAGCGGGATTGAAATGACGGGAAAGCGCGACAATCTTGAAACGGTCGATACGGGCGGCTATGCGGCGATGATATCAAAACAGCGCGGCGGCGGTTTTCTTGTCGAGTTCCCGGATCTTCCCGGATGCCTGACGGAAGGGGCCACGATCGAAGAGGCGCTCGAAGAAGCGAGCGAGGCAATGACCGGCTGGCTCTATGCGGCGATCAAAGCCGGTGAAGATCTTCCGGCGTCGGGAAATTACCCGGGTGGCTCGTATCACCTGATCACTCCGGAGATCGATGTCGCGGTCCCTTTGGCGATCATTCGTGCGCGCCTTGCAAACGGAATGACCCAGCAGCAGGTAGCCGATGCGATGGGAGTTTCCCAACAAGCGTACCGCAAGCTCGAGATCCCGGGAAAGAGCAATCCTACAATCAGGACACTCGCGAGACTGGGGGAGGTGCTGGGGATACGGCTGGTGATGAGTAATGAGTGATGAGAGAAGTTCCGTTTAGCGGCGGGCTTGCCCGCCCCGCCAAGTTTCAGGGATCTAGGATCATGAAACGGGGATAGTGGCCAAATGTCAGTAGCCCGCGCTGACGCTTGGGCTACTGATACCTGATCTCTGATCTCAGTCCTTCGTCTATGCCCGTCGCTTGCGCTCCGGGTTCCGATGGCGTAGCGACGTCCGGTCGCGCCGCCGCTACGCGGCTCGAACGGGTTGTTTCGTCCGCTACCGGGGACTGAAGTCCACGGCTAAATTAATGCTGTCGCTGACGCGACGTTTAGTCTTCGTTTTTCGCTTGGCCACCGGCGCCATCGGCGCCAAATGTGAATAGCTTGGCGGAACACCGGGCTCGAAGCTCCGTAGGAGCGACAGGCTGTAGCATTGAACCCCAACCGAAATCCTGAGTCGCGTAGCGACGGCAGGGCAATGCGTCGTGGATGCGGAGCGAACAAGAAGTCTAGCGCGCAATCAAATCTACTATAGCTTCGGCCTCGAAACATTCAAATTGACGATCCGGATCTCCGCCAAAGTCCAATCCTTTTCGATCTCTCGCTGGTCATCCTTGGAAAGTTCGTCGTAGCTAGCACCGTCTGATTTTCTATGGTAGCTCTCCTTTGAAAGCGAAAAAGTCTCGTTGTCCAACCAACCATCTGCGTCGTGAATACCCTCAACGGAACCCAACTGTTCGTAGGGTGGCTCATCGGGAATTCGAAAGTCGTAAAACCTGATCTCGTATGGAGCGCCCCAAATACATCCGTCAACGGCAAGCATCAATTTGTCTGGGGAGGGATAAACCGCTGTCCAGCAAAAGCCGACTCCGTCATGACCCTCTTCGGGAAAATGATCAAGTCGGGTTTCCCTCGATAGATTCACCAATGTATAACCCTGATAATCTTCGCCACTAAGCAAGTATTCATTGCCGTTCGGATGAGCTACCCAGCAATGCCAGAAGTGGCCGTAATTCCGCTTAATGTCGGCCACCTCGTTCCCGTCCGAAAGACGCTTTACGATTCCACGAGAATATAGTGAAGCTACGCCTCTCGGTGGACCGTATTCATCGATCTGAATCTCGTAGCGGCCCGATGGAGAAGTAGAGACCACGGCCGGACTGCCCGATTTGAGCAGCAGACTGAATCCCCGTTCGAAATCCTCCCGTCTATTCTTGTATCTTTCGTCCACGGAATCCCTATTCTGTGCAGTTTGCCTTTCAACTGGAAAGGTCACGCCTCCTCTTGACTTCATTGATCGAACAACTCTTCGTCGAGCACAAGAGCGGGATCAATGGCCGCGGCGTCGATGTTTTTGGCCTTTAAGTTCCTGAAGTACTCCCGGACCTCGGTCGGCGGGTCATCGTATGACGCCAGGAAAACGTCTCCTTCTTTTCGTGAGATCGACCCTATCAGTTGCTCGACATCACCCCAGGGTACAAAATCGAGCGAATACTCCTGTCGCCGGAACCATCTCCGGGGGGCATACTCATCACGATAGATAGCTACGTAGTCCACCTCTGTGAATGCCGTTGGAATCGCGTCGCTCCAGACCAGAACGGCGGCCGGACCATCGTTGATCTCGAAGAACATTACCTGAGGAACAAAGATCGAATCACCGAGCTCGTTCTGAAATTCATACTTTCCGTAATTCCATCGCCATATCCTTTCGAGTTTCGCGCAAGGCATTGAGAAAATCTCCTGACGATCTTCAGGCTCGCTGAGGATCGATCTCGCAGCCGCCCGATTTGAAGCGTTCCAGCCTTGAATGAACCTGTTAGCGTCATATTCGCCGATCCCCATCCCGCTTGTCTGCGGATCAAAGATCGACAGATCGAACTCGCCCACGACGCGGGACAGTTCCATTTCAGCTTCAAGGGCGAAGTAGCTGGGACGGAAAAGATTGATATTGAAGGCGATTGGATATTCATCGATCGAGGAACCTTCCTCTTCATCGGACTCTTCCTCGTCGCCAAATTCTTCCTCCAATGGTTCGTTCCGCTCGAAAGAGAAGTAAACTCCCGTGTCTTCATTCTCATAAAAGGCCTGTCCGGCATTGACCCTATAGACATTTCGTTCGGACAGAAACGACAACACATCCTCGGCGGTGATATCCGAGTTCCTTGGCTTCAGATATGTATCGTAACTCATGATCGTTAACTCGAATTCGCCTCACGGTAGTGTGCCACCAGTGATTGAAATTCAGCTTTTGAAAACAGTTCGAGCGCACGGCGAGCCTGAACTCGGGTAAAATTCTGCGTGTCGTGACGAAAGACCGGACTGGGTTTTAATAGCCTGGAAAACCAATTGTCCTTTGTTTCGGATTTAGCTGCTGTAGGACGCTCTGTAAACTCCGAAACGAACTCGTTCTCATCTACCCCGGAAACCCAGATCAGATCTCCGTTTTCAGTTTCAACACTTACCGTTGGTGAGATAACTTGGATCTCTGCTGCCTTCTTTGTTTCTCCGGCCCAATCGAATTTGTCGAAAGCCTTCAGAACATCGTCCGAAGTGCCGGAACTTTCTTCGAACTCGTCCTCATCGTGGTGGGCATATTGTAGGAAGATCTTGAATCTCATTTATCCTCAATTCAAAGCTTTTGTTTTTACTATGCTCAGAGCACGCCTGACGCTTGGCCACCGACACCTGATCCCTGACACCTGGAACCTGATCTCAGTCCTCAGTCCTTTCTTCTCAGTTCTGATTCTCGCCCGCGCTGACGCTTGGGCTACTGACACCTGATCCCTGACACCTGAAACCTGATATCAGTCCTTCGTCTATGCCCGTCGCTTGCGCTCCGGGTTCCGATGGCGTAGCGACGTCCGGTCACGCCGCCGCTACGCGGCTCGCGCGGGTTGTTTCGTCCGCTACCGTGGACTGAACCACGGCTAAATTAATGCTGTCGCTGACGCGACGCTCGGCCCTGAGTTAATGCTGCCGCTGACACGACGGCGGGTCCTTAGCTCTTTCCTCTAACCCTGATTCTCGCCCGCGCTGACGCTTGGGCTACTGACACCTGATCCATGACACCTGAAACCTGATCTCAGACCTTACGGGTCGGGACGCTTGCGTTCCGTATGGCTCCAGTTCTTTTCAAACCGTGAGTGTGAATCCTCCATCCGGCGTGATCGTCTGCCCGGTTATGTAACTGGCATCTTCGGAACAAAGGAACATGATCGCCCGGGCGATCTCTTCGGGTTTTGAAACACGCTGCAGGTGGACCCTGGTCGCCAGGACCTGATCGAAGATCTCGTCCCCGATAACTCCCCGGATACGCTGGTGCATCGGAGTATCCACAAATCCGGGACATACAATATTGACCCTTATCCCCTGCGGGCCGAATTCTGCGGAGGCGCTTGTCGTAAGTCCGACCTGGCCGTGTTTCGACGCCACATAAGCTGCACCGCCCGGGAAGCCGAGAAAGGAATTCACGGAACCGACGTTGACTATCGAACCCCCGCGTCCGGCTTTGAGCATCGCTTCTGCCTCGTATTTGATACAGAGATAGTTTCCTTTCAGATTGATATCCAGCACTTTGTCCCAATCGTCTTCGGCGAGATCAACGATCGAGGAGATCTGTCCTTCGATCCCCGCGTTGTTGACAGCAAAATCAAGGCGCCCAAAGGATTCGACCGCATGAGCGACCGTTCGCCTGACGTCTTCCGCGTTCGAAACGTCGGTCTTGATATAGGTCGCGTTGCCGCCGGCATCCGTAATGCCTTCGACGACCTCCTGAAGCTCCTTTTCGCGCCTCGCGGCAGCCACCACCTTGACGCCTTTTGAAGCAAACAACTCGGCCGCAGCCCGCCCGATCCCGGCACTGGCTCCCGTAATAAGTGCGACTTTTCCTTCCATTGTTATCGGTCCGTCTCCCGTAAACTTCTTCTAAAATTCGATCCAATCTGTGGGCACGTCCGCCCTCGAAAGCGTGATCCTCGTTTCCGTCCGGAATAGCGGCTCGCGGGTCTCGAGCGCGTACTCGGCCGTAAGCCTCGCCAGGTTAGGTTCGTTAGCCTTCTGCGACAGATGCGCAAGAACTATGTCCCTCGCAGAGCCGTCGTAATCTTCCGTAAGCCATTCCGCGAGGTCCTCGTTCGAAATGTGGCCCGTGTCCGACGAGATACGCTCCTTGAGTTCCCAGCTGTAAACCGGGCAGGCCTTCAGCATATCGATCGCGTGGTTCGACTCGACGACGATCGCGTCGCAGCCCGTGAGCTTCTCTTTCATCAACGGGGTGAAATGACCGAAATCCATCAATGTCGCGACCCTGACTCCGCTGTTCTTCGCCACGAAACCGAAGTTGTCCGCCGCGTCGTGAGGCACCGAGAAAGGCTCGAAATCGATGTCGCCTATCCTGAAATCCCCGTCCGACTCGATGCCGACCGTATTGTCATTAAGGACCTTCTCGCGAAGCCTCGTTTCTTTCTCGCCGTTGGCGCCGTTTTTGGGCCTGAGATACGCATCTTGCGTCTTGTCAGACAGGAAGACCGGACAGTTCACGGTCTTGAGAAGAACCCGAAGCCCGCCGGCGTGATCCGAATGCTCGTGGGTGATGAGAATGGCGTCGAGCTTCTCGAAATCCTCGCCTACTTCCGAGAGCCTTAAGAGGATCTGCTTCGCGCTCAGTCCGGCATCTACTAAAACCCTTGTGTTTTCAGTACTTATGAGGACCGAATTGCCTGTGGAGCCGCTTCCTAGGACTGTGAAACGCATAACGTATAAATTGCCACCGAGAGTAACACAGAGAAGGCCCGGCCCCAAAGAGCCCGGGAATACGTGAAATGCCGTAAAATCGGGCCTCTAAGCGCGGCTGGAGGCGCCCGTCCCGGCTGTCTTATGGCGTTAAAATAGTGTAAAATAACGCTTTACTTTGCAGATCAGAAATCTCCGCCCTAAATCCTTTCTATTCAGGGGAAAACAATTGGCAGAAGCAAAAATCACTAAAGAGAATATCAAACGGGAAACCATTAAGTACGGCGCCGATTCGATCACGGTCCTGGAAGGCCGCGAGGCTGTCCGTAAACGTCCCGCGATGTACATCGGATCGACCGGCGAAATAGGCCTACACCACCTGGTTTACGAGGTCGTCGACAACTCCGTCGACGAGGCGCTCGCGGGTTACTGCGACACGATCGAGGTGATCATCCATCTCGACAATTCGATAACCGTGATCGACAACGGACGCGGGATCCCGGTGGACATTCACAAGCAAGAGGGCCGTTCGGCCGCGGAGGTCGTGATGACCGTCCTGCACGCCGGCGGAAAGTTCGACACGAACTCGTACAAGGTGTCGGGCGGACTTCACGGTGTTGGCGTTTCCTGTGTGAACTTCCTGAGCGAATCGCTCCGCCTGGAGATCTGGCGCGACGGAAAGACGTACGAACAGGAATACAGGCTCGGTATTCCGCAAGCCCCTATCAAAAAGGTAGGCAAGACCAAGAAGCGGGGCACGAAGATCACGTTCAGACCGGACAGCTCGATCTTCGAAACCGAGATCTACAGCTTCGAGAAACTTTCCGAGAGGCTTCGTGAGAAGGCGTTTCTTAACAAGGGGATCCGGATCTCGATCCGGGACGAGCGCGGCGACGACGAGCGTACGCACGAGTTCTATTACAAGGGCGGCATCGCCGAGTTCGTAAAACACCTCAGCAAGAACAAGAGCCCTCTGCACGACAAGCCGATCTATTTCGAGCAGATCGACGACGCCGTTTCGGTCGAGATCGCGATGCAGTATAACGACGCGTATGACGAAAAGGTCTACACGTTCGCCAATAACATCAACACCGTTGACGGCGGTTCTCACCTTTCCGGCTTCAGAAGCGCGCTGACTCGGGTCGTGAATAACTACGCGAAGGAGTCCGGGCTTTTGAAGCAATTCAAGGGTTCGTTGACCGGTGAAGACATACGCGAGGGCATCATCGCGGTCGTATCGGTGAAGATCCCGCAGCCGCAGTTCGAGGGCCAGACGAAGGGCAAACTCAACTCGCCGATCGATGGCGAAGTCAGCTCGTTTCTTTATGAAAAGCTGAGCGACTATTTTGAGCGCAATCCCGCTATAGCAAAGAAGATCGTCGGAAAGGCGGTCGATGCCGCGCGTGCAAGAGAAGCCGCGAGAAAGGCGCGCGAGATCGTCCGCAAGAGTGCGCTGGGATCTTCGACGCTTCCCGGCAAGCTCGCCGACTGTCAGGAGAAGGACCCGGCGCTCTCGGAGATCTATCTCGTCGAGGGCGATTCCGCCGGCGGTTCGGCGAAGCAGGGACGCGACCGCCGCAACCAGGCCGTGCTTCCTTTGAAGGGCAAGATCCTGAATGTCGAGAAGGCCCGCTTCGACAAGATGCTCGGTCACGGCGAGATCAAGGCTTTGATCACGGCGCTCGGAACCGGGATCGGAAAGGAGGACTTCGACATACAGAAGCTGCGCTACCACAAGATCATTCTGATGACCGACGCCGACGTGGACGGCAGCCACATCCGGACCCTGCTTTTGACCTTCTTTTACAGGCAGATGCCGGAACTGGTCGACGAGGGCCACATTTACATCGCCCAGCCGCCGCTTTACAAGGTCAAGCGCGGGAAGGCCGAAAAGTACATCAAGGACGAGGCCGAGTTTTTCAGGTACCTGATGGGCCAGGCGGCCGACAACATCGACGTAACGGCCGGCGGAAATCCGGTGACCGGTAAGGCGCTGGAGAAAGCGCTTCAGCAGACTGTCGATTACCGCAAGTTCTCTTCGAGGCTCGCGCGCCGGCTCGGCAGCGACGAGCGTCTCCGCGACGTCGTGCTTGACGCGTTTGTCGGCGAACACGGCGTCCTTCACACGAAAGGAGTCGGAATTCGGAAGGTCTTCGAGCAGCGGGACACCTTGGCGGTCGTTGAGGCGCTGATCAACGACGCGGGCTACGATACCGAACTCACGACCGACGAGGAGCACGGGCTTCACGCGATCGAGATCGGTTCGGATTCCGGCAGTGGAACATTGCTCGACTGGAACATCGCCAGTTATGTCGAATTCCACCGCTCGGTCGAGCTCAAGCAGGCGCTCGAAGAAAGGTTTCCGGCGCCGTTCACCTTCACGAAGAAGAGTGAGACAAAGGAGATCGAGGACAGGATCGAGCTGCTTGACGAGGTCATAGGCGGTGCGAAGAAGGACATCGCGATCCAGCGCTACAAGGGTCTCGGGGAGATGAACCCGGAACAACTTTGGCAGACGACGATGAATCCCGAGACCAGAACCCTTTTGCAGGTCAGGATCGAGGACGCGATAGAAACGGACGAGATCTTCACGATACTTATGGGAGACCAGGTCGAGCCTAGGCGCCAGTTCATCGAGGACAACGCGCTGGATGTGAAGAATCTGGACGTCTGAGAGGGAGTCCCAGGTTCCAAATTCCAGGTTTCAAGTTCCAGGAGATCGTTATTCGAAGGAGTTCGTTAGCGAAACAAAAGACGCGCTGAAACGAACCTGGCCAGAGAGAGAATCCGGAACTCGAGATGTAAGGCTTGAAATCTGTGATCTGACATCTGATCCCGACGCCTGGAACCTGGAACCTGGAACCTGGAACTTGCAACAATAATTATCAATGTCTTCTGCAGTACTTGAGACCCGCCCCCTTGAAACGTATCTCGCGATGTCCGACGAGGATATCGCGGAGCGCGTAGAGACGGCGCGCGAGGAATTCGGTTCCCGCGTCTTGATCCTCGGCCATCATTACCAGCGCGACGATGTCATACGTCACGCCGACCTCAACGGCGATTCCTACCAGCTTTCCGTTCTCGCTTCGAAGACCGACGCCGAGTTCATAGTCTTCTGCGGCGTGCATTTCATGGCCGAATCCGCCGACATCCTCGGAAGGGAAGACCAGCACGTCATCCTTCCCGATATGGGCGCCGGATGCTCGATGGCCGATATGGCGAGCATCGACCAGGTCGAGGAAGCGTGGGAAGTTCTTAACGAGATCGGCCTCGTAGGCGGCGGATCTTCGGTCGCGCCGATCACCTACATGAACTCTTCCGCGGCGATCAAGGCCTTCTGTGGAAGGAACGAAGGCGTCGTCTGCACGTCTTCGAACGCGACCAAGCTGTTCGACTTCTACCTGAAAAAGTTCGACAAGATGTTCTTCTTCCCGGATCAGCACCTGGGTCGCAACACAGGCGCGAAGTTCGGTATCCCGCTAGACAAGATGGTCGTCTGGGACCCGCACAAGGAACTCGGGGGCAACACGGAAGAAGAGCTTCTCGACGCGAAACTCATCCTCTGGCGCGGCCACTGCTCGGTTCACGGAAGGTTCAAGGACTGGCACGTGGAAAAGATCCGTGAGGACGTGCCGGGCGTTAACGTGCTTGTACATCCGGAGTGCATCTACGAGGTCGTTCAGAAAAGCGACTATAACGGCTCGACCTCGTACATCATCAAGACCGTCGAGGAAGCGCCTTCGGGATCGAAATGGGCGATCGGAACGGAGGTAAATCTGGTCAACCGCCTCGCCAAACGCTTTCCGGACAAGGAGATACATCTGCTCGCTCCCGACCTGTGTATGTGCGCGACGATGTACCGCATCTCGCCGCAGAGCCTCGCCTGGGCGATGGAGAACCTGGCCGAAGGCGTCGTCGTGAACGAGATCGCGGTCGAACCGGAGACCACGGAATGGGCCAACGTGGCGCTCGAAAGGATGATCTCGATGACGGAAGGGTGAAAAAGAGTTTGGAGGATCGCGCCCGCTCAGTGTAGTATTGTAAAAGGCTGTTAAACAGCCTGTCTCCCGCGATCCTTCCAAAAGCCTCCCGATTCCCTTATCGTTAGAGAAATGGCCGAGCTAGAAGACAAACTGCCGGAGAACGTACCCGGAAAGTACTACGTTGACGACCAGTGCATCGACTGCGACGTCTGCCGCGACACTTCCCCCGCGAACTTCACGCGCGACGACGAGAACGGGTATTCGTACGTTCACAAGCAGCCGGAAACCCCTGAAGAATTCGAACTGTGCGAAGAAGCGCTGATGGCCTGCCCGGTCGAAGCGATCGGCGACGACGGAGCGGCCAGGAATGAAGAAGTTGAAGAGATGGAACTGGTAAGCGCTTAATTGATAATTCAGAGTTGAGAGTTGAAGGGCGGCTATTCAGCCGCCCTTTCATGTTTCAGGGAACAGGGATCATGTGTCGGTAGCCTGACCGTCAGGAACGGCGTAATTCAGGACTGAGATCTGCGTCGCGTTAGCGACAGAATTAGTGGCGGAGAAACACGTTTGTCCCAGCCGCGTCAGCGGCTTCCCGGATGGGGGACGAATCCACGAGTCCCGCGAAGCCTGGACTGAGAGAAAAGGACCGAGGACAGAGACGGAAATTACGCGTCCCGCGAACCGGGACTGAGAAGAAAGGACTGAGGACTGAGACGATTGCGTCGTGACCAGGGGTCTTGACTGGGCTCCGCCGTCGCGTCAGCGACAGCCTTAGTTTAGCCGTGGCCTTCAGGCCACGGTAGCGGACGGAAATTCGTTCGCAGCCGCGTAGCGGCGTCCCGATCCGAGGCCGGACGTCGCTACGCGACTAGAGTGCTCTCATGATCGATGCCCGTGGCCTGAAGCCCACGGCTAAGATACGGCATCGCTACGCGATGAAAAAACGAATGCTCGAGCACCGAGCGCTCGATGCATGCGGGACACGTACGTACCGTCTCAGTCCTCAGTCCTTTTCTCTCAGTCCTTTGTTGGGCGGGCACAGGTCCCGCCCCTACCCTTCATAACTCGACGTAGATCCAGCCGTCCTCGATCACGACTGCGTAAGTCTCGATTGGGCAGCTCGACTTCGTGAAGCACTCGCCGCTTCGCACGTCGAACCGCCAGCCGTGGAGGTCGCACTCGACGATATTCCCGTAGAGCCTTGAATCCGCAAGCGAAAATCCCTTGTGCGGGCAGAAATTCTCGACAGCGAAATACTCGCCGTCAACATTAAAAAGCGCCAGCTCGGCACCGCTTTTCAGCTCGACCGTCGCGCCGCGGCCCGGCGGTACCGCGCCCACTTGGCCGACCTTTACTCTTCTTCCCTCGCGCGCGGGACGGCGCGCGGCTCGTATTGCCTTGCCCATATCGAAGTCGCTTCGGAACGTGATTAAAGTCTAAGTTGGCGGCGGAGCCAATTCAAACCCTACGGTGTCACCGACGCTCCCGAGGCTAGCTCCGTTCGGGAAAATGGCTTGCTTTATTGCCGTATCTCACGGAGAATAAAACTCATAAGAAATCAGGCGCGAAGAATGACAGAGATCGGCACAACTGCGAAAAACAGGCTCAAATGCCGCCGGATAATGGCCGCGAACGTCACGACGGCGGCGCGCGAAAGCACGCTTCAGGAGGCGGCGGCAGTTCTCCGGGACGGCGATATCGGCATACTGCCGATCGTCGACGGCGAAGGCCGCCTCGTCGGCCTTTTGACGGACAGGGACATCGTCGTGCGTGCGGTCGCGGACGGCCTGGATGTCACCGAAACGAGGGCCGGCGACATAATGACCGAAGATCTGTTCACCGCCGGTCCCGATGATTACGTGTTCGAGGCGCTTCGTACGATGGGTGAAAAGCAGGTCCGCCGGATACCGATCGTCGATGAAGAGGGCGTGCTGCAGGGTATCGTCTCGATGGCCGACATCGCGCTAGAGATGGAAGACGAAAAGGAAGTGGCCGAAACGCTCGAGGAGATCTCAAGCGGAGCCGCGTTTTGGAATAAGAACTAGCAGGAACCGGCCCCGAAAACTCGTATGGCTAAATCGTTAAACCGTTATTTTCATTTTCTGGAGAACTCGGGAGAGGCAAAACCGTCCGGCCGGCTCTGGTATCCGGCGGCGGACATATACAAGACTCCCGACGGATGGCTCGTGAAGGTCGAGCTGGCCGGCGTTTCCGCCGAAGACATAGAGATCGACATCCAGGGAAATCAGCTCTATATTGCCGGATGCCGGAAGGACAAGACGTGCGCCGCGGGAGGCTCGGTCCAGCAGCTCGAGATCACTTACAGCCGCTTCGAGAAATCTCTGGAGTTTCCCGGTTCGATCGAAGAGGCGAAGCTCGAGCACAATTTCGAAGACGGCCTTCTGATGATCTTCCTCAAAACCGGCTGACGACGTTTCGACTTTCCCTAAGGCGGTAGGCGGCACGGACAGATGACCGTGTTTTTATTTTCCCAGAGATCAAATGATCGAAAACACTGAAGAGAAGAAGCCTGATGCGGCGGCAGAGCAGGAAGTGTCCGTTCCGCGCGAGCCGTTCGAGCTTACGATACTGCCTCTGCAGAACACCACATTGTTCCCGCAGACCGTCGTTCCGCTCGCGGTCGGTCGCCGGAGGTCCGTGAGCGCGGTCGAGTTCGCGCTTGCTTCCGAAGAAAAGCTCCTCGGATGCATGACCGTCAAGACGGAGGATGTCGAAGGAAACGACGCGAAACCTGAAGATCTGCACGCGGTGGGAACGCTTGTGACGATCAAGCGGATGATGCGCGCGGAGGACGTGATGCAGCTCGTGGTACAAGGCGTCGACCGCTTCCGCGTCATCGAGTTCACGCAGACCGAGCCGTTCCTCAAGGCAAAAGTTGAAATTCTTCCGGAACTGACGGTGGAAAACAAGGACGAGGTCGAGGCTCTGAAGCGGAACTTGCAGAGCCTGATCCAGGAGGCGTTGGCTATGCTTCCGCAGGTGCCGCCGGAGATCCGCATGTCGGTGATGTCGCAGGAAGACCCGGTCCAGCTTTCTTATTTCCTTGGTTCGGTGCTCGATCTCGGCGAAGAGAACGAGCAGAACATGCTCGAGGCCTCGACCGTGGACGACCTTCTCAGTCTCGCTCACGCGTCGCTCGCGAAAGAGGTCGAGATAATGCAGATTCGCACCAAGATCGCCAGCGAAGCGCAGAGCGAGATGGACAAGGCTCAGCGCGACTACGTTCTGCGCCAGCAGATGAAGGCGATCCAGAAGGAGCTCGGCGAGGACGAGACAGGCGAAAGGGCGGAAGCGGAACAGCTTCGCGAGAGGCTCGATCAGGCGGATCTGCCGGAGAACGTTAGGAAAGAGGCGGAACGCGAGCTAAAGCGGATGGAACAGCTTCCGCAGTCCGCACCGGATTTCCACGTGATCCGTACTTATCTCGAATACGTGCTCGAACTCCCCTGGAAGAGGTCGAGCCCTGAAAAGCTGGATCTTGAAGAAGCCAGGAAGATCCTGGATGAAGACCACTACGGCCTCGAGGACGTGAAGGAGAGGATTCTGGAGTTCCTCGCCGTCGTAAAGCTCAGGCCGGATTCAAAGAGCCCTATAATTCTTTTCGTCGGACCTCCGGGCGTCGGAAAGACCTCGCTCGGAAGGTCGATCGCACGCGCTCTCGACCGCGAGTTCGAAAGATTCTCGCTCGGCGGCATGCGCGACGAGGCGGAGCTTCGCGGACACCGAAGGACCTACATCGGCGCGATGCCGGGCAGGATAATTCAGGCCCTCAGAAGGGTCGGCGTCAACAATCCGGTGATGATGCTGGACGAGGTGGACAAGCTCGGCAACGACTATCGCGGCGATCCCGCGTCGGCTTTGCTCGAGATCCTCGATCCGCAGCAGAACAACTCGTTCCGGGACCACTATCTGGATCTGCCGTTCGATCTCTCAAAGGTGTTCTTCATCGCGACCGCCAACCAGCTTGCGCCGATCGCGATGCCGCTGCGCGACAGGATGGAGATCATCGGACTTGCCGGCTATTCCGACCAGGAAAAGCTGAACATCGCGAAGCAGTACCTGATCCCGAGGCAGATCGAAGAGAAGGGCCTCGACTCCGATAAGCTCCAGATAGCGGACGAAGCGGTCAACGTGATCACATCGCGTTACACCCGAGAGGCCGGAGTGCGCCAGCTTGAAAGAACCGTCGGGAATATCGCCCGGAAGGTTGCTTTCAAGGTCGCGGTCGGCGAGGAAGGCAAGTTCGTGATCGGGCCTGACGACTTGAGGGAGTACCTGGGCGGGCCTCGATTCTATCCGGAACAGGCGCGCACCGATCTCGCCCCGGGAGTCGCGACCGGGATGGCGTGGACCGAGATGGGCGGCCAGGTTCTGTTCATCGAGGCGACGAAACTGCCCGGTTCTTCGGGACTTACGCTGACGGGCCAGCTCGGCGAAGTAATGAAGGAATCGGCGATGGCTGCGCGAAGCTACCTATGGGCGCACGCCGAAGAACTGGGGATTAAGGTCGAGGATATAACGGAGAACGGTGTCCATCTGCACGTTCCGGCGGGCGCGATCCCGAAGGACGGACCCTCGGCCGGAGTGACGATGACCTCCGCTCTCGCCTCGCTTTACATCGGCAGAAAGGTGCGTTCGGACACGGCGATGACCGGCGAGATCACTCTTTCGGGACTAGTGTTCCCGGTCGGAGGTTTGAAAGAGAAGATTCTCGCGGCGCACAGGGCGGGAATACGGCGGATAATCATGCCCGCCAAGAACGAGGCGGACGTTGACGAGATCCCTGAAGACGTGCGCAACGATCTGGAGATCGTCCTCGCTAATGATATATCGGAAGTCTTGAACGCCGCGCTCGAACCGGACTCGGCCGCTCTAAAGAAGAAATCCGGAGAAGAGTACTCGGCGCACGCTCCGGAGGGCGGGAATTCGGACCAGGGAAGCGACCGGCTGGTCGCCAAAGAAGAATAGGCAAGGCGGATCAGCCGCCGGGCTTCAGGCAAAACATAGTGGCGGTCATCGTAGCGTAGGTTTCCGATCCTTCCACGTCGGTGACCGTTCCTTCGCAAAAAACAAGCGTTCTTCCGGTTTTCAGTACCTTTCCTTCGGCGATGATGCGTCCGGCTGTGCAGGTTCTCATCAGAGTGATCTTGAATTCGACCGAAACAACCTCCGAGCCTTCGGGCATCGTCGAGAGCGCCGCGTAGCCGCATGCAGAATCGGCGATGCTCGCCAGGACCCCTGCGTGCGCGTAACCGTGCTGTTGCCGGAGGGCCTGTGTCACGTCACAGGCGATCCGGGCCAAACCTGTCTCCCACGAGATGAGTTCCGCGCCGAGCGTGCCCATAAACTCCTGCTGTTCGAAACTGGCCCGGATCCTGTCCATTAAAGTCAGAGATTCGCAGGGATGCCCGTATCCTTCCCGTAAAACTCGCGCACGTGCGCGGCGATCTGGTTGTCGGTCATTGAGTCGGCCGGCTCGACCGCTCTCAGGTTCGGCGTCGGACCATTCTCCTGTTCGAACAGCTTTTCGAACCGTGTTTTCATATGTGCCGGCCCGAAAACAAGCAATTGGTCCGACGAGGCGACCGCACCCATCACGCGCTCCAGGAACTTGCTCTCCATCTCGCGGATCTTCTTTTCCTTCGCGCGCTCGTCCTCGACGAACTGGTTCCCGAAGCGTCCCGTTTGGTTCGTCTCTCCCTCGATCCGTTCCTGGGTCTCGATCCCGGATTCAAGTGTTTTCACATCCGAGCTTTTCCCTTCGAGGGTCACAAGGACCGCCTTCGAGGTGTCTAGCCAGACGCCCATCAGCTTTCGTGGTTTCATTTCAGCCTCCATCCGATCCTGGCCGGCAAAATCCTTTGTTCTCTATGATTTTAGGATAGCACAGGCCTTAAGTGGCAGGAATCGGCGGACGCCCGAGGAGCCGCCGGATGCCGAGCCAAAAAAATCACGGCGCGGGCGGGTTTCGATTGGATAAATCGCTCGCGTTCGGTGTATGCTTGTAGGTTAATATATCGATCCGCAAGTCCACAGTTTGCTTACATTTTCAGAGAGAGCCTCCAGATTCTGCGATTTATATTATTCAACTATTGAAATGACGATCGGGTCCCCACGGGCCGCTTGAGAGAAATGGCATTAAAGTCTTTATTCAGTTTATTTTCCAGCGATCTTGCGATCGATCTCGGAACGGCGAACACCCTTGTTTACGCGAAGGGCCGCGGCATAGTGGTCAGCGAGCCTTCGATCGTGGCGATCAACAAGGTCACGAACCAGGTCGAGGCGGTCGGCCGCGACGCGAAAGAGATGCTCGGCAGGACACCCGGCAACATCGTCGCCATCCGCCCGATGAAGGACGGGGTTATCGCGAATTTCGAGGTGACGGAGAAGATGCTTCAGCACTTCATCCGAAAGGCGCACAACGGCAAGTCCTGGGTCCGCCCGAGGGTGGTCATCGGGATCCCTTCGGAGATCACGCAGGTCGAGCGGCGCGCAGTCGAGGATTCTGCGTACCGAGCAAAGGCCTCCGAGGTTTATCTCGTGGAGGAAGCGATGGCCGCCGCAATCGGCGCCGGGCTCCCGATCACCGAACCGCACGGCAATATGGTCGTCGATATCGGCGGCGGAACGACCGACATCGCGGTCATCTCGCTTTCGGGCATCGTTTACTCGCGTGCCGTCCGGGTCGCCGGCAACGAGATGGACGAGTCGATCACACAGTTCATCAAGCGTAAGTACAACCTGCTTATCGGCGAACGCACGTCGGAGGCCATCAAGATCTCGCTCGGGTCGGCGTTTCCGCTCGACGAATCCCTTTCGATGGACGTCCGCGGAAGGAACCTGATCGAGGGTATCCCCAAGACGATAACCATGACCGACGAAGAGGTCAGAGAAGCGCTGTCCGATTCCGTCTCGACGATCGTTAACGCCGTTCGAGTCGCGCTCGAAAGGACACCGCCGGAGCTTTCGGCCGACATAGTAGAACGGGGGATCGTCCTGACTGGCGGCGGCGCCCTTTTGAAGAACCTTGACAAGCGCCTGATGATAGAAACGGGACTCCCCGTAGTCGTCGCCGACGATCCCCTTTCATCGGTCGTTCTCGGAACCGGTAAGATGCTTTCCGATTTCGAACTGCTGAAAAGGGTCAAGTGGGACAATTCCCTTATGACCGGAAGTTGATCCGCTGTCTTATTTACCGCTGTTTACGGCCGGAGCCGAAGAGGACTTCGGTTCCGGCCTCGCGTTTAAATTCTCCGACGATCCCGCAATAGGTAATGCCCGCAGAGAGAAGTCAAAAGGAAGTCTGGAGGCTGACGCCCTGGCTGATGGTCGTGCTGTTGTTCGCGAACTTCGTGATGATGGCATATGACGCCAGGGCGGAGAACCAGGACCGCGTGATCCGCGTATGGACGCAGGCGCTGGCCAGGTTCGTCCAGTCGCCGGTGTCTTACGCTTCGTCCTCCGTCTCGGGTTTCTACAATTCGCTGGCGGGAATGAGGACCGCGCAATCGGAGAACGACAAGCTGAAGCAGAGGGTCCAGGAGCTTGAGGTCAGGGCTCAGCAGTCGAGGGAACTCGAGAGCGAGAACAAACGGCTGCGAGATCTGCTCGTCCTCAAGGAAACCACGGATTACGAAGTACTCCCGGCCCAGATCATAGGTCGCGATGCCTCGGTCTGGTTCGATACGGCGATAATCAACCGCGGAAGCCTCGACGGAGTCAAGCTGAACATGCCGGTCGTCGTCAACGGAGGACTTGTCGGCCGCATCACGGCGGTCAGTCCGCTTACCTCGCAGATCGACCTGATCACGCGGGACAAATCCGGTCTCGGCGCCGTGATAGGCGAGATCGGGGACGCAAGCGCGCTCGGGGTCGTGAGAGGGACCGGCGAGTCCGAAGTCCTCGAGATGAAATATGTTCCGGGCTACGTCGAGGTGAAACAGGGAGACGTGATCTACTCGACGGGTCAGGACGGAATCTATCCGCCGGGTCTGAAGCTCGGCGAGGTCATCGAGGTCCGTTCCGGGTCCGCGACCGTTCCGCACCAGATAAGGATCAGGCCGAGCGCGAGCATCTCCGGCCTTCAGGAGGTCGCCGTACTGCTTTATACGGCTCCGGAAAAGCCGGCTTTCGAGAGGTCGCTTCCGAACGCGGTGGCGGACGACCCGGCGGCGAACGACTGATCGGGTAAAGAAAAGAAGTGAAACTGACGATCGCATTGATCATCGCCATAGTGCTGCAGTGGACGCTGAGGAATGTCGCTGAGCCGTTGGCGTACATCGACTTTCCCTTGATCGTCGTGGTGTACGCCGCGCTTCAGAGGAACTCGATCCGGGCGATCATCTTCGGGACCATCGCCGGTGTCTCCACGGATGCCCTCAGCGGAGGGCTTCTCGGGGCGAACGGATTCTCTAAAACGTTGATCGCATATATAGTTTCGGAGATCGCGAGGCGGGTCTACCTGGACAACTTGCTCCTCCGGATACCCGTCATAGCGGGCGCTTGCGTTCTTGACGATCTGATATATTACGGAATGCACAACCTCCTCGGTCAGGGGATCGAGGGGCAGTTGCTGATTACGATGTCGTACACGCTTCTGGCTACGACCATCGCTGGTACGCTCTGCTACCTCCTGCTGGACAATCTGAGCGCGGAGAGGCTTTCCAGGCGGAGGCGTTCGGAGTTCTTCGGTCCGAAGAGGCATTCGCGGAGAAGGAACCCTATCAGACTGGGAAGAAAATGATCGAGAGATGAAGGTTCAGGACTTTGCTCAAAATCTTCCGATAAGGCTGGGGACCATACAGGTCCTGGCCATTGTTCTGCTAACCCTTCTGGGGATCCGGCTGTATCATCTTCAGATCAACCGGGGGGAGGACTACCGGATACGGGCCGAGAACCAGCGCATAAGGATGATCCCCATCCCCGCGCCCCGCGGAGCCATCTTCGACCGCAACGGCAACCTTCTGGTCGATTCGAGATCCACCTACAACGTAACGCTGACACACGAGCCGGGCGAGCAGATCAACCCTATGGACCGGGTCGACGAGTATGCCAAGGGCCTTGGCGTCGAAAGAGAGTTCCTGGTCGAGAGGATCAATCTTCTGAAGACGCGGCCCGACTACGAAACCCTCGTCCTGAAAGAGAACGCGACTTTGCAGGACATTACCTGGGTCGAGACGCGCACGCTCGAGTTTCCCGAACTGAGGATCGAGCTTCAGCCGCAGAGGTTCTACCCGCACGGAGAGATGCTCGCTCACGCGCTCGGCTACGTCGGTGAGATCAGTCCGGCGCAGCTTGAAAAGCCGGAGTACGGCCATCTGAAACCAGGCGACATTATCGGTAAAGGCGGGCTGGAGCAGTACTACGACAAATACCTGCGAGGCCAGCCGGGGTATCGGAAGGTGATCGTGGACAGCCGCGGCAGAGTGCAGAGCGAGATTGACCTGGTCCCGCCGCAGCCCGGCCAGGACCTTTACACGACGATCGATCTGGACCTCCAGAAGGCCGCCGAGGAACAGCTCGCAAATTCGGCGACAAAACGAGGCGCGATCATCGCGATGGACCCCCGCGACGGAGGCGTGCTCGCGATGGCCTCGATGCCTTCGTTCGATCCGAACGTATTTGTTCAGGGTAGTGCGACGAAGGAAGGACGGAGGCAAATCGCGGCCTACTGGCAGGACGAGACGCGTCCGCTCTACAACAGGGCGATCCAGGGACGGTACCATCCGGGCTCGACCTGGAAGATCCCCGAATCGGTTTCGGCGCTTAAACAGGGAGTTGTCACCGTCTCAAGCTCGAACCTCGTCTGCGGCGGCGGCATAACCATCGGCAACAAGTTCACGCGCTGTATGGGCAACCACGGCTCGCCGCCTCTGCAGTACGCCATCACGAAATCCTGCGACGGTTACTACTACCGGCTTGCCTTGAAGATGGGAATCGACGGTCTGATCCAGATGGTGGAGGATTTCGAGTACGACAAGCGGACAGGCATCGACCTGCCGAACGAGAAGATCAGCCGAACGCCCAAGTACTACCGCGAGATCGTCGAAAAACGAAGCCGCGGACGATGGCCTGACATCGAGACCGTGTTTGCCGCGATCGGCCAGGTGACGGTCGATGTGACGCCGATCTCGATGCTTCGCGCCGTGACCAGCATCGGCATCGGTGGAAAACTGCAGGTCCCTCACTTCATGAAGGAGTTCAAGGAGATCGGCGCAATTGGCGAACAGGGCGAGCCGAACTTCGTTCCCGCGAAAAAGGGTTTCGTGTACGAGGCGCCCGAGATCCCGGTCGTCGAGATGACCGAAGAACAGAACAAGCTCGTTCTCGATGGGATGTACGGCGTCGTGAACGCCGGCGGTACCGCGACCCGCATCTCGATGGGAGAGGAATTCGCGATCGCCGGCAAGACCGGAACCGCACAGGTCACAGAGCTCGGCAAGGATACGGGCAAGCTGAAGGACCACGCGTGGTTTATCGGATTCGCTCCCGCATACGCGCCCGAGATCGCGGTTGTGGCGATCATCGAGAACGCCGGATTCGGCGGCACACACGCGGCGCCTGTTGTGAAAGGCGTGTTCGAAGCGTACGTGAAGAAGTACCGGGGCGGCTTGGACGAAGAGGAAGCGGAGAGCCCGGAGCCCGGCGATTCTGACGAACCTGACGCGGAGGCGATACCGAATCCAGGGACCAACGTCACGGCTCCTCCGGAGATCGATCCGGACCGGCCTTCGGCGAACATCGTCGGCAGGGAGATCCCGCGCCGCAAAAGGCCGGACGCGCCGGCCAACGAGCGAAGGCAGTAAGATAGCAATGGTTGCGATCATCGAAAAACGGCAGCTGAGGGATTTCGACTGGCTTACGGCGGTCCTCGCCGTGGCTATCGTGAGTTTCGGTGTCTGGCAGATCTACAATGCCCAACCTTCCGATACTTATTGGTCGAAGCAGATCCTGGGGCTTTTTATCGCGCTCGGCGCGATGCTGGTCGTAGCGGCCTCCGATTACAGAAGGATCGTCGATGCCGCTCCGGTCTTCTACGTTCTGGGCATCGTTCTGCTGATACTTGTGCTGATCCCGGGCCTAGGGGTGAAGATCAACGGGCAGAGGGCCTGGCTGGCAGTGCCGTTCATAGGCCGGTTCCAGCCTTCGGAATTCGTGAAGATCCCAGTCGTGCTTATGCTTGCGAAGTACTTCGGGAACAGGAAACCGGGACCGCTCAAGATCCGGGAAATGTTCGTGGGCGGCCTGATCCTGGCACTTCCGCTTGTGCTGATCATGCTCGAGCCGGACGCCGGCCAGGCGATCACATATTTTCCTCTGCTGGCGGTCGTGCTTTTCCTTTCGGCGATTCGAATGCGGTACGTGGTCCTCGCGATCATTGCGATGCTGATCTTTGTTCCGGCCGCCTACGTCGCAGGCTTGAACACGGGGTTCATCAAGAACTATCAGCGGGAGAGGATCGAGGCGATACTCGATCCAGAGAACGCCGATCCGCGCGGCTTCGGATACCACACGCACCAGTCGATGATCACCGTCGGAAAGGGCGGCCTGACCGGGATAAAAGGCAATCAGGAGATATCCCAAAGCGTTCTGAAATTCCTTCCGGAGCCCCATACGGATTTCATTTTCGCAGTTACGGCGGAGAACACGGGTTTCGTCGGGTGCATTTCGCTTCTGCTCGCCTACGCGCTTTTGATATCTCGTCTTGTGGCGGGCGCCCGCGAGGCGCCGGACAGGATAGGCATGCTCGTGATCATGTCGATCGCGGGCGGGATGGTATTCCAGATCTTCATAAACGTCGGAATGGTACTCGGATTCCTGCCGGTCATAGGCGTGCCGCTGCCGCTGATGAGCGCGGGTCTTTCGGCG
Source organism: Aridibacter sp. (assembly GCA_035513035.1). Taxonomy (GTDB): domain Bacteria; phylum Acidobacteriota; class Blastocatellia; order Pyrinomonadales; family Pyrinomonadaceae; genus Aridibacter. The sequence goes on from DATKCW010000013.1 coordinate 49,051, forward strand.
GTGCTATCGACGTTCATCGCGATAGGCTTCGTGATAAGTGTTAAAATGAGGCGTTTTGTCAATTAGGAGGTTTCAAAGGATGGCAAACGGAAAAAGGAACGGAAAGACCCGGGAGATCAGTTCGGTCCGCGGCAACGGACGAAGCTGGTGGCGGGTACTGTGGTTTCCGACGGCTCTTGCGCTCGCTCTTTCGGCGGGCGGCCTGACGGGCATCCTTGGAGCTTACTATCTGAACAATTCCCGCTATGCGACCGAGGTTTCGGCGCTGGCGACCTACAGGCCGCCGCAGGTGACTAAGATCTATGCCGACGACGGCGAGACCGTGCTTGCCGAGTTCGCCATCGAGAAACGTATCCCGATCAAGGAAAAGGACATTCCTCCGCTGGTCGAGAACGCCTTGCTTTCGATCGAGGACTACCGCTTCTACGATCACATAGGTATCGATCCGTACCGCATCGTCGGCGTCGTTTACAAGAACATTCTGACCGGCAGAATGGAAGGCGCCTCGACGATCACGCAGCAGCTTGCGAAGAACCTATTCCTCACAAAAGAGCAAACATATGCGCGAAAGGTCAGCGAGTGGATGATGGCTCTCGAGATCGAACGCTTCTACACAAAGCGCCAGATCCTCGAGATGTATATGAACTACGTTTTCCTCGGTGCGGGATCGTACGGTTTCGAAGCCGGCGCACGCACCTACTTCGGGAAAACGCTCAAGGACCTCACGCTCGAGGAGGCGGCATTGCTCGCCGCGATACCGAAGTCGCCGGAGTATTCGCCGACCCGGAACATGGAGCGCGCGAAGATGCGCCGGGACATCGTCCTCGAACAGATGGCGAAGTACGGCCACATCTCCCTGGCGCAGGCGGAAGCTGCCAAAGCGAAACCTATCAAGCTCGCCGACTCGGCCTATTACCAGGCGCTTCCGAAATCCACTGCATGGGACTTTCCCGTCGAAGAGATCAGAAAGTATCTCGAGTACAAGTACACGACACGGGTGGCACAAGGCGGGCTCGAGGTTTATACAACGATCAACGTCGAGGCGCAGAAGCTAGCGACCAGCGTGGTCCGCAACCGGCTTCGCACGTTCGACCGCGGGCGCAGATGGCGTTCGGATTACAGGGACATCCTGGTCGATGACAACAGCGAGCCGATAACGGACGCCCGGGCCGCCGACCGCCTCCTAAGCTCTTTCAAGCACGCTGACTGGTACGGAGACGAATACGCCGAGGGTGAGTACATCAAGGGCCTCGTGATGAGCGTTAACGATACCGCCGACGTCGCGACCGTCAGGTTCGGGAGATACTCGGCGAAGGTCACTCCGAAGGATATGGGCCGTAGCGGCTCGACCCCGCGGAAGGAATTCAAGCGCGGATACCTCGCCGAGTTCCTGATCAAAGAGGTCGACGATGCGAACGAGACGCTTACTGTCGAACTGGCGCAGGTCCCCGAGATCCAGGCGGCGATGGTGACGGTTAACGCTAAGAACGGCGAGATCGTAGCGATGGTGGGCGGATACGACTACCACACAAACAAGTTCAATAACGCCACTCAGGGCCTTCGGCAGACAGGTTCGGCTTACAAGCCATTTGTCTACACCGCCGCGCTCGAGCACGGGATCACGCCCGACATGCTTGTCAGCGGGGCACCGATTAAGCGTGGAGGATGGCAGCCCCACAACTACGACGGATCGCTGAGCCACGCCAACGTCCCTTTGAAGATCGCGCTTGCGAAATCCTACAACCTGGCGGCGGTTCACCTTCTCGATCAGGTCGGGGTGCAGACCGGGGCCCAGATGGTCCGCAGGTTTGGGATCACGAATCCGATGGCGCCCAGCCTTCCTTCTGCGCTGGGAGCGAGCGAGGTGTCACTTCTCGAGATGGTTTCCGCGTATTCGACTTTCCCGAACAAGGGAGTGCGGGTCGAACCTCACCTGATCCGCAAGGTTCTGGACCGCGACGGGAAGGTGCTCGAGGAATGGGAGAAGACCACGTACAAGGTCACGAGCGAGTATGTGGCGCTTTCGATGGTCGAGATGATGCAGGGCGTTACGAGCGGAGGTGGAACCGCCCCCGGGGCGAACGCCGCCGGGCATCCTCTAGCAGGCAAGACGGGAACGGTGAACAATCACACGGACGTCTGGTTTCTAGGCTACACTCCGACTTACGTTACCGGCGTCTGGATGGGGAATCCGAAAAGAAAGACCTCGCTCGGGTCGGGAATGACCGGCGGAGGCGGCGCGCTTCCGTTTTTCAACGGGTTCATGAGCGAGTTTATGAAGGACAAGAAGCGAGAGGCTTTTCCGAAGGCCCCCGGGATACCTACAGAGATCCGCGCGCTGATCGCACAGCGCAAGCGTGAAAGCCTTGAAAAACTTGAAAAGGCACAGGCTGCGGGTGAGAATCTTGGCGCCAATTTGAATGTCGAAACTGAAACGCCAACCAGTGCCGACCAGCCGACGTCGGTCGTCATCGGACCGGTTCAGTCGGGCCAGCCCGGAGCCAACCCGGGAGGTCGCACAGACGGCGGAGGCAATCCTCCGGCGAATCCTTTGACGAGGCCTGTGCCGCGTCCGCCGGCGCTTACAAAACCGCTCCCGCCTCCTCCGACACCGGAAGGAGTACGCCGCAAAGGCAAGAAGGGCGACACATAGGTTCGCCGGTTGATGCAAATGAAAACGAGGCTGTCTTTTCGGACAGCCTCTTTCGTTTTGTGGGAGGTCAAGCGAACGGTTCACATCCCGTCGAAATCAGCGGTCGCGTCGTGGTTCGAGGCGTAGAAGGGATGCTGAGTAACGGCGCTCTTCATCCTGGACACATAATTGCTTGAAAGCGGGTCTTCGTTAAGGAGCCTGCCGGCTATCTCCCATCCGACCTCGAAAACCTTATCTTTGCTCGCTTTATTGTCATAAAGGCGCGCGTCAGGATCGGAATCGTCTGAGTTCGCCTGTGCGTAAAGGCACTGCCCGATATAGGCGATCGATTCCGAAGCCTCGATGTCCATCTTGGCAGCCTTGAAATCGAATAGAGCGTGTTGCTTCCCGCTTTGTAGTATGCCGAGCTGTTCTGCGACGCATCGAGCTTGACGGTCACCGATCGGATCGATCGCTATTCAGAACCCGCTTTCTTGGGTTCCGAGTAGAAGGTCTTGTTCACGATCTTCCAATCGCCGTCGATCTTCAAAAGCGACATGTAATCGACGAACCGTACGTTCGGATAATCAAGCACGATCTTTCCAACGGCGGCGTTCCCCGAGATATCCACGCTCTCGATCCAGCGTTTGCGCGAGGCCTCGTCCGCTGCAGGAGTTCCGTTCATGCGGCCTACGTAGGCGGGAAAATCGATCGTAGTGTACTTCCCGTCGCGTATGAACATCAGCTTGCCTTCAGTGTGGAATGCCTTCTTCATAAATTCGGGGTCTCCCGTTTCGTGGCCTTTCAGATAGTTCTCAAGCGGGACCTTGACCGCTTCCTTTTCGGCGTTCTCCGCGAGGACGGAGCCGGAATAAAAGACCATTGCGGCAGTTAACAAGATGATCGCGGGTAGAATGATTCGCTTCATTTATTTAATTCTCCTTGAATTCGAATGATGATTCGGAACTCTTGCTGGAAGATCCGAGGATCTTTGTCAGGCGTCCTAATGAGACTTGAGGATAACATCATCCTTCGCCGCAGGCACAGAAAAACGGCCGTTCCCGGATGGGCGCGGCCGCTTCAGTTCTTTGATCGGACCAGTCCCGCGAAGATCTAGCTGCAGAACCTTCCCAGGTAATACGGAAGCATCTGTCGCCACCACTCCCAGTCGTGGTTGACGTCGCGGCCCCAGAGCTCGAGCAGATGCGGGATGCCCTTCGAATGAAGAAGCCCGGAGAACTCGCGGCTGCGGTCGGGGGCCTCGTAGGCGCCCTGGCCGGTGACGATGACGATCGCATCGGCCTGACGGAGCCTGGGTAGATGGTAATCGTCGTTCAGGTTCTTCAGGTACATCACAGGATTGTTGAAATAGACGTTGTCGTCAAAATAGCTTTCCAGATAATTGTAGATATCGTAACTACCGCTCATCGCGATCGTGCCTCGGAACAGGTCGGAGTGCTTGAAGTATGTGTTCGCTGCGAGGAATGCGCCGAGGCTTGCTCCGGTAGTCAGAGGCCTGGCGTCAGCTCCGCACTCGTTCCGGATCAACGGAATCACCTCATCGACAATGTACTTGTCGTAGCGAGAGAGCATCTCGGCCTTCCAGCCGGGATGGGACTCACGGTTCAAAAGGCTGTACTTGTTGACCGAGTTGATGGAGTAGGCGCGGATGAGCCCTGCCTCGATGAAGTCCTTGATCGAATGGACCAGGTAGAACCGCTCGTACTCCAGGTAATCGGCGGCGGCGGTAGGGAACATCAGCAGGGGATATCCGGAATGCCCGTACGCCACAAGCGGCATCTCCATTCCGAGGTTCTCGCTGAACCACGAAGTGATGTCACGTCTCATAAGACTGCTCTTTTGCTTTCTCTGTAAAAATGGAAAACCAAGAGATTAAAGTATAAGCCGACGGTTGGCAAGCCGCTCGCCCCCGAAAACAAAGACCGCCGCGGACATTCCGCGGCGGCCGCCTGATCATTGAACTGCCGGCTACCTCAAGACCGTTATCTCCCTCGAAGTCGTGTTATATCCTCCGTTCTCCACGGGATTGCCGCTGCCGTCGATCAGTTCCAGCTTCACGACGTTCTTTCCGTCCTTCCAGCCCGCGAGCCAGAGCGGAGCCCAGGTTTCGATCATAAACGGCTCGCCGTCGTTGATCGTGCAGCGGATCAGGTATTTACCCCCGTCGCCTCTCAGCTGCGCGTTCGACAGCCAGAAATCGACCATTATCGCCTCGGCTTCCTCGCCCTTGTAATCACCCTTCGGCCGGCTGTAGGTCAAAAGCGGTTTGGAGGGATCCACGTCACCGGCGGTGCTTTGCTCGACCGTGACTCCCTCGGCCTTTTTCTCGTCAGCCTTCGGATCGGCCATCGTGTTGCCCCTGTCGTCAGTGGTCGGCTTCGTTTCGTCCGCGCCGCCGTTCTTCACAGTGAAGCGGATCAACTTGAAGGCTCCCTCGCTCTTGTAGCTCTGGTGCCAGGGACGCGAGGGGAACATCCTCAGCGTATGTTCGCCGTCGGTGACGTTCCGTAGCTCGAACCCCTCGTCCCACATGTAGTGAGCCGCGTACGGCTGGTTGTCGAGGATCACGTGAACGTGATTGCCCATTCCCGAGTCGTCCTTGCCCATCTTGAGGTCGCCTCCGACCTTTACCTTGACCTTGACGGTCGAGCTCTCGATGACTGCGCCCTCCTGCGGCGACTCGACTGTCAGTTCGGGTTTAGCCTGGTCCTGCTCGCCCCTCGCCTTCATCATTTCCAGAATGCGCTCGGGCTGTTTCGTCTCTCGGATCCCCGTCTGTTCCTCGGTCGGCTCGCCGGTCGCGGCAGGTGTCGCTTCGCCGTTGTTCGAAGGCTCGGAAGGGCACGCCGCCAGAAAAACAGCAGCGGATATGATCAAAAGAATCGCAGATAATCTCATCTTAATTTTCCTTGAATTTCTTTGCGTTAGCCTGTTCAGCCGGCAACGGAGGCACCGGCGCGGGCGAGGTCGTTAACGACAGTCTCACTCGCGCCGAAGACTGCCTCAAAATTGCCTATTATCGAATTTTCCACCTCAGAAAGCCCGATCTCGCGGCCAAGGAGCTTTTCCATCGAGATGACCGGCTCGCCCTCGCAAGAGATGATCCAGTCGTAATAACTAAGATCCGTGTTCACGTTCAAAGCGAAACCGTGGGTCGTGACCCAGCGCTTGATATGGACCCCGATCGCCGCGACCTTGCCTTCCGAGGTGTGGACGCCGGTCAGGCCCTCAATGCGAAAAGAGTCGATACCGAAATCCCCGAGCGTCCTGATCAGCACTTCCTCCAGGTCGCGTACATACCTGTGGACATCTTCACGGTCCGGGCTCAGAGATATTATTGGATACCCGACGATCTGACCGATCCCGTGGTAGGTTACTTTCCCGCCCCGGTTTATATCGAAGACCGACACGCCCATCGCCTCAAGAAGCGCTTTCGTCGCGAGAACGCCGTCAGTCTTCGCGCGTCGGCCGAGCGTGTATGTGTGCGGATGCTCAAGCAGGAGGAGATAGTCCACGAGACGCTCCTCGATCACGCGCGTCTCGAGCTCCTTCTGCAGCTCCAGGCCTTCACCGTAATTCAGTAGGCCGAGCCGGCGCACTTCCAAATGCCTTTCTTTCATCTTCGCAGACTAGATTGTAAGATTATTGTCGGCAAACAGGCAAAAGGAACACTCTATGAGATCAATAGTTAAGCTTAAGACACTGCTCTCCTTCATCGTCATTTCTGTCGCGGCCGCGGCTTTCAGCAGTCCTGCTCACGGTCAGGGAACCAGGTCCCGGACCGCGGCGCCCCAGAGCGAGGTGCGTGCCGCGGCCGAGGCCGTTTCGGTCCAGGTCAAGAACATGACCAAGTTCCTGTTCGTGCTCGGCGGGGTCGCAAAAGGGATCGATGATCTCGACAAGGAAATAAAGGCGGGAAGGGCCACGCGCGAGATCGAGACCCAAAACCGGGAATTCAAGGAAGATGTCATCCGAAGCATTCAGGCCCTGCGCGCCGGCCTTGTGGACATCGAGAAGGATTTCATCGCGAAACCCCGGCTTCGCCAGTACCTGCCCTATGTCCGCGGCATATCGGAAGACAGCGCCATCGCGGAGGACCTAGCGCTGGCTGGGAACTTCAACGCTTCTGGAAGACAGCTCTTGCTGATACTTGAGAAGCTTGCGGATGTGCTGGTGGAGCTTCCTTGATCATTGATCACTGGTCAATGACAATTGGGGATCGAGTCCCAGTTTCTCCCGTATGAATTCCTCAGCCTGTTCCTTTCTAAGCTCGCCGTTGGCGACCCAGGCCTTCTCGGTCAGAATGTCGCCTTTGGACTTCAGCTCGGACGGTATGAGGAATATGTTCCAGGGGGTGCCCCATTTCCTGTAGTCGCCGGTCGACCACCTGTACTTGAAGTGCTGAGAAGTTTTCCTTGCCGAGAGTTCGGTGCTCTCAACCACGACCGGGAACGTGAACTTTCGCCTCTCGATCTCCTTTGTCACCGCTTCCGTCGTGTCGTACATACTCACTCCGATCACACCGAGCCCTGCGTCCTTGTACTTTTCATAAAGCTCCTGCGTGATCGGAGACTGGTAGCGCGAACTGTGGCACCAGGGAGTGAAATAGAACACCAGCACAAGCTTCTTCCCCTCAAGGTAGTCCCGAAGTTCCGTCTTGCCCTCGCCGTCGCCATTCGGGTAGGTCCAGTTCCTATACTCTATGTCCTTCAATTCGATGTCGGAGTACTCGTGGTCCGTGTGCTGGGCGAAGGCGCCGGTGGCAAGGATCGAAAGCGCGACTGCGACGGTGAACAAATACTTCATCTATGAAAACTCCGTTGGATAAGTTCAATCTCCAAGATAATTACTGAAGGCGGCGTTTACAAGCGGAAGTGCTGCGGTCGTACAGCACGCCGTGTCGGTCTTGCTTTGCGGTTCTTTGCGGCTTGGCGCCTTCGCGGGAGCATAGTTCCGGGTCCGGTCACTCTTAGAAAAGAGAAAGCGACCCCGCAAAGCCGCCAAGCCGCGAAGGACCGCCGAGCCGAGAACCTCCGCGTCTGGCTAATCCTCTTCGCCCAGCGGCCGGACAGGCGATAATCTCCTTCGGGGCCCCAGCCAATAGACACCGTTCAGATAGATCCCCGTCGCCGCCGAAAGCGACGCCAACGCCGAGAAGACAAGAAGCAGGGTCACCTGCCACGATCCCGCGAAAAAATAGAAATGTGCCTGCCTGAAGAACCTCGTTGCCGCATTCGGCGTAGGCGTCTTCTGCACCTCGCCTGTTTCCGCATTGATCAGGATCGAATCCGCCCCCATTCCGCCGATCGCCTGATATTGCGGCGCTCCGTCCCTCATCAGCAGTGTGAGAGCGGTCGTCGGCAGGTCGCGTTCGGCGAATGTGTTCGCCTTTTCCAATGCTTCGGAAGGAGCGATGCGGACCCGCGAACGGTCGATCACTTCGACCTTTCCGCCTTCGACGGTGTTTGGCAACGCGTAGAGGAATCCGCTCACGGCCCACGCCAGCACGGGTATCGAGACAAACAGGCCCAGCCATATGTGGACCTTCAGGATGAGATTTCGCATAGGCGAGAAGCATACTCAACGCGGCGCGTTACGGGAAGCGTTCGAAGGGGGGTACGGTTAAACAGCTGACCTTTATGTGATAATCTTCTGCTTTCAAGTCGCAGCAAGGAGCTTAGAAGCGTTTATGGCAGAACGACCGACAGTGTCCTCGATCTTCAGACGCGCACAGGAGATCAGGGAATCTTCGCCCGAGGCGAGCTACGAAGAGATCAAGAAGAGTCTGGTATCGGAATTTTCGGGAAGCGAGTTTCCCTCGCCGGCATTTCTGACGATCCCGGAGCTCGACAACGTGGCGCCGGAAGAAGACTGGACCGCGGGTCTCCCGATCGTTTTGCGCGGGATCCAGAACGAGGACTGGAACGATGTCGCCCACGGCATCATCATCTCGCTGGAACAGGTCGAGAACTACCCCAAGGAGTCCGGCCGCGAGGACGATCCGGAGAAAGAATGGCGCAACCGCGAGAAACGGATCAAAGAGGTCACCGAGAAAAGCGTCGGAAAATGGCTGCCTGAAGACCTTATGAACGTGGCGAAGAGGTCTGCGAAGCAGTGAGGGGGAAATGGATTGATAGTGAGGGCGTCCGGACGATCTTCGGGCGCTTTTTTCTTTTGGAAATATGAATGCTGTCTATATACGCGAATTCGGCGGGCCGGAGAATCTCGAGGTCCGTGAAGTCGAAGATCCCCGCGAACCGAAGGGGAACGAGGTGCTTGTCGAAGTCGCCGCCGCCGCATTGAACCGCGCCGATCTGCTTCAAAGAAAAGGGCTCTATCCGGCCCCTTCAGGGTATCCGGAAAGGATCCCCGGCCTGGAGTTCTCCGGGACGGTCGCCGAGAAAGGACCTGAAGCTGGCCGCTTTGATGTCGGAGACCGCGTGTTCGGGATCATGGCCGGTGGAGCTCAGGCCGAGATGGTCCTGACGCGCGAGGACCATCTCGTGCGGATTCCGGAGATCCTCGATCTGATCGAAGCGGCCGCGACCCCGGAAGCATTCATCACCGCGCACGACGCCGTATGGACTCAGGGCGGGTTGAAGGAAGGCGAAACGCTTTTGATCCACGCGGTCGGATCGGGTGTGGGCCTCGCTGCGCTTCAGATCGCCAAGGCGAACGGGAACAAGGTGATCGGAACCTCGCGGACGAACGAGAAGCTTGACCGCTGCGAGGAAATGGGACTGGACGTCTCGATCTCGGCAGAAGAGCACAGGAACTTCGCGGAAGTGGTCCTGAACGAAACCGACGGTCGAGGAGCGGATGTGATACTCGATCTTGTGGGAGCAAAATATCTTTCGCAGAATCTCAAAAGCCTCGCTGAAGGAGGGAGGCTTCTGCTTGTCGGACTTGTCGGAGGCTCGGCGGCCGAGTTGGATATGGGGTTGGTGCTCAACAAGCGCGCAAATCTGATCGGAACGGTGATGCGCGGGAGAACGGACTCCGAGAAAGCGGAAGTAACGGCGGCATTCGAAAAAGAGGTGATCCCGTTGTTGAAGAACGGCGCGATCCGACCGAACATCGACCGCGTGTTTCCCCTTGAGAAGATAGCGGAAGCCCACGATTACCTGGAATCAAACGAAAGCTTTGGAAAAGTTGTGATCGAGATCGGAAATCTGTAGGCGCAGGGCTTGACTCTGCTGGCAGTGAGCCGGTTGGAGCAGCGCTTGCGCTGCGTTGAGGTATCAGTAGCCCGCACATCTAACAAGGGCAAGAACTGCAACGCAGGGAAGTGGTGCCGGCCGGCGTCATCGCATAGCGACGTTACACGTGGACAACATGATCCCATCAAAGTCGCCAGAAAAACTGCTTCTGATACTGCTGCTCGTGGTATTTTCATCTACGGCGTGCTTTCACAATGAATCTGAGTCCGGCAATAGAGAACCTGTAGAGCCTGCCTATTACGTTGAGGATTACCCCTTCCGAGAACTCACCGACTGTACGGATTCGAGATGGTCTGAAAGAACGAAAGCGTATTTTGAAGATGGGGAGTTAGAAAGCCAGTTTGCAGCGGTTGAATCCGTTTCTGACCCCCTCATCAAGGAACGGGCCTTGGCCGCGGCGAACACCTGGGCATTTGAGAATAGATATTTACCTTGTTCGTTCGAGATGTGCGGGATGGTAACCAGGACAAAATCAGAAGGCTTGATGGTCTATCTACACCCGCCACCAGGCTCGATAGCTTCTGAGGCGATGTTGGCCATCGATCCAACAACTTACGAAGTAACCGACGATCTCATTTATCACTCCGCTTGTTATCGCCTTTAAATGTTTGACGGAAAATTGCTCTGGAGATACTGTTATCTTGCTTTTGTTATCCGCGACAGTCTCGACTTCGTCGATCTGAAACTTTCACATACGGTCATCTCTGACCTTTGTCCATTTTCATTCTTTCGGAGCCTAATCATGAGAAACGCCATTGTTCCGCTCTTTATTTTTCTCCTGTCGTTTGCCGTTTCTGCTCAGCGAACGCCGCTCCCGATCATCGATATGCATCTGCATGCGAAGGACGCGCCTCAAGAACAGCGACTTCTATGCATTCCTGTGACCGTTTACGGAATCATCGACCCGAAGTGTCCGAATCCTATGAAATCGCCGTTGAAGGATACCGAATTGGTCAATCAGTCTGTCGAAGTGATGAATCGTAGGAACATGTTCGGCGTGATAGGGGGTAAAGACCTGCAAACGATCCGGCGATTTGCTCAAGCCGCTCCCGATCGACTTATACCCGCTTACGATTATGAGTTCGGAGATGAAAAGCCGCTCTCGATTGAAGCTCTGCGAAATTACGTAAAGTCAGGCGATCTCAAAGTACTGGCTGAAGTCTTGGTCCAGTATTCGGGCGTTGCTCCGAACGACAAAGTAATGGAACCTCTTTGGAAACTTGCCGAGGAACTCGACGTCCCGGTTGGCCTACACCTTGGCGAGGGATACCCGGGCGCTCCGTATTTAGGAGATCCGAGTTACCGTGTGAGATTTGGAAACCCTCTGCTTCTGGAGGAGGTCCTCGTGCGTCATCCTAAGCTTCGCATCTATATCATGCATTACGGCTCCCCAATGGTAGACGAGATGATCGCCATAATGTACACGTATCCGAACGTGTACATCGATATAGGCGGAAACACCTGGCCGTATCCGAAGGAATACTTCTATTCCCAGCTCAAGAAATTTGTTGACGCCGGGTTTGGAAAGCGGATCATGTTCGGATCGGATCAGATGTACTGGCCGGAGCTGATCGAAACCTCGATCGAGATAGTGGAACGGGCGCCATTCCTGACGCGTGAACAGAAACGCGATATTTTCTACAATAACGCCGCGACCTTTCTACGCTTTAGCAAAGAAGAGATCCGCAAGCATCACGGAAACCAGGCTCCGGGAAACTGAGGACAGATAGAGATGTGTCACCAGCCCGCGCGTAAGCAAGGGCGAAACTCAGGACTGAGAAGAAAGGACTGAGGACTGAGAGAAGAAATTGCCACACCGATGAATTCGGGTCACGCTCCTCAGTCCTCAGTCCTCAGTCCTCAGTCCTCAGTCCTCAGTCCTCCGTCCCCAGGCCTCAGTCCTCAGTCCTCAGTCCTCAGTCCAGCTTTTCGCTTCGCTCACTGCACGCGGGACGCGTGCGTTCCGTTAGGCCCGTCGCTCGCGCTCCGGGTTCCGATTTCACGCGGGACGCGTGCGTTCCGTTTTGCCCGTCGCTTGCGCTCCGGGTTCCGATTCCTCAGTCCTTTAGATAGCCCGCACTGACGCTCGGGCTTCCGACACTTTCTATTCTAGTTTCCGGAATGAGGTCGATCTTCGCACTGTGATCCCTGTCCACCGCGATGTGGGGAGCGATGATCAGCGCCACGATACTCATCAGCTTGATCAGAATGTTCATCGAAGGGCCAGACGTATCCTTGAACGGATCGCCTACCGTGTCGCCGGTGACGCTTGCCTTGTGAGGCTCGCTTCCCTTGTGGTACTTCTTGCCGTTGATCTCGACGCCCGACTCGAACGACTTCTTGGCATTGTCCCAGGCTCCGCCCGCGTTGTTCTGGAACATTCCCATCAGAACGCCCGACACCGTCACGCCGGCGAGCAATCCTCCCAGCACTTCCGGGCCGAACGAGAATCCGACAACGACCGGGGTGATCAGGGCGATCGCGCCCGGAAGCATCATTTCCCTAAGGGAGGCCTTGGTGGAGATAGCCACACATTTGTCGTATTCCGGTTTTGCCTTGTACTCCAATATGCCCGGGATCTCTTTGAACTGACGCCTGACCTCCCGGACCATCTCCATCGCCGCGCGGCCGACCGCCGCGATCGCAAGCGAAGAGAAAATGAAGGGAATCATTCCGCCGACAAACAATCCTGCGAGCACTTCGGCTTTGTAGATGTCGATCGAATCGATTCCGGCGAGGCCGACAAAGGCCGCGAAAAGAGCCAGGGCAGTAAGCGCCGCCGAGGCGATCGCAAAACCCTTGCCCGTTGCCGCGGTCGTATTGCCTACGGCGTCCAGGATGTCCGTCCTTGCTCGCACCTCGTCCGGAAGCCCGCTCATCTCGGCGATGCCTCCGGCATTGTCGGCGATCGGTCCGAATGCGTCGATCGCAAGCTGCATTGCCGTCGTCGCCATCATTCCGGCCGCCGCGATCGCAACCCCGTACAAGCCCGCGAAGTAATGGGCGGCGTAAATGCCCGATGCCAGGACGATGATCGGGACCATCGTGGATTCCATCCCGACAGACAAGCCGCCGATGATGTTGGTTGCCGCCCCCGTCTCTGACTGCCTGACGATCGAATTGACCGGGCGTTTACCCATCGCCGTGTAGTATTCGGTCACTATGCTCATCAGCGCGCCGACGATGGACCCGACCACGATCGCGTAGAACACGTCCGTGTTACTGAATTCGCGTCCCCTTAGCGACATCGTTTCCGGAAGCATCCACTTCACGAGAAAGAAACAGGCTATCGTGACCAGCACGATCGAGGTCCAGTTGCCGAGGTTCATGGCTTTCTGAACGCTGCCGTTGTCGTCGGAGATCCTGACGAGCGAAAAGCCGATGATCGAAAAGACGATGCCTATTCCGGCGATCGCCATCGGGAGGATCATCGGAGAGAGACCACCGAACTGGTCGCTTACGACGATCTCTCTTCCGAGGACCATCGACGCGAGTATCGTCGCCACATACGAGCCGAAGAGGTCGGCTCCCATTCCTGCCACATCGCCCACATTGTCGCCCACGTTGTCGGCGATCGTTGCCGGATTTCTAACATCGTCTTCGGGAATGCCCGCCTCGACCTTTCCGACCAGGTCCGCGCCGACGTCGGCGGCCTTGGTGTAGATACCGCCGCCGACCCTTGCGAACAGGGCGATCGATTCAGCGCCGAGCGAGAATCCGGCGAGCACCTCGATGGCTTTTTCCATCGCGACGCCGTTAACCGAGCCGCCGGTGCTGACTACATAAAGCTGATAAAAGATGATGAACAGCGAGCCGAGACCAAGGACCGCAAGTCCGGCGACACCGAGGCCCATCACCGATCCGCCTGTGAACGCCACTTTCAGCGCGCCTTTCAGGCTTGTCCGGGCGGCCTGGGTCGTGCGGACATTCGCCTTGGTCGCGATGTTCATCCCGAAGTAACCGGCGGTCGCGCTGAAGATCGCGCCGATGATGAACGAGATCGCGATCACGGGCGAGGACGTTTCGACCATCGTCCCGGACCAGGCGAGCAGCGCCGCAGCGACGATCGCGAAATACGTGAGGATCTTCCACTCGGCCTTTAAGAAGGCCATCGCGCCTTCAGCGATATAGCCGGCAAGCTCGACCATGTTCTCCTCACCGGAAGGCTGCTTTGTCACCCAAACGGACTTGGCCGCCATAACGGCCAGTCCGAGAACCCCTAATGCCGGGATCAAATAAAGAACTGTTGATTCCATTAATAGATCACCTGTTTCTGTGAATAATCTGCTTATGTCAGGCCGGGTTAATTCCGCTCTTTCGCGTCCCGCAAATGATGTCTCGGCGCCAGCCCGCAGCCTGCACACTTATCGCAAGAACTGTTGAAAGTTCGTCTGTTAAAAAAACCGTCTCTGTTGACTTGGTTAGCTCAGAAAGCGAGCAAGTTTCAAAACCAAGTATTATGAATGATTCTACGAAAATTACAAAACGGGTTGACTGCGTGCGAAGAAATCGGGAGATCGGCTGTTTTAGTTGTATACTTTGCAGTAACAAACAAAGATAAACTTCCTTATAAGGGTTTGAATCCGGCGAATGCCGGAATCCGCCAATGTCTTTCTATGCGCTTACGTTCGTCGTTCTTCCACTTCAAACCATTGACCCTGTTGGTGTTTGCTGCTTTATTGGCGGTCAGCGCGTCCGCGGCCGGGATTCTCGACCGGGGATTCGGGACCGAAGGAAAGGTCGCGCCTGTGTTCGGACCGGGAGCCGACGCGGTCGGTATCGCCGCGAATGGTTCCCGCATCATCATCGCCGGCAATTACATCGACGGAAGTTCGAAGGGGGCCATTTTTCTTTACGGCTTGAACGGAACGGGAAGCGCCGCAGAGGGTTTCGGGAACGAAGGGTTGGTGCGGTTCGGCGTCACGGGAGCCGATGTGCAGGTCTTCGATCTGGAGGTCCTGGATGCCGGCGCGATCGCACTTGCCGGCCGGGCCGCTTACGTGGACGGCACGTCGGACCTGCTCCTGATCCGGTTTCTTTCGGACGGCACGCCCGATCCGGGGTTCGGCGAGAACGGGGTCCTGATCGTAGATCTAAGGAAACATGAGGCGCTCAGAAGCATCGAGGTCCTTGAGGACGGATCGATGCTTGCAGCGGGCGGATCCAAAGATCCCGGGATCGCGGCAGTGGTGGTAAGGGTGAACTTGGACGGGCGCCTCGATCCTGAATTCGGCATTGGCGGCGCCGCGATTCGCGAGTTCCAGAACTCATCTTTCTTCGACATCCAGTTTCCCTCGGACATCGAAGCGCTTCCGGACGGACGGCTAAAGGTCGGCGGCGACTGGGAATTCACGCTGGACGGCGTGGAGAAGATCGGCTCATACATAGTCGATTTCGAGCGTGACGGCACGCCGCTCGGATTCGACGCGACGCCGTATGTGAACAAAACCGGTTACGGATGCGAAGCCTCGTTCGACGGCGAAGTGCTTGCCGACGGAAGATACGTGCACGTCAGCCGCCAGGGCGGGATCAATCCGTTCCACGACGGCTCGTTTCTTGTTCCGCTTCCCGGCGGACGGCTCGCCGCGGCGGGCGGATGTCTTGGAGGAAGCCTGAAGATCTACGGCGGGGAAGATCGTCACCTGATCGGCGTCGAGATGGATCTTGAGATCGAAAGGGCCGCCGTCCTCGAGAACGGTTCGATCGCCGTGCTGACCCGCTCGAACGGTATTGCGGTGCTAAGAGGCATTACGTCGGCAGGCACGCGCCAGCAGAATTTCAGTGGAAGCAACCGGGCCGACCTGGCGGTTTATCGACCGGGCGACCGTAAGCTCTATGTGAACGACGGCCGCGGTGCGAGTTCAACCTTCGTGTTCGGTTCGGCCGTCTCGACGATCATTCCGGAGCTGGCGGTCTTCCATTCCTCTAACGAAGGCGTGAAACGGGGAACGCTCGGCTACTGGAACATCGAGGGCAAGAACGGAAGGTTCGGGATCCGCGACTCGGACGGTGGGACATATCTTTCGCATGCCGCAGGAGACGGAGGCGACATTCCGTTCGCGGGCGATTTTGACGCCGACGGCGCGATCGATACCGGGATTTTCAGGGCTTCGGAAGGGAACTGGTACCAGAAGATCCATTTTGCTTCGGAGTGGTTCGGCGAGCCGGTCAAATGGGGCGTCCCGGGCGACAGGCCCGTTCCGGCAGATTACGACGGTGACGGGATGACGGACCTCGCTGTCTTCAGGCCTTCGAACGGCACCTGGTGGGTAAGGAGAAGTTCGGACGGCGGTACGTTCGCCGTCCAGTTCGGCATCGCCGGCGACATTCCCCTGACAGGCGATTTCGACGCCGACGGCAGGGCCGATCTGACCGTTTACCGGCCTCACGAGGGAAACTGGTACCAATACCTGAGTACAGAAGGATTCAGGGTCGTGAACTTCGGGATCGAAACCGACATTCCCGTGCCGGCAGACTATGACGGCGACGGCCGCTTCGACATCGCGGTCTACCGAGAAGGGATCTGGTTCCTACTTATGAGCAGCGAAGGGTTCGCCGCCCTCCAATGGGGTTCCCCCGGTGACCGTCCGATCACCGCACGATACGACAGATGATCAGCCTTCGCATTTGACGGAAATGTCTCTTTCGTCAAGGCAGCGCTTCTCGCATTTCTCTATGTAGGACTTGATTGTCTCGTTCTCATAGACGGCTTCCCACTTTCGTTCTTTAAGCGATCTCTTCATCAAGCGTTCGCGCTTCTTCGGATCGAGTTTCTCAAGCCATATCCGGTACATCGCGTCCATCTCGGGGTCGCCCTCGATGCAGTACAACGAACAGGTGTTCCGTTTCGCCTCGGCCTCATTGTCGTCTATGCCGTTATAGGTTTTCCCGTCGACGACGAGCTCGCCCGTGCAGGTAGGGCCGCCGCCGAGACAGCCGAGCACGACGACCAGAAATATGGTCGTCACGATCGCAATGTTCTTTCTTGAAGCTCCCGATGATTCACTGATATTCACTCATTTCCTCCTTCTGTTTCCGGTTCCGAATTCGTAAACGCGCGTCTTAAGACCCGGGCTATTATCAGGTTCCCTAAGCTCTCAGTACTCATCTCTCAGTACTATCCCCCGGTGCCCCTACGTTAAAACATCCACCGTCTCCCCTCCGCGCTTGAGCTTGAACAGCGCCGTTATAACCAGGTAGATCGCCAGCGTGATCAAGGTGAGCGATGCGGCTCCGTTGATAAACTTCGCATCGATCCCTTCAGCGGCGTTGAAATTGCCGATGACGAGCAGGCCGAGCGCCCAAAGGGTGATCGCCAGTACGAAAAGCATGGGAAGAAGCGTGAACGCGATCCGCTTGCGGGCCTGATACAGCCAGGCGGTGATGGACAGAAGCGTAAGCGCCGCGAGCAGCTGGTTCGACGCTCCGAAAAGCGTCCAGAACTCTCTCCACGAGCCTTCCTTCGCCAGAAAGATGATCACGAACGGAAGAGCGACCGTAGCGACGGTGCCGAGCACGGCTCCGGCCCGGCCCGGGATCCCGAAGAGTTCCTGGACTATGTACCTCCCGAGCCTCATACAGACATCGAGCGTGTCGAATACGAAGGTGGAGAATGCCATCGCTCCGAAGGTGATCGCGAACGGAAGATACTCTTCGCCGATGACGATCGTCAGGAATTCCCCGATCCCGTTTCCGTAGATCACCCCCGGCGAGACGCCCTGAGCCGCGCCCTGCGCGACGATCATGATCGTTACAAGCGCGATGAATGCCACGAACCCTTCCGCCAGCATCGCTCCGTAGCCGACCGGGCGCGTGTGCGATTCCTTGTCGATCTGCTTCGAGGTGGTCCCGGAGCACACGAGACCGTGAAATCCCGAGCAGGCTCCGCAGGCGATAGTGACGAAAAGGAAAGGGAAGAGAGTTCCCGTCATTCCTCCGACGTCGAAAGACCTGAACGCTGGCTGGGCGATCTCGTAACCTCCAAAGAACACGCCGATCACGCCCACCGCCAGAGCGGTGTACAAGACGAACCCGCCCAGGTATCCACGCGGCTGAAGAAGGAACCAGACCGGGACCAGTGACGCGGCGATGCAGTATAGGAGGATCACGACCGACCACGAAAGATGGCTCAGCACGAAGACATCCGAATAAACGGTCCCGAGCCACGAAAGGGAGAACACGGTCGGAACGAAGATCACCGTGGAAAGCCAGAGCGGCGGTTTGAGGAATTTTTCGACGAGGCCGAGTACGATCGAAAGGCATAGATAGGCAATGCTCGCGAAAGCGACGGCGCCTCCGGGATTGAATCCCGTCGACTGGCGAACCGTCTCGTCTCCAGATACGAACGTGCCTGCGGTGATGTCTGTGAAGGCGACTATAACGTAAACAAGCGCGATCCATATGAACGCCATCATCGCGCGTCCGGCTCCCGTGCCGAGTTTTTCGCGCGCGATCTCCGCGATGGACCGCGCACCGTGCCTGACCGAAGAAGCCAGCGAGGAGAAATCGTGGACGGCGCCGATCAGCACCACTCCGAGCGCGATCCAAAGAAGGCACGGCAGCCAGCCGAAGTACTGACAGGCGATGATGGGCCCGGCGATCGGCCCCGCGGCGGAGATCGCCGAAAAATGCTGGCCGAAGAGGTAGAAGGGGCGGGTCGGCACGAAATCCTCACCGTCGTTGATCCTGTTCGCGGGGGTCTCGTTTGCGTCGTTCAGATCGAACTGCCGGGCGACCCATCTCCCGTACGAGAAGTAGCCGAAGACAAGCCAAGAGAGAAAAACGACCGCGATGAGAGCGAGCATAGATTCTTCTCCGAATGTGAGGTAGGTACGACGGCGGGAAGTTTAGCACAGTGTTGTGGAGTTCACTGAGTTTACAGAGTTAACTGAGTTGGCTGAGTTTACAGAGTTAACTGAGTTGGCTGAATAGGCTGAGTTGGCTGAGTAGGCCGAGTTCTCCAAGATTGCTCTGTAAGCAGCGTACGTTGAAGCCTGCCCTGCAAAGAGCCCGGTCAACGATCACAGAATTGCCAATTCGGAGAATTCCGTAGACTCGGCCCAACTGGAGAACTTCGTAGACTCGGTCAACTCAGTTAACTCAGCCAACTCGCAAAACTTCGGACCGACTTCTGTTATTCTTACCCCATGGACAGATCCATACAGGAGACCTATGCGCCGGAGAGCATATGCTTCGGCTGCGGTCCGGTGAATGAAAAGGGGCTGAAGATCAGGAGTTTCGAGGTCGGCGGCGAGTATGTGGCGGAATGGAAGGCCGAGAAGCATCACGAGGCGTTTCCCGGAATGCTCAACGGCGGGATCATAGGCTCGCTGCTCGACTGCCATTCGAACTGGGCTGCGGCTCACTACATGATGAAGCGCGACGGAAAGGACATGCCCGACTGCACCGTTACCGCAAGCTACTCGATCAAGCTTCTGAAACCGACGCCCAGCGATGCGGTCATACATCTTCACGCAAATGTGATTGAGTCAGAAGGGAAGAAGGCCACGGTCGAAGCGGAACTCATAGCCAACGATGAGATTTGCGCCACCTGCAAAGGCGTGTTCGTAGCTGTTGGCGAGGGGCATCCCGCATATCACCGTTGGTGAAAATGCTCAACCGAGCGCGGTGCGGAGAACCGCCTCGTATTCGGATTCAAGGTCCAGTTTCCGAAGCCAGTCGGTCTGTTCGCGCATAAGCCTGGGAAGCAGAGCGACGTCGTTCATCGCGTATTCAACCAGGTCATCCGTCCATTTTCCGGACCAGTTCGTGCCGAACCTTTTTCTCTTCGATTTGTCGAGATCGACCGCGAAATACCTGTAAAGCGTCTCGGCGAGCGATATAGACTGGTCCGCTCCCTTCGTCAAGACCCTTTCTGCCAGCATCGAGTCGAACACGCCCCTTACTTCAAGGCCGACGGCGGACAAGAACCCGAGATCGAACCTTGCATTGTGGAACACCTTCGTCACGGAACCGTTCGCAAGGAGGCCCGCGAAGGGCACCGCGGACACGCCTTCGGAGACAGGGATCAGTACGTGCCTTTCTCCGTCAGAGAACTGTATGCTCAGCAATCTTCCCTTTGAAGGATGCAGGCCCGTGGTCTCCGTGTCGCAGCCCAAGACCGCGGCGCCGGACAGAGCCTCGACCGCCCTTCGCGCATCCGGATCGCTTCTGATGACAGCAATTTCCATCGGACGGATTCTAGTTCAATGCGCCGTGAGTGAAAAGTTTGTACAATCCAAACCTGCCCGGAAGACAGGAACGCTATGCTCACCAAACTCAATGACACAGAACTTAGGGTGATAGGGTGCCTTGCTGAAAAGGAACTGACCACGCCCGATAACTATCCCCTCACGCTGAACTCGCTTGTGGCCGCCTGCAACCAGAAGACGAACCGCGATCCGGTTGTGGAATATGACGAATCGGACGTCGAGTCGGCGCTCGACAGCCTTCGGGAGAAGAATCTCGCGTACGTGTTCTACGGATCGACCGGGCGGGTGCCGAAGTACAAGCACATGCTTCCTAGCTTTTACGAGCTCGGGCCGGCGGAAACCGCGTTGATGACGGTCCTGATCCTGCGCGGGGCCCAGACGCCGGGCGAGCTGAACCAGAGGTCCGGAAGGCTGTTCGAATTCGAAGGGCTCGGAGAGGTCAACGAGACGCTCGATTCGCTTGCCGGCCGCGAAGAGCCTTTGGTGAGAAAACTCGGAAGGTTGCCCGGCCAGAAGGAGGTCCGGTTCGTTCATCTGTTGGCAGAGAAGGAATTCGACGATGACGAGTATCAGGAGCAGGCGTCGCGCACGGTAGAGCCGGTTTCGGGAGGCCTCACATCTGAGGTCGCACGCCTCCGCGAAGAGCTCGACGCGTTGCGTGCCGAGTTTGAAGAGTTCAAGGCTCAGTTCGAGTAAGAAACGTGCGCGTCTCGGGACGTATCGGAACCCGGAGCGCAAGCGACGGGCAAAACGGAACGCACGCGTCCCGCGTGCAGTGAGCGAAGCGAATTTGAGGTACGATAGGCTTCAGCCTGTCGAGATTCCGCGCTTTCGCGCGGCGCAAACTGAAGTTCGCGGTACCTCAAAAAAGGCGGGCACAAGGCCCGCCCCTACAACCAAAGGGGCGAGCACAAGGCCCGCCCGTACAACCAAAAGGCGGGCACAAGGCCCGCCTTTACAACCATTGGGCGGGCACTGGCCCCCCCCCTACATCCCGTTACTTTATCTTCCCGTGGATCTTCATCTTCACAAGCGATTCGACCGAAAGGTCCGTCTCGCCGTTAGCGCGGGCGTCCCTTATGAAGTCCGCCGTAACATTGAAGATCCGGAGCTTCACCGCTTCTTCGACGGTTAAATTAGCCAGCCCTTCGCCCTGCATCTGCCTGATGAACTCCGGCGTGACCTTGAAGATCCTCAGTTTCACGGCCTGCTCGGAATTCAGGTTCTGGAATCCCGCGGTCTGCATTTCCCGAAGGTAATCAGGCGTGATCTTGAATATCCTGAACTTCACAAGCCCCTCAAAGGACTTCGTCTGAAATCCCATCGCTACCACGTCGCGGACGAAGTTTGCGTCGATCTTGAAGATTCGAGCCTTGACCAGGTCTTCCATATCAAGGTCCGGGAAGCCGGTCGCGGCCATCTCGCGCATAAAGTTCGAGTCAATCTTGAAGATCCTGGCCTTGAACAGATCGTCAGCGTCGAGGCCAGAGAATCCCGACGCCGAAAGGTCATCCGCGAGGGCGACCGTAACGTCGAGCGTTGCCGCGGCGAACTGTTTCCGGTCATTGAACTCAAAACCACGGCCGCTCATCGCGGACCTGAAGCTCGCGCTCGGCGTGAAAACGAATGTGCCGGAGCCCTTTCCGTTTTCGAAGTTTCCGGTGCAGGCGATCGTTCCGGCTTCGCGCTCGATCGTGAAATTCACGCCGCGGGCGACACCTTCGACATGAGTGCTTGAAAGCCCGCGAAGATCGTCAAACGAGTACCCGCTTCCCTGGTTGTTCGATCCGCCGTCGGCGGTTGAGTAGCTGAAGGTGATCTGGATGTCGCTCTTGCCGTCCTGCCACTCGAAGTCGTAGTGGCCGTTTTCCTTGTCTGTCTTTTCCTTTACCTTGCGGACCTTTTCCGTGCTTGCCTTCCACGTTCCGGTTATAGTGCTCTGCGCTGAGATCACGATAGATCCGATCGTGATAATGACGAGGCAGGCAAGCGCCCGGCTAAGGATCTTAATGATGTTGTCCATAACTTTCTCCCGATTCCGTAATCTGTTTCTTTACAATCTAGAAACACCGCAACGAAAGGGTTTGTGACAGAGCTTCAGGCCTCGTTCCACACCACCTTGCTGCGCAGCCTCATCACCGATCTTTCCTTGCTGAGGAGTTCGAACGCAGTGATCATCGAAGGGCCGACCGCCTGCCCGGTCAAGGCGACGCGGGCTCCGTTCAGAAGGATGCCGAGCTTCGTATCCTTTTCCTCGCAGAACTCATTTGCCGCTTCGTAGATAGGGTCGTGGGAATAATCCTTGAGATTTTCAAGCCGCTCGGCGAATTCCGAAAGCCATTCTTCAAGCTCCGGCCGTTTTTTCAGGTGTTTTGCGACCGCCGCCGGGTCGAAGTCGTAGTCCTCCGAGAAGAAAGCGCGCCCCTGTTCGGAGAAATCCTTCAGCGTGAAGAAACGTTCCCGGATCACGTCCACAACCTTCTCGAACCACACCCTGTCTTCTTCGTCGTATTCCTCACGCCAGAGCTTCTCGTTCCTGAGTTCCGCACGGACCAGCGGGATCAGCTCGTCAAGCGGCATCGTGCGGATGTACTCGGCATTCATCCAGAGCGCTTTGTCGTCAGTCCATCGGCGCGGATTATTCGCGTCGAAATTGAAGACGGCGTTCGACCGGTTGATGCCTTCGAGCGTGAACGCCTCGGTCAGTTCTTCAAGTCCAAGGATCTCGTCCTCGCTTTTCGGCGACCAGCCCAGCAGAGCAAGGAAGTTCCTGAACGCACCAGAGACGAAGCCGCGGTCGCGGTAAGTCGTAAGCGAAACGATCTCGCCGTGGTGGCGCTTTGAAAGCTTCTTGCCTCCGGGTGCAAGTATGAGCGGGAGATGCGCGAACATCGGCGGCTTGGTTCCGAGCGCCTCATAGATCAGAACCTGCTTGTGCGTATTCGTAAGGTGGTCCTGGCCTCTAATCACGTGTGTGATCCCCATCCCGATGTCGTCACAGACGACGGCGAGGTTGTAGAGCGGATGACCGTCGGAGCGAAGGAGAACCAGGTCCTCGATGTCCGCGTGCTCTCGCTCCTGAAGCCCGTAGACGGCATCATCGAACGAGGTCTTACCGTCCCGGCTGACCTTCAAGCGTACAGCGAACCGTTCTCCCGTTTCAGCCCGCGCATCGGACTCGTCTTTGTCTAGGTCCCTGTACGGATTGTCACGCAGGTCCTTTGCGGCGCCCTGTTCTCTCGCTCGTTCCGCGATCGCAGCTTTCACGTCCGCGTCCGCGCGTACAATCTTAGGTGTGAAATCGCGATATGCCTTACTTTCGTCGAGCAGGCGCAGGGCGGCCTGCCGGTGCTTGTCCGCGTTGTCGGACTGAAATACGATCTCCTCATCCGGCTCGAAGCCGAGCCATTTGAGTCCCTCGAGGATCGATCGCGTGGATTCTTCTGTCGACCTCTGGAGATCTGTGTCCTCGACCCTTACAAGGAATCTCCCGCCCGTGTGGCGGGCGAAGAGATAGTTGAATAGTGCGGTCCTAGCGGAGCCGATATGGAGGTATCCGGTCGGGCTCGGTGCGAAGCGGACTCTGTTCATTTGCTCGTTTAGTACGGGCGTCCCGCCGTTCGGTCGGGGGAACCGGCCCCAAAAACACAAAAAGCTATCAAACTCTTGGTTGATAGCCCGATAATAACCATTTCAGCTTCGAATATGGCGGAGGCGACAGGATTCGAACCTGTGAAGGGTTGTTACACCCTTAACGATTTAGCAAACCGCCGCTTTCAGCCACTCAGCCACGCCTCCAAATCTGCGCCTGAAGTTCCCGATTTATCGGGCTCAGACGCAAATTTCATTCTAGCCCTCAGGCGAACTTTGTCAAGTTGGGCCGCATCTCACGCCGCATATCGACCCCGCAAGTTACTTGACACTGTTTGACAAAGGAAAGACAATAATCCGTTATGCGGAAACCCTAGGTTTTCAGGCGTTTTTCTGCGACGGAAACCGATCGGAAAAGATGTCTAGCCGTAGTGTTGTTTCTTACAATAGAGGACACCAACTTATGAGTGAACTTCCGCGAAAGTTCGGAGTATATGGACTGATCGCCCTTGTGTGGGCTTTCGGGTTCGCTGCGGCCCTGCCTGCAAACGCCAAAACTGAAGCCGAGGTTGAGGCGGGCGCACCTTCCACAAGGCTCGGCGTGATTAAGGGCGTGGTCCGCGACAAATCGGGCAATCCCATCTCAAACGCGACGGTAGCTGTCTTCAGGTCCGGCACGTCAAGACTCCTCAAGCAAGTAACTGCAACAAAAAGCGGCAGGTTTATCGCCAAGATCATTCCCGGCACTTATACGATCCTCGCGGTCGCTCAAGGCTTCAATCCGGTCACTCTCGAAAAAGTTAAGGTCAACGGCGAATCGGAGCTGGTATACGGCTTCAACCTCGAAAGGGCGGGCAGCGGCAATACGCTTCCCGAAAAGCGCTCTGACCGGCTCAGCGCACGCACGGCGATCCGGGCAGCGCAGAGATCGATCTATCAGGCAAAGGAAGGAGACGTGCCCTCTGCTGACGCGGACGAAGGACCGGTCGTTTCCGCGCCTTTTGGCGGAAGTGTCGAGCAGACCGTTGCCGGGTTCAGGGAAGACGAAGGTTCCGAACGCAAGGGGCAGTCGTTCGTCGAGACCTTCTATGCTTCCGGGAGTTCCGGCAATTTCGCAGGCGTGAACTTTGCCACGCTTCAGCCGGTCGGAAAGGACGCGGAACTCGTGATCGCGGGGCAGACCGGCTACGGAAACGAGGCTCCACAAAGGTTCGAAACGGCATTCAGCTTCAAGGCCGGAGACGACCACCGGGTGAGGCTGAAAGGCTCCCTTGCCAAGCTCGGCGACCTAGTGTCGGCCGGGAAGCAGCAGGAAACACTTGGACAAGTCTCGTTCCAGGCTCTCGACCAGTGGAACGTCCGTGAAGGCGTGATCCTGGTCTTCGGGGTCGATTACTCTCGATTCGTCGGTGCCGGCAATGACTTCTCGATTTCGCCCAGGATCGGCTTTCTTTACGACGTAGATTCTAGAACGCGTATGCGTGCCTCGTACACGACCGTCAACGAAGAAAGGTCGTGGCAGAGGGTTATCGAGCTCGAGAGCTCGCAGGTCCTTTTCCGCGATCCGGTCGCTGTTCAGGACATTCCACTTGAGGACAGCCGGCCTTTGATGAACAAGAGCAGCCGGCTGGAGTTCGGATTCGAGCGTGTGCTCGACAACAGGTCTTCCGTCGAAGCGAACGTCTTCTTTGACTCCGTTGTCGGCCGAGGTCTCGGCCTTGAGAGTTTCGCAGAAAGAACCCAGGCTTTCAACAGCTTTGTCGCCCAACAGAAGGGCAGCGCGCTAGGGGTCCGGGTCGTTTACAATCGCCGGTTAAACGGGATATTCAGCACAGTCGCCGGATACGCTTACGGCACCGGTCAAAGGCTTTCCGAAGGAGCGATCAGCGATCCCTCGAGCATCCTCCGGAACGACGTGTTCCAAACCGTCTTTGGTCAGTTCAATGCCGACATACGGTCCGGTACGAGCGTCAAGACCATCTTCAGGTTATCGCCAAGGGCGACCGTTTTCGCGATAGATCCGTTCGAAGGAAGGCTCGCTATTTATGATCCGAGCCTCAGCGTGATGGTCACGCAGGAGCTTCCGAGCTGGGGTCTTCCGATCGACGCCGAGGCCATCCTCGACGCAAGGAATCTTTTTGACCGTCATGCCGGCGTCACCGGTGATGAAGGGACGCTGCAACTGAACTCGCAGAGGCGAATGCTGCGGGGCGGCATCCTGGTCCGTTTCTAAATGAATTTGGGACAGAAGCAGACCCGCAGGTTAGCGCGGATACACGCAGACTTTGTTCGGTCCTATCTGTGTATATCTGCGGAGGCCTGCGATTATTTTTTCCAAATTCTCGGATATTTGTTAGGGATCTACGGATGGACCGGCTTAGCGGAAAACGTGAAGAAGCGGGAAGGCAAGCGTTTAACGCTGTTAGGAGTCGGGATTTTTCGCCGGGCTGACGGAATGCATATTGCCTAATGTATTCAATCGGTTAAGTACGCCTTGTTGAGATGAAGGGGAAAGTGCTGACAAGTTGGAGCTTGGTCTGGCTGCTCGCGGCGGTTGTTCTGATCGCGGCCGGCGCTCTCAACCTTTCCCAGAGGGCTTACAACCAGCTTCCTCCGACAGACGGCGTAGAATGGGTCCAGAAGGACGACGGGATCTACGCTGTGAAGGTTAAACCGGGCTTTGCGGCGTCCCGGGCCGGGATCGCGGTCGGCGACAGGCTGATCGGAATCGGGTTCGAGGGCGAGAAGGTCCAGGAGATAACCCTTCGAGGCGACGTCATACTTTATCTGGAAACGGCGGGCGTCGGCGGCAACCTCACATATTTCTATCAAAGGCCTTCCTGGTCGTTCTCCAACAATTTCTACTACGCCGATCTCCGCAACATCGATTCGGTCCCCAGGTGGACTGCCAATTACATTCTCCTGACGGTCGTCGGCTGTATCTGGCTTCTGATCGGCGTCTTCGTGCTCTTTAAGCAGGGCAGCCGATCTCCGTTCATTCTGCACTTTGCGACCCTTTGCCTGGCCGCATTTGTTTTCCACATTTACAACCCCCTCGGGCTCGGCGAGGATTTCGACCTTGGAGTGGCACTGCTGGACAATCTCGCGTTCGCGTTCTTCGCGCCTTTGTTCCTGCATTTCTGCCTCAGGTATCCGGTCAGAAGCGAGGTATTTGAAGAGGCGCGCTGGAAGACGATCGTGCTGTATGTGCCCGCGCTTTTGATCTCCGGAGTGTACTTTACGATGTCGCTTGCGGACCTGGTCCTCCCGACCGGGGTCAGTGACTCCCTTTACTGGGCGGTTATCGCGTACGACATCCCCACGGTGATCCGCAATGTGACCTTCTACCACTTCGTCGCCGGCATTTCCCTCGGCGCCGGCGTCCTCTGCTGGCGGTTCTTCAAGAACCGGAAGCCGCTCGTCAGGCAGAGGCTCAAGTGGGCGATGTGGGGTACGATAGTCGCCGTCATCCCGATCCTGCTGCTCCAGACCGCAAAGCGGTTCATATACATCTCCGACGACAGTATCACCGCTTCGCTGACGATCCTGCCGCTCGCGCTGATCCCGCTCAGTTTTGGCCATTCCGTGGTTCGATACAGGCTGATGGACGTCGATGTCGTCGTCAGGCGGGCATTCGTTTACGCCCTTACCACGGTTACCATCGCGATGATGATCGGCGCTGTAGCTCTCGGGCTCGTGTTCCTTGCGATCGGCAACAACCTTTCTAACACCGAGATCGCACTGCGCGCCATAATCGCGGTTGTCGCGATGGGTGCGATCATAATGCTCTCCGAGCCTTTGAAGAACTTCCTTCAGGAAAGGGTCGAGCGGTACTTCTACGGCGAAAAATACGACCTTCGGCGCGGGCTTCTCGACTTCGGCAAGACCCTCTCGGCGAGTACCGCGCTTCAGCCTCTGCTCGACGGTCTGACGGTCAGGCTGCAGCAGGTGCTCGATGTTGAGAAGGTCGCGGTGTTCATCGAGGACCAGGATGCTGAAAATAACTACAGGATCGCGAAATCGGTCGGGTTGAGCGACGACTACCAAATCCCGTCGGATTTCAAGATGATGATCCGCCAAAAGTCGGCGAAGAAGGGTGTAGTAAGGGCGGATGAGTTTGCACTGCTCGAAGGCGATCCGGCGAGCGAAGAGCAGCCGCCGACATTCACTTTTAGCGGAAACGGTAACGGAAATGGGAACGGCCATCTTGCGGCGATCGTAAGGCAGGAGCTGCACTACTATGTTCCGTGTGTCGTCAGGGGCCGGATGGTTGCGGTGATCGGTCTCGGCCGTGCGCGCGACGGCAGTCTTCTGTCGTCGGAAGACATCGGCATTATCCAGACCATTTCCGGATACGTCGCGGTCGCGATCGAAAACACCCTCTTGTACCAGGAGCAGGAAACGCGTGCCGGCGAACTTGCTCTACTTAAGGAGTTCAACGAGTCGATAGTCGAGTCGGTCAACGTCGGACTGATCGCTGTGGACGAAGGCGGGCTCATCACGAGGTGCAACACCTCCTTTGAACAGATGTTCGGCTTCAGCCGCGCGGAGGCGGTCGGGCGACTTGCTGCCGACGTTTTCCGGCCTGAATTCGCCGAAAGTCTAGATCAGGTGTTAGGAAAATCAAGCTGGCATCTGACGGAGATAAGGAACGCGTACAAGGTTGAAACGAGAAGACCGGACGGCGAGCCGCTTATCCTAAACGTTGCAATCGCCCCGCTCAGAAGCCCAGGCGGTTCGCAGAATGGCGCGATTGTCGTGCTCGAGAATGTCACTTCGAGGGTAAAGCTTGAAGAAGGGCTCCAGCAGAACGAGAAACTCTCAAGTATCGGTCTGCTGGCCGCGGGTGTCGCACACGAGGTCAACACACCGCTCACCGGCGTTTCAAGCTACACTCAGATGCTCCTCGGAATGATCCCTGAGTCTGATCCCAAGCACGAGCTTCTTCAGAAGGTGCACAAGCAAACCGAACGCGCTTCGAACATCGTAGGCAATCTGCTCAACTTTTCCAGGGCGGGAAACGCGGGAGAGTTCACTGAGGTCGATGTGAACAAACTGCTGGACGACACGCTCCAGCTGCTTGAGCCTCAGATCCGCAAGAGCAAGATCGAGATCGTACGCGGCTATTCTAAGGTCCCGCTTAAGATCGACGGCAACCCCGGAAAACTTCAGCAGGTGTTCACGAACCTGATCATCAACGCGCAGGACGCCATCTTGCACGAAGGATCGATAACGCTCGAGACCGAGCTTGATTCGGAAGGAATGGTGATAGTCCGCATTTCCGACACGGGAGACGGGATCGATCCCGAGGACCTCTCAAAGATCTACGATCCGTTCTTCACCACGAAACCCGTGGGCAGCGGCACCGGACTCGGGATGGCGGTCTCGTACGGGATCGTCCAGGAACATTCGGGCACGATCGCCGTCAGGAGCGAGAAGGGCGTCGGGACCACTTTCGAGATCGCGTTCCCCGCATCCGCTCGCAAACCACAGAAGATCGCCAGCTGATCTATCCGGCCTCCCCCTCCTTGTCACAGCAGATCACAAACGAATTTTGGGTTTGCCTCGACGGCGAACTTGTCGAGGCGGGAAGCGCAAAGATCACCGCAGTTTCCGGTGCGGTTCTGTACGGCAGAGGCGTGTTCACGACGGTCGCAGTCCGCGGCGGGGAACCGTTCGCGTGGCCGCGCCACGCGGAGAGGCTTGCGAGGGACTCGATTGCGCTTGGCCTGGATGCCGTCCGCAGCGAGATCGAAGAACTGAAGCCGGTGCTAAGGGAACTCGCCGAAAGAAATCGTCTCTTGGATGGAAAAGCCAGGATCACGATCTTCGATCCGTCCGCGCCGGCACTTTGGGGAGACGGATCCGGACGGTCCTGCTCCACTTTGATCCAGACCTCGAAGTCGGATCCCGTACCGGGTCCTCTGTCGCTTACGCTCTCGCCCTACCTTTTGAATTCCGCGTCCCCGCTCGCGGGAGTCAAAACGTGTAATTACCTGGAGCCCCTGCTCGCGAAAGAAGAGGCCTCCCGCAGGGGATTCGACGAGGCGATCCGCTTAAATGAAAAGGGAACCGTCGCCGGATGCTGCCTCGCGAACCTCTTCTGGGTCTCTCACGAAACAGGAAACCTGAGAACCCCCGCCCTGTCGACCGGGTGTCTCGCGGGCACAACCCGTGGATACATTATCGATCGGACAGAGGTCGAAGAGGTCGAGATGACTCCGGACGAATTGAGATCTGACGCGAAGGCGGTCTGCGTGACGTCTTCCGTTAGGGGCGTCTCTCCGGTCGGTACGGTAGAGGGATTCGGGAACCTGGTCCCCGTTCCGGACAGCCTGATGTCGCTAATTCCCTATTGATCGGTGGGTCAACGCTTCGCGAAGGCTGCCTCGTAAACTTCCAAAGTAGATTCAACCATAAGTTCGAGTGAGAACCGCTCTTTCGCCCGCCGGCGCGCCGACCGAGCTGTTTCAGCCGCAAGGGCAGGGTCCGTTAGTAGCCGGCACACGCTACGCGCGAGCCCGACGGGATCGCCCGGGTCCGAAAGGAGACCGTGTCTTTCAGTCTCGATTAAATCTCTTGCTCCTTTGGTCCCGGTCGCGGCGACGGGTACCCCGGCCTCCATCGCTTCCAGCATCGCAAGGTCTGCGCCGTTCCCTGACCTGGCGGCTGACGCGAACACAGAGGAGGTTGCGAGCAGCGGATTTGTGTCTTCCAGCCGATCGAGAAAGAGCACGCATTCCTCCAAATCCGACACTTTTACAAGCCTTCTCAGCTTTCGCTTGAAGCCGTCACCGCCAGTCTCCTTTCCGATAATCACAAAATACGCGGTAGGGACCTCCCGAATGATCTCGGCTGCCGAAAGGATCAGATCGTCCTGGCCCCCATTCGGGGACAGTTCGCCGATTGCCGCGACGACCTTTCTTTCAATGCTGATACCGTACACGCGTCTGAACTCGTCCGCGAGATTTTCGAAATCTGACGCAGTTCGATTGTGTACCGAATGGCCGCTCGGAATGCAGACCAGACGTTTACGGCCAAAGCTTTCAGACAGACTCTGCTCGGAACCCCGGGAAACCGCTATCACCCGCGCGGGATTCCGAGTCAAAAAGCGCGTTGCCAGGGAGATCGGCTCCGAGCCGTGATGTGTAAGGATCAGCCTCGCGCTTGCCATTCTCGCAGCGATCGACGCAGGCGCGTAATCGCACGCGAGATGCACGTGAATGAAGTCGGTGCCTACCTCCCGTGCGATTCCGGCGATGCGGAACGCCGAACGCAGGTCTTTGGGATTCTTCAGATCAGCTTCGAAAGGCGCTCCGGACAAAGCGTCAGCGAGCCGGTCCTTCCACTCGCAGTCGGCACGCACGACTGCCCGGACCTCAACGCCTCGAGCCGAGAGTCCCGCCGAAAGATCGCAAATATGTTCCTCGCACCCGCCGAATCGGAGCGCGGATGAAACCTGCAGAATCCGCATCGGGCTCAATTCTATTCTGAACAGGAGAATATGCTAAGCAGGGAAAGAAAAAGGCGCCCCGGACGAAACGAGGCGTCGAAGTTGGGAAAACGCCGGCCGGAACTTTGAGGCAAGTCGATACGCTCCAACGCGCGGCGGGCGAGCGGAGTTCTCACGAAGAAGGTCCTGCCGCAGCCCACGGGACGCAGTTCTCGTTGCCGCCGATCCGCTGACCGGAAAGGGACCCAATCCGACCAGGTAACCGGCAAACAGAAAAAATGCCCGCCTCCCGAATGGGTTGCGGGCGTTAAGTATCCCGGCTTCGCGGAGGCCGGCGAGATGCCGGCTTCCGCGACGAAGATTAGAAGTAGAAACGAGCTCCGAACTGCGCCTGGAACACGGGAGAGCCGGCAAAGTTCGCGAACGTGATCAGGTTTCCGTTGTTGTCCTCCGTTTGAAGGAATCTCGAGTTTGTCGGACCGTTGAATCCGCACTCCCTGTCGTTCACGTTCGAGCAGTAGCGCGTCGTGCCGCTCCCCGAGTACTGAACGTTCGAGACGTTGAACAAATTGAAGAACTCGGCCGAAAGCACGAGCCTTTTCCTGTCGCCGAAACCAAAGCCTTTCTGGACCCTGAGATCAACTTCGTATTCGTTCCTGTTGCGGAATGCGTTCCTCTCGATCGTCTGGCCCGGCGCGTAGTACGGACGGTCGTTACTCGTTCCGTCGCCGTTGAGGTCGCCGTTTGCGACGACATTCACCGGCCGGCCGCTCCTGAACCGCATCGTCGAGGAGACCTCGAATCCGTACGGAAGGAAGAACACAGGGTTCGCAGTGAACCTGTGGCGGACATCAAGCTCTGAGTAGTTGTACTCCGGGATCAGGTTGAAAGCGTTGTCGTACGTAGTTCCGCCGGCGCTTCGCTCGTTGTCATCGTCTGAGAAGCTGGTCGAATAGACGTAATACGTGTTCAGCCTGAGCCAGCTTGTGTTGTACCGAGTCCTGAAGGTGAACGCCCTGTATAGCGACCGTCCGGAGGACTCGCGAATTTGCAGGCTACCGAGCTCGGGAACAGGGCGCTGCCTGATCGGAACCGAACCAGGGAGTCCCCTGCCTCTGACGATCCCGAAATACGGCCTCTGGGCCGGATCAAGGCTCGGGTCAAGAAGGATCGGAACAGGAAGGTTGATGTCCTTGTTCCTCTGCAGGTGGACCGTGTTGATGTGCGAGTAGTCGAAGCCGACCGTAAGGTTCTTTGCGATCTCGCGCTCGAGTCCCAGGCCGAACTGCATTGACCTGGGGTTCTTGTAATCCTCGTCCCATCCGATCGGCTGAACACCCGTGAAGAAGCCCAGTGGGCTTGTAGGGGCGCCTGGGGACGCTGCGATTATCGCCGTTGAGATGTCACCGAGCTGGCCGGGCGTAAGGCTCGGCATGTTCGTCAGCGGGAACTGGTTCAGATCGATCCCGAGGACCGCGAAGTGCCTGTAGACCGTGTTCGGGAAGACTCCCGCTCCGACGATCGCCGTGTACTGCGAATTGGCCGCGTCAAACGCCGCCTGGTCGAACGTACCGGGGATCGAGAAGGGGAACTGCACCGAAAGGTCGCCCGGAACTCCCCGGAAGTTGTTGAATGGTCCCGCGAGAAGGAGCATCGGCGTCCTTGCGTAATAAAGCCCGGCGAAACCGCGAACGACGGTTTTGGCATCACCGACCGGATCCCAGGCGAATCCTGCGCGGGGACCCCACTGCCAGCCGCTGTCCGCGATCTGGGTGGGATCGAATCCGCGTCCGCCCCGGATCGGGAAACTGGCGTTCTGAGCAAGGTTGATCATCGCATCATTCCCGAGTTCAGGCTCCGGGTTGTACTGCTGTTCGACGCGGAGGCCGTAATTGACAGTAAACCTCGACGTGACCCTCCACGAATCCTGTGCGAACGCAGAGACTTCGTAAACGGTGTAAGCGGCTAGAAGGTTACCGATCTGCTGACGGAAAGTCGCGAATGGATTGTCGAAGCGTCCGAACGGAGCGTCCGCGTTCGGGACGTTCGAGAGAACGTTCAGGAAACGCGCGTCGGTATTGTCAAAGTAGTTGAAGTTTCCGAACTGATTGAACCCAAAAGACTGATCCGCGTGGACGCGGTTGAAGTCGCCGCCGAACTTGAACGTGTGGTTGCCTGTAAGGTAGGTCAACGCGTCGGCGATCTGGATCCTCGTGTCAAACTGCGTCGTCGGCAGAAATGAACGGGTTCCGATGTCGCCGTACGTGTTTCCGACCAGAGCGACCTCGGCATTCGCTAGGCGCGGCCTGTCCTCACGCGCATACTGGGCGCGAAACTCGTTGACCACGTTAGCGGAAAGACTGCTGACAAGCTGGCCGACGAATGCGTAACTGCGGTCTTTCTCTGTGCCGTTAGTAAGCAGCGACCGGTTCGTGGTCGGGTCGACCGAAAACTCGCCCGTCGTCACGGCGTTTCGGGCGTTGTTCCGGCTGTAATTAAAACGGAAACTTAAGTTATTTCCGCCGCCGAGATCGCCGTCGATCTTTGCGAGTCCGGCATACGCGTCATTGGTCTGCGTGAACGGAACCTCGAGCGACTGGAACAGGTTGTAAACGTCAAGCTGGGAGGGCGTCAGCGAACCGGTGTTGACATCAAGCCGATTTCTGAAAAGGACCTGGCGGGGCGCCCTCACCCGCTGCTGTTCGTACGATCCGAAGTAAAACCAGCGGTTCTGGACGATAGGGCCTCCGATCGAGCCGCCGAACTGGTGCTGAGTCGGAGCAAGCGAGGCTTCGATGCCTGCCGGGAGGTCTTGCGCGATCGCGTCAGCGTAATCGTGGGCACGAGCCGCTTCTTCAGGCCTGATCAGGTAGAAGGCGCTGCCGCTGATGTCATTTCCGCCCGACTTGGTGACGACATTGATAACGCCGCCGGTCGAGCGTCCGAACTCCGCGGAGTAACCGGCCGAAACGAGGTTGAATTCGCGAACTGCCTCCTGAGGCAGCGTGAATGCGCTGTTTGCGCGTTCGCCGCCGCGGATGCCGCCGAAGAAGGGCTGATTGAAATCAGCGCCGTCAACATTGATGTTCGCGTTTATGCCGCGCTGGCCCGAAATCGAGATCTGTCCGCGCTGCGGATCTATCTGGGCGGTCGGTGTCAGTGTGGCAAGGTCCTGGAATCTCCTTCCGTTGATCGGAAGGTTGCTGATCGCGCTGTCGCTGAGAACCGCGTCCGGAACGCTCTGCGTGGTCTGGACCTCTTCACCGGTGATCTCGACAACCGCCGAAACCCCTCCGACGCCGAGTTCGAAGTTCACATCGACCGTTCGTCCTACGTTGACGACGGCGTCCTTGGTGAGCTCTTCGAATCCGCTTCCGCTTGCCGAGACTGTATACGTGCCCGGCTGAAGAAGAATGAATTGATAAATGCCCGCGTCGCTGGTGGTGGTTGTTTTCTCGGCGCCGGTACGGTTGATTACGGCCTTGATCGTTGCGTTCGGGACCACGGCACCTGTCGAGTCTGTCACGACTCCGGTTATCTGGCCGGTGCTCGCCTGCGACTGTGCAAAGACGCCCGCGACCCCGAGAACCAACGAAAAGACCAACATGGCTAATATCCCCGTTTTACTCTTATTAATCATAGTGTCCCCTGTTGCTTTTTTTGGTTTGAAAAGATCGGTAGAAGTAGTGCTGATCTCTTTTTCGTAATTTCAGATTTCTCTACAATTTCTTGTACGGCAAACCCTGCCAAATACCAGGGTAACCAGTTCAATGAACCGTTCCGAAAACGTCGCGGGAATCCCTGCACTTGCGTTAGCAGACTTTTATCGCTGCCGGACAATCGCCGGGGCACTTCCCGTATCACTCACGTTGATCGAGTGAAAAAACGAAAAGGCGATTTGAATTCCCAGCGGTTTTCGTCCACTATGTCCCGTTTGCGAAGGCGAAAGTATCTCAACGGGAAGTTAACCTAGAGTTACGAGTAGAAAGAATAAACATTAATTTTGCCGCGAAAAGGGAATAAAGATAGGCGTCGTCGGAATCGAGAAGTCTCGGGCAACTCGTTGGGTCAGAATTGCAACCATATGGCGCTTTCAGAAACGGGGAATTTCAAAGGCACCGGCCGCAGGAACGTATTACAAAGCTGTTCGGTTTGAGCGTTTTAAGTTTTCTTCCGATTCGCCATTTGAGGTGTAATGAGCGGTTTGAGCGGTTTGAAGTTGACAATTTGGTTTTTTGAGAGTAAATTTTAGGCACTTTTCGGAATAGGTTAACCACAGGCAGTTGTTTAACAGACTTCTATTATAAGGAGAAGAAATGGGACAGTTAGCATATACGGGCGTATCGGAAGCCCTTCCGCTCCACAAGCGGATCCAGGCCCGGCTTCAGGCCCAGGTAAGCTGGGTTGATGAAGACAGCAACGAGAGGGTATCGATCCTCGGTCATACAGAGAACGTCGGCGAGTCGAACGCGCTGGTGAACATCAATGTTCTTCCCAAGGTAGGCAGCAGTGTAAAACTTCGCCTCTTTGATGAAGACAAGCACATTATCGAGATCCCCGCCACGGTTATAAGGGTCGAACGCGACCCAAGCAAGCCGCAAGCGGCCCTCGCGATCGTGAAGAACATAAATAAGTGGAAAAACAAAGTTCTTGCTGCGGCCCAGGATTGGGTGACGCGCGACCTGAGGCTGAACTACGAAGGCGACGACTGGCTTAACTAACGTCGTAATCGGGCTTCGAGCCTGAAGAATGGCGGGACGGGTTTGAAACTCGTCCCGCCTTCTTGTGTAATAGTGGTATGGGCCGCCGGGCGAACGGAGATTATCCCGAGGGCATCAACTAGGCCAATGAAAAAGCTTGTAATACCGGTTTTCCTTGTGCTTGCCGCGGTCACGGCGTTCGGCCAGTCGGGACAGCCTGAGAAGATCTCGCAGGGAGAGTACGTACGTATGCTCTACGCTGTCGAGTCGGGTTCGATGTCCAAGTCGGACCTTGTCGAGCAAA
Source organism: Aridibacter sp. (assembly GCA_035513035.1). GTDB lineage: Bacteria > Acidobacteriota > Blastocatellia > Pyrinomonadales > Pyrinomonadaceae > Aridibacter. The sequence goes on from DATKCW010000013.1 coordinate 85,183, forward strand.
TTAGAAAACGGGGGATCGGGTTCGAACTGAACAGCGGGTTGCGCGGCCTCACGGCTTCGAAATCCGGGAACGATTCGGAGATCAGGCGTACCGTCGAAGAAGCGGCGCGTCGGCTCAAAAACCCCGAAGCTGCAAAACTCCCAAGTGCTGAGGAAGCAAGACGGGTGCTGAGCAATGCTCGCGATGCGACGTTGGACGCCGTAGGAGAGATGCCGGATTTTGTCGTCAAACAGAGGATTCGGCGGTCTATCGCATATGCCGGAACAGGGAACTTTCAAAGCCGTGACCACTTGATCGTCGCGGTTAGCTATAGGGCGACCGGCCAGGAAGAATACGAACTGCTTTCGGTGAACGGTGTCAGGCAGACTGACACCAAGCCGAAAGGGAATTACTCTCAGGTCGGCGGAACAAGCTCGACCGGCGAGTTCGTTTCCGTCCTCGAAACCGTCTTCAAACCCGAGAGCGAGACCCTCTTCGACGTGATCGACACCGACGTCGTCCGGGAGCGGAGGACGATCGTCTTCGAATACATAATTACGCGCGACAAAGCTCGGCAGCAGATCACCTCGTACGCGATCTTGCCCGATTCGACCATCACCGGAATGAAAGGAAGGGTTTGGATCGACAGGGAGAGTTTCCGCGTGCTGAAGCTGGAAAGCATTGCGACGGAGATTCCCTCCGGTTTCCCCGTGACCGCCGCGAGCAGGATGATCGATTACGAGTGGGTCGAGATCAGCGACATCCGCTACCTGCTTCCCTCACAGTCCGATGTTAGGCTTACGTTCAGGCAGGGCAAGGAATCGTACGAGTCGCGAAACCTCATACAGTTCCGCGACTACCAGAAGTTCGGCACGGAGGTCATCATCACCGACGAGGACGACATAGTCATCCCCGACGAAAGCGACGAATCCGTACCGCCTCCTCCTCCACCTCCACCGACTGATGACTGAAGCCCGTTCGCCGGATCGGGTCTTCACGGTGTAGAATTCGATGGTCCGCTTCTCGAAGCGGGCCATCTTCGTTCCCGCCGTTCAGACGGTCCCCCAACCCCTTGTTCCCCAATAAAACCTTGCTGGAACTCACTTTACTTGACGACACGATCCGACCCGACATACGGTACGCTCGCGAAGACAATTTCGTGGGCCGTCCCGTCTACGCGGAGGCGAGGGCCTTCCTTCAGCCTGTTCCGGCACACGCCCTTGTCAGGGTCCACAGGTCACTGAAGCCCGGAGGTCTCGGGCTGGTCATTTACGACGGATACAGGCCCTGGTCGGTAACAAAACTGTTCTGGGAAACGGTTGCCGAAGATCAGAAGAAGTTCGTCGCGGACCCCGCTGTCGGTTCCAAGCACAACCGAGGATGCGCCGTTGACCTTTCGATGTGCGAGCTTTCGACGGGAACGCAGGTGCCTATGCCTTCCGACTTCGACGAGTTCAATGAGAAGGCCTCTCCCGATTATTCGGGCGGAACTGACATCGAGTGCGCGAACCGGGACCGGCTAAGGGCTGCGATGGAAGCGGAAGGCTTTGCCGTGAACCCGAAGGAGTGGTGGCATTTTGACCACAAGGACTGGCAGTCGTACGAGATTGTCGATTTGCCGTTCGATGAGCTATGACGGAAGTCAGAAGACAGGAGACGGGAGACGGGAGACAGAAGACAGGAGGCGGGGCGGTGTCCGAAGCCCGACCATTAGGGAGGGCTACCGCATCGAGTGAGCGGTGAGCAGAAAGCTGAGAGGCGCGATCTCCTCTTTGAACTTTGAACCTTGAGCTTGGAACTCGTAGAGGTAGCCCTCCCTAACGATCAGGCTTAGGACACCCCGTTACCGAAAATCAAAATCTCAAAAGGCTGCCCCGCGATGGAGGCAGCCTTTCGTATGTCTTTCCAAAGCTCGATCCCGCCAACTAGTCCTTCGCGGCGACGTTCGCGGGATTGCCTTCGGTATCGAGGTAGTTGATCATCCGACCCCATCCCTCGATCTCTTTGAGCCTGGGTTCGATGACGCTGCGATCACCCACGATTACGATAGCCATCTGGTTCGGATCGAGGTACTTGTTGGCGACGCGTTTCACGTCGTCGAGAGTGACCTTGCTGATCTTTGCCAGATAGTCGTTAACGTAGTCTTCGGACAGGTCGTGAACGACGAGTTCCGCGAGCTGGCCGGAGATCTGGCCGACGGTCTCGATCGTTCTTGGAAATCTTCGGATCAGGCTCTGCTTGCTGTAATCAAGCTCTTCCTGTGTGACAGGGATCGAACCGCGTATCCCATTGAGTTCCTTCATGAATTCGAGCACGGATTCCTTCGTGACCGCGGTCTGAACGCCGGCCGAAGCGGTGAACGGCCCTGCGCCCTTTCGGGTCGAGAAACCGGTCCTTGCTCCGTACGTGTAGCCCTTGTCCTCCCTTAGGTTCATGTTCACCCTGGCGGAGAACTGGCCGCCGAGGATGCTGTTCATCACGAGGATCGGGATGTAATCGGGATTGGCCCTCGACACGCCCGGATGCCCTATCCTGAGCTCCGACTGGGCCGCGCCGGGCTTGTCCACGATGTAGATGCCGGGTTTTTTGAAAGCCGCCTTCTCGGGAACGGGCGTTTCGGGAACGTCTCCGCCCTTCCAAGCTCCGAACGATTTCTCAAGCTTGGGGATAAGCGTCGTTTCATCCACATCACCAACTACGATCATCACGGCGTTCTTCGGTGAGTAAAAGGTCTCGTAGAATTTGACCAGGTCTTCGCGCTTCATCGAGCGGATCGATTCCTCAGTGCCCGAAAGCGAACGGCCGTAAGGATGGTCATCTCCGTAAAGGAGCTTGCTGTAAGCGAGGCTCGCGATCGCGCCCGGATTGTCCTTTCGCTGGACGAGCGAGACAAGCGCTCTACGCTTCTGAGTTTCGAGTTCTTCGGCAGGGAAGGTCGGATTCATCACGACATCGGAATAAATGCCGAGCGCAGTATCCAGATGCTTGGAAATGGCAGACAATCCCGCGTCAGTCGAATCCCAGTCGGCGCCCGCGAAAACCCTGGCTCCGATCGACTGAAGCTCGTTTGAGATCTCGACCGCCGAACGGTTCTTCGTGCCTTCGTTGAGCATGTTCGCCGTGAATCCTGCAAGGCCGTCCTTAGCCTCAGGATTTGCCGTGCCCCCGGTCTTGATGACAAGGTTGATCGCCACCATCGGAAGCTCCTTCTGCGGCACCATCCAGACCTGGAGGCCGTTCGAAAGGGACTTCTTCCGGATCTTTGGCAGGCTCACTTCGGGATCAGGGCCGGGCTTCGGAAGGTTTTTCGAGTAATCGGTCTTCGGCTTGGCCTTGGCTTCGGCTTCTTCCTCTTCGCCGTCTGAGACCGAGGTCGGACGGTTCGCAGCGGCACCGCGCGCGGGCGCGCCCTGTGCCTTACCCGGGACGAAGCTCATCACGAGCCTGTTCTTTGTCAGGTATTCCTTCGCGACGCGATGGACATCCTCTGACGTCACCTTCAGATAGGCGTTTAGCCGGTCTTGGAAGATGTCGGGCGATCCCGCGTAGGTCGCGTTGCTGTTCATCTGGTCAGCCTTTCCAAGCACGGTCTGGAGGCCGAAGATGTATCCGGACTCGTATGCGTTCTTCGCCCTGTCAAGCTCTTCCGCGGTCGGAGGATTCTCCCTCAGGTCGTTGATGATCGCGTCGATCTCCTTTTCGACATCGTCAAGCGATCCGTTCGGCCTGGCCGTCGCGACGACCGAAAAGTTGCCGCCGATCTCGCGCGTAGAGTTGTTGGCGAAGATCGTCTGAACAAGCTTCTTGTCATACACAAGCGAGCTCTGAAGCCGCGAGCCCCTGCCGGAAGAGAGTATTGAGGCAAGGATATCGAGCGCCGGTTCGTCCTTGTCGAGGTACGGAACCGAGTGCCAAACGAAATACCTCCGCGGAAGCCTTACCGCGTCCTCGTATTCCTTTCGGATCTCTCCATCGAGCTTCGACCGTTCCGGGTCCGGGCGCTCGATCTCGCCGCCAGCTTTGATCGGGCCGAAATACTTCTCAACCCAGTTGCGCACCTGCTTTTCGTCAAAATCACCGGCGATCACAAGCGAAGCGTTGTTCGGGACGTAATACTTGCGGAAGAATGACTGAACGTCCTCCATCGATGCCGCCGAAAGATCTTCCAGCGATCCGATCGTCGTCCAGTGGTAAGGATGGTCCGCCGGGTACATAAGGCTCGAGATCTTCTCGAACGCCGTTCCGTACGGCTGGTTGTCGTACCTTTGCCGGCGCTCGTTCTTGACGACGTCGCGCTGATTGTTCAGTTTGTCCATCGTCATAGCCTCAAGCAGTCCGCCCATACGGTCGGCTTCCATAAAAAGGGCAAGCTCAAGGAAGTTCGACGGAACCACTTCGTAGTAGTTCGTCCGGTCCGGGTTCGTCGAGCCGTTGATGTTCGCGCCCGCCTCCTGAAGCGGATTGAAGTAGTCGTCGTTATAGTTCTTCGAGCCCTGGAACATCATATGCTCAAAAAGATGCGCGAAACCCGTCCTGCCCGGCACCTCGTTCTTCGAACCGACGTGATACCAGACATTTACGGCGACTATCGGCGTGGACCTGTCCTCGTGGAGGATCACCCGAAGGCCGTTCTTGAGCTTATATTCCTTGTAGTTCAACTTGGGAAGCTGGTTCGGTCCCTGCGCGCTCACGAGAGCGGTGAGAGCGAGGATCGCGACGGTCAAAAAAACAAAGGTTCTTCTTAGGATCATCACTTACTCCTTGAAACTGATTATTTGGTTTAACCTTAAATAATATGGAATAGATCGGTATTTGCCAATACCGAACTCAAGATTGTGCGAAGGAATGGCGGAACCGGCAAGCGGATTTACTGGGCCTCTTCTCCAACGATCAGCTTTCGCTTTGCCAATACGCGCAATCCGGGCTTCTTCGAGGACACCTCGATTACGCGCGTCTCGCCGGGCTCGGATTCGCTCAGGGGCCGTTTCGGGACGTAGGTCACGACGTAATTCGAGTCGATCACGTTTGCGATAAGGTATGCCTTCTCGGTCATCTCGTCCGGCGTCTCCGGGAGGATGAAAAGGCCGCTCGTGTCGGTCGCGAGCTTCAGAAGGTATTCTTCACCTTTTTCGAGCGCTTTCTCGCGGTCCTTAAGGGTCTTGATGAACGCCGCGTCGGTGGTGACCGTCACGGCGTTGGGAGCCGTTGCCGTGTCGCGGACGCCGTTCGGAAGCGTCTGCGCGATCTCTTCCGGGATCGCTTTCTTCGCAGGGGTTTTTTGGACCAGCGATGATCGTTCTTCGACCACCTCTTTCTCAAGTGCCGTGTAGCTGATCACGTGAACGTTTATGTTCGTCCCCAGAAGCGTCCGCATCTCCGCCTCTCGCCGGTCGTCGCTCCAGAAACTGTCCGTTCCGTCCGAAACGATGACGAGGTGACGATTCTCGAGCTCCGAATTCGAAAGGAACCGGGCCGCGAGATTCAGCGCGTCGGAGAACATCGAACGTCTTCCGAAGATCAGCTTCCTGTCCAGGTCTTCAAGCACCTTGAACTTGTTCGTCGTCCATTCGGTCAGGATCCGCGCCTTGTCACTATACTCGAGCACCGCCAGCGAGTTTCCCGGATTGAGCCTGCGGACAAGTTCCTTCGCAACATTACGGGTCCGGCTGATGTTCTTCACCTGGCGCTGTTCGCCGCCCGTGTCGAGCATTATCAGCACGTTCGCGGGGATGCGCCGGACGCTCGTCGGCTGATGAAGTCGCCCGTCCTCCACGATCACAAGGTCGTCTTTCGATACGCCCGAGACGAACTCGCCGAACCTGTCGTATGCAGACACGTTTAGCTTGATCTCCTCCGTAACGACCTTCACGGGCGTGTCGTCGTTAAAGGGCGTAAGGGTTGGGTCTTGTGCGGCGCCGGCCGACGCGAGCGCCGCGAAGGCGACTCCAATCCCAAAGAGTGATCGGGCGATAAATTTCATAATTCTTAAACGCAGTTCCGCGCTTTGTCCTGTGCACAAGTGCGCCGGCTAAACCGTACGAATTCTTTCAAATCGAATCTGACAAAAGACCTGTGTAACTGAATCGATGCGTCTCGGCGACTTCGATTTGCATCCGCGTCCGGCAAAGCCTCAAAGCTTCGGATGCTTCTCGACAAAGGCGACCAGGTTCCTGACGTACTCGTGAAACGAAGGACATCGCACGCCGTGCAGCTCCAGAAGGTCTTCCATTACGGCCGTGTCGTAGGTCTGCGGGATGAAGAAGTACGGCACCCCGGAATGCGGAAGCCCGGTCAGGCTCGGCGACAAAGGCGAGCTAAGGAACGTCTCGACCATCTTTGCCGGCGGCGTTATCACCGACCGTTTGTTCGTGATCGATTCGGCGATCGAATCGCATATGTCCTTCGTTGTCATAGGGTCGGGGTCCGCAAGCGCGACCGTCTTTCCGACCGCACGTTCGTCCGAGGACAACGCCGCCATTCCCTCGACCACGAAATCGACCGGCACAAGGTTCAGCCGGACGTCCTTGTTCCCGACATTGACCAGTCGGAAGACCTCCGGGAACCGCAGGAGGAACTTGATGACGTAATAAATGCCGTCGTACTTTGCCGTTTCGCCGGTCCTCGAGTCGCCGCAGACGACAGACGGCCGGAAGATCGTGACCGGGACCTCGTCCTTCAGATTCTCGACTTCGAACTCCGCGAAGTATTTCGTTTCCTCGTAGTAATTCCGGAAGCCCTCTTCGTGCTCCAGTTCGTTCTCGTAGATCCGGTCATCGCGCTTGCCCGCGACATAGCAGGTCGATATGTAGTTATAGCGGCGAAGATTTTCGACCCTTTTCACGATATCGTTGACGTTCTTTGTCCCTTCGACATTGACCTTGTAGGCAAGGTCCTTCTCGACCGCGAGGTCATAGACCGCCGCCAGATGGAACACGTCCGTGGCCTCGCGTGCGACGACCTCGGCGTCCGCATCGGTCATCCCCAGGTTCTTTTCCGTGATGTCCCCGCGGATCACTGTGAAGTTCGCCGCGGGAGCTCCGGATGACTCGCTTATCTTCGCGATGTCCTTCAACGCCTTGTCGAAGAACTGTTCTTGAACGACAAGGAAAAAGCGCACGTCCGGCGCGGCAAGGCGCTCTACGAGCCTTCCGGCGAGGAAGCCCGGGAATCCCGTGACAAAGATCGTCCTTTCAAACTTCATAAACGATTCAAACGAGGCCTCCGTCCGTAAAATTCACGTTCCGGTTCTTCCGTGTGTTGACCCGCAATTCGAACACGTCAGGCCTGGAATAATGTCCGTCGGTATCGAGAAGCAGACGGCCCTGCGCGGCCATCGAGAGATCCAGGTCCGCGAAAACGGTGGACTGATTGTCGAAAAGGGGCTCGGTCACATACGAGATGTCGGGCGCGATCACCGCGCTTCCGCCCCTCAGAAGTCTTTCGTTCCTCATCGACTCCAGAAGCCCGCGTACTTCCTTGTCGTCTGTACCCAAAGAGTCGAATCCTTCCAAAGCCTCGTCCCGGCTGAGGACAGATCCGGAAGCGAGCACGAAGCACTGGCCTTCGAAGGCGTACTGACGGCTCGCGATCTGATGCCGTTCGTGAACCGTCGGGTACTGCGCGGTGTGGACGATCTCCTGCTTCGAGTGCATTGCGGCCCGCGCCAAAGGCATCCAGTGCTCCCAGCAAATGAGGCCTCCGAGAACTCCGTACGGCGTGTCCATCGTCTCGAGCGTGCTTCCGTCGCCGACTCCCCAGACGAGCCTCTCGGTGTATGTCGGAGTGAGCTTCCGATGGATCTTCCAGCTGCCGTCCGGAGCGATCGTGGCGGTCGTGTTGTAAAGAGTGCCCCCTTCGCGCTCGTGCATCCCGACGACGAGATACGCTCCGGATTCCTTCGCCGCCTCGACCAGCTTCCCGAAATCCGGGCCCGGAACCTCGACAGAGTTCTCGAACAGGTATCCGAACAGACGCTTCGCGGGCGGATGCTCCCAAAGCGCGGCCTCCGGAGCGTCATCGAGCCAAACGGGATATCCCGGAAGCCACGTCTCGGGAAAGACGATGATCTCCGCGCCTTCATTCGCGCATTCAAGGGCGAGGTCCGAGAGCTTCGCGACCGATTCCTCCAGGTTCAGGAATACCGGCGGCTTCTGGACCAGCGCCGCCCTGACCGTTTTCTTCGTGTTCATTTACAACTAATCTAATTGATGAACGAGCGGACGGGCAAACGCAGAGAGAACGGAGCGGAGATATTTTCGGCGGCCTGAAATGCTTAGTTTCCGCTGCGCCGTGTGATATCGTTCTCAAAAGCCCTAAAGCTTTGTATCGCGGATATATACGACGGAGGCGCCGTGCGGAAATGAGTGCCGATGCAGAAGACAAGACCCGTGAAGAGACCGAAAAGGAAGCGAACGATCTTCGCGAGCCCCTTTGGGCGGTGATCGCGTTCGACGGCCCGATCGTGAAAGGGCTGACCTACGACCAGGCTCTCGGGAAGATCGGCGAGTTCTCGGAGGAAGAAAAGCCGGGGCTGTGTGTGGTGACGAACGAAGTGGCGGAGAGGATGACGAAGACCTGAAATTTCGATCGCACGCAGTGCCCAATTCAATGAAGACAATCTCAGTAAGATCCTCCGACCGCGAACAGCTTGTCGAGATAACCTCCGACGTCGAGTTACTCTTGAAGGACGAAGGCCGCGTCGACGGCGTATGCGTCCTCTTCACGCGGCACACGACCTGCGGGCTGACGATAAACGAGAACGCCGATCCGGACGTCAGGCACGACATTCTTCTCTTTTTAAGGAACACGATCCCGCAATACTACGAAGGCTTCAAACACTTTGAGCATAACTCGGATGCGCATATCAAATCCTCGCTCGTGGGCTCGAGCGTGACGGTCCCGTTCGAGAACGGGAAGCTCTTGCTCGGCCGCTGGCAGGGGATCTATCTCTGCGAGTTCGACGGCCCTCGGCAGAGGGAGGTCGCATTCACCTTCATCTGATCTCCCTTTCCGCACGAACACATCACAGATGAAACAGATCAGCGAAAGAACGTTGAAGCTGAATAAGGCCGGAGAGCGTCAGGGAGCGGACTACGTCCTGTACTGGATGCAGATGTTCAAGCGCGCGGACCACAACCACGCGCTGAACTTCGCGATCGAAAAGGCGAACGACCTTGGACTGCCTCTGCTCGTCTACGAAGGCCTGAAATATTACTACCCCTGGGCGAGCGACCGCCTGCACTCGTTCATCCTCGAGGGCGTCGAGGAGAAGCGGACGGCCTTCAAGGACCGCGGCATCAGTTACATCTTCTATCTACAGAAGGACGAAGACTCCCCGAAACAGATGGTAAAAGCCCTCGCGAAACGCGCGGCTCTGATCGTGACCGACGACTATCCCTGCTTTATAATCCCCTCGCATAATCAAGCAATCGTCGAAAAGTCCGACGTCGCGGTCTACGCGGTCGATTCGAACGGGATCATCCCTATGTCGAAGTTTGAGAAGGAGGAATACGCCGCGTACACGATCCGGCCGAAGATCGAGAAGATCCTCGACAAGTATCTTGTGCCGTTTGAGGAGATCGATATCGGGAACAAGGAAGCGGGCATCGAGGCCGACTGCCCCGACACGCGGTGCGAACCGGAAAATATAGAAAAGTTGGTAGCGGAATGCGACATCGACCACTCGGTCCCGCCGTCGCCGATCTACAATGGCGGAACTTCGAACGCCAGAGAACGCCTGAAGAAGTTTGTCGAAGAGATCCTTCCGAATTACCACAAGACCCGCAACAAGTGCGAGGTCGACGGATCTTCAAGGCTTTCGGCATACCTTCATTTCGGATTCATCAATTCGCTCGAAGCGGCGCTCGCCGCCAAGGAAGCCGACGCGCCCGAGGAGGCTAAGGAAGAATTCCTCGAAGAGCTGATCGTAAGAAGGGAGCTTTCGTTCAATTTCACGAAGTTCAATCGGAAGTACGATTCGCTGGAATCCCTGCCCGGCTGGGCCCGCGAGACTATGCGCGAGCACGTCGGCGACGAGCGGGAATACCTCTACTCGGCGGAAGAGCTCGAGAACGCCGAAACGCACGACGAGCTCTGGAACGCCGCGCAGACGGAGATCGTGGAAACGGGCGAGATGCACAATTACGTGAGGATGCTCTGGGGAAAGAGCGTCATAGCCTGGACCGATAACTACGAGAAGGCGTTCGGGATCCTCGAACACCTGAACAACAAATACGGGCTCGACGGACGCGATCCGAACTCCTACGCGGGCATCCTCTGGTGTTTTGGCAAGCACGACCGGCCCTGGTTCGAAAGGGAAGTTTTCGGCAAGCTGCGCTATATGACCTCGAACAGCACGGGAAAGAAGTTCGGATCGAAGCGGTACATAGAGTGGACAAAGTCCCTGAAGGACGATCCGAAGCTGCCTCCCGTGTTGGAAGAATGAGCTTCGGAAGCCTGTGACACGATTCCGGGGATCTTACCGAGTACTTCTGTGAGGGGAATAATTCAAGAAACCCGGAAGGAGAACAGATCCGCAATGCTCAATCACATTTCAATCGGTGTCCGCGACACGGAGAAAGTCGCCAACCTCTGTGGCCGGCTGAAGCCGGCGAAATATTTTGGCGGCTCTTTATCCCCCCGCTTAAGCGGGGGGCAACTAATGAAACGTGACAGGATGGGGCCGACCGGTTTCAGAAAAGGTTTTGCTTTTCGGGTCCCAGCGTAGGGCTCAAACAGACGCCTTCGTCACGAACCCTCGTACTTCACCCAGTTCCCACGCCAGTCGAATCGTTCGATCGCCGAGAAGCGCTTCTTGTAATCGTAAAAGGAGCTGCCTTCGTAGGCGTAACCCAGGTATTGGAAAGTCTTTCCGAGGCTCTTCGCGTGCTCGATCTCAAGGAGGATGGTGTAGATTCCCAGGCTTCGGCGCGAATGCGTGGGGTCGAACATCGCATACACCGAAGACAGCGAGTCGTCAGCTTCATCGGCAAAGCTGACCGCCATCATTCGGCCTTCTTCGTCGCGTACGCAGAATTCCAGCCCGGGACACGGAACGCTTCCCGGTTCGGAATCGAGGAAGTGCAGGATCGATCCGGGCCTGGGCCCGCTGAACCTCTGTTTGTGTGCGTCGAAAAGCCGGCGCTTCTCCTCGTCAAGAGAGGAAGTTCGGATCGATACATCGAGTTTTGAGTTCAGGCGGCGGATCCGCCTTAGGCTCCTGGAAAGCGAGAAATCTTCGAGCCGGATCCTGAGAGGTATGACCCTTCTGAATCTCAGACTGTGGTACGCGATGCTGTAACGAAAAAAATACGTGCCAAAATGGCGCCAGCCTTTGGCGAGAAGACGGCCGAGATCTTCCGGGCTCACGCTTTCCGCGTGGAACTCCTCGTTGATAAAGGTGAAATCGGCAAGGTCCATTGATGAGGTTCCCTGTCGCCCGTATGTGAAATACGAAGGGCCCGCGCTTTTTAAGGCACGGGCCCGGGTCAATTCTGAATGGAAGTTAGGTCACCGCGGCTTCCGCGTTTTCCTCGTCGTCATCTTCGTCGTCATCATCTTCGTCCGTGTCCGTGCTGCTTTCGTAGCTGTACGAAGAGGAGCTATAGCTCGGGGTTTCGTCGGCTTCGGAGGCAGCGCTGTAGGATTCTTCCTCCGGTTCCTTTTCGGCTTCGTCTTCAGTCATCTGCTCCAGCTGTTCGATCGACTGGACCATGCTGCAGCTTCCTTCGAGGACCGCGCCTTCTTCGATAAGGAGCCGCGGAGTCCTGATATTTCCTACGACTCGGGCCGTGCGGCCCAGCTCGAGCTTCTCCGATGCCGAAACATCGCCGTTCACCGTGCCGTTGATAACGGCTCCCGCGACGGATACGTCGGCATCGACCTGGCCCGTAGAGCCAACGATCAGGGTCCCGTCCTCGGAAGCCACCTTTCCAGTCAGCTGTCCGTCCACTCTCAGCATCGAGTGAAAAAAGGTTTCTCCAGTCAAAACGGTGCCGTGGCCGACAAACCCGTTGAGCCGACCGTCCTTGATGTCTTTTGCCATCGCTTCGCTCTCGCTCATCGCTTTCGATGATCCGTAGTCCTGTTCGTATGAATAACCCGTGGCAGGGGTTTCGCTGGTGGACGAGGGAGTTTCGTTTTCGTCGGGTGTTGAGCTTCTGCCCATTCTTATCATAACAAGTTGTACCTCCGGAAAATTTTCGACTCAACTGCGGAGAGAGGTAGCTTCAAGAAACCCCAGGGCGAGTCAAAATGTCGTGAAATTCGTGAGTACTGAAGCACTTTTTGCAGACTTGCAGTAGGAAAACAATGATAGTTTATGTTGGCACTGTATGTCTAGTGTTCTTTCCCGGTGCCTGTCAAAGACCTCGTTTGTTTGTTAAAAGGGACCTCACGTGGCAAACTTAGGGTTTTGGAGGAAGCACAAGAACATTGTTCGTAGACAGCAAACTAAAGACAAAACTCCTTAAGAAGATGGGCCGGGCGATCCGCGACTTCTCGATGATCGAGGAGGGCGACAAGGTGATGGTCTGTCTTTCGGGAGGCAAGGACAGCTACACTCTTCTTGACCTTCTGGCCGACGTGCAAAAGCGTTCGCCGGTGTCCTTCGACATCCTTGCGGTCAATCTCGACCAGAAGCAGCCCGGCTTTCCGGAAGACGTACTTCCCGAATTCCTTGAGAAAATTGGCATCAATTACCGGATAATCGAGGAGGACACCTATTCGATCGTCACGGACAAGGTTCCCGAAGGCAAGACCTATTGCTCTTTGTGCTCGAGGCTTCGACGCGGGATTCTCTACACGGTCGCCGTCGAGGAGGGCTGTACGAAGATCGCGCTAGGGCATCACGCGGACGACATCATCAACACGTTCCTGCTGAACCTCTTTTACGTGGGACAGCTGAAGGCGATGCCGCCGATCCTACGGTCCGACGACGGCCGGAACACCGTGATAAGGCCGCTCGCGTACTCCTTCGAGAAGGACATCGCGAAGTACGCCAAAGAAAGGCAGTTCCCGATAATTCCGTGCAATCTGTGCGGATCTCAGCCGAACATGAAGCGCGCGAGGATGAGGGAGCTCGTGAACGAGCTTTCAAAGGAGATACCGTTCCTCCGAAGCTCTATGCTCACCGCGCTGTCGAACGTGACGGGCTCTCACTTGCTCGACACGGAGCTTTACGATTTCGAGAATTTCGCTCCTGCGATCAAGAGCATTCCCCCGGGACACGGAAGTGTCGAGAGGGAACTTGACCAGGTCTTCGACCACAGCGAGCCGTCCGGTTCGGAGCTTCTTGCGAAGATAAGCGCGAATTAGTGAGAGGTGAGCCGTGAGCAGTGAGCTGTGTAGCAGGAGGAAGCCGAAACCAGACTTAACCGCCTCCACGAAACGCCCCGTTTAGAGCAGCGCTTCGCGATGTAACGCGAACTTTAGTTTGCGCCGCGCGAATGCGCGGAATCGCGACAAGCTAACACCTCACATACGCCCGATCAGAATGCGTCGGCTCGCACACGTAAACAGATAGCTCTGGAGCCGCGATTTTCCACGTATCAGGCGGGCAGTGCCCGCCTCGGGCAGCGCGAAGCGCTGCTCTAAACGGAGCGTCGTTGTGGAGGCGGGTTGAGTCGGACTGGCGCCCGACTTTTGCAGGGCGAAGCGCTGCTCTAAACCGGGGTCATACAACTTTATGCCCGTCGCTTGCGCTCCGGGTTCCGATTTCTCAGTCCTCATTCGTCCCTCAGGCGCCTGCTGCCGACGCTCTCCGAAGGTCGGAAACGATCCCGGGAAGCGCCTCCAGCACCTCATCGACTTCGGAATCGGTATTGAAGCGGCTTAGCGAGAACCGGACCGATCCGGTCGCCAGTTCGAACGGAACTTCCATCGCTTTCAGGACCGGCGAAACGGTGTGGCTGCCCTCGTTGCACGCCGAGCCGGTCGAAACGCATACGCCGATGTCGTTCAGTCGGGCAAGGATCCCCTCTCCGTTGGCTTCCGCGAAGGAGATGTTCGATGTGTTCGGGATCCGTGGACTGCCTCCTCCGTTGATCGAAGTTCCGGAAACAGACTCGAGGATCCCCTTTTCGAGCCTGTCGCGCAGACCTCCGACGCGCTGCATCGCTGAAAGGTCCGCGACGAACTCCGCCGCGGCTCCCATCCCAACGATCTGGTGGACGGCTTCCGTGCCAGCGCGGCGGCCCGATTCCTGCCCTCCCCCAACGCTTTGCGATGGAAGGGAAACGCCATTTCGTATGTAGAGAGCTCCGACCCCTTTCGGGCCGTGAAACTTGTGTGCCGATATCGAGATCAGGTCGATGCCCCAACCGTCAGCATCGATCGGGACTTTGCCGGCGGCGTTGACCGCATCTGCGTGGACCAGTGCGTCGGAGCGCGATCTGACGATCTCCGCCACTTCCGAAACAGGAAAAATGACGCCCGTTTCGTTGTTGGCGAGCATTATCGAAACCACAGCGGTTTGGTCATCGACCGCCTCGGCGAGCAGGTCAAGGTCGATCATCCCCTCGCCGTCGACATCGAGCCGAACGATCTCGAACCCGTCAGTTTCCAGGGTGTCACAGAGATTCCGGACCGCCTCGTGCTCGACCCGCGTCGTCACGATCCGGTTCTTTCCCTTTTTCGCCTGCAGGGACCCTCGGATCGCCCAGTTGTCGCTTTCAGTCCCGCCCGAAGTAAACACAATCTCGTTCGCGTTCTCAGCACCCAAAAGGGCCGCGACGTTCTGCCTCGCGTTCTCGATCGCAGTCCTGGAGGCCCTCGCGAACGAATAGGCGGACGAGGGGTTGCTGTAACTCTCGGAAAGGAACGGAAGCATAGCCGCGACCGCGGGTCCCGCCATCCCGGTTGTGGCGTTGTTGTCGAAGTAGATCATAGCCTGTACGGCCCTCCGGGCCGTTCAATTGATAAAAAGCGAAGGTTAAATGATAATACAGGTTACTTGTAAATTGACTTTCCGCCTTGCCTTTTTCCGCTGAGCAATTGTGGGTGCTGTACTGAAGATAAAGGAATCGGCCGGGAACAGCTGGGAGATGACCCTCAAGTCTCACTCGGTGTATTCCATCGGCCGCGCGAAGGACAACAAGATTGTCCTTAACGATAAGCGTGTGTCCAGAAGACACGCTCATATTGCAGCCGACGACAGCAGGTTCGTCATCGTGGATGGCGTGTACGAGGACGGCGAACTCAAGAGAAGCGTAAACAAAGTATTCGTAAACGGAAAACCGATCCTCGAGAAGCCGCTCGACCCCGGCGACGTGATCACGATCGGAACGACACAGCTCAGGTTCGAGGAGATTCCCGATCCGAAGCCCGCCGTTCCCCCGGGATCAGAGTCTTCGATACATCGAAACGATATGTCATCGTCGATGTATTCCGGACTTACCGAAAGTTCGAAGCCTGTAAAGTACGACAACAAACCGCTGGGAAACACCCAGATGGTGATGTCGGCCAACGAGATCATGGAGCGCAGTTCGTCCAAGCCCTCGGGCTCGGGCGAATTCGTGTCGGTCGACAAGATCGTAGACCTCACGACCGAAGAAGAGGTAAAGGATCTTCGCCGGAAGGCCCAAATCCTGGAGATGCTCTACGAAATGAGCAAGACCCTGGGGACGGTTTTCGACCTGAAGGAGATCTTTGAGAAGGCGACGGACCTTATCTTCCGCGTCACGCCTTCGGAAAGGGTCGTTGCTCTGCTCGCCGACGAGACCGTTGACGGAAAGATCCTGGAATACAGCCTTTACACGATCGCAGCGAAGACGCGGGGCGTAGCGAACGAGGATGGGGCGGAAAAACTCTCCGTGAGCCGCACGATCACGCAGAAGGTGATGCGGGAAAAGGTGGCATTGCTTTCGCAGGACGCGAAGTCGGATGCAGAGTTCTCTGGAGCCGAATCGATCGTGGCGCAGGGAGTGCGCTCGACGATCTGCGCTCCCCTGATCACTGAATCGAACGTCCACGGCGTCGTTTATGCGGATCGCCTCGATCCTTTTGCGACCTTCAGCGAGGACGATCTGGAGCTGATCAGCGCCGTCGCCGCTCAGACCGCGGTTGCGGTGGAAACTATCAAGGCTCACAAGCGCCTCGCGCGTGAAGAGGTCGCACGTGCGAATTACTCACGCTTCATGCCCGAATACGTTGTCAAGGAACTTCTCGAGAAACCCGATTCGTTCCGCCTTGGAGGCGTCAATCAGACGGTCACCGTTCTCTTCGCGGACATTCGCGGGTTCACCGCCTTCTCCGAGTCGGAAAAGCCGGAGCGCGTCGTAAGTCTTCTGAACAAGTACTTTACGGCGATGACCGACATCATTTTTGAACACGGCGGAACGCTCGACAAGTATCTCGGCGACGGCCTGATGGCGATATTCGGCGCACCCACCGTTTCGGATCAAGACGCCGACAACGCCGTCAAGGCGGCCGTGGCGATGCAGAACGCGCTGGTCGATCTGAACGCGGAACTGAAGACATCCGGTTTTTCGGAGATCGCGATCGGCATCGGCCTTCACACCGGCGTCGCCACGATCGGTTACATCGGCTCCGAGCGCCGCTCCGAATACACCGCGATCGGCGACACGGTGAACCTTGCTTCCCGCCTCGAATCCGCCGCCGCCGGGGGACAGATCCTCATCAGCGAGGCGACCGGCAGGGTGTGCACAGAGTCCTTTCAGATCCGAAAGTGCCAGCCGCTTCAGGTTCGGAACCGGGTCCAGCCCGTTTCTTTGTTTGAAGTGAAGTGGAATTAGGCTACAATTACGAAATCCCGGAGACCGCTCCAGTGAGAATCCAAACTCTCAGAACTGCTTGCGGTTAAAGCATTTACAGCGGTTTTTTGAGGCTCCGATGGCACTCTCTTCGTTAAAGAAACTCGTCACAGATTACCTCGCGATCGACATGGGAACTGCGAACACGATCATCGCCAGAAAGGGTCGCGATGTCGTAGTGGACGAGCCGTCGCTCGTGGCCTTGAGCGAGACCAGGGACGAGATAGTGGCGGTCGGAGACGAGGCCGCCGAGATGAGGGGCAGGGAAGGTCGGGACATCGTCGTCGTTGCTCCGCTCAGCGCGGGCGTCGTTGCCGACTATGAGAAGGCGAAGCACATGCTCGCCTACTTCGTGAAGAAGGCGAAATCAGGCGGTTCGCAGGTGACTCGTGAGGCGGTGCTAAGCGTTCTTTCCGACATTACCCACGTAGAGCAGAGGGCGATGCTGAACGCTACCGAGGAATCGGGCATCGGCAAGGTGTATATGCTCGAAGAAGGGCTCGCCGCCGCGTTTGGCGTAGGCGTCGATCCGGACGACAAAAGGGCGTCGGCGATTGTCGATATTGGCGCCGCCTCGATGAATATCGCGGTCGTGACGAAAGGCGCCATATCGCATTCAAGATCAGAGCGGATCGGAAGCGATCAGATCAACGAGGCGATAACGCTTCACATAAAGCGAAACCTGGGCCTTCAGATCGGAACCGAGACGGCCGAAGAGATCAAGCGGAAGTTCGTTTCGGCGGTAGTTCCCGAAGATCTCGAAGAGGAAATGCTCGTCAGAGGGCGCGACCTCCAGACCGGAAGTCCGCACGCCGTGACGATCACGGCGGGCGAGGTCTATCCGATCGCGGAGAAGATCGTCCGCAGGATCGCTGAAGTCATAAAGGATACGCTGACCGAACTGCGGCCAGAAGTTGCGGCGGACATCTACGACCGTGGGGTCGTGCTAACAGGCGGAGGCGCTCTGCTTCGCGACATCGACAAGTACATCCGCGAATTCATCGACCTTTCGGTGATCATCCCCGACGAGCCCCGGTACGCGACGGTCCGCGGCCTCCTGAAGATGTTCGACGCGCCGGACCTGCTTGAGAGGGTTTCCCGCAATGAGCCGGGCATACTCAACGATTCGGAGGTCTCGTTCGAGACGTGAGATCTTTGTAGGGGCGGGACCTGTGCCCGCCCTTTTCTCTTCTAAGTTTTTCAAATAGCCCTCCCTCACAGTCGGGCTTCGGACACGGCTTCGACTCCTGACTTCTGACTTCTTCAAGTAACCCTCCCTCACGGTCGGGCTTCGGACACGGCTCCGACTCCTGACTTCTGTCTCCTCGAGGGCAGGCACAGGTCCTGCCCCTACATTCGGTCCCCCCCAACCCTTTCCCGTACACGGCGAATCATACCGCCTGTGATATCCTAGAAAGTGCCGCAGACTGCCCTGTTCGAAGGCAGGAGCCGGACCCTGACATTGGGCTGGGTACAGTGACGGCAACCCGCAAATACGACCGATGGAAGAGTACATACCGGCATTGGAGACCTTCCGGACGGTGGTGGACATTGTCCTTGTATTCATCATCGTTTATGTCGTCCTGCGTCTTCTGAGAGGCACCCGCGCGGTGCCGACCGTTGTCGGGATCGTGATCCTCTCGCTCCTCTACTGGCTCGCCGTCGCCCAGGACCTTCAGACGCTCGAATTCGTGCTTCGGTCGGCAGTGTTCTACATAGGCGTCTTGATCATCGTGCTTTTTCAGTCGGAGATCCGTCAGGCGCTGATCTATTTCGGAAACCGGTTGCGGATTCCGCTTCTCCGAAGTGGAAAATCCGAGGGCCGGTCGATCTATGACGAGGTGGTTCTAGCCGTCACGACGCTTGCTTCCGCGAAGACCGGCGCCCTGATCGTGCTCGAACGCGCGGTTGGACTCAGGAACTTCATTGACGCGGGCGTGAAGCTCGATGCTGTGCTCAGCTACGACCTTCTCGTCACGATCTTCGATCCGACGACGCCGCTTCACGACGGTGCGGTGATCATTCGCCAGGAGCGGATCGCGGCAGCATCGTGCTTCCTTCCGCTGACGAAAAACCCGAGCATCTCCAGGGAACTCGGGACGCGGCACCGCGCGGCGATTGGCGTTACGGAGGGAACCGACGCCGTGTCGATCGTCGTATCGGAAGAAACGGGACTGATATCCTTCATCGAAGGCGGACAGATCGAGAGAAATCTCACGACGAAACAGCTTCGTAGACTTCTGATCGACGCGATGGAGAAACCGTACGGTGAGATCGAGGAGCCGAAGCAGGAAGATGAGAACTCGGTTGAACGACGGGGCGAGATCGAGAGCAAGGCAACGGTAAGTTAATGGCATTTTCACTTCCAACTGCGAAGATCACGGAAAAGGAAGAGCGTAAAAAGCTCTTTAGATATTTCTTCAAGCGCGTTTTCATCGACGACTGGCTGATGAAGCTGGTCGCGCTCGTGATCACTGTGACCCTTTGGTTGGGTGTGACGGGGCTTCAGACGCCGACAACGACGCGAGTGCGAAGCGTGCCGCTGAATTTGCTGATATCGAGCGATCTTGAGGAAACGAAAGACAGAGTGAAGGAGGTCGATCTTGTCCTTCGGGGCCCGAAACAGAGGCTCGATCAGATACTCCCGAGAGACCTTGTCGTTTCTCTAGACCTGAACGATGTCGGACCGGGAGACAGGACCGTCCAGATCACGCCGCAGAACATATCGCTTGACCTGCCGAACGGAATCGAGGTCATAGAGATCCAGCCGAACAAAATCGCACTCAGGTTGGAGAATGTCTCTGAGGTCGTTGTCCCGATAAGGGTCGAAACCGAAGGCAATCCCGCGCCGGGGCACGAATTGTATGGCATCACGGTTTCGCCGGAGACGGTTCGGGTCCGCGGCCCTGAGAGTGTGGTAGGTTCGCTCGACTATGTGACCACCGAAAAGGTGGAGATCGACGGAGCGACCGCGAATTTCTCCGTACAGCAGATCCCTCTGAATGTAGTCGGCCCGAAGATGACCCTTCTCAGCGCCGCGACGGCCAATGTTACGGTGCGTGTCGGCCGAAAGCGGATCGAACGCCTCCTCGTGGTGCCCTACGAAACGCAAAACCGGAGCGGCCGTGCGAGCGTCCTTCTCTTTGGACCTTCGAACCTGCTTGAAGCGCTCCAACCCGGCGAGATAACGATCGTCGAGGAGACTGCAGACGACGGCCGCTCGACGCTTCGCGTGGTGCTTCCGCCCGGCATACAGTCCGCTGTCGAGGTCCGAAATGCAAGATTCAGGGAATGACCGTACGGGCGTCGATGGTGCACTCTCTACCAAGAAAATGAAGCTAAGAGTTCTGCTCCTTTTGCTGGGCCTGAGTTTGGCCGCGGCCGTTTACGCCCAGGTCCCGGACTCCGTCCGGCTCGAGATCATCAAGGCCGAGGACTCGAGGACCGCGGGACCTTCGCTTTTTGCCCTTTTAACCGACAAGCGTCCCGAGGTCCGCGAACGGGCGGCGCTCGCGCTTGGGAGGATAGGGGAGGACGCGTCCGTTGCGGCGGTCGAAAAGCTGCTCGCAGATCCTTCGGGCGATGTTGCCGCGATGGCGGCGTTCGCGCTGGGCGAGATCGAGTCCCCGAATGCGGCGGCATCGATCCTTTCGGTCCTGAAGAACGAAAAGACAACCGATAAACTTCGCGCCGCTGCCGTCGAGGCGGCAGGGAAGATCGCCGCCGCGAATTCATCCGACGCCTCCTCGAAACAGTTGGGCGAGGCGATCCTCGATACGCTGGAGAAAGAATCGCTAAAGGGAGAGGCTCGGTCGAAAGAGGTCATTCTCGCCGGACTGACCGCCGCGCTACGCGCAAGCGCGGAAAACACTGACTTCGTCGTCGCGAAGTTCTTCACGGATAAGGACGCGCGTGTAAGAGCCGATGCCGCGAACGCTTACGCGAGGGTGCGCGGAAAGTCGTCGAACAAACAGCTCCGAACGATGCTTTTGGTCGACAAGGAACCGGCCGCGCGGGCGAATGCCGCAAGGGCGCTCGGAGCCGCAGGCGACAAGACTGCTCTGAACATGCTGCTCGATGCGGCAGAAACGGACGAAGACCTTCGCGTACGCGTCAGTGCGATGCGCTCAGTCGGCCAGATCAACGAGCCCGCGACAGCGGACCGCGTGATGAAGCGCGTCGAGCTCGTGTTCGCCGCGTACAAGGCTTCGAAGGAGAAGAATCCGACTGAGCAAAACGAGCTGCTCGAGGCAGTGACGGCACTGGGCCGGATTGCCTCTGACAGTGAAAACAGGCAAATAATTAGTCTCCTAATTGATGTCAGCAGGATCATGAACTACAAGGCCCCGGAAGTTGAGACTGCGCTCGCAACAGTAGTTCCGGGAAGGTATTGGAGTAGCTTCAATAGGCGGCGAGTTGAGCAGGTGAAAGATGAAGCCTCGGCCGTGCGCCTCTTCAAAAGTGCGCTTGCGGCCATTTCTAATGTCACAGAAGAACTTAAGAAAGATGAACACACCTCGGTACGAACCGCGATAGTTGAACACTTACAACGTGGAATTCGAAATCAGAAGGACGCAGGGCGATCCGATGAATACCCGCAGGGGTTTCTGATGGTTCCAGGCGCGATCGCTGTCCTCGCGGGGCTTGAGCCGCAGAACGTCGATGAGAACCTCAGGGAGTATCTCACCTTTGCTGACACCTTCATCCGCGCCGCGGCTGCTTCCGCCATCGGCGACCGGTCGGCGACCGAAGATAACGTAAAAGCGCTGATCAAGGCTTACGCAGAATCTCTCGAGACCGACAAGGACTACAACGACGCACAGATGTCGATACTTTCGGCGCTTGTGAAGCTTGACAAGGAAAAGGCGAAGCCGTCTTTGGGACTCGCGCTCAAGCACTACGACCACCTGGTCCGTCAACAGGCGCTTCGGCTGATCAAGACGAACGAACTTGAGAAGGACTTTCCGGATGCGGAATCGCTCGCGAACGGCGTCGGGAAGTACGATCCGAAGACCTATTCGAAGCTTGGACAGGTGCTGAACACGGAAGACGATTACAGAAGGGCGCTCGTGCGGGGGAATTCGGCCGTGATGGCGGTCGTTACAACGGCGAAAGGAGAGTTCGGGATCAAGCTGTTCGCTGAAGAGGCGCCTCTGACCGTCGAAAACTTCGTCAAACTCGCGAACAAGGGATATTTCAACGGCATAGACATCCACCGCGTTGTAGCGAATTTCGTCGTCCAGGACGGAGATCCGCGCGGGGACGGCAACGGCGGGCCCGGATGGTCGATCCGGTGCGAAATAAACCGCATACCGTACGAGCGGGGAATGGTCGGGATGGCGCTTTCCGGCAAGGACACGGGCGGCTCGCAATGGTTCGTCACGCATTCGCCGCAGCCTCACCTAGACGGGGGCTATACTGTCTTTGGAAAGGTGGATGAAGAGGATATGAAGGTCGTCGACCGGCTGGTGCGCGGTGATACTATCGAAAAGATCGAGATCGTAACGAGGAAATAACTGAAGTGTCGATGCAGGATATCGAAGAGCTAAGCAAGTCCGGAGCGTACGAGGACCGGACGCTTCCGCGGCAGGAACGCCGGCAGATCGAGGTCGAAGAGAGCCTTGAAACGCTCTCGCGCTACCTCGACGGCCTGTTCCGGATCCCCGGAACTGGCTGGCGGTTCGGGCTCGATTCACTGGTCGGGCTGATCCCGAACGTCGGCGACGCTTCGACCGCCCTCGTGTCCTTTTACATCCTCGTCGCAGGAGTCCGATACGGCGTCCCGAAGATCACCCTTCTTCGAATGGCGATGAACATCGGCCTCGATTACCTGATCGGCATCATCCCGTTCTTCGGCGACGCGTTCGATTTCTTCTGGAAGGCGAATCAGAAGAACATGGACCTGATCCGGAAGCACGGAAAGGGGATGGGAACGGGAACCGGCGGAGACTATGTGTTTATTGCGATCACGATCGCGATACTTATCGGAATCCTCGCGGGATCGATCTTCCTGAGCCTGTTCATCGTGTGGGCGATCATCGGCGGCATCTACGCGGCCGCGACCTGAACAACATCAGCGGGTGTAATACACCTTCAGGTCCCTTTCACCCGTGATCAGCCAGCTGTCTCCGGAGCGCCGCAGATCGAACCGGGACCTGACCTTTCCGGTCGAGACCTTTCCGTTTCCAACGAACCGCCATTCCTTGTCGAATTCCGCGACTGCGGTTTCGCCGTTATTTCCGGGCGTCACATCGAGTTTCGAGATCGAGATACTCAGCGAATCCAGTTTCGCGAAAGCGGCGGCTTTGTCCCGCCTCACGAGGCTCTTGCTAACGCCTGTTCTCCTGTAGTAGCGGTCTAGCCGGTCAGCATAAAAGGTCATCAATTCGTCCAGCCTCTGGCCTTCTGTGAGCCTCTTCCAGATCTGCAGATGCCTGCGTACGAAGTCTTTCACCTCGCCTGGATCCGCCGTCGGTGCGGGGGTCGGCGACTCTTCCGCGGTGGGTGTAGCGGATGGACTGGCTACGGGAGACTCTGTCGTTTCGGGTGAGGGATCGGGCGTCTTCGATTCAAAATCGTTCGCACCGTTTGATCCGAGATCGATGTTCGAAGGGAATTGTCCGGAGGTGTTATCGGCCACTTCTCCGCCGTCTCTGTTGAAATAGACGGCCAAGGCGATTGTCCCCGCAATCAGGAACAGCGTGAACAGGATCGCGCCCGCAAACAATGTCGTCCGCAGCAAACCGGGCTTCGAGACGGGTTCCGCCGCGGTGACACTCGCGGAGGCCCTCAATTGCGTCTCCGGTCCGTCGTCGTCCTTAGGGATCTCGATCCCAATCCTGCCCTCTCCCTTTTTAGATTCGACGGTGTCGATCTCCGAGAACGCTACGGTGGGTTCGCCGGCTTCATCCGCCGACTCGTCCACGAGAGGCGTGCCGTCCTGTAGGCAGAAAGCGAGCGTTTCGTCAGTGTATTGCGATCTACATTTGGGGCAGAGTTTCATTTTTAGTGAGTGACCAACCGTCAGGGGAACTTCGGCTTCAACACATTATACGAAACACAGGTTCTTTGCGAAGTTCGAGCTTCCGAAACTTGTTCAGGGTATTCTGCGTTACGATCACGTCGGACAATTATAACAAGTCCACTTCCGTAATTCTGGATTGCCCAATCGTGAAAGAGGGGGACAAATGCATAGATTCATCAGCTTCATAGTTTCGTTTCTGCTACTGGCGCCAATGATCCTTCCTAACGCTTCTCGAACACCAAAGGACTCGATCGTGATAAGCAATGTGAGTGTTATTCCGATGGACTCGGAGCGTGTGCTTAAAAGCCAATCGGTTGTTATTGAAAGCGGTATCATAACCGCGGTCGGAGCCTCGACCGCGGTGAAAGTACCGGCCGGCGCAACGATCATTGACGGTACGGGAAGGTACCTGATCCCGGGCCTGTTTGACACACACATTCACATCCGCGAGGGGCAGGAATCGGACCTGACGCTCTATGTCGCAAACGGAGTGACGACGGTTCAAAGCATGCACGGAAGTCCCTGGCACTTGGCGTTAAGGGAGAAGATTGCCTCCGGTGAGCTTCTCGGGCCGAGGTTCTTCACAACCGGGCCGACGACCGCGACCGCTCGGATCGACACTCCGGAGAAGGCTGAGAAGTTCGTAATTGACCAGAAGAAGGCCGGTTACGACGCGATCAAGCAGTATGGTGACGGCAGAAACTCGATGACGCGCGAGACATATCACAGGCTGATCCAAACGGCCAAGGAGCAGGGAATCCGAGTCGTTGGACACGCTCCGCGAAATATGGGTTTCAGCGCGGTACTGGAGGAAGGGCAGGACTCCATCGACCACGCCGAGGAGATCTATTACACGTACCGTTCTATCTACGATCTTTACAAAGCTCACATTGATTTTCAGTTCGGAAGGACGAGCCTTGAGGATTACAGGAAGGCGAACCCTCCGTTTCCCGCAGCGGACAAGACACCGGCCGCGATAAAACAGCTTGCGAGAGAGGCAAAGGCCGCGGGACTTGCGTTCACGCCCACGCTTATAACGTTCGAAACTATATGGAAGCAGACAACGGACCAGTTCGATAGCCTTATGAACGAGCCGGAGTTGAAATACGTGGAGCCTTTGACTCGCGCTTCGTGGGGTCCGAGAGTGAATCGGTACCGATCAGGATGGTCGAACCGGATGAAAGAAATGGACCGGATGCTAAAGAAGAGCCTCGAAATTCAGGAGTCGATCGTAAAGGCGTTTGACGATGCCGGAGTTCCCGTAATGACGGGTACCGACGCGCCACTCACATTCGTCTATCCGGGCTTTGCCCTTCATGGCGAGCTCGGAAAGTTTGTCGGTGCGGGGTTAACGCCCTATAGGGCGCTTCGAGCCGCAACCGTCACGCCAGCGAGAATCCTCGGGATCGGCGACAGGACCGGTACCGTGGAGAAGGGAAAGACCGCTGATCTCGTGCTCCTTGAGGCGAATCCTCTGGATGATGTCTCTAACACGCGTCGGATTGCCGGTGTTTTCTTGAAAGGGCGATGGATCCCGAAAGACGAGATCGACTCGATGCTGAAGAAGATCTCGGACTCGTACGCGCCGCTGTGGGGCGAGATCAGTGTTTACGAGGGCTACTTCGACAAAGGCGAGATAAAGAAGGCGCTGGAGGCCTACAAGACTTCAAAGAACAAGAGCGAGCGGCTTGCGGGAGGCCTGGAACAGACTGTCAACGGCATCGGCTACACTCATATACGAGCGGACGAATTGGAGAAGGCGCTTGAGGTGTTCAAGCTGAACACCGAGTACTTTCCGGAGGCGTTCAACACGTGGGATTCGCTCGCGGAAGCCTATATGCTGATGGGCAACAAAGAACTTGCGGTGAAGTATTACAAGAAGTCGCTTGACTTAAATCCTGAAAACAACAATGCGGTCGAGCAGTTGAAGAAACTTGCCGGGGAAAACCAGGTGCAAATTGAACCGCCGCCCCGCTGATAGGGGGGTGAGTGCGACTGTTACGCCTGGGGGGAGTGAGGGACAGGTTCGGAACCCCGCAAGTTCGGGCGGGCACAGGTCCTGCCCCTGCAAATATCGACAAATTCAAGTCTACTCACGCCGACGCTTCGTTGGACCTTCCCGCGAACATTCTCTCGAGCGCGGACCGCAGAATCCCTACACCGAACTCTCCGGCGGCGCGCATCTTGAGATTTCCTTCAGGGTCGAAAAGGTAATAGACGGGAACCCAGCCCTGTTCGTTCTTGAAGGCTTCCTTCAACTTGTGTTGATTGTCGACGGCGCAGATCTCGGTGATCCCGTTTGCCCCGATAGCCTCGCGGACGGCTTCCAGGTTCGTATCCGCCTCGTAACGCGGCAAATGCACCGCGAACGACTTGAGTCCCGCCGGCTCAAACATTTCCTGGAGTTCCTTCAGGTCCGGCATCTTCTCCTTGCAGGTCCCGCAGCTGATCGCCCAGAAGTGCACGAGGACGGGCGAGCCTTTCAACGACCCCTCCGCTTCTTCCCGGGTGCCGTTCAGCCAATCGGTAGCGCCTTCGAACCCCGGGATCGGGTCACCAATTCTCATCGGCATCGTCGTTTTTCTCCTGTTGCAGTGCGGACGTTGGTAGGGGCAGGGCTTGTCCCTGCCCGGTAACTATTGTCGCGTGTTCCCTGAGATTCTCGAGGCAAAAATGAAGAGGGCAGGTACAAGCCCTGCCCCTACAAATCCTCTAAATCACTGAGCTAAGCCCCAAGGTTCGCTTCTCCCGGCTTCCAGTCGGCGCCGCACATGCCTCCGGACTGAAGCGCCTGGACCACGCGAAGAGTTTCATCCACCGACCGGCCAATGTTGATCGCGTGGACGACCGAATACTGCAGGATGCCCTCCGGGTTGACTACGAACAGTCCTCGGAGCGCGATATTGGCTTCTTCGATAAGTATGTTGTACATCCTTGCGAGACGTCCGCCCGCATCGGAAGCCAGCGGATAGTTAAGCCCCTCGACGCCGTTCTGGTCGCGCGACGTGTTGATCCAGGCCCTGTGGGAATAGACCGAATCGGTCGACACACCGAGGACTTCTGCTCCAATGCCGTTAAACTCTTCGAGCCGGTCCGAGAAGGCGGTGACCTCTGTCGGGCAAAGCGCGGTAAAGTCGAGAGGATAGAACATCAGGATCAGCCATTTGCCCTTGTAGTCGGAAAGCTTGACGTTCTCTTTCAGCGTCTCCAGGTTCTTCGTCGAAGGAAGGTCGAAATCCGGTGCCGGCTTGCCGACTTTGGCCAATTCGATTCCGGTGTCTGTTGCAGGTGCAGTTGCTGTCATTCTGATAAGTCTCCTCTAAAAGTTCTTGATATCTATTTACATTCGGGACAGGTTCCGCGCAAGGTGAACTCTAGCGTCTCGGGCTTGAACTTCGAGCGTTCGGCCGCCTTCCTCATCAGATCCTCCGGGAGATCGAGAAGGATATCCACGAGCTTTCCGCACGACGAACAGATCGCGTGGTCGTGCCTGTCGGTCATCCTGTCGAACTTACTTGCGCCGCTGCCGAAGTTCACTTCGGAGATCAGTCCCTCTTCTTTGAGAAATCTCAGAGAATTGTACACCGTAGCGAACGATATCTTCGGCAAAAGGCCTTTCGAGAGTTCGAAAACCTCGTTGGCCGTCAGGTGCTCCTTCGAGTCCATAATGACCGATAGGACGACCTTCCGCTGCTTCGTCAGTCCGAGTTCTTCAATTTCTTTCGTGCTTTTCATAACTCAAAAAGTTGAATTTAGAATAATTCTAATTCTAAGGCTTGTCAAACAAGGGAGTTTGCCGAGTTTTGTGAGTTGACTGAGTTTTGTGAGTTAGCTGAGTTGGCTGAGTTTTGTGAGTTAGCTGAGTTGGCTGAGTTTGGAGAGTTCTTGAGCCGCGTAGCGGCGACCTGCGTTTAGCCGTGGGCAAGCGCGCCAGCGCGCAGCCCACGGTCACGAGTTAAATACGATCCTGAGCCCCGGAGGGGCGGCAGATGGGTTTGGTGAGTTCAGTGAGTTGGCTGAGTCGACTGAGTTGGTATTCGTAGGGGCGGGACCTTTGCCCTTCAGCGTGTCGACAAGGCCCGCAGCCTTAACGGCCGCGACCAGGGTGTTGAACATGTTCGTCGAGACCGCGGTATCGACTATGTCCTGCTTCCGGGCCGGAATAAGGACCGTGTCGATGACGTGGATCACCCCGTTGCTTGAAGTGACGTCGGTCTTGATCACCTTGGCGTCGCCGATCATCACGTTCCCGCCTTTGACCTTGATCTTCACCTTTTCGCCGAGGACGGTCTTGGCGTACTTCATTTTCACGACATCGGCAGCCATTACCCTGCCGGACACGACGTGATACTTGAGGATGTTCGCCAGCTTTTCCTTGTTTTCGGGCTTGAGAAGGTTCTCGACAGTTCCCGCGGGAAGCTTCGCGAAAGCTTCGTCGGTCGGGGCGAAGACCGTGAACGGACCGTCTCCCTTTAGCGTCTCGACCAGCCCCGCGGCCTTCACGGCAGCGACCAGCGTCTCGAACATCTTCGCCGAAACGGCGGTGTCCACGATGTCCTTTTCGTTATAAGAAGCCTTCGAGTAGTTGGCTTTGTTTTGCGATTTGTCCGCGCTCTGCGCGAATGCTGCGACGGGCGTTAGAGCCAGCACGGCCGCGAGAAACAATGCGAATTGTTTCATCAGGTCCTCCCTTGGTTCGTTCGATAATGCTTTCAATTCTTCCGGCGGAAAGTTACATCCGCCATCTGAAGACGTTTTCGGAACGCGTTCCGGGATGGATTCAAAAAAATCAGCTTTTGGGGAAGAATCTTGAAGCAATGAAGATCGCGAGGAGCGTCAGCGTGGTTAGCGCGGAAAGAAGGCAGAACTGGCAGAAGGCCTCGATCACGAAAGCCTGCAGATAGATAAGCCAGAGCGTGAAAACGGCCATTACCGAGACGAGCGCGCCGAAGATATTCCAGAGCCTTTGGTTGCCGTAAAAGACCAGAAGCGCGAGGCTGAAGGCCGCAAAGTAGGCCAGCGCGCCGTAGAGAGCGGTCGGAACACCGAAGATTTCTGCGTAAGAGCTTGTAAGGACCTTTTCACAGCCCGTGATCAGACTGCACGGGACCTCGTTCCCGGAGTAGTGCTTTGCCGTGAGGTAGGCGGAATCCGCGAGGCCCGCGAGCGAAGCGACGCAGGCCGCGACAGGAAAGGCGGCGCGCAGCCGCCCTCCCGAATTCGCATCGTTCGCCGTTTCGTCCATTACCGGTTCTGATTCGCGGAGTTAGCGGCCGGCTGATCGGCGCTTTCACTGCTCTGTTCGAATCTTGCAAGCTCCGCCTCGACCGCCTGAGAGATGACCGCCGTTTCATAGCCGTTGACGGGCTTCCCGTTCACAAGGATCGACGGCGTGCCCGTCAGATTAAGTGCGCGCGCCCTCCGCGCATCCTCGTCAACCCGGCCCTTCGCGGCGAACCCTGACATATCGTTCTTGAACTTCTCGACATCAAGCCCGATCGTCTTCGCGTATTCCTCGAAAAGAGGCCTAGGCTGCTGAGCGGTGGACCACCTCGCCTGGTTCTGGAAGAGAAGGTTCTGCATTTCCCAGAACTTGTTCTGGAATCCCGCCGCTTCTGCCGCAACCGATGCGTCATAGGCGTTTCTGTGGATGTTGGTCAAGGGATAGTTCCGGAACACGAACTTGATCTTCGTCCCGAAACGGCTGACGACCTCGTTCATCCTCGGGTGGACGACCGCGCAGGTAGGGCACTGAAAATCGGCGAATTCCTCGACCAGGACCGCGGCGCCCTCCGATCCCTTGTAATGCGCCGGAGACGCGCCCGGAGGCGCGGTTGCGTAATTGGGAAGCGGCTGCGCAGCCTGGGATCCGGAATTCGAGGTGCCCGAGGCGTTCGTGTTCGTCGCGCGGTTCGAATCGCCGCCCGACTGCGTGATGTAGTAGATTCCCGCGATGGTCGCGAGGAAAATGAGCCCGATGATTATGAAGGGAGCCAGATTCGACTTCTTCTCACCGGAAGCGCTGGTGTTGGTTTGATTTGCCATTACTTAATTAAAGGGCCGGCGGCGCCGGCCTGTAAGGAACTCCTATCCGACCATTTTTCGGCGTTTTCTGCCGACCTTCTTTTCTTCGAGGACCTCGATAGTTTCCTTGACCTTGCTGAATATACCGTCGGCGTCGAGCCCGTACTTGGCCCTCAGAAGCTTCGCGTCCCCGTGCGTGATTATCCGGTCCGGGATCCCCATTCTGACAACTTTCACCGAATCCTGCATCGAGTTGGCTTCAAGCAGTTCGAGCACGGCGGAACCGAATCCGCCGGCGAGATAGGCTTCTTCGACAGTGAAAATGATGCGGGCGCTCTGGGCCAGCGCGAGTATCAGCTCGGAATCAAGAGGCTTTATGAATCTTGCGTTGATGACGGCGGCGTCGATCCCCTCTTTCTCAAGCGCTTCGGCGGCCTCAAGCGCCGGATAGACCATCGATCCGAGCGACAGCAGTACGATCTCCGATCCTTCCCTTAGTATTTCCGCCTTGCCTATCTCAAGCAGCTCGGGCTCGCCGTCCATTTCCACTCCGATGCCGGACCCTCTTGGGTAGCGGACGGCGGCCGGATGCGGATGCTCGATCGCCGTGTGAAGCATATGGCGCAGTTCGTTCTCGTCCTTCGGAGCCATCATCGTGATGTTCGGATAGCCCCGCAGATACGCGATGTCGAGCAGGCCGTGATGTGTAGGGCCGTCCGGGCCGGCGATCCCGGCGCGGTCCATAGCGAACGTAACGTCGAGGTCCTGCAGGCATACATCGTGGATAACTTGGTCGAAGCCACGCTGCAGGAATGTGGAATAGATCGCCGCGACCGGCTTCAGGCCTTCGACCGCCATTCCGGCGCAGAACGTGATCGCGTGCTGTTCGGCGATGCCGACATCAAAGCTCCTCTCCGGAAAACGCTCCAGCACACTATCGACACCCGTGCCGTCCGGCATCGCGGCGGTCAGAGCGACGATCTTTTCGTTCTTCTCCATCAGATCGCAAAGCGTTTCGCCGAAGACTTTTGTATAAGTCGGAGGCGATGATGTTGAAGACTTGATCGCCTTTCCGGTGTTGATGTCGAACGGGCCGGTCGCGTGCCAGGCGTAATAATTGTCCTCCCGCGACGGATATCCCTTTCCTTTCTTCGTCAGCGCGTGGACGATGACCGGGCCGTCCTCGACCTTTTTCGCCGCTTCGAGCGCGCGGACCATCATCGGGACATTGTGTCCGTCGACATAGCCTATGTACTTGAACCCAAGCTCGTTGACCAGCGCGCCGGGAAGGACCGCTGCGGCGATAGCGTCCTTGAAGGTCTTCGCCGCTTTTCGGAGGCTGTGTCCGACGCCGGGTACCGAATCGAGCGTGTCACCTAT
This sequence comes from Aridibacter sp., assembly GCA_035513035.1. Classification (GTDB taxonomy): domain Bacteria; phylum Acidobacteriota; class Blastocatellia; order Pyrinomonadales; family Pyrinomonadaceae; genus Aridibacter. The sequence continues at coordinate 116,359 of DATKCW010000013.1, forward strand.
CTCTTCTTTCAGGTGATGATAGCTCTGGGCTTCCTTTATGCGGTTCAGGTAACGCGTGATCGCGCCGACCGCGGGAGCGATCGACATATCGTTGTCGTTCAGGATGACGATCAGACGAGTCTTCAGGTGTCCGGCCTGGTTCAGCGCTTCCATCGCCATTCCGCCAGCGAGCGAGGCATCGCCGATCAAAGCGCAGACGTGAAAATCCTCGCCCTTCTTGTCTCGTGCGACGGCCATTCCGAGCGCCGCCGAAAGCGAGGTCGAGGCGTGCCCGGCTCCGAACGTGTCGTACGGCGATTCGTCGCGTTTCAAGAACGGGCTGAGGCCGCCGTACTGCTTGATAGAGCTCATCTGGTCACGCCTTCCGGTCAGGATCTTGTGGGCGTAGGCCTGGTGGCCAACGTCCCAAACAAGCCTGTCGTTCGGCGTGTCGAATGCGTAATGCATCGCGACCGCGAGTTCGACCGCGCCGAGCGAAGCGCCCGTGTGGCCACCTATCCTCGAACACGTCTCGAGGATGAAATGACGAACCTCGTCGGCGACCTCCTGAAGATCGTCCACGGCTAGCTCGCGAAGGTCCGCGGGCGCGTTAATTTCGGATAAAAATCTCATCTATGACCTTTTCCAATCCTCTTGCCTAAGCTTCGCATTTTAACTTGCGGGAAATTAAATGTTAAATCCGGAATACCGCGTGTGCAAAATGTTCGGCCAAACCCTGCAGAGGCGCGTCAAAGGCGTGTATGAAAATCCCAAATAATTTCAAAGAGGTAAAAGTAATGATATCGATCCAAAAGTTGTTCAAGGCCGTGACCGCGGTCTTCGCGGTCGCGGTGTTCAGTTCGGCCATTCTGGCGCAGGAAACGGCTCCTAAAACCGGGGCGGACACAGTAGACAAGAAGGACCGCGTCGAGCGGCGGGCCAGGAAGGAAGGCTTCCGCGGGATGAAGGGCTTCCACGGAAGGCGCGGGGGCCACGGATTGGTCCGCGGGCTTCACAGGCTCGAGCTGACCGACGCGCAGAAAACGCAGATCGAGAGCCTTATGCAGACCCACAAGGCGTCGAACCAGCCCGTGATGGAAGAACTTCGCTCGTTGAAGATGAAGCGCCGCGAAGGAACCTTCGACGAGGCCGACAAAGCGCGTGCGGAAGAACTTAAGGCAGGAATGAAGGCTTCGGGCGATCAGCTTCGCAACACGATCCTGGGTCTCCTGACCCCGGAACAGGCTCAGAAGCTGGAGCAGATGAAGCAAGAACGCGAGCAGCGCATGGAACAGAGAAAAGAAAGAATGCTCGAGCGCAAGCTGAAGAAGGAGCAGAGGCTCCGCGAGAAGAAGGAAGCAAAGCCGAGCGAGCCTGTGGATCAATAGATAATCGGAACTTTTCCTTCAAAAGCCTGCGAGGCTGCCGGTAGATTGTTTCTTCGGCAGCCTCTTTTTTTGAGATTCGCGCCGGAAGATTCAACCGCAGTGCACGCAAAGAGCGCAGAGGATTTCCGGGACCGTGTCCGAAGCCCAAGCGTCAGCGCGGGCTACCGTGAGAAATCGGAACCCGGAGCGCGAGCGACGGGAAAAACCAAACCGCAGAGCACGCAGAGAGCGCAGAGATTTCTTAGGACGGAAGACCACGTTCAGATTTCGATCTCGTCCAGAAATGCCGGAAGGTACTCGCGTATTTCGTCGCGTACCCTTCGAAACGCCTCAAGCCTGATTTCTTCGTCGCCTTCGACCGCCGCGGGATCTTCGAACGCGTGATGAACGAGCATCGTGCGGGCGGGAAAGAACGGGCAGTTCTCCCTGGCGTTGTCGCATACGGTTAGAACGAAGTCGATCTCTTCACCGGCGAACTCTTCTACAGACTTCGAACGGTTTCCCGAGATATCTATCCCGACCTCCGCAAGGGCCTTTATCGCTTCCGGACGCACGATCGAAGGCGCCGTTCCTGCGCTGAACACATCATATGCGTGATTGCAGATATGTTTGAGTAGTCCCTCCGCCATCTGGCTTCGGGCAGAGTTTCCCGTACAGAGAACCAGTATCTTCTTCTTAGCCATTGAAGCCGCCTCTTTCGGGGGAAAGCTCTGCCACAGTAGAGAAGTACTTTCGTTTTATCCAGAGCGCCACGCTCACAAGTCCGATCAGGACCGGAACCTCCACCAGAGGACCGATCACCGCGGCGAACGCGACGCCCGAGCCTATCCCGAAGACCGCAACCGCGACCGCGATCGCGAGCTCGAAATTGTTGCTTGCGGCGGTGAATGAAAGCGTGGCGCTCTTGCTGTAGTCAGCGCCGACTGCTTTGCCCATCGCAAAGCTGACGAAGAACATGAGCACAAAGTAGATCGCGAGCGGGATCGCGATCCGGACCACGTCAAACGGGAGCGAGACGATCAGGCCGCCTTTCAGGGAGAACATCACAAGGATCGTGAAGAGGAGCGCGGCCAGCGTGATCGGCGAGATCGCGGGTATGAACTTTCCGGAGTACCATTCTTCACCCTTAAGGCGAAGCAGGATGAAACGCGTCAGAATACCGGCGGCGAACGGAATTCCCAGGTAGATCGCGACGCTTTCCGCGATCTGAAGAATTCCTATGTTCACATAGCTTCCCTGTATTCCAAGCAAAGGCGGCAAAAAGCTCAGAAAAAGCCAGGCGTAGGCGCTGTAGAAAAGTATCTGGAATACGGAGTTGAATGCGACCAGGCCCGCGGCGTACTCCGTATCCCCTTCGGCCAGCTCGTTCCAGACGATGACCATCGCGATGCACCTTGCGAGCCCGATCAGGATCAGTCCGACCATATACTCAGGCTTGTCCGAGAGAAAAGCGATGGCCAGGCCGAACATAAGGATCGGGCCGATCACCCAGTTCTGGACCAGAGAAAGACTCAGGATCTTTGTATTCCGGAAGACCTCGCCCAGCAGTTCGTACTTCACTTTGGCCAAAGGCGGGTACATCATCAGGATCAGGCCGATCGCGATGGGGATGTTCGTCGTTCCGACCTGAAAGCTATTTATCACGGCTTCGATCGAAGGGATCAAAGAGCCCAACGTCACTCCCAAGGCCATCGCGGCAAAGATCCAGAGCGTGAGGAAGCGGTCGAGAAAGCCAAGCCGCGGTACAGGTGTGCAGTTTTCAGGTTTCACGTTTTCTCACACTTCCCGTAGTGCCGAGCGCAGATCGTCCAGGATGTCGTCAGCGTCCTCGATCCCCACGGAGAATCGCATCAGTCCGTCGGAGATCCCCGCAAGCCTTCGCGCTTCCGGGCTGAGCGTGGCGTGGGTCATCGAAGCCGAGTGCTGGATGATCGACTCCACGCCTCCGAGCGATGTCGCGATCGAGACAAGTTCGAGAGCGTTCACGAACGTCTTTCCCGTCTCGACGCTTCCCACGTCGAAGGCGACTATCCCGCCGTATCCACGCATCTGCTTCGCAGCATTTGTGTGACCCGGATGGGTTTCAAGTCCCGGATAAAACACTTGAGCGACCTCAGGATGAGAAGATAACATATGCGCAACCGCATATGCATTGTCATTATGCTGCCTCATCCTTACTGCCAGCGTCTTGATTCCGCGCAGAACAAGCCAGGCTACCTGCGGGGCTATATTTCCCCCTAAGTATCTGGTCGTCTTCATCCGCGCTTCTTCAACGATGGACCGGTCGCCCGCGAGGATCCCTGCGGTCAGGTCGCTGTGGCCGCCCAGATACTTCGTTGCTGAATGGACCACAAGATCGGCGCCGAGCGCGATCGGGTTCTGGTTGAATGGGGTCGCGAACGTGTTGTCGGCGACCGTAACTATGCCGTGCTCCTTCGCGATGCGGCAAACGGCCGAAATGTCTGTCACGTTCAGGACAGGGTTCGAAGGCGTCTCGATCCAGAAGAGCTTCGTGTTGGGGCTCACCGCGTCGCGATAGTTTTCCGGATCCTTCGCGTCGACGAACGACACGCCCAGCCCGAAGTTCTCGGCAAGATGATTCAAAAGGGAAGTCGTCGTCGAGTACATCGACTCAATCGCCACGATGTGGTCTCCGCTCTTCGCCACGGTGAGGATCGCGGCGGAGATCGCGGCCATTCCCGAGCCGAACGCGAGAGCGTCATCGGCTCCTTCCAGTTCGGCGACCGCTAGTTCGAGCGCCGCCTGCGTCGGATTTCCCAACCTGCCGTAGTAGTAACCGGGTTTGAGATGGTTATGAACGGCGGCCGCCTCGTCCGCGTCCTCGAACGCAAAGACGGAGGCGTTATATACAGGAGTTGAAAGAGCGCCGTAGTTCGACGAGGGGTCCTCGCCGGCGTGGACCGCTTTCGTGTAAAAGGATCTTTTTCTCATTATGGATGCCTGAAGGCCGCGCCGGGACAAACAGGGCATACCCGGACTGGATGTGCTGAACGGAATTTCGATCGGACGCGATCATATTAAATTAATCCTCCGTTCAGCGCATCCGGGCGGCGGCCTTAGCAGCAGGCTGTCACGCTCTGTGCCTCCGCCTTGGTTTCTTCGCCGTTCAGATCGCAGCACTGCGAAGCCTCATCCTTCCTTCCCTCGGTGTCCGCGAGGACGGTGAATACTTCCCAGTGAGCTCCGTCCGGGTCCGCGACCCAGACCTTGTCCTGTAGCGCGTAGCAGCAATCAGTCTGCTTCTCTTCGAGCGTGATCAGCCCTTCCTCTGCCCAGCGCTTCGCAACGGCGTTGACTGCGTCGGTGGACTGCACCTGAAGCCCCAGATGCGAGAGCTGGCCGCCCTTCACCACAGCTGAGGAATTCAGAGTAAGGTTCAGCGGCGGATCGTTCACGTCGAACTTCGCGTAGTCACTCTTCACTTTCACGGGCTTCACGGCGAGCATCTTCGTATAAAAGGTAATGCTCGATTCCAAATCGCTTACCTTCAGAGAGATATGAGTTTTCATCTTTATTGCCTCCAAATCAATTTCATATATGCAGTAACATATATGATAAAGTGAATATATGCGGGGAATTACATATTGTCAAGACATTATTTCAGAATTTTGGTATTATTCTTTCGTATGAAAAGCGAAGACAGACTCACAGAGATGGCGGACGTGTTCTCCGCATTGGCGGACAAGACGCGTTTGAGGGTCCTGAACCTTATGAGGGAGGACGAGATCTGCGTGTGTTTCTTCTCTGAGGCACTCGAGGAGAGCCAGCCCAAGATCTCAAGACACCTCGCGGTGCTAAGAAAGGCCGGACTTGTGGAATCGAGAAGGGACGGGAAGTGGATGCACTACAGCATCGCAGTTCCGGAGGATCCTGAAAAGGCGGCTGTGTTAAGGCGGACACTTGAATGGCTTTGGTCTCAGGAGGGAATGCGGGAGGATTACGGCCGGCTTGAAGAAGTATGCTGTGCTGTCGAGCAGCCAGTGACGATCGCGAGGGCGCCGAAGCCGGAGGCGATCGTTGAAAGAGAGGGAGCCGCGTCTGCGGAGTCCTTCGAAGTGGAGGAATTGGAAACTTACCTTCTTTGATCCGTTTGAGACTGGCAACTGGCTCAGGCGGGTACTCTCGAGATAGATCGACTTCTACAACGTGCGGCGCTCTCACTCATCCCTCGACTCGAGGACCCCGGATGAGGCATATTACAAAATCGCGAGGCGCGCCTACGCCGAGCCTCTGAAACTGGCGGCATGATGGGACAGGCCTTCCACCTTAAATCAGCCGCCAAACTGTCCAACGAATGGGGTCCATCTCTGTTTCGCTTCGCTCCACCCACGGCTAAAGGCAGGTCGTCGCTGCGCGACTCTTCATTGGTCATTGGCAATTTGGTCAATGGTCAATGAAATGCGCGTCGCTACCGCTCCGGGTTCCGATTGGCGCCGACGGCGCTCTTCATTGGTTAATATCCATTGGCCGATGATCAATGATCTGCCGCCGCTACGCAGCTATCGAATCGTTTTGGACGCGTTGACCCCGGACTGCGCCTACGGCTGGTACGGGGCTAACATATGACCGTCCCTACGGGACTCTGGCCGAGCCGATGCGCCGACGAATATTCTGCCGCGCGGAAGTCGGGATTCAATCGAATCTCTGTGATCTCCGTCCGCTCTGTGGTTGAATCTTATCTGCTGACGCCTGAACGGCGAAGTTCATACTGAAAGAGGCTGTCCGACAAATGATCTTCGGACAGCCTCATTCTTGCTTGCAATGCATCCGGATCAACCGTTTTCCTGGTTCTCGCTCTGTGTTTTCGTCTTCTTCGGCGCAGCGACTGCCTCCGGCAGAGGGAGTCCGACCGCGTCGGATTTGGTCTCGGGCGGTTCGCCCGTTTCCCTCTCTTCCGATTCCTTGACGATCATTTTCCCGGCTTTCTTTGCGAAGGTCATCTTCTCTTCCGCTTCGTCATAATCGACCATCACCAGGTCGCCGGTCTCGACCTGCTCGGTCGCGACCAGGTTCGAAAGCGGATAGACGAGGAACCGCTCGATCGAACGCTTCAGATGCCTAGCGCCGTACTTCAGGTCGATGCCCTCGCGCAGAAGGAACTCCTTCGCGGGAACTGTGCACTCGAACACGAACTTGGTGCCGGCGGACTGTGTGATCCTGTCCTGGACGGCGGCGAGCTCGATGTCCAGGATCTTGCGCAGGTGGTGTTCCCTAAGGCTTCGGAACACGACGACCTTGTCGATCCTGTTCATAAATTCCGGCGAGAACTTCCGCTTCGCGGCTTCGAGCGCCGTCCTGTAGATCTTCGTATCGATCTCCGTGTCCTCGGAATTCGGGTTCGATTTGCTCGGAGCGAAACCGATGCCGCCCGAGATCATCTCGGACATCTCGCGGGCGCCAAGGTTCGAGGTCATTATCACGATCGTGTTCGAAAAGTCGACGTTCCTGTTGTCACCCAGGGTGAGGGTCGCCTTGTCAAGAATTCCGAGCAGAAGCTGCCAAAGCGAATCGGAAGCTTTCTCGATCTCGTCGAAAAGAACGAACGTCAGTTTCGTGTCCTCGGTGTGGCTTTTGTCCAGGTTCTCCTGGGTGAGCATCGGCGAGGTTTCCCTGTGGCCCAGGTATCCCGGGGGCGATCCGATCAGCTTCGCGATCTCGTGCGAGTGCTGGAACTCGGCGCAATCGACTTTCACAACGGCGTGCTCGTCGTCAAAGAGAACTCCTGCCGCCGCTTCCACGACGCGGGTCTTTCCCGAACCGGTCGGGCCAAGGAAAAGCAACGTCCCGATCGGCCTCATAGGGTTCTGCATCCCCGCGAGGTAGATCTGGTAAAGGCCGCTCATACGCCTAACGGCTCGCTCCTGACCGACGATCAACGCGGACAGCTTGTCCTCGAAGTCCGCGGCGCGCGGACTTTTCTTGTCCGGATTGAGAAAAATGGGTTCGTCAGTCGCTTTCTGATTGGCCGCGTCGTTTGTCATCTGGTTAATCTCCTAAGGCTTGTCGCATCCGGGTGAGTCGAGATGCGAGACTCCCCGTCGTGCTGTAGAACCGACCCGGTCCAGGGGACCCGATCCGTGTCCAACCGATGATGTCAAAAGGCTTTACGTTCGCTGAGTGGAAAAGGGAAGCGTCTGGTCAGGGGATTCGAACCGCGTCTGAGCGACAACGATTCGCCTGCAAAAGAGTTAACACACATCAGCCGAAATGTGCAAGTGGAGCTGAAATGTGCCCGAACCTGATACGGCCGCTTGTTTTCACGAGTGCGGAATAAACTTCCCGGCGGTTAACATAAGTACATTGTCGGTCAGCCGCAACTTTCACGATCGAGAGGACGGACCATTGCCAGGATTGTTCAAGTCGAAGAAGGATGAGGAAAGACTGCTCGGCATATTCGAGCAGGAAGCGATGCCGCTTACGCCGGACCTTTTCCGCGTGGCGATGTACCTGAAAAGGGACCGTGACCTTGCGGAGGACCTGGTTCAGGAAACGATGATGCAGGCGCTGAAGTCGTTCCATCGCTACGAGCCCGGCACGAACTGCAAAGCCTGGCTGACGACCATAATGTATAACACGCATTACAAGCAGCTTCGGAAGCAGTCGAACATGCAGGTGGTCGACGACCCCGAAGAGAAGATAATGCAGACGCTGGCGTTCGAGCCCTCGATCCCGCAGAAGCTCACCGACGATGAGATCATCGAAGCGGTGAAGAAGGTACCGCCGATCTTCCGTGATGTGATCCTTCTGTGTGACGTCGAAGATTTCTCGTACAAGGAGATCTCCTCGATGCTCGACATCCCTATGGGAACGGTGATGTCGAGGCTGCACCGGGGAAGGAAGGTCCTTCGGGGCGAACTGGCGGTTGTCGCCAGGGACTACGGTATCGGAGAGGAGCCCCCGAAAAGCAACGTCGCATCGATCTATAGCAAAGGAGGGAAATCTTGATGAATTGCAAGGATTTCCGCGAACTACTTGACTCATACCTGTCAGACGAACTTCTGACAGAGACCAATCACGATATTCTAAGGCATCTGGAGGAATGCGCCGGCTGCCGCGCCGAGATCGAAGGAAGGCGGGCGGTCCGGGCGAGGCTGAGGTCCGCCGTGCGAACAGCTCCCGAATTTGAGTTGAGCAGGAGCTTCGAGAACAGGATGCGGGCGCAGATTCGGAGACAGCCGGCGGGCGGATCGAGACTTTCGGGCGAGTTATTCGGTTTGCGGATTGGCTGGGTCGCCACCGCGGCGCTTGCCCTGATAGTCGGCGTTTTCGGGTCGATCTACGTTCTTAGGACCGAAAACGCTCCGGAGATTGCCTCGAACCAATCCGTTCTTAGGGCGAGCTCCCTTCCATCTGGTCACATCGTCAACATCGCCGTCACCGATCATGACAACTGTGCGGTTAAGCATTTTACCGAAAAGCCGGAGACAACACTGGCTCGGGTGCCGGGCGAATACAGAGATCTAGCGCGTGTAGTGAGTGGCGAGATGAAAGAGATGTTAAGGGACTGCGATCTGATCGACTCACACTCCTGCGTATTCAACGACGTGAAGTTTTCTCACGTCATTCTTAAGAACGGCAGGCAGTTGGTCTCGATCCTGGTGACGAAGGACCATCCCGACGCCGAGAAGGCAATCGGCAAAGCGCTGAATTTCGCTTCCGACGATTACACGGTCTCGCGGATCGACGTCGAGGACCGGGCGGTGTTCGTCATTTCCCAGCTTGGGACCGAAGAAAATTCTAAGGCAGCGGAGGCTCTCGCAGCGCCGCTCCGTCTCCATTACCGAAAGCCGGAGGCCGCGGATCCTGTACAGACCGCCATCCTGTTCGCCAAATAGATAGTCCACAGAAAAATAAAAAGGCGCGGTCCTTTTCCGGCCGCGCCTTTTTCTATTCGAACTGTATCTACTCGTCGTAATACTCCAAACCCAGATGGGTGATGAGCTCCTCGCCCTTCAGGTACCTGAGCGTGTTCTTCAGTTTCTTCAGCTGTATGAAGATGTCGTGCTCCGGATATAGCCCCGGAGCCGTTTGCGGCGACTTGAAATAGAATGACAGCCATTCCTGAACTCCCTTCAGTTCGGCACGTTTCGCCAGGTCAAGGAACAGAGCGAGGTCGAGCACGAGCGGGGCGGCGAGGATCGAATCCCGGCAAAGGAAGTCGATCTTGATCTGCATCGGGTAGCCCAGCCAGCCGAAGATATCGATATTGTCCCAGCCTTCCTTGTTGTCGCCCCTCGGCGGGTAATAGTTGATCCTGACGACGTGGGAAAAGCCTTCGTACAGATCCGGATAAACGTCCGGCTGAAGGATTTGCTCGAGGACCGACAGCTTCGACTCTTCCTTTGTCTTGAAAGACTCCGGATCGTCGAGCACCTCGCCGTCGCGGTTCCCAAGGATGTTCGTCGAATACCATCCCGCGAGACCGAGCATTCTGCTCTTCAATCCCGGCGCGATGATCGTCTTCATAAGCGTCTGGCCGGTCTTGAAATCCTTCCCGCAGACCGGGACACCGTTCTCTTCGGCCAGCTTTGTCAGCGCAGGGATATCGACCGTCAGGTTCGGCGCCCCGTTGGCGAACGGCACGCCGGACTTGACCGCAGCGTAAGCGTAGATCATAGACGGCGCGATCTCTTCGCTGTCGTCATACAACGCCTGCTCGAATGCCTCGACCGATCTATGCGCCTCGGATTCTTCAAGGAAGATCTCGGTCGATGCCGCCCAGACCATCACAAGCCGGTCGCAGCCGTTCTCTTTCTTGAACTCCGCGATATCCGCCATCAGCTGTTCGGCAAGGTCCATCTTGTTGCGGCCGGATTTGACGTTCGTTCCGTGCAGGCGCTTGACGTAGCGGTTGTCGAAGACGGCCTTCATCGGCTGAAGCGACGAGAGCGGCTCGGAAACCTGGTTCAGCAGGTCCTTTTCGAGCACGCCTGCGTTCAGCGCGGCCTCGTATGCGTTCTCATCGAAAATGTCCCAGGCTCCGAACACCAGGTCGTCAAGCTCGGCAAGCGAGATGAACTCCTTGATCCCGGGAACGCGTTTTTCGGTCCGTTTCCCCAAGCGGATCGTGCCCATCTGGGTCAGGCTTCCGATCGGCTTCGATATCCCGCGGCGGATGGCCTCGACCCCCGCGACGAAGGTAGTGGTTACCGCGCCGAGCCCGACCAAAAGTATTCCCAGCCTTCCTTCGGCCGGCTCGATCTCCCCTTTGTACTGTGACATCCTGCTTCTCTCCTGAAAACCAAGAGTGGAATTCTAACGTTACGGGTATGTTAAGACAACCAGCGCCCTTTCAGTTCCCATGGTCCACAGACCTGTAAACGCCATAATCGATCTCGCTGAATATATTGTCCCGGTTCTCAAGCTCGGCGAGCAGTTCATCGTCGAGCTCGCCTTTCTCCAGCCCGCTTGCCAGAAGATCGAACCGCTGAATGTGCGATCTGAAGCGCCTCGACGAATACTCGACCGTCGTGCCCTGATAGATCTGAAAAGCCCAGTCGCTCGACTGCGCAAGAAGAAGCTCCCTGGCGCATTGGTTGAGCGCCCGAAGCTCGGTCTCGTCCGGATCCGTGAACCGGTTCGCAATCTCGGTCATCCGTCTCTCCGCTTCGTGCGTGTAGCGGTACATCCAGGAAGTGCCTTCATTCAGCCAGACCTTGTAATAGCCCGCTTCTCCCCACGACGAGGCGGAGGGCTTCTGGATCTGGATAGGGACGCCCGCGTCAAGATAATCGCCGGGAGTGACGGCGCGGATCTGGTCCTGATCGAAATGGATCTTCCGGAAAAAATAATCGATGAACTGCGGGCCCTCGAACCACCAGTGGCCGTAAAGCTCGGCATCGTAGGGCGAAACCACCAGAGGCGGATGCCCGCCGAATGAACTTCGAAGCTGATGCGCCTGCTCGATGCGCTTCGAGAGGAAATCGCCCGCGTCTTCCGCGGCCCTCATCGAGGCCGCGCGCGGCTTGTACGGGCGTTTTTCGTTCTGCGCCACGTCTTTTCCGGTGATGCGGTAATACTTGAGGCCCAGATGACGTCTGTTCCCTTCCTTGTGAAGATGCGGCTTCAGGTACTCGATCGGAAGGTCCCAGCCTATATCGCGATAGAATTCCCTGTAGATGTCGTTTCCCGGGTAACCGACCTCCGCGCTCCAGACCTGCTGGCTGGTCTCTATGTCACGAGCGAAAACCGCGACGCCGTTCGGACAGCTGACGGGTGCGTGGACGCCGTATTTCGGCCGCGGGTCCCCGTACAAGATGGCGTGCGAGTCGCCTATGAAATACTCGATCCCGGCATTCTTCAGGATATCTTCGATTCCTTCCTCGTACGCGCATTCCGGAAGCCATATACCGCGCGGCTTCCGGCCGAAATGCTTCTCATAATTTCTCACCGCTGCTTCTATCTGCGCGCGCTTCGCTTCTTCTGTGGAGATCAGAGGCAGGAATCCGTGAGTCGCCCCGCAGGTGATGATCTCGAGAACACCTTTGTCCTGTAGCTCGCGGAAAGCGTTGATAAGATTGCGGTTATACTTGTCATTCCAAAGGCTGTACGACGATTCGAGAAGATCTACATACATCTCTACCACGTCATAGAACTCCGGATCTTCCTTCCCGACCCTTTCGAATTCCTTTCGAGCGAGCTCGATGAGATTCTCGAGGTGCCTTGTGTAGCGGGTCTCCAGCAGTTTGTCGGCGAGCATCTCGCACAGAGGAGGCGAGATGTTCATAGCGAGACGGGGCTTCGCACCGGTATCGTGAAGCCTCTCGAATATAAAAATGAGCGGGATGTAAACCTCGGTTATCGCTTCGTAGAGCCAGTCTTCTTCAAGGAACTCAGGGAACTCCGGATGCCGGACGAACGGCAGGTGGGCGTGAAGGATTAGGCTGAAGTAACCGACCGGCATAAACGTGGCCCGATTCCGAAAATGAAAGCCGGCGGTGCAAGCGGCGTCGGACCGCAACACCCGCCGGCATATGATTGAACGTGCTACTTATTATCGGGCGGAACTCACCGTGTCAAACTTCGAAAGTTTGTTGAGCAGTTTTGTCGGCACACGGCGCGTCCTGATCCGCCTCGGAAAATTGACCGCACTGAGCCCAAACACCGCCGGGCCGATCTCTTCTTCCTCCGAGATCTCTTCCGTCTCCACGTCGAATTTCTCCTGCAGCGCGGCAAGCGCCTGTTCGCCGGAGAAGTTAGCGCCGCTAGCGGAGAGCCTTTCGAACAACGGATCGCTGATCTGGCCCTTCAGTTCGGCCAGCGAATAGCCCGATGCGATCGCCAGCAACACGAACCGCAGGTCGTCGCCTTCAAAAGCCGAGAGGTCGAACGCCAGTTTGCCAAGAAGTCCGGACAGTGCCTCGCGGGCTCTGGAATCAGCCGTCTCGCGGTCATCTCCGGCGAGCGCTACCTCGTATGCGTCGCGGGTGTATCCGGAGGCGTCCAGAACCTGTGCGAACTCGTCGGCGGAAACCGTGAACCGGGGAACGTAATCAGTCCTGTGCGAAGGGCTTCGCCTCGGCGTTTTTACGTAGTTCGAATACACGATCCTTATGTACGGCCTGTTGGGCGCATAGAATCCGATCTCTGCCCGATAAACGCAGCCGGGATCGACTTCGAACCACCAGCTGCCTTCCGGCTCGACTCGATGGATCTCCTCCGTGCCGCGTGTATGGTTGACCAGTTTCACGACGAGCGCGTAACTGCCGGTCGTTTCACCGAAGGCCCGGTTGAGAGTCTTGAAGGGATTGTTCTTGATAGACCAGTAGAAATAGAGCCTGTTGGGGGACTGCATCTGGAGCCTTGCGCGGTCTTCCCTGGGCAGTTCCGGAAGGACCGGATCGGCCAGCTTTCTTTCAAGCGGGGACATGTTCGCAAGAAGTTCGGCCGTGCTGTCCGCCTCCGCTATCGGGAACTCTGATTCAGCGGGCGCTGCAACGCGCTCCGGGACCTTCGACGATCCAACGAAATCTTCTTCCTTTTTCAGCGAGATCCGCTTGGCGGAAGGCCTTGCGGCTTTCTTTTTAGAGGGTTTCGCCTTAACGGCAGACTTCGATTCGGCGGAGGCCGTTTTCTCCGGCTTGCCTGACCTCGACGCCGAAACCTTCTTTACAGGCTTCTTTTTCGGCTTTTTATCTTCGCTCATATGAACCTCCCCGGAAGCGGAAACCGACTCCAGATCAAATAGGGGATTATGAGCATTTTTTCACAAAGTTACAAGGAAACGGGGGCAGGAATGGGAATTCGGCAACCGAGGTCAATCGACGACCGTATCGCCGGACGGTGAAACATATTTCTGGAGCTTGATCTCCACGCGGCCGAGTTCCGTGTTGAGCTTGGCACGGACAGGGATCCGGCGTTCGTCCGCCGTCAGCCAGATGGTGAGGCTTCCCTTCTGCTCGATCACACGGCCGTCCCCAAAGATCTCGGGTTCGACCTTCCAGCAGAGCACCTTTCCGAACAAGGTCTTCTCGTATTCCCTGCCCGTAACCTTGACCGGTACATCATAGACCAGCCCGGAATCGGTGATCTTGAACATCAGAGTCTTCCCGACCGCAAGGTCCTTGCCTCTTAGCACGAAAACGCCGGTCACAAGGTCCTGGGTTTCCGAGGTGATCGTTGAAGCCACTCTCTTGGGAGGTTTGACGGGATCGTTCGGATCGGTCTCGACCCAGGTCACACGCTTCAGAAGGTAATCGAAGTTCGCCTCGCTGTCGCGGATCCGGTCCTTCTGCTCGTCGCGTTTTGCGGACCGCATCACCTGGAGGGTGCGTGAATCGACCGTGGATTCGATCTTTTGGTAAAAGGAAAAACTAAAGAGCTTGGCGAGCGTGCCCTTCGAGTGGGCTTCCGAAACGACGTAGTACGTATCGTCGCCTTCACTCTTCCGGACGTTGAAAGTCATTTCTGCTATGCCGAACGAAAAGCCGAACTTCTTGTACTTTCCCTCATACTCGAGGGTTTCCCCGACCGAATACGGGTTTGAAAAGGTCCTTGCCTCGGGGCCCGGCACATCGAGCGGACCCGCGCCGGTCTGAGAGGGAACGGCGGTCCACAAGAAAGCCAGAAGAGTTACAAGGATTGGAAACGCGCGAAACTTCATCGGTAATACTTTAACAGAAATATCTTCAGAACAAGCACGCAGGTTACGGCGGCGAACCCGATTGCCGCCTGATACTCCCGATACCTCAGATACAGGTTTTTGTCGAAAGTGCGGTCCGAATCTGCATACGCCGTCAGGCGCGGAATGAACAGAGGGACCTCTTCCGCGTACTTCCTGTAATCGTCTCCGAAGGATTGGGTCAATTCACGCGCTTCGATTCGCATCACCGGAAGATAGATGCCAAGGTAGAGGACCGCGAAGATCAGCGCCAGCCACCAGACACCCGCCGCTATCGTGAACCCGACGCCCATCAGGAAACTCCCCAGATACAAAGGGTTCCGGGTCCGTGAATAAGGTCCGGAAACGGTAATCTCCTTGTTTTTCCGAATGTGCCCGGCAGACCAAGCGCGGAGAAGCAGGCCAACGAGCGCGATCGAAACTCCCCCCGCAAGCAATGCCGGCGTTGGATCCGCGAACACGATGAACAGCGCCGCGAACGCAAAGCCGAGCGGTACCCGGATGCGCTGGAGTACTGAAGCACTGCGTTTTCCCATCACTTCGCCAAAAGGAAAAGATACTCGCGATTCGGCAGGCTGTCTTTCCTGGTCCACTCCTTCGTCCACTTCATCTCGGCCATCACGTTTCTCTTAACATCCACTTCCAAAGCCTCGATAAGATCCCCGTTCTCTTTCAGTGCCTGCTCCAGCGAACGCTTTGTCGCCCGGCCTCCGGCACTGTAGGACAAAAGCACATACCCGGCGGAGGTCTTCGAAACGAGATCCCTTATCGCGTTTACGGCGACAAAATCGCCGTCCGGCGCGACGCGGAAGTCCTCGAATGCCGAGTACGCGGAATCGTCAGCGGAGTCCTTACGGCGCTTTGCCCGCCCGAACAGTTCTGGCCTGTCGTTCAGGACCACCGTCTTCCAGAAATGATAGTACGCTTCGTATCTTACCCTGGAAGGCGGCATCTTCTCGTTGTTCGATCCGTATGGCGGATCGAAGTAGGCCAGGTCGGCTGGCGAGTTCTCCGCGGCTACCGCCGCGTCTTCCTGCCGCACCTCGTGCCCTTCGACCGTCCTCGTGAACTCTGGGACCTCGAGCCTAAGATCGTTGTAAGAGCGAGGCGACCATTCACGAAGGTACGAGGCAAAATGCCCGATCGTGCTGTCCACCTTGTCGAGCGCCAGGATCAGACTTGTGAGTGCGACGCACTCTTCTTCCGGCGAAAGCCCCAGCGCGTCGATCTCTTCCCTTATAGAGTCGAGTTTCCGTGTGTTGTGCAGCTGGAAAGGCTTTTTCAGCCCGTCCGGACCGACCGACTCGGACCCCGCCGGATCGCCTCCGTAATGCTCCGTGAACCACCCGTTTCTGCCCGGGAGGCGGTTCAGATGATCGATCAACCCCGCGTAACGATCTTCGTCCGGCGCGGCTTTTAGATAGCAGTTCGCGAAGACCTTTGAGAGATCGGAGGTGTCGTTGGCGGTTACTCGAATCCCTTCCGCCGCAAGCGCCTGCGAAACGCGCGTGGTCCCCGAAAAGCCGTCGAGCACAGTCTCCGCGCCCGTCTTCCGAACAAGCCGGAGAATGTGCGGAAGAAGCCTCAGCTTGGACCCGGCGTACTTAACTCCCTGGGTCCCGGGCACATGGATGACAATGGTGGACGGCATATGAAAGCGGCGGGCCGGTTCAGATGAAGGCGCCATCAGCGGCGGTGCGCCGTGCGGTCAGCAGGCGTGCCTTAACCGCTTCAAACACGTCCAGGGGAGGGATGTCCATACAAATCCACTTGCCGCAGGTCCGTCGGTGGCAGTCGATCCGGCACTCGATGTCTTCCCTTCCGACGCATACGTCATCGGGGTTCACACTTCCGTTGCGCCACCATTCGGTCGGCCCGAAGATCCCAATGACGGGACAGCCCGCCGCCGCCGCAAGATGTGTCGGGCCCGTATCCCCGCCGACGTATATCTCCGCCGACTTCGCGAGCTCGAAAAAGCCCTTAAGACTGAGTTGGGCCTTCAAGATCTTCCCTGACCGTGAGGCCGACATCACGCGCTCGGCAAGTCCTTCTTCACCGGGACCCGAAGTCACGACTGGCGTGATGCCCGTTTCCTCGTAGATAAGATCGGCGAGCGCGCCGTAGTCCTCTGCCCGCCAGAGCTTCGTGACCCATCCCCCGCCCGGATTCAGGATCGCGAACGCGCCTCCGGCCTTTTCGATCACGCTCCGGGCCTCATCGCGGTGCGTTTCGTCGATCTCGATCGGGTACTCGATCTCGGCCCTGTCAAACTCCTGCGGCTCCCCGACGGCTTCAGAGATCGATCTTTCAGCCAGATCCAGATTCTTGAATACGACATTCTGCACGGACTCGACTTCGATCCGGTCGGTGTACAGGAAGCGGCATTTTGGTTCTCTCAGATTCTGCCTGGTGAAACCGAACCGTCTGCGGGCTCCCGAAAGTTTTGAAATGGATGCAGACTTGAAGAGTCCCTGGAAGTCTATAGAAAGGTCAAGCTCTGGGGCGCGGAGTTCCTGAAACTGCCTGAATGCAGATTCAAGTGTCTTCCCAAGCACTGCATTTCCGCGCCTCAGAGCTTTTGTGTCGACTTCGATGAGACCATCCAGCAAGCGGTTGTTCCGAAGGACTTCCGAACTCCCTCGCTCGGCGACCCAGAAAAGGCTCGCATCGGGAACGTGCCGCTTGATCGCCGCGGCTGCGGGGAGCGTGTGGACGATGTCCCCTATACTGCTGAGTTTTACTATGAGGACCCGCATCTTTTCAGAAATATGGAGCAATTGTCCCGTGTTGGCAAATCGGTCTCAGCAAGCTCCTGCGAGCCGAGTGCCGATTTTTTGTGGAAAACAGGCGGGGGGATACGCTATTCTAGTTAGAGGCTCCCGTCCTCTTGCACCTTCACGTTCACATTCACCGTTCAACGATGAGCACCCAAACGAAACGCCCGAAAAGAGATTTGCGCCCCGCTCTCGTCTTTTTGACGGGGGATCTTCTTGCCGTGCCCATCCCTCTGGAACGCGAGGAGGTCATCATCGGAAGGGCTCTCGAGGCGGACGTAAGGGTCAACGACAGCCGGATCTCCAGGCGGCACGCGATGATCACTGCCGTCAACGATCCCGAAACGGGCGAGACGAGTCACTTACTGAAAGATCTCGGATCATCCAACGGCACCTTGCTGAACGGCGAGAAGGTCACCGAGGAAACACTTCACAACGGGGACAAGATCACACTCGGCGAACATATCCTGAGATTCGAACTGCTGGACGAGATTGACCGCGAGTACCAGCACCGGATAAGGCGCCTGCTTGCGCACGACGACCTGACCGGACTGCTTTCAAGCAGGTCGTTCTTCTCCGAGCTGCGACGCGAGTCGGCACGCGCCAAACACACCGATCTGCCCTTCTGCGTCCTTATGATGGACATCGACCTTTTCAAGAACGTCAACGACAGCTACGGCCACCTGACCGGGAGCAGGACGATCGAGGAAATAGGTATGTGTATCACGAGCATTCTCCGGAACGGCGACGCCGCCTCGAGGTTCGGAGGCGAGGAGTTCGCCGCTTTCCTGCTCGAGGCAGAGATAAACCAGGCGATGGTCGCGGCGGAGAGAATAAGAAAAAGGATAGAACGCCAGCCTTTCAGCGTGATCAGACAGGGCAAGCCGGCCGGTATCCACCACATCACGATGAGCATAGGAGTCTCCTCGTTCCCGCAGGATTCCGAGGACCCGATCGAACTCGTCGAGATGGCGGACTCAGCGCTTTACAGGGCGAAGCATCTTGGCCGCAACCGCGTCTGCGCTTACAGGGACCTGACGGAGGAAGAGCTCTCGAAGCCGCTCCCTTGCCGCACGAGCTAAAAATTGCAACCGACGGACGCGCCCTGCGTGGTATCAACGAAGGGGCCGCGCATTCCGGGCCGCCGATCGCATCTTGCGAACCGCGGCCGGCGCTGTTTGCCTTTGGCGATTCGTGTTAGAATTCCCGGGTTACTCAGCCTGCCGTTCGGACGGCTTTACAACCTCGGCCTGTATTACCGATTCTTATTGGCGCAGTGTTAGACAACCTAAATCTCTCTTCCAATCCTTTCAGGAACAGGACGTTGCCGTATCTCATCGCGGCCGCGGTGGTGCTTGTCGCCTTCATCGGCGCGGTCTTCGGGATTTCCCAATACCGCCAGGCCTCGGCCACGAACGAGCTCGTCCAGAACGACATCGACCAGATGGTGAAAGAACTGGAGGGCCTGAAGGAAAAAGAGGACCAGGTCCGGCAAAGCCTTACGCCCGCTCAGCAGCAGTTGATGGTCGCGGCGCACACGCTTGTGGCGCACAAGGATTTCAGCTGGTCGCGACTTCTTTCCGACCTTGAAACCGTGCTGCCGGGAAGCGTGAGCGCTTCGCGCATAAACGTGGAGAATGTTTACCGCGAGGGCGACCAGCTTAGAGCGGAGCTTGATTTCGCCGTCCTGGCCAGGAATTACCAGGGCGTGCTCGAGATGATCCGCCGTATGAACGAAACCGGTATCTTCAGGGCATCGCTGCGGGGCCAGGACCTTCAGAAGAGTGATCGCTTCACTTATTCTGAATTCACACTCAGGCTCGTTTACTCGCCTCGCGCCGGCTACGCTCCCGCCGCACCGTCGGATGTCGCTCGAAACACCTCCGAAGGAGGCGGACGCTAAATGGAAGACAAACAGCCGATCGAAGAGAGCGCCCCGCTCGAGCAGGAAGAGAGAACCGTCGTCGTCGAAGAGACGGTTGAGGAACTCCCGGCCCGCCGCAGGAAGCAGACGGTGTACAAAGGAATGTGGGGATCACTTGAGATGGCCGCCGTCGGCATCTCGCTTCTGTTCCTGCTTTCGGTGATCGCGGGATATCTTTTGTTCGTCCTTCCTGAATCGAGGGAGCTTGAAGCGAACCGCGCCAGACGCGATCAGCTTGTCACCGAGCTGGCGGCCGCAAACCGAAAGTTCGGGAATATGACCACGACCGAAGGTCAGGTCGCCAAACTTGTCGCCAGCGCCGAAGATTTTGAAGTCCGGTTCCTGCAGGAAGAGACGATCGGAAAAACGGCGATCTACCAGAGGCTGAACGGGCTGATCAATGCCTTCGGCCTCGTGAATTCAACCGGTCCGGATTACACACAGATCGAGATCTCCGATGAGGAGCGCCGTGCAGGCGCGAACGAACGTGCCCAGAGCGGTCGGGCGAAGTACCAGAGCCTTTTCCCGGGGATCTACGTTACGATGACGGTCGAGGGGTCCTACATGAACCTCCGGAGGTTCCTCAACGAGATCGAGAACAGCAACGAGTATATCGTCATCAGCTCGATCGAGCTTGAACCTTCCGAGACCGAGGAATCGACAACCACCGAGGAAACACAGGCGACGACGGCATCGACGAACTCTGCGGCTCAGGGAGCGCGCGACGACACACGTGGACGGACCCGCGGCAAGGTCGTGAGCCTTCGCCTGGAACTGGCGGCGTATTTCCAGAGAGTGAACGAAATGAAGATTTTGACCGCCGCGCCCGTCGCGGAGTCGGCGGCGGCGGCGAACTGATTCATTTTCATCCGGCTTTTTTGAATGGGAATCTTCGAAGGAAAACCACGCGCGGAGCGTAACAAGATAATCGCGGCGATAGTTCTCGGCGTTATCGCGGTGATCACCTTGACGTGGGCGTTCGGCGGGATGCTTCTGCCAGGCAGAGGTCCGGCCACACCGCCCGTCGCCGAGGACGCGACGCCTTCGCCGGCTGGTGCAGATCAGCTTGCCGGTCAACCTGTCGCGGTTACTCCCGTCAACCTCGAGAATATCAACAGCGAGTACGTTGTCACGCCCGTCGTGTACGCCGGCGGACGCGTCGATGCGCCGATCTCCGGCCGGAACATATTCGCGTTTTACGAGCCGCCGGCGTTCACTCCGCCGACGCCCGATCCCGGCCCGACCTTCGTGCCCCCGACACCTACACCTGAAGCGCCGATGCTTCTCAGCTTCGTCACTCCGACGACGACCTACGCAGGTTCGAAGCAGTTCAGGCTGGAGGCCATCGGCGACAGATTCGCGGAGAAAGCGAGGATCATCTTCAGCGGAAATGTTCTGCAGACGACCTTCGTCAGTCCCCAGAGGCTTGTTGCGGAAGTGCCTGCGTCGCTTATAACCAGATCCGGAGCCGCGAGCGTTATCGTCAACACGCCGGACGGTTCGCTTTATTCGTACCCGGTCTCGTTCAACGTGATCGAGCCGCCGCGGCCCGACTTCGACTACATAGGCCTTATCGCCCGACAGCATTACAACAACGACACGGCGTATTTCCAGGACCGAGGGCGCACGAACCAGGAGCCTTTCACGGCGCGCCTCAACGATGTCGTCAAGGGCCGGTTCCGGGTCATCAGCATCTCCTCGAGGGCCGTCGAGTTCGAGGACGTACGCCTCGGATTCAAACACCGGCTCGAGCTTCTCAGGCCAGAAGGCGGAACGGGGACATCCGGCGGCGGAGATTTCAACCGGCCGGCGAGAGACGTTCCCACGACCAACATCCCTGGCATCCCGAGCAATATCCGGATCGCTCCTCAGCCGAACCGGCCGACGCGCGAAGATCTGAACAAGGCGATCGAGGAACTCCAGAGACGCAGGCAGCAGCAGGACCAGAAGGTAGAGGACGACATAGAGATCCCCGAAGTCCCTGTCGAGCCGGAGCCGGTCGACGACGAACCCCCCGCCAGGTAGAGCCCATGGCCGAGCAGTCACGCAGAAAAGGCTTCGACGAAGAAAGCGGGATGTCGCTGATGACGATCCTCGCGGTGATGACATTGTTCGCCATCGCGCTCCTCGCCGCAGCCCCGTCCGTGATGACCGCCGTCCAGCGTGAAAAGGAGCTCGAAGCGATCCGCCGGGGCGAGGAGGTCGCCGACGCGATCCGCGAGTACGTGAACTTTCATCAGGGACAGAAGCTTCCGGATTCGATTGACGAACTTCTCGAAGGGCTTCCTAGCGGAACGAAGAAGCGGCAGATCCTCAGGCCATCGGCGGCCATCGATCCTCTCAGCGAGGACGGGAAATGGAGGCTTATCTCACCGACCAGCAAGGCATTCCTGAACTTCGGCCATCGCGTACAGGATTTCAACAACGGCCTGTTGCCGGCGACGCCGAACCAGTTCCTGAACCGTTACGCCGTAGCGATCGCCAGCGCCCAGGGCCTGTCCGATGACGACGATCTCACGTCCGCCGACGAATCGGAGTACGAGGTTTCGACGTCGAACACCCCGTTCATAGGCGTCTCGAGCCAGAGCAAGGAATCCTCTGTCGTCGCTTATTACGGAATCGAGAACCACTCGAAATGGATCTTCACGCCGATGTTCCGCGGAGTCGGCTCCTCAAGACCTGCTAACGCGCCCAACGCAAACACCGCCACCAACGGCAACGACTGAAAAGTCAGGCGGCGAGAGAAGCCAGGATCCCTTCCAGCTCGGCCGCGCTGATATCGTAAGTCTCGTTGCAGAAACCGCAGTCCAGTCTAGCGCCTTCGTCCTCTTCCAGCATCGATCTGACCTCGTCCCCGCCGAGCGCCGCGATAAGGCTGAGCGCCCTTTCGTGCGAACAGTTGCAGCGGAATGCGGTTTCTTTCTCGGCAAGCACTTCGAAACCGATCCCACCAATTAAGCTCCGCAGGAGATCCTCGACGGTCGCGCCCTCGCTCAAACTCGTCGTCAGATGCGGCGAATTGCCAACGGCCGACTCTATGACCGAGATCACGTGATCCCCGGCGCCCGGGAGCATCTGGATCATCACGCCTCCCGCCGCGGCGACGTACGGCGGCGTGTTCTGCAGAAGGACGCCGAGAAGAACCGCCGAAGGGATCTGCTCAGACGTCGCGAGGTAATATGCGAAGTCCTCGGCTATCTCACCCGAAACGATCGGGACCGAGCCGACATACGGTTCCCTGTAAAGTCCTATATTGAAACCCGATTCGCGGATGACGTAAAACATCCCGGACCCGACCACTCCGCTTACGTCGAACTTCCCGCCTTCTTTTGAAGGGGTTTCGGCCGCGGAGTTCCTTGCGTAGCCTCGTACGTTTCCGTGCGGATCGGCTTCCGCAATTATCCCGCCTATCTCGCCTTCCGTTTCTATCTTCACCGTCAGCCGGTCGAAGTCCTTGAAACTTGCCCCCAAAAGAAGCGTGCCGGTAAGGACCCGTCCCAGCGCCGCCGAAGCCGTCGGGGACGTACCGTGCCTGCGCACGGCTTCGGCCACGATGTCTGACGTGTCGGCCGCCATCACGCGTATGCTCCCTTCTTCCGCCAGACCGTGTATCAGTCTTCCCATAATCGCTTTCCTGCCCGCGAGTCGCCTGACCCAAAAAAGCCTTTCCCAGCTCCCGGCGGGCGTTGACTCCGCTAACTTGAGAAACTACTTTAACTTACCCGCCATTTTGCACTGTTTGTGAAAACAAACACAATATGTTGTGTATATTTTCAGTTGACACCCAATTTCGATTCAAGTATATTCGTTCCCACTCGAGAGGGATATTCATTTTCTTGAATGTCCGACTAAGGTCTTCAGGCACCTTACAGCCCGCATTTTTTAATGCAACACAAAACGCGATAGAATACTAGCCCAAGGCAAAATTGTCTTTTGGCTATAGAGGAAGGGTGAGTAGATGAGCACAGTTTTCGAACCCGCTTCCGCGGGAAAATTTGTCGCTAAGAACGGAAAGAGCACCGGCAACGGAACCGGCGCGGCGCGTGTGAAGGAAAGGGCGCCGCTCGGCCTCAACGCCGAAAAAGTGATCAGCAAGCGCTATTCGCTGAAGGACGAGCATGGCAATCCGCTCGAAACCTGGACGGACATCGTAAACCGCGTCGTCAGTCACGTGGCGACCGCCGAGACGGATCCCCAGATGCGCGACAGGTTCTTCACATCGATGCGCGAGATAATGCTCGACCGTGAATTCGTCCCGAACACACCCTGCCTCGTGAACGCCGGCAAACCGAAAGGCCAGCTCGCCGCCTGTTTCGTGCTGAACGTTCCCGATTCGATCAACGGCATAATGCAGCACGCTCAGAACGTCGCCGTGATACACCAGACGGGCGGCGGGACCGGCATGACCTATGAGTTCCTCAGGCCGCACGGATCGATGGTCAATTCGACCCGAGGCGTCGCTTCCGGGCCCGTCTCGTTCATGAACATCGTCAACGGCACGACCGAGGTCGTGAAGCAGGGCGGCGTCCGCAGGGGCGCGAACATGGGGATACTGGCGATCAGGCACCCGGATATCCTCCGTTTCATTCACGCCAAGAACGACCAGTCGTCACTGACGAACTTCAACATCTCTGTCACCGTCACGGACGAGTTCATGAAAGCGGCGGACGACAAGAAGTGGTTTCAAACAGAGTTCGAAGGTAAGCCCTGGACGCAGAATGTCTTCGATCCCGTAACGGGTGAAGACTACAAGGTCTTCACCCGCGAGGACGGTTCGACCGTCACCTTCGCCGACAAAATGGCCTTCGAAAACGCCGACCTGGAAGACTGCACGGCCGTCGAACCGCCTTCGCCCGGAATGGTCTATGCTCCGGACATCTGGAACCGGATTATCGCTTCGGCTCATAAATACGCCGAACCGGGGATCATCTTCATCGACGAGGTGAACCGGCACAACCACATGATGAGCACGATGGGACAGATCTTCGCCTGCAATCCCTGCGGCGAGCAGATGCTGCACTTCAACAACTCGTGCAATCTGGGCTCGATCGACCTTTCGAAGTTCTACAGGAAGACGACCGAAGAGGGTTCCGACGCCGATGAGGACATCGACTGGGAGCGCCTCGGTTCAGCGACCCGGATGTGCACGCGGTTCCTCGACAATGTGGTTGACGCAGGACACTTCCCTCTTCCCGAGATCGATGACGTCGTCAAGAGGACAAGGCCTGTAGGGCTCGGGATCATGGGCTTCGCAGACCTATGCCTGAAGCTCGGCATCGTTTACGGCGAAGAAGAATCCATCGGATTCATAGAGAAGATCATGGGCTTCGTCAGGAAGGAAGCCTGGGAAGCCTCGATCGACCTCGGAGCCGAGAAAGGGACCTTCCCCGAACTCAAGGGCAACGAGGAAAGCTATGCGAAGTTCCTCTACGACGAAATAGGTATAGACCGCAGCAGGGAGCTGACCCCGAGGAATTACGAGGTGACGACGATAGCTCCGACCGGCACGATCTCACTGGTAGCCGAGACATCTTCGGGCATCGAACCGAACTTCTCCTGGGCTTACGTCCGCAGGGACACGCTCGGAGAGCGACACTACGTTCACTCCATCGCCGCCGAGGCACTCGGGCTCGAAGTGGATCAGTCGGACGAGGATTCCATCCGGACCGCCGCAGAGTATGTCGTCGAACACGAAGACGAACTGCCCGGGAACTTCATCTCAGCGATGGACATAACCTCGCACCAGCACGTACAGGTCCTTGCCGCCGCACAAAAACACGTCGATAACTCGATCTCGAAGACCTGCAACGGCGCCCGCGACGACACGGTCGAGTCGGTGGACAAGCTGTACCGGATGGCTAAGGATCTCGGCTGCAAGGCGGTCAGCTATTATCGCGACGGAAGCCGCGCGGGCCAGGTCCTGAACTCGATGAAGGCCGACAAGAAAAAGCAGGAAGAGGCCCAAAGCGACACCGTCGGGCAGAACAAGGAGTTCCAGGTTATACAGCAGGAAGAGGCAAGACAGCGTGTCGCGCGGCCTTACGAACTGAGAGGTTTCACCTGGCGCATCCCGTTCGACGGAGTGAACCTGTACGTGACGGTCAATCACGACGGCGAGAACGTGCTCGAGGTCTTCGCGACCGGCCCGATCTCTGAAGGAGTCGGACTTCTGGCTTCGAACATGCTGCGCGGCGGCTTCGGCGTCAATGAGGTCGCAAGAAGCCTGAACAAGGTCACGGGCACTCACGCCGTTTGGTTCAACGAGAGGCTCCTTACCTCGCCCGAACAGGCGATCGCCGAATGCCTGCTTCTTACGGACAGAAGGCTCAATGGCGAACCGGGGTCGGCGCGTAAGCACGACGGCGCGAAGATGGGAAGCCTGATCGGCAACTGCCCGGAATGCAAGGGCCAGCTTGAGCACGCCTCGGGCTGCGACTTCTGCCGGGACTGCGGATACTCCAAGTGCAAGTAGCAGCCAACTGCGGCGGTTAAATAAGTTACGTTTGTATGCTCCTTTCGGGCCCGTTTCCCTTCAGCCGGGAAGCGGGCTTTTTTTGTACGAGGAACTCATGTTTGAGGGCTTTTCCGGCGGGTGATAAGATGTTCGCTTGCCGCCGGGGTCGAGCGGCTCGCAAATCGATATGGAACTAGCGGTCGAGAAATACAAGGTTGAGAACGAGCCGTACTACCTACCGATCCGCAGGGAGGTCGAACTCTTCGAAGCGGCTTACGAAGCGCGGCTACCTGCGATGCTCAAGGGTCCCACCGGTTGCGGAAAAACGAGGTTCGTAGAGTACATGGCGTGGAAACTCGGGCGCCCGCTCGTGACCGTCGCGTGCCACGAAGACCTTTCGGCGACCGACCTTGTCGGGAGATTTCTCCTCGAGGGCGAGGAGACCGTCTGGCACGACGGGCCTCTGACAACCGCCGTCCGTAATGGAGCGATCTGCTATCTCGACGAAGTTGTAGAAGCCCGCAAAGACACCGTCGTCATCATTCATCCGCTGACCGATGACCGCCGAAGGCTCCCGATCGAGAAGCGCGGCACGATTATCGAGGCCCCGCCCGAGTTCATGCTTGTCGTCTCGTACAATCCCGGCTACCAATCGATCCTCAAAGATCTGAAACAGTCCACCCGCCAAAGGTTCATCTCGATGGAGTTCGATTACCCGGCTCCCGAACAGGAAACGGAGATCGTCGCACGTGAGAGCGGTGTCAGCGAAGATGTCGCAAAGGACTTGGTGGTGATCGGAGGGAAGATCCGCAACCTTCGCGGCCACGGACTGGAGGAAGGCGTTTCGACGAGACTTCTGATCTACGCTGCCCTGCTGATTGTGAAGGGTATCCCCGCCATCGAAGCCGCGGAGGTCGCGCTTGTTTCTCCCATCACCGACGACAAGGAACTCCAGCGCAGCATCCACGAGATCGTCACCACGATCATTGCGTAAGTAAGAACCGGGAGCGCAAGCGAAGGGTAAGAGAGAAGCCGCGCCGGGCGCGGATAATGCAGCGCCAAGCGCTGCTCTAAACGGGACATCTAAAAAACGAATGGGGCAGGCACAGGTCCTGCCCCTACTTAATCCGTCTTCGGTTTTCTACCTCACCGCCGTCGTCTGCCGGACTCGCGGATCGTATGGTTCGGCGAGGTACTTCTCGACAGCGTTCTTCGCGTTGTCGTAGTCGTCAGGGATCTGCTCGGCGCGCTTGTAAGCCGCGACGGCGCGCGTCCGGTCGCCCTTCGCATCGTAGGCATTGCCCATCTTGATCTCGGACCAGACGTAGAGCCAGGTCGGGCTCGCCTGTCCGTTCCTGCCCAGATTCCTCGAAGCCTTGAAATTGTCGATGGCGAGATCGTAATTCCTTTGCTCGAGGAAGAGAAGGCCCAGATGGTAATAGATCCAGGCGTTAGAGCGATCCAGCTTCAAAGCTGCCTCGAACTGCTGCTGAGCCTCAACGTAATTGCCTTCCCTGAACTGCTCGATCCCGCGCCTCGCGATGGACGAGATGCGGAGGTCGTCAGATATCCTCAAGAGCCTGTAGTCCGGATCGATGATCAGTTCGACGGGCTTTCCTTCAGATTCAATGTTGAAATCGGCGCTCGAATCTTCGACAAAGACCTCGATATTCGCGACGCGCCCCTGTCCCTCAGCGCGGAGCTGAAGTTCGAGCGGAAGTTGTAGATTGTCGTAGTTCTGCTTGACCGTGCCGCGGGTGATGAACTTTCCTTCGCGGGTCCTCAGGATCAGGTAATCGGCCTGGAACTCGGGAACTCCCGTTCCCTCGACCCATCTGGCGAAGAAGTACCGGAGGTTTTTACCGGAAACCTGGTTCGCTAGCTCTTCAAAATCGTAGATTGACGCGTTCTTGCCTTTGTATTGTTGCAGAAAAGTGCGGAGAAGCTCTTCAAACTTCTGTTCGCCTATCGTGTCCCGAAGGAGCTTGAAGACAAACGCGCCCTTCGCGTACATGATGTACTGGTAGGCGACCGACTGATCGTCGAGCGACGCCGGCGTCCTTGCCAGCGAGGCGGTCTGTTCGAACGTCAGCGATTTCTCGAGAAGTTCCCTTCTGAGACTGTCGAGCTGCGCTCCCTCCATCTGGCTTTCGCGAAGCGAGAAAGCCGAGTATTCCGCGAGCCCCTGCGAGAGCCACGCGTCGTCGAACGACTTCAGACCGACGGTGTGTCCCCACCACTGAAACGCGGCTTCCCTCTGAAGCCTCTCGAGCGTAACGTCTCTCGACTCGTTGAACAGCCGGTTGGCGAGATACAGCATTCCCTCCTGGGAGTAGTATTCGAGGCTCTCGTCGTCGATCTGGACGACGATCAGCTTGCCGCCCATCGAGGGAGTTCCCCATCGGCGCGAATAATACTCGAGCGCCTTGCCGAGCGTCTCGCCGTAAAGCTCGACGAGATGCTCGACTCCCTGCTTGGTGTGGAAGTTCAGCTCGAAGGGCCCGTATTTAAGATTCTTGGTCGCGTAACGTCCATATGTGAAATTGCCTACGAGTCCGGGCTCGTTGCGGACGAACCGCGTCTTGCCCTTCAGCGGCAGAGCGGGAAGATCGCTGTGCCCGACGACCTGAAACGTCGGCGGAAGCTCGATCGTGATGTCCGAAGTCGCCTTGTCTGCGGCGTAGTCGTGGAACGGGAACCAGCGCGCGGCG
Source organism: Aridibacter sp. (assembly GCA_035513035.1). Lineage (GTDB taxonomy): Bacteria > Acidobacteriota > Blastocatellia > Pyrinomonadales > Pyrinomonadaceae > Aridibacter. The sequence continues at coordinate 144,730 of DATKCW010000013.1, forward strand.
TACATCAGATATCCGTCGTTGGGTCCGACGAACGCAAGGCGCTTTGTGAGAAGCGGGCCACCTTCGGGCGTGACGAGAATGCCCCCGTATTTGAACCGCAGCTTGATCGGGGTCCCGTTTGTTACCATCGATCCGAGATCGACGCGCACGCTCGGGCCGATGTCGCTAACTCCGACGCGGTCCTGCACGAACGTCACACCGGATTGCGGAGCTGACGCATCCGCCTGCTTCGCGTTCGGCGCTTTCTCCGCACCGCCTTCCGCCACCCGCTCGATGCTTGCGATCTCCAGCGAGCCGTTCATCTCGAACGTGATCACGCGCGTGTCCGCCTTCGACACCAGATCGACATCGACGACCGCCCCGAGCCGGTTCAGCTCGGGCTGGATGGTGACGTCCATCGTGTAATGCGTGATGTCGAAAGGTGCGCGCTGGACCTGCTGAGCGTACGCTGCGGAGCAAACTCCCGCCGCAATCATCGCCGCGGCCAGGGCGCGGAAAGTCCTGGTCTTGAAATTATTCATCTTCAGAGAGGTAATCTGTCTAATGCTGTGTTTAATGCCACCCTATGATGGTACCTAATTTTGATTCGTTGGCTTGGGCGCCCCGGCGCTCATTGTGGACGGGCTCCGGACATAGATCGGGTTCGTGATCACCCAAGGCATCTCGTCGAACGGCGCGCCGAGTGAATCCAGGTAAGCCTCGACCCTGTAGGTCCCCGCCTCCTTCGCTTCGAATTCCGCCGTACGCATCGTACCTGATTCGAAGATCTTCTTCCCTTCCTTTAGTATCACGATCCTGGCCGGAATCGGCGAGGCCACTCTCAGGATATTACCGCGGCCCGCTTCCGATTCCTCTCCGATGACCGACACGCCGTCTCCTCCTTCCGCGTAGAACGCGAAACCGGCGGAGTCGCCCAGGATGTCCAGCCCGAAATACGAACGACCGCTTCGCAGCGCGTCCAGCACGGATACCCGGGTCAGTCCCTCATTCACAGGGATCAGAACGTGAGTCCTCATCAGCCTGAAGATCATATCGTAGCGGTCGTACTTGATCTCGAACAGTTTGTTGTTCGCGTCGTCGCCGAACAGGTGGAATCCAATGTTCGAATGCGCGTCGTTCCCACCGAACAAAGACACCTTTCTTGTCCCGGAAATCCTGTCGAATCGTTCAAGGTTCTCAGACGGTCTTCGAAAATGCCTGGCAATCGTCAGCTCGGGATAGGTTCCGAAGGACCACGCTGCGTCCATAAGGAAAAGAAAAGGGTTCATCCCTTTCGCGTTCGTGTGCAGACTGAACACCTCGATGCCGTCGAAGCCCGAATTCCACGAACGGAACGACTCCGGGTAAGTGACAAGGGCCAGTTTTCCCCTTTCTTCTACCTCATTCAGCAAGCCTTCGGTCGAATCAAACTGCATTCTGCTAAGTTCGTCGAATCCGTCGATTATCAGAAACTTGTCGCCGTCCGAGGTGGTCGCTTCGTTGCCTCCGATCCAGATCGCACGGCCGTGCTTTTGATTGAGCGTTTTGGCAGCGGAGTCGAAGTCGTTCGCGACGTGTTCGGTCATCACGACAAAGTCAAGCCCGTTCCGGTCCGCTGCACCGATAAGCTCGTCGAAAGTGCCGGTGCTGTGTCCGCCGATGAACGAATGCACGTGCACCACGCCCTTGTAGTCGCGAAAGCCCAGGCTCGGCACCGAACCGCGAGATGTCCCGAGCGCTTCGATCTCGGAAGCCAGCCTCGCTGTCCGGTAGCGGTTCACCGCGAACGGGACCTGACCGATCAGCACAAGGCATCCCGCGACCAGCAGTATTCTTTTGAAGATTCTCATCAGACGGAGTCCGGGGTCAGACGAAGAAATCGACCGAAGCGACGTGTGCGGAGATGTCTTTTCCCATCCGCGCGACTTTCACGTGGTCCTGGTGGTCCGTGTAGGCATCGAGAGCGTCGCGGTCCTTGAATGCGGCGGCGAGCCCGGTATCATACGATCTCTCGAGATGAAGTACGTCGGTTCCGACCTCGAACCGGACCATTCCCGGCACGATGCCGTCAAGCGCCTTCAGAGACGCGACGTGTTCCTCGCGCGCTTCGGTGTCGATCTCGTCCCTGTATTTCCAAACGACGATGTGGATCAGCATAAGAAAAGACAGGAACAAGTTACACGATTGGGACAATTATCCAAAGATGCGGAAGACATCCGCGATCTCGTAAATACCTCAGTATTCGCCGGCAGATCCGCCCTCGCACCATTCGCGGGTGACCCTGTGCCGGTACTCGAACATCTTCTCGAGCTTCGGCCTGACGAACGCGGGATCCAGGAGGCTTCCGACTATCCAGCCCGGAGGCTCGTACTCGATGTCATCGATCAGTAGCGATCCTTCGCCGTGGGGTCTCACGATGTGGCGGTGCCGCCACGTCTTGAATGGGCCGGAAACCTGAACGTCCTCGAACATCTTCGGCGGATCGTACGCAGTATGCTCCGCGATCCAGCGCGATGGGACCAGTCCGAGGATCTTCTGCTCGATGATAGCCCTTGAACCGAGCTCTGAGATTTCAGCCCTCTGAACGATCGTCGCCTTCTCCCACGGAGGGATCAGCCGCTCGATGGCGTCCGGGAGCTCGTGAAATGCGAAGACCCTCTCCGACGGAGCGTCGATAAAGCTTTCCTTGAAGAATTTCATTAGTATCAAGAGTGTCGGTCATCGGCCGGCCCAATTCAAAGCCGGAGATCCCCCGGAAAGTGCCCCGTTTGGCGAGCTTCCGGGCGTGTGCTATTTTCGGAATATCACGTCCGACGATCCTTCCGGTCAGGCCACCATCCCCAGGAGAGAATTCAATGAACTTTTTCGACGATCATATGCTGCCCGGTTTCAGATCCGCCGGGAGATCTGCTCTGATACGCTTTCTCGCTCTTGCCCTGATTGCGGCCGCGGCGACGCTTTCCGGATGCGGACTGCTCGGCGGCGACAACACAGCGCAGAACACGGGCACGGCTGAGGTTCCCAACGGTTCGACCGAAAGCACTCCCGAAGAAACCGTGGCGCAGACCTCTTCAAATCCCTGCCGTAACCCTTATTACCTGGTCGACCCGGGTAAAGTCCGAAAGTACAAAGTTGATTCGCAGCTGCCGGACGGAGATAGCGAGTACTCACTGAAGCAGAAGATCATCGACGACAAGACCTTCGCAGAGATCCGCTCGTATCCATCGGGCCTAACGGTTTCCGTGAACTGGATCTGCACGGACGAAGGCCTTCGCGCGGCGGAATACGTAAACGAGCTGCAGATGCAGGCGGCTCAGTTCCAGATGGAGACTCTCGAGAGCTCGGGGGTTTCGATCCCGAACGAGTGGGGGCCCGGGAAGGAATGGTCCAGCGTCTACAAGGTGAAGGCGAATCTGGACGCGGGACCCGTAAAGGCCGCGGCAGACGGCACTGTGACGCTTGATCACACGCTGGCGGCGGAAGGTGAATCCGTGACCGTTCCCGGCGGCACTTTCAAGACGGACCGGGTCGATACGGTGATCAGGCTGAACCTTCGTATGCGCGGGGCGGCTATCCCGGCGAAGGAAGTCCGTACGTCCGTTTGGTTCTCGCCGGAAGTAGGGCTTGTGAAACAGAGGGTCTACGGCGACTTCGGCGAAGAGCAGGTCGAGTTCGTAGGCTTTGAGTGATCCGGGTTCTTCACTACAGAGAGCGCAGAAGAAGAGAACTAACCGCAGAGATCGCAGAGATTCTATATGTTCTTCAACGCTAAGGTCGCAAAGGACGCAAATCCTGTTGGGTAGGCCTCTTTGTGAACGGTCTTGATTTTCAAGAATATTGTGACTGATCGATCACCAGGAAAAAACAATAAACTCCTTTGCGTACTTCGCGACCTTTGCGTTGAAACTCCCCTAAAGTTCTCTGCGATCTCTGCGCCCTCTGCGGTTTCATTCTTCTCTTATACCAGCATATCGTTCAAGAGATTCCAGACTTTCTCGATATGCTTTTCCTCGACCCGTATGCTCCCGATCGAGAGTCTTAGCACAAACGTCCCGTTCAGCTTCGTGTGCGAAATGTAAGTCTCGCCCGAGGCGTTGATCTCGTTCATTAAGCGCTCGTTCAATCCGTCGAGGTCCTCGACCCCGGAAGGGCACGCCCTGAAGCACACGAGCGCGAACGGCACGTCCGCCATCAGTTCAAAATCGTCCGACCGTTCGACCCAACCCGCGAAATCCCTCGCAAGCCGGCAGTGATGCTCGATCCTCGAGATCATCCCGCGCCGCCCGAAGTACCGCATCACGAACCATAGCTTCATCGAACGGAAGCGCCGCCCGAGCTGGATCCCGTAATCCATCTGGTTCTCGACCTCGCCGCCCGTAACCAGATACTCCGGGACCAGAGAGTACGTGCGTTTCAGAAGTTCGATGTCCTTCACGTAAAGCACCGAAAGATCGAAGGGCGTGAACAGCCACTTGTGCGGATTTGTCACGATCGTGTTCGCCGCTTTGATCCCGCGCAGGTGATGCTGAAGCTCCGGCACGATCATCGCCGAGCCCGCGTACGCCATATCGACGTGGAAGAAAACGCCGAATCCCCTGCAAATCTCGCCAACGGCATCCACGTCGTCGACGCTCGAGGTCGATGTGGTCCCGATCGTCGCCACGACACAGCAAGGCAGGTGCCCGTCAAGCCTGTCCCTCTCGATCGCAGCCGCGAGCTTGTCGGGCCGCACTTGGAACTTCTCGTCCGTTTCGATCTTGACCAGGGACCTTTGTCCGAGGCCGAGCGTTATGAGGGACTTCTCGATCGACGAATGCGTGTGTTCCGAGCAGTAAACTCGCAGTAGCGGAAGGTCGCTTCGGCCGCTCATTCCCTTCTCGCGGATCTCGAGTCCCAGCTGCTCGCGTGCCATCGCTATCGCGTGCATCGTTGAAACGGACGCCGTGTCGTAGATCACTCCCTTCAGGCCTTCGGGAAGGCCGGACATCTTGCGCAGCCATTCCAGCACAACCTCGTCGAGCTCTGTCGAAACCGGCGAGGTCCTCCAGAGCATCGCCTTCATATCGAAGGCCGTCGCGAACATATCCGCGAAGACGCCGACCGCGCTCCCGGAGGTGGAGAAAAGGCCGTGAAAGTTCGGATGGTTCCAGTGCGTAACGGCGGGAAAGATCAGTTCCTCGACATCGCGGAGGACCTCGCCGAAGTCCTCTCCTTCTTCGGGAGCATCCTCAGGAAGAGCTGCCTTCAGCGACCCCGGCTCTATCTGCGAAAGGACCGGAAGGTCCTCGATCTCTTCGTAGTATTTCGCAAGACGCTCGACGATCTTGGTCCCGTACTTCCGGAACTCCTCGACCGGGATGTCGCCGTGAATTGCCGTTTCCTTGTCACTCATTGCATTCTCCATCTTCACGAAGATACTGCCGGACAAGATGTTAGTGGAGAAGCCCCTTCGGCTCAAATCTCCGGCAAGGTAAGACTATAGCCCGGAAACACTCGACATGCCTTTCTAAATAGGTATAATCGCTCTCTGTGTAAGCGTTAACTCCGGGTGAAGTCACCCCGACCGGGTGCCTACATTCTCCGCTCTTGAGGCACCAAACGCCCGGAAGCCGCGCTTCCGCTTCCAACAAGTTAAAAGTCACTCTTCGAGGATGGTCAGAAAGCCTATGATGAATCATAAAATACTGAAGTATTTTAGCGCCGGTGTGCTCGCGCTACTCCTTCCGATCGCAGCGTTCGCGGCCGAAGCGGCGCAGACCACCGCTGAAAAGGGACTCGACGCGCGGATCAACGACGCTGTCGATCCGATCGCTACGTGGTGGGAAGGCACGATAATGTATCCTGTGCCGATAGCCGGGTTCGATGTCCCGATCGTGCTGATCCTACTAGTTTTCGGCGCGACCTTCTTCACTCTCTACTTCGGATTCATAAATCTAAGAGGCTTCCCCCTTGCGCTTCGCGTCGTTCGCGGCCACTACGACGAGATCGAGCAGGGCGGAGCGCCGGTCACTTCTGACACGGTTCCCCATTACGAAGGCGACATCCCCGACACCATAAGGCAGGAAGGCGTCGCCGGAGAGGTAAGCCACTTCCAGGCGCTTGCCACGGCGGTGTCGGGCACCGTCGGACTCGGAAACATTGCCGGAGTCGCGGTCGCGATCGCGGTCGGCGGTCCGGGAGCGACGTTCTGGATGATCGTCGCGGGACTTCTGGGAATGTCCTCGAAGTTCGTCGAGTGTACGCTCGGCGTCAAGTACAGGGACATCGAGGCGGACGGCACCGTTTACGGCGGGCCGATGTATTACCTTTCGAAAGGCTTCGCGGAAAAGGGCCTCGCTCCCGTTGGAAAGGTCCTTGCGATAATCTTCGCGGTGTTCTGTGTAGGCGGAGCCCTGGGAGGCGGCAACGCGTTCCAGGCGAACCAGGCGACTGCTCAGCTGACATCGATGATGGGCCTGCAGGGCGGTGCGGTCAGGACGATCATCGGGATCATCCTGGCTCTCTTCGTCGGACTCGTCATCATCGGCGGCATCAAGCGGATAGCGAAGGTCACCGAGAAGATCGTGCCGTTAATGGCTGTCCTTTACGTGGCCGCGTCACTGTTCATCATCTTCGCTCACTACACCTTCATACCTGAAGCGTTCATGCTGATCATCAACGGCGCGTTCACTCCCGAAGCCGGCCTCGGCGGCATAGCGGGCGTGATCATCCAGGGCTTCAGGCGCGCGGCGTTCTCGAACGAGGCCGGAGCCGGTTCCGCGGCGATCGCCCACTCCGCTGTCAACACGAATTACCCGGCGAGCGAAGGCATCGTGGCCCTTCTCGAGCCGTTCATCGACACCGTCGTGATTTGCACGATGACGGCGCTCGTGATCATCATGTTCAACTCTGAAAACTTGTTTGTTTATAGCGCTCAGAACCTGCAGGGTGTTCAGATAGCCGGGCAAACGGTGGGAGGCGTGGACCTTACGTCGGCGGCGTTCGACGACGTGCTTCCCGGATTCCGGTACGTGCTGACGATCGCGATACTTCTGTTCGCGTTCTCGACGATGATCTCGTGGTCCTACTACGGACTGCAATCGTGGAAATACCTGTTCGGCAGAAGCAATCTGGCCGATCTTTCGTTCAAAGTGCTGTTCCTGCTGTTCATCGTGATCGGCTCTGCGGCACAGCTTGACGCGGTCATCAAGTTCTCCGACGCGATGATCCTGGCGCTCGTCTTCCCGAACATGGTAGGGCTTCTCATCCTCTTCCCGAAGGTGAAGGAAGAGCTTTCGAGGTACCTGGAAGCGATAAAAGGCGCTTAACGTTCATTTCATCCCGGGAAATCTTTTTCGAGAGATCGAACGATTTCCCGGGATTTTTGCGTCTCGGACGATTAATCGTTTTATTATGTCCGGGTTTCCGGCACACCGCGTTTACGGACCCGCCTGCCGGAAATCTGCTTTTGCTTTAGAACAAGGGGTTGGCCTTTTGCAATAGAATCGAAGAACGCTTCTTTGGAGGGACAGATGTCACTTTTCAGAACCAAACCCATTGACAAGATCATCGCTGAGGCTCAAGAGGAAGGTAAACATACCTTAAAGAGGGTCCTCGGAGCCTGGAGCCTCGTCGCGCTGGGAGTCGGCGCGATTATCGGAACGGGGATCTTCGTCCTGACCGGACAGGCCGCCGCCAAGCACGCCGGTCCGGCAGTCGTCATCTCGATGATAATCGCCGGCGTCGTGGCGCTGTTCGCGGCGCTCTGCTATTCGGAATTCGCCTCGTCCGTTCCGATCGCCGGTTCGGCTTACACATACGGATACGCGACGCTCGGAGAGTTCGTCGCGTGGATCATCGGCTGGGACCTTATCCTCGAGTACGCGTTCGGCGCGGCGACGGTCGCGGTCGGCTGGTCGGGATACGTGGTCAGTTTTCTCGCCGATATCGGAATACAATTTCCCATAAACCTGAGCGCCGCGCCCGGTACGGAGTTCATAAATGTACCGCCGGAAATTGCGGACAAACTGCAGGGGATCCGGGTTGACGGGAACCTGCTCGCCGCAGGCGAAGGCTGGAACCAGATGAGCGCCCCGCTCGCAAAAGGCATCGAGCAGGTCGGAGGCTCGGTCGCTGCTCTTCAGACGGACACGGCAGTGTTCAATCTTCCGGCGTTCCTTATCGTTGTCGCGATCACTTTACTTCTGGTCAAGGGAATCAAGGAATCGGCGACCTTCAACACGGTCATCGTCCTGATCAAGACCTCGGTCGTCGTGCTTTTCATCATCGCAGGGATCGGCTACGTGAGCATGGACAACTTCACGCCGTTTGTCCCGGCAAACACGGGTACGTTCGGGGAATTCGGGTTCACAGGGATCCTGACCGGCGCGGGCATCATTTTCTTCGCCTACATCGGTTTCGACGCGGTCTCGACGGCGGCTCAGGAGACTATAGATCCGCAGAAGAACATGCCGAGAGGGATCATAGGATCGCTTCTGATCTGTACTTTTCTCTACGTGTTGGTTTCGTTCGTGATGGCGGGTCTTGTCCCGTACTCGGCGCTCAACGTGCCGGCTCCGATCGCTGTCGCGATCGACGCGGCCAGGGCTATGACGACGGGGACCCCGATCGGTTCGATATTCGCCGCGTTCCCGATGATCATCAAGATCGGCGCCGTGCTCGGCCTGAGCTCGACAATGGTCGTAATGCTTATGGGTCAGCCGCGCGTATTCTACTCGATGGCCAAGGACGGATTGCTTCCCGAATGGGCGGCCAAGATCCATCCGAAGTTCCAGACACCCTATGTCACGACGCTTGTGACCGGCGGGGTCGTCGCGATGATCGCTGCTTTTTTCCCGATCGGCCTGCTCGGCGAGCTTGTAAGCATTGGGACTCTGTTCGCATTTGTCATCGTCGCGCTGGGCGTGATGGTGATGAGGAAGAACAATCCCGATCTTAAACGCGGATTCAAAGTGCCCGCGGTCTGGGTAATCGCCCCGCTTGCCGCGGTCAGCAGTTTCCTTCTTATGGCGACGCTGGGGTGGGATACCTGGCTCAGGCTTCTCGCCTGGATGGCTCTCGGCGTGATCATATACTTCGCGTACGGGATCAGGCACAGTCATCTGAGGAAGGAAAGCGCGGGATAAACCGTAACTCGGGAAATAATCCCGGACAGAATAATGGACCGTTTAGAGAAGCGCTTCGCGCTGCATAGCGGGCAAAGCCCGCGGCTAAACGGTCCCTTTATTTTTCCGGAACGCAGCGCGAAGCGCTGGTCAAACGGCATCGGGGCGGCAGAGCCGCGAACCAGGAATGCAGCGCGAAGCGCTGCTCTAAACGGCATCGGAGCGGCGGAGCCGCAATTAACCTACTCCTCTCCCGATGTAGGCGGAACCGGGGCTCCCTGAGGCGGCATCGGTATTCCGCCCGGGAATTGGGGTCCGGGTACCTCCTGCTGGTTCTGCGCCTCGAGCTTCGCGAGCACTTCCTTGTAGATCACAAGTTCTCCGTTCTGCTCCATCCGGCGGCGGACCGCGGCCAGATAATCGGCGAAGACCCTGCCCCGCTTCTCCATGAGCATCTGCTCGACCAGCGAATCCCTCTGCGCGTTGAACTCTTCCGTGCTGGCTTCCTCCCGGTCCTTTACGCCCACGACGTACCAGTTATCGCCGACCTGGACCGCTCCCGTCACTCCGCCTTCCTGGGCGTTGTAGATCGCTTCTTCGAGCGCTTCCGAGGTCGTGGCGGTGGGGCCTTCGCCAAGCGGAGAACCGAGAATGAAGTCGGTCGCTTCACCGGTTTCGAGATTCCTCGACGATGCCGCGGCCGAGAGCCCTTCTGCGTTCTGCGCTCCTGAAGCGATGTCCTTCGCGATCTGCTCGATCCGCTTTCTCGCTTCCGCGACTTTGTAAGCGTCGACGACCTGCTGGCGGACCTCAGCGAGCGTCGCGTCGCGCGGATCGCGCTTGTCCACAAGCATCGGCACCGCGAACCCGCCGGGAACAGGAATGCGCTCACCAACCTGGCCTTTTTCTTCGAGCGGCGCGATGCCCTGTTCAAAGTCCTGCGAAACGCCGAACCCTTCGACCTCGTCGCCGGGCTTGACGAATCCGGTCTCCTTCACCATGTTGGCGACCGACATGTTCGCCTGACCCGCGAATTCGTTGGCGACATTGTCGACGTCCTTCACCTCTTTGAGGCGCGCGGCGACCTTCTGGGCGAGCTCCGAGTTCGCTGCGTATGCCCTGCGGTTCCGGAGTCCGAGATCAAGCTCTTTCTTCATATCCTCGAAGGACTTGGGAACCGCCTTGCCGCGTCGAAGGATGTAATAGTCGCTTCCGAACTTGATCGGCTCGGTGATCTCGCTTTCCTGCATCGCCAGGACCCTTTGATAAGGATCGTCCGGATTGCTCGGGTTCGGCCTCACGAGCCCGGGCACCCGGCCGCCGTTCGTTGCGGTTGAAGGCTTCTCCGACTGGCCTTTCGCTACTTCCGCGAAACGTTCTTCCGAAACCGCGTCCTGTCCCTGCTTCAGGTTCTGCACGATCTGGTTCGCCTTCTCCAGCTGAGCCGCGTCGAAGTCCGGACTTGCGACCCGGAGCACGATCTCCTGCACGTTGACACCCCTCTGCCTGTTCTCGGGCGCAAGCTTGTCGTACTCCGCCTTCAGGATCTCGTCCGTGAGGTTGAGCGTCTCGCCGACCTTCGAAGTCTCGAGGTAAATGTAACGGATCTTCTTCTGCGGCAGGCTGATGTAATAGTCCTTCTTGTTCTCTTCGAAGTACTTCGCCAGTTCTTCGTCCGTGGGCTGAATGTTCTCCGCGATCCCGCTGGTGCTGATGGCCACGTACGAGAGATCGAACTTGGTGTTCCTGCGGCGGAAGTCCTCGAGCACTTCTGCCTCCGAAACACGGACGCCGGAGGTGATGAACGCGCGGACCTTCTCCGCGCTCAGTTCGTCGCGGATCGATTCCTCGTACGCCGAGACGGAGCCCGCTTGCCGGAGGGCGAGCTGTTCATAGCGCGCCTGGTCGAACGGCTGGCCGTCTTCCGGTTTGAAGATCTCGCGAATCGCCTTGGCGACCTCCGCGTCCGATGCCGTCAGCCCGAGCCTTTCCGCCTCGTTCTTGACCATCTTCAGCCTTATTAGGCCGTCGAGGAGAAAGCTTGCAGGGATGTTCCGCTGGGCCTGCTGGAACTGCTGCTGCTGCGTCGCGAGCTCGCCGAGCGTCACCGTTTCATCGCCGACCTGCGCAACGACCTCGTTGCTGACCAGAAGATTTTCCTGGGTTCCCGGCTGGAGCGCGCCGAAAACGATCAGGCTGACCACGAGAAGTACTGCGAAAACAACGAGGATGATGTTCCTCGTCCTTTCCATGCGTTTGAAGAACTTAAGCATCTGTTGAATTCCTGACTACTGGTCCCGGAGGGACCATTCATTCTGTTCGGGACAAACCGTAATTTTAGCAACCACCCGTCGAAAAGTAAAAATTGCGGGACGTTGCAAAAATACTTCCTGACAGGCCGGGCGCTTTTCCAATTCCGCGTTTCAGAATGTATCTTTAGAAGCTGTATGAATGGAGTCGAATATCCCTTCTGGGTCTGGGCCGCTTTCTTCGTTACCGTGCTGGTGGCGCTTTTTGTCGATATCGGGATCGTTAATCGAAAGGCGCACGTGCCGTCCCGCAAAGAGACCTTCGCCTGGAGCATCGTCTGGGTCTCCCTCGCGCTAGGGTTTAACGTCTTTATCTATTACGTCGTCACAGGGATCGCCGGACCGGAAGCCGGACTGTTCAAGGCGAAGGAGTTTTTCACAGGTTATCTGATCGAGCTTTCGCTTTCTATCGACAACCTGTTCGTCTTCCTTCTGATCTTCAGCTACTTCGCGGTCCCTAAGCAGTTTCAGCACAGGGTTTTGTTCTGGGGGATCATGGGCGCGTTGATCCTGCGAATGGTGATGATCTTCGCGGGTGCGGAGCTGGTCGAGCGGTTCCACTGGATCCTATACGTCTTCGGCGTGTTCCTGATCTATACCGGCATCAAGATGTTCTCCGACGACGAAGCGGGCTTCAACCCGGAAGAAAGCCGGCTGGTGGCGCTTGTCACGCGGTACATACGGATCAAAAAGGAATACGTCGGGAACAAATTTGTTATAATCGAGGACGGCAAGCGCGTGGGGACGCTTCTTCTGCTTGTGCTCATTGTGGTAGAGCTCTCCGACGTGATCTTCGCGGTTGATTCTATTCCGGCCATCTTCGGCATCACCACAGATCGGTTCATCGTTTACACCTCAAACATCTTCGCCATCCTGGGGCTCCGGACGTTCTTTTTTCTGCTTGCCGACATGGCAGACCGTTTCCATTACCTGAGATTCGGACTTGCCTTCGTCCTCAGCTTTATAGGAGTGAAGATGCTGCTTCCTTTGATCGCGGAAACCGGTCTTCAACTTGCGGGAGAAGGCTCGCATTCCTCGGTCGCCGTGTTCTTGCATGATTATCTGGGGGGCGCCTATAAGCAGGAGGTCATCAACATCTCGTTGAGTGTCGTCGCGGGCGCGATCTTTCTTTCGATCATCTTGTCGCTTATCTTTCCCGTGAAACACGACGAGGACGGATCCGATACTTTGGAACTCCCGGCGAACGAAGCCGAATAGGTCCGGGCCGCACATCCTTCAATCCGTCCCACGACGGGCGGAACCGATGATGGAACCACATTACAGAAAATTCTATCTTGAATGGTTCAACATCCGGAAAGCGACGGTTTACAAACTGCTCGCGATTCTGGGGCTGTTGGCTTTCATGGTAGGCGGAGGAATGTGGCTCTGGAACAGCGATCTGCTGGCGACGCCGATCGACGATTCGAACACTCCAAGGGATTCCGCGAGGATATTGACATATCAGGGCGATGTCCGGATCATCCGCGTTTCCACACGCAAGACCGAGCGCGCGGCGGAAGGGATGATGGTGCAGGCGGGGGACACCATTCAGACGCAGTCGGACGGAAGGTGCCAGATCCTTATGATCGACGGCTCGACGCTTTCGATCAGGCCGAACAGCACAGTTGTGATCCGGGACAGCTCTTCGCTGTTCGGGGGCAAGAGCGTGCGCGTGAAGCTTGACGACGGACAGATACGCGTCAGGACCGAGGACCAGCTTGAGAGCACGAACAACGTCGTAGAGGTGAAGGAGACGGAGAACAGGATACTCGCCCAGTCCGAGGCGAGCTTCAATTTGAACCGCCAGTCCGACCGCGGCGAAATACGGGTCACGCGCGGAAACATCGTCAGCGACACGAACGGGCAGAAAACGACCATCAACGAGAACGAATACGCCGCCCTGGACAAGGGAAGGGTCGCTTCGAGGGAAACGCTCCTGAGGCCGCCGTCCCCGGACGATCCGCCCGCCTATGCGCAGATCCCGGTTTCGGGAAGCAGCCGAAGCGTAGCATTCTCGTGGACGAAGACTTCCGGAGCAGGCGACATCACCTATCAGTTCCAGCTCTCGATGTCTCCTTTCTTCGTACCCGACAAGGTCGTCGAGGACCTGCCGGGCCTGCGCGAATCAAGATACGGCATCGCCGCATTAATGCCCGACACGTATTTCTGGCGCGTCCGCGCGGCTTCGACCTCAGGTCAGCAGAGCGAATGGAGCGAGCCTTTCAGGCTGACACTCTACAGGCAGAGAAGATCCGCAAGGATCGAGGCGGGAGACTGGCAGGTCGAGCACCTGGGAGGCAGGCTCTACAGGGTGAGCGGAAAAACGGATCCCGGCGCGACAGTGCGGATACTTGGACGAGAGACGTTCGCGAAGTTCGACGGGTCCTTCATTCTGCAGATCTCGACTTCCGCTTCGTCCGTCAACGTGTCGATCTCGGACGACAAGGGCAACCAAGGGCAGTACAGTCTTTCACTTAGAAGCGGACGCGGCCGTTGAACCGAGAGCGGCTTTCGGGGCTTCTGACGACAGCGCCGAAGCCGCGAGAAGTACGAACGAGATCCAGAGCGCATCCGCGAGCAGAAGGTGCACCAGCTGCATCACGATCGGCGCCCCCGCCACGAGCGTCAGTCCCCCGAAGACCAGCTGAGCTATCACTATCAGGCTTACCGCGCCGGACCAGAAGCCCGCATCCCCGTCTCCAGATTCACGTTTGATCCATCCCGCGGCGACGAAAAGAAAAACTCCGATAACGACCGAAGAGATCGGATGAAGCACGCGCAGTCGGACGACGATGTGCGAGGATTGCGAAAGATCCTGCGCGATCCCGACCGCAAGCGATTCCGAAGGAAAGAGCATATTGCTTAACGCCGCGATCGATCCGGTAATCCCGATCACGAAGATGCCGGCGGCACCGAGCCCAAGTACGCCTGCAAGCCTTTTTTTCCCAGCGAAACGCGGCCTGCTGCCGCCCGTTGCGAACCATAAAGTCAGGGTCAGAAAAGCGAGAAGAACGAACGTGTTGATCAGGTGGCCCGCCATCCAGAACGGACGCGCGTCGGTTAGTGTTTCCGCGGTGTTGCCGGTCAGCACGAGGCCGGCACCCACGAGAGCTTCGGTAAAGATGAAAAAAAACGAGACTTTCGCGGTCTTCCTGACAGACGAACCTCTCTTGTAGGCTTTGTACGCCCAAACGACCAGCGCCAGCACGAAAAGAAAGGCCAGGCCGCTTGTAAGCCTGTGTGAGAACTCTATGACCGTCTTCAACTCCGGGGCGGAGGGGATCACCTCGCCGTGGCACGTCAGCCAGTGCTGTCCGCAGCCGTCTCCCGATTTCGAGGCGCGAAGGAACACGCCCCAAAGGATCACGACGATGTTGTAGGTGAGAACGAAAAGCGAGTACTTCGCGAAACCGTTTAGCTGTTTCAGACGCCGCATTTTGAATTGACCGCTCGATGTCCGAGAATATCACCAGGCCGACGCCCTTCAAACCGCACAGGGCATTAGCCGGGCATAATGGAAACCGAACACTTTTTCATCTGCCCGTACTGCTGGCAGGAGATCTCTATGCTGCTCGACCTGAGTGCGGGGCCGCAGGATTACATAGAAGACTGCGAGGTCTGCTGCCGGCCGATAAGGATCAGCTTTGAGGGCGGGACCCAAGAGCCCGAAGGGTTCGACGCGGCCTCGATCGAGCAATGAGAACAGCGATCGCATTCCTTATTACGGTATTGATTTTCGCCGCCGCGGCGTTCGGCGCGGAACCGTACGTTTTGGTTCTCGGTGTCGGTCAGGACGCAGGCGTTCCCCAGATGGGCTGCGGTTCACCGTTCTGCGAACGCGCCTGGAAGGACGGATCTCTTCGCCGGACCGTGTCCTCGATCGCGCTCGTAGATCCGCGTACCAAGAAGCGCTGGATCTTTGACGCGACGCCAGACCTGGCGGAGCAGTTCCAGATGCTGAAAGAGAAGACGGGAGACTATTCGAACGGGCTTTCCGGCATCTTTCTGACACACGCTCACATAGGTCACTACACGGGACTTATTTACCTGGGCCGCGAATCGATGAACTCGAAGGGCGTTCCGGTCTATGCGATGCCCCGGATGGCAGGCTTCCTGGAGAGCAACGGCCCCTGGTCTCAGCTCGTGGAACTGAATAACATCGAGGTCCGTCGGTTAAAGGCTGGAGAGGCAGCTGATCTGGGCGAAGGACTTTCTGTAACGCCGTTTCTTGTTCCGCACCGCGACGAGTTTAGCGAGACTGCCGGCTTCCGCATAAGCTTCGGAACCAAGAGCCTCGTGTTCATCCCGGATATAGACAAATGGCAGAAGTGGGACAGGAAGCTCGCCGAAGTCGTCAGCGAAAACGACTACCTGCTGGTCGACGCCACCTTCTTCAAGGACGGCGAGATCCCGAGGCCGATCAGCGAGGTGCCACATCCTTTCATAACCGAAACGATCGACTTGCTGAAGGAACGCCCGGTCGCGGAAAGGAACAAGGTTTATCTGATCCACTTCAATCACTCAAACCCTGTTGTCCAGGGAGATGCTGAAGCGATCCGGACCGTGACCGCAGCGGGTCTCCGGATCGCAGAGGCGGGGATGGTGCTTCCGCTGGGAGCCGGCAAATAACCTTTAGAGATGGCAAAAGAGCGGATCGACAAATTGCTCGTGGAGAGAGGATTCGCAGACTCCAGGACCAAGGCGCAGGCGATGGTGATGGCCGGCGTGGTCCTCGTGCACGGAAAGAGGGTCGAAAAACCCTCCGAGTCGTTCGAACCGGAACAGGAGATCAAGATCAAGGGCGAATCGCCTGAATCAAGGTACGCCAGCCGGGCCGGATTGAAGCTCGAGAAAGCGCTCGAAGAATTTCATATACGTGTAGACGGATATGTATGTTTGGACATAGGTTCTTCCACGGGCGGATTCACCGACTGCCTCCTTTCGCAAGGAGCCGGGAAGGTTTACGCAGTCGATTCGGGAACGAATCAGATGATCTGGAGGCTCCGCAACGACGAACGGGTCGTGCTGATGGAGAACACCAACGCCCGAAGCCTTACTCGTGAACAGATCCCGGAAGACGTGGACCTGATCACGATCGATGTTTCGTTCATCTCGGCAAAGCTCGTTTTAGAACCGGCGCTTCCCTTTCTTAATAAGGGCGGGAAAGTGGTGCTTCTCGTCAAGCCGCAGTTCGAGGTCGGAAAAGGAGAGGTCGGAAAAGGCGGGATCGTACGTGATGAGGAACTGCACGAAAAGGTCATCGCGGACCTGACGGATTTCGCAGATAAGCAGGGGATGAAGAGGACCGGGCTTGTCGTATCACCGATCGAAGGCGCGGCCGGCAACCGGGAGTTCCTGATGCTCCTGGAAAGGAACTGAATGGACAAGGGAATGACAGCGGAAGAAGAGAAGTCCGGGACCGATATTCGCGCAGAAAAAGGTCTCGTGGAAGGGATCGACTTTTACTTCGAGAACGGCCTGATGGTGCTCACCGCGAAGTTTCTTAGAGACCGCGGCAACTGCTGCAGCAACGGCTGCAGGAATTGCCCGTATCCCGAGGACGATCGTCACGACAGCGCTTCCGGCTCACCCGTATCCTAAGCCCAAGCGTAAGCGCGGGCTACCGCGAGAAATCAGAGCGCAAGCGACGGGCAGATCACTGACCAGTGTGTAACCCTCCCCGTTTTAGTACCGTTCTAAAATAGAGAAATTCGAGTCCTTGAGGTATTCGTCTATCACCGGATCAGGCTTCATTCCGCCCAGCCGAGCGAAAGCTGAACGGCGCGCTTCCAGCCGGCGATGCGTTCCGCGGCCTCGTCCGGTCCGATCGAAGGCTCGAACCGATCGCCCGCACGATCTCCTTCAGAGATCTCGCCCGTAGATTCCCATACGTCCGTCGCCAGGCCCGCCAGGTACGCGGCCCCGAGAGAGGTCGTCTCCGTGATCGGTGAACGCACGACCGGGATCTGGAGAAGATCGGCCTGGATCTGCATCAGCAGATCGTTCGAGGAGGCGCCTCCGTCGACCTTAAGTTCCGGGATCTGCCTGTGCGAGTCCTTCTGCATCGCCTCAAGCAGTTCTGCAGTCTGAAACGCGATCGCTTCCAGCGCCGCATACGCGATCTGTCCGCGTCCCGTTCCGCGTGTCAGCCCCGAGATCAAACCGCGGGCCGCAGGATCCCAGTAAGGAGTCCCGAGCCCCGAAAAGGCCGGTACGAAGAACACGCCGTCCGAGCTTCCGGCATCTAGTGCGAGCGCTTCGACCTCGTCAGCGGACCCGATGATCCCGAGCGAATCCCTCAGCCACTGGATCACGGCTCCTCCTATGAACACGCTTCCCTCAAGCGCGTACTCGCAGACGTCTCCGATCTGCCACGCCACGGTGGTGAGGAGCCTGTGTTCCGATAGCGCGGGTCGTTTTCCAGTGTTCTGCAGAAGAAAGCATCCCGTGCCGTAGGTGCTTTTTGCGTCCCCTTCGGCAAAGCACCTTTGGCCGAAGAGTGCGGCCTGCTGGTCTCCTGCGATACCCGCGATCGGGATCCCTCGCAGGGGCTCCGGTCTGGAGACCTCGCCGACGATCTCCGACGAACTGACCACGGACGGCAGGATCGAATGGGGAACTCCAAAGACAGACAGCAGATCGTCGTCCCACTCCAGCGTGTTGATGTTGAAGAGCATCGTGCGCGAGGCGTTCGAGACATCCGTGACGTGGATCCGGCCGCCGGAAAGGTTCCAGACGAGCCAGGTGTCCACGGTGCCGAATGCGAGATCGCCGGCCTCCGCTCTTTCTCGCGCTCCCGGGACGTGCTTAAGCAGCCACGAAACCTTGCTCGCCGAAAAATACGGATCGACCTCCAGGCCGGTCTTTTCCCTGATCGAGTCGCCGTGACGTTCGCGGATCTCGGCGCATTGCCCCGCGGTCCTCCGGTCCTGCCAGACGATCGCGTTGGAGATCGGCTCGCCGGTCGCCCGGTCCCAGATCAGCGTCGTTTCCCTCTGGTTTGTGATCCCGAGCGCCGAAATATCCGAAGCCGAAAGGCCGGCCTTCGAGAGCGCCTCGACCGTGGTTCCTAGCTGGGATTCGAGTATCTCCGCCGGGTCGTGCTCTACCCGGCCGCTTTGCGGGAAGATCTGTCTGAACTCTCTCTGGACTTTTGATATGATCGCGCCCGTCTCGTCGAAGACGATCGCCCGGCTGGAGGTGGTTCCCTGGTCCATCGCGAGGACCAGTTTTCTTTCTGCTGGCATAGCCGAAGACAAACAAAAACGGGCGAAGATGATCGCCCGTTCAAAAGGTCATTGATCGCGAGCTAACCAATGAACATTTCATCCTCATGGTAAGCCCGGTCGATCCGTTTCGGCGAAGGAGCGAAGAGGACCTCGAGACCCTTTCGGACCCCCGCCATTATCGCCGCGATCTCTGCGGCCGGTTCGACAATCTTCGCCTGTATGAAATCGGCGGTGGTCGTAACCTGGATCTGCGTGCGGTCGATAGTGTCGCTCACAAGTTCGACCTTATCCTTCGCGGCCACGGCGGTCTGCCCGACAAGCAGCTTGAGCTCCGCGATCTCATCCTTGATCAGGGCAGAAGATTCAGCAAGGTTCTTCGACGCGGAATTCAGATTCACCGAGAGCTCATTGAACTGAGCGGCGATATCCTTGCCCTGCACGCTTATTAAATTGACCTGGTCGATAAGCGGATCGATCCTCTCCTGGACACGGTTAACGGTCCCTAGGGCCTTCCGGGCGATAACGGCTACAACGATAAGCGCGATCGCCATGAAAATGAAGCAGATCGCAATAACGATCGAGGCTATCATCATCCAGAACTGCGGGTCAGTGGCATTCATAACTTGCTACGAATCCTTCTTTTCTTTGTCTTCGGCCCCCTTTTTCTTAGCATCGTCGAGCGACTTTTCACGGACCGGGTACGAAGGCCGTCCCTCGCTGATCGAACGCGGTTCGTTCTTCCTCTTCTCATCGCGGTACGCTTCCTTGCCGGCCTCGATCGCAGCTGAAAATGGGTTCGCGGTCTGGGCGGCTGCCGATCTGGCGCGCTCGCCGATCTCACTCGCTTTCTCCTGAGCGGAGTGCAGCGCTTCGCTCGCCCTTTCGCGGGTCACTTCGTAATAATCGCCGGCCGCCTCCTGAAGATGGGCGGCAGTCTCACGGCTGCGCTCGATGCCCTTCTTGGTAACGTCGGCAATGTCCTCGCGGAGCTCCTGGCCGGATTTCGGTGCGAACAGGAGCGCCAGGATCGCTCCGATCCCGCCGCCGATCAGCAGATAGGTCAGTTTTGTACCTACGCCGGATTCTTCTCTTTCATTTTCGTAACTCATAGTGAAACTCCCCAGTAGCCCGAACCGGTACGGGCGGAATACTGAATTGAAATGTAGTGGACGCAATGAATATAACAGAAAGAAGTAGGGGTCGGCAATTTATTTATCCCGCAAAACCGTTTCGCAGCTTAAGTTAGCGGACCCGAATCGATGCCCTGATCATCCGCGGGATGCCCTGCAGGTCCGGAAACGCCGCGGCGGAGGCCCAGATCCGGTCGTCGAACATCCCGAGCACCGCAGGGGACTGGTTGAAGCCGATCTCAAGCAGAACGTGGCCGCCCCTTCGAAGATGGGAAGGGGCCACTTTCACGATCCTCTCGATTATCGTCAGTCCGGTAGAACCGTCGGTGAGCGCCACAAAAGGTTCGTGATCCCGAACCTCCGGCTGAAGCGCGGCGACGTCCTCAAGCGGCACGTACGGAGGGTTTGAGACGATCAGATCGAATCGCTCGTCCGGAGCGAGCGCGCTGAACACGTCTGACCCCCTAAGTTCGAGGCGGTCCGCGACTGAGTTCGAGCGGGCGTTGGCAAGCGTGACCTCGCGGGCGGCCTCCGAGACCTCAAGCCCGACCGCTGTCGCCTCGGCGAGTTCGTGAAGCAGGGACACGACGATACAGCCGGAACCTGTCCCGACCTCGCAGATCGTTGGCTTCGCGGTATCCGCAAGCAGACCGATCCCTTTCTCGACGATCAGCTCGGTCTCCGGCCTCGGGATCATCACATCCGCCGTCACGAGAAACTCGAGCCCGTAGAATTCCTGGCGTCCCGCGATCTGCTGAAACGGTTCTCTTGAAGCCCTCCGCCGCACGAGATCGAAGAACCGCGTTATCTCGCTCCCGGAGGGGACGTGTTCTGGATGGGCAATGATGAAGACCTTGCCGAGCCCCGTTGCGAGCTCCAGCAACCCGCGCGCCTGCGCGACCGGATCCGGGACACCGGCGGCCTTGAGTTCCGCCTTGCCGTCAGCGAGCAAAACCTCGATCGAAACTCTTTCGCTCAAAACTTGTGCGCCCTGGTGGCGGCGAAGATCGGGCTGAACTTGCTCAGAGGGCTCCCGTGGTCCGAGTCCTCGTAGAATCCGTTGATGGCGAATCCGGCCCGGACCTGCCCGCCGATCTGCTGATCGAGCGTGTGTCCGTATTCGAGCGGCTCGCCGTCCTTCATAAAGTACTTCAGATCCTCTTCGCTGAGATCGTGAAGGTCCGAATAGGGCAGAGGATTCTTTACTTCGAGGACGCCTTCGCTGTCAGCCTTTATCTGATCGAAGATATAGAAGAATCCGTTGTGGAAACCCGCGAGGAGATCACCTCCCATTCGAAGCACACGGTAAGCCTCGTGCCAGACAGGCTGGATGTCGGGCATGAAACAGTTGGAGACCGGATGGAAGATCAGGTCGAAGGAATCATCTTCGAATCTCGAAAGATCGGCGGCATCGCCCTTTTCCAGGCGGATCTCGAGGCCCTCACGTTCGGCAACAAACCGGTCCTTCTCAAGCTGAGCGGCGGAATTGTCGAATACTGTTACATTCGCGCCAAGGGCCGCGAAAACAGGTCCCTGCTGGCCGCCTCCCGAAGCCAGGCACAGCAAGTTGACACCTTCGAAACTCTCCGGGAACCAGTCCCTCGGGACCGCCATATTGTTCGTGAGAAGCACTTTGAACCGGCCGTTTCGCGCCTCTTCGATCACCTCCGGGCCGACGGGAATGGTCCATATATTTTCCCCGGTTTCGACCTCCCTGTCCCACGCCCCGCTGTTGTATTCGACGATGTCCATTCGATCCACAGGCGGCCGCACGAAACCCTATGAAATGGGTTAGCGGTCCGCTTCCTCCTGTTTTGCCCTTTTCGATGAAACGCTACATAATATCAAGTCTGCCGCCGTAATATCGAAATGCAGAAGATCATTCCAAAAATCGAGCTCCTCTTGCTTGGCGTATGGCTCGGAGCGGCCTGTTTTTTCAGCTTCGGGGTCGCGCCCAGCGCGTTCTCGGTGCTTCCCTCAAGGGAACTCGCCGGATCGATGGTCAATCGCACGGTGATGATCATCAACGTCGCCGGCCTTGTAATCGGGGTCATCCTTCTGCTGACGTCCCTTGTTTCGCGTGGAGAAGAGAAGAAGGCCTGGATCTGGGTCCAGCGCGTGCTCCTTCTCATAATGGCCGCCGGATGCGCCGTCGGGCAGTTCTTCATCGCGTTTTGGTTGGCATATTTGCGGGTCCAGATGAAGTCGCCGATCGACGACCTGGCCGCGAACGATCCGCTTCGCGTGCAGTTCAACACGCTTCACCAGTACTCGGTTTGGGTCCTTATGGCGGCGATGGCCGCCTCGCTTTTTGCGTTCTTCGTGATCTCGAGAAGATCCGGAACGGCCGGGAAGGCAAGCTCTGCAGACGAGTTTGATCTGCCGGACGAGCTCAAGTTCTGAACAATATGGAAACCATCGAAAAGCCGGACGAGTTCGTGAACAGGTTCTCGAAGTGGAAAGGGGACGAGAAGCTCGCCGGCTATCCCTTCATAAAGAACCGTCACGCTCCTTTCACGCCTGTCCGCAGGGCGCTCCCTATGTTTAATCTGGGCCTGGTCTCTTCAGCCGGCGCGTTTATCGACGGCGCAAGGGGCTTCGACCTCGAAAGCCGCGGAGGGGATCTTTCGTGCAAGGAGCTCCCGGTCGAGGTGGAGGCGGAAGACCTGGTTTTCGCAGCGAAGGGTTACGACGACTCGGCGGTCCGGGAAGACCGGAACGCGCAGATCCCTCTGGACCGCCTTTCGGAATACGAGGACAATCGAGTGATCGGCAGGCTGAACCACGTCTGGTGGAGTCTGAGCAGTTACATCCCTGATGCCGCCGCGGTGGCGGAACGGCTGGCGCCTAAGCTCGCCGAAAGGCTTCGGCGATACGAGGTTCAGGCGGCGCTTCTGATACCTGCTTCAAGGCTGTGCCACCAGACGCTCGGGATCGTTGCGCGGGAAGTGGAGAATCACGGGATCCCGACGATGATGATCTCTGTCGACCGTTCGGTCAGCGACAAGATCAGGCCGCCGAGGGTCGCCTACTACAACGGCGAGTTCGGCTCAGTAGCCGGCAAGCCCAACTGGAGACAGTTCCAGCTTCGCGTGCTGGACGAAGCCATCCGGTGGATCGAGAGTTTCGATCAGCCGACCTCAAGGAAGCTCGTGGTCGAGCTTGAATCGGCGGTCGAGGCGTCCAGAGGCGAGCGGTGAACCGCGTGTGAGTCCTATTCTGAAAGGCCGCCCATTCTGCCGGGCGGCCTTTTCTTTCTGACCGAAACAACTGCCAGGATCCCGGAATGAGAAGGGAAGACACTCTAGAACTTGTCCGCTCCCGAAAGGAGCCGTGGGACGTCGTCGTCATCGGCGGCGGCGCTACGGGCGCGGGATGCGCTCTCGATGCCGCTTCTCGGGGACTCTCGGTCCTTCTTCTCGAGCAATCCGATTTCGGAAAAGGAACCTCGAGCCGCTCGACGAAGCTGATCCACGGCGGCGTAAGGTATCTCCAGCAAGGGAATGTCTCTTTGGTCCGGGAAGCGCTCGCCGAGCGAGAACTGCTTATCGAACTCGCTCCTGACTTCGTAAAGCCTAAGCCCTTCATAGTTCCCTGTTTCGGAAGGACTGAAAAGCTTTACTACGGTGCCGGCCTGAAGATCTATGACGCGCTCGCGGGTAAGCGATCGCTTGGCCGGACCGACCTCTTGTCTTTAGAGGAAACCAGAAACGCACTTCCCGGATTGAGCGGCAAGGGGCTTACCGGAGGGGTTCGGTATCTCGATGCGCAGTTCGACGACGCCGGGTTCCTTCTCGCGATCCTAGAAACGGCGGAAGATCAGGGTGCGGCCGCGCTCAATTATGCGAAGGTTGAACAGATAACCCCGGGAAAACTTTGCCGTATCTCGTTCCGGGACGGACCGGGCGGCGAAATGATAGAGATCGAATCGCGCGCGGTGATCAATGCCGCGGGAGTCTTCGCGGACCGTGTAGAGTCTCTCGCGACCGGCGAGCCGCCGTCGCGGATTACATTCAGCCAGGGGATCCATCTCGTGTTCGATCCGGAGTTCCTACCCGGAACAAACGCGTTGATGATCCCGAAGACCTCCGACGGGCGCGTGCTGTTCGCGATCCCCTGGCTCGGGAAGCTTCTCGTGGGAACGACCGACACACCGGTTGAGGAACCGAAACTCGAGCCTTCGGCGTTGGAAAGCGAGATAGAGTTCGTTCTGGAGACCTGCGCCGGTTTTTTCGAAAGGATCCCGGAGCGAAGGGACATCAGATCGGTTTTTGCAGGGATCCGGCCTCTTGTGAAGGGCAAACGCGAAAAGGGCACTTCAAGGATCTCTAGGGAACACATCGTGGAAACCTCGGTTCCCGGAATGGTTTCGGTCCGGGGAGGGAAATGGACCACCTTTCGCCGAATGGCGAAGGATGCTGTCGACAATGTGGTCGAGATCGCAGGTCTTGCTGCGGGGCCCTGCCGGACGGACGAGATCAGGGTTCGAGACAAAGCCCTTGAAAGGTCCAAGGCACTGGTATCGGGTGATCCCGGACTCGCCGAGCCGATAGCACCCGGGCTCCCTTACACAAAGGCGGATGTCGTTGAAGCGGTGAGAACAGGAAAGGCTTTGAGACTGGAGGACGTGCTGGCCCGAAGGACGAGATTACTCTTTCTGGACGCCCGAATAGCGCTCGAAGCCGCAGTGCCGGCGGCGGAGTTGATGGCAAGCGAACTCGGTTGGTCTGTTGATCGCGTCGAGGCCGAGATGCGCGATTTCCGGGACGTCGCCTTGACCTACCTTCCTCCCGGGCCAAGGGATCACTCGTAAAGCTTCTTGATATAGTCTGGGATCTCGATCCCCTCGGGCAGAAGATCGTCGGCGACCGGCTTGCGCGGCTTCCGGACCAGAGGCACGACGCCCGCCCAGACAGGGAGCTCGTAATCGCGCTTGTCGTCCTTCGGGCCGCCCTCGCGGATCTTTGCCGCGGCGTCCTCGACGCCGATCGCGATGACGGAAGTGACATCAAGCTCTTTTTTCGTAGGCACCCTCACGTCCGCCCATCTTCCTGGAAGGACATTCTCCGAGATAAGCTCCAGCGCGCGCATCTTCTCATCCTCGTTCACGACCGGCATGCCTTTACCAAAGGCGGTCACGGACCGGTAGTTCATGGAGTGATGAAAGGCGGACCGCGCCAGGACTATGCCGTCGGTGATCGTCACCGTCACGCATACCGGGAGCCCTTCGGACAGGTTTTTGAGCATACGGCTGATGGCGGAGCCGTGGATGTAGATCGTCTCTTCATCGCGCGCGTAGAGCGTGGGGATGACGAAAGGCTGGCTCCCGACGGAGTAGCCCACGTGGCAGAGAAATGCCTCGTCCAGAATGCCGAACACCGTATCGCGGTCGTACTTCCCGCGCGACGCATGGCGTCTTACGGTGTTCCTCTCTCTTTTTCCGAATTCGCCGTTTTCCATCGATCTGCAGCGTTGGTTGACTCGCTTGATAGTATTATCTTCCCTGATCGAATGACAATCCGCGCGGCGGAACCGGGGTCAAAGGGATCGTGCCGGCCGCGCCGCGAAATAGAGAATCGAACCATTTCTTTAAGATCCGACGGAAGCAAATATGACAATCCACTATTCCGAACTCGCCGAACCTCTGAAGATCGCGGAGTTTGATGGACTCGAGGACCGAAAGCCTGCGGGCGCGCTCGTCGAAAACGTCGATCTTGTGATCGTGCGCTACGATGACCAGGTCTCCGTGCTCTACGGCCGCTGTCATCACCGCGGAGCATTGCTTTCCGACGGCTTCATCGACGGCCGAAACCTGATCTGCGGTGTCCACTTTTGGGACTATCGCTACGACACAGGAGTATCCGAATACAACAACGAAGAGGTGCTCCACAGGTTCTCGGCCGCCGTTCACGAAGGAAGTTTGTACGTCGATGCTTCGCAAGTCCGCGAGTTTCATAATGAAAATCCTCAGCCCTTCAACCGGGACGAATATCTGGGGCAGTACGCCGACACGCATCCGGAAGACACCGAACCCTATACGAATTACATTCGCGACCTGTCGAAGAACGGGCTGAAGAAGCACGGTCTCCACGGTCCGTCCGAAGCAATGGGCGTTGACCGCGGCACGCTTCCGAAGTGGGAGAAGATCCAGTTCCTTCCGGCACAGATCGCGCGGAGGCCTCTTCTGGACGAAGAAGACGTGGAAACGCGGACGGTGATAGGGCCGAACGCCGACAAGCCTCTCGAGCTCTCGATGCCGCTCTTCGTTTCGGATATGAGCTTCGGAGCACTTTCGCGCGAGGCCAAGATCGCGCTCTCGAAAGGTGCCGAGATCGCCGGCACGGGCATCGCTTCCGGCGAGGGCGGAATGCTTCGGGAAGAGCAGGAGAGCAACTCACGTTATTTCTACGAACTCGCGTCCGCGAAATTCGGATTTTCGTGGGACAAGGCGGTTAAGGCGCAGGCGTTTCATTTCAAAGGCGGACAGGGCGCCAAGACGGGAACGGGCGGCCATCTTCCGGCGGAGAAGGTTTCGGAAGAAATCGCCGCTGTGCGCGGGCTCAGCGCAGGAAAGCCCGCGATCTCGCCCGCCGCATTTCCCGACCTGAAAACCGCAGCGGATTTCAGGGAGGTCGCGGACGAGGTCCGCGAACGGACGGGCGGAATTCCGGTCGGTTTCAAGCTTGCCGCGAGCCGGATCGAGGACGATATCGACTTCGCGCTTGATGTCGGAGTCGATTACATAATTCTCGACGGTCGCGGAGGGGGGACCGGAGCCGCGCCTTCGATACTCCGAAACAACATCAACGTACCCACGATCCCCGCGCTGGCGAGGGCACGGCGGCATCTCGATTCGAGCGGGGCGGACGGCGTGACGCTGGTGATCACCGGAGGTTTGCGGGTGGCGGAGGACTTTGCGAAAGCGCTTATGCTCGGCGCCGACGCGGTCGCGGTGGCGAATTCGGCAATCCAGGCGATCGGCTGCCTGGGGATGCGGGCGTGCAACACGAACAACTGTCCGGTCGGAATCGCGACGCAGAAGGAGAGTCTGCGCGCGAGGCTGATCATAGCCGAATCCGCGAGACAGCTCGCGAACTTCTTCGAGGCGACGAACGACTTGATGAAGGTTATAGCTAGGGCTTGCGGACACGACGATCTTTCGAAGTTCGGCGCCGATGATCTGAGTACGTTCGATATCGACATCCACCGCCTTACGGGGATCAGGTACGCGGGAGTTGGTTCGTGAAGGGTAGATCGGCTGGACTCTGCGTATCAGCAAGGTGCAGCTAGAAAGCGTGGCTGAAACGGATTGGGATATGGAAACGGGGACTCTGAGATACAAATGGTGGTACTGGGTCACTCCTATTGGATTGCTGACGTTTGCTGCATTCCTTGCTTACGCTGCGTTCTTGCCGGAATTCAATCTCATTGGAAACGCGCTGATTTTGGGGACGGCAGCCGTGTGCTTGTTCCATGCCATCAAGACTTTGGTCGCAAGAGTTGCTCTTGGACCTGATTTCATTGAAGAGAGATCGCTCTTTCGCAGAAACCGGGTCTATTTTGCCCAGGTTACGGCTGTCGAATTGACTATGCGGAGATTCGCATTCTGTTCAGCTAAGAAATGTGTGAGTATCGGTTCGGACACGGTCAATGGATCCGAGTTAGGAATCGACCTGCTGAACAAGATTCGAACGAGCCGAGATATCGAGATCAAAGGAGACATTCTCGCCTTCAAGCGTTACGGGCTATTGCGGGAGACACACGACGGGGAGCAGCTCCCGGTCCGAAACTCAGACCGGACGCTAACTGTTTCGGTGTGGAAGGTTGAAGCCATCGAAAAGAGGTGGCTTTTTCGGCGCCTTCGCCTCAGAACTCAACATCGTGAGTACGACTTCGTATACGTGGGACGGGGAAAAGGTTTCGAAGCGATACTTATCGATGATCAGTTTATTGCGGTTGAACAAGGGGTGTGGTGGTATGTTCCGAAGTTCGCTTTCGTGTTCGAAGGAAGGAAAGTGGAGGTGTTCGTGAACGTTGCTCCGTGGCTGACGATCAGTTCTTTCACGATCGTGGTTGACGGTTGGGAGATCTACAGGGAAGGGAAGGTACAGCGATGAGCGAGCGGAAACCAAACGATTGATCGTTCGCTGCAGCGGCTCTAACCCAGATCGAGCGACCTCAAATAATCCCTGAATTCTTCTCCCAGGTCCTCCCGCTTCAACGCGAACTCGACCGTCGCGATCAGGAAGCCGAGCTTGTCGCCCGCGTCGTGGCGGGTTCCTTCAAGCTTCACGGCGTAAAGCGGATGTTCTTCGAGCAGGTCGCGCATCGCGTCCGTGATCTGTATCTCGCCGCCGGCGCCCTTCTTCGTGTTCTTGATCGCGGGAAAGATTTCGGGCGTGAGGATGTATCTGCCGATGATCGCCAGATCCGAAGGGGCGTCCTCGAACGAGGGCTTCTCGACCATGTCCCTCACTCTGAAGACGTTCGGCTCGACCTGTTCGGCGTCGATAACTCCAAATCGCGAGATCGACGGGCCTTCGACCTGCATCGTCGCGACGACCGGTGCGTCGTACCTTCCGTAAACTTCGATCAGCTGTTTCAATGCGGGCACTTCCGAATCGACAACGTCGTCCGCAAGGAGTACCGCGAAAGCTTCGTTTGGCGTGAAATCCGACGCCTGCAGGATCGCGTGCCCAAGCCCGAGCGCCTGTTTCTGCCGGGTGTACGAGATCCTCGCGATCTCTGATATTCCCCGGACCATTTGGAACAGGTCGTCCTTCTTCCTCTCCTTCAGCAATTGTTCGAGTTCGAAAGAGATGTCAAAATGATTCTCGATCGGCGACTTTTCGCGGCCGGTCACGATGAGGATCGACTCGATCCCGGACGCGACCGCCTCTTCAACCGACACCTGGATCAGAGGTTTGTCCACAAGCGGCAGCATCTCTTTCGGGGATGCTTTCGTTGCGGGCAGGAACCTCGTTCCGAGTCCGGCCGCGGGGAACACGGCCTTTCTGATCTTGTTTGCCATAATTCTTGTTTGCAGCGGTGAAGCCGAAAGAGGAAAGTTTAGTAGATAACGTAGCCGGGAACAACATCCGCGACCGTGCCGTCCTTCTGCGGCGGCGACCGCGGAGAAAGATATTCAAGACATGCTTGATCTGAATTTTGTAAGGGAAAATCTCGATATTGTTCGCGAGGCGCTTAAGAAAAGGAACGCGTCCGATGATGCGCTTGAGGACTTCACGCGGCTCGACGTCGAACGCCGGGAGGTGATCGGCAAGGCAGACGATGTGAACCGGCGCCGCAACGAATCGAGCAAGGAGATCGGAGCGCTGATACAGTCAGGAAAGCGCGACGAGGCGGAAGCGAAAAAGGAAGAGGTTGCGGGCCTAAAGGGCCGCCAATCGGAACTGGAAGAGAAACGCAAGGAACTTGAATCGGCAATGGAGGATCTGCTTGCAGGCCTTCCGAACATTCCCGCCGAAGACGTCCCGGCGGGGGTCGACGAGTCGGACAACGTCGAGATAAGAAAGTGGGGAGAACCAAAAGAGTTCGATTTTGAACCGCTCGATCACGTGGACATCGGGGAGAAGCTGGGGATCCTTGATCTCGAACGGGCGGCGAAGATCGCCGGGACCAGATTCGCGATCCTGAACGGCGCCGGCGCAAGGCTCGAGCGAGCGCTGATCAACTTCATGCTCGAGGTCCACACAACCAAGCACGGATACACGGAAACGCTTCCGCCGTTCCTCGTCAACAGAAATTCGCTTTTCGGCACGAACCAGCTTCCGAAGTTCGAAGAAGATCTTTTTCACATAAAGGACGAAAGGGGTTTTGCCTTGATCCCGACAGCCGAGGTGCCTGTGACGAACTATTTCGGCGGCGAGATCCTTGAGGCGAAGGACCTCCCCTTGAAGTTCACGGCATATACACCGTGTTTCAGGAGCGAGGCGGGGAGCTACGGAAAGGACACACGGGGGTTGATCAGGCAGCACCAGTTCGAGAAGGTCGAGCTGGTGAAGGTCACGCTCCCTGAGGATTCCTGGGACGAGCACGAGAAACTGACGGCGGACGCCGAAACGATCCTCCAGATGCTCGAATTGCCATACCGGACGGTCGTTCTCTCGACCGGCGACCTGGGCTTCGGCGCGGCCAAGACCTACGACATAGAGGTATGGCTGCCCTCGCAGAATACCTACCGGGAGATCTCGAGCTGTTCGAACTGCCTCGATTTTCAGGCACGCAGAATGAATCTTCGGTTCAGGCGTGCAGGTGGCGAGAAACCGGAATTCGCTCACACCTTGAACGGTTCCGGCCTCGCGGTGGGCCGGACCTGGATAGCGATCCTGGAGAACTGCCAGCAGGAGGACGGAAGTGTGGTAATACCGGAGGTCCTGCGTCCGTATATGGGCGGACTCGAGAGAATCGGGCTCTAAATAGATGGAGTCCAACGCAAAGGTCGCAACGGTCGCGAAGATTTTTGGCCAAGGTTCCGATTTCGACGATTTCGCATTCCTACATGTTGTTTCGGATCTCGTGCCTGAAACGTCGCGACCTTGACGGCCTTTGCGGTTGACGTACATTGTTTTCGTAATTACATTGTAACCAATGAAAGCGAAGATCGTGCGTATTGGGAACTCGCAGGGCGTCCGGATCCCGAAAGTAATACTCAATGACAGCCGGCTCGAAGTAGATGTCGAGCTCGAGATCTGCGATGAGGGCATTCTTATAAAACCAGCCAAGAATCCGCGCCAGAACTGGGACGCTGCGTTCCGCTCGATGGCAGAAGAAGACGCCGACGAGATGCTGATCGAGGAAGGCGAGGCGCCGACCGCGTTCGAGAAGGAGGAGTGGCGATGGTGAGCCGATTCGAGATCTACCTTCTCAACCTCGATCCCGAGATCTCGGCCGATCCGAGGAACAGCCGGCCGTGCGTCGTGGTTTCGCCGGACGAGATGAACCGCAACATCGAATCGGTGATCGTCGCTCCTGTATCCTCCGACATACGAAATTACCCCACACGCGTTCCGTTCGAATTCCTCGAAAAGAAACGGTCGCTTGTCCTCGACCAGATACGCACCGTCGAGAAAGCAAGGCTCTTCAAGAAGATCGGCGAATTGAACTCAAACGCCCGCGAGCAGGCCGTTTCCGTGCTTCAGGAGTTGTTCGCCGAATAGGAAAAGGCGGACCCGAGAGTCCGCCTTTGGTCCATCCGGATCATTACCACCTATTTTATCTCCAGTTCGTAAGGCAGCATCATCATCGCTTCTCCTCTTTTCATACGGTCGAAAAGCTCCGCGTACCTCAAAGAGCGGCGGACATCCTCAGGCAACGACCTGATCAGCGCTTCCTGCGCCTTCCGGTCGCTTTCGGAGAAGGTGGTGTCCTCAGGCTGGCCGAAGATCCGGTCGAAAAGGGTCTGGGGTTTCGGAAGAACGACTCGCTTGACGTCCTTGTCGGCCGGAAGCTTGGCGAGCGATTTCGCGATCTCGATGGCTTTTTCGAGTCCGCCGAACTCGTCGATCAACCCATTCGCTTTCGCCTGACTGCCCGTCCATACGCGACCCTGACCGATCGAATCGACCTTCTCGGTGCTCATATTTCGGCCCTTGGCGACCTTGGGGACGAAGTTGTCGTAATAGATGTTGTTCGCCTGCTCCTGGAATTTCGCGCGCTCGTCATCGGTCCACTTCTCGGTCTCACGGAAGAGGCCGGCGTTCTTGCCCCTAAGGATGTACTCGTTCGAAACGCCGATCCAGTCGTAGAAACCCTTCAAAACGGGTTTCCCGAGAAAAACGCCGATCGAACCCGTGATCGTTGACGGTTCCGCAACGATCTTGTTCGCGTTGCAGGCGATGTAGTAACCGCCCGAAGCCGCGACATCCGCCATCGAGACCACGACCGGCTTCTTCGCCTTCGCCTTCTCGATGGCGTGCCACATCAGGTCCGAAGCCAGGGCCGAGCCGCCGGGGCTGTCCACACGAATCACGATGGCCTTTATTGTTTCGTCAGCGGCCGCTAGGTTGACAGCTTCGACGATCGTGTCCGAGCCGATGGTCTGCGAGCCGAACGGGCTGTTGCTGGATTTGCCCGTGGAGATCGCCCCTGAAGCATATATGATTGCGATCCTCTCGCCGCTGTTCAGGCCGAGCGATTCGGCCGGGACCTGTTTGTAGCTTCCCGCACCGATCTTCCTAAGCTCGTCTTCCTTGGCGTAGCCCAGACGTTTGTGAAGCTCCTCGTAAACCTCGTCACGGTATTTCGCGCCGTCTATAAGGCCGACGCGCTTGTCGGCCGCCTGCACGGCGTTATAAGGCGCGTTGTCGATGATTTCGCGGACGCGCTCGGCGGACAACTTGCGGTCTTCGGCAATTGAACTGACGAGTCGACCGTACAGGTCGTCGAGCACGGCGTTCAGGACCTCACGCTGGCCTTCCGACATTTCCTTCCGCGTGTAGGCGTCCGGAGCGTTCTTGTACTTTCCGATCTGAATTACCTCGGGTTCTATCCCGAGCTTGTCTAGCGAACCCCTGTAAAACATCGCGTTCGCGGCGAAACCGGTTATGTATATGTCACCGGTCGGCGGCATAAAGATCTTCTCGGCCGCCGAGGCTATGTAGTATTCCTTGTTCGTACCGAGTTCGGTGTAAGCGTAGATCGGTTTTCCGGACGAGCGGAAGTCCTTGATCGCCCTTCGGAGCTCGTCGGCCTTTCCCCAACCAAGGCCGGAAAACTCGATGTCGAGAAGCACGGCACCAATACGCTTGTCGGCCTTTGCTTTTCGAAGTTGGGTTAGAAGGCTGGAGAACGACTGCGCCTGCGGGATGCCGAGGAGGTCAGCAGCGGGGTCGTCCGCGGCATAGTCCGGGAGTTCGCCCGCGACCTTCAGCATAAGCACGCTGTTCTCGGGAACGCTCGGCTTGCCGAGCGATTCCGCGATAAGCACAAGTCCGATGACTGCAACAAGCATCAGCGCCAAAAGGGCGCCGGCCACTATGATTATGATCTTTCCGGTTTTTGAAATAGCCATATCTTAAAAGTTCCCGAGACTTCCGTTCCCAATGTAAAACGGGCTGAGGACCCTTGCTTTCTACGCACGGGGATCAAAAAAGGTTTGGGCGTTCGTTATCAGAAGAGCCGGTCCTGGATCTCAAGCTCCCCGGGGTCGGCAACGCCCTTACCGGAGAGTTCTCGCAGCTTGTTCACACTGGCAGGAGCGAAGCCCTCTAGAAGGTTACTGAAGTAAACGTAGACGTCCCGTTCGCAGAAAGCGCTGATGCTATCGTACCACTCTCCGATGATCTGATCCTGCGGACGGCAGACCCGGTCAAAACGTGCCAGGTCCCTTGTCCCCATGAACCTTACATAGACCGGAAGGCCGGAAATCCTTTCCAGCGCGGCGAACCAATGCTTTCGCGCGACCCATGCGCCCTCTACCGTACACAGCCATGCTCCGCACTTTTCCATTTCAGCGAAGGTCCAGTCGACGAGCCAGCGCGGATCCCTGAATTCGACCGTAAAGCTGATCCCGCCGGGGAGAAAGGAAAGGAATTCTCGGAGCTCGCGCGCATTCTCGCGCTCGGCGCGGAATGAAGGCGGAAGCTGGATGAGTATAGGTCCGAGCTTTTCCTTGAGTAACGAGGCGCGGGAGAAAAACTCCTCGGCCAACGGGTACGAGGCTTTTCTAAGCCGCAGTTCGTGCGTGATCTCGCGCGGCATCTTTAAAGAGAAAAGGAAGCCCGGCGAAGAGCGTGAATACCACTTCTCGAAAATGCTTGCTGATGGAAGCGCGTAGAAGGTCGAATCCACCTCAACCGTGTCGAACACTTTTGAATACAATCCGAGCATTTCGCCCTGCTTAGTCCCGACGGGGTAGAAAACGTGTTCTGCTCCGCTCGGGGTTATCCAGTCGGTATAGTTCCATCCCTGACATCCGGCTCGGATCATTTTTATATTCTGCCATCCGGTCGCGGAAAGGTTCCATACGAGAATTTAAATGTCTCTGCGCGGGAATCCGAACCTCGTGCCGGTGCAACCGCCCCGAGGGGCGCCTAATCGAACCGGCAAACGTATCTTTGAGAGCATTCAGGATCACAATGGCCGTTGTGTCCCTCGGGGAATCGATCCAGGACGGATTTTGAAGCCCGGCCCAGGTTTCGATACGATCTGTGTAAAGGTAATGCGTGCTTTGGTTTGCGGTCGGAGGCCGGGACCGTTGCGCCGGAGGCCGTAAGGCCTGTCCGCCCCATCCGGTTTTTGGAGGGAGCCGTCGGCAGGCTTCAGTCGGTCAACGTAAAGTTTTGTAAGGATTGACTTTTCAGCCAAATGGCCACTTTATTTCCGATTTCGATTTCTGTATTCTCCGTTTCAACTTTTCATATTAGGTAACCATTCATGGCTAAAAAAGGTTCAGTCCTTGTTTGCGACGACGAAGAGATCATGCGCGACGTGCTCGAGACCGTCTTGTCGGGCGCGGGCTACAAGGTGGAGCTCGCGAAGACCGGAGAAGAGGCGATCGAGAAGTACGACAACAAGCCGTTCGACGTGGTTCTTATGGACGTGTCGATGCCAGGAATGGGGGGACTTACGGCCCTTCAGGAGCTGATCAAGCTCGATGAGGAAGCGGTTGTGCTCATCATCACCGCGTTCGCGACCTTCGACACCGCGATCTCCGCCTGGGAGAAAGGCGCCTCCGGATGCATCAGGAAGCCGTTCAAGAACGAGCAGATACTCGCCCTGGTCGCTAAAGGCGTTAAGAAGCGCCAGAAAGAAGAAGAGCGCCAGACGCTGCGCCAGGTGATGGCGCGTTCAGTCCAGCGGGATTCGATCATTGGCCGTTCGGAGCGTATGGAAAGCGTGTTCCGTATGATCGAACGGATCGCACCAGCGCGTTCCACGGTGCTCGTCACCGGCGAATCCGGGACCGGGAAGGAACTGATCGCGAAGTCGATACACAATTCAAGCCCACGATCTGATTGCCCTTTCGTACCCGTCAATTGCTCGAACATCCCTTCGGATCTGCTTGAGAGCGAGCTTTTCGGCCACACTAAAGGAGCGTTCACCGGCGCGGTGAGCGCGAAGAAGGGACTCTTCGAGGTCGCCGACACCGGGACGATCTTTCTCGACGAGATCGGGGACCTTAGGCCGGAGACCCAGATCCGTCTGCTCAGAGTAATACAGGAGAAGGAGTTCACGCCCGTCGGAGAGACGAAGCCGGTCTCGGTCGATGTCAGGATCATCGCGGCGACAAACGTGGATCTGAAGGAGGCCGTGAAGAGCGGCGTTTTTCGCGAGGATCTTTACTACAGGCTTTCCGTGGTTCCCATCGAGCTTCCGCCGCTTCGGGAACGCAAGCAGGATATCCTTCCTTTGGTTCAGCATTTTATCAAGAAGTACAACGAGGAGAACGGCAGGGTGGTCTCCACGACGATCAGTTCTGAAGTGCTCTCTTTGCTGGAAGACTACCACTACCCGGGAAATGTTCGGGAGCTCGAGAATATCATCGAGCGCGCCGTTGTCATCGCGCCAACCGACGAGATCACCCGCGACTGCCTTCGCCCGGAGGTGCTCGATCCCGGTCTCGCCATCACGTTTTCCAAGGAAAGCAGGGGTACATCTGCGGAGATAGATATTTCGAACGGCGTCACCTTTTACGACGAGGTCAAGCGGTTTGAGGTCGACCTGATCCAAAGGGCACTTCAGCAGACCAGAGGACATCAGTCGAGGGCTGCCCGTCTTCTAGGGCTCAATGCGACGACGTTGAACTCGAAGATCAAGAGCTACAACATCATCACAAGGCAATAGGTCGAGCAGGATTTTCGTCCCGGGTGAGGCTGTCTGAAAAGTCGCTTCGGACATTGCTGTGATCGCTTCTTAGAGGTTGACTGCAGGGTTGACGAATATCAATTGCCCCCGGCTTCAGCCGGGGGCAACTAGTACCTTCTACCAACCGGAACGGCTATTGAAACACTTCCGGAAGAAATGAGAATGCCCCCACGGACAGCCTCCGAATCCTGCGCGTCAGCGAAACCTGTCCACTCGATCAATTGCGGGCGCCGGACGTGTACCGGCGCCTCGTCAGCGGCCGGAGTCCGACGATTCGTTTCCCTCCCTCCAACCTTCTGAATTCGCGATCCACGACCTGTTCCCCATCCAAAATCTTGGATGATTCTACGAAAAACCGCTAACAATATGACACTATGAATTTACGGAGCTGTTGAAAATAAATGACATACGCCCAGGAAGATTTTGGACTCAAAGTTGCTCACGCCGATGCGCTCAAATCAGAAGCAAACAATCCAGAATTTGGAGGGGAAAGTTATGAAGAGGTGTATAGGCAGCTTGCTGTTGATTCTTACAGTGGCTGCACTGGCTTTTGCACAGACCACCACCGGCAGTCTCCGTGGTAGCGTGTCAGGTCCCGACGGGCTTCTGCCCGGCGCGACCATCACGATAACCGACAACCTGACAGGCCGAACACAATCCACTACATCAAACGAAAGCGGTGCGTTTGGTTTTGAAAGGGTTCCTTTCGGAACCTACACGGTGCGCGTGAGCGCGGACGGCTTCAAGACGTTTGTCGCCAACTTACTCAAAATAGACGCGAACACCGATTACACGCTGAACCCGAGTCTCGAGGTCGGCGACGTCAACGTCGAAGTGACCGTCGAGGCGGGTGCCGAGCTGGTCAACGCGTCGAACGCGGAGCTGAGCACGACGGTCAGCCCGAAGCAGATCCTAGATCTTCCGATCAACGGCCGCAACCCGCTCTCGCTCCTTAACCTTCAGGCAGGTGTGAACGCGACGGCGGGCAACCACGTCAATGGCCAGAGGACATCTTCGACCAACTTCACCCGCGACGGAATCAACGTCCAGGACAACTTCATCCGTACGGGCGGATTCGTCCAGGACAGGCCGAACGTGGATGACACGGGCGAGTTTTCCGTGATTACCCAGAACGCGGGCGCCGACCTCGGCGGCGGCGGATCGGCACAGATCCAGCTCGTTACCCCTCGCGGCGGACGCGAATTCCACGGCGGCGGCTATATCTACAACCGCAACTCCGAATTTGCAGCAAACGAATTCGGAAACAACGCAACCGGTGTCAGCCGACCGTTCCTTAACAGGAATCAGTATGGAGGCAAGGTCAGCGGTCCGTTCCCGTTCCCGGGCTTCGGACAGGGCACGCCGTTCTTTTACAGGGACAAGGCATACTTCTTCGTCAACTATGAGAGGTTCGACTTGCGACAACAGTCTTCGAAGGGAACGACGATCCTTCTGCCCCAGTTCCGTGACGGTACATTCACATACACAGCAACCAACGGGACGACGCAAACGGTCAACGTACTTACCGGCGCGGGAATGACGGGTGCTATCCCGGCCGCCTCTGGCGGCGTGTTCTCTGTCAACCCGATCATCCAGTCGAGGATCCTCAGCCTGATCCCGACCGCGGGCAACGGCTCCATCTCTAATGGAGGACTCAGCCAGCAGTTCAATTTCAACCAGCAGAACAACGACACCAGGAATGCTGTTACGACCCGTTTTGACGTGGACATCAACGACAGCAACTCGGTGTACTTTGTTTACAAGTTCAACAATAACGCGGACGACCGTACGGATATTGACAACACGTTCAACACAGTCCCGGTCAACACGCAGGGCGGTCCGACCCAGTCGTACCTGCTCAGCTACACCCGTGTTTTCGGATCGAACTTCACGAACGAGCTCCGCGGCGGTTATAACCAGTCCGATCCGTTCTTCAACGAGAACCCCAATTTCCCGACGGACTTCGTGATTGGCGGTCTTTCGTTCACGACGCATCCGGAATCGAATTTCCAGGCGCAGGGCCGCAAGACGGATCAGTACACCATCCAGAACAATTCGTCCTACGTTACCGGCAACCACACGATGCGGTTCGGTATCGATTTCAACGCACAGAGGATCGATTCCGAGACGAACTTCAACCGTGTGGGTGCTTACAACATCACCGGTACTGCCAACCCGAATACGCCGGGCCTTCCCGCCTCGCTGTTCCCGGGAGGCATCGGCACCACCGACCGGGCTCGAGCCGACGCGCTCCGGTATATGCTTGCAGGTCTGGTCGGCAGCGGAACGATCGCAGCGAACTACCAGGGGGCGAACCTCGGTCCGGTGCTCGGTACTTCGAACCGCCAGCGCTTCGAATATGAGACATACGGGTTGTACTTCTCCGATCAGTGGAGAGTGACGCCCGAACTCACGCTCAACCTAGGGATGAGGTGGGATTACTTCTCGCCGCTCAGGAACCCGGACGTCGTTTACCTAGAACCTGATCTTGAAGGGGCGGAAGGATTCGACGCCCTCCGCACGGCCCTCCTCGATCCGACAGGACAGTATGTGCTGCTAGGAACTAACGCCGGAAGTCCCGGACAGTTCCACAAGGCCGACCTCGATAATTTCGGTCCGGTCGTCAGCTTCGCGTATTCGCCGCAGAACAGAGGAGGCATCATCGGAGCCATCTTCGGTGACTCGGGTGTAATCCGCGGCGGCTTCAGGGTCGGGTACATCAACGACGAGTACGTTCGCGGTCCGGACAACGCGGCGGGCGGTAACGTCGGCCTCGATCTGACGGGACGGGCGCGCAATCCGAACGACAATTCTGTCAACCTTAACTGCTTCCTGGGCAGCTGCCCAGGATTCACGCTTCCGACGTTCCAGCCCCCGCCCATCAGCTATGCGACGGGAAATGCGAACGCAGGAAATTTCTTCAACACGATCTTCGCGATCGATCCGAATATCGAGATGCAGAGAAACCTGCAGTACAATTTCGGATTCCAGCGTGAGATCGGTTTCGACACGGCATTCGAGGTCAGGTACGTAGGCGGCCGCAGCAACAACATGGTTCGCGGCATCGACCTGAACCAGGTCATCGTCAGCGACGCGTTCCTGACAGATTTCCGTAATGCGCAGTCCAACCGCCGTACATTCGGCGGAAGCGGCGCGTGCCCGGATCCGAACACCGGATGTCTTCCGGTCGGAGCGTTCTTCAACCAGCTTGGCCCGAACGGCGCTTTCCTTGGGACCTCGTTCACCAACGGATTCCTCGACACCAATCGGATCGGGGAATTCGCGCTCAACCTGGTTGTAAACAGCCCGTTCTTCCCGAATGCAAGAACTTTGCTACTTAACAATCCGAACGGCGGCGTTGTCGACCTACTTTCCAACTTCGGAGAGTACAATTACAACGCACTTCAGATGGAGGTCAGGCGCCGCTTCTCCGACGGGCTCGCCTTTCAGGCGAACTACACGTTCGGCAAGGTGCTTTCAGACATACAAACGGACGGACAGGCGCGTTTCGATCCGCTGCTTGACAACAATCAGCCCGGCCTCGAATACGCGCGCGCAGACCACGACCGTACGCATACGATCAACATCAACGCCAACTACGAGCTTCCCTTTGGAAGAGGCAAGAAATTCCTCAACCAGGGCGGCATAGTGGACAAGATCCTCGGCGGATGGCAGCTTACTTCGATCGTCACGATCAGTTCGGGAACCCCGATCTCGATCCTCGATCCCAACGGTACGCTGAACAGGACCGGACGATCCGGACGTCAGACCGCTTTTTCGAATCTGACGGCCGAGCAGATCCGCAACCTGATCGGAAGATACGAAGTGAACGGCGTGATCTACTGGATCGATCCTTCAGTGATCGCTCCGGCAGGCGGACCGGGTGCAGGCACCGCCACGGCAGGCAGTTACACGGCTGCGCCGGGCAGCACGGCATTCCCGGGTCAGGTCTTCTTCCGCAACGAGGCCGGCACGACCGGAAACCTGCCGAGGAACTTCCTGAATGGACCGTGGTACTACAACTGGGACGCGGGTCTCATCAAGAACATAAGGTTCGGTGAGAGGTGGAATGTCCAGCTTCGTGCTGAGGCGTTCAACGTTCTCAACAACACCAACCTGTTTATCGGTGAGGGCAGCGGCATATTCAACATCGGCTCGACGAACTTCGGAAAGATCCTGCCGGGTAACGAATACAGCCCCCGCATCATGCAGTTCGCAGCCAGGATCGAATTCTGATCCTGACCGGACTTTGATCGCCTCCGGGGGACGAAAAAAGGCGCCGTCTTT
Organism: Aridibacter sp.; assembly: GCA_035513035.1. Taxonomy (GTDB): domain Bacteria; phylum Acidobacteriota; class Blastocatellia; order Pyrinomonadales; family Pyrinomonadaceae; genus Aridibacter. Next base: position 184,596 of record DATKCW010000013.1, read on the forward strand.
CGGGACGGCGCCTTGCTTTTTCTCTGTCGGGTGAACGGCCTAGTAGGAATCGACCTTGAACTCTTTCGGGTCGATCTCGTTGTTGAACAGAAACTGCTGGAGGTCCATATCCCACCTGTAAAGCCAGGATCCCTCGTTTTTCTGGATCTCCAGGTAAAGGGCGAAGGTGTGGGGAAGCGTGAGCCCGTTCTCGGCGGAGAAGTCCGAGTATTCTTCAACCATCTGATATCGGGTCTCATTCAGTCGCGCAGATTCGTCGACGGATGCCCCCTGGCGGGCTGAGATTACTTTCGAATATTCCGTACGGACGTGCCGGTAAGTGTCCTTTTCGAAATAGAGATATATCCTCAGGCCTGAGCTTTTCTTCGGCTGATATCTGCACTTAAACATCTCTACACCGTTTATCTTCGAGGTCCCGCCGCAATCGAGTTTTCCCCGTTTCGGGTCGTAACTGAGCAATTCCCAGGAAGTGGAAAGCACTCCTCCGAGAATTCCCATCGAAAAAGTCTTGCTGTTGTCCCTCAAAAATTTGCCGAGCTCTGATCTTAGTCCCGGTGTGACAAAACCAACTGTGAAGTCCTTCCCGTTGTAACCCATTTTTTCGTGCGGATAGTCCGGCGTGTTGAACTTCATCCCGATCAGGTTACTCTTTCCCTGCGAGGCCATCACAACGAGCCCTGATGTCTCGCCAGTGCCGCGGCCTCTGAACACAGCCTTGCTGGTTCCGGCGACGGTCATCGATTCGACCTGGCTTCTCGCTTCCGCGGAACCTATCGAAGCAAGGTGTTTCTCGATCACCTCCCGGGTGAGCTCTTCGTCGATCACCAGAGCCGCCTCCGGAACGGCGGACACAGAAAGACCGGCTGTCAATAGCAACACCGCCGAAAGCGATGCGGCGAGGATTCTCGTGCGTGAACTAAAACTCATTTGTAACTCCTGTATGCTTGCGGGCCGCCTGATCAGCGGCCCGGGCTCGCTGCTGCGGCAGGAAATGTTTCTGACCACATAACTATAAGGTCAGCGGCCTAAAACTCAAAACAAAAGAGAGGCGCCATATCCGGGGATACGGCGCCTCAAGGCATTTGCATACCGAATTCAGGTCAGGGTCGACCTAAAATTCAAATCGGAATGCGAACTGCATGATCCTCGGGCTGTAAGTGCTTCCCGCGCTGACCCTTCCGAAGTTGGTGGAATCGACATCGAAGATGCTGCTATTCTCACCGATAAAGAAGTTCGTATTGTTCAGCACGTTGAAGGCCTCCGCCCTGAGCTGGATCCTCATATTCTCACCAAAACGGATGTTCTTGATGATGCCGGCGTTCCAGTTATGGTACCAGGGGCCGGAGATAAGGTTCCTGCCGAGGCTTCCAGTGGTTCCGGGCTGAGCCCTGAAGAACACCTGGCCAGGAAAGTTCGTGATCGTGCCTTCAAGGTTTCCATTGGTGGCGGAACCGTCGGGCCCTATCACGCTCGGGTCTATGTAGTAGATCACTCCGTTCACAAAACGGATACCCAAAAGGTTCCGGATCTGATCGATCGTCAGGCTTGAATCAGCGGTCTGACGGTTCGAACGGCCGGTCCTGTTGAGTGTTCCGTTGATGTCCTTGATCGAAATGGGTGTCCCCGAACTGATGTTGATGATCGAGGTCAACTGCCATCCGCCAAAGATCTTGTCAACCAAGCCGCCCTGGTTCAGGAACGGTCTGCCCTGACCAAACGGAAGTTCATAGTTGGCGTTGATGTTGATCGTATGCGTGCGGTCATAATCGGCGCGCGCGTATTCGATCTCCGGCTGGTCGAGGTCCAGGAACGGATCGAAGCGGGCCTGACCGTCACTCAGGATGTCGGCCAGCACCTTTCCATACGTGTAATTCGCCTGGAACTGAAGGCCGTCGGAGAAGCGCTTCCTGACCTCGAACTGGAAAGCGTTGTACCTGTACTTTCCTTCGTTTGTCAGAAGATCCACGACGCCCGCGTTGGTGTTTGCCCTGAAAGCAGGACCGAAAACACCGTCAAGGCCGTTTACCACGTAGATCAGCGCCAGCTCGCCTACGATTCCGCGTTGGATGAAGTCCCTGATGAACCCTACACCGATGATCGGGGGAAGGTACGATCCTAGCGGCATCTGGCCCGGGAAATTCGTGGCGCCGGTCATCTCTGACGCGGTGCACAGTCTCGTGTTGAGAAAATCACCTGTTTGAGCGAGCGCGATGCGGCAGTTGTTGCGTGCCGTACGGAACTCACCGAGGAAACCGCCCGCGTTGATGTTGAGCTGGTTAAAGTCCAATCCGCGGACCATGTTGTCGCTGCGACCGCCGACATACCTGAACTCGACAGCCGTGTTGAACCCGATCTCCCTGGAGAAGCCAAAATTATACTGGTAATTTTGCTGCATCTCTATGTTCGGGTCCACCGCGAACACGGTGTTGAAGAAGTTTCCGGCGTTCGCATTGCCCGTCGCGAAGCTGATCGGCGGTTCCTGGAACGCGGGAAGAGTGTAGCCCGGGCAGTTGCCGAGAAGGCAGCTCAGGTTCACCGACCCGTCGTTCGGATTTAGCGCACGGCCGGTCAGGTCGAGACCCTGGTTTCCGCCCGCCGCGTTGTCCGGGCCGCGTACGTACTCGTCGTTGATGTAGCCGATCCTGAAGCCGCCACGCAGAACGCCGTTGTCTCCGAATATGGCTCCAAGAATGCCGCCCCTGTCGATCGGGGAGTAAGCAAAGCTCACAACCGGACCGAAATTGTCGAGGTCGGCCTTGTGGAACTGTCCGGGGCTTCCGGCGTTAGTTCCTAGCAGCACATACTGGCCGGTCGGGTCCAGGAGATTCTGCCGGATGGCCTCACGGGTCTCAGCTCCTTCCAGGTCGGGTTCAAGATAAACGACATCCGGGTTCCTGAGCGGGCTGAAGTAATCCCACCGCATTCCGAGGTTGAGCGTGAGTTCCGGAGTCACTTTCCATTGGTCGGCAAAGTACAGTCCCCATTGCTCATATTCGAACCTTTGCCGTACGGAGGACCCCAGTACAGGACCAAGCTCCGGACCCTGGAACGGAGCCGCGATGGTTCCGCTTCCGATCACACCGCCGAGGAAATAACGCAGAGAATTAGCGCGCGCGCGCTGAGTCGCATTGATACCGCCGGGGAAAAGTCCGGCCGGAATGCCGGGCGTGTTCGGGTTGGCCGTGCCGGTGATGTTGTAACTACCGACGCGGTTGAAGTTGGTCTGGGTATCCATCCTTTGAGCATTCAGATCGAGACCGAACCGCATCGTGTGGTTGCCGGTCACGTAAGACGAGTTGTTTTGAATGGTGTACTGATCCGTCTTGCGTCCCTGTGCCTGGAAATTCGACTGTGGGTTCGTCGTGAACGGAATTCCGCCGATAACGAAGTCGGTCGGGAAGTTCGGATCTTCGAAGAAGAAAGGATCCGACTGTTGGTACGCTCCGCGCAACTCATTTGTGAAGTTCGATCCGAGAATCGTGGTCCAGCTCAACAGATACGACTGGGTCGGGCCGCCTTGCGTGTTCACAGGCACCGTGTTGAAGGTGCCGTCGATGTCCGTGCGGTCATCGTTGTTCTTGTTGTACTTGTAAACAAAATAGACGGAGTTGCTGTCACTGATATCCACGTCAAAGCGAGTCGTGACAGCGTCCCTCGTGTCGTTGTTCTGCTGGTTGAAGAAGAACTGCTGGCTAAGCCCGCCATTAAGGAGATTTCCATTTCCCGAAGATGGCAGGCGCGAAAGCACCCGGGACTGAATGACCGGGTTTACGCCCAGAACTCCGCCTGAGGAGGCCGGTATCGGCCCGGTCATTCCCGCGCCGGTTAGAACGTTGATCGTCTGGGTCATTCCGTTGTTGTCAGTATAGGTGTAAGTACCGTCCCTGAACTGCGGAAGAAGGACCGTAGTGGTCTTCGGCGTTTGCTGTACTAGCAGGAAACGCTCGTAGTTGACAAAGAAGTACGCCTTGTCCCTGTAAAAGAAGGGCGTGCCCTGTCCGAATCCCGGGAACGGGAACGGACCGCCTATCTTCCCGCCGAACTGGTTGCGGTTGAGAAACGGTCGTTCAACGCCTGTGGCGTTGTTGCCGAAGCTGTTGGCCGCAAACTCGGAGTTTCGGTTGTAGATGTATGCGGCGCCGTGGAATTCGCTTCCGCCGCGGGGCGTAACGAGTTGGATCTGGGCCGATCCGCCGCCGCCGAGATCGGCTCCGGCGTTCTGGGTAACCACGGTGAACTCGCCTGTGTCGTCGACGTTCGGCCTGTCCTGGACGAAACCGCCTGTCCTGATAAAGTTATCCTGAACGTTGATTCCGTCGCGGGTGAAGTTGGTCGAAGAGGTCCTCTGGCCGTTCACGTGGTTGCCGGCAGTCGCGTTCACTCCGGCCTGCAGACTGAGGAGCGAAAGCGGGTTCCTTCCGTTGATCGGAAGATCGAGGATCTGTTTCTTGTCAACCGTCGTGCTGAGTTCTGCGTTACTCGCGTTCACGAGTTCCGCACCGGCTTCGACGGTTACCTCGATGCTGATATCGCCAATCTCTAGTGTAGGATTGAGCGTGTACTGGCGGTTGGCGTCGACTCTCACATTATTGGCCACATAGGTCTTGAAGCCGTCTGCCGACACGCGAAGCGTGTACACGCCGAACGGAATCCTCTCAAACAAGTACGCTCCACTTTCGTTGGAAGTGGTTGTCACTTCCCGGCCTGTTTGGTTGTCGGCGATCGTCACCGTAGCGCCGGGAAGCAATCCGTCAGGGCCGGAGACGTTACCTGTTAGACTACCTGTTGTGGTCTGGGCGACAGCCAACACAGCGAAAATGCCGATGGTCAGCGTCGCGAAGATGACTCGTCTCATTTATTTCTCCTTGTTCAGTCTTGCTTTGAGTGGCTGGCAGGATTCCCGCTTTCGGGCCCCTGATCGAGCTTCCGAACAGCTTTTTTGGAAACCGTTCAAAAAAGCGAATAAAGGAAAATCTGCCAAAGAATTGTCTGACTATTGGTTCGCAGAGGCTAAGAGGTGCAAAATCTGTTCCATATACCGGTAATCAATCCAAAACGTTGAATTTCCTAAAGTTATATCAGTCAACATTTAACGAACCATTGAACAAACCCTTGGAGATTTTGGATTTTCTTGGCGAAAATGCATCGAAATTCAGGTTATTGGAGAAGTCCGAGTAATTGCATTTCGGCGCCTCACCGGAATGTCGGGCAGGATTCCGCAAGATCGCCGGATGGCTGCCGTGATGAATTGATTGTCACTTGAGGTCCTCGGAAGATATACTCATCTGACCTCGCATTTCGATGAGCATTTCCCAATCAAACGGAGCCGGTCTCGCACTCAACCCGCTTGGCGCGGGAGACCTGATCGACCGTTCGGTGCGCTTCTACAGGAAGAACTTCTGGACGTTCATCCTGGTCGCCGCGCCGCCGGTGGTTGCGGGCATTCTTTTCAGCGTAGGATGGATGATCCTCGGCCGAAACCTTTTCAACGTAACCTATGCCGATCCCGCGGAAGCTATCTTCTACCAGCTGTTCTTAAGGCTTGGAGACCTGATCATCTGGATCATACAGCTGGTCGCGATTCTCGTTGTAATGGGAGGTGCGTCGAGGAATTTCGTGCGCCACTTACTCTTCGGCGAGGCGATGACGTTCCGTGAGACCTATCGCAACGCCCGAAGCAGGTTGGTCGGGCTTTCGGGGGTTTCACTTCTATTGACGATCTCGCTGGGATTCCTGGGGATCGTGATCTTTTATATATCGATCCTTGTCGCCGTGCTCGGTATCGGTGTGGTCGTGCTCGTTCTCGAATCGATTCCGTTCCTCGCGATCGTCATATCGACCGTCCTCAGCATTGCCGCGATCGGCGGAGGCATTATTCTTTTCTTCCTGGTGGCCTCAAGATTCATATACGTGCCGCAGGTAATGCTCGTCGAAGGCGCCGGCGCGTTCTCCGCGATCGGCAGAAGCGTGACCCTGGCAGGGAAGAACGTGAAACGGGTCGCAGCGCTAAGTATTTTCACGGTCGTGGCGATATATTCCGCCCTTTCGCTGCTCTACGTTCCTCTAAGCTTGTTCGCTTATTTCAGCGGGGTCCCGCTTTTCTCGTTCGACGCGGCGAACACTCTTCCGGCGTGGTTCGAGATCTCTTCGCAGGTTATATTCCAGGGGAGCCTGATCCTTATTATCCCGGTCCTGGTGATCGGGCTGTGCCTCCTTTACGTCGATGAAAGGACGAGGCGCGAGGGATACGATATAGAACTGCTCGCCGCTACCCACCTTGGCGACATGCCGTCGGTACCGCCGGAATTTGTGAATCCGCTCCAGCCCGCGCTCGCCGAAGAAGGAGTGATCAGGCCCGTATCGACCCGGCCGCCCGTTAGGGAGCGTCCGAAGGGGCCGCTTGGACTCGAATGAAAGAGATCCTTAAAACGATCCGGAGCCCGAAGACGGCGATCCTCGCCGCGATGCTGCTTGTTTGCGTGTCGGCCGGCCTCGGAAAGTCGGTCGAAGAGTATCGCGAAGAGGTCACGCATCTGCGGGAGGATTTCGCGGCGCTTTTGACTCAGTCTCCCGACGAGGAGCCCGCGGAGTTCGAGCGGTTCGAGAACGAGGTGTTCGCCGAGGTCAGGGAATTCGTTTCCGAACGCGACGCCGTCTCATTCGCGGGATCCGAGATCGACGCCGACAACAAGTGGCTTCTGGAAAAGATCGACGAGTACCGGTCCGGCTCGAAGACCGACGAGGAACGCGCCGCGATCCTGGCCGCCGTGTTCGAACGGCTCGGTGCGATCGAGAACAAGCTCTACGAGATTCAACGCGCCCGGGGAGAGCCCGCGACAAAGGACGAGAACAAGCGCAAGCTCTCCGAGATTCTCAGCGGCGAGGAGTACAGGCGGTCGGCCGACAAGACCGATCAGAGCATCTTCGCCCGGTTTATGAAATGGCTCGAGGACTGGTTCCGATATCTTTTCCCGCCCCGGGAAGTGCCGCCCCAGCCGCTTGGCATTCCGAATCTCGGGGCCTTCGGTTACGTGCTGCAGTTCCTTCTGTACGGGCTCGTGATCTTCCTTGTCGGGTACCTTATTTACCGATTCGGCCCGAAGCTTCTCAATCGCAGGCGCGACAGCGAAAGAGCGAAGAAGAAAGAGCGGGTGGTTCTCGGCGAAAAGATTGACGCCGGCGTGACGACGGAGGATCTGTTCTCCGAGGCCGAAAGGCTTGTCCGCGAGGGCCGCATGCGGGAGGCGCTTCGCAAGGGGTATATCGCTCTGCTATTCGGGCTTGGAGAGCGAAAGGCGATCGGCCTCGCGAAGCACAAGACCAATCGCGATTACCTCAGGGAACTCACCTCGGCAGCCGATCTCCACAAGGTCGTGTCGGGACTCACAGTCCAATACGAAAGACACTGGTACGGCTCCGCCGAGGCGGCGGAGGATGACTGGCTGGAGTTCGCAGGCGGATATTCGGAAGCCATCGGGAGGAAGCGCAGATGAAGCAGAAACTCTTCCTGCTCGCGGCGCTCCTCGCGCTTGTCGTGATCCTGATCGGGCTAAATGCCGCGTCGTATGTCCAGAAGAAGAAACTCCCGGATTCGGAAGCCCAGCCGAACCGTTCCACCTTCAACAGCGGAGCGACCGGAACCAGGGCCCTGCACGATCTTCTCGTGGCGACGGGGAAGCGGGTCACCCGTTGGCAGGAACCGATCGGGCCGGAATTTGATAGTTACGACTCGAGGGTGCTGGACACGTTCGTTATAGTCGGTCCGGTCAGGAGAGAGATCTCCGAGGATGAGATCCGTCATCTTCTCGCCTGGATCTCCGCCGGAGGCCAGCTCGTGCTGATCGACCGAGATCCGGACAGGGACCTTCTGACGACGACTTCCTGGTGGGAGATCGGCGTGAACGAGGGCCGGAACGCGGTCTCTGCGACCGAACGCGATTATCTTATCGTCAGCGTCGATCCTTCGAACCAGAGCCAGATGACGGCCAGGACCGCTGCGGTTAAGCCGGTCCAGCCGAGCCTTTTCAATGCCCAGGTCAACGGCGTCCAGCCGTCCAAGTTCGGAACGTCGATCAGGATCTCGAGGGTTCCCGGCCAGCCCGAAGAGGACGAAGCAGATGCCCCGGGCTTCGGGACCTCGGGATCGGCAGATGACAATTCCGAGGTTCCGGACCTTTCAAACCTCGCTCCGGTCGTGCATCTGGCGAACGACGACAAGAACCTTCTCGGGGATTTTCCGTTCGGCGCGGGAAGGATAGTGCTGTTCACAGACCCGTATGTCGTCGCGAACGGGGGGATCGACCTGGCGGACAACGCCCAGGCGGCGCTGAACGTGATCGGTTCGCGTTCCGGACCGATCGCGTTCGACGAGTATCACCAGGGCTTCGGCGCGGACGAAAGCCGCCTGCTCAGCTACTTTTCCGGCACGCCCGTCATCGCTATCTTCCTGCAGTTCACGGCATTGATCGCGCTGGTGATCTTCTCGCGCGGCCGCGGCTTCGCGAGGCCTCTTCCCGCCGAATCCCCCGACCGGCTCTCAAAGCTGGAGTACGTCGGCGCGATGGCCCAGCTTCAGTCCCGGACAAAGGCCTTTGACCTTGCCATAGAGAACATCTACAAGGATTTTCGTCGGAGGGTCTCGCGGTTCTTTGGAGTGGACAATTTCACGGTTTCAAGAGAAGCTCTCGCCGGAATGGTCGCGAACAGGCTCGGGATGCGGGCGGAAGAGGTCGCGGACCTGATGCAGAGGTGCGAGGACATAATGCACGGCGAGCAGACGCGCCGAGGCAAAGTACTCGAACTTGTGAGGAAACTGCGCGAGATCGAGGACGCGCTCGGGCTCGAAAGAGGCAGGAACGCGAGACATCTGTAAACTTCGTGCACGACGGGTTCGGAGTACAAGTTTCAGCTTGCCCGGGTCGGGCGATCACAAGCTAAAGCTTGTGCTTCGAACACGTTGCCCTCGACCGCCCCATACCTATGCCCATCCCATTGCTCATCATCCTCGTCCTCCTCTTCTTCCTCACCAGCGCGGTGGGAGTGGTCACGGGCTCCAACTCGCTGATTACGGTCCCGGTGATGTTCCAGTTCGGGATCGAGCCGAAGGTGGCGATCGCGACGAATATGTTCGGGCTGACCTTTATGAACATAGGGGCGAGCATAGGGTTCATACGCGGCGGCAATATCGAATACTCTCGCCTTTCGCCTCTGATCATTCTCACGGTGATCGCTTCCGGGCTCGGAGCGTTGTGGGTCGGCTCTTTTTCCTCCGAAGCAGTCCCCGTATTCGTCACGGTCTCGATGTTCGTGGTCGTGGCTTTCACGCTCGTGAAGCGCGATTCCGGGATCGGAAGCAAGCAGGAAAGCGAGGTATCGCGAGGTTCGGCCGCGGTCACGCTCGTGCTGACGTTCTTCCTAGGGATCTACGGAGGGATGTACAGCGGCGGGTACGTCACGATGCTTACCGCCGTCCTGGTCGGCTTTTACGGTCTGTCATTCACCCAGGCGGTCGCGGGGACCAAGTTTATCAACGTTTTCTCGTCGGCGATCGCCACCGCCGTTTTTGCCTGGCAGGGTTTGATTGACTACTACCTTGGCATTATCCTTGGCGTTATTATGTTTGCCGCCGCTTACGTCGGTGCCCTAACCGTCACAAAGCTCGATGATCTCTGGCTGAAGCGGATCTTCATTTCGGCAGTCGTCCTTTTGGCGCTGAAGACCGCCTGGGACCTTGCCGTTTAACCGTCTCACGCTCCAATAAATGCTTAATCAAACACCGGAAACGGTATCTCACATACGCTCGGAACTCGCGAAGGTCATAGTCGGCCAGGACGACGTGATCGAGCAGATCCTTGTCGCGTTTCTCGCCGAAGGCCACGCGCTTCTGGAAGGCGTCCCGGGCACGGCCAAAACGCTGATCGTGAAAACGCTCGCGCGAATCATCGGCGCGAAGTTCTCCCGAATACAGTTCACGCCGGACCTTATGCCTTCGGACATCACGGGCACGAACGTATACAACCTGCAGACGTCGAAGTTCTCCGTCCGTCCGGGCCCGATCTTTACCGACATACTGCTCGCCGACGAGATAAACCGCACGCCGCCGAAGACCCAGTCGGCGCTGCTCGAGGCGATGGAAGAACGCCAGGCGACGATCGACGGCAAGCGGTATCTTCTGTCGCCGATCTTCACCGTCCTAGCGACGGAGAACCCGATCGAGTACGAGGGTACGTATCCGCTTCCGGAGGCACAGCTCGACAGGTTCCTTTTGAAGATCGTCATTGACTATCCCTCGAAAGAAGAGGAATTTACCGTGGTAACGCGTTGGGACGAGGGGTTCAATTCCCAGCATCTCGACGAGATCGACCTCGTGCCCCTGTCCGATCCGTTGGCAGTTAAGGAAAGCCGCGGGGAGATCCGCGCGATGAGGACCGAGGAAGGAGTGAAGAATTACATCGTGGATGTGGTCCAGAAGACCCGCAACCATCCGACGATCCTTTACGGCGCGAGCCCCAGAGCATCGGTCGCGCTGCTTCTGTGCGCGAAGGCCCTGGCTGCGATCCGAGGCCGCGATTTCCCGACACCCGACGATGTCCGCGACGTCTCGATGCCCGTCCTCAGGCACAGGCTCTCACTTCGCGCAGAAGCCGAACTGGACGGAGCTACAACCGATGCGGTCATTTCCGACATCATCCGGACCGTTGAGATACCCAGGTAAAAGTTCATTGCGATTCGTATTTGCGCTTGTGTCTGCGATCTTCATCGCCTCCGTAGCCGCGAACGCGCAGATTCCTGCGACTGTCCTGAACGAAGAGCTCGGGCTTGCCGCAAGATCCGGAAACGCAGAGCGCGTTCGTGAATTGCGCGAACAGGGTGCCGATGCCAATGCCCGCGACCAATTCGGCCAGCCCGTAATTCTCCTTGCCTCGCTAAAGACCAATGACAGCCACCACGACGACGCCGATCATACCTTGAAAGACCAAGGCGGGCATACGGCGCTCGACCTCGCAAGGAAGGGTGGAAACAAGGAGCTTGTTGAACTGCTCGAGAACCCTCCCAAAGAGGCAGTAATCTTGACACCGTTTGTAAAATAGTCGGGTATTTCAAGCCTCTCCGGGATTTCTGTATGGCAGATCTTTCACGAAGGAAATTCATCGCTGCACTAGGCGCCGCGTCGGCCGCGGGCCTTCTGTGCAGGGACGTGCCTGCCGCAATCGCGAATTTCGTCCGCGGGCGTTCCGGGGATTTTCACTTTCTGGTCGTCGGCGATTCCTTGATCTCCGGGCAGGGCCTGCGCGAAGAGGACCGCTTCTATTCCCTGACGCGCGAATGGCTCCAGCAAGAGATCGCAGGGAACGGCGGGAAAGTGTTCCTCAAGAACAAGTCGCATTCGGGCTCAAACGTATATCTCAACGAGGAAGACAGGAAGGCTTTAGAGGAAGCCGAGCGCCCGCTCGATGAGTTCTTCCCCTCCGAGGTCAATTTCACGTTCCCTTCGATCGCTAAGCAGGTCGAGGTTGCCGTCAGGGAATACTCGGAAGCGGGCATCGATCCGAAAAGCGTGGGCCTTGTGATGGTCTCGGGCGGTCTCACGAACATTACCGTCAAAGGCATCATCGATCCGTTCGACGACTCCGACAACCTCCGCAGGGACATCGTGAAGTACTGCAACGGGTATATGAGCAGGTTTCTGGGCGAAACGGGAGAGGCGTTTCCGAACGCGACGATCGCGGTGATCGGCTACTACCCGATGGTCTCCGCTAAGTCTTCAACCGGGATGATCTACAACGCCGTCCTTGAACTCGTCGGGATTTCCGGGCCGATCAAGCCCGTGATGAACAACATCGTCACCAAGCAGTTCTTCAAGATCCTGCACAAGCAGATGACGAAGCGCTCGAGGATCTGGGCCGAAGGCTCGGACCGCGAACTGCGGAACGCGGTGGCTTCTCACAACGAACGCGTCGGGAAAGAACAGGCAGTGTTCGTGAAGTCGCCGATAGATGAGAGCACCTGTTTCGGAACAAAAAACTCGCTGCTTTGGAAAATGGCGAAGAAGGGAAGATCGGAAGACGACCAATTCGACCTCCGGAAGAAGGTATGCAGCGAGGCGATCGATTCCGTCGAGGACATCGAACTCGACTTCAGCAAGCGTTACTGCGAACTCGCCGGCCTTGGGCATCCGAACCCGGAAGGCGCGAGGGCATACGCCGAATCGATCAAGAGCGCACTTCGGCCCGTTCTGCTTGCCGGCCGACGCGGTGATGTGTCATCATCCTGAACCGTAAGGAGAATCTCGATATGATCAAACAGATCCGCGGAAGCACCATCTGATAACTCGACCGTAAAGCCTTCCTTCGAGAGACGGAAGGCTTTCAAAAGGTGATCATCGACATCGGGACAGGTGACGGCCGGTTCGTCTTCCGCTCAGCGGAACGCGATGCGGACTCGTTCTGGATCGGTGTCGACGCCAACCCCAAACCTCTTCAAAAGATCTCGACCAAGGCCGCGCGGAAGCTCGGAAAGGGCCGTCGAGCGAACGCGATGTTCGTACACGCGTCCGCCGAAGACCTACCGGAGGAATTCGCGCGCACGGCGGATGAGATAAGGATCAACTTCCCCTGGGGCAGCCTGCTCGGAGCCGTTCTTAGTGCCGATCCGGAGTTCCTTGCCCGAATGCGCCAGATCTTAAAGCCCGAAGGCACGCTCACCATCATTACCGGCATCGATCCCGAGCGGGACCGCAGCGAGCTCGAGCGGTTGGGGGTCGAACCTCCGACGCGTTCGAGTACCGGATCCTCACTCGTCCCGTCGTACGCCGCATCGGGATTTCGCCTTGTTTCATTCGAGACCGGCTCGGCGGGCGATCTTCGCGCTGAAACGACCTGGGCTAGAAAGCTTAAAGGCTCTCCGGTCAGGCGATTCATGAAGCTCGCTTTCAAGCCCCTCCGCTGACGTGAACCGGGACGGATAAGTTGAATCCCGCCAGACGGAGTTATATCCTAATTGTTTTGACAGACACCGGAATTCCGGCGAAACGATATGAAGATAGCGGTAGCGATGAGCGGCGGCGTGGATTCATCCTCGGCCGCGGCACTGCTCAAAGAGCAGGGGCACGAAATTGTCGGATTCACTATGCAGCTCTGGAATCAGAGGCGCAGCGTGAACGTCGACGAGAACGGCGATCCTCTGCCCTCGCGCTGCTGCTCGCTCGATGACGTTTATGACGCCCGGCGGGTGGCCGAATCGCTGGGGTTCCCATTCTACGTGCTAAACCTCGAGAAGGAGTTCGAGGAATCGGTCGTCCATCCGTTCATCGACAGCTATCTTTCCGGCGAGACGCCGATCCCGTGCGTCGCCTGCAATTCGCGGTTGAAGTTCGCCTCGCTCGACAAGCTCGCGTTGAGCCTGGGCTGCGACAAGGTCGCGACCGGGCATTATGCACGTGTTGAGTATGACGAGGAAGCGGACCGCTACCGCCTGTTCCGCGGCAGGAACCACTGGAAGGACCAGAGTTACTTCCTTTGGGAACTCACCCAGGACCAGATGTCGCGAGCCTATTTCCCGCTCGGAGAGATGATGAAGAGCGAGGTCCGCGACATCGCCCGCGAGGCGAATCTCTACACGGCGGATAAGGCCGAATCACAGGAGATCTGTTTCGTTCCCGACGGCAAATACTCGGAGTTCATCGACCGGTACCTCGATCACGCGGGCCGTTCGTCAGAGATCCCGTCTGAGGGCGATATCGTAAACACACGCGGCGAGAAACTGTCGGAGCATTCCGGCATTCACCGCTACACGGTCGGCCAAAGGCGCGGTCTCGGCATCGCGCACGAGAAGCCTTTGTACGTGGTGAAGATCGATCGCCTTCGCAACAGGATCGTGGTCGGCGAGAAAGAGGAACTGCTTGCCGGATCGTTCACGGCGCGCGGGGTGAACTGGGTTGCGTTCGACGAGCCGAACCATCCGGTCCGCGCTCACGTAAAGGTAAGGTATCGCCACAAGCCGGTCCGGGCCGCGATCGAAGCGCTGGAAGGTAACCGCGCCCGGATCACCTTTGACCAACCGCAGCCTGCTGTCACGCCCGGCCAGGCTACGGTGTTTTACGAAGGAGAAGAAGTAGTCGGCGGCGGATGGATCGAGCGAGGGAAGGAGGAATAGAGATCTCAAATGAACAAGACAGACCTTCGTCGGCAATTCCTTGCGAAACGCGACACTCTCTCCAGGTCCGGGATCGTGGAACTGAGCACGCGAGTCGCGGCCAACCTGTTCTCTTCGTTCGACTTGTCGGATGTGCGATGCATCCACACCTTCCTGACTCTCAAAGACCGCAGCGAGGTCGAGACCTCGATCATCATCGACCGCATCTGGCGCTCGTATCCCCACATAACCATCGTTGTCCCGCGAATTAACCGAAAGGAAAAGATAATGGAATGCGCGGTGTACGATCCTATGTCGCGCCTGATCCCGAACTTCTGGGGAATCTTCGAACCGCTTTATACGAGGGTGATTTCCGAGCAGGCGGTCGATGCCGTGATCGTGCCGCTCATATGCTTCGACGAGAGTGGACACAGGGTAGGCTACGGCGGCGGATATTACGACAAGTTCCTGAGCATATGCCGCGCGGACTGTCTGAAGATCGGCGTCTCGTTCTTCGATCCGATCGAAGAGATCGAAACGATCGATGACCACGACATACGTCTCGACCACTGCGTTACCGCAGAGAAGGTGTGGGACTTCAGGGAGTGAAGTCAGAAGTCAGGAGACAGGAGTCAGGAGGAAATGTAGGGGCGGGACCTGTGCCCGCCCATTTCTTCCGTTTGACACCGGAGGACCCGAAGCGGGGACCTGCCGCCCTCATTCTGCAGCCTAAAGGGCTGCTCTAAACGGGGGCGCTTTCTTCGTCGCACTATTTCACCTCGCCAAACTCGCAAAACTCGGCAAACTCACCAAACTCCCTTCCCCCAAGAAACCAATCCCCCACTTGACGCACCATAGGCGGTGCAGGCGGCACATCTTCCCAAACAATCCCTGCAAGTCTTTGGAGGAGAACTAGATATGAAGAGAGCACTTTTGTTGTTCGGGGTATTCGTGTGCCTTTCGGCCGGTACTTTCGCGCAAGGGACACCGGTCACGCAGGGAAAGCTAACGGCCTTCGCTGAGCAGGGAGGCCTGGGTACCTGCCCTTTGAGGCACACCGAGGTAAACACCGAGATCAGCGGGTTCCTTGCGCGCGTCAGCGTAAGGCAGGAATTCGAGAACACCTTCGGCCGCCCGATCGAGGCGGTCTACACCTTCCCGCTTTCGGAGAAAGGAGCCGTCGATCGAATGACGATGACGATCGGCTCGCGGGTCATCACAGGAAAGATACGGACGCGGGAAGAGGCAAGAAAGATCTACGAGGCCGCGAAGTCGAGCGGAAAGACGGCCGCGCTTCTCGACCAGGAAAGACCGAACATATTCAGCCAATCGGTCGCCAACATCCTTAACGGCGAAACGATCGTCGTCGAGATCAGCTATGTCGAGACGCTGAAGTACGAGGACGGGGCCTACGAATTCGTCTTCCCGATGGTCGTGGGAGAGCGGTATATTCCCTCGGGCGATGCAGAGGGAGACGCTTCGAAGATCTCGCCGCCGACCGCGCCTTCGCGGTCCGGTCACGATGTCTCGGTCAACGTATCGATCGACGCCGGCGTACCGATCCGGAAGATCGAGTCCACGCTTCACGAGATCGAATCCCAAAATTTCGGCCCCGGCATTGCAAAGGTCAGCCTGAAGAACCGCAGCACGATCCCTAACAAAGACTTCATCCTTCGGTACGAGGTGGCCGGCGGGAAGATAGAGGACGCGATCCTGACCCACCGAAGCGCTCTCGGGGGATTCTTTACGCTCATACTTCAGCCTCCCGACCTGGGCCGGTTCGAGGACGTCGCCCCGAAAGAGATCGTCTTCGTGCTCGACACGTCCGGCTCAATGAGCGGCTTTCCGATCGAAAAAGCGAAAGAGGCGATGAAGATGTCGCTCAGGGGCCTTTATCCGCGAGACACGTTCAATCTGATCACCTTCGCCGGAGACACGCACGTGCTGTTCGACAAGCCCGTGCCGGCAACCGCGGCGAATCTCGATGCCGCGCTTGCTTTCCTGGAATCCCGCAGCGGAGGCGGCGGGACCGAGATGATGAAGGCGATACAGACTGCGCTCGCACCCTCCGATTCGCAGGAGCACATAAGGATCGTCTGCTTTATGACCGACGGCTACGTCGGCAACGATTCGCAGATCATCGACGAAGTAAAGAAGCACCCGAACGCGCGTGTGTTCTCTTTCGGCATCGGCAACGGCGTCAATCGCTTCCTGCTGGAGAAGATCGCCGAAGAAGGGGGCGGCGAAGCGACGTTTGTCACGCTTGACGACGACGGTTCGCTCGCCGCGCGCAGATTCCACGAGCGGGTCCGCGCTCCGCTTCTCACCGACATCTCGATCGAATGGAACGGCTTGCCCGTCAAGGACCTCCATCCGACCAGGTACAGGGACCTGTTTGCGGCGAGGCCTTTGATCATCAACGGCAGATACGAATCCGCGGCATCCGGATCGGTGATCATCCGGGGAAAAGTGGGGGGCCAGGAGTATCAGCGCGAGATCAAGGTCGATCTTCCCGAGCGCGAAGAAGCGCACGACGTGCTCGGAACGCTCTGGGCGAGGCAGATGGTCGATCTGCTGACGAGCGAGGATTACGAAGACGTCCAGAACCGGACCGCCGAGAAGGACCTCGGAGAGCTGATCACGAAGATCGGGCTTGAGTTCGGGATCGTGACGCAGTACACGTCGTTCGTAGCGGTCGAGGAGACGGTCAGGAATCCGGAGGGGAATCCTGAGAAGGTCGATGTTCCGGTGGAGAAAGCGGACGGAAGTTTTGGGGATCCGTCGCTTCCGGAGGTTTTGTCTTCGGAGGGCGACATCAAGCGAGAGAGGATTCAGCCTCCGAAACTGGCAGGTGCAATACTGGCAACTCCGGCTTCTAGATCAGGTTCCGGGGGAGGAATTGGAACAGGAAGGGGCACTGGTACGGGCTCCGGCTTTGGAACCGGCGAAGGTTCCCGCACCGGCTCGGGGAGCGGTTCGGGCAGGGCCGCCCCGAATGTGAATCAGTCCGTTGCTTCGATCACGGTCACAGTGGATGTTACTTCGACAAATGCCGCGGTTGATACTGCTTCGGCAAGGATTGACACGAACATCACGGCTCAAACCATAGAGGAACTCCCGGTTGGCACGCGTTTTGGTTCGCTATTGAGCCTGCAGCCCGGGGTTGTCGGGGCGCCTTCGTCCGGCGGATTCCAGATCGACGGTGCGAGAGGATCGGAGAACGTGTTCCTGATCGACGGACAGGAAGTTGCCAACTTCCGTTCGGGAGCGGCCGGTCCTATCGCGGTCGCAGGAGAGAGCATCGCCAAGCCGGAGTTTCCCAAAGGCGCGAAGCCCGGGAAGAACGGCAAGAAGGTGACGGTCGAGATCCTTGTGGACGAAGAGGGGCGCGTCTATTTCGCGAAGGCGACAAGAGGCGGAACCCCGCGCGTCAGCAAGGGGGCAGCGAACGAAGCCGACGACTCGTACTGCGAATTTGCCGAAAAGGCGGCGTTTGAGTCGAAGTTCACGCCGGCCGCGTTCGACGGGACGAAACTGAAGCTCGAAGGCGTCATTTCGTACGTCTTCAAACGCGATGACGAGGTCGTAATCACGGTCGAGAAGCTCAAAGCGGTCATTCCGCCCGAGGTCATTCGGAATCAGGAACTGAAGAAGAAGCTTCACTTCTGGATCTACGAGGTCGTGCGAGCGAGAGAAACCGGCTCGAAGGATGTGTCTGAATTCGAATCGCGTTTCGTTTCGGACGGGATCGCGGGCATCCGTGTCACGCTGAAGAAGGCGTCGGCACCGGCGATCGAGAAGCTGAAGCGCGCCGGTCTCTCGGTCGACTCCGTAAAAGGGAAAATCGTCTCGGGCCGGATCGAGGTAGTGAGGATCGCCGACCTCGCCGAGCTTGACACGGTGACGTATATATCACCCTAGGCCGGAAACTAACCGCCGAGGCGCAAAGGCGCAAAGTGACAACAGGGCTCCGTGCTTGAACGCCCCCAGTTTCCTTTGCGCCTCCGCGCCTCTGCGGTTAATCCCTCTGCTTCAGCACGTCCCGGATCTCAGTCAGCAACTCGACCTCGGCGGTCGGTCCGGCTTCCGCTTCGAGCCCTTTGAAGAACCTGATCGCGTATCTCGCGATGACAATGATCACGAGCGCGACGATCAGGAACTGGATGATGTTGGTGACGAGCTGACCCCACATTATCAAAGGCGCGCCGCCTTTGATCGCCTCGTCGATCAATGCCGGATCGGTAACGCCGTTGTACTTTCCGCTCAGGTCGTAGAACATAGCGCTGAAATCGAGCCCGCCGGTCAGGAATCCGATCGGCGGCATTATCACGCCTTCGACCAGCGTCGTCACGATCTTTCCGAACGCCGCTCCGATCACCACCGCGATCGCCAGGTCCAGAACGTTTCCCCGTTTCAGGAACTCCTTGAAATCATTCCACATATTCCAATTCCCCTTTAATGTGCTGCCTTTCTCGATCTCTGCTCTTCAACCTTCTTCCGGAAGTCCTCCCGCATTCGTTCGACGAACTTTAAATATCCTTCCGGATCGACGAACGGGTTAGCCTTCGCTCCGAACCTCATCGCCTCGAACTTCTTCTCCATACGGAAAAAGCCCGCGTGGGAGCCAAGAAAGACATCCGGCGTCATTTCCAGAAGTTTCTCGAATGTCGATTCGAAATCCGCACCGATCTCAGGATATTTCTCGTTGGCGACAAGGTCGTAGTCAAGATTTGAGAGGCTCGAGACGAAGATCACAAGCAGGCTGCGGTCGCCACCGTTCACTTTCATCGTCCAGGTTGTCGCGCCCTTCGTATGGCCGGGCGTTCGGATCGTGGTGAGTTCATTGCCGCCTAACGATATTGTCTCACCGTCCTTTATGATCCTGTCCGCAGTAACGGGCCTGAAGATCTCTTTGCCTCCGAAACGGAAGTCGTTCGCTCCTCCCTTGGCTTGGACCTCCGCCTGTTCTTTTACCGCAAAGAGTTTCGCGCCCGTTTTCTCCTTCAGCGTTTTCAGGCCGCCGCAGTGGTCGTAGTGTTCGTGGTTGTTTAGCAGGATCTTGACGTCCTTGAGGTCGAATCCGAGCTTCTTCACACTTGCTTCGATCAGAGGCACGGTCTCCTCGAAACCGCTGTCGATCAGGATGTGGCCTTCGTCGGAGGTGATAAGGTACGAGGCGACGTCGTTGGTGCCCACGTAATAGACGTTGGCGACGATGCGGAACGGCTCGAAAGGTCGGGTCATCGCCCATTCAGAATCGCTCGTGATCTGGGCGGAGGCTGTAAACGCCAGAAAAGAAAGGACGCTCAGAAGCTTTAGGGATAATCGGTATTTCATTTCATTCCGGAACCCCGCACGGGGTGGAATTCAGCGGCAGGAGCACGATCGCAGAATCGAGTGGTCTCTCTTCGCTTCGCTCAATGCGTGCAGGCTGCCCGCGCTCCAGTCAGAACCGAACGACTCGACAGACCCGACAGACGCGATGGACTCGATTGACTCGACAGAACCGATAGACTCGATTGAGCCGGCGGACTCACGGCCCATTCTCGCGGTTCGCTTCGCTCAATGCGGGCAGGCTGCCCGCGCTCCAGTCAGCAGCGACTGACTCGATAGACTCGACAGACCCGACAGACTCAACAGACTCGATAGACTCGACAGACCCGATAGACTCACCTCGTCGGCCGAGGAAACGCCACCGGACTCCTGTATCCGTCCTTGTCTACGGCGCGTATGCCGAAGAACCAATTGTCCTTCGACATATACTCCATCGTGAAGCTTGTTACGTTTCCGACGAATTTCGAATTCGTCCAGAACGGAGCCGTCGTCTCGCGCCAGACGACCTCATATCCGGAGATGTCCTCTGCCGCGCTCGCCGCCCATTTCAGGTCCGTGTTGTTCGTCAGCCTGCCCGTTACGATTCCGGCGTCTTTCGGGATAGGCGGGGCGAGCGCCATCGAGGCGAGAGCGGCGATGTTCACCTTCGTCACGTTCGCGATGTAGCCGAAGTCGATGTATTCGGGCGTATCGCCGTAGAACACACCATCCTCGGTCCGAACGTTCTGGTGCTGATGCGTGTAATCCTCGTGCGGCTCCGTGAACCTGACGGCCGGGTACCCGCGCTCGAGGAAAGGGATGTGGTCTCCGCCGCGTCCGTATCTGTCGCGGCGATAGATCAGCGAGACCTTGAAATCCGGCGAATAAAGATCGGCGGTCTCCTTTACGAACCGCCCGAGCTGCCTCGCCGCCGAATCGTTTTCTCCTCCGACGCTCCGCCTCAGCCCAGCCTGCTGTTCGGTCTCGTTCGACGGGACGCCTTCGGCGAAAACCCGGACGGTGTTGCGGTCGGGCCTGTCCTTGAAGGTCTTGACCCCGCCGATGATGTCGTTCGTGAACATCGCCTCGATGTTCATCCCCGCCTTCTTCGCTTCTTCGGCGAAATGGGTCGCGCCGAGAAGCCCCTGCTCCTCTCCCGCGACGGCCATAAAGATGATCGTCGCGTCATAACGCTTCTTCGACATCACGCGAGCCATCTCTATAACGGCGGAAGTGCCCGACGCGTCGTCGTTCGCCCCCGGAGCGTCGCATTCGCCGTCGCCCGCATCGGAGCACATCGAGTCGTAATGTCCCGAAACGACGTAGATCCGGTCCGGATCGGACGTGCCCTTCAGTGTCGCGATGACGTTCGTGATGTTGATCGCTTTCGGAACGCGGCTGCGCGGCTCCTGGAGATACGTCTGAAGTCGGACCTCGAGGCATCCCCCGCAGGCTTCCGAGATCCGCTTGAACTCCTCGACGATCCAGTCACGCGCGGCTCCTATGCCTCGGTTCGGATCGTCCTGAGCCGAGTTCGTGTTTCGGGTACCGAACGAGACGAGCTTTCGGTCGTATTCCTCGATCTTCTTTGCCGAGACGTCGTTTAGCAGGCCGTTTATTAGATCGGTCCGTTTCACTGGCGGAGTGGACTGAGTGAACGAGACGGTCGATACGAAAAGAAGGACACAGGACGCGAACAGAGCAGAGCGCATAGCTTGATTCCTCGGGATCGAAATATCGTCGGAAAGAGATTTCCGAGATTATAGACGATTCGGGAGAACAGGAGAAAAAGAAGGGGCGGTTTAGCAGCGAAGAACGCCTTTCACAAAGAAAGTATCCATTGCAAACGGCGCAACCCGATTCGCGAACGATATGACGACTTGAACATGTCGCACCTACGGCGCTTTCCGTTCTTTTTATCCCCTGAAGCTATTAACATCTGGCGCCTATGGCGCCGTCATTGGCCGACTCGGCATCTTCACGAGAACTCCGGGGTGCGCCGGAACGAAGGCGGCGCCATAGGCGCAAAATGTTAATAGCAAGACGAGAGAAAAAATGCCCTGGCGCCGTCGGCGTCAAATGTTTTGCGATAACCGCCGGTCGATTGTTATACTTCGACGCCGATTCTGTTCACGCTCCCAACCTCGCGTAGCGGAATTGAGACAAATCGAAAAACAAGGAGCCTAACCTCACTATGGCAAACACTTACTCACGTCTATACGCAATGGTCGTCTTCGCAGTAATGGGACGATCTCACAGTCTCAAAGCGGAATTCAGGGAAGAGCTCTTCAAGTACGTCACCGGAATAGTCAAGAACAAAGGCCAGAAGCTGATGGCCATACGCGGTGTCGAAGACCACGTTCATATCCTTGTCGGTTTCCAGCCGGATATTGCGCTTTCCGATCTCGTAAGAGATATCAAATCGAGTTCCACCCGATTTATCAACGACAAGAATCTTGTCCGCGGCAAATTCATGTGGCAACGAGGATTCGGTGCTTTCTCGTACTCTCATTCCCACATCGACACAGTTGTTCGGTACGTACTTAAGCAGGAAGAGCACCACAAAGTTGACAGCTTCAAGGATGAGTATCTCGCGTTGTTGGACAAGTACGAGATCAGGTACGACGAAAAGTACCTATTCGAATTCGATTAGAACGCTGTTCTGACGAAGCATGACATGCCGCGCCTTTGACGCGAAATGTCTTTGGTGGATCGAATAGCTATTAACATGAAGCGCCTACGGCGCCCGAAAACGGCATGACGAAGAGCCCGCCCTGAATCAGCGGAGCGCTGTGACCCGGGGTCGCGCGCCATAGGCGCTCAATGTTAAGAGCCAGCGAAGAACAGGCGACACTCTCTACGTGTTAATAGCAAGACGAGGGAAAAACGCCCTGGCGCCGTAGGCGTCGAATGAAGGCTACAAACAAAAAAACCGGCCGAAGCCGGTGCATTTGAAACCTGGAACTTGGAACTCGGAACTAGTCGATCCTGTACGCTTTCGACTTCCAGACTACGACGACAGTACCCGAAAGCTTGTCCGTGATCTGCCGCAGGCCGCTGTCGAGAGCCCTGTATTGAGTAGTCGATCTCCGGACATTCGTCGTGCTTTGTCCCTTGTAGGCCGAGTCGTACCAGACGCCGTCTCTCTTTTCGAAACTCTTGCCGCCGAGCTGACGTTTCGAACCAGCTTCCTTCTTCTCCATCAGCGTTCCAAGCTCGGCCTTGTCCTTTCTCGCCGCCCGTTCGGCAGCGGTATCGGACGGCTTTGCTTCTTCTGCGGCCTGTGTGACAGTCGGTGCCTGACGCGTCACCGCCACTGGGGGCGGAGGTGC
This sequence comes from Aridibacter sp., assembly GCA_035513035.1. GTDB lineage: Bacteria > Acidobacteriota > Blastocatellia > Pyrinomonadales > Pyrinomonadaceae > Aridibacter. The sequence goes on from DATKCW010000013.1 coordinate 207,374, forward strand.
CTTAGGCTCATTCGCGCGAGCCACACGGTTTCCCGCTGTCGTTGGCCGGGCCAGGTCTTCATCATCCGCGGCGGCACGATTTTCACCGACATTCAAATCGGCCAGCCTTTTGTCCCTTTCCGGACCGGCTTCGTCGCGAGGCGTGGCGCCGGGCCGCAGATCACTTTCAGTTTCTGCGGTAGCGAGGTTCTCATCAGCGGTCGAGGTATTGCCGTTCGCAATTCTCTCTTCGACACGGTTGGCGGAAACTTCAGGCGCCTGTTCCTCAGGAGCAGATGAGTTCGCATTCGCCGTATCCATAGCGACTGAATCCGCGGCAGGGTCCAGATTTCGGAACAGCGAAACCGCGAAGAATCCCGCCATCAGGATCACGAAGACGCCCATCACTGCCGCGAGGCCACGGACCGAGAACAGCTTCCGGTACCAGGGGATCTCAAAACTGATCGCCGCTCCCGCCGCCGTTTCCGGCTCGGGAGTCTCTTCGCCGCGATTCAATATGACGACATTTGAGAGGATCGTCCTGCACCTGGTGCAGTCCGCGAGGTGCGATATGACGCGCGCGTTCGCCTTCTCGGGAAGCGCGCTCTCAGCGAACACTGCGATTTCGTCCGCGTCAATATGTCCGCCGCCGGCCGTTTCGGCGCTCGTGTCCGACTTCGCGAGTCTGCGAAGGAGGCTGTCTATCTCGATGTCGTGGTCCTTGATCATCTAACGGTTGGTAATTCCTGTCTGTTAAAAATGCAGGCTGTGAACGGCTCCCGCCGCGATGTCTTGCAGAACGCCGACTGTAATTAGCAAAACAAACATCTTCTCGATGCTTATCCCGAGCTTTTCCGCCGAGTCCGAAAGGTGCCGTTTCACCTCGTTCTCGCTCCAGCCGTGCTTGTCTGCGAGCGCCTTTTCGACCTCCTTCCTGATCTTGGTCTGGACCCTCGTGATCTTGCGGCTCGCGGTCGCCTCGTGATACCCGAACATGTCGGCGATCTCTTTTAGTATAAGCCCGTCGTAGTAATAAAGTTTCATCACGAGCTTCTCTTCGTCGTCCAAGTCCTCGACCGCCCGCATAAGGGCTTCCATTATGTCTTCCTGCGCTTCCGACTCGCCGAAGATCTCCTCCGGCGTGTCGGAGGTCGAAACGACGGCCTTGAAGTCGGTCCTTTCCGAGGATTCTTTCGCCAGATTCTCGAAAACGCGGTCCTCTTCGACCTGCACGACCCTCTTCATTTTACGGTACTCGTCGATCGCAAGTTGGTTAGTTACCGCACGAAGCCAGCCGCCGAGGCTCCCTTTCCCTGAATAATACGAAAGTTTTCCCTTCGTCTTCCCCTCTGTGTCGAGCCTAAGACCGTGGAGCTCGGCCCAGATCGATCCGGCGAGGTCTTCCGCGTCCTCGCGGTTCTTGCAGAAGTTCCAGGCGGCGGATTTAACTGTCGAATCGAAGTTCAGGACAAGATCGCCCCACGCGGTCTCGTCCCCGCGCTCGCAGGCGATGATCAGGCACAGGTCGTCGGCGTGCAGGGAATCGATGAACTCGATGATCTCCGGATGTCCCGCACCGGGCTCGTCGCGCAGGAGGTATTTTTCGACGCCGTCGGCGATGCGCTGCACGATGTCAGCGGCTTTCAGGCCGCGAGCGTCCTTGGCGCGCGAGATGAGCCTCGCTGCGGCTTCTTCGATCGTGGGCTGGAATTTTGGAGCGATTGAGGTCATCTGCAACGGGCAAATCTTATCATTGAAAGCGGTTAGCGGTAAGCGGTGAGCTGTGAGCAGTGCGCAGTAAGCGGTGAGCAGTAAACAGTGAGCGGTACGCGGTGAGGGGTAACTGGCGAGCGGCGAGCGGTGAGCGGCGAGCGGTGAGCAGTAAGCGGTGTCAATAGCCTGACCATCAGGGAGGGCGTATTCTTCCTGTTAGAATTCTTCCTGCTAGAATTTTGATATTCATAGGCGCTATTGAATCGACAAACAAACCGAAGCCCCACCTACAAACGTGAAGCGTCAGGAACTCAACCATGCGGTTGAACGTCATCTACAGAAATGAAAAAGAGCTTTGCTATTGTCCTCGGAATCTCGTTGTTTCTTATAGTTCACGATTGCACTGCCCAGATAGATCTCGGAGGGATCGAGCCAAGGCCTTACTCAGTAATCGTTTACGACTGCATAGGGTGTGAGGGGCTTGCTGAGAGACTTCCGGCCCCCGACTACGGCTATGTCGGTGCAGGAGTGGACGTATGGACGGGATTTGTTTTTGTGGAGGTGTCTATTGACGAGGAAGGAAGAGTGGTGTCAGCAAATGCGATCTCTGGTCACAATTTCTTTCGCAAGAGGTTTGAGATTGCAGCCCGAAATGCCAAATTCAGATCGGCGGTTCCTAATTCCGATACAACGCGGAGCAAGAAAATTATCAAATATCTTGTGATCGGTAAGAACGGCCTCAAGCCTTTGGAGAGTAAACCGTTGGGGATCATAAACGGACTTGCCGTCATGCTTCCCGCTCCCGAGATCGGCGCAAAGGCCGAGGAAGTCTGTGCTGAAGGACCTGTTGACATTAGGGTGACTCTGGACAAGCACGGCAACGTAGCAACTGCCGATCCGATTATCGGGGACCCTCTCTTGATCGGATCATCTGTTGAAGCGGCGAAGCGCGCCAGATTCCGCAGGTCAGCGCATGTCTTCCTTAATGAAGGCATTATTCGATACAACTATCCACTATCCGCGCGATGCGCCAGGCTCGGTGCAAGCGTCCCGGTTCAGTCGCTTGAGATCAAGATTCCTTCTCCAGAGGTCCCGGCAGAATGTAATTGCCTTGGGAAGGTAGAAATCGAGGTGGTTCTCGACCCGAATTCTCACAGGCCTGTTCGCGCAAGAGCAGTATCAGGTTTGCCCCTATTGCGGCCGTACGCTGAAAGGGCAGCAATGATCGGAACTTATTCAGTGAGCGGGGATGTAAGGTTCGAAGGACTCTTGAAACACAACCTCAAAGTCGTCTTCTTTAATTCTCCAGAAAATACTGGAAAAGGTGGCTGCAAGAGAGGTTCTACTGTCGGTCATTACCCGCCGGGTACGAAGCCGATCGAGGTTGCTGAAATGGAGATCTCAGAAACCGCGAAATCTGCAAATTTCACAGGCGAGATTCACGTAAGCGTTTTGGTGGACGAAGAGGGAAAGGTGATCTCTGCGCAGGTGGTGAGCGGGAATTCTGCTCTGTATGATTCAGCCGAATTGGCGGCGATGAAGTTCAGGTGGAAGCCGAATCTGATAGGAGGCTGTCCAGTGCGGGTACGGACAACGATAGTGTTCCGCGTCAAGAATCGGCAAGAATGAGATTCTTCACACTAGTACTGTATGAAGGTTGGGTTTTGGTAGTTCGTGGATCCAACCTGCCGATCTACGCCCTCCCTGATGGTCGGGCTACTGACACGGCTGATGCCCGGCCCAGGCCAGGGACAAGCCCTGCCCCTGCTATCGCAACGACTTCCTCAGGAACGAGATGATCTTGTACCCGTCGAGATAGACCCAGGGTTTCTCGCCCAGCGTGTAGTGTCCGCAAGGGATCACCGTCTCGTCGTGCTCGATGCCGCGCTCATTCAACTCCCGCATTGTGTCGCGGGACAGGTCCACAGGAAACGAGAGGTCGTAAAGCGTGTAGATGTAACGCTGGGGCCTTGGCGGAAGAGCCGCGAGCTTGTCCAGATACGCAAACGGGGAGATCGGCTTCCAGCACTCACGGAGGTCCTCAAGCGAAATGCCGGTCTCGAGCCCTTCCTTTACGTGATAAGTTGAAAGGCCTCTCCAGACCACGTCGGAAACGTAACCCGACACGTGATTGAACACAGCCGATTTGATGGTTTCGTCGTGGACGAACGCGAGGAACGCCACGCACGACCCTATGCTTGTTCCGACGATACCGACGTTTTCGTATCCGTTCAGGTACAGCCATCTGACCGCCGCGAGCGAGTCGAGGACCGATTGCCGGACGGACTGGATCGTGCGGCCAATGTTCGGCGAGACGAGATGGTCGGCGCGCTCGAGCTCGGGAGGCATCCGCTCTTCGTGATAGGGAAGCGTCAGGCGAAGCGCGGAGACGCCGAACCGCTGAAGGTTGGTGCAAAGGTTTAGGTAGCTTCCTTCCCTCGCGTTCCAGTGCGGCAGGACGACCGCCGCCGCGCGCTTGTCGCCTTCGACCGCGAAAAGCCTCGCGTGCGCGATGTTGTTCGCTTCGGAGGGAGTTTCGATCGTGCTTTGCCACGAAATGTATTTACTTCCTTCAATTCCCTGAGGATCGGGCGTCACCTCGGAATATTCAGGTCCCGAACCAAGAGAGAAATACTCGTCGCTCGACTCAACTGACTTTTTCGAATGCCTTCGGAAGAATTCAAGCGGATCGGTCCCGTTCAGGGAGCCCTCGATAAACTCCGTCCCCCACTCGAAAGGCCTCACGACCCGGTTGTCGTTCAGCATCGCGAGACGACGCTCGCGTTTGTGTATAAAACGTCTGATCATCAGTTCAAAGCTTTTTCCCGTAGCTGGCGTCCATCAATCTCGCCCGCGAAGGGAAATGAAATGCCATTCCCGCCATCCCTGCGGCGATGAAGGCGACGAAATACTGGTAGGTGAAGGCGAAGCCGAGCACGAGTCCAAAGGCGGAGGCCGCCTCGCACATTGCGCACGCAATCAGCATCCCGGTTTGTACGTGCGCCGGCTGCTGCTCATCGACCGCCCGCTTATAGAAAGTGGAGCCAAGGAAGAACGAAGCGCCGATCGCCATAAGTCCCGCAAGCGCCATCGCCATAACGATGGGCGGATTGTCGCCGAGGACCGGTTTTGCCATATCGAATCGCATCAGCTCCGGCTTAGCGACGAAGGCCGCGACTATGAAGATGACCTGCGATGACATCAGCGCCAGCCAGATCATCGCCATGTTCTTGTGGATCAGTTCTATGTTCGGCTTGTTTTCCATAGTGTTCTGTCGCTCAGTACTCGGCTCTTTCTCCTACTTCGGAGACTACGCCCTCGCTAACGGTCGGGCTACCGACACTCAGTCCTCAGTCCTGTTCTCTCAGTCCTGATTCTCCGTGCGGCGGTGGCGTTGATCAACGTGGACCGCAACGGGAAATGAAAGACCATTCCGGCCATCGCCAAAGAGATGAAGGCGAAGGAATACTCGTAACGGAAGATAAACGCTGATAGGACTCCTAATAACGAGGTTCCTTCGCAAAGCGCGAGTGCGATGATCAGGCCGGTCTTGACCATCTCTGGTTTCTGTTCGTTTACTGAGCGTTTATAGAAGATTGACCTAAAAATGAACGAGGCTCCGACGAGGGCCACCGAAATGACCGCAAAAACGATCGTAGCGACCGGCGTATTGCCGAGAAACGAACCCCGCGGTTGGATTTTAAAAGGAATTGAAGAAAAATAGATCAATACGAAGAACAGGATCTGGGAATTGAACAACGCGATCCATATCACGACCAGTTGCTGATACATTGCGGGAATGTTTTTTTGTTCGCTTTCCATCTTCACTCGGTCGCCTCGATCTCCTCTTCGAGCAATTGCCTTTGGTAAAGATCGGCGTATTCGTTTTCGAGCGCGAGCAGCTCGTCGTGTGTCCCGCGTTCGATGATCTCGCCTTCGTGAAGCACGCAGATCAGATCCGCGTCCCTGATCGTCGAGATCCTGTGCGAGACGATCACGGTCGTCCTTCCGGTCCTTATGTCGCGCAGTTCGTGCAAAATGTTCTCCTCTGTAAGAGTATCCACTGCTGAAAGCGAATCGTCGAGGACGAGGATCCTCGGATCCCGCATCACCGCGCGGGCGATCGCCGTCCTCTGCTTCTGTCCGCCCGAAAGTGTGATCCCTCGTTCGCCTACAAGCTGTTTGTACTTGTTCGGGAACTCCTTTATGTCCTCGGCCAGACCCGCAACGGCGGCCGCCTTCTCAACCGTAAGCCTCGAATGCCCGTTCTTCTTGTGGCCGATTCCGAGCTCTTTCACGCCGAATGCGATGTTCGCCTCGATAGTGTTGCTGAAAAGGAAGGTTTCCTGCTGGACGAACCCGATCGCGCCGCGCAGCTGTTCGAGCGGAAATTTCTTTACCGGGATGTCGTCGATCAGGACCGTACCTTCGGGCGCCTCCAGGATCCTCGGAATCAGGCTGGCCAGAGTCGATTTCCCGCTGCCCGTCTTTCCGACGAGAGCGACCGTCTGCCCCGCCTCGATCACGAGGTCGATGTCCTTCAAAGTCGGTTCGTCCTCGTACCGGAAATTCAGGTTGCGGAACTCGATCTTTCCCTTGATCTTCGGCTGTTCTCGTACGTCCGGCGCGTCCTTGATCGCCGGCTCGGTCTCAAGGACCGCATTGAAACGCTTGAGGCTGGCGGTCCCGCGCTGATAGAGGTTCACGACGTAGCCGAGGGCGATCAGGTACCAGATCATCCTCTGGAGATATAGGATGAACGAGGTGAACTCGCCGGCGGTGATTTCGCCGCGGACGGCCATCGGCACGCCGACGGCGACTATTATCACGAAGCTCAAACCTATGAAGAAGAAAAGCAGCGGCCGCATCGCCGCCGCGAACTTCACCAGGTTGATGTTCTTGTCGGCGTATTCCGTGTTGAGTTTCTGGAACTCGCCGATCTCCGAATCTTCCTGGGCGTAGGCGCGGATCACGCGCACTCCGGTCAGGTTCTCCTGTGCCCTCGCCGTGATGCCGGAGAAGAACTCCTGTATCTTCTCGAACCTTACGTGTATTTGCTGGCCCAGGAACTTGACCGTCAGCGACACGAAGGGCAGGGGGATCAGTAGGAAAAGCGTCAGCTTGACCGAGATGCCGAACATTATCGGCAGGACGACGGCAAGCGCGAATATCGCCTGGAACGAATAGAGGATCATCGGGCCGACGATCTGTCGAACCGCCCCGAGGTCGTTCGTCGCCCGCGCCATAAGGTCGCCGACGCGCGTGTTGCTGAAGTATTCGAGGGGCTGGTGGACGAGTGCGTCGTAAAAATCGCGCCGCATGTCGTACTCGATGTGCCTCGAGGTGTTGATCAAAAGCCGTCTTTGAAGAAACAGGAATACCGAGCCCACGGCGCTTACGCAGACGATGGCGAGCGGGTAGTAGAATATTTTGTTCCAGGTGATCTCATTGCTGAGCTCGTCGATCGCTTTCCCCACGATGTACGGGACAAGAAGATTGAAGATCATCCCGAACAGAATGCACAGCACGCCGAAGACGATGCTGGACAGGTACGGCCGGAAGTACCTGGCGAATTTCCTGAGTTCTTCCATTTAATGGTCTTATTTGTCCACCTGTCTGTAGTGGTGTGGAATCTTGAATCGGCTGCCGGACGTTTCCGTCTCGTATCTGAGAATGTCGATTCTCGTGAACTGCTCCCCGACGTCGTTCGTGACCCGTGTTTCCTGACGTATGGTTCTTTGAAGCTCCTCGTCGAAGTAATGAAACCGCTTGACGTCTTTCTGCCCCGGAAGCTCGACCGAATACTGGGCGATGCCGTCAACGAACGACACCATCTCTATCTTCGCCTTCGCGGCATCGAAAACCGAAATTATGACCCCGATAAGCGATGCGACTGATTCGTCATCGATCGATTCCAGGTCGTCCGGCGCGGGTTTGTAAGTTCTCGATCTCTTTTCGACGTGGTACGCCTTTCCTTCGGCCAGACGCAGGATCGCGCGTTCATCCTCCTTGCCATAGTCGGAAACGATCAGCAGATTGCTGTCAGACCGGGCGATCAGATACTTGGTGCTGAAAGTGATCTGACCATCGATAAAATGCACCTGAGAAACCTCAGCCTCAAACTCCCTTGGAAGTGGAGAGCCAAAAGTCAGGTTCGGCTCGGACGGAAGGGTGTCACCTGCCGGCTTATCCGCGATCGGAAGAGACTGCGGTTCGCCGCACGAAAGCAGAAGTACGACAGAAAGAATCCCGAAAAAGACCTTTTTCATCGGTAATTCGCCAATCCTTTACGTGAGCCGGATCACGGCTTCGATCCGGTGTTATTCCGGCAACTCAAACAGACCACCATCCGGCTCGTCGCGGAAGTTCGAAACCTCGTAACGGAACGCAAGTTCCCTTTTCCCGTCCCGAAGCGAGTAGATCTCGGTTCCCAAGGGAAACTTCCGGTTCTCGTCGTAGATCACGATCGTTTCCGATCCCTCGAGGCCTTCCGGCGAGACCTTGTATCGAGAGGTCCCGTTTTCCGTCGAAAGCTTCTCGTATTTGGTCCCGGGCGTCACCGTCAGCCATCCTTTCACAAGCTCGCGCGCCGTCTCGTTGCCTGCGGGACCGCGCTTCTGCTCGGTGTACTCCCCCGTGCCGGGAACAAAGATGATGGTTCGCCCATCCGCGAGCTCGACCATCCGCCGCTCCCTTTCCGAGCCGGGTTCGAAAGTTATCGACAACTGGGTGCCGCGCTTTGCGACAATGTACTTCCGGACGATGACCGCTTCGCCAGATTCAAAGGCGGTCACGGTGATGTCGGCTTGATAGCGGTCGGGCTCTTTTGTTACAAAGGGAATGTTCGAGACCGACTCTGGCGTCACCGCCGGCTCCCCTTCGACGCCGGCCGGCGAGCCCCAAAGGCCGCACGAAACGGCCGTGATCGGCGCGCAAATGCACACGGCGGCTGTTAACGATCTCAAAGGCGTTCTCATCGGCGAAGGGTGATTTTAACACACCGTTGCCGGCCCTTGAACCGGCCTCACGATCGACCTGATACAATGGATTCCGACATCGACGCACTGCAGAAAAAGTACCTTCTGAGCGGACTCTTCGTGCTTCCGTTCGCACCATTCCTATATCTGCAGGGCCGGTACGCGCGGTACCGCGTAGGAAGGCTTCCGGACGCGGCAGGCGACTCGACGGGAGTTTTCGAAGGGAACGGAAGGTCGGTCAGGCTGCTCGCGATCGGAGAATCGACCGTCGCCGGCGTCGGGGTCACCGAACTGAAGGACGCGTTGGGCGGACGATTCGCCTTTCACCTGAGCCGTGAGACCGGCGCCAACGTGCACTGGCATGCGCTGGGCGTCAGCGGCATAACCGTCAAGCGGACGCTGGAAGAGATCGTCCCCGAAGTTCCGGCCGATCCGTTCGATCTGATCCTGATCGCTCTCGGGGGCAACGACGTCTTCGCTCTCAACAGTCCGGTACGATTTCGCGACGACATGTCGGAACTGATCCGGCGTCTGCGCGAATCGAGCCCCGGCGCAGGGATCGTGCTGGCCAATGTTCCTATGGTCCGCGACGCGATCGGACTTCCCCATCCCCTTAAGTATGTGCTTGCGAAGCTTGCCAAAGTACAGCATTTCAACTCCATCGGTTTTGCCTCTGAAATGAAAGACGTTTATTACTACGACGAGGTGAAAAAGGTCGGCGACGAATTCTTCAGCGACGGCGTGCACCCTTCCGGCTCGGGCTACGACTCCTGGGCCGAGGACATCGTGCGGTGTTACCTTAAGCGGACGAACGGTTTACGTAGCGGCTAGAGCCGTATTCCAAAAACACGGAACAAATTGCCTTATGGACGGACCTCACCTCCTGTTCAGGGAATTCCTCGACGCTCACGAAGAATGGATCGCCGTACACCGGGACGGCTGTGTATTCGGGCTCCGCTCGCACGAGATGGAGCTTTTGGAGCGAAACTCCGTCACGACCTTCGGATTTCTCGACAACAAAGGCTACTCAGTCTGGAAGCTTGAAGAGGTCTCGATGGAGGACCGTTCGGCGAAACTCTTTCTCAGCCGGCGGTTCGGATCGGTCGTCAGTTCGCTGGAGCTGATCCCGAGAGCGGCCGCAGAGGAACTTGGTGCCGGAGTCCGCGAGGCCAGACTTGCCGCCGCGAACGCGATAAGCGAGGCGGTCGCGGAAGCATTCCCGAAGTTGAAACTGCGGCGCGTCTCGATGAACAGGCCGAACTCGCGCCACGCCAAGATAATCCTCGACGGCGGTGCGTTTGGAGAATGCGGCGTTATCGCCGACGTTTCAGGAGGATGCTCACCCGAACGGCTGATGACCGCGGCCGTACTTTGGCAGTCGAAGGCGGGTGCTTCGGCGAAGAGAAGGCTGCGGGATGTGTTCGTCGTCGCGCGGAAGGGCAAGCTGTCCGCTCTGAAACGGCTTCACGCCTGCCTTTCAGATCCGGTCCGGAAACGGATCGGCGTCCTTTCGGTGACAAGCACGGACGGGCAGCCGTCGATCGGTATCGCGGAACCGATCGAATTCGACGACCTATGGAAGCCCAAGGCGCCTCCGCTCCGCGCAGCCGGAGGCGGCGATCCGCCCGAACTGGCCAGATCCATCCTTGAAACCGATCCCCTGAACATCGACCATCTTTTCGCGAGACACGGAGTCACGCTGCGGTACCGAGGGCTCCCGTTCGCGCGCTTCCGGGAGCTCGGCGACGACGAGAAGGCGTGGTTCGGTGTCGAAAGGGAGAAACAGATACTCGACGATGACTCGAAGGACGAACTCGCCGAGCTGCTCGAAAAGCTCGCCGAGTACCGCCGGTTCGACTCGCCGAACAAACAGCACCTCTTCTACCAGGCGGCGCCTGAAGCGTGGCTCGAGTCGCTTCTTCGCAGGGACGTGAGCAGGCTCGACCGCAACCTTATCCTTTCGCCGATCTACAACCAGTTCCGGACATCCAGGGACCGGATCGATCTGCTCGCGCTCACCGAACAGGGAAGGCTCGTGATAATCGAGCTGAAGGTCACGAACGACGCTTCAATGGTCTTTCAGGCCGTCGATTACTGGCGGAAGATCGAGCTGCAGAGAAGACAGGGAGTTCTCGACGCGGCGGGTTTGTTTGGAAAACGAAAGATCGCCGACCGGCCTGCGATGATCTATCTCGCGGCGCCGGCCCTCTGTTTCGGGAGTGAGACGGACGCTTTAATCGACTCGGTCTCGGATTCGATCGGGATCGTGAGGTTCGAGTTGAACGAGGACTGGAGAAGGGAAGTGAAGGTCGTGAGGGTTGTTTAGTGAAGCGCGGGTCAGGAGTCTTTGTAGGCGCGGGACCTGTGCCCGCCCTGGCTTTGAGCCAAAGTGCGAAGTGAAAACGACATTAGAAAAACAGGATAGGCAGGATCAACAAGGTGACGGCTGTCGAATCTTGACGTTGGGAAGTACCATTCTTCGCCCGATGACGGGCTTCGCAATCCTGCCTATCCTGTCCATCCTGTTTTTTCTTCTCCGTTTCTTGCGGCCCGGGCCGATCCATCGAAGCGGGCAGGCAAAGGTCCCGCGCCTACATCAACCAAGCCGATCCATCGAAGAGGGCGGGCACAGGTCCCGCCCCTACATCGACGCCTCACTTCTTACTAAACCGATACCCCACGCCCCGAACGGTCTGAAGGATCTCAGGCCTCGCCGGGTCGTTTTCTATGTGTCTCCGAAGCCGCACGATGAAATTGTCGATCGCACGCGTGTCGGTGTCCTCGTGCAGGCCCCAGACCTCCTCGAGGATCTCCTTCCTCGAAACCGCGTTCCCCGCCTTCTCCACAAGATGCTTCAAAAGCTTCGCTTCCATCAGGGTCAGACGTGCGACTTTGCCTTCGTCTTCCAGCTCGAGGTTTTTGAAATCGATCCGCTTGCCGTTCACCTCCAATACATCGACGCCGGACGCAGGCCTCGGATCCGCCTGCCACTCAGAGCGCCGTAGAAGGCTCGTCAACCTCGCCAGGAAAATCGGAAGGTCGAAAGGCTTGGGAAGATAATCGTCCGTTCCGGCCTCGAAGCCCTGAAGGACGTCCTCCGGGCGGCCACGGGCCGTCAGCATGAGAATAGGCACGTAATTTCCTTCAGCCCTAAGCCTTTTCGCGACCTCGAAGCCGTCAATGCCGGGAAGCATCACGTCGAGGACAACTGCGTCGAAACTCCCGTTCGATGCGATAATCTCGAGCGCAGACTCCCCGTCCGCTGCGATCTTCGCTTCGTAACCTTCGGCATCGAGGTTGAACACGAGGCCTTCCGCGATGTGCCTTTCGTCTTCGACTATCAGGATTCGCTTCATTCAGCCTCGCTGCAATTCCCTGTAAAGCCAGGCGCGGGCCACGCTCCAGTCGCGGCGGACCGTCCTCGCAGAAACATCAAGGTATTCCGCGATCTCTTCTTCGGTGAGCCCGCCGAAGTATTTAAGCTCGACGATCTTGCTTTGCCGTTCGTCCAGTTCGGCGAGCCTCGTGAGCGCCTCGTCAAGCTCGAGGAGATCGGCCTCTTTGGAATCAGATACGGGAAGCTCTTCGTCGAACGTGACCTTGTGGTCGCCGCCGCCGCGTTTCCGGGCGTTCTTCGCCCGTGCGAAATCCACGAGGATCCTACGCATAAGCCTCGCCGACATCGCGAAGAAGTGATTCCGGTCCTGCCACCGGACCTGGCTTGAATCGATAAGCCTCATATACGCTTCATTTACAAGCGCCGTTGTCTGAAGCGTGTGATCCGACCGCTGTCGTCGCATATAGGCGTGAGCGAGCCTTCTGAGCTCGCCGTAAACGAAAGGCATAAGGCGGTCGAACGCTTCCTGGTCGCCCTTACCCCATGCGATCAAAAGCTGTGTGATCTCTTCCTGCGGTTCGGATTCCATAGGCGCCTTCCCTTTGGCACTCCGACAGTCGTAAATGCCTGAATCGGGGCAAGTTTACCACACGTCGGTCCGCTCCGCTCAGACCGCGGGGCGTCCCGTTTGTCCGCTTTCGCCATCCGCTCCCGTCATCAATGGTGTCGCCGCGGGACGCTGTTCCCGAGCGGCGCGAATTCATTACCAAGGAGCGATCATTATGGCGAAAATATACAAACGGCACGACTGGACCGAGATCAACGTCTCGGCTTCGGTCGGTAGGAACGGCGTAAACAATAAAGACGATGTCCTTGTGGTCCAGGCGATGCTGAAGTACGGCCTCGAGGGACGGACCTATTTCAAAGGCGACCGCTTCCCGGAACCGAACGGAACGATGGACGCGGCGACGATGCACCTGATAACCAAGTACCAGCAGTATCTGCGCCGCCGGCAGGGACGCTCGATCTCGGTCGACGGAAGGATCGATCCGGCGAAAGGCGAACGGGCATTCGGAAGAAAGGGAAAGTGGACAATCCAGACCCTGAATGCAGACGTGCTCGAATGGTATGTTGTGTTTGGCGAGAAAGGCGACAACCACATTCATTCGCTTTGCATGACCTACCCGCGGGTGATAGCCGCGATCGGCGGCGACATTCCCGTGGGAGGCCTTGGGCTGGCTCCTGAATCAAGTCCGGCACTTGTCGGCACCCTCAATCTCGCCCTGGAGTAGGCCGGTAAGACCCTCTCCTTTCCATGCCGCGGCGACACTCGTGCTGCTGCGGCATTTTTTAGGAGCAGCGGTCACCTAAGGACGAAACGTGATACTCTGCTTGTCCCATTGAAGCAATATCTTCCGTCTTCTGAGTTACGGACGGCAAACAGGGCCGTTCGATCCTTTTAACGGAAATACTGTAGGAGAAAGATAATGAACATCGATCAGGACAAACTACACGAGCTGCTCGGAAGGTTCGTAGGAGATCTCGGGGCGACGATGGCCGCCGGCACGGTGGTTATCGGCGAGAAGCTGGGACTCTACAAGGCGTTCGGCGGGCCCAACGAGCCGGTGACCGCGGCCGAACTCGCTTCGCGGACAGACACGAAAGAACGGTACGTTCGCGAGTGGCTTAACACTCAGGCAGCCGGCGGGTATGTAGAGTATGACGCGGAGTCGGATTCGTACTTTATGACCGACGAACAGGCGTTCGTGCTTACCAACGAGAACAGCGCGGCATATCTTCCCGGAGCATTTATCCTCGCGACGTCAGCGTTGAAGGCGACGCCGAAGATCACCGAGCGTTTCAAGACGGGTGAGGGTCTCGGATGGCACGAGCACGACGAGGGCCTGTTCTGCGGTACGGAATTATTCTTCAGGCCCGGCTACGCGACGCATCTTGTGAATGACTGGATCCCATCGCTCGAAGGTATCGAAGAGAAGCTGAAAGCGGGCGCAAAGGTCGCCGATGTAGGCTGTGGGCACGGCGCTTCGACGATCCTTATGGCCCAGGCGTACCCGAATTCTGAAATTTACGGTTTCGATTACCACGAGGGATCGATCGAGAAGGCAAGGCAGAAGGCCGAAGATGCCGGCGTTTCTGACCGCGTCACATTTGAGGTTGCGCGATCGAAGGAATACCCGGGCTCGGAATACGACCTCGTTACGTTCTTCGACTGCCTGCACGACATGGGCGATCCGGTCGGCGCGGCGGCTCAAGTGAAGGAAAGCCTCGCGGAAGGCGGTTCGTGGATGATAGTCGAACCGTTTGCGGGCGACAGCGTGACAGAAAATCTGAATCCGATCGGCCGTGTGTATTACTCGGCGTCGACCCTTATCTGCACACCTGCTTCGCTTTCGCAGGAAGTCGGCCTCGCGCTCGGTGCGCAGGCGGGCGAAGCGCGGCTGAGGGATGTGGTTAAGGAAGGCGGATTTGGATCGCTGAAGCGCACTGCGGAAACTCCCTTCAACATAATCCTCGAAGCGCGGGTCTGATACCCGTTCTCCGGGAATTCTGTCGAGGCTGTCCAAAAATTGGACGGCCTCTTTTTTGTGTCCGCTTCTGACAGAGGTTTCCGTCATTAAGAGTGAGGTGGAATTCGCTTCCGCAATCGATAACTCGTAAGAAACCATTAAAAGGAGATAAAACGATGACACAGCAATCAGTGCAGGAAGAAAAGATAATTAACGGCGTGAACGTGACCCAGTTGTTCGGAACGATGGACGCGATCACGGAGCAGAACGACATCGCGAAATTCCAGTTCCGCGCCTCGAACAAGTGGGTGAACGGCGCGAATAACAGGACGACTGTCGATGAGTACTACGGTGCCTGCGAGACGCACGGCCGCGAAACGCCGTTCACGTTCGAGAAGGACGAGCCGCCGATCCTGCTCGGTGAGGACAAGGGAGCGAACCCGGTCGAATATCTGTTCGCGGCCCTCGCCGGATGCCTTACGACCGGACTCGTGTATCACGCCGCCGCGCGCGGGATCGAGCTTGACGAGGTCGAATCGACCTACGAAGGGAACATCGACCTGCGCGGATTTCTCGGAATGGACGAATCGGTCCGTAACGGATATGAGGGAATAACCGTTACATTCAAGATCAAGTCCGACGCTCCGAGAGAACAGCTGGAAGAACTTGTGAAGGTCGCCGAGCAGCGTTCGCCGGTCTACGACTGCGTAAGCAATCCCGTACCGGTAAGCGTGAAACTTGCCTGACGGCAGGGAGTAACCCGATGGGAAAGGTAATTTCGTTGAGGACAAGAAGGAACATCGAGGCCCAGGGTTTTCTTGGGCTAGATGACTTCCAGATAGCCCAGCTCGACGGATGGCTGAGATTCTCGCCGCTCGTCTGCCTAACTTGGACGGCGGTCGGACTATGGCTGGCCTCACCGGTTGTGATCGCGGCACTGGTTCCTTTTGCGCTTCTGGGTGGGATCCTGAAGGGGCATCCGTTTGACGTGGTTTACAACTACGGCCTCAGGTATCTGACGGGCGGCCCGAGGATACCTTCTTACGGAAAACCGAGGAAGTTCGGTTGCCTGATGGCGTCTGTAATCCTGACGCTGACGGCCCTGGCATTCTACGCCGGTTTTCCGGCGGCCGGATATGCGCTGGGAGGCCTGATGGCGGTACTCGCGTCGGTCAACGTAGCGACCGGCTTCTGCGTGCCTTCGTTCACTTACGCAAAGATCTTCCGGCCCGTAAGGCGGACCGGAACTGTCCGTTCGGCGGGATGATCCCGGAAGATCGATTCAAATGACTGCCGGCCTCACTCCGAGACCGGCAGACTTACTATGAAGGTCGATCCTTTGTGCAATCCCTTGCTCTTGATGAGGATCTTGCCGCCGTACGACCCAATGATCGACCGGACGATAAACAGTCCCAGGCCAGTTCCTTTCGGGTCAGAAGCGCCCGAACCGTGAACCCTGTAAAACCGCTTGAAGATTCTCTTTTGCTCGGAAGCGGGAATGCCGCGCCCGCGGTCTTTTACGTGGACCTCCGCCATCCCGGTCGAACGTAGGCGGAATTTGACTGAGACGTCCGGGTCGTCGCCCGAATACTTGACGGCGTTGTCCAGGAGGTTGAGGAACACTGAACGGAGCTCTTCCCGGTCCGCCAGGATCTTAAGTTCATCCGAACCTTGCGTGATCTTGATCGTTTCTTCGGGCAGGTTGTAACGCGTTCTGATCTGCGCGGCGGAGTCTGCCACGACCTCCTTCAGATCGACCGGTGAGACCTCTGCGCGGCGCGCCCTTTCTTTCGTCTTGCTTGCCGCCAGCACCTGCTCGACCGTGCCGAGCAGCCGGTCGCTGTCCGCAAGCATGATGTCGTAGAACTCCATCTGCTTCTCTTTCGGAAGGTCCCTCCGTTTCAACGTCTGCAGATAAAGACGGATCGAGGCCAGCGGCGTCTTCAACTCGTGTGTGACGGCATTAAGAAAGGCGTCCTGCTGCTCGTTCTTTCGGATCTCCCGGACCAGGAACGTGGTGTTGAGAACCAGGCCTGTGATCAGCATTGCGAATAAGGCGATCCCTAGTATCAGCAATGCGATCTGCTGAAGACTGAGGAGTATCCAGCCGACCTGTAGCGCGACCGCGAGCGCGATAAGAAGCACTCCGAGAACAACGAAGAAGATTGTAGTTTTCCTGCGCCTCATCCAACCGACACGGTAAAGAAGGAATGAAAAAAAGGCAAAGCCTGCGCGGGCTTTGCCTTTTGCTTGGCGGACAAATGTCTTGCGTCAGGCCGCGTTCTTCAGTGCCACGGCCTCGTTCTTTCGCTCGCTGAGATCAAAGGCGTAAACGTCGCTTATCAGCCCAAGCTTCTCCAGCGCCCTGATCTGTATCCAGTTGACATCGATCTCGTACCAGCGCATCCCGTGTTTTGCGGAGCGCGGAAAAGCGTGGTGATTGTTATGCCAGCCTTCACCGAACGTGACCGCGGCGACGAGAGCGTTGTTCGTCGAGGAGTCGCGCGTCTCGAAGCGTCTCGACCCCCAAATGTGCGTCACTGAGTTCACGAACCACGTAAAGTGCCATCCGACCACGGTCCTGAGGAAGATGCCCCAGACGACCATCGTCCATCCGCCGATCGCGAAGAGAATGCCCCCGACGATGACCGAAGTCAGCCAATAGTACTTGTCGGCGAAAACGTTCAAAGGGTCCTTGACCAGATCAGGTGAGTAGCGGGCGTGGGTCTCCATATCGTGGTTCTGCGAACGGCCCTTGAAGATCCAGCCGATATGAGACCAGAAAAAACCGTTCTTCGGGCTGTGCGGATCCTTTTCGGTATCCGTGTAAGCGTGATGCATCCGGTGGGTCGTGACCCAGCTCAGCGGGCCTGCCTGAACTGCGAGCGTCCCGCAGATCATCATAGCCCTTTCCAGCCAAAGCGGCGCCTTGAATCCCCTGTGCGTAAGCAGGCGGTGGTATCCGAGCCCGATCCCAAAGCTTCCGGCGATCCACCAGACAACCAGAGCGGCGGCAAGGTTCTGCCAGGAAAAAGTGAAGAACGCCGCAACGGCGACGATGTGGAATATGCTGACGGCAATGATCGTAGGCCAGTTCAGCTTGTTGTCTTTTGCAGGCTTAATTTTTATTACGTTGTTCATCAATACCTCGAAATTTCTGGGATCGGAAGACGCGGTCGTGCCGCCACTTACGAGGCTATCAGGTTCGCGCGCAACTGGGTGTAAGAGTTTTGTAATAGCTTTTTTGCGATCCCCGAATAGAATTTCCGGAAGCGTATGGAACCCTTTATCAGGACCTGGCTTTCGGAGCCTACGGTGATCCGCGTTATTACGGCGGTTGTGGGCATCGTGGTGATCATCATCATCGCGAGGATCATCCGGTCTTCCATAACGAGATACGTTTCGGGCACCGACAGCCGATACAGGCTCCGGAAGTTCATAACCTTTCTCGCCTATATCCTCACGGCGCTGATGATCAGCGTGGTCTTCAGCAACCAGCTGAGCGGTCTGACGGTGGCGTTTGGTGTGGCAGGCGCCGGTATCGCGTTCGCCTTGCAAGAGGTGATCGCGAGCTTCGCAGGCTGGTTCGCGATCCACTTCGCTCAATTTTACAAGACCGGGGATCGCGTGGAGGTCGGCGGTATCAAGGGCGACGTGATCGACATCTCGTTCCTGAGAACGATCCTGATGGAGATCCGCGAATGGGTGGATGGTGATCTGTACACGGGGCGCGTCATGCGGGTCGCGAACAGCTTCGTATTCAAAGCGCCGGTCTATAATTATTCGGGCGATTTCCCGTTTCTCTGGGACGAGATCAAGATACCGGTCAAGTACGGCAGCGACCACAAGCTTGCCCGCGGGATCCTGCTCGGTGTAGCGGACAGGATCCTCGCGGATTATGCAAGGGAGGCAGCGGTTTCCTGGGAGGCGTTTTCAAAGAGGTTCCTCCTTGAATCGGCAATTACTGACGCGCTCGTTACGATGGAAGCGAACGACAACTGGATCGAGTTTACGCTGCGGTATGTCGTGGAATTCAACAAACGGAGGACCACGAAGGATCTGCTTTTCTCGAGGATACTCGACGACATTGAAAAGACGGACGGCGCGGTCCAGATAGCTTCGGCAACGTTCCACCTGGTGGGAGCGCCGCCGATAAACGTGAATATCAGAAGGGAGGAGTGAGCGGCGACCGATGTCCGACGAGCTTCAGCTTGTCGGTTGAGAGGATGCACGCCATTCAACATGTTCACAAAAACGTTTCGGAGAAGTCAGGAGACAGGTAGGTACCTTTCCATTCCTTCCAATGCCGCACCAGTCGCGCTTTCACGGGGTTTCTGATCGTGTATCGGATAATGCGTATCAACTCTTCATAGTCTCTCACATATCGATCAAAACTCTCGTGCTCCCAAAAGCTCCCTGACCTGCCTAGCAGGAGATTTGCCTTTCGTGCTGATGCTCCCTTTATCCGCTGCATTATTACTGGCATCGTCGGTAGCTTGCTCACGAATATAGGCTTTCCGCCCGATGACGTACATTCCTTCAATTCAGACTCGTTTACAAAAGGCCTAAGTACTATGAGAACGTGGTTTGACATAATGCAGTACGCTATCAACTTATAATCACGCCCGTCCCCATCGCGGATAATGTCCGAAACCGCATTCCTTATATGAGATTGCGAAAGCCAGGTCGGACCACAACTGACCTTGTGAAGAATGTCTTCGTAACGGCGGAACCAATCTCTCTCGAAGTCTCGCCGTTTGTTGAGTGCTTTCTCGATGGTCGTTGGATCTCTTGCGGTTTTCTGCGTTCGCTCGACCCGATACCTGTGTAGGTCCCTCTGTCTTTGAAGTTTCTTCAAGGCAGATTTCGGAATCGAATCTGCCAAACGGAATGTGACGAAGATGGTGGAGCCGGGAGGGTGGATGTGAGGTCGGTGTCTTTCGTAATTTTGCTTAAATTCAATGTGGTCCATATTATGAGGATCTGGACCTTTTTGGGATTTGCCGTCCTTCCCATTGACGAAGTGCAGTAAGGATATCGGCAACGTGAGTCTCTGTCGAGGTCATTCGCGACGCTGACCGGGAAAGAATGTTGATACTCGGGTCCGAAATGTCCGACGAGCTTCAGCTTGTCGGATCTTCTTTGGTGTTGCCTTTAGGCTCCGGGTGCGCGCTTTCGCGCGGCGCAAGCTGAAGCGTACGCGACAGATGTTCGACGAGCTTCAGCTTGTCGGTTGAGGTTGTCGGATCTTAATTTTTTTCAGTGCCTAGGGTTTTCAATCCGCGAAGGCCACACTCAGTTTCGTGAGCGGTGTCGAGCCGCCGGCATCGAGGTCGTCGACCCCTTCCCGTTCGACGTAATTGTAAAGAATGTCCCTTTGCTTTGGCGTATAGCCGGCCTCCCGGATTTGGTACCGCAGTTCCTTCTCGTTCGCATCGGTGTTCGCGCCCGCCGCCGAGACCACGTTCTCCTCGATCATTATCGAGCCCATGTCGTCCGCGCCGAAGCCAAGCGCCGCCTGCCCGAGCTTTAGCCCCTGCGTAAGCCACGACGCCTGTATGTGCCGGACGTTGTCGAGGAACAGCC
This sequence comes from Aridibacter sp., assembly GCA_035513035.1. Lineage (GTDB taxonomy): Bacteria > Acidobacteriota > Blastocatellia > Pyrinomonadales > Pyrinomonadaceae > Aridibacter. The sequence continues at coordinate 227,494 of DATKCW010000013.1, forward strand.
GCGACACCGCGAGCATTTTCAGGTAATCGATTCCGGTCGGTTCCTGTCTGATCTTTCTCCCCAGCGCCGTATTCTCGCGCTGAAACGTCCAAGGTATGAATGCTGTAAAACCGCCAGTCTCGTCCTGCAGGTCGCGAATCTTCTGAAGATGGCCGACCCTGTGGCTGACATCGTCCCCGATCCCGAACATCATCGTCGCCGTTGAACGAAGCCCGACCTTGTGGACGGCCCTCATCACGTCAAGCCATTCCTGCGACGTGCACTTGGTCGAAACGCGCTTGCGTACCTCATCGTCGAGGATCTCCGCACCGCCGCCCGGCATCGAGTTCAGTCCCGCCTTCTTAAGCCTCGCAAGAATGGTCTCGTAGTCGAGTCCGCTGATCAGGTGGATGTTGTGGATCTCCGGCGGCGAGAAGCAATGAAGCTGGAAGTCCGGATACTTCTCGTGGAGTGTCGAAAGCAGGTCCTCGTACCACTCGATATTGAAATCCGGATGCAGGCCGCCCTGCATAAGCACGCCCGTTCCCCCGAGCGCGATGGTTTCGTCGATGCGCTTGCAGATCTCCTCGATCGAATGTACGTACGTGTCGGGTTTTCCGGGCCTCCGGTAGAAGGCGCAGAAGGTGCACACGACGTTGCAGACGTTCGTATAGTTGATGTTCCGGTCGATTATGTAGGTCACCACGTCGGGCGGGTTCTTTCGCCGCCGGACCTCGTCCGCCGCCACTCCGATCCTTGAGAAGTCTCGGGACTCAAGCAGGGTCGTACATTCTTCGGCCGACATGCGGCCCTCGTCCAGGACTTTGTCGAGGATTGATTGAATTTCACTCATAAGAAAAGTGTTCGCGCCGACCCGACGCTTCGATTTGCGAATCGATTCGCAGAATCCAAAGAACGCGGGTGTTTTGAATCCGACAACAAAGGATTCGCGAAATTGCTGATCAAGTACGAAAGTCGAACTTCAATTAACGTGCCGCGCTTTGACCTGATCTGCGGAGATTTTGCGCCTTAGTAATCAAAGCAATTATACAGAGAGGCGACATCGATATGAAAGGCAATGATCAGGACATGGGGACGGGGAACGCCGGACTGCTGGTCTTCGTGATTACGGCGCTCTGGCTTCTGCTCTTTTACTCGGACATCTTCCGATAGTCTCTGAAAGCTCGGAACTTCTTGGAAGATTAAGGCAAGATCCGGATGAGAACCGTCCGGTAACACGGAATCAATGCGGACGGGCGAACATTGGCAATGTACGATGCAAAGGCGGTAAAGAGGATGAGAGATACCGGAAGAGATCTGGCATTTACCGACGTAATGGTGCTGCTCCTGATGGGAGCGGCGGCATGGTGCCTGATCTTTCTGTCCGGGCTCTTTTAAGCATTGGAACAGATCCTCCACACCCCTCCTGTCAACGCCCCCGCCCGAAACGGCGGGGGCGTCTTCATTTTTTCACCTGCAACGCTAGAATGTACGGGAAGCGATGGACTCAAACGCAGGACCGAAGGTTTATTTGCGTGCGCTCGCCGTCTGGGTTGCGATCATCCTTGCTGAATCGATCCACGGGACGCTGAGGACGCTCTTCATTGAGCCGGCGATCGGAGGGCCTGAGGCACGACAGATCTCCGTTCTTACGGGCTCGATTCTGATCTTCCTGGTCACCCTGTTATTTATCCGGTGGATCGCGGCGCGATCTGCCAGGGCATTTCTGACCATCGGCGCGATGTGGGTTCTCCATACTGTCGCGTTCGAACTGGCGCTCGGCCGTCTTGTTCTGGGACTACCCTGGCAAAGGATTCTCGAGGATTACGATATTGCGAACGGCGGCCTGATGCTGTTCGGGCTTTTGTTCTTGCTCTTGTCGCCCTTGATCGCTTCGCGGGTTCGAAATCGTGGAAAATTTGAGGAAGCCTTTACTCGCCGATGATGTATATGGTTCAGAGGTACTCCGGCGGTCGGGCCTTCGGGATCAAGGAGTGTTTCGCGCAAAGGTCGAAGAACACTGCAAGGCCTTTTTCAAGCTCGTCCGTCACGCGGAATGAGATGTTGTCGGTTAGATACCGGCGGAATGATTCGGCTTCCAGAGGGATCTCTTCCGAGTAATTGGCGATGATCTCATCGACGTGACGAAGCCCTTCGTCCCTCGCGGCGGCAAAGTCGATCCCGGGAGGTTGCTCTTTGGCCATCCACATAGCAAACACGAATCCCGAGTTCGTGTGACGGTTCCAAAGCTGCGCCAGGTCGTAAATCCTTATGTCATCACGCAAACTCGCGCCGGCCACGAGCGACAGCGCCGGATCGCCGATCAGAAGGGCGCAGTCATGTTCATAGAGCATTTTCTCCGCATCGGGCTCAGCCGCCGACCATCGCGGCTCGTGACCGAGAAATTCCCGGAAGATTATTTTCGTAAGTGCGACAGATGTCCTTGACGAAACGTCCAAAGCGACTGAGCTCACCGCTTCAAGATCCTTGTCCCTCGTGACCAGGCAGACGCTTTTCACTTTCTTGCGCGCGCCTACGCAAACGTTCCGGACGAGCCGAATCCCGGGAATTGTCTGGTACGCAATTACGGGAACCAGTGCCGCGTCGACTCGGCCGGTCTTGAGAAGCTCGGCGGACCGTGCGGGCGCGTTGTCGAGGATAAGTTCGGCCCTGCCGCGCTGGCTGCCGTATAGGAACGGCCAGATGAGCGGCGCCGTGTTGGAGTAGCTGGAAGCGGAGATGCGGGGGAGGTTCATAAACGAGTCTGTCGGGTCTATCGAGTCTGTCGGGTCGACAGCCCGCGGCGGGGGCCATGGAGCGCGGGCGTCCCGCCCGCCTACGGTGTCGCCGCTACGCGGCTATGAAATCAAATTCGGCCCCGTCTCCCGGGTTTCGCCTTTGGCTCCACGCGCGGCTAACTTCCGTTGCCCCTTGTATGTCCAATATGAGCTAGTATCAGGTTGGAAGGACGGGAAACGACAGACCGTATGCCCCTTAATCACCGTTTAAGCAGTAGATTGACCCGAAGCATGGATCGTCGTTTCCCTCAATTCGATAACCCGAACAG
>DATKCW010000014.1:0-54456 GCA_035513035.1 Aridibacter sp.
CCCCGTCCTTCCCCAATATATCCTTGCCGGACTTGACCTCTTCCAGCATCTCGTCAAAATCGAACTTGTCTGTCATTTCAATTCTCCTTGGTTCATTAAACTACAACCTTGAGAATTGACACAGAATTCTGAACGCTACCGAAATTGTTACCGGGCGTAACCCAACTCATAAGCGGTCAGTGCTCACCGATTCGCGCAAATTCAATCAATTAACTCAAACAACTCAGTGAACTCAGCAAACTCGCCCGACTCGGTAAACTCGCCAAACTCCCCTAACTCCCCGTCCCGAACATGCTTTCGCTCCAGCGTTTCGCCTCGAACGAGAACTTCCTGAACAAAGTGAACACCGGAACGATGGCCAGCACGACGAACGCGACCCAGAAGTTCACGCCGCGAGTCACGTTCTGTTCGACCTTCACACGGACCGGCATCGGCCGGTTCCAGTCCTTCCACGAACCCTCGATCCGAAGCTCGTATGTCCCGGCGGGGACGGAGGAGATAGTCGCGCCGTTGGTCTGACCCCCTTCCGACCACGATTCGCCGCCATCGACCCCGAAGTAATATTCAACCGGGATCACCAACGCCTCAACCTCGTCGCTCGCTCCCTGGTTCTTCCTGATCAGGTCGATGTTCAGTTCAGTCCACGAATTGCGGACCGGTGCGGAAGCCGTCACACGTACATTCTTGTTCGCGTCCAGTTCGAACGGCTGGCTCATCACGACCTGGCCGGCGTTGGCCCTCGGCATAGGTTTGAGCAGAAACTCCTGGTTCAGCGGAGTGTTGCCGAATCCCGTCAAAGGGATCATAAAGATCCCGACAACGACCAGGATTGCGAGCATCAGGAATCCGTATTTGATCAGGCTGTTCGCGATGAACGGCTGGTTCGGGCCGACGTTCCAGGGCTTGCCGAGTCCCGATATCTCGAACGCCTTCTCGACCTCACCGCGCGTGATGTAGGTCCCGAGCGTCCAGTTGATCTCCTTGTCGGTCTGCTCCTGCGAAAGCATGTAAGGAGGCGAGATGAAGTCGGCCGCTTTGACGCGCTCTCCGACCTCAACCGGCCAATAGAACTCGCCCTTTACGAATTCGACGGTCGCCGGAGTGTCCTGGAAGATCCTGAATGAGAGTCCGTTGAACTTGACCGACGGACGCACGCCTGCGATCGCCTCCGGCGCTTCAACGTCCGCGACATTGACCGGCTCGGCGAAATTCCAGTGATTGTCGGAATGCACAAGCCATCGGAACCCGATCCTCGGGTTATATAGAAGATATTCGTTCCAGAAGTACCTCGTGCCCTCGATCTTCACACTCCGGGACATCATCCCGATGACCTCGAACTCGGCCCCGTCGTGAAACTGCTTGAAAGAGCCTTTCGCGCCGATCTCCAGCACGAAAGCCAGGGGCGGCGGCGTCTTCTTGAGCGCGTGAAGGAACTTCAGGTTTCCCTGGTTTACGTCGAGCAGCGAGTTGCAGAACGGACACGTGACGCGTTCGGTCTTGTCAGGCGCCTTTAGCTCGAGCGCGCCGGCGCAGTTGGGACAGCTCATCCCCTCGGCAGAAACCTCGCGCGCCTCGCGCTCGGCCGAACGCTTGTCGGCGAGGCCTATCTCTGCGAGCGAGATCTCTTTTCCGTAAAAGAGATACGGAGGCGACGTGCTGTAATCGATGGTCGCGAAGACGCCGTTCTTCCCGCTCAGGTCGGCGTAATTCGACTGCTCGCCGGGAACAAGCTTGTATGGGATCTCGCCTTCGGCGGCGACATAGCTTGAAGTTCCTTTTTCAGCTACGACCAGCCGCTCTTCCGTTCCCAGACCCGAGACCGCCTGTCCGAGCGCGAGCTGCTCAAAGGAAGGCAGGCTCGTCCCTTCGGGGAGCGGTTTGTAGAAGGTCAGGTAGAACTTTCCCTGCGCCTCGGCGAGCCAGCCGACCCAGCCGTTCGAGAAGGTCGCGTACCATTCGTCCCAGAAGCCTCCCATAGAATGCTTTATCTGGGCGCGCCCCGTCAGCTCGAACATATGGTCGTTCCATTCGCCCCGAAGGCCCAACTTCAGAGGCGACTGCGACTGCATCACGTCGGCGATCTTGCCAAGGTCCTCGACAGCTTTGTCGGCGCGCGCGACGGCTGATTTGCAGAAAGGGCAGATGACCACGACCGATGACCCAGACTTAAACTCGATCGGGCCGGCGCAGGAAGGGCAGTTAGTCTTGAGGACGCTCACGGCGCACCTCCCGCGGTTTCCGCCGCTTTATCGAAGCCGCGTTCGATCCTGGTGACGCGGACCCGCTTTGCTCCGATCATTTCACCGAGGCGCGCTTCCCAGTCCCATTCCGGTCTTTTGCGGCAGCAATAGAGGTTGAACGTGGCGATCCCGTGCTCCGGATAGGTGTGGCAGGCGAGATGCGATTCCGTTAGCGCCACAAGGCCCGTGACGCCGCCTTCGCCCGGAAACTTGTGCCAGACGGCTTCGCCGATCGGGATCAAACTCAGGTCGGTGACCACGGCGCCAAACACTCTGCGAAGGGCAGAGATCTCCCGGAGAAGATCGGGCTCGCAGCCTTCAGCTTCTACAAGCCATTCTGTTCCGACCACCACGGAAGAATTCATCGGGAAAACACCTTTTGGGGTTGTTTGAGTAAGGTCTTGCCAACCTTTACAGTAAGGGAACGATCTGCCGAGATCCTTGAAGCCAATCGATGAAAACTATAACCAAATTCAACTCGTTTGTCATCGTCACCTGCCTTGCGTCCTTTTTCTCGTTCGGCTGTTCGGTGATCGAGCACCTCGCGCCGGGGCGGTCCACTCCGGACCGGGCTTTCCTGTCGGACGATTACGGCAGGCCCGAGGTGATCGCGCGAATAGATTCGAAGATGATCGACGAGAGCAGCGGACTGACGGCCTCAAAGTGCAATCCCGATGTTCTCTGGACCCACAACGACTCGGGCGGAGGCCCGTACGTTTTCGCATTTGACGTGAAGGGCGTCTTGCTCAGCGTGTGGAAGGTCGAAGGGGCGGAAAACCGAGACTGGGAAGACATCACGTCTGCGAAGGAAGAGGACGGGAAGTGTTATCTGTACATAGGCGACATAGGGGACAACGAATCGGACCGCGATTCGGTCATCGTTTACCGGATCGAAGAACCGGACTCGGTGAGGGGCTCTGTAACAAGCAAGAAGGACGACGCAGCCCGCACCGCCGATGCTTTAAGGATCGAGATCACGTATCCCGGCGGAAGCAACAATGCGGAGACGCTTATGGTCCACCCGTCGTCCCTGGACCTATATATCCTCAGCAAAGAAAGGTCTTCGGAAGCGCGCGTGTTCCGTGTGAGAGGAGCTGTCTGGAGGAATGCCTCCGGCAATTCGAAGATAAAAAGCGAGGCCGTCGGCACCGTCACGATGCCGGCTTTTTTCGGCGGTTTTTTGACCGGTGGCGAGATTTCACCGGACGGGCGACGGGTAGTGATATGTGATTACATAGCTGCGTATGAACTCTCAATGCCGAAAGACGAAACGGAATTCGATTCGGTCTGGAAGAGCACGCCCAGGATAATTGAGACCGGGCCTCGCAAACAGGGAGAATCCGTGGCATATTCCAAAGACGGAACTGCGGTCTACCTGACGAGCGAGAAGGTCCCCTTTCCGTTGATAAGAATAAAAAGGAAGTGACGGAAATCGGTATGTCCAGGCATCTTTCGGCGGAAGAACTGGCGGAGGGTCTGGAATTGATCAGGGGGTCTGCGAACGATGGGGGGACGCTTGAGATGATAGTCCGCAGGCCGTTCGAAGACGCGCGCGAGGAACTTGAGGAAGGCGACTTGAGCCTTGAACTCGGCCTCGTCGGCGACAACTGGCGGACCCGGGGAAGCTCCTGGAGCGACGACGGGCTCGGGCATCCGGACATGCAATTGAACGTGATGAATTCCCGCGCGATCGCCTTGATCGCCGGCAGCCGCGACCGATGGAAGCTCGCCGGCGACCAGCTGTACGTAGATCTCGATCTGAGCGACGAGAACCTCCCTCCCGGATCTCGCCTCAGGATCGGCAAAGCCGAAATCGAGATCACAGAGATCCCGCACAGCGGTTGCCGCAAGTTCGCCGACCGCTTCGGAGTCGAGGCGGTCAAATTCGTCAATTCCCCGGAAGGAAAACGGCTCCATCTTCGGGGAGTGAACGCGAAGGTCATCGTTCCGGGAAAGATCCGGGTCTTCGATGTCGTTTCGAAACTGTAGATCGAAGACGCAAGGCCTTTTGGAAGCCCCTGCCCCGAATGACCGAATCCCACGGAATAGATCTTGAGAGTCCGGCTTCTGACGAACGGCCGCTTCGCGTCGCGCTGGTCTCGACCGAGGCCGGGTGGTACGGAGGGGAAAGACAGTGCTACCTTCTTGCGACGATCCTGCGTGAGAAAGGGCATAGTTGCACGGCATTCGTGAGAAAGGACGGCGAGCTTGCGAAGCGCCTTGAGGCCGCCGGCGTTCCCATAGTGACCTTCAGGGGACGCGGGCGCGATCCGCTCTCGTTGATGTCGATCCGCAGGGAGCTGAAGCGTTTCGATCCGGACGTCATCCAGTTTAACGACGGCCAGGCGATGAACTCCGGTCTGGCGGCAAGCCTGGGCCTACCGGCTCTGAAGATCGCCTCAAGACGGGTCGATTTTCCGATCCGCTCGGTCTCGAGATACAAGCACGGCGTCGATCTGGTCTTTTGTGTTTCGGAAGCGATCAAGGAAGTCTGTGTAGGTTTGGGGATACCGGGATCGATGGTTCGGGTCGTCGCGGAGGGCGTGGATCCCGGGCGAATGGAGGAAGGGGACCGGGAGGCGGGCCGTACTTCGCTTTCGATATCTGAAGACGTGCCGCTTCTGCTTACCGTCGCAAGGATCTCCCTGCACAAAGGCCACGAGTTCTTGGTGGATGCGATGAAGGATGTGGCTGCCCGCCGTCCGGATGTGGTCCTCGCATTGGCGGGAGAAGGAAACCTTTTCGAATTGGTCAGGCAGCAGGTGTCGGAGCTGGGCCTTTCCGAGAACATTCGCTTCCTCGGTTTTCGCAACGACGTTCCCGATCTTATGAAAGCCGCCGACCTGTTTATCCTTCCGTCTGTGATGGAAGGTCTGGGGACGAGCGTGATCGACGCGATGTTCGCGAAATGTCCGATCGTGACCACCGAAGCCGGCGGAATTCCTGAGCTTGTCAGGCAGAGGGAAGGCGAGGAAGGACCTTGCGCCTGGCTGGTCCCGGCGGGCGATGCGGATGCTTTGCGCGACGCGATCCTGGACGCATTGCGGGACAAGGAAGAGTGCAGGAAGCGCTCGGAGCGGGCCATGGAACGAGCGAATCGGGAATTCACCGCCGAGGCAATGGTCGAAAGGACCCTTTCGGCTTACAGGGAAGCTGTGTCAGGGCAAGTGCCTGAGATCCGCAAGTAGAAAAGGTCAGCGAATTTTTCGGCGCCATTTGTTCTTCACGTCACGTCTGCCTTTCGTCTCCCCGCGAACAGAACCTTATCCGATACCTGATATGCTGTCGAAAACAGTTTAAGCATCACACGGAGGAAATCGATGGCAAAAATTCTGGTCCTTTATTACAGCATGTACGGGCACACAGAAACGATGGCGAAAACGGTCGCGGAGGGCTGCCGAAAGGTGGACGGCGCCGAGGTGACGATCAAGCGGGTGCCGGAGCTGGTTCCCGACGAAGTACTGAAGAGTTCCGGAGCGAAGACGGATCAGGATGCGCCCGTGGCAAGCGTCGAGGAGCTTTCGGATTACGACGCGATCATCTTCGGTACGCCGACAAGGTTCGGGAACATGTGCGCCCAGATGCGGAACTTTCTGGACCAGACCGGAAAGCACTGGATGAACGGAACGCTGGTCGGAAAAGTGGGAAGCGTTTTCACTTCGACCGCGACCCAGCACGGCGGTCAGGAAACCACGATCACGACATTCCACACCACGCTGCTCCATCACGGATTCGTTATCGTCGGGGTTCCGTACACGTGCGAGGAACTTTCAAACATGGACGAGATCACGGGAGGAAGCCCCTACGGAGCCGGTACGCTTGCGGGCGGAGACGGAAGCCGCCAACCTTCGGACAATGAACTCGCGATCGCGAGATTCCAGGGCGAGCGCGTGGCGAAGATCGCGAAGAAGCTCAAAGCATGACCACCCGTGAGCAGTCTAATAGATTGAAAAACGGTAGTGAACGAACTTGAGCACCGTCTGAGGTTTTCCGTCGACCTTGAACGGTTCAAACCGGATACCGCGCGCTGCAATGATCGCTCTTTCGGTCAGCCCGTAGCGGAGAGCCTCAAAAACCGCAACATATCCGATGTTGCCGTTGCTCTTAAACTCCACAATAAGGATCACGGTCCCTGATTCACCTCCGGCTCTTGCTTTGTCTGAATAACCTGGACGGGGTTTCGAGAGGATCTTTAGATCTTGCGTTGAAACGTCGTCTGGCAGGGGCGCGATCGCGACTCCTGCGCTCCTAAGGAGATACCGCTCGAAGACCCCGAGGCTTTCGATGCGATCTCGAACCTCGTTTAAGCTAGAGTCGGTACAAACCTCCAGGCATCGAGTCAAGGCCTGTCTGGTGGAACCCATCATTCTTCCTATTTTAGACTCGTCGCCCCCGTTCTTTGACTCGCCTACAAGTTCCGTAAGAGTTGCATCCATCTTAAGAAACACCGCCTTTGCAAATCGCGGTTCGATCTCTAGGGCTCTGTCCGCATCCTCGATCGCCTTCGGGCGATCGAAGTCGTAGTATCGTGCGATGCCGCGGTAGTAGAAAGTATTTGCGTCGGCCGGCTCGAGTTTGAGGATCTCCTTGAATTCATCCTCGGCGTCCTCAAATTCACCTTCGGAGATGTAGATCATCGCAAGATTGCCGCGATACAAAATGTTCTTTTTATCGTACTTGATCGCCTTTTTGAAGGCCTTCCGGGCAGCCTTCATTTCGCCGAGCTCGGCATAGCCCAACCCGAGGAAATTCCAGACCCGGGAATTCCCTTTGTCTTGTTTTGAGTGGGCCTCGAGTACTGAAACGGACTCTTTGTATTTCCCTTCCTGATAGAGTTGGATACCCCGGTTCAAGCCATCCTGCGCGTGAGCAGGGAATTGACAGGTTAGTAGGAGAATCGCGGTGATCAATGAATTGCGAAAGGACTTTCTCATTTCTCTATCTTCAAATCGTAGAGGACTGTCGCCTTTGCGAACTGGGAATCTTGCCAAAAGAGAATATTCACACAGAAAGAATCTCGAGCCAAGACAAATCGCTACAGTCACTACGCGACTATCGGAATCCGACTTAACTCGCTGAACAGAATGCCCGTGACAATAAAAAAAGGGCTCGTTTCCGCGTCGCTTTTTTACTTTTCACTTTGCATTTTTTACTTGTCAGAACGCTCCGTGGCATTTCTTGAACTTCTTGCCGGAGCCGCAGTGGCAAGGGTCGTTCGGGCCCATCTTCGGGGTGTCTCGGACGAACGGAGTGTTCTTCAAAGCTTCTTCACCGGCTGCCTGGACGCCTTCGTACGCGCCTGTGAATGCCATTCCAGCCGCCTGGCGCTTTGCCCTCTGACGTTCGAGCCTCTCAAGCCTCTCCATCTCTTCCTGCTCGTCGCGCTGGACGATCTCCAGGTTGAACAGAGATCGGATCGTGTTCGAGTCTACGCGGTCGAGCATGTCCTGGAACATGTCGAAGCTCTGCTTCTTGTACTCGACAAGCGGATCCTTCTGACCGTATCCGACAAGCCCTATGCCTTGCTTCACGTGGTCAATCGAAAGCAGATGGTCCTTCCACTGCGAATCGATGATGTTGAGCATGATGTAGCGCTCGTACGCCCTTAGCGACTCAGCCCCGGCCATCTTCTCCTTCTCGGCGTAGCTCTCCTGAGCTCTTTCCCAGATCGCCGCCTGGACCTCGTCCGGGATCATCACCGAGAAATCGACGCCGGCGTCCGAGGCCGGATCGATGGCGTAGATGCTCTCGATCTCCGCAGCGTAGGTGTCGATGTCCCAATCCTCGGGCGTCACCTCCGTGTTCAGGAAATAGCCGGTAAGGTCGGAAAGCAGGTCCCAGGCGACGCCGCTTTCCCCGAGAAGGTATTCGCGGTGCTCCGCCTCGAACATCAGCTGGCGCCTGAGCCCGTAGATCGTCTCGCGCTGCTTGTTCATCACGTCGTCGTACTTCAAGACGTGCTTGCGGGTCTCGAAATTACGCGCCTCAACCGCCTTCTGCGCCCGCTCGATCTGTTTCGAAACCGTCTTCGATTCTATCGCGACGCCCTCTTCCATTCCGAGCCAGCTCATCATCGAACGGACCTTGTCGCCCGCGAAGATGCGCATCAGGTCGTCCTCGAGCGACAGGAAGAACCGCGAGCATCCGGGGTCACCCTGGCGACCCGAACGGCCCCTTAGCTGGTTGTCGATCCTTCGCGACTCGTGCCGTTCGGTTGCGAGTATGTAAAGTCCGCCCGCTTTGATGACCTCTTCGTGCTCGGTATCGACCACACGCTTCGCCTTCTCAAGCTCTGCCTTGAACTGCTCTTCGGTCGCGTCGTCCGGATTGATCTCCTGCCGCTTCAGGTAGTCCTTCGCAAGCTCTTCCGGGTTTCCGCCGAGGATGATGTCCGTACCGCGTCCGGCCATATTCGTCGCGATCGTGACCGCTCCCTTTCGGCCGGCCTGCGCAACGATCTCCGCCTCACGGGCGTGATATTTGGCGTTCAGTACGTTGTGCGGAATCCGCTCTTTGGTCAGCCGATCGGCGATGATCTCGGAGTTCTCGACCGACACGGTTCCGACCAGCACGGGTTGGCCGCGCTCGTGACAGCGCTTGATCTCGTCGACCACGGCATTCCATTTCTCGGGAAGCGTGCGGTAGATGATGTCCGGATTGTCCTCGCGGACCATCGGCCGGTTCGTCGGGATCACGATCACGCTCAGGCCGTAGGTGGTCTGGAACTCTTCCGCTTCCGTTTCCGCCGTACCGGTCATACCGGACAGCTTCTCGTACATACGGAAGTAGTTCTGTAGCGTGATCGTCGCGAGCGTCTGGTTCTCGCGCTCGATCGTAACGCTTTCTTTCGCCTCGACCGCCTGGTGGAGCCCGTCCGACCAGCGCCGGCCCTGCATCAGTCGACCCGTGAAGTCGTCGACGATGATGACCTCGCCTTCCTGGACTACGTAATGATGATCGCGTTTGTAAAGCGTATGGGCCTTCAGCGCCTGTTCAAGGCAGTGCAGAAGCTCCATATTCGAGGGATCGTAAAGATTCTCGACCTTCAGAAGCCGTTCGCATTTCGCGATGCCCTGTTCGGTGTACACTGCCGAATGATTTTTCTCATCGACCAGATAATCACCGGTCGTGACCTTCGTCACCTCGTCCTTTTCACCCTTTTCAAGCTTGGGGACGATCTCGTTCGCGACGTAGTACTTGTCCGTCGCCTCGTCCGAAGCGCCGGAAATGATGAGCGGCGTCCTTGCTTCGTCGATCAGGATAGAGTCGACCTCGTCAATGATTGCGTAGCAGTGGTCGCGCTGTACCAGCGATTCGACATCGAACTTCATGTTGTCGCGAAGGTAGTCGAAGCCGAACTCGTTGTTGGTTCCATAAGTTATGTCGCAGGCGTAGGCGTCCTTTCGCTGGACGTCGTCCATTTCGTTCTGGATACAGCCGACGGTCAGCCCAAGGAATTTGTGGATCGTACCCATCCACTCCGCGTCGCGCTTTGCCAGGTAATCATTGACCGTGATGATGTGGACTCCGCGCCCGGTCAGACCGTTGAGATAGGCGGGCAATGTCGAGACGAGGGTCTTACCTTCACCCGTTCTCATCTCGGCGATCTTGCCTTCGTGGAGCACCATTCCGCCGATCAGCTGAACGTCGAAATGGCGCATTCCGGTGACGCGGACCGAAGCCTCGCGGACGGTCGCGAACGCCTCAGGAAGGATCTCGTCGAGCGCGGCCTGTTCGGCCGTTCGCCTTTCATCCCTGTCCTCGATGCCTTCGACCGCGGCGGCGACAATGCCTTTGAACTTCTCGGTTTGTGCCTTCAGCTCGTCGTCGGAGAGCCTTTTGATCTCCTCTTCGAGCGAGTTGATAAGTTCGACCCTCGGCTTGGAGGCCTTCAGGTACTGGTCCGTCTCCGTGCCGAAGATCTTCTTTACTAATTTGTCAGCAAAAGTGTTAACAGCCATAAATCCTCTTCTGCGACCGCCTGTGCGGTCGGTTCCGGCAGCCGGATACGACCGGCACCTTTACGATTACAGATCCGCCGCGACTTGTGCGGCGAAACGACAGAGTGTACAGATTCTCCGCGAAAATGGAAATGTGAGGGCTCCGCGGACCGTTGGCCGTTATATAGAGGCTCTTGGAAGGTTCGAGACCGTGAGGATCTGTTCGTTGGAATGGCTGATTTCGGGAGCCGCCGGAAGCATGCGGTATGAGTCGCTGAAAAGGCACCACCTGACGTCGCTTTCGGGACTGAATCCGCCAACGGCGAAAGACGTGAGATCTTCACCGTCGTTCTCCTGTCGGAGCTTTAGCTTGGAGAGCACGCTCCCGGTCTTCGAGGTCAACTCGAAGATCCTCGTCTGTGTGTCGCCAGAAAGATTTGTATGCGCGAGGACCTGAGGCGAAGCCCCGACAAGCACGAGGCCCAGATACACCGATATCGTGGTGGCGATGTAGATCGGGTTCTGGTTTCGCTTCTTCATTCCAAGCCTTGTTTATTCTACAACAGGCGCCGCAAAAGCCTTAAACAGCGGTTGACGGCTCCCGCCTTAACCTCGAAAGGCTGGCATCCCCGGAAAGATGGACCGCCGGCCGGATCGATCGGTTTATTAACGGCGCGATCAGCGATCGGCTCGGTTGCCGGCGTTCACCTTCTCAATACTGCCGTTGGGCTGTCTCGGGGTCGGCCCCTGGAGTCGTTTTTGCTCTTTGTCCGCCTGGTATTCGCGCAGCCTCGTGTTGATTATGGGGTGCGCGACCTCTTTCTTCAGGTTGAACTTGATCTTCAGAAGATTCCGTTCGCTCTCGATCCCCGCGGCCTTCAAAAGTGTCAGCTCGTCGTCCTTGAACTTCTTAATATTGTTGTTGTGCGCAAAGATCGCCGCCTGGACATAGCCGGAGAACTGCACCGCGGTGCTGCGCGCCCGGTTCTCGCTGGGCATTATCGCGATTACGTCCGCGGCCAGCGACTCCTCGTCCTGGTAAAACACGATCCTCACATTCTTAATGTCCGCCTTTGTCAGGTAGACCAGCCAGCCGCTGTCGCCGATCTTCTCGACCGCGTCCTTCGCCACCAGGATCATCTCCGGATCGCCTTCTTCTTCTTCCGAGATCCAGCGCGACTTTTCGGTATCCAGCCTGCCCTCTTCATTAATGTAGGCGTTCATCACGACCTTGAACTGGCGCTTCAGATCGACCCGGTTGGAATTGACCTTGGCGACAACATTATCAACAAAGTCGAAAAGCGGCTTCTTGTTTATCTCGACCGCCGGAGCCGTGCCGGGAGGATCGACTTTTGTAACGTCATTCGCGGGATCCTCCTGAGGCTCGTCGTTCTCCGCTACCTGGTCCTCGTCGGGCGTCTTGCCGTCTTCGGTCGTGTCCGTGTCTTCCGGCAGATCGCCATCGATCAGACTGCCCTTCCTGCTCGGCAGGTTCTGGCGCCTCGAAAGCGGATCGTCCAGATTCGGCCTTGAAGGAGGAATGATCGGCGGAGGAGGAGGCTGGATCGGCGTGATCGGGTCAAATGGAAACGCCTCCAGCGGATCCTGCTCGAGCATCGCCAGTTCGTCCCGGTTTGCGATCTGGAAATATCCTTCGGGATACCGGAGCGAGGGCTCGACGTTGGTCTGGTCGATCCAGACTACGTCCGATTCCTTGATCTTCGTCGCGGCGTACTCTTCGACGACGTAGCCGGCGTCGGTCGTCAGGAGCTTGCTGCTGAAATAGACGGTGTCGAGTACCGTGCAGATGCGGTTAACGAACGGGCTCTCGCATGCGCTGCGAGAGAGCATATTCGTCTGGCCGATCACGAAGAGGCCTATGAAATTGACGATCGCGGCGACCGCGAAGATCTTGTACATTCTCGGGCTGAAATAGAGATTCCGGATCTCGTAGCCCTGAAGGAAGTCCTTGTCCTGCATACTTGTATTACGGTCTAATATTACGGTCTAAAGCTAGAAAAACCGGCTCGTCGGCGTTAAAGCCTCTAAGACGCACTGTCCCGCTCCATAGTTGCGGAGCAATCGTTGATGTTATCACTTTTAGGTTTGCCGACAAAGAATTCGACACGGGTCTCGCAAACAATTAACATCGTCCGTATGGCACGAAAAGACCGCCGCAGATCCGGGAATCCCGGACGAAAGGGCAAGCCCTACAGACGCCGCGGCAGGAGCGATGAACGTGAACGACGCGACGGAGTTGCGGAAAGACCCGCGCCTTCGTATTCGCCGGCCCAGCTCAAGGCTGTCGAAGAGCTCCTGTCCGGGATAGGGACGCCTGAACCGACCCCGTTCGTGCCCGACGATTTCCAGACGGAAGCGCTTGCGGCGATCGAGACGGAAGACGTTCTCGTCACCGCCCCTACCGGAAGCGGCAAGACCTGGATCGCGCGTGAAGAGATCCGAAGGCTGCTCGAGCAAAAGAAACGGGCCTGGTACACGACCCCTCTGAAGGCGCTGACGAATTCGAAGTACACCGAGTTCAGCAAGGAGTTCGGAAGCGAGAATGTGGGGATCCTCACCGGAGACAGGAAAGAGAACGCCCGGGCGCCTCTGATCGTCGGTACCACGGAGATCTTCCGCAACCAGGTGTTCGACGCATTGCGCGGAGGCGACAGGATCGACACCGACTTCCTTATCCTGGATGAAGCGCATTATCTTGCCGACGATTTCCGGGGCCACGTCTGGGAAGAGTCGATAATCCTGACGCCTCCACGGGTACGGATCCTCCTTCTTTCAGCGACCATAGGAAACGCGGGCGAATTCGCGGCGTGGATCCGGGAAACGCGGGGCACAAAGGTACGCGTGATCGACCGTGCCGGCGAAAGACCCGTGGAACTGCGTGCCGCATTCCTGGCGCCGAATCTTCAGCTGTTCCCGCTTCTCGGGAAGGACGGAAAGTTCAATCGCCAGATAGAACAATTCCGCAGAAAGAGCCGCGTCTACCGCTGATCCTCCCTTTTTCTTATTAAGGGGCCCCCCTACAAACTGTCTCAATTGGCAGCCGCCGAGCACTGTGCTGTTAACAAGCTCGCGGAGCCTCGTATTATGAAGACCAGAATCTCGCTCAAACTCATCTTCGCCGCCGCAGGTCTGCTCGTCTTGGCGGCGGTGTCCATCAACACATTTCGGCAGGAGAATTCCGTTGTCGCGCCGGAACCGGAGAATGAAACGGTTGCGGCCGATCCCGTGCGTGAGCGCAAGCTCCGGGCACTCGCAGAGTACGGACGGCTTCCTATCAGTTTCGAACCGAACGTCGGACAAACCGATAAGATGGTGGACTTCCTCGCCCGCGGCAGAGGTTACGCGCTATTCCTGAATGGCAGCGAGGCGGTCCTCTCTCTGAAGGACCCGGAAACGTCGCAACCCGGCCGAGCGGTCGTGCGAATGGACATCGAGGGTGCGAATGCAGATGCCGCCGGGAACGGTGTACGCGATTCGGGAGGCCGAACCAATTACCTGACCGGCAACGATCCCGAAAAATGGAGAACCGGTGTGACGAACTTCAGTAAGGTGCGGTTCTCGGAAGTTTATGAAGGGATCGATGTGGTCTATTACGGCAACAACCGCGAGCTGGAATACGACTTCGTGGTCAGGCCGGGAGCCGATCCGTATGAGATCCGGCTTCGATACTCCGGCATCGAGGAAGCGGAGATCGACGAACGGACCGGCGATCTTCTTTTAAAAACCGCGATCGGCGAGGTCCGGCAGAAGAAGCCCTTCGTTTATCAGCTCGAAGGTCCTTCTGAAAAGGAAGTGGCGAGCGCTTACCGGCTCGAGAAGGACGGCGAAGAAGCGATCGTCTCGTTCAGGCTTGCGGATTACGACCGGTCCAAAGAGCTTGTGATCGATCCGATCCTGGTCTACGGCAGTTACCTTGGGGGTTCCGAATTCGAGGAGGCGAGAGGCGTCGCGGTCGATTCAGAAGGAAACGCTTACATAGTCGGAACCGTGGCTTCTACCGATTATCCGACGACGACGGGCGCGCTCAAGCCGGAGCTTCTGCCGAGAAGCGGCACTACGACTTCCTATTGGTACGACGCTTTTGTGACGAAAATGAACGCTGACGGAACAGCGCTTATCTTCTCAACCTACTTCGGGGGCAGGGAAGGCAACGAGTCAGGCAAGGCCGTGGCCGTCGACCCTGAAGGAAACGTGATCTTCAGCGGCTCGACGATGTCTTCCGACCTTCCGACGGTTAATGCCTTTCAGGCTGTCTTCGGAGGGACCGATGATGCATTTGCCGCAAAGCTAAACGCGGACGGATCGGCGCTGATCTATTCGACCTACCTAGGGGGAATCAACACCGACAGCGGAGTATCGGTCTCGATCGAGCCCTCAACCGGCGACGCCATCTTCGCGGGCCGCGCAGGATCTCCGGATTTCCCTACGACTCCGGGTGCTTACAAGGAACGCCTATGCGATTCGCCGCAATCCTGCAGCGGTGTGTTCTACGGCGGAAGTTATGTCGTGAGGCTGGATTCCTCCGGGACCGTCGTTTTCTCGACGCTGTTCGACGCAGGGATCAATGCGGCGACGGTCGACCAGAACGGCAATTCTGTAGTCGCAGGAACGGCGCCGTCCAATTTCCCCACGACGCCGGGCGCATATCAGCCGTCATCCACAGGCGGAACCGAAGGCTTCATCGCGAAGCTCGATCCAACAGGCAGTTCCCTCGTTTACGGGACCTTTTTGGGGGGCGGGACCCAGTCCGACCGCGTGACCGCTATCGCCGTCGACAATACCCAGAACATCTACGTAACGGGCCAGACCCAGAACACGGGATTTCCGACGACCGAAGGCGCTTTCGACCGGACCTACAACGGCGGCGAGGACGCGTTCGTCACCAAGCTGAATCCGGAAGGATCGGCACTTGTTTATTCGACATTCCTCGGAGGTTCGGGCAAGGACGAGGCGTTCGGGATAGGTGTCGCGAGCGATTCAGGCGTTTTCGTCACGGGCGAAACGACCGGCGTTTCGACTTTTCCTTTGAGAAATTCCCTTATGGGAGACACCGGCAAGATGTTTCTCACACGGCTGACGCCGGATGGCTCTGCGCTTGAGTTCTCGACGATGCTCGGCGAAGGCGGGGCCTACTCTCTTACGGTCGATCAGTCTGACAACGTGTACATCACGGGACACGCGTACACCGTTCCCGTAACGCCGGACGCTTTCCAGACGGTGCGCGGAGGCGGATCGGCGACGTCGCCAAAGGACGCGTTCATCCTGAAGATCGGCCCGGAGGACGAGAACGAAACACGTTACTCGATCAGCGGCTCCGTTACCGACCAGAACAGCGGCTTCAACAACGACTACACACCTGTTGTGGTGACCCTCACAGGATCCGTGAACCGCTCGATCAGCCTTCCATACATCGGCGGCCAGTACTTCTTCGGAAGGCTTCCGGCAGGAGGAAGCTATACGGTGAAGGTCAAGAAGATCGGCTATGACACCGACCCGGAAAGCGTCGTGTTCTCAAATCTCGGAGCGAATCAGTTCGCCGATTTCACGATCCTTCGGAACCGCGCGCCTGAAGGCGTGATCACTTCGCCTCAGTACGGCGACACCTTCGAGGCTCCGGCGACGATCAATATCGAAGCCACTGCTTCCGATCCTGACGGGCATTCGATCGCAAAGGTCGATTTCGTCGCATACTCAAACGAAACGGGCGGTGTTCCGATAGGGACCGATGCGGAAGCTCCGTACACGATAAGCTGGGAGAACGTTCCGGTCGGCACCTGGGCGCTCTACGCGATCCCGACCGATGAAAAAGGTCTTCGAGGCGTCTCGATGGAGGTCGTGCACGTCTTTGTCGTTGACCCGGCCCCGATGTCGGTCAGCTTTACGAGCCCCGACGAGGGCCAGCATTTCGAAGAAGGCGGCTATGTTCCGATCTCGGTCGCGGTCTCGACCTCGGTGCAGTCCGTCGATGTGAAGGACCAGAACGGAAACCGCATCGCCTGGCTCAACAATGGGAACTGGTCTTCGGAATGGCGTGCTATGCAGGCCGGCAGCTTCACGCTGACGGCGACTGCTTCCGACTCGCAAGGAAACACAGCAGCGTCGGATCCGGTGAGCATCGTGATCGATCCGATCAACCACGACATCTCCGGTCGGATCCTCGACAGCCTGACCGGCCAGCCGGTCGAAGGCGTCACCCTTTCACTTGTCAGCACGACAAATCTCGAGATCACGGCGAACACGACCGCTGATTCCAACGGAAGCTACAGTTTCTCGGGCCTGGGCACGACTCCGAACGACGGGATCCGGATCACGCCCTCGAAGGCTGGCTACACGTTCGACCCCTTGGACCGGGGGATCGGCTATCTCGGCTACATCGACTGGCCCAACCAGAACTTTTCCGCGATCAAGGACAATCCGGTCACGGTGTCGATGACAAGTCCGACGCACGGAACTTCGTTCCCGCGGAACCCGACGGTTACCCTCTCGGCTGACGCTTGGACGACCGAGGGTTCGATCGCGAAAGTCGAGTTCTTCGATTACTCGAACACGGGGAACCACGTCCTTCTGGCCACCGACACCGAAGCGCCTTACAGTTTCGACTGGGAAGGCGTCCCCGGTGGTAATCAAACCGTGTTCGCGGTCGCAACGAGCACCGAGGGCAGGTTCAACCGGTCCTTGAACGTGTCATTCAACGTTCAGGAGAAGCAGACGACTGTCCGCCTTCAGGGTGACATTCGTGACGCCAACGGGATTGCGATGAGCGGCATTACCGTACGTCTTACAGGTTCACAGACAGGAACATCGACGACCAACTTCTTCGGCGCGTACGGGTTCTTCAATCTGCCTGCCGGCGGCGACTACACCATAACGCCCGAGGGCGCGGGATCGATTACCTTCACTCCGTCGTCGTTCACGGTCAAAAACGCATCGGTGGACAATTACGATATCGATTTCGTCGCCTCCGGGTCGAATCAGCCTCCGTCTATCCAGTTCACGAGCCCTTCTGACGGCGGGATCTTCTCGATCCCCGATTCAATCCGTGTGGCGGCCAACGCTTCGGATACCGACGGAACCGTTACGCATCTCTCCGTCACGGCCTCCGACGGCACGTTCTCTAACACCGTCGGCCAGTCGAACGACGGAACGCTGGATGTCCTTTGGCAGCCTTCGACGCCGGGCAGTTACACGCTGACCGCGACCGCGACCGACAACGGCGGACTCAGAACGTGGGTCCAGCTCTCCATCACCGTCAATCCGCCGCCGCCGGTACGGATCACGGGAAGGATCGTGGACAGGAACAGTGTCGGGATCGAGGGAGTTTCGCTTGTGCTCAGGAGACTCGATAACGACGAGACGGCCACGACAACTACGACCGACGCTTCCGGGAATTATGAGCTCCCAAACGTGCAGACCTTCAAAAACTATGTCCTGACGGTGGAGAAGATGAACTACACGTTCTCGCCGAACAAGCGGAGCTACTTCGGGATAAGCACGGACCAGACCGGCGACTTCACTGGAACTCTGCAGGTCCAGCCGTCCGACTTCGACGGCGACGGCGAAACCGACCTCGCGGTCTGGAGGCCTTCGAACGGCGTCTGGCACGTGACGAACTCGCGCGACGGCAGCTACAGTCCGACCCAGTTCGGCGGCGGTGCGTACGGCGACATTCCGGTTCCCGGGAACTACGACGGGGACGAAAACACCGATCACGCCGTGTACCGAAAGGGCACCTGGTACATCGCCAGGAGCTCCGACGGCTCGATGGAGGTTCACCAGCTCGGCACCGCGCTGGACAAGCCCGTTCAGGGAGATTTCGACGGCGACGGAAAAACCGACATCGCGGTCTGGAGGCCGGAGAACGGCGTTTGGTACATACGCCGATCTTCAAACGGAACGTACGACTTCCGGCAGTTCGGAGCCGAAGGCGATGTGCCGTTGACAGGCGACTTCGATGGTGACGGCAAGACCGATCCGACGGTCTGGCGGGCTTCGAACGGCGTATGGTATGTTCTGCGCTCGACGGACGGAGACTTTCGGGCCTATCAATTCGGAGCTCCGGGAGACATACCGCTGACGGGAGACTTCGACGGTGACAAGCTGTCAGACTCAGTGATATTCCGGCCTTCGAACGGCACCTGGTACATCCTGAAGAGCTCGACCTGGTCTATGATCGGCGTGCCATGGGGCGTCTCGACCGACGTACCCGTTCCGGGTGATTTCGACCGCGACGGCAAGACCGACATCGGCGTCTTCAGGCCTTCCGAAGGAAACTGGTATGTCCTGAGGAGTTCCGACGACGGTGTGGTGATCCGCAACTTCGGCGTCGGAGGCGACATTCCGGTGCCGGCCGCATACTCCAGGTAAACGGAGATCGTGAACCGCAAGGCCCCGGCCCGGGAGCGCAACAGGCGTACCCGTGTGCCGGGGCCCTTTTTGCTGTAACATTCTCGCCGTGGGTTACGATCTTCCCGACATTCCGCCTCCGAAGCTGATCACTGCGCTCAGGAACTACAATCTTCTGCCGGCGATCGTCTTCGTGCCTTCGCGCAGGAGGTGCGACGAATCGGCGACCGAGGTCGCTCTCGACAAGACCTTCCGCGCGGACCTATCGAAACAGTCGGAGCGCAGATCGATCTTCGACCGCTACGCCGAGGAGAATCCGGAGGTAAGGCGGCACAAGCATCGGAATATTCTTGTGAATGCAGGGATCGCCTCGCACCACGCGGGCCACCTCCCTTCCTGGAAACTGCTCGTCGAGATCATGATGTCGGCGGGCCTCCTGAACGCGATCTTCGCGACATCCACGGTCGCGGCAGGCGTCGATTTTCCGGCGAGGACCGTGGTGGTCGCAAACGCCGATACGCGTGGGAACGAGGGCTGGAGGCCGCTTATGGCGAGCGAGCTTCAGCAGATGACGGGACGCGCGGGGCGACGCGGAAAAGACAACGTGGGTTTCATCGTCCTCGCTCCAGGGAAGTTCCAGGACCCGGGGAAGATCGCGGGGCTTCTCAATTCGCCGGCCGATCCGCTCGAGAGCAAGTTCAGGGCGACATACACGAACCTCTTGAACCTGCTAGACGCGTTCGACAGTTTTGACCAGGTGCGGGACATTGCCGAAAGAAGCTTTGCCTTCCGCGACATCTCGCACCGGATAGCGTCGCTTGAGGACAAGGCAGAGAAGAGAAAGCAGGCTCTTGACAAGGAACTGAATGTCGACGGGATATCGATCGCGGTCGATGACGCGATAGGGTTCGAAAGGCTCGCCGCCGCGCGGAACCGGCTCGAAGAGAAGCTTCCGGAAACGCGCGCCGAGATGCGCTACGCCTGGCTGAAGGACAACGTCACCGAGGGCAGGATCGTTTCGAAAAGTAAAAGCGGCCAGCAGTTCCTCCTGGTGCTGAACGTGTTCGGTGACAAGGTAATGGCGATGCGCGACGACGGCCGCGGCACCTCGATCTCGCTTTCAAAGATCGGCCGGGTCTATGCCAAGAAATATTCTCTTGACGAGAACTCAATAGAGAAGGCTTTCGACGATATCTACGAAGGCCGGAACCCGATCGTGCGCGAGCCGAAACTCTCTCTGAAGAAGGAGGATCCGAAGGAAGCGGTAAAGCTGATCGATGGCGTTATGGCGAAGATGGTCCCTGAGGGCTTGAACAAAACAAAACGCGAAGCTGCGGAAGCTCTGCTTTGGCAGAGCGCCGAGCGCGTGTTCGGATACGAGCTGGTCATGCGGGATATCGAGGGCCTGAGGAGCGGGATCTGGACGCCTTTCGAGCAAAGGGCGAGGGTCCTCGATTATTTCGGCTATCTCGATTTCAGCGGTCAGTCCGTGACAGAGGACGGCAAATGGCTCGCGGACCTGAGGCTCGACCGGCCCCTGCTCGTCGGCGAAGCGCTGAAGGAAGGGATTTTCGACAAGCTCGAGACGGGGGAGGTGGCTGGATTCATGGCAGCGCTTGCCGCCGATCCCGACCGCGATTACGGGAGCCTCGATCCTTCGCCAAGACTGCTCGGCGTCCTGACCGCATTCGAAGAGGTCATCTACGACGTGTCGAGGGTCGAGTGGGAGCTTGGAGTGGAGCCGGCGGACGAGATCAATCTATCGGCGGCGGCGACCGCGGAAAACTGGGCCCGAGGTTCGACGTGGGATAGCCTGGTCCGTAACACGAGGGCCGAAGAAGGCGATCTCGTAAGGCTCCTTTCGAGGACCGGAGAAGCCTTGATGCAGATCGCGCAGCTTAGCTCGTCGAAACCGGAAGCCGCGGATGCCGCGCGCGAGGCGGCAGAGATAGTCCTTCGAGACCCGATCCGATGAATCCTGTCCCGGACGCGCCGCGAAGAACTTGCATAACGGCGGCAGGCTTACACGCGGACGGTTGATTTGATATGATTGTCATTCGCAGGTCGAACGGACCGAGGACCATATGAGAGTTTTACTTGCTGATGAATACGGATTCTGCTTTGGTGTAGAACGAGCTGTCGATATGGTAGAAGACTCGCTATCGAACAGCGAGACCGTCCGCACGCTCGGGCCGCTGATCCACAACGAGCAGGAGATGGAAAGGCTCGGCACGAAGGGCGTCTCCACGATCAACGAACCGGTGCAGATAAAGCGCGGCGAGACTGCGGTGATCAGGGCGCACGGCGTCACCCCGCAGGTCCAGGCAGAGCTCCAGCAGAAGGCTTCCAAGGTAGTGGACGCGACCTGTCCGTTCGTCACACGCGTCCAGAGGCTCGCTTCGAGAGCCGCCGAAGAAAACCGTCACGTGATCGTCGTTGGAAATCCAGACCATCCGGAAATGATCGGCGTCAAGGGATACGCGCCGGAGCACGCGTTCGTGATACGGGATGAGACCGAGATAGGCGGACTTCCGAAACTAAAGAATCCGCTTGTGGTATCGCAGACTACGATCAAGGCGAAGACCTTCTTCGACACCGCCGAGGCCATCAAGTCCGTCGCGGAGGGCGAAACGCAGGTCATCAACACGATCTGCTCCGCGACCCGCGACAGGCAGGACGCCGCGCGTGCGCTCGCCGGCGAGGTCGACGCCTTTTATATCATCGGCGGAAACCACTCTTCCAACAGCCGAAAGCTTTTGAACGTCTGCAAGGAGCAGTGCGAGAAGAGCTTTTTGATCCAAACCGAGGAAGACATCGATCCCACGGACCTCGAGGGTGTCGATTTGGTCGGAGTGACGGCCGGGGCCTCGACCCCAAAGTGGCTGATCGACAAGGTGGTAGAAAAGATCGAGAGCCTTTGATCGACTCCTCGCATTCCAACAAACAAAAAGCCGCCCCGGAAGGCGGCTTTTTTAGTTCCAATCCACGGGAAACTCAGGGGATCCTGAGCTCCTGGCCGACGGTGAGGCTTCCCGGGCTGGACAGCTTGTCGCGGTTGGCGTTGTAGATCTCCATATACCGGCTCGAAGTGCCGTAGAACCGTATGCTGATCTTTCCGAGCGTGTCGCCCGGCTGGACCACGTACGTCCTGTACTCGCCTGTAGGAGGCGGAGTGTAGTCTTCGTTCCTGTATTCGCCCTCAGTGTTGAATCTGGGCAGATAGACCTCGCGGTTCAGATAAATGCCAAACTCCGTTCCGGCTTTCACCTCGGCTTCCTCACCTTTCGTAAGCCGCTCACCGAGCAAGCCTCCCACCGCACCCGCGATTCCGCCTATCAAAGCACCCTTTCCTCCGCCGATCGCCGCTCCGATCAGAGCGCCGCCGGCACCGCCGCCGCCGATGAAGATCACCTTGCGGTGCTCCATCTTGTCACCAGAAGCGGTGCCTTCCGAATCGCTTTTCGCGTCGTCTGTATCGAGGTTCGTGAGCGAACCGTTGATTGCTTTCGAGTTTCCGTTCGGAAGACGCAGTTCGATAAAGCTGACATCGATCGTGCCGGGCTTTCCGCCCTTTTCCGCAGGTTTGACCGCATCGACCCTGCCGACGACGGTGCTTCCCTCGGGTATGACGACCACGCC
Organism: Aridibacter sp.; assembly: GCA_035513035.1. Classification (GTDB taxonomy): domain Bacteria; phylum Acidobacteriota; class Blastocatellia; order Pyrinomonadales; family Pyrinomonadaceae; genus Aridibacter. Next base: position 22,184 of record DATKCW010000014.1, read on the forward strand.
GGTCGTCGAATAGACGGGTTCGGTCACTTTCGACATGAAGCGGTCGCCGGGTTGCGAGCTCTTTGAAGTGATCTTGTCCTCGAGCCTCACGCGGATCCTTTCGCCCGCGTCCACTTTGTATTCTCTCTGGCCGAACACGCTCACCGAGCCGGCGCAAATAAGCAGCGCGAGTACGGCCGCAAACGTTCTTCTTGTGGTTTTCTCTTTCATCATCTTCACTTTCCTTTGTTTGCCAATCTTAATTCTCCCCCGCCGATCCGATCCGATTACCCGGATGAAGCCGTTGACCGTACGGTTTGTCCGCGGGTTGAACGGGGAGGTGTCCGAACACTTTGAGGATATCACTACGGATGCGTTTCCCGAAGAATTCGTGAAAATTATTGAAACGGAGCGCCGATTGAAAGTATAGTCTGAGCAACAACGACAATTCGTTTTCTCGATTCACGATCGGCCCCCGGCTGCGAGCCAGTACGCCACCGGGGGCAAATCGACAATGATGTGCCGTTCGGCGCACGACCTTGCGAGGCGGGCTTTTAATGTCACTGTACCATCAAGCGGTCATACTCTTCCTACTTAACGTCATCGATGCATTCCTCACCGTTTACTGGGTCAGGCACGGTTACGCTACCGAAGGGAACCGCCTGATGGCCACACTCCTCGACCTGGGCAATCTCCCGTTCATACTCGTAAAGATATCCGTCGGCGTCGTCGCCGCGTTCTCATTCTGGAACTGGAAGGAGTTCCGGCTCGCGAGAGTCGGGCTTGTGGTCGCTCTGGTCATGTACACAGGCGTGATGGGCGTGCATTTCCTGACCGGCCTGTGGGCCGCCGGCCTGATCAGCGGCGAGATGATCCACGATGTCACGACCTGGTCCAAGTCGGTCTTGATTCTCTTCAACTAGCTTTCCCGAACGCACGATATGGTTTCCGCCCGGCCTGTTGTTCCACGATATCGGGCGCGATCTAAGTCTTTCAATCTCAGATAATTCCCGTCGTTCCGAAGGTCCGCAGGGATGCGCCCGGAGGTATGCGAATTGCAGTGGTGTACAATAAATTGCGTACTTAATTGCTTTTTTCACTCATCCCGGCAATAGGTAGCGACCTATCAGAGGAGAAGTCCCTATGTTTTCAAGAAGCACAAAACTCTTTTCGGTCATTTTTTCTGCGTTGCTCTTCGCTATCCCGGTCGTAGCGTTCGACGAGTATGACGACGAGTTCCCCGAGGTCCAGGCGACCGTTGCCAGGATCAAGTTCCTGGACGGAAAGGCCCAAGTCAGGAGGGCGGACAGCGAGGACTGGGAAACCGCAGTAGTCAATCTGCCGCTGGTGGAAGGTGACGAGGTTCGGACCGAACGCGATGCGCGCCTTGAGATCCAGTTCGACAATGAGACCTATCTGCGCCTCAACGAGAATTCGGCGATCAAACTTGTGAGCCTTGGCGACGAAGGCGCCGCGGTCAGCCTTTCCGAAGGAACGCTCTTGATGAGCGTGTACGAGTTCGATTCTTCGCAGGGCTACCTTGAGATAGACGCGCCGAAGACCACGGTCGCGATCGCGGAGGCTGGAAAGTACAGGATCGACGCGGGCAATGAATACGATCGGACAGTGAAGATCGCCGTCTGGGACGGCGGCACCGCGAGAGTTTACTCACTCGATTCGGGATTCACCCTCAAGAATGACCAGTCCGCTTCGATGGAGCTCGAGGGCGCGTACGCAGGCCGCTGGTCGGTCGCCCGCAACAGCGGCTACAGGGACGCATTCGACGACTGGTCGGCGAGCCGGGACGAACACATCATCGAGAGCCTGAAGGACGCTCATTATGGTGAGATCTATGACGACGACCTGTACGGCGCCGACGACCTCAACTATTACGGATCGTGGCAGCGCCACGACGATTACGGCTATCTTTGGAGCCCGTACAACAGCGCGATCTCGACCTATTCGAACTGGTCCCCGTACCGTTACGGCAGCTGGCGCTGGCTTCCCTACTACGGCTGGACGTGGGTCAATGACGAGCCCTGGGGATGGGCCACATATCATTACGGAAGATGGATCTCCCTGGGCGGACGCTGGTACTGGACGCCTTACGGCTACAGTCCTTACTACCCCCGCACGAGCTGGTGGCGTCCGGCGATCGTGTATATGGGAACTTACGGAGGGCGCATCTGCTGGTATCCGCTTCCTTATAACTATTCTTACTACGACTACAACCGTCGCTACAGGGGCTATTGGCGAAACCACCGACGCAACAGGACCAACGATCAACCGGTGAATCAGCCGACGACTCCGGGTCCGCTGAATGTCGCGAGGGGCCAGAGGAACCAGCTTCCGCCTCTCGGCAAGATCCCCGCAAACGCTGTGGTTTCCACGAGCAAACAGGAATTCGGAACCGGAAAGGGCCGTTTCGACACCGCTCCTTCGACCGTTTCAAGGGAGATCCTGAGCAGAAAGCCCGTGGTGAACGATACTCCTCCGCTGATCCCGAGCCGGCCGGAGATCTTTGGCAAGAAGAGCCCCGACATTATTCCCGCCGAAAGAAGAACTCCGGTTCAGAACGGAAAGGTTAGGATCGGCGCTGCCGACAGGACCGCGGGGCAGTCGCTTGACGAGAAGCTGAAACAGCAGAAGATCTACGGGAACCGGCCTCCGCTGACGACCGTTCCTAGGGTGCAGACGCCGAGCCCCGATACGAAGATACCGCCGAGGACCGGGGTTTTCGACCGCACAGGAAACGACCGGACGGAAGATACGGATCGAAGGGTAGTCGTTCCAACACCGAACCGTACGAACGTTCCGGACACAAGGGTCGAAAGAAGAACGCCGCCGGCGAAGAGAGATCCGGCTCCGCCTGTCTATAGGCCTACGCCGAGACGTACTCCGGTAGAGAGAAAGCCTTCGCCTCCGGTGTACAATCCCCCGCCTCGGAGAACGGAGACGCGTCGGCCGGATCCCCCGGTCCGGAACGCCCCTCCTCCTGGAAGGACCGAGACCAGGAAGCCGTCTCCTCCTCCGGCAAAGAAACCTTCGCCGCCCCCTGCGAAATCGCCTCCGGCGAGGAACAATCAGCGACGCGAGAGCAAACCGCCCGCGAAGCCTCCGGCGACAAGCAAAACCGAAAACTGAATGAGAAAGGCAGGCCCGAAAGAGCCTGCCTTTAGTTTTCCAGGTTAGTAAGTCTCTAACTGCCGACGGCCTCCGGCGTTCCGAGGAACACTTCCCGGTCGATGATCGCCGGGTCGCCGATAACGATGAAGTGAATGTTCCGGAAGTACTTCCTGGCGACGGCCTGGATCTGCTCCGGAGTGACCGCCTTGATCTTGTCGAGGAAAAGGAACGCGTCGCGCCATCCGCCTCCGATCAGCTCGTACTTGGCAAGCTCCCGCGCTTGTGCCGCGTTCGTTTCCTGATCGACATAATGAAGGGTCAGGAAGTGCCCGGAGATGCCGGACAGAAAGCGCGGGTTCACCAGCCGGGTCTTCAGCGTCTCCATCTCGTTGAGCATCACCCCGACCGCCTCGTTGGGATTGACCGTAGTCACATAGATGAACCCTGTATTCGCGGCATTGGTATTGAGCTCCGCGTTCGGCGCGTATGAGAGCTGCCTTTCGACCCGGACCTCCTGAAAGACCTGTGCCTGGAGGATCGCGACGGCGATCTTCATCGGATAGTAGTCCTGGTGGCCGAGTCCCGGTGCGTTGAACACGCCCTGAACGTAGTTGGTCGGAAGCTGGCGCCTTGTGATGTCCAATGCGGGCTTTTCGATCTTTATCTCGGGGACCGCGGCGGGATCGTACGCGCCTTTCGAAAGATTTCCGAGGCTTCTCTCGACCCAGCCCCTGAATTCAGCCGCATCGATATCCCCAACGACGACAAGCAGAAGCCTCGAGGTCTGCATCACCTGGCCGTGAAAGCCTCGAAGGTCCTTAACCTCGAACTTAGGGATCGTTTGCAGGGTTCCCCGCACATCTGTCGAATACGGATGTCCGCGGTACACGATCCTCTCCTGCAGGATCTCCAGGAAATTGTCGTTGTCGGTTTCCGCCTCGCGGAGCCCAGTCATTATTCTCTCGCGGACGCGCTCCAGGTCGGCGGGATCGAACTTGGGATTCATCGCGATATCCGCGAATATACGCCACGATTCCTGAAAATGCTCACGGGTGGAGGCAAGGCTGAGTACGCTGAAGTCGCTGTTTATCCCCGCTCCGATCTCGGTGCCGGTATTCGCAAGGCGTTTTCTCAGTTCGTCGCGGGGAAAGTTGGCGCTTCCCTCGACGGCGGTCTCGAGCATAAGGCTCTCGATGCCGGAGTTCTCGGCCGTGACGTTTCTGGCGCCGCCGCGTATGAACAGCCCGGCGGCCACCGTTGCGGCCGACGGCCTCTTCTTGACCAGCACCTTGAGTCCGTTTACCTCGAACTCTGTGACGAGCGCCGCCTGCTCTTCCAAGTTCCCCGATGTCGCCTGCGAGAAGACGGCCGAAACTAGAATCAGCGGAAGGAAAACCCGCGTCAGACGCGAAAGCGGGCGGTTTAAATTTACAAGAATAGCTCCCAAACGCATAGATAGATCCCTCGGTCCCTTTCTGTTTTACTTGCCTGTCAGATCGGCTTCCGTGAGCTTCGACGCTGCCCTCGCGGACGGCGAAAGCAGGGCGACCCCGACACGGGGCTTGCCGATAATATACCTGCGGACATAATCGTTCGTCTGCTTTCTCGTGACCGAGCGCAGGTTCCTGTGGTATCCGCGGAAGTACTCGATGCCGGTCGACGACCACCAGAATCCGAGCGTGTGCGCATACTCCGTGAGTTTCTCGCGCTCGAACAGGTCGCGGGCTTCGAGGAGGTTCTTGGCGTTCTCAAGCTCCTGGTCGGTGAAATAGTCGGGCTTGTCAAACTGCGCTATCTCTTCATAGACTGCCTTCAGCGCATTCTTCGCCTTGTCCGGCGTCGTCACGAGGGTAATGGCGATCGGGCCCACGTTCCGTTGTGTGTAATATCCGATCTCTGTCGCGACGGTCAGGCCGGAATCGACCATCTTCCGTTGGAACCGGGAATTGGGCTGGGAAAGGATGTACGAAAACACGTCCGCGGCGTAGGTGCCCGCGTCGTCCTCGCCGATCGAAGGGCCGTGCCATCCGATCTGGATCAGAACATTCTGGACGGGCTGCTCGACAAAGTATCCGGCGCTTTCCTTAAGCGGCGGATGCTCGACGAGCGGGAATTCCGAGAACGGATCCTTCTCGCGCCTCGGCCAGGAAGCGAAGACTTCTTCTGCGTACCTGAACACCTTATCCGGATCGACGTCGCCGGTGACGATCAAAGCGGCGTTGTTCGGGACGTAGTAGCGCGACTGAATGGTCTTCATCTTTTCCACCGTGGCGGATGAGACCGTCTCGCGAGTTCCGAGGGGCTTCTTACGCGTCGGGTACTTGTAGAAGAGCTTTTCCTGAAGGGTCTTGTTGAGGTAGTAGAACGGATTCGATTCATTGCGGTCGATCTCTCCGATCACGACCTGGATCTCTTCCATAAGCTCCTCTTCGACGAAAGTGGGATACCGGATAGCGTCGTTAATGAACCTGAGCGCGGAAGGCAGATTGTCGCTTGTACTTACGAAGTAGTAGTTGACCACCTCTTCCCGGGTCGTGGCGTTCTTGATGTTCAGCTGGTCCTGGTTGTTCAGGTAGATGACGCTTCCGATCTGCTCCCGCAGTTTGATAGTCTCCACACAGCTCGCTGCTCTGAAATATTCCGTGTTGCCTGTCTGCAGCGCGATCTCGCAGCTGTAGAGCAGCTGGCCCTGGTGCGGCTTGAAGAACATATGCTCGTATAGATGGGACAGGCCGTTGAACTCGAGCGGCTCAGTGAAAGACCCGTTGCGCACCGCGATCTCGACCGTGACCAGCGGCACAGAAGCGTCGGGAAGCACGATCACTTCGAACCCGTTCGCCAGCTTGCGGTTCACAAACGGGATCTCGATCGCCTGTTTGGCTGCAGCGGAGGGTTTGGCAGCCGACTGCGTACTGCTGTTTCCAGGTTTCTGGGCAAGGAGCTGCGACGAAAACAGAACGGCCGCAAGTATCATTAAAACTGCGAATTTTTTCACGAAAGGTACTCCCGGTGTGGACGATGGATTTCGGTTATCCCGCAGTTCCTGCGAGAATGACCATTAAAGAACATTAACATATGGAGTTGAGCCAATGGAACGAGACAATCTGATGCACGGAGCGAGAACCGCGTTGAACCGCGATCCGGCGATCCGGGAATGGTGCGAGAACTTCCTGAAAGACAAGCTGCGGACCGAGATGAAGGACAAGACCGATGAGGAGTTTGAGCAATACTGGAAGTACCATAAGCCCGAGATCATGCACGCCGGCGCGGCGGAAGCCGTGATCGCGTACAAGAACCGCGAAAGGTGAATAATCTCGCCTACCTGACGAAGATACCCGGCACGGCAGTGGAACCCGGAGTTCCGAAGTTAAAGCTCTCGACCGCCGAATCCGAACTCCTGATAAAGAACCACGTCGAGCTCGACGGCCGGTAGACACCTATGTCGCGCCGGCCGTCCCCGTCTATGTCGGCCTGAAGCGGCTGGTCGGTCGGAACGCCGAACTGCGCCGCCGAGAATCCCTCCTCGCTTCCGAGCAGATACCAGACCGAATTCGAAGGTCTGAAAACGACGCGGTCGGCCCTTCCGTCCCCGTCGAAGTCCCCGGACACGGGCTTGTCTCCCGCGACGCCGAACTGGATTGCTGAAAAACCTTCCGAGCTTGCGAAAACGTACCAGACTCCGTTCGAAGGCCTGAAGACCGCCAGATCGTCCGTTCCGTCGCCGTCGTAATCAGCCGGAACCGGCAGATCGCCGTCGACGCCGAACTGCGCCGCGGCGAATGATCCGTCCGAGCTTTTCAGGTAGTACCAGGTGCCTTCGTGAGCCCTGTAAACGGCTATGTCCGCTCGAGAGTCTCCGTCAAGGTCGGATACCGCGGGGAGGTCTGAGGCGATCCCGAACTCGACCGCTCGAAACGTCGAATCGGAACTATTGAAAACGAACCAGACCCTGTTCGAAGGCCTGAAAACCGCAAGGTCGGTTATGCCGTCGCCGTCGTAGTCGGCATTGACCGGCCTGTCGCCGACGCTTCCCCAGAAATATGCCGCTTCCGATCCGTTTGACGACTGCCTGACGCGAAAGTCGGGCTCGGAAGGCTCGTCGGTCGCATTGAATACCGAAGCGTCGGTCTTTCCGTCGCCGTCGAAGTCGAACGGCGCCGATCCCGCCGAAGCGTCTGCGCAATCGCAGACGTAGCCGTCCGAGACGGTGAAGTCGTCCAGGTACTGTCCCTCGCGGAACGAGCCGATGTCGGTCCCGACCCTCCACCGGAAGCGGACCTCTCTGCCGGCGGCGGAAGGAGGAAGCGTGACGACAGAATCGATGAACTCCGATTCCCGATTGATCCCGCTGCGGCCCGACCATCCCTGCCGTCCAGCGAGCGGGTTCTGGCAGCACGAATCGATAAGGCCCAGGTCGTATCCGCCCGATCGGAACGAGCCGCCCGCGTCCAGGATGTCCTGCCAGTCGCTCCCGCCTATTTTTATTTCCAGGACCGAACCGTCGTAAAGCCGGTTTCGAAGGAACGTTGTCTCGAGTTCGTACCAGTTCCGGAATCTGAGTTCGGCTTCAGCGGATACGATCGCGATCGGCGGCGTTATGAGCTCGTTCAGACCGACCTGCCTCGGGCCCGGCGAGAAGACCGAGTTCGGACCCGAATCGGCGCGCTCCGAGCTCACGGTCCATTCGGACTGACCGCCTTCCGCGGACGTGGCCCAGCCGGCCGGAAGCGAAGGGCCTTCAGCTCCATCGAAATCCTCGAAGAACGCTATCCTCTCTCTTCCCGCCCGCAATTCGATCGTCACTGTCCCCAATGGGAGCTCGTTGTCAGAGAGGCTCAGGTTGAGCCTCAATGCCGCACCGCACTTCAGGCCGGAAGAAGCCGTGAACGAGAACTCTTTCGAGACCGGTCCGCCGCCTGCAGGCATCGCTCCGTAGCTTTGCGGAGGTGAAGGGTCCTCGACGCCGCCGAACTCCACGAGCGACGCGATCAGGTCCGAAGCACCGCGCGCTCCTGTGTTCCTGAGGGGAATTGCGACGGTGACCCTCTCGCCCGGCTCGACCGCGCCGTTGACCGAGCAGGATTCGGACACGATATCGATCGGCGAGTCCTCGAGCACCGCCGTCGGCTCGAGAGCGAAGTCTCTTTCTAAAGACCCGCCCAACGAAAGGTCGATAAACGCCGCGCCGGGGACATAGCCGCGCGCCGTGATCGAAGCAGTGTAAAATCCGTTGGGAAGCGCGAACGGCCCGTAGTCTCCGTCGGCGCCGCTCGATCTTCGGAAGCCGCGCTCCAGAGACACGACGGCGCCCTCGACCGGAAGACCTGTGTCCGCATCTGTGATCGTCCCGGAAAGCGAGGCCGGCTCAAGAGAATCGCATTCTGGAAACCGGAACGATCCGATCCGCGTCAGCCACCCGAACGGGCTCTCGGTCTGGCTTTCCCTGGAGTAATACTGGTTCGTGATCCAGAACGTGCAGCCGTCCGAAGGATCCGGGCTCAGCCCTGTGTAATCTCCCCAGCGGAACCCGAACGCGGTCTGGACACCGTCACCTTCGATCAGCGCCGTTTCGGGGCGAAAAACTCCCGCCGGGTCCCCTACGAGCTTGCCCGAGTAAAAGATCGAAGGAGGCTTCTCGTCGCTCGAAGCGCTGTAACCGACCGCGAGATTTCCTTCCCGGTCAAGAGCCGCGGCGGCCATAAAGCGGCTTGCGTCGAAGTCTCCCAAGGTCGATGACTCGCGGACCGAGAACGCCCCTCCGGGTGACCTATCGAGGAGATGAACGCGAACGCCCCCGATATAGGGAGCGCCAGGCGCCGAGATCCTAACGGTTTGGCTGACCACTATCGATTCCGAGACCGAACGGTTCGTGTAAGCCGCCCTGTACATCAGTCGGTCGCTCTGCGAATCGAGCTTTTCGCCCGGTTCGGGCTGCGGTACGTCGTCGCGGCCGGGATTGCTTGTCGGATCGAACGAAAGAACGGCGAGCGGCGAACCGGCGGCCTCGGAGAACGTCGAATTCGAAGGGTCGGAAAAATCGGCGTCGAACTCGAAAAGCCTCACGGCGTCCGAAAGATCGCCGTATTCCGTTGCCGTGTAGCCGAGGAACATCCCCGGCGCTTTGGCGGGAGGCGGAACGATGCCGTCAAGGTCGACCGGAAGAAGGCCTCCGATCCTCATAGTGGTCGGCGACGCGAGATCGAAATAGATGTAACCCGCGGAAGGATCGCCGGAGAGCATCTTTTCGCGGTCGAATGCGAAGACTCCCGAACCCGCGTAGTCGCTTCCGTAGAATTCGTCGGAGGTCATATAGATCGCGTCGGGCCAGACGGCGAGCTTTGGATAGTCGTTCAGCTTCACGTTCGGCATCACGAACTCATAGACGAAGTATTCGCCGGCGGGGTCGGGGGTCTTCGAGACGGCGATCATCTGCCTGAAAGGCGGAAAGGCCTTGCAGAACTGGCTGAGGATCCATCGATCGGCGAGCGGATCGTGAAGCACGATCGGGTCTCCGTCGTCGCGTGTCGAGCAGTTTGTGCCCAGTTGCGCGAACAGGCTGGACATCTTCAAGGGAGGAGTTACGGGATTTCCCGACTTGTCGAAAACCCTGAACAGAGCGTTCGCGGCCTGAACGTAATGCGAAGGCCCGACGTCCCCGATCGTGTCCGGAGGGACGATCCGGAATCCGTACGCGGCGAAGTTGTCGTTCGAGTTGAGTCCTTCGAATGAGACGGAAGGAGCCGGCATCGGAGCTCCCGCAAAAGATCCTGCCAGCCGTTCCGGATCGGGGATCGCGTTCTCGATCTGCTTCCGGTACGGCATATTATTAGGGACGGCTCGGGCCTGCTGTTCTGCCCGGCCCATCTTGCCGCTCCTCTTCCACGATTCCGGCACCGCCGGAGTGAGGCCGCGAACGGGGACCGATACGCCGCTCGCGAACGCCGGAACCAAAACCGGACGAAGCTCGCGGAACACACGCGAGGTATCCTGCCGGGCGGATCCCGTCTGTTCTATACGGTCTTGAAATGTGGCGATCAGCGCGAGGCCGCACAGGAAAGCGGCGGCAAGCGCAGTTACTCTCCGCATATTCGCAAAACGGCTTCAAATACCCCGGCCGTTCCTCCCGGGCAAAAAAGCTCTCAGATCTTTCCAAAAAGCATAAGGACGCCGACCGCGATGAAAAGGACCGCGGCGGCCCTCTGAACCCACTCTGCCGGAACATATTGAGAAACGAACCCGCCTGCCAGCACCCCAAGCAGGGTCACGATCACAAGGGCTAGCGAGGCGCCCAGAAACACGGACACGATCGCTTTTGTTTTGGCGGTCATCGCGAACACGGCGATCTGCGTCTTGTCGCCCAACTCGGCAAGGAACAACGTAGCGAATGCGGTCCAGAAGATCTTCCATTCCATCGTCAAAGGTACTCCCGAATGTCTGTAAAGGGTTCGCGACAATTCTAACCTGTTCGCGCCGTTAGTCACAGCAGGCGGACCCCGTGTGAGTGCGTCTGTCTCAATCTGTTGCAATTCCTCGGTTTTCGGTTAGAATTCACACGCGTGTTCAGCTTCTCCTACGGATTCTACCTTGTTTTTCGAGACTTCATTGATGGCCCTTTGAGGAAAAGAATATGAGAAATCTATTCCGCAAGAAGTCGATCGAACAGATCAAAGAGGATGCGGCGGCCGGATTCATAACGCACGATTTCAGCGAGCTGGAACCGGGAACCCACCTGCGCAGGACTCTCGGACTATTCGACCTGACGATGCTCGGTATCGCCGCGATCATCGGCGCCGGCATCTTCGCGATGGTCGGCCAGGCGTCGCACGAAGGCGGTCCTGCTGTGGTCTTTCTCTTTCTCTTTTCCGCGGTCGCCTGCGGATTCGCGGCGCTTTGTTATGCCGAGTTCGCATCGCGAATCCCGATCGCGGGTTCCGCGTACACATACACCTACGCCTCGATGGGCGAGCTGATAGCGTGGATCATCGGCTGGGACCTGATCGTCGAGTACGCCATCGGCAACATCGCTGTCGCCATCTCGTGGTCGGATTATTTCACAGGGATGCTGCGCGGCTACGGGATCGAGATACCGGCTTACTTGACGATGGATTACCTGACGGCCTCGAGGACGTTCAATGAGAGCCAAAGTGTGATCGAGGCCGCTATCGCGCAGGGGCAGACGCTCGAAGCGATGAGGAATATGAGCGGCGACGCGCTGGGCCAGATCTCGGAAGGCCTTACGCCGCGGATCGTTGAGGCTTACGCCGCGTGGACCTCGGCACCGGTCGTCGGCGGCTGGAACGTGGTGGTCGATCTGCCCGCACTCGGGATCGTGTTCGTCATCACGACGCTTGTGTTCATAGGCATTCGCGAATCGAAGTTCGCGGCGAACGTGATGACGATCCTGAAGATCGGCATCATCCTTCTGGTCATTTCGCTGGGATTCAATTACGTCCAGCCGGAGAACTGGTCGCCGTTCGCACCGAACGGGGTCGAGGGCGTGCTGAAGGGCGTCGCCGGCGTGTTCTTCGCCTACATAGGATTTGACGCGTTGGCCACTACAGCCGAAGAGGCGAAGGACCCGCACCGCGACCTGCCAAAGGCGATGATCCTCTCGCTTGTGATCTGTACTGTCCTCTATGTCGCTTTGGCCCTGGTCCTCACTGGAATGGTCAGCTACAGGTTCCTCAACGTCGGCGATCCTCTGGCGTTCGTGTTCGGTCCGGAAGGCGCGAACATTCCTTGGGTGGCGCAGGTTATCGCGGTCAGCGCGGTGATCGCGATCGGAACGGTGTTCCTGGTGTTCCAGCTCGGCCAGCCGAGACTGTGGATGGCGATGAGCCGCGACGGGCTTCTGCCGAAGATATTCTCTTCGATCCATCCGAAGTTCAAGACCCCCTGGTTCTCTACGATCATTACAGGACTCGTGGTCGCGATCCCGGCTCTGTTCATGAACCTCGAGGAGGTGACGGACCTGACGGTGATCGGAACCTTGTTCGCGTTCGTACTTGTGTGCGCGGGGGTCCTTGTAAAAGACAAGGAATTCGAAGGCACGAAGCGTTTCGTGCCGTACATACCCTCCAGATTCATCCTGACACCTCTTCTTCTGGCGGTCTTGTACGTCGTCTATTCCTTCAATCCGACGATGTTCTCGGATTACTTCAGCGTCGTTCCGGAGGGCGGAGAAAGCTGGCTGAGGGCTTTGTCGCACAAGATCCCGATTACGGCTTACCTGTTGTTGACTATCGGGATTGTCGCCGCCAGTCTTTGGAAGAACATCTCCCTGATCCCGTGCCTTGGGCTTCTGTCGTGCTCTTACCTGATGACCGAGCTCGGGATCACGAACTGGGAGAGGTTCGGGATCTGGCTTCTGATCGGTCTGCTGATCTATTTCTTCTACGGATACAAGCACAGCAAGCTGAACAATAGGGAAGTCGAGCCCCTGCCGGCCGACGGGCCTCCTCCGCCTGACGCGGTTGAAGAACCGAAGGAAGAAGAGGAGTAACTGCCTCGTTTGAGTCTTTCTAAGGGCTGTCCATCACGGACAGCCCTTTCTTTTTTCTTTGCGGTACGTGGCGGCTTGGCGTCTTGGCGAGAGTCTTCAGCGCCAACCAAGAGCGCCGAGTAGTAAGACTCGGAGCCTTCCGCAAAGGCGCAAAGACGCTAAGTTCCGCAAAGAAGAAAAGATCAACCGCTTCAGCTTAATCCTTGGCGTCTTTGCAAGAGGCTCCTTTGTTCATCAAACGCGCGCGGAAACGACACTCCGGATCTCACGCGAAGGTGCCAAGGGCCGCAAAGAAAACGGGCCTTTTTCAAAAGGATCCGGTCTTCCCGCCGACCATCGGCTCTGTCACTTCAAATCGAGTTACGCTAAGATGTTGCCGCTCAACCTGTCCAACCCGGCGACACGCTCGATGAAGGTACTTCTGATCCTCAACAGACCCGATGAGAGGGACTCCGGAACCCTCGCGCTCGACATATGCCGGAACGCCGCGCGTTTCGGGATCGACGTCGCTGTTGCGGCATTCGAGGCCGGCGAACTCGAGCAGGAATTCGAAATACACGCCTCCGCGTTTTACCGTCTGGAAAGCGAAAGCACGCTTGACCTGAACAGCGCCTACCGCCTTCGGAACGTCATCCGCGACAGGGAGATCCGGGTAGTTCACGCGTTCGGCATAGCCGAAGCATTCCTCGCAAGGGTCGCTACCGTCGGGGGCCGCAAGGTAAAGAGGGTACTTCATCTCCAGGACCTTCATTTCGACAGACCCGCTGTCTCGGACCGGTTCGGCCTCAGGTCCGCCGCCCGGATCTCGGACGCGGTCCTGCTTCCATCCCGCGCGGCCTTTCCTTTAATAAGGGAAGCCGGCATCAACACGCGCAAGAACTTCTATTACGTTTCTCCCGGCACGGACAGGCGGCGGCTGACCTCTCAGGGAAGAAGCCTTCGGCAGGAGTTGAGGCTTACTGACCAGCACATCCTGATCGGAATGAAAGCGCCGTTCGACGAGACCTCAGGTACCGATCAGATTACCGTCTGCAGGGCGCTTCCGAAGGTGATGGAAAGGAACGGCAGCGTTCGATTCGTGTTCGCCGGGCCGGTTCTGAACGACGGTGAATTCCTTTTGGAGGACTGCGCGGAATTCTGCGACGACGCCGGGATAGGTGACCGTGTCTTCTTCGTCACCGATCGCGCGGACTCGGAGCGGGCGATCGCGTCGATGGACCTGTTCGTGTATTCGGCGGTCAACGGCGCGGTCCCGCTTTCAGTGGCGGAGGCGATGATCCTGGGAATCCCCTCGGTCGTGTCGGACACGGATTTCCACGCCGAAATTACCGACGGAGGCAAACGGGCGGAGATCTTTATGCGTGGGGATGAGGAAGAACTCGCCAACAAGCTACTGTCGCTGATCAAGAGCAGGAAATTGAGGGAGAAGCGTGGAAAAGAGGCAAAGGAATTCGCCGAGGCGAACTACTCGATCGACCAAATGATGATGAGCCTGAAGACGCTCTACGCCGAACTGCTTTTCGATCCCGTCGAACAGGAGTCAGACGGGAACCCAAACCGTATGTTTCGGTAAAGCGTGCTACAGACATTTAGCTCCTAGCGGAGCCCGCCACGTATAAGTTTCCGAATTGCTATTAACATATGGCGCCGATGGCGCTCTTCATTGGTCAATAATCTACAGTTGCTGCGCGACTCTTCCGATTTCCGGTCTGCCGTCTCCGGTCTTTTGAGTGCTACTGCTTGAACTAACGAGGGCTTTTGAGTGTGGGGGAAGACAGGAGACGGAAGACAGGAGACCGAAGACCGGACATGCTGGTCGCCCGCCCGTCAGGGAACGTGACGTCAGCCCCCTCGCTGACGCTCGGGGTTCGGTCCGTACAGCCCCCCTCCCTTACGGTCGGGGTTCCGCCCCGTCCGGTCTCCCGTCTCCGGTCTCCGGTATTGTTCCCTACAACCGCCCGCCAAATGTTTGAATCGGTAACCCTTGTACTGTATCCTTCTCGATGCTCTCCGCTAACGCGTGATTAGAGGTAAATATTAGAAATGATTAGAAGTACATCGATCTGCCTGGCGGTCCTCTTTGCATTTGCCGCCGCTGTTGCGGCTCAGACAATGACGGGCGCCCCTGAACCGGAACTGCAAGGCTATCTCGTGGGTCCGGGCGACAAACTGGAGGGCAAAGTGCTCGGAGAGCCCGAGTTCGACTTCACGGCCGTCATTGACGAGACCGGGCAGTTCTCGATTCCGTTCGTCGATGATCCTATAACGGCGAAGTGCCGGACCGAGAACGACATTCGCGACGACGTAAAGAAGAAGCTCGAGAAATACCTAAAAGACCCGCTCGTCAGCGTCCAGGTGGCTGAAAGACGGACGCCGGAGCCTGTAACAGTGTACGGCGAAGTGCGGAACGGTTCGAGGGTCGATCTGAGGCGGTCGGCGACTTTACTTGAACTTCTTGCTTTCGCCGGCGGCGTGAATATGGAGACGGCCGGGGGTTATGTAAGGGTATTCCGGACCCGGTCGCTGATGTGCGCTGAAGAGGGAACGAAAGACGACTGGCTCGCGGAGACTGACGGCGGGCTCGAAGTCCCGTCCAGGACGTACACGATCGGGAACATACAGGCGGCGGAGCCTGAATCGAACCCCAGGATCTATCCTGGCGACCTGATCATCGTCGAAAAAGCTCCGCCCGTGTACGTGATCGGCGAAGTGGGCGCGATCCGCGAGATCAGGATCACTCAGAACGGACTTTCCTTAAGCGAGGCCATCGCCCAGGCAGGCGGATTTCGTGAAAGAGCGAAAGAGAAAGAGATCGTTATTCGCCGGCTGAAGGCCGGATCCAGGGAAAGAGAGATCATAACGGTCAATTTCAAGGAGATCGAGGCGGGAAATCAGCAGGACGTGATGCTCAGGCCGGAGGACATCGTTGTCGTTGACAAGACCAAGAAGAGCATCGCCGAGACGATATTTGAACTGGTTACGGGCAGCGCGAGGAACGCGGCAAACATGCTGCCGCAGAGGGTTTTCTTCTAAGTAGAAACATAACTCAAAAAAAGAAAGCTGTCTCAAGGGGCGGCTTTTTTCTTTGAGAAAGCGTACAAAAGCCCGGCCGGCATCAGGGAGATTTAAGTTGCCCCCCGCTTCAGTCGGGGGCAACTAATGAAAAGCGCCGAAGTCGAAGGCATCCGACTTCCACTGAGGAACCGTTTGGAGAATCCCGGAAACGTTCTTATCAGCCCTTCTGCTCTCTCTTAGCTTCCTCGTAGATCCGCTCGATCACGTGGGAGTATTTCTCGTCGATCACGCGGCGCTTGATCTTAAGCGTCGGCGTCAGCTCGCCGCCCTCGACGGTCAGCTCTTCGCTTAGAAGCGCGATCCGCTTTACGGTCTCGAATCTCGCCAGGCCTTCCGTGTGTTCCTCTACCTGTCGCAAGAAAAACTCGACGACCTCCTGCCTTGTGCAAAGCTCCGAGGGCTCGGTCTGGTGCCACCCCTTCGAGCGTCCGTGGCTTGCGAGCTGTTCGAAATCGGGCACGATCAAAGCCGAAGCGAAATTCCGCTCGTTGCCTATCAGGACCGCCTGGCTGACGAATCTGGATCCCTTGATCATCTGCTCGATCGGCGAAGGCGCGATGTACTTTCCGCCGGAGGTCTTGAAGAGCTCTTTCTTGCGGTCGGTGATCATAAGGAATCCGTCCTCGTCGATCCTTCCGATGTCACCCGTCTTGAACCATCCGTCCTCTGCAAACGTCTCCAGAGTCGCATCCGGCTTGTTGTAATAGCCGGCCATCACGTTCGGGCCGATCACTTCTATCTCGCCGTCGTCGGCGATTCGGACGCTTACGTTCCGGATCGGCTTGCCGACCGTCCCCAGTCGTACGTCGATCGGATTGTTCGAGGAGATAACCGGCGAGGTCTCGGTCAGGCCGTACCCCTGCAGGATGGGAACACCGGATCCTGTGAAGATCAGAAAGATCGTGTCCGAGAGGGCGGCGCCGCCCGTGATGCAGAAACGCAGTCTGCCGCCGAAGAAGGCGCGGAATTTCGAATAGACCAGCTTGTCCGCGATCGCGTGTTTGACGCCCAGCGTTCTGGGGATGGTCTCGCCGCGTTCCGATCTCAGCGCGTATTCCTTTGCCGTCTCGATCGCCCAGTCGAAGATCTTCTCCTTCAGAGGGCTCTTCTCGGCGGCCTGCATCTTTGCTCTTGCGTACACCTTCTCGAAGATCCTCGGCACGCCGACGAATATAGTCGGCCGGACCTCTTTGAGATTTTCGGGGACCTTCTCGATCGATTCGGCGTAGTGCACCGCCATTCCGTGGAAGATGTAGAGGTACATGCCTGTCCTTTCGAACACGTGTGACAAAGGCAGGACCGACAAAGGAATGTCGCTTTCGGAGAAGCCGTGTTTTTCGCCGGCGTCGATGACGTTCGAAAGAAGGTTCTCGTGCGAGAGCATCACGCCTTTCGGCTCGCCGGTCGTGCCGCTTGTGTAGATCAGCGTTGCGATTTCGTCCTTTCCAGTCTCTTTCGAGACCGCTTCGAGCCGGTCCGGATCGTCTTCCATCGACTTTCTCCCGAGTTCCTCGAGTTCGGCTATCGCCGTCGCGCCGTCTGCGCTTCCTTCGAAAAGGACAACCCTCTCGAGCTCGCCGCAGCGCGAGAGCGTCTCGCGGAGCCTTTCGAACTCCGAAGCGTCCTGCAGGAAAAGCACCCGAGAACCCGAATCGTTCAGGATGTATGCGACGGACGAAGGTGCCAGCGTAGTGTAGATCGGAACGTCGATGATGCCGGAGATCTGGCACGCCGCATCGGCGATGGTCCAGTCGGGCGAATTCGGCGCGAGGATCGCTGCGCGGTCGCCTTTCGAAAGGCCCAGGCCGTAAAGCCCGTGAGCGATCCGACGAGCGCGTTCAAGCAGTTCGGAGGTTGGGATGCTCTTCCATTCGCCGCCTTTCTTGTAGTTCAATGCGTCAGTTCTCGAGTGTTTCTCAAGCGCATACTTGAAAAGTTCGGCGAGCGTCTGCGGCTCGTCCGGAAAAAGCGGGACGCGGGTTACCTTGTGCCTGATCTGATCGTGTACTTCGGTGATCATTTTTCTCTCTAAGTTCGTGCGACCCCATTGAAGAAAACATCCAGGACCTCGCCTGCGGCGGGAGCGAGTGCGAAATTCTTCTTCGAAAGGATCCAGTTGGTGACCATCTCGTCGAGCGCGCCGAAGAGGATCTTCGAGGACACGACCGGGTTCAGGTCCTTCCTGAAAAGTCCCTGCTTTTGGCCTTCCGAAATGGTCTTGTGGATTATGTCCAGGTATTCGGCAAAGCCGGCGGCGGAAAACTCCCGCATGAACTTGATCGACCCGCGCAGCTGGACCTGGAAGACGATCGCGAGTTCGCGGTCCGCTCCGAGACGCTCGAGATGGAGTTCGGCGATCCGACGGAGTTTCTCGTCCGCTTTCTCGATCCCTTCGATCTCTTTCTTGCCTTCGGAAATGAAGCTGTCCATCATCCGGTTGAAGATGGAGTGAAGGATCTCTTCCTTGCTCTTGAAATAAAGGTAAACGGTCCCGTCGGCGATCTTCGCCTGGCCCGCGATGTCGGAGACTTTCGAGTTGAAATAGCCCTTTCGTGCGAAGACCTTGATCGCCGAGCGGAGAATCGCCTCGCGCTTGTCGGTGCCGGATCTCGCCGGAACGTCTGCTGTACTGGATGCTGTCATAAGTGAGGATCCCTCAGGTGAATGAATGGTCATTCATTTTCTCCTAACTTATAACAGAAGCCCTTGGCAAATCAACGGATTTGTCGGGCGCGCGCGTTCGGTGACGAAAAAATTACAGACTGTGGAGATTTGTGGAGGTGGGAAAAGAAGATGGCGGAGAGGACAGGACTCGAACCTGCAAGCCCGTGAGGGCGGCGGTTTTCAAGACCGCTGCATTACCAATTATGCTACCTCTCCGCAGGGTGCAAGGAAGAGTAATTCTATCACAGGAAGGCCGTGTCGACAGTCGTAAGAGCGGCACCTATCGAGACCTGGTGTCACACCAAGAGCGATCTTGTTGATAGATGCTTACATCTATTTCGACAACTCACCTTTTATCAAATCTTTCTCCTGGTGCCGGATCAATGACCATTAAAGATAACGACGACAGACTTCGCGTTGCGAATGCAGTTAAAAAGCTCAACAGTTATCGATCAACGGAATACAGCATTGAGGTTTCGGATTATCCGCCGGGTTACTTCCAAGGATGGCATCGTCACGAAAGTTTTATCGTGACAATGCTTCTGAAAGGATATGTCCGGGAACAAACAAGGTCGGGAGAGATGCTGATCAGGCCGCTTTCGTCCGGACTCAGAATTCCGGGCACGCTCCATAAAGACGTATTTTCTCCGGCCGGCGTGCGAGCCATACGCATTGCCGTGGCTCCCTCATTTGTCGCCAGACTTGAAGATGAATCACTTGTCGATCTCTCGTCCGCGATGATCTTCGACCGTGAGGCGGTCAGCGCGCTTTTGGGTCTGAGTATGTATCTTGCTCAGACTGAAAAGGTCACCTCAATCGTTTCTGAAAAGCTTTTCGAGTTGTTTGGCCTGCTCGGAGACCGGCGAAGCTCCGCTGAATCCGATGCACCGCGTTGGCTGCTGAGGTCAAAGGAGTATCTGGAGGATACCTTCGCGGAAGGAACGCAACTCGCACATCTGGCCGATCTATCTGGGGTGCATCCGGTCTACTTCGCAAGGCAGTTTCGCAGATTCTATGGGTGCAGCGTCGGAGAGTACCGCAGGAAGCTGCAGTTTCAAGAGGCTGTCGATCTCCTTGGTGACCGCCGGTTGAGCATCGCTGAAACCGCATGCAGTGTCGGATTTTCGGATCAGTCGCACTTCTCAAGGATCTTCGTCCGTGAACTGGGAATAACGCCGGGCCGGTACAGGAGATTCCTGACCTAGCCGGCTCCGGAAGTTCAAAACGTTCAAGACTTCACATCTTCGACTGCTGTATTGTTGCTTACCTGAACGGACACACCGTCGAAGGAACCATGAATAAATTTCTACCCGCCGTTCTCACAATTCTGCTCAGCGTGCATCTGCTTGCTCTTGAGCCGCCCAATGTGATCGATCGCACTTCTAGTAACAGCGGGAGTGTGGACAAGGAAAGAGAAATGGCGACCGGAGTCTCTGTAGACGTCGATCCCCGAATTGAACTGATGAGCGTTCTTCAGGTCCTTACGGGGTATATGCTTGTTACAAGGGACGACTCGGACTACAAGCAGGAAGTCCTGCAAAGTTTTTCTTCTTATTCCGAACATCGAGCCGTCAAGATGTATGCGGAGATGAGCGCGAGGGGTTTTGCTTTTGACGTCGTCCCGAAACTCTTCATTTCCCTGACGAAACCGCCGGACCTGGAGTTAAGGGTGTCACCTTCAGAACAGGTGATTACAAGTGCCGGAGGGAAGGAAGCGGTTGATGAGTTCATCGCGGCCCTGAACGAATTTGTCGATAAGAGCAAATTTGTCAAGTTTTTCAAACGCAACCGCAGTGTTTACGGCAGGGTGGTTGAAAGCAATAAGGCCAATATTCTCAGCAGTATCAAAGGTCTGAATGAGTATGTGGGTGTGAAACAGCGGAACAGCCATGTGGTACTTGGCATGCTGCTCCACGATGGTGGATTTGCAGCTTCTTTCTACGAGAAGGGTGAATTCCACGCCTATTCATTTATAGGTCCCGCAGGTACCAAGGATGGTCTGGCAGATTTCGGAGAGCCGCAGAGAATATCGCGACTTGTCAGTCATGAATTCTCACACACAGTAGTCAATCGACTTACAGCTGAGAATATGTCTGAGATCACCAGGTTCTCCAGCCTGCTAGACCCGATTGCGGAAAAAATGGCAAAGCAGGCTTATCCCACCTGGGAGATCGTAGTGAACGAACATATTGTCCGGGCGGTCACCTTGAGGCTGATCCTGAAAGCAGAAGGAGAGGAATCTTTTAACGCGGCGCTGGAAAAGGAAGAACAACGGGGTTTCAAGTACGTCCGCCCGATTACGGAGAAGCTGGAAAAATATGAGGTGAACCGAGAGAAGTACCCGGTGCTCGGGGACTTCTACCCGGAGTTCATAAATGTGTTAAGGAAGATCAAAAGCGTATCTGAGGACATAGAGGAAACGGATTAAAGAAGACCGGGGCACATTCCTGACGATGCCCCGATACGACCCGCGCATACGATCCCTAAAATCGAACTCCCCAACGCAGTCTGTCAAGACCTCTATTCTCCTGCGATCCGTTGAAGGGGATTCATCTGCCCGCAAATGACCACCGGGCTTTAACCCCGGCCGGCCGGCTAAAGCCGGTTAGCGATTGTGGGGCACATTCATCCTACGGTGAGGCCAGGGAATTGATACTGGCCAATCCGCCGATGAAGCTCTCAGAAGCGGCCACAGCAGTGTCCGAAGCGATTTTCAGACAGCCTCCTCGCAGCGCGAAGCGCTGCGCTAAACGGATGTACGATGAGCTTTAGCTTGTCGATATTCCGCGCATTCGCGCGGCGCAAACTGAAGTTCTGGGTACATCGCGAATCGCTGCTCCCGTTTGCCGGCGTCTCGATTCACGCCCTCCCTGAAGGTCGGGCTACTGACACTCAGTCCTCAGTACTTTTCTCTCAGTCCTGAGAGAGCGGGCGGGTTGAGTCGGTCCCAGTTCCACAGTCCTCAGTACTTTTCCCACAGTCCTGAGAGAGCGGCCCGGGAGTCGAATTCCAATGGTGGTAAGGAAACTAATCGACTTTAGCGACGTTGTCGGACAGAAGCCTCGAGACGGTCGAATCGATCTTCGATGTCTTGTCCCACCCGCTTGCCTTGTACACGACCGTACCTTCCTGGCTCACGATGAAATGGGACGGAAAGCCCATGTTCAACCTGCCCTGCTGATCACGGTCGGCGTATTTCAAAAGCACTCCGAGGCTCTGCGCGACGATCTTGAACTTAAACGGTTTCTTCCTGAAGAAATTCTCCAACTTCGCCTTGTCCTGCCACGCGAAGCCGACCCAGACGACATCTTCTGTGCCGTATTTTTCGACGAGCTTGTTCAGTTTCGGGATCTCGGCGACGCATATCTCGCAGCGTGTCGACCAGAACGTAAGGACGACGACCTTGCCCCTGAGCTTGTCTAGCTCGATGTTCTCGCCGGAGATGGTCGTTTCCACAAAATTGTGCGCAGGCTGTCCCGGACTTTGCTGTCCGAACGCAAGCACAGAAAGGACAAGGATGAAAAGAAGGACTGTTATCGATCGCATTGAATTATTTCCGACAGATGGTGTTATGAGGTGTGTTGAACGAAGTTCAACACCAATTAACACAGAATTCTATAGTCGGAAGTTTTCCAGAATAGGGCGGGAGGAGAGGCGCCCGCATTATGATAACATAACGCATGCTCCTCGAGTCGGTTGCGGCTGACGGTTTTCGCAATTTGGACGGAAAATTCTCCTGCGGGAACGGCCTGAACATCATCTGCGGAAATAACGGCCACGGCAAGACCAACTGGCTCGAAGCCATCCACCTTCTTTCCACCGCAAGGTCCTTCAGGACCGCAAGGCTTTCGGAGTCGATACGTTTCGATTCGACGACCGCCATCGTCCGCGGAGAGGTCCGCCAGAGCGGCCAGATCGTCCGCACCCTTCAGGTGATCCTCGAGGGCAATACGAAAACCCTGACCGTTAACGGCAAGAAGGAAACCGTCCAGAGATACCTGGGCCAGCTTCACGCTTTCGTCTTCAATTCGGACGAGCTCGCGATCGTCCGCGGGTCGCCCGATTCGCGACGCCGTTTCCTCGACGACGGCATCGTCTCCATCTTCCCTCCTTTCGTCCAGACCCTGAGCGATTACAACAAGGTCATAAGGCAGAAGAATAAACTGCTTCAGGACGCCAGGAAGGACGAGACGCCTGCCGACAAGGTCGCCGCGCTTCTGGCTCCCTGGAACGAACAACTCGTGACGCTGGCTTCGCGGATCCACAAAGCACGGGTCCGCTTCGTCGAACGGCTCAACGAAGTGCTGGAGGAAAAGCTGTTCGATCGCGAGGAGCTTTCGATAAGGTACGTTTCTTCACTTGAGGGCAAAGGTGATCTGGGCGATTACGACTCGCTTATCGCCGAGCGGCTAGACCTCCGCACGCAGGCCGAGCTCTACTCCGGCTATTCGCTCATAGGGCCGCACAGGGACGATCTGATGATCAACTTCGACGGCCGCGAGATGCGCAAGTTCGGCTCGTCCGGTCAACAGAGAAGCGCTCTACTTTTGCTTCTGTTGGCAGGAGTGTCCGTCTTTCACGAACAGCAGGACGAGTATCCTCTTTTCCTGATCGACGACATCGACGCCGAGCTCGACTACCGTCGCATAGCCAGGCTTCTGGAATATCTTGAGGGAAAAACCCAGACGTTCGTTTCTACCTCGAAAGAGAGTTTCGTAGACCGGTTCGGCGAAGGGACCAAATTAATCAGGGTTTCGGAAGGTGTTGCTTCGGAGGAAAGCTGACGCCTATTCTTCTTCGTCGGAAGCGTTGGATTCTTCCGGGGCGGACCGCGCCTGTGACTCGACCTTCGGCCGCAGCATTCTCGCGACCGAGGAAGCAACTATCTTGTCCGGCGAGATACGGGCGGCCCTGGAGACAAAATAGTTCATCCAGCCCGACACCACCGAGGTCTTGCCTTTCTCGAGCGCGTTCAGAGCGGTCTCGACGACCTCATCCGGTTCCTGGACTCCCTTGATCATCACAGGCTCTTCCATCCGCGACGCGTCAAAGAATCCCGTGTCGGTCGCGCCGGGGCAAAGGTTCATAATTCGGATCCCTTTCTGCCCATACTCTTCCGCGATCGCCTGAGTGAACGAGGTCACGAAAGCTTTTGAAGCGGCGTAGGTAGCCATGAACGGCAGAGGCTGGAAGCTCGCCGCGGACGATACGTTGATTATCGTCCCTTCGCCTTCCTCGACCATCAGCCTGAGGTAGCGGTGCGTCAGCGCGACGAGGACCATCACGTTGAGGCTGATCATATTCAGCTCGCGCTCAAGGTCGAGGTCCGCGAAATACCCCATCGAGCCGAAGCCGGCGTTGTTGATAAGGAAATCGATCTCGAGATCGTGATTCACCGTCTCCTTGAACAGCCGCAGGTCCGCCTGGTAGTCGTTCAGGTCGATCGCGACATAGTGCGCGGATATATCGTGCTCCAGCATCAGCTCGTCACAAAGCGCCGACAGCTCGTCCTCCGAGCGGGCAACCAGCACAATGTTGTGCCCTTCCGCGGCGAGCCTCCGGGCGAACGCCTCGCCGATCCCGCTCGAGCCTCCTGTGATAAGTGTCGCTTTCATAACGCTTTCCCCGAGTCTTCTTCGGGCTCAAAAGAAAGGTAAATTGACAGTGCGGAAGCCCCGAGGATCGTCAGCGTTCCCGCCACGCGGATCAGTCCCGAAACAACAGAGTGATACCCGATCAGTCCGGTCTCCGACAAAAGGTAGTTCCAGTCGTGGAAACTCCCCTCGCTGCCGGTCATTCCGCTGGTGAGCACAAGCTGCATTCGCTCCGCGTCGTCGGCGTAAACCCAGACGTTCAAAATGCTTTGACCGACCCAGAAAAGCACGAGCGAGGCTGAAAAATACTGCCCCTGTCTTACAAAATACCCTACGAAGACCGCAGGTACGACGACCTGAAAGAGCGAACCGCCGCCGATCATCATAAACTCGCCGAGAAGGCGGAAGATCAAGTGGCCGGTTTCGTGGATGGGAAGATCGACGAGATTCAGAAAGTTCCAAAGCCCGTCCACCAAAGGGTTGTAGGCAATGGTGAGGAAGTAGAGGCTGACGAGGATCGCGATCGCGAGTTTGGGTGGGTTAGGCTTCACCCGGACATTTTAACCCAACCGGGTCGCTTTGGGTAAAATCAGGCGCCGGAGTTAACCGAACTTCTTCACAAAATCGGTTTTCGACACTCCGTAGCGGACGACCGGGATCCCGTAACTGAATGCCGTGTCCTCGTAGGTCATCCCGATCTTCTCCATCACGCGCCGCGATCCGGCGTTCTCAGGATCGCAGACCGCGACGATACGCTCGAGCCCCGCGTTCGTGAATCCGTACCGCAGCCATCCGATCCCGCATTCGGTCGCCAGTCCTTTTCCCCATTGATCTTTGTCGAAAGCGTAACCGACCTCGATCTCTCCCGAGTTCTCAAGCGGCTGGAGTCCCGTCACGCCGATTCTTCTGTTCGTCTCCCGCAAAGTCGTCACGCACATCGAGAATCCGAACTCCTCGAAACAGTCCATATAAAACCGCATTCGCTTTTCGACGAACTCCGGGGTCTGTTTGATGAGACCGCCAAGGAACTGCGCCACGTCCGCGTTCGCGCGATGGCCGATCAGCCACTCGAGGTCATCTTCCTCGAACGGCCGCATCGAAAGCTTCTCAGTTTGAAGGATCGCTTCACTCATTGCCGCGCGACCTCCAATCGTCTGCCGTGACCGAGTACTTCACAAGCCGTTTCCCGTAGAACGTCCCTCTTTCCACGTACGTCATCCCTAGTTTTCCCATCACGTTGATCGACGCCGTGTTCTCCGGGTACGCGAGCGCGACGATGTGGTCCAGCCCAAGCGTGCGGAACCCGAGATCAACGACCGCTTGTGCCGCCTCCGTGGCGTAACCGGTTCCCCATTTCGATTTGGTGATAGCGTATCCGACCTCTATCTCGCCCGTCTCAGGCACCTGCCAGAGGCCGCACCATCCCGCGAACTCCCCGGTCGTTCTCTCGACAAGCGCGCAGTATCCGATCCCGTCCGGCTCCCAGCGCGCAGAGATCGCCTTCATCCAGCTCGCCGATTCGCTCTTTTCCTTCAGCGTCTCGCGGATGTACCGCATCACCTCCGGGTCGCTGCGCATTGCGTGGATCGCGTCGACATCCGAATCCTCGAACTTTCGTATCTTCAGTCTCTCGGTCTCAAGCATCGCCGTGTTCAGGATGGAAGGAATCGCTCTCCTGCGCCGTCACATTATCGACGCACTTTTCAAGAGGAGCAAACAAATATGAAGAAACTGATCCAGAACAGAAGAGAATTCCTGGGGACCGCCGCGATCGGAGCCGCGATGGTGCCTTTGGTCCAGGGATGCAGCTTCGGCGCGTCCGCAAGCCCGGCGCAGAAGAGCAAGCTGGACATACTTCGAGCGAACGCCGTCCAGGACCCTAACTGCGAATGGTGCGGAGCCCGCGACGTGCCCGACGACGTACGCTGGAAGACCCGCCTTCACCGCGATGACGATCCGGGCGAGCGGATGCTGATCGAAGGCATCGTCTTCAAGCCCGACGGCAAAACGCCGGCGCCGGACATCCTGATCTACTTCTATCACACCGATATCGAAGGCGTTTACGGACGTGCCGGCGAACACCGCCACGGTAGCTACCGAGGCTGGGTGCTGACGGATAAGGATGGCAAGTACAGCTTTTACACGATCAAGCCTGAACCGTATCCGAGCCGAAGTACTGCCGCGCACGTGCATATGACCTTGACGGGCCTCGACCGGAAGGAAGACTGGGCTGACTCGATATTCTTCAGGGGCGACCCGTACCTGGGCAGGTCGGACGGCAAGAGTGAGAAAGGCGGCTTCGAAAACGTGATCGATCTGAAGAAGGATTCGGAGGGCATCCTCAGGGGCACCCGGAAACTGAGGCTCTGGGAGGTTTAGTGGTATGGTTTATCCGGAATGAGCCGGCCGTTGACGATGTGCGAGAACGAATCCGAGAGCGACCTGATCGCCGCCGCAAGGGCGGGCGATCGGGCCTCCTTCGAAGAGCTGTTCCGCCGCAATCAGCGGCAGGTTTTTTCGGTCGCGCTCAACTTCTTCGGCGGGAACCGGCAGATCGCCGAGGACATAAGCCAGCAGGTCTTTTTGAAGTTCTTCCTGGCATTGAAAAAGTTCCGGGGCGACTCGCAGGTATCGACCTGGCTCTACCGGATAACCGTAAACCTTTGCATCGACGAGCAGAAGAAGCGGAAGCGATTCTCATTCTTCGGCGAACTGTTCGACAACGACAAGAGCATTCTCCTCGAGATCGACGAAGAGACCGAGAACCGGCTCGAGATCACCGAAGAAGTCCGGAAGGCGGTTGCGGAACTGAAGCCGATCTTTCGTGCGCCGCTCGTTCTGAAGCACGTCGAGGGAATGAGTTACGAAGAGATGGCGCGGGTGCTGGACATTTCGGAAGGGACGGTCGCGTCAAGGCTCAGCCGCGGGCACAAGGTGCTGGCGGAGAAACTGGGGCACCTGCGGTGAGCAAGTATCAAGGATCATGGATCAGGTATCGGTGTTTCGTATAGGTCGCTTTCGTTGGTTTTCTTTTGTCGCGCCAGTGCTTCGGGCAAGAAATTGAACTCACTCAAGACTTGCCGACACTTGATCCTTGATCCCTGATCCATGCGAATTGACTTCAAGAAATGAATCGGCACGTAACAGAAAAGATCTCCCCATTCCTCGACCGCGAGCTTTCCGAAGACGAGCGGCGCGAGGTCGGGGAGCACCTCATCACCTGCGCCGAATGCAGAAAGGCGCACGACGAGGAAAAGGCCGGACGTGAACTCGCTCGCGTGATGAGCGGCGAGGACGCGCCTGTGAGCGTCTGGGCCGGGATCGAATCGAAACTTGACCGGGCGGAAGAGGATCGCATCCCCGGCCGCAGTGCGCGGATCCTCAAACCCGCGCTCGCATTCGGCATAGCCGTCATCGCGATGGTGCTCGCCGTACCTTTCTACATATATCTGACCTCGGAAACGGATCAAACGGCAGACTCGCCGGCTCCTTCGAAGGCCGTTGAAGGTCCGGCCTGGAAGATCGAAGAGACGCGCGGCGACCCATCGATCACAGGCGGCGGAGACACGATCGCGGCAGGTGAAGTGCTCGAGACGGATTCCCGTTCCAGCGCACGTATCGCCGTTGGGGACATAGGCCGCGTCGATGTAGCTCCGAACTCGCGGGTGAAGATCATCAATACGGGTGAGAATGAGAAGCGAATGGCGCTCGAGCGCGGAAGGCTTATGGCTGAGATCGTCGCGCCGCCCAGGCTCTTCATCGTGGACACGCCGAGCGCGAAGGCGGTCGATCTCGGTTGCGCGTACACACTCGACGTCGACGAGGAGGGAAACAGCCGACTTCACGTGACAAGCGGCTATGTCGCGCTCGAGAACGAGGGACTAGAATCGTATGTTCCCGCAGGCGCGTTCTGCGAATCCCGCAAGGGAAAACGGCTAGGAACGCCATTCTTCGGGAACGCCTCGGAACTGCTCAAGAGATCGCTCGCCAATTTCGATTTTTCGAATGGAGGCGCCGGCGCGGTCGACACGATCATCCGCGAATCGAGAAAAAGGGACACGCTGACCCTCTGGCATCTCTTGGAAAAAGTACCCGAGGCGAAGCGCGCGGAAATAGTCGCGAAGATAGTTGAATACCTGGAACTGCCGGAGGGCGTTACGGTCGACGGCCTGATCAGGCTTGACGAGAAAATGATGATGGACCTGAGGAGCGACCTCGAGGTCCTCTGGTACGAGGAGCCCGGCTGGTTCGATTGAACGCGCAGGCTAGAGCTCGTAGATCAGCAATCCGTCCTTCAGCTTCGGATCGAACCAGGTCGATTTCGGAGGCATTATCCCGCCGGTGTCCGAAACGTCCAGAAGGTCCTGCATCGTCGTCGGGAAGAGTGAAAAGGCCGCGACCGCGTCGCCTTCGTCGACCGACCGTTCGAGTTCCGCGGTCCCCCTGGCGCCGCCCACGAAACCCAGCCTCGGGTCGGTCCTCGGGTCCTTGATCCCAAGGATCGGACTCAGCACGTGATCCTGAAGAATGCTGACGTCGAGCCGCTCGATCGGATCGGGCTCGCGAATGTATTCCACGGCGAACCTCAGTCTTCGCCACTTGCCGTTCATATAAAGACAGATCGCGCCGTGATCGTGCGGCTCTTTCTCGACGGTCTCCTGGATCACGAAGTTGTCGCTGAGCTTTTCAAGGAATTCCTTTTCCGAAAGGCCGTTCAGGTCCTTCACGACTCGATTGTAAGCGAGGATCCGCAGGTACTCCGCCGGATACATTCCCACGACGACGTAGTTATAGTTCTCTTCGCCCGTGTGGTCAGGGTTCCTTTCTTTAAGGATCCGCCTGACGTTCGCGGAGCTTTCGGCGCGGTGATGCCCGTCGGCAATGTAAAGCGACGGAACCTCTTCGAATGCGGCGACCCACTTTGCCGTGTCGGTATCGCGCCAGACCATGTGCGCCGCTCCTTCCTTGCAGTGGAAGCTGTACAACGGACGCTCCTTTACGGTGTCGCCGATCAGGTGGTGAATTCGCGCGGTGTTGCGGAAGGCGAGGAAGATCAGGCCGGTCTGAGCCTCTAGCACGAGCATGTGGTCGGTCCGGTCCTGAACCTTGTCGGGACGCGTCTTTTCGTGTTTCTTGATGTGTCCGGATTCGTACTCGTCGATCAAACAGCAGGCGACGACGCCGGTCTGGGAATGGCCCTCGACCGCCAGCCTGTAAACGTAGATCGCGGGCTCTACGTCGCGGACCAGCAGTTCTTTCTCGATGAACTCATCGAGGTTCTTCCTTGCCCGGCTGAAGACCTCGGAAGGTAAGGGATCGGAGCCTTCGGGAAATTCCGCTTCGGCGCGTGTCACGCGCAAAAAGCTTATCGGATTCGCTTCGATGAAACGCCGCACCTCCGACGCGTACACGACGTCGTACGGCACGCACGCAACCTGCTTCGCGTTCTCCAAAGTCGGCCTGAGCGCGTTGAATGGTCTGATTACCGCCACTTATCTCTCCGGGACCGGGCGGTCCTACATTTCTTCTTCAGGCGCGCCGTCAAAGATCGCGAGCTTCCAACTCCCGTCTTCCTTGACAAACGGAAGCGGGTCCCATTCGCCGGTCTTGTCGTTTTGGAGCTCCAGCGTCGCTTTGTCGCCGTCGATCTTCTCGTTCCTCATCGCCGGAAGCTTCGACATCTCTTCGAAGTCCTCCGCGACAAAAACCTCGTAGAACGACTTGTTCTCTTTTTCCGACATAGCGTCAAAACGCTTGAGAGACGCCTTGGAAAGCGCGGACCTGATCATATCGCCGTCCTTCGCCTTCACGCCTTCTGTGATCGTCTTGATCGCCTCGGTCGGGCTGGCTATCGTGCCGGCTTCCGATGTAGTCGTATCCGGCGTGTTGTCGGCGGCTGACGCCGGTGAACCGGACGCAGTTCCGTTTCCGGAGTCGTTCGTGTCCGATGTGTTTGCGGTGCCCCCGCATCCGAGTGCGAGTGCAGAAGCAATGATCGTTACGGCAAAAAGATAGCTCTTCATAGAATTCTCCCAGGGGGATTCCCCGTTCAGGATTGAAAAATGTGGAAGTATACAGGAAGTCGTTTAATTCATCGTCGCCGGCGGAAGCGACGCCTCAGGCGAAGGTGAAACTTCCGGAGATTCACCCGGCGAAGGACTTGTCACCGGACTCGGCTCACCCTCCGGCAGAGGGCTCTCTTCGGTCGGGATCCCGCCGTCGTCCAGCTGCTGCTCGAGAAGCTGGTTCTGCTTCTCTATGTCCTCGATCATCCTGTCGCTCGTGCCTTTCCGGTCAATTTTCCACGCCCCGTTCTCGCGGACAAGATGAACCGTGTCCCATCCGCCGAACGAGTTCTTGACTTCGACCGTCGCCGTGTCTCCCTCGATCTTCTCGTTGCGGTAATCAAAGACCCTTTGGTCAGGAGCGAAGAGCGTCTGCTGCTGGACGATCTCATCGACCGTCACGCCCCGCGCTTTCGCCTCCTCCTGATGCAGCTTGAGCGAGGCTTCAGACAGAAGGAGCTTCATCATCGTGATGTCCTTCGATTTCATCGCGATCGTGTAGGCCTTGAGGGTCTCGACGGGCGTTGCGGGCTGGCGGCTGTCGCCGCACGCGAAAAGTGCCAGACACGCGGAAACCGCGATAAATGCAAGAATTGCGCGCATAGTCAAAAGTTAGAAATTCCGGGCGAAAGGGATATACTCTACGCAAAGTATATCCAAAATCAAGGAGAGTGACGAATGAGCCGCAGGAAACTGAGCGACGACGAGATCAAGGAATCTTTGGACTCCCTCGACGAGTGGAAAGTAGATGGAGTGTGGCTGAAGAAACGCTTTGATTTCCGTAATTTCGCGCTAAGCCTGGAGTTCGTGAACAAGGTCGGAGAGATCGCGGAAGAGCTGGACCATCATCCGGATATGAAGTTCGGCTGGGGCTATGCCGAGATCGAGCTGACGACCCACGACACGGGCGGGCTGACGCGGAACGACTTTGAGGTTGCCGGGCGGATCGACGGAATTGGATAGAAGTCAGGAGACAGAAGTCAGGAGACAGGAGACCGAAAGAGTCGCGCAGCGACGACCTGCATTTAGCCGTGGGTAAGCCCGAAGGGCGCAGCCCACGGTCATCGTCGCAAAAGATTCGCGCATCGCGCAGCGATTGCGTGATGCCCCGGTTCCAGGGCATGGAACTGAAACCTCACGATAGGACCTGGTACAAATGAAAACTCGCGTCTGCCTCGTATTTGTCATCGTTTTGTCTCTCCTATTTTCGATCTCCGCCCAAGACGACAAACTCGTCCAAACGTATTCCGGAACTCTGGCGCCGGGCGCAGAACGGACGTTCGGATTCCCGGCTAAGAAAGGTCAGTCGGTCAACGCCGTGATCACCTCCGACGACGGTAATGTGATCATCAACGAAGAAGAAGGAGCTACCGATCTCTCCTTCGACGCCTCGGAAGGCCAGAACACCATCACGATAATCAATCGCGGCCAATCCCCGGACCGATACAAACTTGTCATCACGGTCTTCACTCCCGAGCCTGAACCCACCGAGAAGATCGCGCTCGCCGATGGTGCGAATGCGGTGACGGTCGGCCTCACGATGTATCCGTACAAATTCAAGCGAAGGTTTTCCGTGCGCTTGAAGAAGGGGACAGGCGCGCTGGTGAAGATCGCTCCGGCCGAGGCCCGGGAGCGCCTCGAATTCCGGCTCGAGGACGCGCCGGAAGGCCGTGAAAGATGGAAAGAGGGTGAGGCCAGCCTGATCATCATGGCCGACGATGACGGCGAGTACGTCTTTGAGGTCTCCAAGGCCGACGAGATCCTACTGGAAGCGAAGATGACGATCGAGCTCCTGGACGAGAACGACTTCAGCGATCCGCGGTAGGAAAGGAGACAGGAAACAGGACGAGTCGCGCAGCGACGACCTGCCTTTAGCCGGGGGTGAAGCGAAGCGGAACCCACGGATTCCATTGACAAAAATTCGCGCATCGCGAAGCGATTGCGTGATCCGGAGTCGCAGAGCGACGACCTGCCCTTAGCCGTGGGTAAGCCCGAAGGGCGCAGCCCACGTTCATCGTCGCAAGAGATTCGCGCATCGCGCAGCGATGGCGTGCTTCCGTGACAGAATCGACCGATTCCCCATCGCCGCTGACGCGGCTTTGAAACATATCATTTTCCTTACCTACGATCCGTAGCCCCTTGTATGTCCAATATGAGCTAGTATCAGGTTGGAAGGACGGGAAACGACAGACCGTATGCCCCTTAATCACCGTTTAAGCAGTAGATTGACCCGAAGCATGGATCGTCGTTTCCCTCAATTCGATAACC
>DATKCW010000015.1:0-89179 GCA_035513035.1 Aridibacter sp.
CATCCTATGGGCCCGTCGCTACCGCTCCGGGTACGGATTGAAGGGCGGGGACGAGCCCCGCCCCTACGCATGCATATGCTGAGAGACTTCCAGAACATCTCCCCTTCCGTCGCCGAATCCGCGTTCATCGCCGAGAACGCAGTCATTATCGGCGACGTCGAGATCGGGGAGGAGGCGAGCATCTGGTATAACTGCGTCCTCCGGGGGGATGTCAATTACATACGCATAGGCGACCGGACGAACCTGCAGGACGCGACGGTCATTCACGTCTCGAGCCGGTACCACTCGACCATCGTCGAGCCGGACGTCGTCGTCGGCCATACCGTCACGCTTCACGGTTGCTATGTCGAAAGCGGTTCGCTGATCGGCATCGGGTCCGTCGTCCTCGACGGGGCTCGGATCGGGCGTGATTCGCTCGTCGCCGCTGGAAGCCTTGTTACGCCCGGAACCGAGATCCCGCCCGGCTCGTTCGCCCTCGGCCGTCCCGCGCGTGTCGTTCGAGACGTGACGAGCGAGGAGATCGAGACCCAGCGGAGGATCTGCGAGGGCTATGTCGAGCTCGGCTCGATCTACGCAAGAAAATAAGGGAAGGCCGCAATGCGAAGAGTACTGATCCTGTTCGCCCATCCCAGGTTCGAGAATTCGAGGATCAACAGCCGTCTGGTCCGCGCCGCTCCGCGCTCGGAGAACTTCACATTCCACGACCTCTACGAGAACTATCCCGATTTCAACATCGACATCGAGCACGAGAAGCAACTGCTTCTCGATCACGACGTCGTGGTCTGGCATCACCCTCTTTACTGGTACAGCTCGCCTCCGCTTCTAAAGCAGTGGATCGACATGGTCCTGGAATACGGGTGGGCTTACGGAACCGGCGGTGACAAGCTCAAAGGCAAGATCATCTTCAACGCGATAACGACCGGCGGGAACGACCAGGCCTACTGCCCGGAGGGCTACAACTGTTTTACGATCACGGATTTCCTGAGGGCGTTCGAACAGACCGCGAGGCTTTGCCATATGGACTACCTGCCGCCTTTTGCGGTGATGGGAACGCACAGGATGAAAGAGCCTGAGATCGAACAGGCCGCGGTCGATTACGGAAGGCTGCTCGAGAAGGTGAGCAACCGGGGGTTTGATCCTGAAATGGCACGAAGTTTCACTTTCTTGAACGAATTGCTTGAGGCTTTATGAGCAAAGGTCGGCACGACAAGCCGTCCGAAGTGCTCCATTTCGAGCTAATGGCGGAACTCATGGAATGGATATGTTCGAAGGGCATTCCGATATTGGAGCATACCTATAATCCAAATTCCTTCGGGAATTGGAGTCTGACCCTTGGTTCGAGAATGCGGCACAAACAAGGAAGGTTTGTCTGGGATGGAAAAGACGGATGGATATATGTAGATCAGCGAGTCCATCCAAAGGAACCCTTTCGAGATCCTTGGGAAACGGTTGAAATAGTTCGGGACCATTCCCGGAATCCAAAAGAGATCTTCGAAACGATGCGTGGGTTGATCGAGAAGCACGTCGATCAAAAAATGGTCCTCTGAGGACGAATGAACGGGTAGCGAACGTAGATGGCAGCAGCCGATTTCCTTTCACAAGCGACAGTCTATCTCGCGGCGGCGGTGATATGCGTCCCCATCGCGAAGCGTCTGGGGCTCGGTTCCGTCCTCGGATACCTGATCGCCGGAATGCTGATCGGGCCATACGTTTTCGGCTTTCTCAGCGAGGAAGGCGAGGACCTGATGCACTTCGCCGAGTTCGGCGTCGTGATAATGCTGTTCATCATAGGCCTCGAGCTCGAACCGCAGAAGCTCTGGAGGCTTCGAAAGAAGATCCTCGGCGTAGGTATGTCGCAGGTCCTCGTGACGGCGGCGATCATCTTCGGCGCCGGACTCGCGCTCGGGCTCCTGTGGCAGAGCGCGCTGACGGTCGCGCTCGCTCTTTCGCTCTCTTCGACCGCCATCGTCCTGCAGACGCTTTCAGAGAAGAACCTGATGGACAGCGAGGGAGGACGGAACTCGTTCGCCGTTCTACTGTTCCAGGACATCGCAGTGATCCCGATCCTTGCGATCCTGCCGCTTCTCGCGTTCCGTTCCGTCGCTCCCGATGAGGGCTCAAAGACGATCCTCGAAGGGCTTCCGCTCGGGCTTCAGACCGTCGCCGTCCTTGCGGCGGTAGCCGCGATCGTACTTGCCGGACGATACCTGATCGTGCCGGGGCTTCGGGCGATCGCGAGGGCACGTCTGAGAGAGCTGTTCACCGCCGCCGCGCTTTTGATCGTAGTCTCCATCGCACTCCTGATGCAGGCGGTCGGCCTTTCACCCGCGCTTGGAACATTCCTGGGCGGCGTTATCCTCGCGAACAGCGAATACAAGCACGAGCTTGAAAGCGACCTCGACCCGATAAAGGGACTTCTGCTCGGACTCTTCTTCATCGCCGTGGGGGCGTCGATCGATTTCGATCTGGTTGCCGCGAATCCCGTCCTCGTCGTTTCACTCACGCTTGCGCTGATGGCGGTGAAGTTCGCGGTGCTCTTCGTGATCGGGCGTGTCTTCAACCTGCTCACAGCCCAGAACTTTCTGTTCGCGTTCGCGCTGGCGCAGGCCGGCGAGTTTGCGTTCGTGATCTTTTCGTTCGCGGCGCAGCTCGGGATTGCTTCGGCAGGGGTCCTAGGGCTCGGGATCTCGGTCGTCGCGCTCTCGATGACCGTCACGCCTCTTCTTTTCATCGTCAACGAGAGGCTGATCCAGCCCAGACTCTGCGACGGGACCCCGAAAGAAGAAAAGCCGGAGGACGAGGTCGAGGAGAAGAACAGGGTGATCATCGCCGGGTTCGGGCATTTCGGGAGCACCGTCGGGCGGTTCCTCAGAGCGAACGGCGTCGAGGCCACTTTCCTGGACAACGATCCGGACCGTGTCAACCTTTTGAGAAAGCTCGGTTTCAAGGTTTACTACGGCGACGCAACCCGGCCCGATTTCCTGCGCTCGGCCGGAGCCGACGACGCGAAGATCTTCATATCTGCGATCGACGATCCGGAGCGAAACTACGAGCTTGTGGAAACGCTCCAAAAACACTTTCCGCATCTCGAGGTGATGATGAGGGCGAAGAATCGCTACGACGCGTACGAGTTCCTGGAGATGGGCCTCGAGAATATTTACCGGGAGAGCCTGGACACATCCGTACGGCTCGGCGTCGATGTGCTGCGCAGGCTTGGCGGAGGCGCATACACTTCATACCGCACGGGCCAGCAGTTCCTGAAACGCGACGAGGCGGCGATGCGTGAACTGGCGGAACACCGCCACGATATGAAGGCTTATATCTCGGAAGCCCGCGCGAGGATCGAGCTTCAGGAAGAACTCCTCGAGAAGGATATGGAGGACAAGGCTCGCGAAATGGACCACGCCTGGGATTCCGAGCCGCTGGTGAAGGGATTCGGCTCGGGAGAGTGAGCGGTGAGCAGTGAGCGGTGAGCAGTGAGCTGTAAGCCGTTTAGGCCCGGCACTTGTGCCGGGGATGTTTCCTGAGCCTGACGGATTTGCGGCGGAGCCGCGAAAGTATCGAGTTCCAGGATCACATATGCTGGATGCCCGACACGGCTCCATTTGTTCATCTCCTCCATCTGTGGCTAAACTGCATCAATGGTCAACACAAATCCGGCGCGCGGGATGCGCGACTTCCTTCCCTCGGACGTACGAAAGCGCGAGTACGTGATCGGCGTGATAAAGGAAGTGTACGAGAAATTCGGCTACGAGCCGCTCGAGACGCCTTCGATCGAAAACCTCGAAACGCTGACCAACAAGTACGGCGACGAGGGAAACCAGCTGATGTTCAAGATCCTCAAGCGGGGAGAGAAGCTTCAGCAGGAGCTCGCCGAAGGAAAGATACGGGACGAGGACCAGTTGTCGGATCTCGCCCTCCGATACGACCTCACCGTTCCGCTTGCGAGGGTCGTCGCCAACTACGGCAACGATCTTCCGAAGTTCTTCAAACGCTATCAGATACAGCCAGTTTGGCGTGCCGACCGGCCGGCGAAGGGACGGTTCCGCGAGTTCTTTCAGTGCGACGTGGACTCGATCGGATCGTACTCGCCGGTCGTCGAGGCGGAACAGATCGCGGCGGTGTGCGAGATCCTCAAAAGGCTCGGGTTTGCGGATTTTGAGGTCAGGGTCAACCACAGGCAGGTGCTGACTGGCATACTCGAGGTATCGGGGATCGAATCGAGCGATCATTCGGCGGCGCTCGTAGCGATCGACAAGCTAGACAAGGTCGGGGTCGAAGGCGTATTGAAGGATCTGGACGAAAGAAAGTTCCCGTCGGACAAATTTCGCTCGTTTCTCGAATTCGCGGACGAGGACCTTGATCCGGAAGAGATCCTCACGAAGCTCGAAGGCCTTCTCGCGATCAGCGATCTTGGCACCGCGGGAATAGAAGACCTGAGAATGATACTGGATCTGACCGCGGATAGCGGCGCCCGGGTGCAGATAGATCCGACCCTCGCTCGAGGTCTCTCGTATTACACCGGCGCGATCTTCGAGATCCGCGTCCCGGACCTTGCTGGCAGCCTCGGAGGCGGGGGCCGGTACGACGGACTGATCGGGATGTTCGGCAAAGAAGAGATCCCGGCGTGCGGATTCAGCCTGGGGCTCGAAAGGATCCTCGTCGTGATGGAAGAGCGCGGGATGTTTCCGGATGATCTTCCGTCCTCGCCCGCGGGCGTGATGGTGACGGTCTGGAGCGAGGAAACGATCGGCGAATCGCTCAAGCTCGCCGGCGAGCTTCGCGACAAAGGGCTCCGAACGCTCGTGTATCCCCAGGCGGACAAGCTAGGAAAGCAGTTCAAATACGCCGACCGGGTCGGCGTCGCGAAAGTTTGCATCCTCGGCGAATCGGAGATCGAGAAGAACGAGGTGTCCGTGAAGGATATGAGAACGGGCGAGCAGAAGACGGTGTCTCGCTCTTCGGTTGGGGAAATTCTGGACGGGAATTGAGAATTGATAGTTGAGCATGGGCGACTGAATGTTGACAGTTGAGAATGGAAGAGTTGGTTTCGCTTCTTGGACGATCAACTTTCAATTCTCAATTATCCATCATCGATCCTTCCCGTCCTGTTTCTTTCTTCAACCACGAAGGGATACGAAGCAGGCACGAAGAACACGAAGGAATCGAACCGAGTAACTCACGAATGGAACAGCTCTCCGAACTTCACAATTCGCACATCGGACGTGTTGCCGTCGCATTCTACCTATCATCGTCCGACCTTGACCCCGAGCGCGTCACGTTGGGGATCGGCGTCGATCCAACTTCGACATCAAAGAAAGGCGAAGATGTTTTCTCACTCAAGGGCGAGGTTGGCGGGCAGCAGAAAGAGGGCTTCTGGTGCCTGTCCTCAAAGGGTCTAATCGACTCAAAAGACGTGAACGATCATTTCGGTCAACTTCTTGAAGCACTTCTTCCCCACCGCAATCTCATTCTCCAACTGATTGACGAATTCGATGCTGAGTCATTTTTTGATGTACTGTGGGAGTCCAGCTACCTATATGCAGGTACGGGTCCTGTGCTTTCAGTAAAGTGCATTGAAGGAATTTCCCGGCTTAGGGGCGCAGTCGGATTCGATATTTATCAGATAGAGCCAAACACTTCGGACTGATAAATCATGCTCCATAATCCAAGTGCCGCACGATTTCCTGAGCCCATTATCCTAATGCTTCTGCGCACCCTGTTTCTTTCCTTTACGACGAAGGGACACCAATCAGGGATCGGGACGTTGCAGATAAGGAGTCGCGTTTTTCGCTCTCACTAACGGTAGGGCTACTGACACGCCTCACGATTCAGCGCCGATTTACGCCCTCCCTAACGGTCGGGCTACCGACACCCCATCCCTTTAATCCCCTTCATCCCTGTTCACTAAATCTTCCCATTCCCGACCCAATCTGCTATAAATTTCCGTAGTTTTTCTCACTCGGGATTCTGCGAACTCTCACAATCCGCCGAACCCGGAAAACTCAGCCAACTCAGTAAACTCACAAAACTCACGAATATGCTGTTCCTCACACAGTCTGCCGCCGTTTACGGCATCGACGCCCTCATCGTCGATATCGAAGTCAATCTGAAACCAAAGGTGGGGGAGAACGACCAGACCCCAAGGATAGTCGTCGTCGGCCTTCCCGATACCGCCGTCCGCGAGTCCAAGGAGCGCATCCGCGCTGCGATCCACAACAGCGGACTCTTCTTCACGCCCCACAACGTCACGGTCAATCTTGCGCCCGCCGACGTGCGCAAGGAAGGCGCAAGCTTTGACCTTCCGATCGCCCTGAGCATCCTCGGCGCAGCGGGAGACCTTGGCAAGGCGGACGACCTCCACGACGTGCTGAGCATCGGCGAGCTTTCGCTTGACGGCCGGGTCCGCCCGGTTCGCGGAGCGCTCTCGATCGCTTTAAGGGCCCGCGATTCAGGAATCAAATACCTTATCATTCCCGACGAAAACGCTCCGGAAGCCGCTGTGGTCAAAGAAGTTACGGTCTATCCGGTCTCAACCTTGCTCGACGCGGTTTCGATATGCGTGGACCTTATGTCGGGCAATCCTACGCGGATTGCGCCGGCCAGCCCGGAGGAAGCGATGAAGCCGCGCGCGGAACCGAAGCAGAAGGTGGACTTCTGTGAGGTGCGCGGCCAGCAGACGGCAAAACGCGCGCTGGAGGTCGCGAGCGCGGGGGGTCACAACATACTCCTGATCGGCCCGCCTGGATCCGGCAAGACGATGCTGGCGAAGCGCTTCCCGACGATCCTGCCTCCCCTTGAGTTCGAAGAATCGCTCGAGATAACGAAGATCCATTCTGTCGCGGGGCTGACGAACGGGACCGGGCTGGTCACGGAAAGACAGTTCCGGAATCCGCACCACACGATCTCGCAGGCCGGCCTTATCGGCGGAGGCTCGATCCCCAGGCCCGGCGAGGTCTCGCTGGCGCATAACGGAGTTCTGTTCCTAGACGAGCTCCCCGAATTCGAGCGGACCGCGCTCGAGGTCCTGCGCCAGCCGCTCGAGGACAAGGAGGTCACCATCTCGCGCGCCGCGCTTTCGCTGACGTTCCCGGCAAGCTTCACGCTCGTCGCCTCGATGAACCCCTGCCCGTGTGGCTACCACGGTTCGGGCCGCGACTGCTTCTGCGGCCCGTTCCAGATCCAGAGGTACGTGGGCCGCATTTCCGGGCCTTTGATGGACAGGATCGATATCCACATCGACGTCCCGGCGGTTAGGTTCGAGGAGCTCCGCGGTCGCGGAGTTCCGGAAGGCGACACTTCGGAAGTGATACGCAGACGAGTCGTTTCGGCGAGGAAGATCCAGCTGGAGCGGTTCAAGGGCGAGGGCATATTCTCGAACTCCGCGATGCAGCCGAGTCACATAAGGAAGTTCTGCGGGCTGGACGAGAAAAGCGAGTCGTTGTTGGAGAGCGCGATGACGAAACAGGGACTTTCGGCGAGGGCGCACGACCGGATCCTCAAGGTCGCGAGGACGATCGCGGATCTGGAAGGCTCGAAGGAGATCGGCTCCGGGCACATCAGCGAGGCGATCAACTACCGCTCGCTCGACAAGAATTACTGGATATAAAAAACTGAAAAGGCTTCAGTCAGAAGGCCGTGTCACGACAACAAGCCCCGTCGCCGACTCGAGACGAGAGCGCAGATCCTCGACATACTCCGGCGGCACCTTTCGCGGAGTTATGGCTGGATATGGGGTCGTTTCGTAATTCCCCCGGGCCTCTATGAACCATTCGCGAGGTATCGCCCGAGTAGGCGTATTGATCTTAACCTCGTCGGGACCGATCTCCCTGAGGGTCCCGCAGAGCGCTTCGAACTGCGCATCGTTGTACGGCCGGTACATCGACTGGATCGCGATATACCCTTCGTAGGAAGCCCGGAATCGCTTGATGCCCTCCACCACGGATTCAAGCGTTATGCTCCTGACCGGACGATTGATCCTCCGGAACGAAGCCTCGTCCGAAGCATCGAGCTTGCAATACACGCTGTCGGCGAGCGAGAGGTCCGCAACCACCTCTTCGTCGTTTAGGTGAGCGGCGTTCGTCAGCACCACGATATCTTTCTCAGTGACCGCTCGGGCCGCGCGGATCGCTTCTCCAAGGTTCCCGGCAAGCGTCGGCTCCCCGCTCCCGGAGAAAGTGACGACATCGGCCGAGCGCCAGTCGGACTTGTGGAGGTCGGCGATGACCTGTCTTGTGGGCACGAAGACGCTTCGCCGGTCGGTGTGTTCGTTGATCCTGCCAAGCTGGCAGTAGACGCATCGGAAGGAGCAGATCGAATTGACGAAGAGCAGATCGATACCGAGCGACCTTCCGAGCCTCCACGATTCGACCGGCCCGTAGACCGTACTCAGTCTTGGATAGACCTCTTCGATATCTGCCATTCCCTTGCTTTCCGGATCTGGATCAGCGCCGCCTTACGACCTCGACCGGGCAGTCCGCCCGTGCGGCGACGGCCGCGGAGGTACTCCCGATCAAAAATCTTCCGAGCTTTACCGCGGAAGCATTCGCGCCTATGAATATGCAGTCGGCGCCGACCCTGGACGCTTCCTCGATCACGACCTGCTTTGGATTCCCGTTTCTGACCTCGAGGGCGACGGCACAGCCCGCGCTTTTGAGTGTCTCAAAGGCCGCGTCGGCAAGCTTCCGCATGATCACCCTTTCCAGCCTCACCTCTTCCTTGACCCAGTCGACGATCGGAGGAATGAACCTGCCGATGGCCGTCGGCACCAGTTCCTCGCACGCGGCCACAAGATGGATCTCGCAAGGCTCTTCCCAACATCGCTCCGCGACCGTTTTGACTGCTGTGTGCGACCCTTGCGAACCGTCGAAGGCGATCACGATCACGGATTTTCCCGGAGACGCCTCGAATACCCTGCCGATCCGGACCGAGCACGAGGCCTCAGAAAGGACCTTCTGCGAGATACTGCCGAGGATGAGCCTGCCGAGCGCGGTTCTTCCCTGCGAACCGACGACGATCAGGTCCGGCTTGAAACGCTCCGCTTCCGTAAGGATCTCCAGCGCCGGCGATCCGGAAACGGCCTTCGAATCCACCTTCCATTCCGGGAACAGCGCCCGGATCCTCTCCGCGGCGTGTTTCACAAACGTCGTAGCTTCAGCCAGGCCCTGTTTCGAGCGGCGGCCATCTCCAGTCGTGCCGTTCCCAGGCACCTCCTGAAGCCAATGCTCGGCGACCGAAATGACGAGAAATTCTGCATTTGCGATCCCGGCACGTTGAAGGTCCTCGATCGCCTCGTCGGCGGAGGGTGAGCCGTCATAAGCGACGAGAACCTTCGTTGTGTGCTCTCTGCTTCTCATAGGAGGATACGAATTTACATTGCCCGTGCTATTCCGTCGCGGATCCGGAATCTTTTGCCTACATTTCGGCAAAGAACATGCCAAGTCGGCAACCGCCTGTTTATCGGAACTTCACGGCGACAAGCCCGTCGCGGACCCTGATCCGGCGCGGATTATTGCGCGGAAGGCGCGGACAATTTTCACGATCGTGCCGATGGGAATATAATCGGAATCCGGAACGAGATCGCATTTCACACTGTTGGGCGCCGGGAGGCGCGGGAGAACCAGACGAATGGCAACACAGCCCGGCAAGTCCGAGACGATTTTGGTCGTCGATGACGACGCGCAGATCCGGACGACGCTTGACAGCGTGCTGAGGTCCTGGGGGTACGAGTGTGTCGAAGCCGGAACCGTGGCCGGCGGCGAGCGGGTGTTCAGCGACATTCTTCCGGCGGTCGTGCTCCTCGACATAGACCTGCCCGACGGCTCCGGCCTCGACCTGCTTACAAAGATCAAGGAGATGAACGCGGACACGATCGTCGTGATGATCACCGGCGACGTGAACGTTGATAACACGATCGAGGCTCTCCGGGGCGGTGCTCACGACTTTATCGGCAAGCCGATCAGCCTGCAGGAGCTGAGGATCACGATCCGCAACGGTATCGAGACCCGGAATCTCAGAAAAGAAGTGCAGTCCGTCCGAAAGGCGAGGTCGAAGCAGTTCAGCTTCGATCAGATCATAGGCGAATCGGCGACGATGAAGTACGCCGTCGATATGGCAGGGAAGGTCGCCGAATCGGACGTCAATGCCGTGCTTCTGCAGGGCGAGACGGGTACCGGAAAGGACCTCTTCGCGCGAGCGATCCATTACGCATCGGCACGCGCCGACCATCCGTACCTCGCGATCAACTGCGCCGCATTGCCCGCGAACCTGATCGAGTCCGAGCTTTTCGGCTATGAAAAGGGAGCCTTTACAGACGCGAAGAGCCGCAAGGAGGGCCTTTTCGAGCAGGCCAACGGCGGGACCCTTTTGCTGGACGAGATCGGCGAGATGGACATCACGCTCCAGGCCAAGCTTTTAAGGGTACTGGAGGACAACGCTTTCCGGCGGGTCGGGGGACTGAAGGACCTGCCGCTCGACGTCCGGGTCATCGCGGCCTCGAACCGCGACCTCAGGCACGAGAGCGCTGAAGGCAATTTCAGGCTCGATCTGTACTACCGCTTATCCGTGATCCAGATCGATATCCCGCCGCTCCGTGACCGCGGCGAAGACATCCTGCTGCTTGCAAAGCATTACATCGAGGAAGTCAACGAAAAGTGGCGCAAGACGAAGAAGCTCAAGGACCTGAGGCCCGACGCGGCATCTTTGTTCCTGAAGCACGAATGGCTTGGGAACGTCCGCGAACTGAAGAACGTGATAGAAAGGGCCTCGATCCTTGAGGACGGCGAGCACGTGACCGCACGCCATTTGCCGTTCAACAGCCGCCCCGGCGCTTCGTTGACCGCGGACGGATCCAGTTCGTTCATTCTTCCTGCGTCCGGGATCCCTTTGGCGGAGGTCGAAATGCAGCTCGTCCATCAGGCGCTTGAGAGGACCGGCGGCAACCTGACCCAGGCCGCGAAGTTGCTCGACATTTCGCGCGACCAACTCCGGTACAGGCTCAAGAAGGAAGAGGAAGCCGACGGGTCCGCCGTCTCCGGCTGACGACCGTGAATAACCACGACAAGACAAAAGACACCGCCGCCCTTCAGCGCGAGCTTGCGGACATCAGGCACGCCCTTGACGAATCCACTATCGTCGCCATCACCGACCGAAAAGGCGTGATCACATACGTCAACGAGAAGTTCTGCCGGGTTTCGAAGTACTCCCCGAAAGAACTGCTGGGGAACACCCACCGCGTGATCAATTCCGGCTACCACCCGAAGGAGTTCTTCCGGTACATGTGGAAGACGATCTCCGGAGGTGAGATCTGGCGGGGAGAGATCCGGAACCGTGCGAAGGACGGCTCCTTCTATTGGGTCGACACGACGATCGTTCCATACCTTGACGACGACGGAAGGCCTTATCAATACGTTGCCATCCGGCACGACATCACAGCGCGACGCGAAGCGGAGGAGAGGATGCGTCAGCAGGCTTCTCTCCTTGAGCGCACACGAGACGCCATCCTGGTCTGCGACCTCGATTTCCGGGTCATCTACTGGAACAAGGGAGCGGAACGGACCTACGGATGGGAGGCAGGCGAGATCCTCGGCAAACACGTTTACGACGTGACCTGCGAAGGGAACAGGCAGATGCTGGAGGAGGCCGCCGAAGCCCTCGCCGAAAAGGGAGAGTGGCAGAAGGAGGTCGGTAACGTTGATAAGGAAGGGCGCACGATCACCGTCTTCAGCCGTTGGACGCTTGTGAGGTCAGATGACGGCAAGCCCGACTACTACCTGATACTCAACAGCGACATCTCGGACTTGAAACGCGCTGAAGAGCACCTTCTGCGAGCCCAGAGGATGGAATCAATCGGGACGCTCGCCGGCGGGATCGCGCACGACCTGAACAACATCCTTTCGCCGATCCTTATGGCCGTCGAGATGCTGAAGACCGACGAATCGATCGGCGCGCAGTCCGAACCCTGGCTCTCGATCATTCACGACAATACGAAGCGCGGCGCGGACCTCATCAAGCAGGTGCTGACCTTCGCCCGCGGCGTGAAGGGCGACCGCGTGAGCGTGAGCGTGAAGCACCTTGTGAAGGAACTCGTAAAGGTTCTCAAGGAAACGCTTCCGAAACAGATCGAGATCAGCTACCGGATCGAGGACGACGTCCCGACGGTCCTCGCCGATCCCACGCAGCTTCACCAGGTGCTTATGAACCTCGCCGTGAACGCCCGCGACGCGATGCCGCACGGCGGTTCGGTCCGCTTTGACGTCAGGTACGCCAACGTCAGCGAGGATTATCGATCGTTCGTCTCGGAAGCCGAACCCGGCAGTTATGTATCCGTCAGCGTGGAAGATACGGGCACGGGTATGGACAAGGACGTGATGGAGCGGATCTTCGACCCGTTCTACACCACCAAGGCGACCGGAAAGGGGACCGGACTGGGGCTCGCCACGTCGGCGTCGATCGTCCGCAGCCACGGCGGTTTCGTGAACGTTTACAGCGAGCCCGGGCGCGGCTCGCGGTTCTCGGTTTACATCCCCGCCGAGGCCCTGCCCGACGCCGGTACCGAAAAACCCGCCGCGCCTTCTTACCCGAAAGGAGCCGGCGAGCTGATACTTGTCGCTGACGATGAAGACAGGATTCTTAGCGTTACACGCGCCACGCTCGAGAAATTCGGATACGAGGTCCTGACCGCCCGGGACGGGGCC
This sequence comes from Aridibacter sp., assembly GCA_035513035.1. Taxonomy (GTDB): domain Bacteria; phylum Acidobacteriota; class Blastocatellia; order Pyrinomonadales; family Pyrinomonadaceae; genus Aridibacter. The sequence goes on from DATKCW010000015.1 coordinate 12,696, forward strand.
GAAGCCGTGGAGGTGTTCCGTCGATCGAACGGCGAGATCGCGCTGGTCCTCACCGACATCGCGATGCCGGTTAAGGACGGCGAGACAGCTATCCGCGAGATCCGCGAGATCGATCCGCAGACGAAGATCATTGCCGCCAGCGGACTGGCCTCCGAGTTCGAAATCGACGGTGGAAAAGTGGACGCTTTCCTTTCAAAACCGTTCACTGCCGAAACGCTCCTTCTCACCATTGCGGAAGTGCTCGGCGGCGATCCTTCCGACCCGCACTCCTGACGTCCCGGCACCCGCATAAAGTTACGCGAGAACTCGCGGAAAATTACCTCGCACCTCAGCATCTGAAGCTCTCCCGTGCTGTGTTTATTGCATCCCGCGGCGGGAACGGCAGTTGCCCTTTTGTGATAGTGTGTAGACATAGGAAATCAGCCGGGGTGGCATTGGCTTCGGTCCCGGCCTTTGCATTTCGAAGCCGGACAAGGGCAGACGTGTGGAATCAGCTTAACGAGGAACAGGCGAGGGAAATACTGGCGGCGAAACATTTCGCGCATCTCGGATGTGTGCTGGATGACGGAACGCCATACGTCATCCCCGTAAACTACATTCTGAAAGATGGCGCGATCTATATTCACAGCCTTGAGGGCAAGAAGCTTGAGGCGCTGAGGAAGAACAAGAACGCGTGTGTTCAGGTCGAGGACGTTCGCGGTCCGTTCAGGTGGAGAAGCGCGATCGCGTTCGGGGAGTTCGAGGAGATCGACGACCCGGAAGAGAGGGGCAGGATCCTGGAAGAGCTTTTAAGTCATTTCACGGCGCTTACCCCTGTGGAAGGCCTAGAGGCCAATAATCCGTCGGGCGGCGAGATCGTCGTTTTCAGGATCAGGATCGACCGCCTTACCGGCGTGGCAGAAAATTGATCGCGCCCCCGGCGTTGCCGAGGGGACGCAAGGAGTACCAAAATGGAAATCAAGAACCTTATAACGAGAGAGCCTGCGAGATGCACGGTTGAAACGAGCCTGCACGATGTCGCACAGCTAATGATCGATAACGACTGCGGGTGCATCCCGGTCGTCGAAAAAGATGAATCGAAAACGCCGATCGGGATGATCACGGACCGCGACATCGTCCTCAGGACGGTCGCTCACAACAAGAATCCGCTAAATATGATCGCCGGCGAAGTGATGACCGACAAGGTCATTTCAGTAACACCCGACGCGACGGTCGAAGCGGCCTGCGAACTTATGGAGAACAACCGCATTCGCAGACTTGCCGTGACCGACGAGAACGGCGACCTGGTCGGAATGCTTGCCCAGGCGGATATCGCCCGCTCTGCACCGGAAGCAAAAACGGCGCACCTTGTGAAGGAGGTTTCCGAAAGCAATCTCACGATGACGGCCTGAGGTACGGGAGGTGTCTAAGATGCACCATAGATTCACGAACAGGCGCGAGGCAGGCAGGTCGCTCGCGAGAAAGCTCGAGGGCTTCAGAAACAATCCCAAGGCCGTTGTTCTCGCGCTTCCGAGGGGCGGCGTGCCGGTCGCGTACGAAATAGCGAGGGCCCTTAACCTTCCGCTCGATGTCCAGGTTGTGCGGAAGCTTGGGGTCCCCGGCCAGAGGGAGCTCGCGTTCGGGGCCATCGCGCCGCGCGGCGTCGCTGTTTTCAACGATCGTCTGCTGGACCAGCTCAGGCTGACCGAGGAAACGATCGGAAGCGTCCGCGATGAGGAATCCGCCGAACTCGCCCGAAGGGAATCTGAATACCGCAGGGGCCGTTCGGCGCCGGACCTAAAAGGCAGGACCGTGATATTGGTCGATGACGGGCTGGCTACGGGCGCGACGATGCGCGCGGCGGTCCAATCGGTCCGGAAAGAATCCCCCGCCGGGATCATCGTGGCTGTGCCGGTCGCGGCGCCCGATGTCTGTTCGGCGTTCGACCTGGAACCGGACGTGACGTGCGTCTGCCTGATGATGCCTACGCCGCTCTATGGCGTCGGCTGGTGGTACGAGGACTTCGAACAGACAACGGACGAAAGGGTCCGCGAGCTCCTGGACGATCTGCGGCCTGCCGCGGCGGCCAACGGCAAGGCGGCTTGACCGAAGAAGAACAAATGGAAAAGGAGTGCGCCCACGTCCCGTGCCGATGCAAGGCCGATCCGGGAAGCGATTACTGCAGTCCGCAGTGCGAACGATCGCTCGGAAAGACGGACTGCGAGTGCGGGCATCCGGAATGCGGAGCGATGGGCGTCAAAGGAGCATACGTCGATGCAAAGGATCAGATCTGAATTCCAGTTCGACCGCGATGTTGACACGACGCCGACGGCATTCGTGACAGAAACGAATCGTTTCGAATCCCAATGCGGAATGTGCGGCGCACAGATTTTTGTCGACGAAGCCCTCAAGAACAAGCTTGAGAAGGCTCGCGAAGAGGGGCTCGATGAAAATCCGCTCGTCTGCGGCGAATGCGAAAAGGACTTTCTGGAAGACGACAGGCCCGCCTCCTGAAGCGGCCGCACCCTTGCTGACAGCACCCGGCGACAGGCCCGGGCGTCCGGACAAGTCTGCGTCTATGGTCAAAGCGTCATTCAACGGCACGGAATACGAGTTCGAAGAGGGGATGACGATCCTGAAGGCCGCCCGCTCGGCCGGGATAGACATTCCCACTCTTTGTTCCGATGACAGGATAGAGCCGGCAGGCGCGTGCCGGCTCTGTCTGGTCAAGATCAGCAACTTCGCGCCGGGCGAGCGGCCTTCGTGCATGCTTGAAGTGCTCGAAGGGCTCGAGATCGAGACCCACACCCCCGAGCTTGAAAAGGCCCGCGAGATGAACCTGCGGATGCTCGCGAGAAGCTATCCCCGCGAAGCGTTCGAAGAGTTCCCCGAAAAGAGGTTTCACGCAATAGCGCGCGAATACGGCCTGACCGGCGAGGACTTCGCATCTCCCGACGGTATGGCGTCCGCCGACGAATCCCATCCTTACATTTCCGTCGAGATGTCGAGGTGCATCGACTGCTTCTCGTGCGTCCGCATCTGCGACCAACTTGAAGGCAAGTTCGTTTGGCAGGTCGTCGCAAGGGGCGGAGCCACGCAGATCGTACCCGATTCCTTCGGCGCCTTCGGCGACAGCACCTGCGTTTCGTGCGGGGCCTGCGCCGACGTCTGTCCGACGGGCGCGCTTGAAGACCGTTCGCGGATCGCGCACGGAGAAGCGGAATCTTGGACGCGCACCGTTTGCCCTTACTGCGGAACCGGGTGCGAAATGGATGTCGGGACAAAATCGGGCAGGATCGTGCAGATAAAGCCGTCGGCGCACGCGCCCGTCAATCTGGGCCACCTGTGCGTGAAAGGAAGGTATGCCCACGAATTCGTCCATTCGGGCGAAAGGGTCACCGATCCGATGATCCGCGAGAACGGGGAATGGAAGAAGGTTTCCTGGGACGAGGCGGTGTCTTTCGTCGCTTCGCGGATGAAGGAGATCCGGGAAGCGAACGGCGTCAACAGTGTCGGCGTCCTGGGTTCCGCTCGGGCGACCAACGAAGAGAACTACGTCGCCCAGAAGTTCGCAAGGGTCGTGCTCGGATCGAACACCGTTGATTGCTGTGCGCGCGTCTGCCATACGCCGACCGCCGCGGCGATGAAGATGATGCTCGGGACAGGAGCGGCGACGAACTCGTTCGCCGACATCGAGCACACAAGAACGTTCCTGATCTGCGGCGCGAACCCGAGCGAGAACCATCCGGTCCTCGGATCGAGGATCAAACAAGCGGTTTTGAGAGGCGGCGCGAACCTGATCGTCATCGACCCCCGCAGGACCGAGCTCGCCGCGATAGCCGACATACACCTCGCGCTCACGCCGGGAACGAACATCGCGCTTTTCAACGCTTTGGCGCACGCGATCATCGACGAAGGCCTCGCCGACGAGGATTTCATCAGCGAAAGGGTCGAACAATACGAAGAGTTCCGCAACTTTCTCAAAGAATACTCGCCGGAGGCGATGGCAGCCGTGTGCGGTGTCGAGGCCGGATCGATACGCGAGGCCGCGCGGATGTATGCGACGGCGAAACCCTCGATGAGCCTGCACGGCCTCGGGATGACCGAACACACGCAAGGGACCGAGAGCGTGATGGATGTCGTGAACGTCGCGCTTTTGACTGGGAATTTCGGTATGCGGGGCGCGGGAGTGAATCCACTCCGCGGACAGAACAACGTGCAGGGCTCGGCGCATATGGGCTGCGATCCGGGGATCCTCACGGGCAGCATAGGCGTCGCGGAAGGTGCAGAGCTTTTCTCGCGGGTATGGGACGCGCCCGTGCCGTCCGAGACCGGGCTCAACCTTCTGCAGATGATCGACGCCGCGGGGACCGGCGAGCTGAAAGCGCTTTGGACGATCGGATACGACATCTTCCTGACCCTCGCCAACGCGGCAGAAACCGCGCGGTGCCTTGAGAAACTCGAACTTCTCGTGATCCAGGACCTCTTCTTCAACGAGACGGCGAAGGAATACGCTCACGTCTTTTTGCCCGCGGCTTCATCGTTCGAAAAAGACGGGACGTTTATGAACGGCGAGCGAAGGGTGCAGAGGGTACGAAAGGTCATCGAACCGCTCGGAAACAGCCGCACGGACTGGGAAATCGTTTGCGGCGTCGCCGCGAAGATGGGATTCGCCGACAAATTCGCCTTCGAAAGCGCCGAGGACATCTGGAACGAGGTCCGGGCGGTGTGGCCCGACGCCTTCGGGATCACGTACCCGAGGCTCGACGTTTCGGGCCTTCAGTGGAATTGCCCCACGGAAGACCATCCCGGCACGGAGGTCCTGCACAAGGATTCATTCGCGCACGGCAGGACCGCGAAGCTGAGGAGGATCAAGTATAGGCCGACGAAAGAAATCGCCGAACCGGACTTCCCTTTCATTCTCAGCACCGGAAGGAACCTGTTCCAGTTCAACGCGGGGACGATGACGATGCGATCCGGCGTCCGCGCTTTCCGGCCGACCGACACGATCGACGTCTCCCCCGGCGACGCGGAGAAACTCGGCATTTCCGACGGCGAGACTGTGCGCGTGCGGAGCCGTTACGGCGCCGCCGAGCTTCCCGCGCGGATCTCGGGGACCGTGAAGAATGGCGAGCTTTTCGCCTCGTTCCACGACGCGCGTGTCTTCCTGAACAGGATCACGAGCCCACACAGGGACCGCTACGTGATGGCCCCCGAATACAAGGTCACAGCGGTCCGGATCGAGAAGATCAGCTGACCGCCTTGGCGCCGGACCTTCTAAGCCGGTACCGCGTCACCGCCTTCGTGACCTCGACGATCACGACCGGAAGGACTATCACGGCCGCGAAAGCGAGTAGCCGGTCGCCCAGTTCGAGCGGGACTTAATCGGCGGGACTCGAATGAACCGGGAGTTGTCTGGCCTGTTCGCTGTTCACGGTTTTATATAGACTGTCCGATTAGGGCGAATAGCCGCCGCTTGTATGTCCGGGTCAACAAACATCGTCAAATGCGCCTTCTGCGGAGCAAAGAACCGCCTTGATCCTTCGAAGATCGCGGCGGCCGTCTGCGGAAGGTGCAAGAAGCCTCTTCGTGCGGCGCCCGCAGCACCCGTCGTCGTCACCGATTCGAATTTCGGCTCCACCGTCGGCAACGCCGATCTTCCGGTCCTTCTCGACCTTTGGGCGGATTGGTGCGGGCCGTGCCGTATGATCGCGCCGGTGATCGAAGAACTGTCGGAAGAACTTGCCGGGAAAGCGGTCGTCGGAAAGCTCGAAGTGGACCGCAATCCCTCGACGGCCGCGCGGTTCGGAGTCCAAAGCATCCCTACACTTCTCATCCTGAAGCAAGGCAAAGAGGTCGATCGGCTGGTGGGGCTACAAACGCGAGAAGCGATCCTGAACCGGCTTTCCCGGTTCATCTGAAACTCACGACGGCTCACCGACAGTGAGCACAGCCGCGCCCTTGATCGCGTCGGTCTTGAGCGCTATCAGCGCGTCGTTCGCTTCTTCCAGCCAGAAGGTCTCGACGGACGTTTCGACTCCTGCCTCGACCGCCTCCTTCAGAAATTCCTCGCCGTCTGCCCGCGTATTGTTCGCCACGCTTCGGATCACCCTTTCGCCGTAGATAAGTGAGTATTCGAACTCCGGGATAGAGCTCATATGGATCCCTCCGAGTACGAGCGTCCCGCCCTTGTCGAGCGCTTTCAGAGCCGGAGGGACTATCTCGCCGGCCGGAGCAAACACGATCGAAGCGTCCAGTTTGTCCGGGGGAATGTCATACGTGTCGCCGACCCAGGCGGCCCCCAGTTCCTCCGCAAGCGCCTGATGCGTTTCCCTGTCCCGTGTCGCGACGTAAACTTCTGCTCCTCGGTGCCTCGCAAGCTGGATCGCGACGTGGCCGGCGGCCCCGAAACCGTAGATCCCCAGACGGGCCCCACGCCAGTCGCCAATGCTTGTAAGATTCATCGCCCGGTAGCCGATGATCCCCGCGCACATCAAAGGGGCCGCGTTGACCGGCTCGATGCCTTCCGGGATCGGATAAGCGAACGCGGTAGGGATGACCGTGTACTCCGCGAACCCGCCGTCGCGCGTCCATCCAGTAAAGTCGGGCAAGTCGCACAGGTTCTCTCTGCCCGAAACGCAGAATTTGCACTTGCCGCAGGTCCTGTTCAGCCAAGCCCCGCCGACCATCGATCCGGCAGAAAAACCCTCTCCGTCTCCACCTTCCGAAACAACCTCGCCGACGATCTGATGGCCGGGTATCACCGGCATCTTTTTTGGTCCCAGGTCGCCTTCGACCACGTGAAGGTCCGTCCGGCAGACCCCGCAGCATATGACCCGCACCAGAAGTTCCCCGGGACCCGGTTCCGGGTCCGGGACTTCCGCGCAGCTCAGTGGCCTGGTCGTAACGTCGGCTTGCCCTTCAAGAATGCAGGCGCGCATAGGATTCAGGTGAGATATGTGAAATTCGACGTAGGCCCGGAGTGTCCTTCAGGTCTTGGATTTCCGCACTATGAGGACGGAGCAGGGCGCGTGGTGCACCACGGAATCCGAAACGGAACCGAGGAGCGTCCGCGCCCAGAATCCGTATCCGTGCGAGCCCATCACGACAAGGTCGGCGGGCCATTCCTCGCATTCCTTGATGATTATCCTGTCGGGCTTTCCGCTGAGCGTCTTGGTCTCAACTGTAAGATCCGCGTTTCGAGGATCGTCGAGGATGATCCGGCGTGCGAGCGCGACGTGTTCACCGGCGGCCTCCCTCGAGGCTTCCGCGACGGCTTCGTAATATTCACTCGCCGTTTCGATCGGTTCGTTCGGGACGATCGTCTCGATGACCGAGATCACCCTTACCACCGCGTCGTCGTGTTGGGCGGCCTGCTCGGCGCAGACGCGGGCCGCCTCGATGCTGAACTCCGAACCGTCCGTCGGAAGCAGAATGTTCATCGCTTTATCTCCTGAAGCTTTGGCAGAATCTATCAGATATCGCCCTTGTTTTCCACGACGCGAAAATATGCCTTGAATGTCCTTGCCGCCCCGCGAAATTCCGCGCCGTGCGTTGGAATTTCCACCTCTTTCACCTAACAAACCCCGTATTGTAAGGACTTTACGGAGGCACATCGGTTGCTGTGATATGTTTACGGGCAGTCTGCCCTTCCAAAGCGGTTCCGGTTCGGCCGGGCATTAACGGAGGTGAACGATGACTTTGAACATTCCGAAAGATGAATGGGGTAGTTTTCTGGATGACCTTACAAAGCGGCGCTTTGAATGGAAGACCAACCTCGAGGTGATAAACCGAGAAATCGGCGACCAGACGTTGAGCGACGGCCTTCCCTTGAAGGGCGTGACGTTCGAGGCAAAAAACGAGAAAAGGGTGATCGAGATACTTCTTGGCAGAAACGCCGACGATCATCAGGCACACAGCATTTTCAGACCGAAGACGGTGGCGTTCCTGCCAAATGAAAAGGATCACGGCGGGATCCTCGAGATCGAGGAGGCCGACGGGACGAAGACGCTTGTCAGGATCCTGGAACCTATGCCGATCAAGACTGGTTACGGAGCTTACTGGATGGCGAGTGCCTGACGCATTCGCCGTCCCGGGAGCCAGCGTTATTCGCAGGGAGGAAAGATGAGAGTTCTGGTAGCGACCGACGGGTCGGATTACAGCAACGCGGCGATAGATAAATGTGCCGAGATGCTCGCTTTTGCCGAGCCGACCGTGGTCCGTGTGATCTCGATAGTGGAGCCTTTGGCGCCCGTCGGCGTCGAGCCGTTCGGAGTCTCGACAAACTACTACGCGGAAGCGGAGAAAGAGGCCGAGAAGAACGCCGAGGACGTCGTAGCGGCGGCTTTGAAGAAGCTTGAGAAGAAGCTGGAAGGCAAGGACGTCTCGATCGAGACCGAAGTGTTCTTCAGCCGGTCGACAAAGGGGGCGATCGTCGAGGACGCCGAAAGCTGGAATGCCGACTTGATCGTCGTGGGTTCCCACGGCTACGGCTTCGTGAAGCGAATGCTTATCGGATCGGTTTCGGACGCGGTAGTGAGATACGCACCGTGTTCGGTTCTCGTCGTAAGGAAACCTTCCGAAGAGGAATGAAACAGGGCAGGTGCAGAGGCGCCGGCAGCGTGCGGCCCGGATCTTTTTGATCGGCGCCGCTCCGCCGGCGCTTTGCACCTTATGGCCGGCAGGCCGTCCGCATTTCCCGATTGTGATAAACTCCCGCCGAAAGGATATAATTCGTTGTTTTTTCTCTCATCTTTCCGCTATTCGGGAGATGGCCCGCGCGCGGTTCGCGGCGCGGAACGATCAGTTTCACAAGGGGTCCGCTTGCAAATGACCGTCGATAATGTCGCAGGATTTGAGAACCTCCCGCAAACGCTTCCGCATTTCTGTATCGAGGCTTTCCGAAGGCACGGAAAGCCGGATGCGCTGAACCACAAATACAACGGGAACTGGCAGCACATTTCGGGCGAGGAAGCGATTGCGAGGATCCGCCGGATCGCCCTGGGATTCTCGGAACTCGGGATCGGCAAGGACGACAAGGTCGCGATCATCTCCGAGAACCGGCCCGAATGGTCGCTTAGCGACGTTGGGGTCCTTTCCATAGGCGCGGTGCTCGTGCCGATCTACACGACGCAGGCCGTGGAGCAGGTCCGTTACATTCTTGAGGACTCCGGATCGAGGGCATTGATAGTCTCCGGAAAGAAACTCTGGGAACACGTCGAAAAGGCGGTGCAGTCCGTCGAACAACTGGAGCGGATCGTGTTCTTCGATGACGAAGAGACGCCCGAGCACGACAACCGCGCGATATCGCTGGCAGACTTGGAACGGCTCGGGGCGAAGCGCGAGGAGATCGACGATAAGGAGTTCGACCGGGTCCTCGAAGGCCTCAACACGGAACAGCTCGCTACGATCATATACACGTCAGGCACGACCGGAGAGCCGAAAGGCGTGATGCTGTCACACGAGAACTTCGCTTCGAACGTCCTTTCGATATCCACCGGTCTGCCGATCCAGCCCTCGGACCGCTCGCTGTCCGTGCTCCCGCTTTCCCACATCTTCGAACGGACGGTCTTTTACGTCCTCAGCTGCAACGGGGTATCTGTCCATTACTGCGCTTCGTTCGACCAGCTCGCAGGCCATCTGCAGGAGGTAAAGCCGACGATAATGACCGCCGTTCCGAGGCTGTTCGAGCAGGTCTATCACAAGATCGTGAAGAAGGGCCGCGCGGCCGGCGGGGTCAAGACGAAGCTGTTCAACTGGTCTCTGAAGGTCGGACAGGACTACTGGGAAGCGGTCGACAACCACCGGTTCATTTCGCCCGCCCTGAGGGCGAGACACGCGCTCGCAAGCCGGCTCGTTTTCTCAAAATGGAGGGAAGGTGTCGGAGGAGCGCTCAAATTCTTCGTTTCGGGAGGGTCTCCTCTTTCAAAAAAGCTTTCGTACGCCTTCTGGGCGGCGGGTATTCCTATCCTTCAGGGCTACGGGATGACGGAAGCGTGCATAGTCTGCGCTAACCGCCCGGAGGACAACAAGGTGGGATCTATCGGCATGCCGTTCAAAGGGATCGAGATTAAGATCGCCGAAAAGGACGGGGAGATCCTGATCCGCGGAAAGAACGTGATGCAAGGCTATTACAACAAACCCGAAAAAACGGCCAAGGCCCTTGATCCCGAAGGCTGGTACCATACGGGCGATGTCGGCTACAAGGATGACGACGGGCATTTTTACATCACTGACCGGATCAAGGACCTGTTCAAGCTCTCGAACGGAAAGTACGTCGCACCTCAGCAGGTGGAAAGCCTCCTGAAGCAGTCGCCTCTGGTGGCGCAGGCGGTAGTCGTAGGGGCATCTCGGAAACAGGTCGGGGCTTTGATAGTGCCCGACTGGGAGGCCCTTCGGCAGACGATCAAGGACGAAGGCATCGACGCGGAAGGGACGAAGCAGGATCTCTGCGAGAACCGCCACGTCGTGAAGCGCGTGCAGAACGACGCGATCAGGTTCACTAAAGAGGCGAACGATCACGAGAGGGTGAAACGGGTCTACCTTCTGCCGAACGAGTTCTCGATCGACAAGGGCGAGATGACCCCTACTCTAAAGATCAAACGCAGCGTTATCGACGAGAAGTACTCGGAAACGATCGATGAGATCTGCGGAAACTAGAGAGTACTGAGGAATCGGAACCCGGAGCGCGAGCGACGGGCATAAGAAAAGGACTGAGGACTGAGGACTGAGGACTGAGGACTGAGGACTGAGGACTGAGGACTGAGGACTGAGGACTGAGGACTGAGGACTGAGGAAGAATGTGAAAATTCTACGTTCAAGTCAATCGGGATTTCTACTCAGTCCTCAGTCCTTTCCTCTCAGTCCTAACTTTGTCCTCAGTACTCATCTCTTGATTCGTTACCGGAGGTAAACCATTGGCATTAAGGCTCCCCTGGCTCAAAGGATGCGCGACAGCGCTTGTGACCCCGTTCCGGAAGGACGGATCGATAGATGACGACTGCTTCCGGAAGCTCGTCGAACGGCAGATCGCGAACGGCGTCACGCTGCTCGTGCCGTGCGGCACGACCGGCGAGAGCGCTACGATGAACGAGGACGAGCGACTTCACGTCATCAAGCTCACCGTAGAGGTCGCGAAAAAGCGCCAGGCGAAGGTGATCTCGGGGACGGGAAGCAACAACACCGCCGCGACCATCGATTTCACGCGCGCTGCGAGGAAAGCGGGCGCCGACATGGCTTTGATCGTCGCGCCGTATTACAACAAGCCTACCCAGAACGGAATGTTCGCTCACTTCTCGGAGATCGCCAATTCCGTGAAGGGATTCCCTATAATGCTCTACAACGTGCCGGGCCGGACTTCTTCCAACATCTCCGCGGAAACGACCGTTCGCCTCGCGGAGGCGTGTCCGAACATCGTGGCGACAAAGGAGGCATCCGGGGATTTCTCGCAGATAATGGAGATCATACGCACGAAGCCCAAGGACTTCCGTTTGTTCTCCGGAGATGATATGACCACTGTCCCGATGATCGCCGCCGGAGCCGACGGTTTGGTTTCTGTCTGCTCGAACGAGATCCCTAAAGAGACTTCCCAGATGGTCGACGCCGCGCTCGACGGAGGATACTCGAAGGCGAGGAGGATCCACTACAGGATCCTCGAGCTGATGGAAGCAAACTTCATCGAGGCGTCGCCGGCGCCGTGCAAGTTCGTGATGAAAGAGATGGGGCTTCTCGAAGAGAACCTTCGGCTCCCGCTCGTTCCGGTAACTGTCAAAACGCGCAAGGTCCTGAAACGGATCGTAGCGGATCTGAACCTCTAGTCCGCAGCGTCATTCTTCCGGCAATGCGGCGATTCCATTCAAAAGATATCAATACTGAATCGGGCGTGGTGCGGCTCGATCCCGAACAGAGCGCCCACGCCCGCTCCGTGCTTCGGCTTAGCAAAGGGGACCGTGCGGGTGTGTTCGACGGGAACGGAAACGAGTTCGTCTGTGAGATCGAGGAAGTTGGAAAGCGGGAAGCCCTGCTGAGGATAATCTCGCCCGCCGACCCGCCCGCTCCCGAATCGCCGCTCGACCTCATCCTTGCCGCCTCACTCCTGAAGCACGATAAATTTGACCTTGTGATACAGAAAGCCGTGGAGCTTGGAGTCACGCGTTTGGTCCCCGTTCTGTCCAAACGCACGGAAGTGCAGGCGAGGAAGGGCGGTTCGAGGCTCGTTCGCTGGAAGAAGGTAATCGTCGAGACTTCGAAACAATGCGGCCGCGCGAAACTGATGGAGATCGGAACGCCTTCGGGGATTTCGGATATTTCCGGCGTAGCGGCGGACCTGAAGATCGTTTTCGCGGAAAGAGGCGGAGAAGGGATTCCCGACGCCGGGAATCCGCGATCCGTCATCGCTCTTGTAGGTCCCGAAGGAGGCTGGGAAGATGAGGAGCTTCGGGAGTTGACCGACTCGAGATTTCACGCGGTCACGCTCGGAAGGAGGATCCTTCGTGCTGAAACGGCTTCGATCGCTGCCGCGTCGATCCTCCAGCATAGATTTGGCGATCTTGAACCAAGGCCTGAAGGGTAAGACGGAACGCACGCGTCCCGCGTGCAGTGAGCGTAGCGAAAACGAGGAATGAGTGTCGGTAGCCCGACTATCAGGGAGGGCTACTGTGAGAACTTCCAGGTTCAAGGTTCAAAGTTCCAAGAAAGAACCGTGCCGTTTCCGAAGCCCAGGCGTCGGCGCAGGCTACCGGGAGGAGACGGGAGACGGGAGACGGGAGACGGGAGGGATGATATCGATTCCTTTTGATCTTCAAAATCTGAAATCTGGAATCTGAAATCCAACCCCGTTTAGAGCAGCGCTTTGCGCTGTTAAACGGTCCCGAATAATGATGGCAGCTTGGGCGGGGACAAGCCCCGCCCTTACATATCGCCAAACTTCGTCAATTCAGCCAACTCGGCTAACTCGCCTAACAGATCTGTGGCCGCTACGCGGCTCGGGGGTGACATTGGTCCGGCGTCTCCACGGTCCGCTCGCTGCATGTGGAGCTGATCTATGACGCCCGCTGCGCGGGCTGAAAGATGCACGCTCCCAGACGGTCGCGTTTCCGCCAATGACCGACGGGGATTGTGTCGCCACTACGCGGCTCGCAATCACGGTGGACACTTGTCCGTGGGATCCGCTTCGCTCCACCCACGGCTAAAGGCAGGTCGTCGCTGCGCATCTGTTTCAGTCTCCTGTCTCCTGTCTCCTGTCTCCCGTCTTCGGTTTTCGGTCTATTTAGTACTACAGACATTTGGCTCCTATCGGAGCCGGAGATTCTTGACATTCCGAAATGCTAATGACATCTCGAACCGATGTCGCTTTTCATTGGTCAATGCTCATTGGCCATTGGTCAATGGTCAATCTCATACCCGTCGCTCGCGCTACGGGTTCCGTTTACCGAGTCTCGCTCTCAAGAGACCGCGTCCTTCTAAGGAGACCGCTTCCTTATGTAAGAATCTCCCCGGCGGGTCATCTCGGCGTTCTGGCCGATCGCGTGGATCGCGCCCGTGAGGATGTCTGACGTATCCACGAGGAAGTTCGCCGCGCCCTCGACATCCACCTCGGAGTCGTCGTACTGGATCACTAGGTAGTTCTTTTTCTTTTTCATGAACAAACCCGCGATCGATGCACCGGGAAGCGGAACAGCTCCCACCGCGCGTCCGGTCCCGGAGCGGACCTTCTTCTGGCTCGGATAGACGACTTTGATAGCCTCAAACGGGATCGAGAACCTCTCCTTCCCTGCTTCGTCGGCGAAGAGAAGACGCTCGTTTATCAGATCGAACTTGAGAATTCCCTTCTCCTTTCCGCTGAAACCGAAGATGCCGCCCTGGTACTCGGTCTCGATCGTGTCCGGAAGATTCTCGGGAACAGGCGTTTCGGTCTCGGCCTCTTCGGTCCGCTCGACGGGTCTGATCTGCGAATAGGCCGCCGGAGCTGCACAAGCGATTACAAGCACCGCGAGGATCAATTTTCTTTTCATACTTCTTAAATGGTTGCGGCCTTGCGGCCTCAGGACTTGAGAATTCAACGTCATTGACGCGCGCCGCCGAGCGTCCGTTGCCACGACAGGTTCTGCCTCAAAACTCCGAGCTGCCGCCTTTCTTCTTCCGTCGCCTCTCCACTTAGTTTCTCGATAAGGGATTCGACGAGCGGCACGGCGAACGCGCCTGCGTGCGCCGCGATCTGTGAATAATAGCCTACGGACAGACGCCCGTCCGGAATTCGATGGAACGCGCGGAATCGATCTCGCCGGAGCCTGAACACAGGCTCTCCCGGAGGAATCACCTGCCCGGGAACCCTTTGGACAGAATTGCCGTTCTGATCGATCCAGCCGAGAAGGAGGATCGCGATCAGGATCCCCTGTTCGTTCAGGTAGTCCGGCGAAAACGAGTCGAGTTCAGGCTTCGGAGAAAGCCTGGGGCCGAATGCCGCGTACTCGGGATTGACCAGAAGGGAATTGTAGATGACGCCGACGATCTCGCGTCCCCCTTCGGAAAGTATGGAGACGAAGTCGCCAAAGCCGTAGTCGCCGGAAGCAGGACTTTCTGCGGCGTCGAATTCATCGACGATCCTCGCAACGTAATCGACGTGCGAGTTCGAGCTGACGATCTTCGCGATGAGCATGTTCAATAGTCGGCCGCGGGATCAGACCCGCCCGGCTAGTTCGGGGATGATGTACAGCAGCCACCAGAGAAAGACCTGGACCCCGAACACGACGACGCTCAGGCCTATGCTCACGCCGGCGAGCTTCCCTCCTCCGAGTGACGGCCGCCTAAGGAAGACCCCTATTCCGGCGGTTCCGATGAGTATAGTGAAAGGTACGAACAGGATCCCCAAATATGGGACTAGAGAATAAACGAAACACGCCCAGGCCATTTCCGAAACGGTGTTCCGGTTCACCGCGAACAGGTGGCGCGGTTCTTCATTTCTTTTGTTCTCGAGAAGGAACGACCTTCCCTGCAGTCTGTACGAGGACCGGAGAGTGTCCAACGGCTGGTAGTCTTCGCGAAGGTGCTTGCCGCAAATGAGGCAGTAGACCGCCGAGGCCCTTACCGCCTCAGCTCCGCAGGCCGGACATTTCAGGCCCGTCCTCCGTGCGTCTTTTTCGTAGGATCTTGTCTTCAAGAAAAACTCCGATGGACGCTTCAGCGCCTGCGCGCCTTGCTCGCGTCCTTTCTTGTCACACTGAAATTCAATTCTTCACGAACCGCGAACTCTTGTAAAGCCTTTAGAAAAACCTGCCTGTCGCGTGAGGATATCAGTGCGGTCTGATCCGCGGTCTCGATCGGATATGGGTAACCGATGCCTACGACGCACTCAGCCCGCACAATGTCCGCCAGCTCGTCGAGAAGTCCCGCTTCGGCGACCCACCGAGGGATATCGAGCCTCGCCGGCGGTCCGGAGGACGACGTTCGGAGATAACAGAACCCGACCCTCGAAACTCCGGTCTCCGGATCGACGAATGCCCCCATCCCTTTCCTGTTCGAGTTGAAAAAGCACGTCCGGTCTCCCCATCCGGACATCACGCCCGTAAGCGATGAAAGCAGGAAGGCGTCGGTAACCGAAGCGCCCCGGTTTTCTTCGATCCCTCCGTACGCCGTAAGAAGATTGATCAGATCCCGCGAAAGACTCCGGTCGATGTAGCCGACCACCGGGACCCGCGTCTCTTCAGAGAGGCGAACCAGGCCGACCATCGCGTCGATGAAACTCTTCTGAAGCCTAGTCTGCGGGAGCGAGAACGAAACGAGAAGAGTGCCGTCGAAGAACGCCAGCGGCATTCGCTCGCCTTGCTCCTGCCAGCCTCGGCAGCTCTCCAGGAATTCGCCGACGCGCTCGACCTCGAGCCGGAACCGCCGCTCGCCGATCCGGCTTTCGGGATCTGCGGTCCCGTTGTCTTCCGAGAACAACTCTTCAGAAGTGAGGATCTCCAGCCGGGCGTCCTTTACGAAAGGTTTCTCCGGATCGTGCGGGTTCTCGAACCAGCCGATCCGAACCGCACCGACCGGAAGCGAGGTTTCCTTTTCCGTGTAGATCTGGCTGCCGTCGGCGGCGAAGGTCGTGCGTCGCGAAAGTATCTTTGAGGCCCACTCGCGGGCTTCTTCGTGATTCTGCCACCGGACGCCGAAGGGCCGCACGATCGATCCGTCACCGGTCATCTCGTTCGAAGGAAGTGCGCCTGTTTGCTCGGCGCGCTCAAGCTTTTCGAGGATCTCTTCGGCGGTGCTGGAGGCCATTTCGTGAAGCAAGTCGGAGTAGAGTCCGGCCTCGTGGGCTTGCGCGAGGGAGAACGCGCGGAAGGATTCACGCCTGTTTTCGAGTTCGCAAAGAAGGAGGTTCTTGTGAAGCATATTCCGCAGGCGCCAAAAGACGAAAAACGCCGGGGGAAATGATACCACTCCCCGACGTTTCGGCCGTATCGACAGATTCTCAGGAGTCAGGCGCGACCGAATCGAGTCCGAAGCTCAAAACGAGCCCGAACATTCAGGCATTATTAGATACCCTTAGTTACCCGGCTCCTACTGCTCGACATCCTTTATCAGCTTGATCCTGAAGATCGAACCTTCCGGGATCTTCAGATTCTTTCCTGCCATCATCAGCATCGTTCCGCCTTCGAACGTCTCGGAAGTCTCCACTTTCAGATCAGGGGGACCGTTCTCGATAGAGACGATCAAGGCCTTGCACGGCATGAATTTTTCTCCGCTCTGTATGAAATCGAACAGGATGCTGATCTTCGAGCCTTTGTTCTCGTCCGTGAACCTCTCGATGTTGACGATCCGCGCAAGGAACTCGGCGCCTTCGTCAAGCTTCATTCCTTCGGCCTGGACATCGCTCGTGAGAACGAAATTCACATCCTCGCCGACCTGCGACGTTTCAGCGTCGATGGTCTTCAGGCTTTTCACCGAAAATTGCGTTTCCGCTTTGACCTTGCCCTTCGGTTCAGGCTCGTCCTGGGCGAACGCAACCACGGTTAAGCCGAGTATAAAAACGCAGATTGTTAAGGTCCTTAACATCTCGGTCATCTCCTCCGTGTAAGTGTTGGGGCCCGTAAGTTCTTTTACTGCCTCAATTGAGCTTCGGACAGCGGGTGATCTATTTGCCGTCAGTATAACACAGGTCTGATTAACTAAACTTAAAGGCTTTCGTTCGAAATATTATGCAGGCGACTAGGTTCGCGACCGATGTCGTACCTAGCGCACCCTTCGGGTACGGCGCTTCATAAAGTCCATAAGCACAAACTGCGAAAGGTTCCTTGGATTCGCGAAATACGCCTTGCCGCGGGTCATCGAGGTCATCTTCTTCACGAATTCGACAAGGTAGTGGTCGCTTGCGAGCATGAAGGTGTTGATCATTATCCCGGACTTTCTGCACGCCTGGACCTCCTTGAAGGTCTCCGCCAACACGAACGGATCGTTGCCCATCGAGTTCCTGTAAAGCATTCGGCCCCTTTCTTCTGCACCGCTGAACCTCTGGAAGGTCAGGTACGAAGGGCTTTCGGGTTCCACGAAAGCCGCGGTCGGCTTTCCGTCGGTCACCATCACGATCTGCTTCATTTCCATCGACTTTCCCGCAAGGACCCGCCTGGCGAGCTTGAGTCCCTCCGCCGTGTTCGTGTGGTACGGACCGACCTGCGTCGTCGCGAGCTTTGCGAGCGGCAAGAGCTCGGCGTCGTCGTGGAAAAGCACGATGTCGAGCGTGTCTCCCGGATACTGGGTCCGGATCAGGTGCGCAAGCGCGAGCGTGACCTTTTTGGCAGGCGTGAACCTGTCCTCGCCGTAGAGGATCATCGAATGCGAACAGTCTAGCATCACGACCGTCGCGCACGACGACTGATAATCCTGCTGGCTGACGTAAAGATCGCCGTACTCAAGGTTCAGCGGCACGCCGAGCCCCTCCCGGCGGATCGCTGATAGCAAGGTGCGGTTCACATCCAGGTTGATCGTATCTCCGAACTCGTACCGTCGCGCGCCAAGCGCCGCCTCGACGCCGGTGTCGAGGTCGTTCGTCACATGCCTTCCCGAGCTCGCGCGGCCCATCGAACCGAGCAGATCCCGCAATGTTTTGTAGCCGAGGAAATCGAGCCCCTTCTCGGTCAGTTTGAACCGGACATCGCGCGGGAGCGCTTCCCCGACCCCCGGTCCGTCTTCGCCCTGCGCGGGCTCTGGGCGCTCTTCCGCGGTCAGGTCCAGAAATCCTTCCTCGACCATTCTCTCGATCAGCTTGTTGATCAGTTCTTCGAGAAGCGATCCCTTGAACCTGCCTTCGTTCTCAGCGAGCATCTTCTCGACATCGAGCGGATCGATAATGCGCTGATCCAGCAATGCGCGCAGGATCGCCTGACGCAGCCCGTCCAAAGTGTCGTCCACCGGTCGCCGTTCGCGGGTGTACCAGTAGTCTTCGTGAAACCCTGAGTCGAGGATCGAATCCGAAAGAGACTGCATTAATTCTCCCAAATCAATCCCGAAGACATCGAAACCCGTGAACTTCGAGTACCTGATAATCTTCATTTATTCTCTCTAACTAATTATATACAGGCAGGTTATGTCCTGCGTTGCCTGAATTCGGCAAACAAATAAATTTGCGAAGAAGCGCGTGATCTTATAAAGTAAGTTCAAACTCTCCTGTCTCCCCGCCTGTGTTTCTCTCTCCAATACTTAACATAGTGCTCTCTCCGTTCGGAAACAAATTGTTTCAAGAGGAAGGTAGATATTATGAAAAAGTTATTGGCTTGCTCACTCACCGCCCTTTTGTTCGCATTCGGCTTCCCGGTCGCAATTACTGCGGCGGGCGCCTCAAAGGCCGCCTTTGGCGCGCCGAACAGCGCGACATCCTTCGCTCAGCGAAGAGGCAAACGGGCGCGCGACAAGCGGCAGGAGCCTCGCCGGGCGAACAATATTCAAAAACGCGGCAGGGTTGAGCGCAATGTAAACCGCAACAGCAACCGTCAGGCACAAAGAATAAGAAATCAAAGACAGAGCGCCGAGGGCTCTCGCAACCAGCGGAATCAAATCCAGCGCGCCCGCGAGCAGAGGGCGAGATCCGACCGCGGCCAGCAGAGGGCCAGAACCCAACGCGCACGCGATCAAAGGAACTGGATCCAGCGCTCACGCCGCGCCCAGATAGAAAGGAACCGCGATCTGCGGAGTACCCGCGAACGCGATGACAGGTTCCGAAGGGTCTGGAGGGACCGCGACGACGATGACGACCGCAGAAGGTATCGCCGGTATCGCGATTATGACGACGATAGTTTCCGCAGAATCCGGCGACGCCGTGCGATCGAACTCAGGGATTTCCGGGTCGAACGAAGGCGGGATGATTACAGACGTATCCGCAGACAGAGGACCCGCGACCTGAGGCTTCGAGATCTCTGGTTCGACAGGGAGATCGCGCGTTATTACGGTCATCCCGGAAGAGGCAGGGGAGCAAGGGCCCGAGCGCTTGCGTTCAGGGACTACGTCCTTGAACGGCGGCTTGCAAGTCCGATCTACGTTGTCGAAAGGCCGTACGATTATTACGACCGAAGATACGACGGCTTCTACGTCGATCCGTACGATCGATACTATGGCAGGAATGACGGATTGGTGTTTCAGATCGGAAGCCGCAACGGAGACCTCTTCTTCAGTTTCGGCACGTTCGACCGGAATCCGCACATTGACATTCCTTACTCGCCATACGATCGGTACGCCTACGGGGCGAATCCGTATCCTGCATACGAACCTGTCTACCGCGATTATGCTTATGGGGCGCCCGCTTACAGGAGCTCGCAGAGATTGAGCGTCAACATCGCCGGAGCTCCGATCTCGTACACCCGCTACGAAGAGGTGAACTACGGTCCGGCATACGCTGACTACGGCTACGCTCCCGTCTATGCGGACAGGGGATACAACTACGATCCTTGGTACGAGGGCGACCGTTACGCGATCGATCCGTATGCCGATGTCTGCTATCCGGATATGGGGTATGCCGACTCCGCATATTACGACGAGCCGGTCTACTATTCCGACGCTAATTACAGCCAGGGGTATTTTTATGACGACCGCAGGAACGGCAGATCGTTCTACAGGCGTCACAGAAACCTCGTGAACATAGGCCTCGCGACCGGAGCCGGAGCGGCGATAGGAGCGATCTTCGGAGGAAAGAGGGGAGCGATCATCGGTGCCGGAGTCGGTGCAGGCGCAGGTGCCGTGTACACATACGGGATCAATCCGAAGGATAAGTATCGATACGGCGGATGAGCCGTTTCGGCAATCCATTCGGGCGGAGTCCTGAGGCCGAACACCGGGACCCGCCCGACACTCTCCCGTTGCCTCTCCTGGACAAAGACAAATTCAAGAGGAACCTACAGATATGAAAACCAAGATCCTATTGACGATAGCAGCTCTTTTCGTAATGTCATTCGTGCTGCCCGCAGTCGCGGAAGCACAGCCGGGAAGAGGCAAGGCTCATCCGGTCTTCGACCGCCACCCGGGAGAGATCGGTCTTCGACGCGCCCGCCAGGCCAAGAGAAACGCGAGAGACCGGGCAAGGATAAATGATCGCCGAGATCGCTATGACAGAGATAGCGACCGCGATCGTCGTGATCGCGACAGAAGGTATCGCGATCGCGACGATCGTTACTACGACGATGATTATTATGACGACGACTATTATGACCGCGACCGACGTTCGGTCTATGACCGCCATCGCAACGTCATAAACGTCGGCATCGGAGCAGGTGCCGGAGCAGTGGTCGGCGGCATCGTCGGAGGTAAGAAGGGCGCGTTGATCGGCGCGGGAGTAGGAGCCGCGGCGGGAGCCGTCTATACCTACGGGATCAACCCGAAGGACAAGAAGCGTAGCCGAAGATACCGACGGTAGGCCGTATGATCAAATCGAGAAAGGACCGCACCGACCCGGCGCGGTCCTTTTCGCTTGTCTGAAGACTAGAATGTAAATTTTTGTAAATTACTGACTTTATGAGAGTTATAGGCGCAATTCATTGAATCGGAGCGCAACGGCATCGGCGCCGGAGCACATCGAAGGTCCGCAGTTAACAACACTGCTTCTCCCCCTCTCCTGAAAAGACCTCTCCTCAAATCACTCAAGCAAGGAGAAAAGACAATGAAAAGGACCTTGATCGTATTTGCAGCAGCAGCACTATTTTTCGTCTCGATGCCGCTCGCGGCGAACGCCCAGACAAGCGGCAAGAGGTATTACCGCGAAGACCGCCAGACGACCCGCCGGTACAGGCAAGAAAGGAAAGACAAGAACTTCTATGAAAAGCACCGCAACGTGCTCAACGTCGCCATCGGCAGCGGGGCGGGAGCGGTGATCGGAGCGCTTCTCGGCGGAAAGAAAGGCGCTTTGATCGGGGCCGGAGTCGGAGCGGGCGCCGGAGCCGTTTACACGTACGGGATCGATCCTAAAGACGAGAAGAAGAAGAAAAAGAATCGTAGGTATCGGCGCCAATAACCGATCAAAAGCCGGCAAATCAAAGCCCCGGAGGGAGCGAATTCCGCCGGGGCTTTTTTGTTTAACTGGACGTGTCGCCGCTGCGCGGCTCAAGAGGTCGTGGCAGTTCTCCCTGTTTTGTCAGAATCTGCTATGCCCCTCTCTGGCGCTCCGGGATCCAAATGCGGTCTCCCGACTCGACAGACCCGATAGGCCCGATAGACTAATTAAAACTATCAAGGTCCGTCAGATCCTCGTAGATCATTCCCTTCCGGTCACGCTTCGCCTTCGTTACAGCCTCGAAGCCGCCGTCCTCGTTTCGGGAGATCTGATTGTGAGCGTAGAGGCCCTCAAGCACGAACTCGCAAGCCGAGACCAACGTCGCTTTGTCCCTGGGGTCAAGCGCCAGTGGCGTCGATGCGGAATCGATCAGCTCCGGCACCGAATCGACAAGGACCATGCATTCTTCCGCACCGGCTGTGTCGGAAAGCAGAAGCTTGTTTCCCTGGTCGAACCATTCGATCGCCGGCTGAAAATCTATGCCGAGCATGAACCCTTCGTAGATCACGCCGCAGGCGCGTTTTATAAGGTCGCGCGCGATCTTCTCGGCACCGACCTGCTCGCCTTCGTACTCCAACTCGATCTTTCCGGTCATCGCCGGAATGGCCGCGTATATGTCCGATATCCTCGGCACGATCCGCTTTTCGCCAGTTGTGAGAGCACGTCGCTCGGCATTCGATACGGCGAGCTCGAGGACCGATATCGGGAACCGCTGTGAAACACCGGACATCTTGTCGATCCGGTTGTCGTCGCGCGCCTCGAAGGCGACTTGCTCGATGATCTCGGCGATGAACTCGGGGATCTCCAGTTCAAAGCCCTCCATACCCTCTCGCTCGGTCCAGGACTCCTGCGCGGTGATCTGAATTCCCGTCTGCAGCTCCTTCGGATAATGCGTATGGACCTCCGCGCCGATCCTGTCCTTGAGCGGCGTGATGATCTTGCCGCGTGCGGTGTAGTCCTCCGGATTGGCGGAAAACACGATCATCAGGTCAAGCGGCAGGCGGACTGGATACCCTTTGATCTGCACATCTCCCTCCTGCATTATGTTAAACAGACCGACCTGGATCTTACCGGCAAGGTCGGGCAGCTCGTTCATCGCAAAGATGCCTCGGTTCGCCCTCGGCAGCATTCCGAAATGGATCGTCAATTCGTCGCTCAGAAGTTGCCCGCCCTTCGCGGCCTTGATCGGATCCACGTCACCGATGATATCCGCGATCGTCACATCCGGCGTGGCGAGCTTTTCGACGAAGCGGTTCTCGCGGGTCGCCCAGTCGATCCGCGTTTCGTCGCCGTGCAGTTCGACCTGCTGTCTTCCGTACGCGCTGAGCGGCGCGAACGGATCGTCGTTGATCTCCGAGCCGGCGATTATCGGCAACTCCTCGTCGAGAAGGTCGGTAAGCTGGCGGATGATCCGGCTCTTCGCCTGGCCCCGAAGGCCGAGCAGGATCACGTTATGCTTTGCGAGGATCGCGCTGACGATCTGTGGAACGACGGATTCGTCGTATCCAATAATGCCGCGGAACAAAGGCTTGCCGGCGGTCAGTCTTGCGATCAGGTTCGAACGCATCTCGTCCTTGACGGTCCGGGGTTTGTATCCGCTTTTCTTAAGTGCACCGAGCGTGGATGGTCTTGCTTTGGTCATCGCTCCAAAATTTCCTTTCGAACTATCTTACCAAGTGGATGCCCGAAAACCAGACCGACTAGTCACCACGATTCCACGAAAGCTGACTCAGGTCGACCTTTTCCCCTCTTGAGGCCCGATCCGGCACTTCCTGGAACTCACGGGGCTCCTTAATCCGCCTCAGGCGAGCCCGCTCTGCGTCGTCAAGGAACTTCTCGCCGTTGATCGAGGAGTTTTTCAGCGAGTCGATCCAGCCGTAGAGCTGTTTTGAAATACCCTCCGCCGCCGACCTCAACGATATCACTTGATGCTTCTTACTGCGGAAGTTGGGTACATTCCCGAAAATATGCGTGATAGATCTGCATTCGCCGCACGACCCTTGGGCAATGTAGAGGAAATGGATGAGCTCGGCGTTCGAACCGCGCTCGAATCCTTCCGCGATGTTGTTGGAGATCGAAACAGATGCCCTTTCTATCTGGTTTTTCAGGTAGACCAGATCGGCAAACAGTCCTCTCGATTGTGAAGTGAACTCAAAGACTTCTACGGAGAAATCTATAGCGTCGTTCCATACGGGAAGGTCTTCGAATCTTTTGTATTTCATTGTGAGGTACTCCTTTAGGGATCAGGTGTGGAAGCAAAGGAGTGAAGGCCGGCGATCTATTGTTCAGACGCTCTGGTGAGGCCGGAAGGATCGGAGCGTGAGGTCTCCTAAAGCTTCAGGACCACGAATGTTAGCAGTCTGTTTTTAGAGTCGTCAAGGCTTCGCGGACCAAAGGCGTGTTACGGACCCCGACAAACAAACCAGGGAAAAGCCCCGAAACTACAATACGGTGAACATAGACGAATGGAGGGCGAAAGTCTGATGTTCAAATCTTAGAATTCAAGAGTCCTCATTTGATCTCGCACTGAGATCCGAAAAAGATCATGTGAGTGCTGAGTCCTGAGACGATCAATTTGGAAGCCGAGCTTCAATTCCCGCACGCCCACTTTACTCGCCTTTCCCCGCGCGCTAGAACCTCCGCCTCATCTCGCCAACGAGATATATCACCGGCTCTTCCCCGATCACCCGGGCGGTGTGATACGCGTCCGCGGGCACGTAGTCCCGGTCTCCCGGTTCAAGGATCACGCTCTCCAGTGTTTCGATCTGGATCTCAAGCGAACCGGAAATTATCCAGTGCGACTGGTCTTCGGGATGCTTGTGGTTGCCGTAGCACGCGCCCGGATGGTCGCACCACTGAAAAACGGTGAACCCTTCCTTTTCCATCAGGTAGCGGAGATGGGCCGGGTTCGGAGCAAAGATCTCTTCCCACCTCCAGACTCTGTGTTCGATCCTCATAATCTCTTCCTGTCTTGTGTCGCCAGGCTGACGACCAACGTCGCCGCCGCGCTTCCGATGAATGCCGGGACAAGTTCGTACATATCCCAGATCTCCGCACGGAAGTACGGGACCAGTTTCCACAAGAATACCAAAGTCCCGCCTGTGACCATTCCGGCCATCGCGCCCACTCTGGTCGTGCCGCCCCAAAATAAGGTTAGAAGCGAAGGCGGCCCAATCGTCGCTCCAAGCCCGGCCCAGGCGAAGAGCACGAGCCAGAAAACAAGGTCTTCTGCTAGAAATCCGAATACGAGAGCCGCAGCGACAAGAGCGAAGACCACGATCCGGCTGTAAAGCACTAGGCGGTTTTCGTCGACCTCATTATCTTTCAAATACAGCTTCTGGTAAAAGTCGCGCACGAAACCTGACGCCGCGACCAGTAGCTGCGAATCGGCCGAGGACATTATCGCAGAGAAGATCGCGGCGATGATCAGGCCGAACAGCAGCGGATGAAGAACCTGCAAGGCAAGATGCGGGAACGCCTGTTCGGCATCCGCTCCGGGCAGCATCGCTGCTTCGGGAAAGTATGCGCGCGCGGCGATCCCGATCAGGAGCGCTCCCGCCGCCAGAACGATATTCCAGAATGTCCCGATGAACGCCGCGAACCAAAGATCCTCCTTCTTCCGGATCGACATGAACCGGACCACGATGTGCGGGTTCCCGGGAGATCCGAGTCCGATCCCCAGAAGCCCGATCGTGGCGCCGAGACCGAGCGCGGCGGGATCGAAGAAGGAGTCGTTCGCGCCGAGCGAAGCCTCGTAAACCGGACCCCATCCCCCAAAATTCACTATCGCGATCACCGGAAGGACGACCAGCGCGAGCAGCATACAGAAGGCCTGGATCACGTCGGTCTTGCTGACCGCTACGAAGCCCCCGAGCAGAGTGTAAACGAGAATGATCGCCGCGGTCAGAAATACGCCTGTCGTCTCTTCGATCCCGAAACTGCTGAAGAATGCCTTGCCACCCGCAACGAACTGCGCCGAGACGTACGCGACCATGAAGACGGCGATGATAACGACAAGCAGTGTCCGGAGATAACCTCCCTTGTCGCCAAGCTTCGCGGCGAAGAAATCGGGGATCGTGATGCAGTCGTTGTCCTCTGTGAACTGCCTGAGCTTCGGGGCATAGAAGAAGAACATCAGGCATTCGACGACGATGTATCCGACGGCCGCCCACATCGCCGAAATGCCGCTTGTGTAAGCGACGCCTACGAAACCGAGCAGAAGCCAGGCGCTTCTTCCGGAGGCGACCGCGGAAAGCGCGACTACCCATCGGTTGAGCGACCTTCCGGCGAGGAAATAGCTTCCCACGCCTTCGGAAGACGCGCGCGCCGAAACGACGCCGATCACTACGAGGGCGAGAAGATATGCTATGAAACCGATGGCGGAGAGATTCATTCAGCGGCGGAGAGCAGGCGTTTCAACATGAATGTCTGACCTTTGTGCTGGGCCTCGTGGTCGATCAGGTGGTGGAGGATCCATCGGAGGCTCTTGTCGATCGTCTTCCCGCCGGGGCGCTCTTTAATGAAGAAACGGTCGAGGTCCGTGTCTGAGAACGCCGAAAGAAGGTCGCGGGTCTTCTCGCTGATCCGGTCGATCTCGTCGACGCAGTCCGCGGCGAACATCGTCTGCGGCGGTTCCCGGCCTTCCTCGAACACGTCCCAGAAGACCGAATTCTCGAGCTCCTCATCGATCTCGCGGCCGTTGACTACGCACTGGATCCACCACCATTCCGCCTCGCCGCAATGGAGGATCAGCTGGGCGATCGTGTGCGTCCCTGGCATCAGCCGCGCGTGGGCTGTTTCGACAGGAAGGTCTTTGACGGCTTCGCGAAGCTGCGCACGTACCTCCTCCATTCCGGCGAGATAGTATCCGATCCCTTCGGCGACGCCTTCGATGGGCGTGAGCGTTTCCTTTCCGTAGTTCATGGAACGGAATGATTGTTCAGGTGGGCGTTGGATTGCAAGGCGGAAAGGAACAGGATGGATAGGATATACAGGATTGTGCGAGTTTGTGACGAACCCTATTCAAATATTTGTTATCGATCTGGCGGAGAGGGAATCTACCATAGAGCAAACAGAGGTTTTCACAGAGGACACGGAGGGGAATTCAGGCTTCCTTTGCGACCTTTGCGACCTTTACAAAGACCTTCGCGAACTTTGCGGTTAAAACGATTCCCGACAAATTCTGGAACAGAGATCTAACCGCGAAGGACGCAGAGGCTTTCGCAAAGGGCAGCAAAGAGGAATTCACGCTTCCTGTGCGAACTTTTCGACTATGCCAAAGAGCGACAAATGAAAGGAAAGAAAACTTACCGCAAAGTACACGAAGGGCTTCACAAAGGACACAGAGCGGTCTCGATTCTTCTTAGTGACCCTTGTGGGAATCTTTTTGTCTTTGTGGTCAAAGTGATAGTGAGATCCTGATCCAAAAAGAATGGCTGGCAAGCCCGCCGCTAAACGTACGAGAATTGTGAGTCGCAATTTTGTTTTTCAAAACCTCAATACGCAATTTTCAATTCTCAATTACGAACTCCCCTTTAAAGATTCAAAACAAAAAGCAGAGGGCGGGTACAGGTCCCGCCCTTCCATTCACGATTCACGATTTACCTTTACACGGGGAGGGCGGGCACAGGTCCCGCCCCTACAGGTTATACCCATTCGCCTCGATCAGCCCGTCCGCGATCCGCCGGCGAGCCGCGATCGTGTCCACAGGCGAATTGTTCTTCGTGAAGCGCTTCAGCGCAGCGAGCATCATCCGCAGGTCGTCGCCTTCTGCGAATCCCGCGAGTGTGTTCTTCGCCGTCGCCTCGACCCTCTGGATCGCGTCGTTGCAGAACACCGCCGCCGCGTCCGAGTACTTCTGAGCCGCTTCCTCGCCGTTGTTCTCGGCGTACTTCAGCGCCCGCAGGCAAGCCGACTCCATCGAGTACGCGTCCATGATGATGTCCGCACAGCCGATCAGGATCTCCTGCTGCTGCTGGATCTCCTGCATGTATTTCTGCGCCGCGCTGCCGAGAACCATCAGCGCCACCTTCTTCGCGTTCCTCGCGAGATTCAATTCATTAACAAGTAGTCCTTGCTCGACGTCGAGCGAAAGCTGCGGATTCAGGATCTCGTCCTGAAGCGCCTTCGCCGCCTGGAGCAGGCCGATCTCTCCCTTCATCGCGCGTTTGAGCAGCATCCCGGGGATCAGCATACGGTTGATCTCGTTCGTGCCCTCGAAAATGCGGTTGATGCGCGCGTCCCGGTAGGCCTTCTCCGCAGGGTAGTCTGCCGAGTAGCCGTACCCGCCATAGATCTGGACCATCTCGTCGACGACGAAATCGAGCGTTTCGGAACACGCGACCTTGTTGATCGAAGATTCGACAGCGTATTCCTCTATCGATTTCAGTTTCTTCGCATCATCGGATCCGTCGCCGATCAGAGAGTCGATCATTCCGACGGTTCGATATGTAATGCTCTCCGCGACCCACGTCCGGATCGCCATCTCGGCCAGCTTGTGCTTGATCGCGCCAAAGCCCGAGATCGGCTGTCCGAACTGGTGCCTTTCGTTGGCGTATTTCACGGACTGGTCGAGGGCCAGCTTCGCGCCGCCGGTCACCGAAGCCCCCAACTTGAAACGGCCGACGTTCAGGATGTTCAGCGCGATCTTCGCCCCGTCGCCCACGTCCCCCAGAAGATTGCCGGCAGGGATCTTCGCGTCCGAAAGGATGAGAGGCGTCGTCGACGAAGACTTGATCCCCATCTTGTGCTCCTCCGCTCCCGGATGGCAGTTCTCGCTCCGCTCCACGACGAAGGCCGAGAACTTGTCCTTCTCTCCGTCCACCTTCGCAAAGACGATGAAAACGTCGGCGAATCCGCCGTTGGAGATCCACATCTTTTCGCCGTTGAGGACGTAGTGCTCGCCGTCGTCGGTCAGTTTCGCGGAGCATTTCGCGCCGAGCGCGTCTGAGCCGGAACCGGCTTCCGACAGGCAGTACGCCGTCATGACCTCGCCCGAGACGATCTTCGGGATCCATTTCTCGCGAAGCTCTTCGGAACCGAAGTACAGGATCGGAAGAAGACCGATCGAGGTCTGCGCGCCGAATGTCGTGCCAAACCCGCCGCCGCGGCCTATGTACTCGGCGATGACGGCTCCGGTCGTTTGGTCGAGACCGAGCCCGCCGTATTCTTCGGGAATCGTGGCCCCCAGCAGTCCGAGCTCTCCCGCCTGCTGTACGAGTTGGCGCGCGACCTCCCAGGCGTGATTCTCCATTGCCTCGAGCTGCGGTGTAACCTCGTTATCGACGAAATCGCGAGTCGTTTCGCCGATCATCCTGTGCTCTTCGGAGAAATCCTCCGGAGTGAACACGTCCGAATGCGACTGTTCTTCGATAAGAAACGCCCCGCCTTTTACGTAAGTTTTTTCTTGCTGTGCTTCCATGTTTTCATTTAACAGGGATGAAGGGGTTGAAGGAGATAACTGTTGCGGATCTGTCCGGCTTCAAAATGCTGCGCCGAGCCCGCATTCGACAACTTGATCCGCTGTGATCCCGCAATCCCCTTCATCGCCTTCATCCCTGTGAATTTAGCCGCTTTATCCCTGTGAACTAAATCCTCTCAAAGATTCCCGCGGCGCCCATTCCGCCGCCGACGCACATCGTCACCATTCCGTACTTCGCGTCCCTTCGCTCCATCTCCCGAAGGATCGTCGCCGTGAGCTTCGCTCCCGTACATCCGAGCGGATGACCGAGGGCGATTGCGCCTCCGTTGACGTTGATCTTGTCCGGATTCATCTCGAGCAGCTTGATCACCGAAAGCGCCTGTGCCGCGAACGCTTCGTTGAGTTCGATCACATCGATGTCGTCGAGCGTCAGTCCGGCGAGCTTCAAGGCCTTCGGGATCGCGTAAACGGGCCCGACTCCCATCTCTTCGGGAAGGCATCCGGCAGTCGCGTACGCTACGAATCTCGCGAGCGGCTTGAGCCCCATCTCGTCCGCTTTCTCAGCCGACATCACGACTGAAGCGGCCGCTCCGTCCGACATCTGCGAGGACGATCCGGCTGTGACGCTCCCCTTTGCGTGGAACACCGGCCGGAGCTTCGCGAGTCCCTCGAGCGAGGTGTCCCTTCGGACCCCTTCGTCATCTTCGAATACCACCTCCTTTCGCCGAGCGCGCCCGTTCTCCTCGAGCTCGTCTACGTAAACCGTCAAAGGCACGATCTCGTCCTTGAAGTTGCCGGAATCCTGGGCCGCCGCCGCCTTTTCGTGCGAGCGGAGCGAGAACTTGTCCTGCTCCTCGCGCGAGATCTCGTACTTCTTCGCCAGTGCTTCCGCCGTGAGGCCCATGTTCAGGTAGTAATCCGGATAGTTATCGACCAGCTTCGGATTCGGACGCACGACGTTGCCGCCCATTGGGATCATCGACATTGTCTCGAGCCCGCCCGCAACGATGATCTCGGAGCCACCGGTCTTGATCCGGTCGGCGGCGATCGCGATGGTCTGCAGTCCCGACGAGCAGTAACGGTTCACCGTCATCGCCGGGACCTCGACCGGAAGGCCTGCCTCGAACGCCGCGGTCCGCGCGACGTTCATTCCCTGCTCCGCCTCGGGAAACGCGCAGCCGATTATCACGTCGTCGATCTGCGAAGGTTCGAGGCCCTCAACGCGATCGACGGCGCCTTTTATTGCCGTCGCGCCCAAGTCGTCGGGGCGTGTGTTTCTCAATGTGCCTTTCGGCGCTTTTCCCACGGCCGTACGCACGGCCGAAACGATAACTGCTTCTTTCATGATTTTTTAGAAGTCAGAAGTCAGGAGACAGGGGACAGGAGGATGGTATCCATTACCATTGTCTGTTTCCGTGCTCAGTCCTCAGTCCTTTTCTCTCAGTCCTTGCTTGTGCCCGTCGCTTGCGCTCCGGGTTCCGATTTCAACATCCTTAGATCGCGATCTCCACCTCTTCCGGGTCGATCGCCATCCTCAGGTCAGCGGGATCGATCTCGACGAGAAAGCCCCTTGCGCCACCGTTGATCCAGATCTTTTCGAGTCCGAAGATCGTCCGTTGAGCGAGAATCGGCATCTTGCGCTTCATCCCGAACGGGGACGTGCCTCCGAAGACGTACCCGGTCCACTTACGCGCTTTGTCTTCCGAAGCAGGCGAGACCGATTTCACTCCGAGATGTCTCGCAAGATTCTTCTCCGAAACCTCTCGGTTTCCGTGCATAAGGACCGCGACCGGTTTGGCTTCCGAAGTCTCGAAGATCAGCGTCTTGATTACCGCGTGTTCGTCGATGCCGAGCGCTTCCGCCGAATGCGACGTCCCGCCTTTCTCGACGTACTCGAACAGGTGCGGGACAAAGTCGATCCCGTTGTTCCTCAAGAACCTTATAGCCGGTGTGACGGGATGTTTCATCGCCCTACATTCAAATAGTTCTTTGCGGTCCTTCGCGCCTTGGCGTCTTTGCGGGAACCTCTTCGCGCGGTCACTCAAGACACCCATAGAAATTTGCAATGACAAAGCCCTCTCGCAAAGGCGCCAAGGCGCAAAATCACGCAATGAGGTGACCGATTCCGAAAGAGATCTAGATCGCTGACACTTGATACTTGATCCCTGACACATTTCCGGGCGGGGAAAAGCCCCGCCCTTACAAACCAACTTCCCCGTGCCTGAAACACGAGACGACGTGGTCGTTCACCATCCCGGTCGCCTGCATAAACGCATAGCAGATCGTCGATCCAACAAAGTTGAAGCCGCGTTTCTTCAGGTCCTTGCTCATTCGGTCCGAGACCTCGGTAAACGCCGGTACGTCCGAAATCGACTTCCACCTGTTCACCATCGGCTCGCCTTCAACGAACGACCAGATATACGGATCGAAACCGCCGATTTCGTACTGAACCTTCAGGAATGCATTCGCGTTCCGGACAGCCGAGCGGATCTTCAAACGGTTCCGCACGATGCCCTCGTCCTCCAGCAGTTCCGCGATCTTTTCCTCACCGTACCGGGCGACTTTCTCCGGATCGAAGCGGTCGAACGCCTTGCGGTAGTTCTCACGCTTGCGGAGGATCGTATCCCAGCTCAGGCCCGCCTGCGCGCCTTCGAGGATCAGGAGTTCAAAGAGCCTTTTCTCATCGTGGAGCGGCACGCCCCATTCGGAGTCGTGATACTCCACCGCCAAATCTTTTGTCGCCCATTCGCAACGGTTCATCATCCGCCTCGCGCTATTTCTGCTCGATCTTGTAAACCTTTACGAAGCAGCCGACGCCGCCGGGAGCCTCCGTGCTCTGATAAGCGCTGAGCTTTCCTGTCACCGTCACTTCTTTCCCCAGATCGACGACCCCGCCTTCGTTATGCCGGATCACGATATCGGTCTTTTGGTAGCCTCGCGGCAGTTCGTCCATCGTGTTCGCGCCGCTCCCGAGTGCGATGTCGGCGGTGAATCCGGTCTTGTCATCTGCCTTGGCCTTCAGCTTCATCCCGCATTCCATACGTCCGCTCGTGTCGGAACAGAAAACGCCGCCGGCATCGTCAAGGAAGCCTTTCGTTTCGATCGTCCGGCCGTCGTTCCCAAGCGAGCAAGCTTTGTCATACGCCACGGGCTCGCCCTTCGTGTCACAACCGACGCACGCGATGCCCAGAAAAAGAACCGACAAGATGATAGGGGGTCTCATTCTCCGCTCCTCGGTGATCGGATCCGATCACGGTCCGGCAGGCGCTCGATCTGGAAAACCGTCCGATTCCGTCATGGCGACCGCCTGTTGAAAATGCCTCCGCTCGTGGATCACGATGATCTCGAAAGCGTTGGCGAGGGAAAGAGGAACCTTGTCGCTGACCGGAGAGACGAGCTTCACCTTGTCACGGTCAAGATGGTCCGTCTGCCGGATGTACGACATAAGCCTCTCCTGGCATTGCGCGAAGTCCTCGACGACAGTGTCGGGTACGTCGCTTTGCGAAGGCTCGAAGACCGGAAAGGTCTTCACTTTCCTGGTGCTCCCGGGTTCCACCGCGCGCCTGATCAGGTATCCCACCAGCCCCGACCAGAAAGGGATCCGGCTCCAGAGGTTCGGCTGCAGTTCACCCCCTACGACTTTCTCGATCATCTCAAAGTAAGAGCGGTTCGTGGTGATCAGATGATCGATGCACTGGGCCACGCTCCACTTGTCGGGTCCGGGCTTCCAGTTCAATTGGTCACCGGTCATCTGTCCGAACGCATCTCTTGCGTCCGAAGTGACCTCACACACCCTTTCGATCAGTTGTTGGCTCGTTTCGGTCATAGTTTCAAAACGGCGAATCCTTCAATCCATAAACTACGCGTCTGATTCCGTCCTTCATTCTCGCCGCGTGAAAGTTGAGCAGCAGACCAAGTCGACATTCTGATAACTTCAAGTAAGTTAACACTTGAGCGAGATGTACGTCCGTCGTTCTTTCTACTGCCTTCACTTCGACTATCAATTTGTTGTCAACGAGGAGATCGACCCTATAGCCACATTCGAGGCGTACTTCCCGGTACACAAGTGGCATCGGTTTCTCTTTTTCAACGTACAGCTCGCTGTCAGTCAGTTCATAGAAAAGGCTCTCTTTGTACGAGGATTCGAGCAATCCGGGTCCAAGATCCGAATGCACTCTGATGGCCGCTCCGATGACAATCCGTGAGAGAGAATTTTCATCCATTTCAGTTTCCTCCTTTGGTGAGGTTCGAGGTTAGTGGACGACTACGGCCGGAGACACCCGCCGAAGCTAAAGATGACCTTTTCGATTCAAAGAACTCCCACTTGAGCGTGCGGCGTTCCTGGCGCACTTCGCGAATTCCTTCGCGAACTTAGCGGTTTAACCTCCGCTCTACAAATTCGAATCTCAGTTCGAGATCTGGACTCTCAGCACCTGCTTCACCGCAAAGGCCGCGAAGTTTCTCGCAAAGGTCGCGAAGGGCACCAGAATCCTTAGCGTCCATCGCGATCAACTCTGCGTGCTTTGCGGTAAATCCCCGACCCAAACTATTAAGCAGTTAGCCTAAAATTCGGTTCTCAACGACGAGTAAAACTGCAGAGGGCCCAAAAAGCTCGGGAATCTAATTCCTCAACGGCTTCCCTGTTTTCAGCATATGCGCGATACGCTGCTGGGTCTTCGGCTCGCCGCACAGGCTCACGAAAGCCTCCCTTTCGAGGTCCAGAAGGTACCGCTCGGAAACTCTTGTCTCGTGGTTCAGGTCGCCGCCCGCCATCACCTTCGCAAGCTTCTTCCCGATCACCTCGTCGTGGTCCGAAATGTACCCGCCGCGCTTCATCATGTGGAGCGCCAGTTTCATCGCCGCCTGAGCCGATTCGCCGAGCACCAGGACGTCCTCTCGTTCAACAGGCTGGACGTAGCCCGACGCGGCGAGATTCAGCACCTCCTGCTTCGCATCCGCGATCAGCCGGTCGCCGTTCATCGAGATCGAATCGGACGGCCTGAGAATTCCCCAGTTTCGCCCTTCTTGCGCCGACGTTGCGACCTTGCCCATACCGATCAGCTCAAACGTCTTTTTGAGGAACGCGAGCGGATCCGCGTCCGGCACCTTCGCCGCCCTATCCATCGTCCGCATCGTCAGCTCTTTGGTCCCGGCTCCGGCAGGGATAAGTCCGACACCGACCTCGACCAGGCCGATGTACGTCTCGGCCGCCGCGCGCACCTTGTCGCCGTGCATCGTCACCTCGCAACCCCCGCCGAGCGTCAGGCCGTACGGCGCAGTGACGACCGGCTTCCCGGAGTAACGGATCCTCATCACCGCTTTCTGGAACTGGGCGATCATAAGATTGATGTCGTCCCATTCCTCTTCTTGTGCGGCGAGCAGAAGGAGCATAATGTTCGCTCCGGCAGAGAAATTCCCGCCCTGGTTCCCGATAACGAGGCCGGCGAAATTCTCGTCCACTTCGTCGATCGCAGAGTTGATCATCTGGACGGTGTCCGCGCCGATCGAGTTCATCTTCGTGTGGAACTCCAGGCAGGCGACGCCGTCGCCCAGGTCGATCAGCGAGGCACCGGAGTTCTCTTTGATCACACCCTTGCTGTCTTTGACCGTCTGCAGGCTGATGACCCCGTCGCGAGGCTCGATCCGCTTGTATTCGCCTTCGACCAGGTCGTATTGAAACCTGGTCCCGTCCTCGGACTTGTAGAAGGTCTTCGCGCCGGAATCGAGCATCCGCTTGACGTTCCCCGGTACCGGCTGGCCTTCCTCCTCCATACGCTCGACCGATTCCTCGACGCCGATCGCGTCCCAGGTCTCGAAAACGCCGATCTCCCAGCCGAAGCCCCATTTCATCGCGTCATCGACATCCTTTACGTTGTCAGCGATCTCCGGGATACGGTTCGCAGCGTATCGGAGCGTTCGAGAGATGGTCTTCCAGAGGAATTCGCCCGCGCGGTCGTCGCCCCAGACAAGCTTCTTGATCCGGGCTTCACGGTCTTCTATCTGCTTTGCGGCTTCGAGCGAGGGGAACTTTGTTTTCTCCTGCGGCTTGTACTCAAAAGTCTCGAGATCGAGCTCAAGGATCACGCGGTTCCCTTCCTTGTCGGTCGATTTCTTGAAAAATCCCCCGCCGGTCTTGTCCCCGAGGATGTTCTTCTCAAGCATCTTCTCGATTACGTCGGGGATGAGGAATGCCTCGCGGTCCTCGTCATCCGGGATCGCGGGATACAGATTCTTATTAACGTGCGCCAGCACGTCGAGGCCGACGAGGTCCGAGGTCCTGAAGGTCGCGCTCTTCGCGTGGCCGACGGCCTTCCCGGTCATCTGATCGACCTCGGTCGGCGTGAATCCCATCCGCAGCATTTCGTGGACGGTCGCCATCATCCCGAATGTCCCAACCCTGTTGGCGATGAAGTTCGGTTCGTCCTTCGCCGCGACTACGCCCTTGCCGAGCCTTTGGTCGAGGAATCCAAAGATCTGGCACGAGATCTCGGGCTTGGTCCAGTCGGTCGGGATCACCTCGACGAGCTTCATATAACGAGGAGGATTGAAGAAGTGGGTTCCGAGAAAATGTGCCTTGAAATCGTCAGAGAATGGTTCCGCGATGTCGCGGATGGGAATGCCGCTCGTGTTGGAGGCGATGATCGAGCCCGGCTTCCGATGCTTTTCGACCTGCTCGTAAACCTTGTGCTTGATGTCCAGCCGTTCGACGACCGCCTCGATCACGAGGTCGCATTCGCCGATCTTTTCGAAGTCATCCGCGAAATTGCCCAGTTCGATCAGCTTCGCGTTGTCATCGAGCATGAAGGGGGCCGGCTTGAGTTTCTTGGCCGCCTCGAACATCGAGCGAACGATCCGGTCGCGGACCTGAGGCGACTCGGCGGTCAGGCCTTTTGCTTTTTCCTCCTCATTGGGCTCATCCGGCGCGATGTCCAGAAGGAGCGTCGGAATTCCCGCGTTCGCGAGATGAGCGGCAATGGCGGCACCCATCGTTCCCGCGCCAAGTACTGCTGCTTTCCCGATTCTCAGCATATCGATCTTGTCCCTTGTTAAGTGTGGTCGAAACGAATCTGTATCATACTGAATGAACATTCATTCAGCAAGAAACCGAAACGCGTCCGTCGAAATTGGCGGAAATATTTTGCGTTCTTCCGATTCTCTGATAGATTACACTCGACCGCAAACGATCTTTGCCTCCCTGCAAATTCTGCAGTTCCGATTTCATACACCGGAAATCATACGGATACCTGATTCTGTAACTACGGAAGACTGGACTTTAAGGGAGGTCGCAATGAAAGGTAAGAGGATCGCACTCGCGCTTGTCGTGGTCCTACTCGCGTTCTCGGCCGGCTATATGACCTTTAAGGCTGCCGAGCTGTTCAAATTCTATCTGACCAACTCCGATGCGGATTGCATACAGCAGGTCAAAGGCGGAAGTTGCGACGCCGCGTTCCAGCAATCCTTGCCGCGTCGCTGAACGACACCCCGGATCAACGAAACCGGTCTATGACACTGATCCCGTTTGACGGGAAGCCGCCCATTTGTGTCAGGACCCCGATCGATCCTTCAAGCGTTACGGTATCCCTCACCAGCTTACCCGGATCCAGCTTCGCTTCTCTGATCAAAGAAAACATCTCGGGATACTTGTGAGCCTGCAAACCGTGGCTCCCGAGCATCTCCAGCTCGTAGGCGACTATCCGGTTCATCGGAATTGCCGGTTCGGAATGCCCCGCTTCCATGAGCCCGATCTGAACGTGGCGTCCCCGTTTCGCAAGGCACATTACGGAATCTCTTACCGCGCCGGGGTTTCCGATCGCGTCTATCGAAACATCGGCACCGCCGCCCGTGATCTCTCTGATCACCGACGGGACGTCGGTGTCCGGGAGGCTAAGGATCGCCGCGTCGGCTCCGAGCGATCGGGCGAACTCCAGTTTCTCCGGACCGATGTCCACGGCGACCACTTGCGTTCCCAAAGCCTTCGCGATCATCACTGAAGAAAGGCCGACACCGCCGCATCCGAAGACTGCCACCCATTCGCCCGCCGAAGTTCGCCCCTGGTGGACGACGGCGCGGAAAGATGTCATGAACCTGCAGCCAAGGCTCGAGGCAGTGACGAACTCGATCTCGTCGGGAAGGGAGACAAGGTTCTCGTCGGCATAGCCTATTTCGACAAACTCCGCGAAACCACCCCAATGCGTGAATCCGGGCTGGAACTGAAAGTCGCAAACCTGCTGGTTTCCGGACCTGCACTGAGGGCAGGCGCCGCAACCGCAAACGAACGGGACCGTTACCCGGTCGCCAACTTTCCATTTGGAAACGCCGCGTCCTGTTTCGGCGATAACGCCCGCGAGTTCGTGTCCCGGAACGTGAGGCAAAGTAATGTCCAGATCGTTCCCCATCCAGCCGTGCCAGTCGCTGCGGCAGATCCCGCACGCGCGGATCTCCAGCACGACTGAGCCCTCTGAGGCTTCGGGATCCGGCACGACGGTCACGAGGGGCGTTTCCTGAAACCGTTCGTATAGGACTGCCTTCATTCAGTGTGCGCCCGCGGCGAGCTCTTTCGCGATCTCTGCAACGTGGCGTTGATCGGTCCCGCAGCATCCTCCGGCCACGTTCAGATTGGGAAGCAATCTTCGGAGTTCTCTATGTGCCGCCGCGAGTTCGTAAGGATCTCCTTCGTCAAGTACTTCCGATTCGTCCAGTTCGGCGTGGCTCATTTTGGAAGCATTGACCCGAGTTCCCCTGATGCGGTCCTGCCACCCATTCCCTTCTTTCAGCGCTTCGAGGAAATGGGTCGGATGCGCACAGTTGATCATATAATACGCGGGCGGTGCCTCGGACTCCGAATCCACCCTCGAGATCGCATATTCAAGCATGCTTCCGTTCGGGAGACGGCCGTCGGTCTCGACCGTTAACGAGATCACGCTCGGAAGCCCGAACTCGGCGGCCGCATCTGCGATGCCGATCGCCTCGTTCTCATAGGTCATCGTGATCGCCGTTATCAGATCCGCGCCCGCACCGGCGAACACGGAAACCTGGCGCAAGTGATAGAGCTTCGCCTCCTCCGGATCCATCATCTCGCCAGCGACATAGCCGTCGCCGCGCGGGCCGACACAGCCGCTGATCAGCATTCTGTTCCCGTGCTCCTCGAACTCGGGCCTCAGTTCTTTCAGCAACGCCACCGATGCACGGTTCGCTTCGTCGAGTTCCTCGGGCGAATAGCCGATCTTCTCCGCCCAGTCGGGATTCGCTCTCCAGGTGGCCGTCTCAAGGATCAAAGGCGCGTTAACGTCGGTCGCGATATCCATATACTCGCGAAAATACTTTCGCAGCGCTTCACGACTATTTTCGTCCCTCAGCAGGACGAACGAGGCGAATTCCGGAAGATCGATATTTTCCTGAAAGATAAGCGTGGTTTCAAGCCCTCCGTCGGTGACAAAGTACCGGTCGGAAGTGTGCGGTAAGATCATTTCGACTGACATATAAATTCTCCTCGCCCGACGGCGTTCCGGCGGGCTGATCGACAATGTTAACTGGTTACCTGAGGTCCGGGCACCTAAAACCTTGACACCGCGGCGTCAACTGACCATAATTCGGCCTGCAAGACTTTCCCACTTTTGAAGTCTTCGTCCTTCTGCCTCACACAAGCAGAAACAAAACCTAGCACAGACCGATCGCGGCTGAAGTGTGCACCGCGGTCTCACACGTCCGTCTGCGGGATCCTCATCAATCACCAAAGACGGAGTTCACCCACTATGGAGGACAAAATGAAACAATCTCTCACAATCCTTTTCCTCACCATTTTCCTGCTTTGCGGCACCGTCGCAGCCCAGAACGGCGGATCGAAGGCGTTCCGCCCGGTAAAGGCGCAGATCACCGCCGCGCAGGAGAAGCTCAAGTCGAACGGCAGCTACAGCGGTCCCGTCGACGGGAAGTACAACGACGGGTTCCGGGACGCGCTGAAGGAATTTCAGGCCGCCAACGGCCTGGAAGCGAGCGGTCGGCTCGACGAGAACACGCTCGGAAAAATGTCGATAGAGCTCACCGACAGACAGAAGGGGATCGAAGCTCCGAAAGGACCGAAACGGACCGTTTTCAGGGTCAACAAGGAACAGATCTCTGAAGCGCAAAGACTTCTGAAGAGCCGGGGCAAATACAACGGAAGCGAATCGGGAAGGTACAGCAATGAACTTCGCGCGGCTATCCGCGAATTCCAGTCCGAAGCGGGCATCCGTAGAAGCGGCTCTCTGAACCGCGCGACGCTGGAGAAGATGGGAATCGAGCTTACGGAAGCGCAGTCGGCGATCCCTGTCGATCCGAAGGACCTTGAAGCTTCAAAACCGAGGGGCTCGCGCGGACCGGTCTTCCGGGCGAACAAGGAACAGATCGCCAACGTCCAGGAAATGCTCAAGTCGAAGGGTCTTTATCAGGGCGAGGCGACCGGAAAGCTGAACCCGGAAACACGCGCCGCGATTAAATCGTGGCAGACCGCGAACGATGTGAAGCCTACGGGAACGCTTAACAAGGAAACGCTTGTTGCGATGGGAATCGAGCTGACGGACTCACAGAAGTCGATGTGAGCACTTCCCGAACTGCGCCCTCCGTTCCGCGCTCTCCCAAAGCGGTGCGGAGGGCAACTATCTTCGCCGCGAGCCAACGTGATTCTGTTCGAGGACGACCGCGAGCGCCATCTTTTTCTCGTTGAGAAGGCGTAAATGATCGACCCTGCGGTCGGGGTCTGCACTCGATACCGCTTCCCTTAGCTCGCCGATCTCGCGCATCAGCCCGACCTCGCCCGGCACAAATTTGTTGAACTTCAGAAGCGAATGGCCCACGCAGTATTCTGCGGGGGTGTTGAAATACTCGGTCAGATCGATCTTCTTGCCCGCGCCTTCGAAATCGTCGAACTCGCCGCACTCGACCGCCTCGCTCATTTTCTCTTCTGCCAGTTTTGTAACGTCCATCCGGTTTGACTCTCGCAATCCCTCGATTAATATATCGGGAGTCCCTGCAACACTGAACCGCACGCTCCCCGGGTAGCCGGGATTACTGCGTACCTCGAGGATCTATCCCGGATGGGCGAAACGAACATCTACGTCTACCTGACTCCCCTGGCGCTGGCCTTCATCGCGCTCGAGATGTTCTTCAGCTGGTATTACCGGAAGGGATACGTAAGCTTTCAGGAAGCGGTGGCGAACTTCGGAACCGCTCTCGGAAACCAGACGATGAACGTGCTGGTCGCGGCGGGTGTTTACGTGGTCTATGGCTACCTCTGGGAGAATTTCAGGTTATTGACAATAGAGATGAACGTGCTGACGTTCATCCTTCTTCTGCTCGGAGTCGATTTCATCTTTTACTGGGTCCACCGATGGGGCCACGCTATCAACATAATGTGGGCCGCGCATTCGCCGCACCATTCCGCCGAAGAGATGAACTTCTTCGTCGCGCTCCGGGCAAGCGTCACCCAAAGGCTTACTTCCTTCCTCTTCTTCTGGCCACTGACCCTTATCGGCTTCCATCCGGCTCACATCTATCTGATGGCCGGCATTCACCTTTTCATCGCGTTCCTGCACCACACCGAGTTCATTCCGAAGCTTTGGAGGCCAATCGAGCTCATATTCACGACTCCTTCGCACCACCGCGTCCACCACGGGGTTAATTTCAAGTACCTCGACAAGAACTTCGGCGAGTTCCTGATCATTTGGGACCGCGTTTTCGGCTCGTTCGAGGAAGAACAGGAGAAGGTGGTGTATGGGATCTATGACCACCCTAAATCGTGGAACCCAGTATCGATCAACTTCCACTTTTATGTCGTGCTTCTGAAACTGGCGATTGCGGCGCCGAACTGGTGGGACAAGATCAGAATCTGGTTCATGCCGACCGGCTGGCGGCCGCGCGGACTGGAGGCGCCGCCGAAGATCGAGATCACAACCGACAACCAGGCCAAGTTCAGGCCGGCAATGTTCTCTATGTCGAAGCCGTATCTTGCCGTGCAGGTTGTCGCGGGGATCGTCCTGATGATGGGCATCATCTCCGACGTTTTCGAATGGGGAACAGCGGCAAAGTGGTTCGGGGCTTTCCTGCTCTGGTGGCAGATCGTCAACTGGGCGGGGATCATGGAAGCCAGAAGCTGGCTCTGGATTTCCGAATTACTGAGGCTAACTGCGACCTTCTCGGCGCTCGTCTTGATCTACGGGGATGCGAATTTTGCGGGGCTCTTGACCGGTGGCGCGGCGTTCACCGCGGCGTGCGGGCTCTGGACGCTCACGTTCTTCCGACGGAGTGCATCCCGGCTTAGCTTCGCTCTTTTCCGTTAGAGTGCGTCACCTGTCGAGGTAGAACTTCCTTATGCGGAGCGCGAGGTCCATCCTGCCCCAGAACTCCGATATGAACATCTTGAAATCGGAGATCGAGATCCAGTACTTGTCCGGAACTTCTTCCGATTTGTTAACCGGATGAACTACAGAGAACGCCAGAAGGCCGCTGATCAGCGTGACAGGGATCAGCAGCGATTCACCCTTCTTTTCGAAGTGGATCGCGGAGGTGAAGCCGAACCCTTCCGGCATCAAGCCCAACCTCAATGACTGTGAAACAAGGTGCAGGACGATCTCTTTCGTCGTGTACTGCCGGCGCGGATTGAGCGAGATCTCGCGTATGACGATCGGAAGATCGACATAGGGGGAATCGATCCCGGGAAAGCTCATAAACCGTATCAGCTCCCAGTGTTCGTCGATCACATTGCGCAGCTCCGGGAGCCTTGGGTCGTCGCTGCCGGAAATCTTAACGATGGTCTCCCTCAGCGCTTCGCACGCCTTCAGGAACGCCTCGGAAGACCTGCCCGCTTCGTTCAGGTCCGCCGCTTCTTTCACAAGCGCGCCGACGCTCACGCCATCTGTTTCGGAATTTGCCATCGTCAGTCCCGGTATTATATCCCACGCCGAAGGCTGAACGCATTACGCATTTTCGGACCTTTCTGTATAATCGTCCGAAAAATGC
The DNA here is from genome assembly GCA_035513035.1 of Aridibacter sp. GTDB lineage: Bacteria > Acidobacteriota > Blastocatellia > Pyrinomonadales > Pyrinomonadaceae > Aridibacter. The sequence continues at coordinate 54,608 of DATKCW010000015.1, forward strand.
GTTTCGTCTTCTCCCGAAGGTTCTTCATTCTGTTTGCGCTTGGCCTGGTCCCGCTGTCGCTCTCGTGGCAGATGCCGGATCTGCGGTACGCCGTTCTCGCGTTCGACCTTGTTCTGCTGGCCGCGGCCGTCGCCGATTACTTCCTGAGCCGGCGGCCGGAGGGCTTGAGCGTTGAAAGAAGATTCGCGAAGCGGTTCGCCATCGGAGATCCGAATGACGTGACCCTGACGGTGCGCAACGATACGGGACGAGATCTGTCGTTGCGGATCAAGGACGAACATCCGCCCGAGATGAGAATCGTCGACAGCCGAGAGGCATCGTTCACCGTCGAGAACGGGACCAGGGCCGAGTTCACGTACACGATCACGCCTCCGAAACGCGGCAAGTACGAGTTTGGCCTTACGGCGGTGCGGTTCAGATCGAGACTCGGCCTCGTATGGTGTCAGCAGAGGCTTGGGGAAGCCACGCCTGTCAAGGTCTATCCGGATATGCGGCGCGCCCGCGAGATCGAACTCAAGGCCGTCGGAGCCAACACCTATCTCGCGATCCAGAGAAGGTCGGTAAGAAGAGGCGAGGGACGCGAGTTCGAATCGATGCGCGATTACGTGCGGGGCGACGAACTGAGGCATATCTCGTGGACCACGACCGCCAGGCGAGCCAAGCTCACGACCCGCCAGTACCAGATCGAGCGGGACCAGACGATCATCATCGCGCTCGACGCCGGACGGCTGATGACGGGCCGTATAGGTGATGAAACGAAGTTCGATACGGCTATCCACGCGACGCTGGCGCTTGTCTCCGCAGCGGCGAGAGGCGGGGACAACTGCGGGATCGCGGTCTTCGGAAGGAAGGTGAAGACGTTCCTGCCTCCGAAAAAGAGCATCGGGCACATCGACGGTATTCTGGAGGCGCTACACGATCTCGAGCCGGAGATGATCGAGCCCTCGTATTCGAGAGCGTTCCAGTTCATCGCCGCGAACTCGAAAAAGCGTTCGTTCGTGATCATCCTGACGGACCTTATCGACAAGGAAAGCTCGGCAGAACTGATCAATTCGCTCAAACTGCTCAGGCCGACGCATCTGCCTCTGGTAGTCACGATCGGCGACAGGGACCTGAACTCGACCGTAAGCGCGATTCCCGCGAACCTCAGGGAAGTCTTTGTGCAGTCGGCCGCCGAGGAGATCATCCACCAACGCGAATCCGCGCTGAGGCAGGTCGAGACGATGGGCGGGCTGGCGCTGGATGTGACGACCCAGACGCTGGCTCCGAGGCTTCTCGAGACATATCTGAAAGTGAAAGAGCGCGGATTGCTCTGAAAGCCGCGCGGAGTTCTATCCTGGGAGGATTCGACGAAAATGAAGATCACGTTTGGAGGCGGATCGGTCCGCCTGTTGGTTAAGGCGGCCTGCGGGCTGTGCATACTCGCGATGATTGTGGCCCCGCTCACCGTTTTCACTCAGGATGAAAACCCGGGCGTGGAAGCGAAATCGGATTCGGACGAGAAGAAACCGCTTCCGCTGAAGCCCGAGAGGAAGGTCGAGTTCACGACCGACGAGGGCACCTGGATGACGCTCGATGTCTCGCCCGACGGCAAGACGGTCATCTTTGATCTGCTGGGTGATATCTACACGATACCGATCGAAGGCGGCAAGGCCACCCTCGTTACCAAAGGGATGGGATTCGACGCCCAGCCGAAGTATTCTCCTGACGGAAAGATGATCGTCTTCGTGAGCGACCGCAGCGGATCGAACAACCTCTGGATATCGAACGCGGACGGAACGGAAGCGAAGGCTCTTACTAAGGAAAAGCAGGCGGAATTCATCTCTCCGGTTTGGACGGCCGACGGAAACTACGTGATCGTTTCAAAGGCGACGCCGACCTCGTCCGGTGCCGAGCTCTGGATGTACCACAGGCTCGGCGGATCGGGTCTCAAGATCTCGAAGGGCGGGCCGGAGCGCGGCGGAGGCGACGGTCCGCCTCCACCGGGACCAAGCTACTACGGTGCAACGCCCTCTTCGGACGGCAGATATATCTTTTTCGCGAGACAGGCCCCGCGATCGGGCCCACGGCTTACGCTTGCCGATTGCCAGATCATCAGGCGCGATATCGAGGCCGGCGAGGAAGATCCGATCACGTTCGAGGCCGGAAACGCGTTCCGGCCTTTGGTGTCGCCCGACGGTAAGAACCTTGTTTACGGTTCCAGATACGAAGGCCGGACCGGCCTCAAGGTCCGTGCTCTAGGTACCGGCGAAGATCGCTGGCTGAAGTATCCGGTCCAGCGTGACGAACAGGAATCGAGGCCGACAAGGGACTTGCTTCCCGGCTATGCATTCCTTCCGGACGGCAAATCGATCGTCGTTTCGTACGGCGGCAAGATCCGTAAGGTCTCGCTCGAGGACGGCTCGGACACGGCCATCCCGTTTTCCGCCGATGTGAGCCTCGACGCCGGGCCTTCGCTCTATGTAGACCACAAGCTCGCTGAAGGTCCCGTGATAGCTAGGCTCGTGCAGGAACCCGAGTTCGCGCCCGACGGAAAACGCATCGCTTTCTCGGCGCTCGGAGCTCTTTACACTAAGACGCTTCCCGACGGAGCACCGCGGCGCGTTACGAATACGGAAGATCCCTGGGAGTTCCAGCCTTCGTTCTCCCCGGACGGAAGATGGATCGCGTTCGTCACCTGGTCGACCAAAGGCGGCCATATCTGGAAGACCGACGGCAGTTCACTTCAGCGCGTAACTTCAACGCCGGCGTTCTACCGCGATCCTGTCTGGAGCCACGACGGGACGCTGATATTCGCTCTCCGTGCGTCCAGACTTGTCCGTGTCAATCATCCTTCGGACTTCCTGGGCCCGCAGCCCGGCCTCGATATCGTCAAAGTTCACTCGAACGGAGGCGAAGCGCGGTTGGTCGTGCCTTCGCGTGGACTCGGAAAGCCTCATTTCGGGCCGGAGAAGGACCGTGTTTACGTGTACGGCAACGAAGGTCTCGTCTCGTACCGGTTCGACGGCTCGGACCGAAAGCTTCACCTGAAGGTCGTCGGCAAGAGCCGCCGCGGTAGCCCGAATCCTGCACGCGACTTAAGGATCAGTCCTGACGGCACGATGGCGATGGGGCTCTTGACCAGCCAACTCTATGTTTTCCCCGTCCCAAGGACAGGAGCGGACGCGCCCACGATCGACGTGACGAAACCTGCCGTTCCTTCGAAACAACTTACGAAGATCGGCGCGGACTCCTTCGCGTGGGCCGACGGCGGTAGGACCCTCTCGTGGGTAGTCGGGTCCACGCTTCACACCCAGCCGCTTTCTAGCGTGAAGTTCGAACCGGAAGAGAAACCGGACGAGAAGAAAAGAGAAAACGGAGAGGAGAAAGGGGAAGCACAGAAAGAGCCGCCGCCCTACACGGAATACGAAATATCGATCGAGAAACAGAGGCATTCTCCGAAAGGGACCGTCGTCTTGCGCGGAGCTAAGGCCGTGACGATGAAGGGCGACGAAGTGATCCCCGATTCGGACATCGTCGTCACGGACAACAGGATCGCGGCGGTCGGCAGACGAGGGTCGGTCAAGGTCCCGCAAGGCGCACGCGTCATCGACGTGCGCGGCAAGACGATCATCCCCGGCCTCATCGACATCCACGCTCACTGGGAGGTTCGGCACAAGGTGCTCGACACGGAGGACTACACCTTCTGGGGAAACCTTGCCTACGGAGTGACGACGGGCCGGGATCCGCAAACGAACACGAACGACACATTCGCCTATCAGGACCTCGTGGACACCGGAGACATGATCGGCCCAAGGATCTTCACGACCGGACCCGGAATATTCTCCGACACGGATTTTCAGTCGTATGAAGAAGCCCGGGACACGATCGCCAGGTACAAGCGGCACTATCGTGCGGAAACCTTGAAATCTTATCTAGTCGGCAACCGACAGCAGAGGCAGTGGGTCGTGATGGCGTCTAAGGAGCTTGGGATCATACCGACGACGGAAGGCGGCAGCGACTTCAAGCTGAACCTTACCCACGCCATCGACGGCTTCGCCGGAAACGAGCATGCATTGCCGATCGTGCCGTTTTACAAAGATGTCATCGAGCTCTTCGCACAGACTAAGATCACATACACTCCGACGTTGCTGGTTTCGTACGGCGGCCCGCAGGGCAAGTATTTCTTTTTTGCGGCCTCGAACGTTTATAAAGACCCAAAACTGAAACGTTTCAACCCGCAGGCCGTCCTCGATGAAAAGACCGCAAGGCTCCCCTTGTTCCGCGAAAGCGAGTATATCTTCCCGGAGATCGCGAAGTACGCGAACGAGATAAGTCTTGCAGGCGGGAAGATCGGGCTCGGAGGCCACGGTGAACTTCAGGGACTGCAGTGCCACTGGGAGATGTGGGCGCTCGGTATGGGCGGAATGAGTCCGCACGACATACTACGCGCCGCGACGATAAACGGTGCTTACGCCATCGGGTTCGGAAACGAGCTCGGAAGCCTCGAGCAAGACAAAGCGGCGGACCTGCTCGTTCTGGACAAGGACCCGCTCGCGGACATTCGGAACAGCAATTCTATCCGTTACGTGATGAAGAACGGCGAGATGTACGACGGAGACACGCTTGACCAGATCTGGCCCGTTGAGAAACCTCTGCCTGAAGCGTGGTGGTGGAAAGGAAGGCCGTAGCCTTCAAAATTCCGGCGTGGACGGTCTTCCGTCGGTTCTTCGTCCGGCCAGGATCAGGTATGTGAACATCGCCGCGCCGGTGCCGATCCCGGTCGCGTACTTGACGTAGTGCGGTAGGTTTGAAGGCGAAAGAAAGCCCTCGATTATTCCGGCGCCGACCAGGAGGAAGGCGCATCCGACGGCAAGCTTGACCGCGCGGATGCCGTTGACCTTCAGGGAGTCGAGCCGCGTGAACTCCCCTGGATTCAGGATCGAATAGCCGATCATTAGGCCGGCGCCTCCGGCTATGAAGATGCACGACAGCTCGACGACGCCGTGTCCCACCATGAATGCGACCAGTTCCTGCCCAAACTCCGGATCGGTCTTGAAACAAGCGCCGAGCACCCCGCCGATGTGGATGCCATTCGAGGCGAGAATGAAAACAGTGCCGACGCAAACCAGGGCTCCCAGGGCGAATGCGAGAAAAGCCACCCGGATATTGTTGGTGAGGATCTCGCTTGAGCCGATCTGGTTGGCCTGGTTCAGGTCGAGCCACCAGCGCGTGTCGGTCTGCGCATGCATCTGCACCTGTCCGAGGCCCAGGGTATCGATGAAACGCTGATCATTCAGGCAAAGAAGGAACGCACCGGCGGCAAAGACAAAGAAGATCGCGAAGGCCGTGAACGTGAACCCGAACGATTCTCTGAAGATCCTCGGGAAGTCCTCCGCAAGGAAATTCCACAGCACACGGCCTCCCTGTCCCTCGGCGCGGTAGATCTTGCCGTGCGCGCGGATCACAAGGCTGTTCAGATAGCTGACCAGCTTCGGATCCCTGGATTCGGCCCTCGCGATAGCGAGATCCGCCGCCGCACGGCGGTAAAGCTCTCCGAGCTCCCTTACCTCAGCCCTGGGAAGCATCTTCAAACCCGCTACGCCCTCCGTCTTTGCGAGGAGTTCGTCCAACCTTTTCCAGTGGTCCTTTCGGTTGTTGATGAACCTGTACATTTTCTCGTCGCGCGACGCCCCGCCGCGACTGCGAACTTCTACTTTGCCATAGAATTGACCAAAACATAGAATCAAGTTTTCGCGATGTCGAACGAGGCCAAAAAATTCCACGAAGAAGCGGCGATCGTGAAGTCTTACGACTGGAGCACATCAAAGCGCCTGTTCGGCTACCTGCGCCCTTACTGGCGGATGATGATCCTTGCCCTCGTCCTCACACTGCTGACGAACATACTGATCACCCTTCAGCCCTACTTCACGAAGGTCGCAGTCGACGATTTCATCGTTCCGAAACGTACGGAAGACATCTGGCTGTTCGCGTTCGCTTTCTTTGGTCTCTTTCTTTTCCGGTTCATCTTCTCGTATCTGCAGGAGATCATTTTGAACGTCATCGGGCAGAGGGTGATGTTCGATCTCCGGACGCAGATCTTCACTAAGCTTCAGCGCCTTCAGGTCTCATACTACGACCGCCATCCGGTGGGCCGGATAATCACGCGGCTGACCTCCGACGTGGATTCGCTTAACGAGCTTTTTACCTCGGGCGTGATCGAGGGTCTCGGGGATCTGGTCGTCATCGTGGCGATCATAGGCGCGATGTTATGGCTCGACTGGCAGCTCGCGCTTGTGTCGCTGGTCACGGTCCCTTTGCTCTTTGTGGCGACCAACTGGTTCCGGAAACGGGCGCGCGTCGGATTCGACAAGGTGCGGACGCGTATGGCCAGGCTGAACGCATTTCTCCAGGAGCACATCTCCGGCGCGCAGACCGTCCAGCTGTTCAACGCAGAAAACCGTTCCCGCCTGCGGTTCCACGAGATCAACGACGATTACCGTAACGCGAACATCGAGACGATCTACTACTATTCGGTCTTTTACCCGATGGTCGAAATGATCGGTACCATCGGCATCGCCGTGATCATATGGTTCGGTGGATACAAGATCCTCACGCAGGCGTCGGCCGCCGGGACCGCCCTGACGATCGGAACGGTTATAGCTTTCATTCAGTATTCTCAGCAGTTGTTTCAGCCGATCCGCAACCTTTCCGACAAATTCAATGTGCTGCAGGCCGCGATCGTCGCGTCCCACAGGGTGTTCCTGCTTCTCGACGAGGAGATCGAGATCGTCGGACCGACGAATCCTAAGAAGGTTGATAAGGCTGTCGGAAGGATCGAGTTCCGCAACGTCTGGTTCGCGTACAAGGACAACGACTGGGTCCTGAAGGACGTATCGTTTTCGATCGAGCCCGGCGAGAGCATCGCGCTCGTCGGCCACACGGGATCCGGAAAGACGACGGTAACTAACCTTTTGATGAGGTTCTATGACGTGCAAAAAGGCCGGATCCTGCTCGACGGGGTCGATGTCCGCGAGTGGGACCTCGATTTGCTGAGGCGTAATTTCGCGGTGGTGCTCCAGGACGTGTTCCTCTTTTCCGGGACCATCGCCGACAACATAAGGCTGGGCAATTCGGAGATCTCCGATGAGAAGGTCCGCTGGGCTGCACGGGAAGTGGCCGCAGAGAAGTTTATCAAGCGTCTTTCGAAAGGATACGGTTCGGTCGTCAAGGAAAGGGGAGCCGGGCTTTCGGTCGGCCAGAAACAGCTTGTGTCGTTCGCGAGGGCGCTGGCATTCGATCCTTCGATCCTGATACTGGACGAGGCGACAAGCTCGATCGACACCGAAACGGAGCAGCTGATTCAGAAAGCGGTCAACCGCATAATGGAGGATCGGACCTCGCTGGTCGTGGCACACAGGCTGTCGACGATCCAAAGATGCGACCGCATACTCGTGTTCCATCACGGCGAACTTAGGGAGCTCGGAACCCACAATGAGCTGATCGGCCAGAGGGGGCTCTACTGGAGGCTTTTCCAGCTTCAGTACGGAAACGAGGAAACCCGGGATGCGGACGGGAATCTCGTCCCCGCGGTCGGAAACACGTGAGGAAATTCCTCCGCCTGAGGCGATCAATGGCGCTGAAATTTCTATTTGAGTATAATGTGACGCACTGAAATGCCTTCGGACGATCCACAACTAAAGAAACTGATCGAGGAATGCTCGGACACGATCGCGGAGGTTTACGACGCCTGCCTTGCGAACCAGCCGAACTTCGGAGTGACGTCCGGCTCTTTCACTGAGTCGATAACCGACAGCGTCGCAAAATTTCTCTGCTCCGGACAGGAAGATCTTCCCGACCCGGATGAGGTTCGCGAATTCGTCAGATCTATCCGGTCTGACGACCTGTTTCTTGCGATAGCCTGCGCCGAAGGAAACGAGCGCGCCTGGTGGGAATTTGACCACCAGCACAGGGGGTATCTCGAAAGGATCTCCCGGCACCTCGCAAGTACCGACCTGAGCGCGCAGGAAGTGATCGACCTGGTCTATGTCGAACTTTACGGCACGCGGGTCGTGGACGGCGTGAGGATGTCCAAGTTCGCGACGTACAGCGGAAAGGGGTCGATCAGGGGCTGGCTCCGAACGGTCATCTGGCACGCGCTGGTAGATTTGCACAGGGCGAGCCACGACGAGGTCTCTCTGGACGGAATGACCGAGAACGTCGGGGAAGGGTACACGCACTCGACATTCAAGAACAAAGACCTGGGCGGCGAGGATCAGATGATCGAACATCTCGCTCAGGAGAAATACAAGAAGGCGACTCTTGAATCCATCCGGTCCTCGTTTTCTTCACTCGACGATCACGAAAAACTCCTTCTGCTTTACTACCATTCCGAAGGGCTCAAGCTTCGCGAGATCGCGAGGCTTGCGGAATCTCCGAACTCGCCTTTGAGGGACTGGTTTCAGAGGAAATCGGCGGCGCGGGAGAAGAATCCGAGCGCGAAGGTGCACGAATCCACGATAATGCGCTGGCTTGACAAGACCTACAAGATCGTTCTCGAGCGCTTCTGCAGCGAGCTTTCCGGGAAACACGGCCTGAAGGAAGAGGAAATTGACATTTGTCTTGAGCTTGCTACCCGGGACCTTGCGGATCCAGACATCTATCGCGATCTGGCCTCCAATGCGGGCTAAATGCATTTCTCTCAAAGACTTGAGAGACCGAAAATAATTTATTTCCGTTTGCGCAAATAAGGGGTCCCGGCTCGTCTGCAACCCGGAGGCTCATTAGAATTATGAACAGCAAGGGGATAAACAGAGACGAACTCTTCAGGGAACTGATCGGCGGTTATCTTCGAGCGAACCCCTCGTCCGCGCAGTTTAAGGACGGCGATCATATCGATGGAGACACGATCGCCGCGTTTGTTGAGGGTAACCTCTCTGACCGAGAGGCGCGTCCGTTAAATTCGCATCTTGTCGATTGTTCCTTCTGCCGTCACAGGTCGGCCGAATTGATCAGGCTCGATCTCGAGTTCGCAGAAGAGACGGCGAAAGCGCCGGAAGCGCAGGCAGCACCGACCAAGGTGTCCGATGTCCTGAGCGGAATTCTCGGAAAGATCCTCGGTGCCGGTGAAGGCGCGGTATTCGCGCACCAGGAGGATGAAGCAGAGGACTCTGAAGATACGGAAGATCACGAAGAGTCTGACTGAAGCTCTAAATTGAACCGATTGCACGAAGCCGACCGGGATCTCCGGTCGGCTTTTTGCATTCAAGGACATTCCCAGCTTCGCTCCCGGCCAAACTCTATGCATCCGCGTTCCTTGCGAGTATAATGACAATTTCTCTTATCGTTACGGATTCTGCGGTTCACAGTAGATATGAACACCAACTGCTCCACGAACAAGAGCCGTTTGACCGTCGAGAAAGTCGCGGTCGCCAATCTCCCGACCAGGATCGGTGAATTCAAGATCGCCGGTTACAGGTCGCTGAACAGCAGGGAGGAATTCGTAGTGCTTTTCAAAGGCGAGATGGAAAGGGATTTCCCTACTTTGGTGCGAATTCATTCTCAGTGCCTGACGGGAGACGTGTTCGGATCCATCAAGTGTGATTGCGGACCGCAGCTGCGAAAGGCGATGGAGATGATCGAGGCAGAAGGCAGGGGCGCGATCGTCTATCAGCAGCAGGAAGGAAGAGGCATAGGGATCGTGAACAAGATCAGAGCCTATGCGCTTCAGGACGAAGGCGCCGACACGGTGGAGGCGAACGAGCGGCTCGGGTTCGCGGCCGATGTCCGGGAATACGAGCAGTGCGCCGAGGTACTTTTCGACCTTGGGCTTTGCCAGGTCAGAGTTATGTCGAACAACCCGGACAAGATCAAAGCGCTGGAGGATGCGGGCCTCCGCATAATCGAACGAGTCCCGATCGAAGTTCAGTCCAAACAGCCGGCTGCCCATTACCTCCGCACGAAGAAAGAAAAGATGGGGCATCTTCTGGACTTCAACGAATAATCCCGCTCCACATTTTCGCCGGTCCGGATGAAGCGGAGCCGATGAAATGGGAATCCATCGGATCTTTAGTTCGATAGCGGCCGCTGCGGACCTCTTTCTTTTTCGCTGCCGGAGTCTTCGCCCTGACGTCCATCAACGGGATCGTGTTCGATCGGGACGACAAGCCGGTCAAAGACATCTAGATCGGCTTGTTCGATACCTTCGAGAAACTGATCGGCACCGGGAAGATCGCAGGATCCGGTTTTTACACAATTCAACGGCTTGGAGCGGGAGTTATTTTTTTTATCGGGCGGGAAGTTCCCAAGCAGCCTCTGATTCGGTCGTCACAGCCCTCGGCCATACTCCGCGTTCGTCCCGGCCCGAACGTTTGCAAACATCAGTTTCTGAAGAAGCGGCGACTTCACAAGCTGTGCTTGCGGCAGAATTTTGACACGATCTTAAGTAGGCGTTCTGCAGTCCGCAAAATCGTTCTTTTTACAAGATTTCGTTAATATTTCGGGTATATATCCATTTCTGTGGATAATAAGCATGTCTTTGAAAATTCTCTACTTGCATGAGCCTTCAAACAGCTTGGCAGATTATCCTCTAAGTTTCTTAGTTGCAATACTTACAGGTCTTTAAGATGTTCCTCGGATCGCGGGTGGCGTTGTAATTGCATTCTTGTTTACCACTAGTTTGTGTTCCTTGAACGTCCTTTCGACCTTTTCGAACAACATTAGCTTGTTCCGGTCCTCTTAAACCTCTTTTCCGTAAGAGTTTACAGCACTCGCGCGAATCGGAGGACTTGGCGGAAGTGGTTCGCAAGGATGTTCGAGGTTCATACTTTCCGGTTTTTCTCTCTTCCAGTTCAATCTGAAAATTGGAATTTGTAGAATTTATCCAGACTAAAACCCTGCTTAGGAGTAAAAATATGTTGAGTAAATTTAGATTTATCTCTGTGGCCCTGTTGACGCTGGCGCTTTCCGCGTTCGCGTTCGGTCAGGGAACCACGGGTGAGATCGAGGGTACCGTAACGGACCAGACCGGTGCCGTGGTTCCCGGCGCGACTGTGCGCGTTCAAAGCACCGGAACCACTGCCGGCTTCAGCCGCACGGTAACAGTCGATTCGAACGGCTACTTTATCGTGCCGAACCTTCAACCCGGCGCTTACACCGTGACCGTCGAAAGCAGCGGCTTCGATGCCTTCACCAGGACGGTCACAGTCGTTGTCGATAAGGCTACCGCCGTAAATGCGTCACTCGCAGCTGCAGGCTCGATCGAAGAGGTCGATGTTGATACCAGCGGCGCTGTAACGATTGATATGGCCGACACAAAGATCGACACGAACATCACGAAGGAGATCATCGATGCGCTCCCAAAAGGAACTAACTTTAGCTCGCTGCTCAAAGTAGCTCCAAACGTCCGGCCCGAAGCTCTCGGCGGCGGATTCCAGATCGATGGCGCCTCCGGATCTGAGAACGTATTTGTGATTGACGGTCAGGAAGTGACAAATTTCCGTACCGGTAGCTTGACACCCAACAGCAACCTGCCGTTCGAGCTTCTTCAGGAAGTTCAGATCAAGTCCACCGGATTCGAGGCCGAGTACGGTGGTGCTACCGGCGGCGTCATTAATGTCGTCACGCTCGGCGGCAACAACGACTGGCATGGCAATTTCGGTGCCTCATTTGAGGTTGCAAAGTTTCAGGGGGACCCGAATGTAGTCCTGAGCCGATTTGGCGCTGGTCCGGACGCATTCGAGTTTTTCCAGCCGAACAAGGACGGTGGGACTAACTTTTTCCCGGTCGCGGGCATTAGCGGCCCGGTGATCAGGGACAGACTGTGGTTTTCGGCGATTTACGCGCCGCAGATCGCTGAAAATTCGAGAACCATCGATTTCTACGTAAACCCGGCAACTGGAAGTCCGAGTTCTAATCCGAATATACGCACTGTATCGGAGTCCAGGACTTACGATACCAAGGTCACGACTGAGCAGGCCTTCTTCCGGCTCGACGCACAGCCGTTATCGAGGCTCCGGATGTTCGGTACGTTCCTGTGGAACCCGATAATTCAGCAGAGTCTTCAGCCTGTGAACACGGCTGGACTGACAAATCCCCCAACGACTTTCAATCCTAACGTCCTCCGTCTTCAAGGCGGCCGTCAGAACAGTAACACGTTCAATGGTCAGGCTACCTGGAACCCGACTAACAACCTGGTTATTAATTTCCGAGGAGGCAGGACGTTTTTGAACGAAAAGCTCGGCTCGTACAACGTGCTGGCGGTTACGAGGTTTTTCTGCCGCAACGTGGGCAGCGGACCCCAGAGCGTACCGGACTCCGGTTGTCTACCGGGCTTCAATAGCGTTCCAAATAATAACGTCCTGAAGCTCGATGTCTCGACTCGCACTACGTATGATATCGATGCTGCATTTGTCGGACTCAATGCCGGTGGCCGCCATAACATAAAGTTTGGTTACCAGTGGAACCGTCTTTTCAATTCGGTTGACAATGGTCACGTCACTCTCGGGGTTATTGTTCTCGATTACAGCATTCCGATCTCGTCCCAGGCAGCCGCGATGCCGGCGACTGGATCGACCGCGGCAAACCCAAGCGGATTCTGCTTCAGTCCCACTCACGTTCCGGGTGATCCTTGTAACTTAGGGTCCGGCTGGATGCAGCGTTTTGGCGCGTTCGGCGAAGCGAGCAGCGTGAACCAGGCGTTCTTTGTCCAGGATTCATGGCATATCGCGCGGCGACTTACTCTCAATTTTGGCGTTCGAGTAGAAGATGAGAATGTTCCGAGCTTTGCCGAAGGAACAAATGAGATCAAATTCGGCTGGGGCGACAAAATCGCACCTCGTTTCGGGGCTGCATTCGACCTTACCGGTGACGGCAAGACCAAGCTCTTCGGAAGCTGGGGTTGGTTTTACGACCGGTTCAAGTACGAATTACCTCGTGGTTTGTTTGGCGGCAATTTCTGGAGAAACGATTACTTCGAGATACTGCCGTCGCGCGGCGCGCATTTTTCGAATTACACATTTGCCGCGATTCTTGGCGGACGAGCCGACGTTCCCGGCGGGACCTGTCCGATCGATGGAGGCCCGGGCTTTTCGGTTTGCCAGTTGGACTTCCGGATTCCCGCAAATTCACCTGGGTCAGATATCTTCACGACCGGCGGAGTCGATCCCAATCTTAAGGCGGCTCGGCAGAGTGAGTGGACCGTTGGCCTAGAGCGTCAGCTCGCTCCAAATATGTTGCTGAGTGCGCGGTATACACACAAGCAGCTCGACCGTACAGTCGAGGACGTAGGCGTTGTTAACACACAGGGTAGCGAAGCTTACATTATCAGCAATCCGGGCTTTGGACTCACGTGTGAAGTGACCGGTGCTTCAAATCTGCCGTGTCCGAAAGCTCAACGTGATTACGACGCTGTGGAAGTTCGTGTTGACAACCGTTCGACGAATTATTTTTACAATGCCAGCTACACCTGGAGCCGTCTCTTCGGCAACTATTCAGGCTTGGCCAGCTCGGATGAGCGTGGGCGAACCAGCCCGAACGTAAACCGATTCTTTGACTTGCCGCCTCTGGGCTTTACTCCTGACGGCGTGCCGGACAATGGTTTGCTTGCAACCGACCGTCCACATGTCTTCAAGGCATATGGCGGCTATATCTTCGACTGGTTAGGGAATCCAACGAATCTCACGACCGTGTCTGCCTTCACCACGATTCAGTCAGGAACTCCATTGACCACAATCTATAACCTTTATAGCTTGGGGACAACGATCCTGAACGGACGCGGCGATCTCGGGCGGACGGAGATGTTTACAGAGACCGATCTTGGTATAAGTCATCGTTACAGATTCGGCCGCGATAACCGTTTCTCGTTTGAACCGTTTATCGACATCCGCAATTTGTTCGATGAAAGGAACGAGATCGCCCGCCAGACGTCGATCAGCACCAGGAACTTCAACGCCATCTCGTTGAGGAATATCGGCGGGTGTACTACTTGCGGTACGCCGGCTCAAACGACGGGACAGCAGGAATCCGAAGTGTTCCAGACGATCTTCAACCGCGGAGGTATTAGTACCTTCGTGAATAACATTATCGCGGCCGATGGCGGGCCATTGAACACCTTCGATCAGCCGAATCTATTTCAGGGTGGTCGCAATGTACGTTTTGGCTTTAGATTTGTCTTCTAAAAATTCAATTTAGAGGAACCTTGAGCCTGCCCGGTTTTTGGGCAGGCTCTTTTTGTTTTGCTTTGAAGCAAACGGGCTAATCCCGTATTAACGATCCGTACATACGGTCGGCTGAAAGCGTCATGGATGCAAGCATGGACGAGCCACCCACGGAAACATAATTTTGACCATGATTTCGCTTAATCGCGGCGCATTTAAATACGGACTGAGCTCCATAAAAATCCCGGCCAATGGAACATGCAAATGAGATATGCCGGCGACTCTGCTGCTGCCTGGACGGAGGTTAAGGGACGATCGAATTCGTATCTGTGCGGATGGATGCGGCAGAAAACCTTTCGCCCGCCTTACACGGACGAATCTCAGCTCCCGGAAAGAACTTATCCTTGTTTTAACTCTGTGAGGGTTGTGATTTCGCCTTTGCGCGCAGATCCAAAATCGTCTTTTTGACCTCTTTGGATTCTTCACCCCCGACGTTGCTGGCTTTAAGGTATAGCTCAAGTTCATCGGCGGCCTGTTTATAATTCTTCAGGTCGTTGCCATAAAGTTGGGCCAATTCTTTATGAATCTCCGGGATCGGGGTCCGCGAGAGTTTCTTGGCTTGCAGGAGATGCTTTTCCGCTTCTGCAAATTGTTTCTCAGCCCGCAATACCCGGCCATAGATATATAAAACCTGAACCGATCCAGGTGCCAGAAGGTATGCCTGGTGCAGGGTCTTTACCGCGGCCTTGCGAAACTCCGGACCGAGTTCGTTAAGCGAATATCCCAGATAATAGAGCGAAGTAGCGCTTTTTCCGTTTACTTCTATAGCTCTTATGAGGTACGGCACGGCCTGTTCGTAGTTCTTGACGACGAATAGTTCCCGGCCGATCCGGTGTAAAGCCAAGTAGTAGTCCGGAAATATCTTTATCGCCTCATAGAGTCCGAGAACGCCTGCTTCATTTCGCTCACCAGAAAGATCCCGAATGGCCTTGTCATATAGTTTTCGCGCTTCGTCCGGTATCTCCTGGGCGAAAACCACGCCCAGTTCATTATCTGCAAGCCCGCCCGTTCGAGGCACTAAATAGAAATCCTGCATAAAGAAGCCGGTTCCCTCTTGGCCACGAATATTAAGTGTATTCACTTCCAACTGAGCGGATTGGTCCTCAAGATCGTACCGAAACGCGTATACCCGGATCGTGTACCAACCGTCCCCTAGACCCGTGAACTGATACTTGCCCAAACCGTCGGTCCGCGTTCGGCCTCTGGATTGGTAGAGGTCGTTAAGGAGTTCAACTTCTATATCAGGCAGGGGATTTCTTTGCCGATCATATACATTTCCCTGAATCGTACTCGCGGCCGCGGCGCTTTGGACCGACACCAGCAGGATAAAAACAAAAGAAAAGCCGATAAGAACTCTGATTGCGAATGGCCTGCGTGCTGGATTCATAACAACCTCCGGAAATCTGGACAAAGCAAAATTGTAAGTGGGAAACAAGAATATCACCAATCAGGGCAATCCGATAAGTCTTACATTTAATTCTGGTACGGAGCCGGGTGATCCCGAGCTCGTCCAACAGTTCCACATCAATATCAAGCACGGGACTCCTGTTCTCGTCGTACACAAACGCCTGAAATCGTTCTCGCTTGCTGCGCCAACACTCCCGTACAAAGAGCAAGAACGTAAAGGAAAGAAAGCGGAATAGCCCGAATACGGAATGAGAATGGGAAAAATGCTGCGCCATAGCTACCGCCAGGTTGCTGATCAAGTTGATGTAACGTCGCTGGGAAATGTGCGGGAAATATAGCATTTACCGGCTCGGAAGTTAGGTTTCTTAGCGTCGCAGACTTGAATTTATGGGGCCGGGACGACAATACTGTCATTTACCCGCAGTCAGGAGACGATAAGCTTGAAGGAAAGGATCTACAGGGACCCTGTCCACAACATCATCAGGCTGAACCCGGCCACCGACGAAGGCCTTCTATTGGTTCGGCTGATCGACACCGCCGAGTTCCAGAGGCTTCGGCGCATACGCCAGCTCGGCCTGGCTTACTTCGCGTACCAGGGCGCGGAACACTCCAGATTCACGCACTCGCTGGGTGTCCTGCATCTTGCTTCCCGAGTCCTTGAACGCCTCGCACTCAACTACGATCTCGCGGAGGACGACATGATCGCCGTGCGGGTCGCGGCGCTGCTACACGACATCGGACACGGCGCTTTCTCGCACGTGATCGAGTCGATCCAGGGATTTCATCACGAGGACTTCACGATCGAAGCGGTAGAGAGCACGGACACGGAGGCCGGCCGGCTTCTCGCCGATTTTTCCCCGGACCTTCCCAAAAAGGTCGCGGATATCATCAGGGGCGATTTCAAGCCGATGGCCCTCGCCCAGCTCGTCTCGTCCCAGCTCGATGTGGACAGGATGGATTACCTGCTCCGGGATTCCCTTATGACCGGGGCAAAGTACGGGATCTTCGACCTCGAATGGATCATCAAGTCTCTCGAGATCGACGAAGCGAACGACCGGCTGTATGTTTCGGCTCGCGGCGTTTACGCAGTCGAGGACTACATCCAGTCGCGATACTACATGTTCCGCCAGGTCTATTTCCACAGGACACTGCGCTCTGCGGAAGTCATTCTCCGGGCGATCTTCGACCGCGCGTTCTTTCTTGTCCGGGAAGGCGGGAATCCCTGGCTTGCCCAGGGGACTCAGTTCGAAAAGCTTCTTCACGGCGAGAATCTGAACCTTACCGAACATCTTCAGCTCGATGACTCGGATGTCATTTTTCACATAAAACAATGGCAGAGAAGCCGCGACGAGATCCTCTCGGACCTCGCGTCAAGATTCCTGAACCGCAGGCTGTTCAAGGTCTTCGACCTCGACATGCCCGAAGATGATCGGCAGGCATTCTCCTCAAGGGTCCGCAGGCTTGTCGAGGACCGCGGCTACGATCCCTCGTACTATTTCGCAGAAGACAAGGCCGGCGACGTTCCGTACTATTTTTACCGACAGACCCCGGACGATCCCAAGCAGTTCATATACGTCGAGGACGGCTATTCCAGCCCCAGGATCCGGGAGATCTCCGAGGTCTCTTCCGCCGTAAGAGGCCTGCAGAAGGGTTACGAGATCCACCGTGTATGCTTTCCGCACGAACTCAAGAACGAGATCGCGGAGATCTACCACGGCCGCGCGGCCTCCGTTGACTGAATGAGACAATCTGGACAAACGAGTCGGATCAGGTTCGCACGGATTGCGTTGGGGCTCATATTTCTGCTCCTTGCGGTCTTGACCGTGTCTTCTTCCGTCCGCGCCTCGACGCTGGCCGTGATCGATCCGGAGCAGAACGACGTTAGCGCTAAGGTGGCCGAGGCACTTAAGGTCGCGCTGTCGCGGCACGAGAAAGTGCTCGACATAGGGCTTTCCGACGCGGCATTCCGGTCGTTCCGACTCGAATCGCCCTTCAATCTCGACTCACAGACAGCCAGGAGCGTCGGCGCCGCAGTCGGATGCCGGTTTTACGTCCTTGTCCGGTCAGACGTACAAAGGAGGTCCAGCTTCGGACGGGAGGAGTACTACGAAGCCCACGCCGCGTTCTTCCTGGTCGATTCGGTGACGGGCGCTCTGGATGAATGGCTGTTTTCGGTCTTCGAAGAGGACTCGCCCCTGGAAGCCGAACGAAAGCTCTTACGGTCAATGGAAGAGACTGCAAGACGTCTCGCGTCGGCGTCAGCCGAAGCGATCGAAAAGAATGCGGCGGCGGTACAGGTCTCGGAGCGGGAATCGGGCAGCGATGACATACGGTCGGCGATGCCTTACAGACGGCTGAAACCCGAGTACACATCACTTGCGGACCTATACGGCGTGGAGGCCACGGTCGATGCCGAGGCCCGGATCGCAGCGGACGGAACCGTGCTCGAGGTGAAGATCATGAGATGGGCAGGATACGGCCTCGACGAATCGGTCATCTCGGCGGTACGGACGATGCAGTGGCGGCCCGCCGAGCGAAAAGGCGAGTTTTTGCCGATGTCGGTTTTGCTGAGATATAATTTCCGCGACATAGAGAACGAGACAGAGAACTGACCCGCCGGCCCTCGCCGGATCCCTTTAAGCCCCTTCCTGATGAAATATCTCCGAGCCTCAGTAAGGATGACTGCCTTCATCGCATTGACATTCGCGGTCTATACATCGTGGTTCGCGGGGAACTTGATCGTGCCTAACAAGCAGTACTGGCGCCAGATCGCGTTCAGGCTTTGGGCGAAGGGCTTCTTAAAGATCGGGGGCATCACGGTGGACACGATCGGCACAGTCCCGAAACCTCCGTTTTTCCTTGTCTCCAACCATTTAAGCTACACCGACATTCCGGTGTTAAGGTCGCTGGTCGAGAGCGTCTTCGTCGCCAAAGGCGAGATCCGCGGCTGGCTGGTTGCCGGCAAGGTCGTCAGCGACATGGGGATGATCTTCATCGACCGCAATAATCGAAGGGACATTCCGCGTGCCGGGCAGGAGATCATCGCCAGGCTGGAAGGCGGCGAAGGCGTGATCGTTTTCCCCGAAGGCACCAGCACCAAAGGCGAAGAGATCCTGAAGTTCAATTCCTCGTTTTTCGAGTTCGCGGCGAATACGGGGCTCCCGATCCACTACGCCGCGATCACTTACCGGGTTGAGGACACCAGCGAAAGGGCCAGCGACGCCGTCTGCTGGTGGGACGACTCGACGTTCGTCGAGCATCTTTGGCGGTTCTTCCAAACACCACGGACGCGAGCGATAGTGACGTTCGGCTCCGAGCCTGTCGCGAGCTCCGACCGCAAGGAACTCGCGCACAGCCTCTGGAGCAAGGTCAGCGAGCACTTCATCCCCGTGGTCTGACCCCATCGAAACCATTTTGCGCCCGGTTCGTAGTATACCTGTTCAGTCCTTACCTGTAGATCACCAAGGAGACATTTATGCGCAGTCATCGTTTTCAAGTAGCGGCAGTTGCGGCCGTAGTGCTCGCGTTTTGCGTGACGGCCTTAGGGCAGAACGCGGGATTCGACATCGCCCGGATGGACAGGTCGGCGGAAGCGTGCACGGACTTCTTCCAGTTCGCGAACGGAAAGTGGGTCGATGAGACGAAAATCCCCGATTCTGAATCGCGGTGGGGCAGTTTCAACATTCTCGCGGAGAACAACCGAGAGCTTCTCCGGAACGTGCTAGAGAAGGCTTCGTCCAACGGCTCGGCTTCAAAAGGCAGCGACACGCAGATGATCGGCGATTTCTACGGATCGTGCGTGGCGGAGGACGCGATCGAGAGGGCGGGCGCAAGGCCTCTGATGCCTCTGCTCAGGGACATCGAGAAGATCCGCGACCGCGAGGACCTGGTCCGCCACGTCGCGAAGATGCATAACATGGGCATCGGAGTGATCTTCGGTTTCGGGGGTGGCGCCGATCTGAAGGACAGCAAGATGAATATCGCCAATGCGGGCCAGGGTGGCCTAAGTATGCCCAACAAGGATTACTACGTGGACGGAGGCCCGAATTTCCAGGAGAACCGCGACAAGTTCCGCGAGTACATGCAGAAGATGTTCACACTGCTTGGCGCGAACGAAGAGCAGGCTCGCAAGGACGCGTTCACAGTGATGAGGATCCAGACAGAGCTCGCGTATGCCTCGCTCCGCCGCGTCGAGCTTCGCGATCCCGACAAGCGTTATTCGAAGGTCTCGCTTGAGGAGGCGGGTAACATCTCGCCAAATCTCTCCTGGAAGGAATATATGGCCTTTCGCGGCGCCCCGGAGGTCGATTCGTTCAACATCGGCCAGCCCGACTTCTTTAAGGCGGTCAGCGGGATGTTCGAGGACGTATCGATCGAAGAGTGGAAGACTTACCTGAAATGGATGGCGATCGACGCCGCCGCGCCTCTACTTTCCAGACAGTTCCGCGATGCCAATTTCGATTTTTACGGCCGGTATCTGCAGGGCCGGAAGGAACAGCAGCCCCGCTGGCGTCAGTGCGTGCAGGCGACGGACGGCGCGATTGGCGAGGCGCTCGGCCAGGAATACGTGAGGCAGACGTTCAAGCCCGAAGCGAAAGCACGTATGAGCGAGCTGATCGACAACCTGTTCCAGGCGTTCCGTGAAAGGCTCGACAATCTCGAGTGGATGGGCGACGAGACGAAGGCCCAGGCGCTGGCGAAGCTCTTGACGTTCAAGCGCAAGATCGGGTATCCGGACAAGCTTCGAGGATATGAGGGTCTTAGGATCGAACGCGATTCGTACATCGAAAACGTCCAGCGCACGACCGAATTCCAGATCAAGAGGAATCTTAAGGACGTAGGCCGGCCGGTCGATCCGGACCGCTGGTTCATGACGCCTCCGACCGTAAATGCTTACTACAATCCGCTGGTCAACGAGATCGTGTTCCCCGCCGGCATTCTGCAGCCTCCGTTCTTCAACTTCGACGCGGACGACGCGATCAGTTACGGAGCGATAGGGGCCGTCATCGGCCACGAGATCACACACGGGTTCGACGACCAGGGCAGCCGCTTCGACGCGGACGGCAACCTGAAGATGTGGTGGACGGAGGACGACCGGAAGCAGTTCGACGAGCGCGCGGCCTGTGTCGTGAACCAGTTCTCGAACTACGAGGTCCAGCCGAAGCTGTTCATGGACGGCAAGCTGTCTCTGGGCGAGAATATCGCCGATCTCGGCGGTCTTACCGTCGCCTACGACGCATTCATCAACTCGATGAAGAAGAACGGCAGGCCGGAGGACATCGACGGCTTCACACCGGAACAGCGTTTCTTCCTCGGATGGGCGCAGGTCTGGGCGGTGAAGGCGACGGAGGAGTCCGATAGGCTCCAGGTGTCGACCGGTCCGCACGCGATCGCACGCTGGCGCGTGAATGGACCCGTTTCGAACATGCCTCAGTTCGCAAGGGCGTATGGATGCGGGAACGGAACGGAAATGGTCCGAAGGGACTACTGCCAGATCTGGTAGGCCCCGAAATATGCACGACGAAGTTGCCACGCGTTCGGAGTTCACGCTTTAGCGTGACCCCGCGAACGGCTTGTACAGCCTGAAGGCTGAACTCCGAACGCGTAGAGTCATCATAGCGGCTCGCGGCGCACAAAAGAAACGCGGGAGCAAAGCGCCCCCGCCCGATCGCTGGTCCCTCGCACAAGTGCGCAGACTAAACTGCTTATTGCTCACGGCTTACTGCAAGAAAAAAGGGCGGGCACAAGGCCCGCCCCTACTGTTTACCGCTCACGGCTCACTCTTCCTCTTCCCCGCCTTTGGCTTTCACCTTCGCGGTTTCCTTCTCTTCAGAGCCGGAGTTTCCGGAAGACTTCACCAGCGGGATCTCTGAACCGCCTTCGATGCCTCCGCGGATGTCGAACTCGTCCAACTCCTCTTCCTTCTGCTGGCCGATCGTCGGATCATCGAACACCTGCACGTTCCGGTAGTACTTCATACCGGTGCCGGCGGGGATCAGACGGCCCATGATCACATTCTCCTTCAGGCCGCGCAGGTAGTCCACACGCCCGGAGATCGCGGCTTCTGTCAGCACGCGGGTCGTTTCCTGGAAACTCGCTGCGGAGATGAACGAATCGGTCGAAAGCGACGCCTTCGTGATCCCTAGAAGCAGGGGTTCGGCGCTGGCGGACTTGTTGCCCTCTTCGCGCACATTCTGGTTCACGTCCTCGTAGCGGAACCTGTCGACCTGCTCCTCGAGAAGGAAATCGGTGTCGCCGACGTCCTTGATCTTCACCCAGCGAAGCATCTGCCGAACGATGACCTCGATGTGCTTGTCGTTTATGTTCACGCCCTGGAGGCGGTAGACCTCCTGGATCTCGTTCACGAGGTATTCCTGAAGAGCGTCCATTCCGAGCACGCGCAGGATGTCGTGCGGGTTCAAAGGACCGTCCATAAGCGGCTCGCCGGCCTTCACGCGGTCGCCTTCCTGAACGCTGATGTGCGTTCCGCGCGGAATGTCGTACTCGTGCTCGACCCCGTCCTCGCTGACGATGATGATCTTGCGTTTGCCCTTCGTGATCGGACCGAACTGGACCGTTCCGTCGATCTCGCTCATCACGGCAGTTTCGGACGGACGCCTCGCCTCGAAAAGTTCGACGACACGCGGCAGACCTCCGACGATGTCCTTGTTCTTCGTGGTCTCGCGCGGGATCTTGGCGATGACGTCGCCGACCCTCACTTCCTCGCCGTCCTCGACCAAAAGGTTGGCGCGGATGGGCATCTGGTAAGATTTCAGCGCCTTCGAGCCTTTTCGGATCTCGAGCCTCGGCTGGTTCTTTTCGTCCGAGTCCCTGACCACAAGACGTTTCTGGCCTGTAACCTTGTCGATGTCCTCCTCTACGGTCTTGCCCTCTACCAGGTCCTGGTATTTGACCTTGCCGTCCGCCTCCGTGAGGATCGCGTACGTGAACGGATCCCAGGTCGCGAGAACGTCGTCCTCTTTGACTTTCTGGCCGTCCTTCACGTGGATCTGCGCGCCGTAGACGATCTGGTAACGCGCTACTTCCCTGTCGCGGTCGTCGACGATCGCCAGTTCCGCGCTCTGCCGCTTGATGTTGACCATCTCCTTCTTGCGGTTCTCGATGACATTCAGGCCGTGATAGACCACCTTGCCCTCAAGCGACGCGACGTGCTTCGTATCCTGCTGAAGCCTCGCGGTACCGCCGACGTGGAAAGTCCTCATCGTGAGCTGGGTGCCCGGTTCGCCGATCGACTGAGCGGCGATCACTCCGACCGCCTCGCCGATCTCGACCGTGCGGCCCATTGCGAGATTCCTTCCGTAGCACTTCACGCAGATGCCGCGCCTGGCCTCGCAAGTGAGCGGCGAGCGGATCTTGACCTGCTGAAGCCCGGAAAGCTGGACCTGACCGGCCAGATCCTCGTCGATCTCCTGATTTGCCTTAACGATGACGTTGCCGTCCACCGGGTCAAGAATGTCGTCAAGGGCCGTGCATCCGACGATCCGGTCGCGGAGCGACTCCACTTCCTCGCCGTTGCGGACGATCGCCTTCGACCATATGCCCTTCAGCGTTCCGCAGTCGATCTCCGAAACGATCACGTCCTGCGCCACGTCGACGAGCCTCCTGGTCAGGTATCCGGAATCGGCGGTCTTCAGCGCCGTGTCCGCGAGACCCTTGCGGGCTCCGTGCGTGGAGATGAAGTACTGCAGTACATTCAGGCCTTCTCGGAAATTCGCTGTGATGGGTGTCTCGATGATCTCGCCTGACGGCTTCGCCATAAGGCCCCGCATTCCGGCGAGCTGGCGGATCTGAGCCTCGGAGCCTCGGGCTCCGGAATCGGCCATCACGAGGATCGGGTTCAGCTCGTTCCTTTCCTTCTCGCGGACGTCCATCGCCTTGAACATCTCCTTCGCCACCCTGTCGGTGACCTCGGACCAGATCGCCGTGACCTTGTTCGATCGCTCGAGGTCGGTCATCGTCGCTTCCTCGTACTGCTTTTGAAGCTTGTCGACCTCTTTCCTCGCTTCCTCGATAATTTCGGCCTTGTTTTCCGGCGTGACCATGTCGTCGATGCCGATCGAAACCCCGGCCTTCGTGGCGTAGAGGAATCCGAGGGACTTCAGGTCGTCGAGCAAAGCGACCGTCTGCTCATGGCCGAGCCTTAGGTGCGCAAAGTTGACGAGCGACTGCAGGCCCTTCTTCTTAAGCGTGCCGTTGACAAAGGGAAGCCCCTCGCGGGTAAGCCTGTCGTTAAAGATCACACGGCCGACAGTTGTGTCGATCGTCACGTTGACGTCCTTCTGGATCCTGCCGCGCATCACGTCCTGCATGTTGTGCTCACGATCGAGGTCGATCAGGTCGCCTTTCCAGCGCATCTTGATCCGGGCCTGCGAATCGACGGTCTTCGCGTCGTACGCGAGGAGAACTTCCTCGACAGAGCTGAAGATGCCGTTTTCGCCCTTCATCCCGTCCCTCGCGAGCGTCAGGTAATAGCAGCCGAGAACGATGTCCTGCGAGGGCACCGTGATCGGCTGGCCGCTGGCCGGGCTGAGAAGGTTCTTCGACGCAAGCATCAGGACCGAAGCCTCGATCTGCGCTTCCGCCGAAAGCGGGATGTGGACCGCCATCTGGTCCCCGTCGAAGTCGGCGTTGAACGCCGTGCAGACGAGCGGATGGATCTTGATCGCCTTGCCCTCGACAAGCACCGGCTCGAACGCCTGGATGCCCAGCCTGTGAAGCGTCGGAGCGCGGTTCAGAAGGACGGGGTGATCGCGGATGACCTCTTCGAGGATGTCCCAGACGATCGGCTCCTGACGCTCGACCATCTCGCGGGCCTGCTTGATCGTGGCCGCGTGAAGGTCCTTTTCCAGCTTGTTGTAGATAAACGGCTTGAACAGCTCAAGCGCCATCTTCTTCGGCAGGCCGCATTGATGCAGGCTGAGCTCCGGACCGACGACGATCACGGAACGGCCCGAGTAATCGACCCTCTTTCCGAGAAGGTTCTGACGGAAGCGTCCCTGCTTGCCCTTCAGCGTACCCGAAAGCGACTTCAGAGGCCTGTTGTTCGCACCCCTGAGCACGCGGCCGCGGCGGCCGTTGTCGAACAGCGCGTCGACGGCCTCCTGAAGCATCCGCTTCTCGTTGCGGACGATGACCTCCGGCGCCCTCAGCTCCATAAGCTTTTTCAGGCGGTTGTTGCGGTTGATAACGCGCCTGTAGAGGTCGTTGAGGTCAGACGTCGCGAAGCGACCGCCGTCTAGCGGCACAAGCGGCCTAAGCTCCGGCGGAATGACGGGGATGATGTCGAGGATCATCCATTCGGGCTTGTTCTGCGACCTGAAGAACGAATTGGCGACTTTGAGGCGCTTCGAGAACTTCAGCTTCTTCTGCTGCGAGGTCTCCTCGCGCATATTGGTCCTGAGCTCTTCGACGAGCTCGGGAATGTCGATCGCCATCAGGAGGTCCTTGATCGCCTCGGCGCCCATCTTGGCGATGAAACCGCCCGGATACTCCTGCATCTTCTCGCGGTACTGCTCGTCCGTAAGCAGGTCCTTTACCTTCATATCGGGCACATCGCCCGGATCGACAACGATGTAAAGCTCGAAGTAGAGGATCTTCTCGAGGTCCCTGAGGGTGATGTCGAGCAGGTGCCCGATCCTCGAGGGAAGACCCTTGAAGAACCAGACGTGCGAGCACGGGCTCGCGAGCTCTATATGGCCGAGCCGCTCGCGCCTGACCTTCGACTGCGTCACTTCGACTCCGCACTTGTCGCAGATCACACCCCGGTGCTTCATCCGCTTGTATTTGCCGCAGAGGCATTCCCAGTCGGACACCGGTCCGAAGATGCGGGCGCAGAAAAGCCCGTCGCGTTCGGGTTTGAAGGTCCTGTAATTGATGGTCTCCGGTTTGGTAACCTCGCCGTGCGACCACGACCTGATCTTTTCAGGCGAGGCGAGCGAGATCCGGATTGCCTCGAAATTCGGACTCAGTTGCGTCTTTTCGTTTTGAAATCGAAACATTTATTTCTCCAGAAATAAGGCCGGTGCCGGGCTTGCTCCGCCCGGCGCCGAATGGTTAACCACCAACAAGTTCTTCAACACCGGCGTTCTTCGCTTCCTCGTCAACGTCGTCCTCGGTGATGAGTTCGACATCGAGGCAGAGCGACTGAAGCTCGCGGACGAGCACGTTGAACGACTCAGGGATTCCCGGCTTGAAGTCCGCGGCGCCCTTGACGATCGCCTCGTAGATCTTCGAGCGTCCCGCGACATCGTCCGACTTGCAGGTCAGAAGCTCCTGAAGGATGTGCGCCGCACCGTATGCTTCGAGCGCCCAGACCTCCATTTCGCCGAACCTCTGTCCGCCGAACTGCGCCTTGCCGCCCAGCGGCTGCTGGGTGATCAGCGAGTACGGGCCGATCGAACGCGCGTGGATCTTGTCGTCCACGAGGTGCGACAGCTTGAGCATGTAGATGTATCCGACGGTCACCTTCTGCTCGAACTGCTCGCCTGTCAGGCCGTCGTACAGCCTGGTCTTGCCGGACGGGCCGACGGAAGGCGGCAGCTTGAGCTCGTCGTACCGGTCGTTCGCGCCCTTGATGTGCTTCTTGATCTCCTGCTCGCTCGCGCCGTCAAAGACCGGTGTGGCGAAATGGAGTCCGAGCACGCGCGCCGCCCAGCCGAGATGTGTCTCGAGGATCTGGCCGACGTTCATACGCGAGGGCACGCCGAGCGGGTTGAGCACGATCTCGACGGGAGTTCCATCCGGAAGATACGGCATGTCCTCTTCCGGCAGGATCCTCGCGATCACGCCCTTGTTTCCGTGGCGGCCGGCCATCTTGTCGCCGACGCTCAGCTTGCGTTTCATGGCAACGAAGACCTTGACCATCTTGATCACGCCCGGAGGCAGTTCGTCGCCTTGCTTGATCTTGGCTATCTTCTCTTCGTAGATGTCGCTCAGGATGCCTATCTGGCGCTCAGTTCGCTGCATGTAGTCGTTGATCTCGGCCTCGATATCGACCGAGCCCGCCTTCACGCTCGCCTTGCGGAGGACCTTGATCGGCACGTCCTTTAGCATTTCGCGGGTCAGTGTGACGCCTTTCTTGACGAGCACGTCCTTGCCCTCGGTCAGGTCCTTCGTCAGGCTGCGCCCGGAGAAGAGATCGTAGATCCTCTCGTCGCGCTGTTCGGTCAGGATGCGGATCTCGTCCTCGAGGTCGCGCCTCAACGCATCTTCCTCGAAACCCTCGATCGCGAGCGAACGCTCGTCCTTCTCCTGTCCCTTTCGGGTGAACACCTGGACGTCGACCACAGTGCCGTCGATTCCCGGAGGCGCCGTAAGGCTCGCATCCTTAACGTCACCGGCCTTCTCGCCAAAGATCGCGCGGAGCAGTTTCTCTTCCGCGGTCAGTTGCGTCTCGCCCTTCGGCGTGACCTTTCCGACGAGGATCGATCCGGCCGCAACTTGCGCGCCGATGCGGATGATCCCCGATTCGTCAAGGTCGCGGAGCATGTTCTCGCCGATGTTCGGGATGTCGCGCGTGATCTCCTCGGGACCGAGCTTCGTGTCGCGGGCCTCGACCTCGAGCTCCTCGATGTGGATGGACGTGTAGTAGTCCTCCTTTACGAGCCGCTCCGAGACGAGGATCGCGTCCTCGAAGTTGTATCCGCGCCAGGGCATGAACGCAACCAGTATGTTGCGGCCGAGCGCCAGCTCGCCCTTGTCCGTGCAGGGCCCGTCGGCAATGACCTGGCCCTTCATCACCCGCTCACCGACGCTTACGATCGGCCGCTGGTTGATACACGTGTTCTGGTTCGAACGCTTGAACTTAACCAGCGAGTAGATGTCCGCCGTGACCTCGCGCGAGATCATCCCGCCGACCTGGTGGTCGGCCTTGACGATGATGCGCTCAGAGTCGACGTAATCGACGACGCCGTCGCGTTTCGCCACTACGACCGCGCCCGAGTCGCGCGCCGCGATCTTCTCCATTCCGGTTCCGACGTACGGAGATTCGGCGCGGAGAAGCGGCACGGACTGCCTCTGCATGTTCGATCCCATAAGCGCACGGTTCGCGTCGTCGTTCTCCAGGAACGGGATCAGCGATGCGGCGACCGACACGAGCTGTTTCGGCGAGACGTCCATATACTGGATCTCGTCGCGCGACTCGACTATGAACTCGCCCGCCTTTCTCGCGGCGTTGCGCTCGTTGACAAGGTTTCCCTTTTCGTCGAGCTCTATGTTCGCCTGTCCGATGACGTACTTGTCCTCGTCCCAGGCGGTCAGGTAGAACGGATACGGTTCGTACTCCGCGGCGCGTACGTTCTTCTTGAGCTTCTTGTTGGCCTTTTCGACGTCTTCCAGCGGAAGATGCTCGCCATACTTGAGCCCGGTGCCCCCGCCGTTAAGGACCTTTACATATTCGATCACGCGGCCGTCCTCGACCTTCCGGTAGGGCGACTCGATGAATCCGAACTCGTTGATCCTCGCGAAGCAAGACAGCGACGAGATCAGTCCGATATTCGGGCCTTCAGGCGTCTCGATCGGGCAGATGCGGCCGTAGTGAGTCGGATGAACGTCGCGGACCTCGAATCCCGCGCGCTCCCTGGATAGACCGCCCGGACCAAGCGCCGAAAGACGGCGCTTGTGGGTGATCTCCGAAAGCGGATTCGTCTGGTCCATGAACTGCGACAGCTGCGACGAGCCGAAGAACTCGCGGACGGCGGCCGTGACCGGCTTGGCATTGACCAGGTCGCGCGGCATCGTCGTGAACATGTCCTGCTGAATCGACATCTTCTCCTTGATCGCGCGCTCCATCCTTTCAAGCCCGATTCTGAACTGGTTCTCCAACAGCTCGCCGACGGCGCGCACGCGCCTGTTGCCGAGGTGGTCGATGTCATCCTCGAAGTAGTTGTCTGCGTCCTTCTTCATACGGAAGACGTAGTCGACGACTTCCAGGAAATCGCGGGCCTCGAGCAGCTGGTTGTCGATATCCTCCATGTCGGGACGGCCGAGCTTGATGTTGAACTTCAGCCTTCCAACGCGGGACAGGTCGAACCTGCGCTTGTCAAAGAACATTCCCTCGACCAGCCTGTAGGCGGTCGGAACGGTCGGCGGGTCGCCGGGCCTCATCTTGCGATAGATCTCGAGAAGCGCGTCGACCGGCTTGTTGATCGTATCCTTGACCAGCGTCTGAGAGAGGATCGGGCCGATGGTGTCGCGTTCCGGGAAGCAGACCGAGAGAGAGATCTCGCCTTGCTCAACGATCTCGAGCATCTTCGCGGAGGTGATCTCGGTGTTCGCTTCGATCACGACCTCGCCCGTCTCCAAATTGACGATGTCGTCCGCTGCGTAAGTGCCGAGGAACTCGGTCTGGTCGATCTCGACCTCTTCGATCCCTTCCTTTCGGAGTTCCTTGAGGCTGAGCTTTGTTATCTTCTTGTCCGCCTTGACGATCTGCTTTCTTCCGGACTTGACGGCGTCGCTGGCTCGCATTCCGACCAGGTTCGTGTCGCCCTTGTCCTTCACCTTGACGAAGAGCTTGCCCTTGCGCACTTCGACCTCGTCGACGGTGTAGAACTCGCGAAGCAGATCGGCGTTCGTGAACTCGGCGTTCTTGACGACCTCTTCGAGGATGGCGTCCGAAGCCGTCGACATATCGATCTGCGGCCTCAGCCAGAGGCCGAGCGCGCGCAGGAAGATGGTCGCGAGAAGCTTTCTCTTTCCGAGCCTCGAATGCAGAATGCCCTTGTGGTCGTACTCGAACTCGATCCACGAGCCGCGGTACGGGATGATCTTCGCGCTGAACGCTTCCTTGTCGCGTTTGAAGAAAACGCCCGGGCTCCTGTGGAGCTGCGAGACGATGACGCGCTCCGTCCCGTTGATGATGAACGTTCCGTTGTCGGTCATCAGGGGGATCTCGCCGAAGAAGACCTCTTCTTCCTTGATGTCGCGGATCGTCGCGACCTCGGTGTCGGGATCCTTGTCAAACACCGTCAGCCGGATCTTTACCTTCAAAGGCACGCTGAAAGACACGCCGCGCTCCTGGCATTCCTGCTGGTCGTGCTTGTGCTTCAGGCCCACCGGCTCGCCGCAGTTGGGGCAAAGCCTGGGCTTGACGATGTTGAACGTTCCGCAGTTCGAGCAGAGGACCTCGGTCGAACCGAACGGGTCTACCTTGATCTTTGCGGAGCACTCCTTGCACTCTTCGCGCAGATGCTCCAGCCCTTCCAGGTTTCCGCATTTGCACTGCCAGTTGCCGATCTGATACTCAACGAACTCGAGCATAGCCGTTTCCCTGAAGTCCGAAACCGGGAACACTGTTTCGAAAACGGACTGCAGACCGACCGACCTCCTTTCCTCGGGGATCAGATCCATCTGCAGGAACCTGTTGTACGATTCGCGCTGGACCTCGATCAGGTTGGGGATCTGCGCGGATGTCTGGATCTTCGAGAAATCCACGCGGTCGGGAGCCTTGCTCGTCCTGCGCCCCAGCCCTGTAGCGTTGTTCTGTAGCGGATTATTGATCATATTCTTGATATTCCCAGGGGATTAAAGAAGCAAAAAACTGTTGCCAGATCCGAAGATCGCTGATAGTATTCCGAAAACCTTCGGAGCCGGAATCGCCTCCGGCAAAAGACAGCAACGGCGGTCAGGGCGCACGAGCCCCGGACCGCTTTTTTAGTCAGCAGTGCTGAAATTCAGACGAGTTTTCCGAGAGCGTCATTAAGGACAATTACTCTCCGGCGTTTAGCGGCGCCAAATGCCCCGCAGGTACACGAGTAAACCTATCCGAGCTTCCGTTAACTGAATTTAGGCGGGCAAGCGCCCCGGCACGAAACCGGAGCGCATGCCGCCGATACAAACAAACCGGTCACTTTAGTTCGACCGTAGCGCCCGCGTCGGTGAGCTTGGTCTTGATCTCTTCGGCTTCTTCCTTCGAGACCCCTTCCTTGATCACCTTCGGGGCGGCTTCGACAAGCTCCTTGGCTTCCTTCAGTCCGAGTCCGCTGACGATCTCGCGGACGGCCTTGATCACGTTGATCTTGCCCGCACCTGCGGAGGTCAGTTCGACGTCGAACGTATCCTTCTCTTCAGCGGCTGCCGCGCCGGCGTCGCCCGCTGCGGGAGCGGCGGCCATCACGGGAGCTGCCGCGGCCGCAGCCGAAACTCCGAAAGCCTCTTCAAGGTCTTTCACCAGGTCTGCAACTTCTATAAGAGGCTTGTTTTTCAGTGCCTCGACGATATCTTTGTTATCCATTATGAGTGTCTCCTCCTAACTGGGGTTCGTGTGTTTAGTTGTCAGCCGCGAGAACCCAGCGGAATGCCTTCGCGCCGCTGCATCGCAGCGCTGGGACATCCGAGCCGCGAGGACGACCTGACACATCGTCCCGCCCGTTTTACCTTGAGTACGGCTTACTTTAAAAATTTTCAACAGTGCTCAGCGGCGCCCGGCCTATTCGGCGGGATTTTCCTCCGCTTCCGCTTCTGAGGCCTCGCCTTCGGCCTCGGCCGATGCTTCTTCACCGCCTTCCTCGGCCGCGGCTTCGGCTTTCGCCTCTTCCGCGGTCTCTTCGGATTTCGCTTCGGGAGCCTCCGCAGTTTCGGCCTTAGCCTCTTCGGCGGCTTCCTCCGTCTTGGCCTCGGCGGCTTCTTCAGCCGCTTCCGCCTTTTCTTCTTCCTTCGCTTCCGCCTCGGGAGCCGCGACGTTTCCCTTTCCGTCGGCGATCTGCTTCAGCACGATCGCCAGGTCGCGCGGGACAGCGTTAAGCACGGTGGCGACACGCTGGGCCGGGGCCTTGAGAAGGAACAGGAGCTTGGAAATAAGCTCTTCCTTCGAAGGAAGGCTCGCGATGGCCTTCACTTCGTCGATCGTAACGACCTTGCCGTCGACGACGCCGGTCTTGAACTCGAAGATCTCCGCCTTTTCCTTGACGTACTTCGAGATGACCTTCGAAAGGTCGACCGGATCGCTCTCGGTCCAGGCGATCGAAGTTACGCCCGTGAAGTGCTCCCTGGCCACTTCGAAAGGCGTGCCTTCAACCGCTCGGCGCGCGAGCGTGTTCTTGACGACCTTGTAGGTCGCTCCTGTTTCACGCAGTTCGTTCCTGAACTGCTGGTCCTGTTCGACCGTCAGCTTGTTGAAGCTAAGGACGATCGCCGATTTCGCGTTGTTGAACTGCTCCGTGAGGGCGTTCAGGTCTTCCTGTTTTCTTTCTTTGGTCTTCATTTCAATTCACGCTCCTCACTTACATCAAGTTTCCTTCGTCGATAAGGATCCCGGGGCTCATCGTCGAGGCAAGGCTCACCTTTTTCACGTACCTTCCCTTGGAAGTAGCGGGTTTCGCCTTGATGACCGCGTCCAGCAGCGCCCTCGTGTTCTCAAGCAGCTTCGATTCGTCGAAAGAGACCTTTCCGACCGGCGAGTGGACGACTCCCGTCTTGTCCACACGGTACTCGACCTTTCCGGCCTTCGTGTCCTTGACCGCCCTGCCGACATCCATCGTGACCGTCCCGGTCTTCGGGTTCGGCATCAGTCCGCGGGGACCGAGCACGCGGCCCAAAGGACCGACCTTGCCCATCATGTCCGGGGTCGTGATCAGCGTGTCGAAATCAAGCCATCCGCCGGTGATCTTCTCGACCAGGTCGTCGCCGCCCACGAAATCCGCGCCGGCGTCCTCGGCTTCTTTGGCCTTGTCCCCGACCGCGATCACGGCGACGATCTTTTTCTTTCCGAGCCCGTTCGGAAGCACGATCGTTCCGCGTACGAGCTGGTCCGCCTTACGGGGGTCGACGCCGAGCCACATCGTCAGCTCGACGGTTTCGTCAAATCCCGCAAAGGCGATCTCCTTCAGTGTCGAGACGCCTTCTTCAAGCGAGTACTTCTTGTCCCGCTCAAGTTTCACCAGCGCCTCTCTGTATTTCTTTCCTCTTTTAGGCATCGTTTTCTGTAAGGTACAAACGAAACTCCCTTTGGTTTGGCGGCACGCCGCCGGAGCTTCTCCCTCGGCGACCGAAGGCTAGCCCTCGATCTTAAGCCCAAGGCTCTTCGCCGTCCCCTCGATAGTCCGCATCGCGGATTCGAGGTTAGTGGTATTGAGGTCCGGCATCTTGGTCTTGGCAATCTCCATGATCTTTACCCTGGAGATCGACCCGACCTTTTCCCGGTTCGGCTCGCCGGAGCCCTTGGGTATCCCGGCGGCCTTCCTCAGAAGATCGGCGGCGGGGGCCGTCTTCGTTTCAAAAGTGAACGAGCGGTCCGCGTACACCGTGATGACGACCGGAACGTTCAGGTCCGGATCGCCATCTTTGGTCTTTTCGTTAAAAGCCTTGCAGAATTCCATTATGTTCACGCCGTGCTGTCCGAGAGCCGGACCGATCGGCGGCGCGGGATTGGCTTTACCCGCGGGGATCTGCAGTTTGATATAACCCTCTATTTTCTTCGCCATTCTTCGATTTACGATCCCGGCGAATCACGGCCGGGAATGTCCTCATATATAAAATGGTGTCTTCAACGCCATTCGGCGGATAAACTATTCGTCCTCGCTGAACGTGACTTTCTCGACGTCCAGGAAGCTCAATTCGACCGGGGTCGAGCGGCCGAAGATCGTTACCGTGACCTTCAGTGTAGTCTTTTCCTCGTTCACTTCCTCGACCTTTCCTGTGAAGCTCGCGAACGGGCCCGATTTTATCCTCACGACCTCGCCGACGTTGTAAGTGAACTTTGGCTTCGGTTTCTCCGCCGCGACCTCGACGTTGTGGACGATCTGGTCCACCTCTTCCTGGGTCAGGGGCGTCGGGTTCTTGCCTCCAAGGAACCCCGTCACTTTCGGGGTCGATTTGATCGCGTGGAAAACGTTGTCGGGGATGCGCCCCTGGTCATTGCATTCGATCTCGACCAGCACATAGCCCGGGTAGAACATCCTCGTGGATTCGATGCGCTTGTTCCCTCTCATCTCGACCACGGTTTCCTTTGGAAGCAAAACCTCGGTGATCTGGTCTTTCAGCTCCATATCGCGGATCCGCGCATGGAGGCTCTCGACCACCTTGTTCTCATGGCCGGAATAAGTATGTATGAAATACCATTGCTTCATTGAACTTATCCCTTAAACTCCGGCTAACCAGTTCACCGCCCCTGTCAACGTGTCGAGCGCAAACACCCAGACTTTGTCGATCAGGAAAAGGTAAATCGTGACAAAGATGACGCTGACGATCACGATCAGTGTCGTGCTGCGGACATCATCCGAAGAAGGAAAGGTCGTCTTGTCCCATTCCGCGCGGGTTTCGCGCACAAATTCCGTGACGCCGCCGGATTCGTCCTTGCCCTTCTTCTGAACTTTCTTGACTGTGTCGGAAGATGTTGACACTTTGATCTCTCCTAAAAATTTGTGGCAGGGGTACCAGGATTTGAACCCGGACTTTCGGTTTTGGAGACCGACGTGCTAACCGTTGACACTATACCCCTAAGATTCAAAATCCCAGATTCGAATTCCGGACGTCGAATCCGGAACCTCGAATCTGGAAAGTTGAACTTTCCGGCTACTTGTTCTCTCGGTGAACCGTGTGCGTCCTGCACCGGCGACAATACTTCTTGAACTCGAGCCTGTCAGGCGTGTTCTTTTTGTTCTTTGTCGTCGTGTAGTTGCGTTCCTTGCACTCGGTGCACTGCAGTATCACGTTTTCACGCGGCATAACTAAATCCTCTGAAAAATTCTATTCAACGACCTCGGTAACGGTTCCGGCGCCGACGGTCCTGCCGCCCTCGCGGATGGCGAACCTGAGCCCCTTTTCCATCGCGATCGGGGCGATCAGCTCGATCTCCATCTGGATGTTGTCGCCCGGCATCACCATCTCCACTCCGTCCGGAAGGTTGGCGACCCCCGTCACGTCCGTCGTGCGGAAGTAGAACTGCGGCCTGTAGCCCGTGAAGAACGGCGTGTGGCGCCCTCCCTCTTCCTTCGTCAGGACATACGCCTCG
>DATKCW010000016.1:0-39041 GCA_035513035.1 Aridibacter sp.
GAAGTTCGTGGATTGGTTCCTCTCACAGAGAGTTAGCCACGGATGACGCGGATGAACACGGATGGTTTGAACCGCAGAGCGCGCAGAGAACGCAGAGACTGTTTAGCGAAATTCGATCCGGAGGGGCCAGGCGAGTTCGAAGGTTACTCCCGTCGCCGATTGCGCCGGCGCACCATCGCAACTCAACGGGCAGGCACAGGTCCTGCCCCTACGACAGGCAACTCAATACAGTTCCTTCTCCCCTTTCGGCCTTGTGTTCCATCGCTTGTGGATCCAGAGCCACTGCTCGGGATACTTTCTCACGAATCTCTCGACCGCTTCCGTGATCTTCCTCGTCAGCTCCTGAATGTCCTTCTCTCGGTCGTCCGTGACCTCGTAGTCGATCGGCGGCTCGAGATAGACCACGTATCGTCTTTTATCCTTTTCCCATACCGCGAACGCGGGCAAGACGACCGTCCGCGTCTTCAAAGCGATCTTCGCCATGCTCTTCGTAGTCGATGCCGGGACGCCGAAGAAATCGACGAATACGCCGTCGCGGTGTTGTGCATTGAGATCGGCAAGGATGCCCAGAAGTCCACCTTTTTCCAGGATCCGGTAGAGCCGCCGGCCGGACTGGCGTTTCCCAAGGGTCACGGTGCCGAACCGCGTACGCAATGAATCGATCAGGCCTTCCACAAGCGGATTGTCGATCCTGCGGACAAGGATGTTCATCTCGTAGCCGAACGCTGCGGGAAGCAGACTAAAAACCTCCCAGCTCCCGAAATGTCCGGTGAAAAACAACACGCCTCGGCCTTCTTCGAATGCCGGATCGAAGTTCTCGTTCTTCCCAACGACCTCGACCAGATCTCGTATGTCCTCCGGCTTGAACATTGGGAAGTGAGCGACGAAGCCTAACTGCCGGCCGAGTGAGCCGTACGTCCCCGCAATGATCTCGCGGCGCCGGTCTTCCGTAAGTTCCGGCATCGCGATCTCAAGGTTCCTCTCGGCGGTCTTCCGGAGACGCGGGACCATCCGGCTGACCGCCCGTCCTATCCCGCGTCCGATCGCCATCGACATCCGCAGAGGGAACAAGCGAAGGGCCGCGAATACCATACGTACCGCGGCCGCTTCCATTTTTAACCTGAAACTGCTTCTTTTTTTCGGCATCCTCCTTAAGTCAGGCCGTCGCGCGCTCCACGCGATTATAGACGGTGTCGCGTTCGACGGCTTCGAAGCCGGCATTCTCGATCAACGCAATCAGTTCGTCCTTCGTCATCTTCACTTCGCCATACTCGACCGAGTAGCTTTCGGTAAGTTCGCCGCCGTCGGTGATCGTCCCGTCGAGGTCGTTCGCGCCGAAAAACAAAGCCGCCTGTGCGAGGTTCTTTCCAAGCATCACCCAATAAGCCTTTATGTGGTCGAAATTGTCGAGCATGAGCCTCGAGACGGCGATCGTCCGAAGCGAATCGATTCCGTCCGGTCCGGGCAGATTCGAGAGTGCGGTCCCCGGCGGATAAAACGCGAGCGGAATGAAGCACTGGAAGCCGCCCGTCGTGTCCTGCTGTTCGCGCAGTTTGACGAGATGGTCGATGCGGTCCCATAGCGTTTCTATATGTCCGTAGAGCATCGTCGCGTTCGTCTTCAGACCCGCCTTGTGGACCTTGCCGGCAAGCTCCAGCCAGCGATCGCCGTCGCACTTGTGGTCGCAGATCCTGGATCGCGTCGGTTCGGCAAAGATCTCAGCTCCGCCCCCCGGACAGCTGTCCATTCCCGCTTCGGCGAGCTTCGAGATCACTTCCTCGTCGCTCATTTTGTAGAAACGAGCGAAGAAATCCAGCTCGACCATCGTCAGCGCCTTCAGGTGAAGGTCCGGATACGCCTTCTTCAGCGACGAGAACAGGTCGGTGTAGTAATCGAACGGGAGCTTCGTGTTCAGTCCGCCGACGATGTGCAATTCGGTCGCGCCTTCGGCGACGGCCTCGCCGGCGAGCCTTACCGCGTCCTCGACCGAATGCGTGTAGGCGTCCTCGTCTCGGCCTCGGCGGTAGAACCCGCAGAACTTGCAGTCGGCGACACATATGTTCGTGTGGTTGAAATGGCGGTTGACGTTGTAGAAAGTCGTTTTGCCGTGTTTCCGCCGGCGCACGCCATCGGCGAGACGCCCGAGTCCGTGAAGGTCCTCGGTCTCGTAGAGCACCAGCCCGTCCTCAAAACTGAGCCTCTCGCCGGCGTCAACCTTGTGCGAGATCTCGCCGAGCCTTTCATCGGTGAAGAAGTTCATACCGTGTCAGTTCGCAATATTCGTTCCGAGAAGTTTATCAGAAGCGAAGGCTTTTGTTTACTTGGTCAGGGCGCCGGAAAGCCGGTTGGGAATTGAGAATTGAGAACGGGGTTTTGCGAATTGAGAACTGGTAGTGAGAGGCGAGCGGTGAGTCGTGTCGGAGGCCCGACCATCAGGGAGGGCTGCCGCGGATAGCACGCCCCGTTTAGCCCACGGTCCTGAGAGGGCAGGCACAGGTCCTGCCCCTACAACCCATTCACGATTTACGATTCACGATCTACTACGACAAGAACACCGCGCCCCCGAACGTCACGAACAGGATCACGCTGACGAATGCGTTCGTCGTGAAGAACGCCGCGTTCATTCTCGAAAGGTCGTCCGCCTTGACCAGCGTGTGCTGGTAGACAAGAAGCGCTCCCGTGACCCCGACGCCGACTGCCGCAAGTGTTCCGAGCCCGGTCAAGAGATACAGAATCACGAGCACTATAAAAGCCTGAAAATGGAACAGCCGGGCGATCCACAGCGCGCCCCTGATCCCGAACCTTGCCGGGATCGACCTAAGCCCCTTCTCGCGGTCGTAATCGAAGTCCTGGCAGGCGTACAGCACGTCGAATCCCGCCGTCCACATCATTACAAGAAGCGAAAGCAGTATCGGCACCTCTGAATCGATCGCCCCGCGGACCGCGATCCAGGCCCCGGTCGGCGATATCGCAAGCGCCCATCCGAGCAGTAAGTGCGAAAAAGAAGTGAACCGCTTCGCGTACGAGTAGCCGAGCACGCTCGCCAGAGCGACCGGCGAAAGATAGAGCGTGAGCCGGTTGAGCATCGCCGCCGCGAGGATGAAGACGGCACACGAAGCGATCATGAACGCCCACGCGAATCCCACCGAGAGTTTTCCCGAAGGCAGCTCGCGATTCGCCGTCCGCGGGTTTTCGGCGTCGATGTGGCGGTCGGCGATCCGGTTGAAGCTCATCGCGGCACTCCTCGCCCCGACCATCGCCACCGTGATCCAGAGGATCTGCCACCACGTCGGAAGCCCGTTCGCGGCAAGCACCGCCCCCAGGAACGCGAAAGGGAGCGCGAAAAGCGTGTGCTCGAACCTGATCATTTCGAGCGTCGTCCTGAGTTTTCCGAAAAATCCGGCCATACAAGGAAAGAGCCCCGCCGGGGGAACCGGCAAGGCTCGATTCTATTACGCGCCTTCAAGCTTGAAAAGCGGCGGCGTCAACGGCCCGCGCGGGCGCTTATAATTCGAAGTGCGTTCTTTCGGACGGCTTCCGGGACGTTCTTGTTCGAAGGCAGTGCCTTCAGGTCCTTCATCTGCAGCCGCGGGAGAAAGCTCATCACGTTGGGAAGCGGGCAGCGGGGGTTTAGGCAGAGCGTATGGACGATCTTGTAGCTTCTCGCCCACTTCCGGTTGATCGCTATCATTCGGAGGACATCGGCGTTCACCGTCCTCATATTCGCGATCTTTTCGACCTCCTGCTCTGAGATCTTCGGGTTCTGGATCACCGCGGTAGAGATTATCTTGTTCGGGTCGCGGATAAGGATGTTGCGCGCCTCGCGGTTGCCCTTCATCGCCAGCTTCATACGGTCGCGCATGTTCATTTTCATGATCCGGTTGATCATCGAGATGCGCTCCGAGCTCAGTTCGTCCTCGTCTTCCGAGCGGAAGTCGCCGATTATCTTGTCGACCACCGCCTGGCGCTGGGCCTCGGTCTCTTCGTAGATCTCCTCGATGTATTCGAGCGAAAGCCAGCTGTCGTCTACCTCCGCGTCGGGGACCTCGATGAAGTCGGCGAGGAACATCGCGTCCTCGACGGTCATTTCCGAAGATTCGGGGTCTTCCGCAAGATTCCCTGCGAACTCCGCCGCTTCTATGAACTCCGCCGCCGCCTCCTTGCCTTGCGCACGAAGCTCCCGGGCGATCTGCTCAGCTCCTCTCTCTTTCTCGAAGAACTCGCGCTTCGTTTCTTTGGCGTGGCGTTCCGCTTCGGCGCTCTTGTTCGGATTCTCGAGTATCGCGGCGATTATCTCGGGCGATCTGATCAGAAGCTGCTGGTTCAGAGAGATCAGTTCCAGAAGTTCGGGATCTCTGGACGTGCGTGCGATCCCGATCAGCGATTCGTTCGGTGTTCCCGGATTCGAAACGATCGCCTCGTACACCGCGTGAGAAGCGCCCGGGGTCATCGCATAGTAATCGAGCACGATCGGCGGGGCATTTTCCGAGCCTATGACGGAGAGAAGGGTCGCTTCCTCCTGATCTGCCAATGTTTGCTTCGCGGTGGAAGCCACTTCTTCGTCGTCGCTCTTCGCCAGCAGGGCCAGTGCTTCGAGCAGATCGATCTGCGGAAGGGGGAGAATGCCCTTCGCGGCGGCCATCTGGGCGGGCCTCGCGGCTTTGCCATCGGCGATCGCCCTGACAACGTTGTTCCTTGAAGTGATCTCGAGAGTCATCTTGAATGGGAAGCATCCGGGACGGGATGTACGGCTGAAGCGGATCCGGCGAGGGAGCGCCGGCAACTGAATTGTAACACAATAATTACAGTCGCGGGACGACTTCTTGACTGGCCGAAGTGCATAACTTACTCTGACTTTTCGGCAAAAATTACTGCTTCTCACACCGGCATCTCTCCTGTCTGATCGGGATCCGGATTAATGAAAGCGATGATAAAAGAAGACCTGAAGAAACTGATCGAGGACAAGACTGCGCGACTTGGCGTGATCGGCCTCGGCTACGTCGGGCTCCCGCTCGTGGTGGAGTTTGCCTCCGAAGGCTTTGAGGGGATCGGCTTCGAGGTCGATCAGAAGAAGGCGGACACGATAAACCGCGGCGAGTCGTACATCGTCGACGTGCCTTCCGAAGCGGTCGCGGAATGTGTGGATACTGGAAAACTTTCGGCCACCACCGACTTCTCGCGGATCGAGGACTGCGACGCGGTCGTGATCTGCGTCCCGACGCCCCTCAGAAAGACCAAGGATCCCGACATGTCGTACATCATCGCGGCGGGAAAGGAGATCTGTAAATATATGCGGAAAGGGCAGTTGGTCGTGCTGGAATCGACCACTTACCCGGGCACGACGGACGAGGTCCTTCAGCCTATGTTCGAAAAGGAGGGATTCAGGCTGGACGAGGATTTCCTGCTCGCTTTTTCACCCGAACGCGTCGATCCCGGCAATCCGCATTACCAGACACACAACATCCCGAAGGTCGTCGGTGGCGTATCAGAGGATTCAACGGAGATCGCTTCGCTGCTTTATTCGAAGATCGTCGATACGGTCCATCCGGTCAGTTCGGCGCGCGTAGCCGAAGCGTGCAAGCTCTGGGAAAACACCTTTCGCGCGATCAACATAGGCATGGCGAACGAGATGGCCAGGCTTTGCAAGACGCTCGGCATCGACACCTGGGAGGTCGTACGCGCGGCCGCGACCAAGCCGTTCGGCTTCATGGCCTTTTATCCGGGGCCGGGGCTCGGAGGGCACTGCATCCCGCTCGATCCGCATTACCTTTCGTGGAAGGCGCGGCAGCACGGATTCGATTCGCGATTTATCTCGCTTGCTGAAGAGGTGAACTCGAATATGCCGGAGTACGTGATCGAGCTCGCTTCCGAGGCTCTCAATGACGACCGAAAGCCGGTCAACGGATCGAAGGTGCTGGTCCTGGGAGTGGCGTACAAGAAGAACATAGATGATATGAGGGAATCTCCCGCTCTGTCGGTGATCGACCTTCTTCGTGCGAAAGGCGCCGACGTCGTTTACCACGATCCGTACGTCCCCGAGGTCACATTCGATCACGCTTACACCATCGGCGACGGAGAACCGCTTTCAAATCAGGAACTTACGGACGATCTGATCTCGTCTTCAGACTGCGTGATCATCTGCACCGACCACTCGAACGTGGACTACAAGCGCGTCACGGAACTCTCTTCGCTGATCATCGACACGCGGAACGCGCTGGACGAGGACACTCGGAACGGCAGTAAGGCCCGGATCGTGAGGCTGTGAGCTGCTTTGCCCACGCACTTGTGCGTGGGACCGAACAGCAGTGAGCGGCAAGCAGATAGCAGTAAGCAAATCGTTAATCGTGAATCGTTTCGGAAGCCGGCCGTCGGGGAGGGCTACGATTGAGAGCGCAAAGTTCCAGGTTCAAAGTTCCAGGTCCAAGAGTTCCAAATCCCGGGAAACCGACCGTGAGAACTGTTTAGCAGCGGTCTTGCCCGCTTCCGACACCGGCTCCCTGATCCCTTCCCCTTGTCCCCAATGATTGCTTCCTTACAGAACCTCCAGACGAGAGTAAGCTAGACTTGGTGTGAAAGTTTAGGAGGATTCTATCAAATGAGAAACAAACACCTTAAGAGCGCAATTTGGCTGTTGGCGCTAACTGTTGCGATGCTGGGACTTACAGCCTGCAACCCGGCAACCAACGTAGACACCGATAATACAAACGACAACGCCGCGAACACCAACGATAACACCTTTAATTCAAATATAAATACAGACGCAAACGCTGCGGCCGCAATTGGGGCCTCCGAGCCGGACAAGTACTCGGCGACCGTTTCGATAAGCGTGGAAACCCGATCCGGGAACAACGCAGAGTCCAGGATACCGACGCTTCAGGCAAATGTTGCGAGAGACGGCGATAACCGCCGTATGGAGCTCTCGATGCCGAACGGCGAAAAGCTGATCTATCTGACGAGGGGTTCCGAGCAGTTCCTCGTTGCGCCTGCAAGAAAGCAATACGCAGAACTGAACGAGGAGACACTCGGTTTCGAGATCAGAAAGCTGATGATGCCCGACGAAATCGTTGACAGGGTAAAGAACCTAAAAGGCGTGGAACGCGCCGGAAATGAGAAGTACAAAGGCCGTGACGCAACGAAATACACCTTTGAAAATACGGCCGAGACCGGTACACAGTCAGGCGATGTCAAGACCGAATCTTTCGTGCTGATAGACGAGGAAACCGATCTTCCGCTGAGGATTGTGATGGTGGTTCAGTCGGAGAAAGGCCAGGTGAGCGGTGTTTCGGGCGTCAAAGCTGTGACGGAGATCTCGAACCTCAGCACTGACGTGGACGACAACGCTTTCGAGGTGCCTGAGGGATTTGACAAGGTGGAAGCAAGTGAGGTCCGATCGCATGTGCAGACATTCTTCGACGCGGCCCAGCTTGTTGTCGGGCAGCTGCTAACCGATGCCCGGACATCCGGCAACTGATCTCGATCACACTCGACTTAAACGGCCGTCCGGATCGCCTTCGCATACAGCGCACCGATTCGGGCGACCCCGGTTTCAAGGAGATATCAGATGGGAAAGGTCCTTACTTTCGTACTTGGGCTGCTGGTCGGCGCAGCGGCAGCCTATTTTCTTTTTGTGGGCGTACCCGCGGCGAACGAGATGCCCGGCGAGCCCATCGCGGCTCCTCCGCCGGGAGGTCCTCCGCCCGGGACGGCCACCGTCGTACTCGATGAACCGTTCTTCCAGGCCGTGCTCTCGACGATCTTCGATCAGATGAACGCGCCGGAGTTCCCACTGAGGGGATCGAACGAAGTACCTGAGGCGAATGGTGCCGAAGGGGCATCAGCTTTTGCCCAGAACAGCGGGCCTTGCAACAACACGATCACTATCCTGAAGGAGGGCAGCGGGGTCAAGACAAGCGTGCGTTTGGAAAAAGGAAAGCTAGTCGCACCGCTCGCATTCGAAGGAAACGTGAACGTTCTGGGAAACTGCGCAAGGTTCTCCGGATGGAGCAAGACCGGTTTGTCGCTGTCGTTTGATTCGGAAAAGAAGACGGTCTACGGGAAGATAAATGTTGAAACCGTGAACCTGGATGGAGTTACGCCGCTAGCGAGCGGACTGGTCGCTCAGTTTGTCCAGTCGGCGATCAACCAGCGAGTGAATCCGATAACGATCCTCGAAGGTCGGCAGGTAGCGGTCAGCCTGCCTGTCGAGGCGAGCGAAGGCACGCTTAGCGCTAATATCAAGGACGTGCGTGCAGAGATCAAAGAGAACTCGCTTAATCTGCTCGTGACCTACGATTTCAAAGGGACTAAGAAAGCAGAGACGGCAGAGTGACTGATTCCGTTAGGTGGAAGCGTTCGTGCTTCCGATCGCCCGGTAACCGGACACTGGAAAATGTAGGTCGCGAGGAACGACACCCAGCTCCTCCGCTTGCCAGACCATACTTGATCCGTATCCATTTTCGCTGAAATAAAAAGACCGTGCCGCTTTCCCGGCACGGCCGATCTTCTTTTCCGGGCTGTTCCTATTTCGCTGGCGCTGCGGATTCCATCGGATATCCAGCTTCCTTCCAGGCGGCTGTTCCGCCCTTCAGAGCGAACGCCTTTTCGTAACCATTTTCGACAAGTATCTGTACCGCACGGGCACTAGTATGTTCGTCTCGTCAGGAACAGTAGGCAATGACGGTCTTGCCTTTGGGCACTTCCTTCAGCTTCTGTTCAAGCGCGTCCACGGAAATGTTGACCGCGTCCTTTATGTGTTCAGTGAGATAAGAATCTGCGGCCCTAGTGTCGATGAAAAACGCCTCGCCTTCGTCGAAGAGCTTCTTGGCCTCTGCAGGCTCGATCCTGGAGGCGGTATCGACGTGGCCGTGTTCGTCCATCTTAGGAGCCTGGTTCGCGGGCGTTCTGGAAACCAAAGGCGCCTGGTCTCCCGTAGAGGAATCCCTTGCGGCGTCAAGCGGCTCGGGCCCCTGCGTCTGGCAGGCTGTGAAGACAGCCATCGCAAGGACGAAAAATGAAGCAAGTGAAAAGCGCATAAATTAACTCCTGTAGTTAGCAGCAAGCTGTGAGCAGTTAGTAAATCGTAAATCGTAAATCGTAAATCGTAAATCGTGAATCGTGTCAGAAGCCCGACCGTCAGGGAGGGCTACGTTCGAGAGTTCAAAGTACCAGGTTCAAAGTTCCAAGCCTGAGTGCTGTTTAGCGGCGGGCTTTCCCGCCAGTGTCGAGATATGAAGCCTGAGTGCTGTTTAGCGCCGGCTTACCCGCCAGTCCCTAGAAACGAGATCCCGACGAATCACTTACAAAATCTTAACGGACACTCCATTCTTGTCGCAAATCGAGGGCGTTAAAATGGCGGGCGAGCCCGCCGCTAAACGGTTACGGATCTATTCGCTTCGCTCACGGGCAGGTACAAGCCCTGCCCCTACAACCCATTCACGATCCCCTGCCGTTGATCTTCGTAGGATATCTCCCGTCCCAACAGGCGGCGCAGGCGGCGCCTCGGTCCAGCCCTATCGCCTTCATCATTCCTTCCATCGACAAATACCCGATTGAATCCGCGTCGATGTGCTCGCGGACCTCTTCGACCGTCATCTGCGCGGCGATCAGTTCTGATTTCTTAGGCGTGTTCACACCGTAATAGCACGGAGAGATCGTCGGCGGGCACGAGATTCTCATATGGACCTCCGTCGCTCCCGCCTCACGCACCAGCGCGACGATCTTCTTCGAAGTGGTCCCGCGGACGATCGAATCGTCCACGAGCACGACCCTCTGGCCTTCGATCAAATCCTTGATAGGGTTCAGTTTAAGCCTCACACCGAACGAGCGTATGCTCTGCGTCGGCTCGATGAACGTCCGCCCTATGTAGTGATTTCGGATGATCCCCTGCCTGTAGCTGATCCCCGACTCGGAGGAGTATCCGATCGCCG
This sequence comes from Aridibacter sp., assembly GCA_035513035.1. Taxonomy (GTDB): domain Bacteria; phylum Acidobacteriota; class Blastocatellia; order Pyrinomonadales; family Pyrinomonadaceae; genus Aridibacter. The sequence goes on from DATKCW010000016.1 coordinate 9,927, forward strand.
CCGCGACGCCCGAATCCGGTACGGGAACGACGATGTCGGCGTCCGCCGGATGCTCCATTGCCAGATGGCGCCCAAGAAGGTGCCTCGACTGGTTGACGGAACGCCCGTAGATGATCGAATCAGGCCGCGAGAAATAGACGTGTTCGAATGTGCAGACTGAAGAAGGCCTCTCCTCGAACGGGAATCTGGATTTGAGCCCGTCTTTCGTAATGACTAGCATCTCGCCGGCTTGGATCTCGCGCTCGTAAACGAAGTCAATCAGGTCGAACGCGCAGGTTTCTGATCCCACCGCCCACGCTCTGCCGTTTTTTCCGAGCACAAGCGGTCTGAATCCGCGCGGATCCCGGGCGGCGATAAGAGTGTCGGGCGTCAGGAAAAGTAGCGAGAAAGCGCCTTCGGTGTCGCGAAGCACTTTGGCGATCGCTTCCACCGCGTTCTCCGCCTCGCATCGCGCGATCGAATGAAGGATCGTTTCCGTGTCCGAAGTAGAGGAGAAGATCGCGCCGAGCCGTTCGAGCTCCTGTCTTCGCCGAACGGCGTCGGGAAGGTTTCCGTTGTGGCAGATCGCGATCTGCCCGTGCTGGCAGGTCACGCTGAAAGGCTGCGCTTCGCGGACCGAGGTCGCTCCGGCGGTCGAATACCGTGTGTGCCCTATGGCGGCGCTGCCCGGCAGGAGTTCGAGCGTTTTACGGTCAAAGTTGTCTGCCACGAGCCCCAGGCGCCGGATCTGGTGAAGGTCCTCTCCGTCCGAAGACACGATTCCGCACGCCTCCTGTCCGCGGTGCTGGAGCGCGAAGAGACCAAGCTGCGTGAGCGTGGAAGCCTCCTGATGTCCAAAGACGCCGAAGACACCGCACTCTTCCCTGAACTTATCCGAACCGAGTTCCATCGTTTTGCCGGGAAAGACGGGGAGCCGGGAATACCCTGAAATAATAAACGGCTGAATCTAAACTGTAAGATTTCAGGCCGGGATATTCAAATCCGCGGGCCGTTCTCAAAAAGAGCGGATTCCAGTTCCTCCGGAGTGTTCACGTTTTTCAACAGCCGTCTGGCGTGCGCGAGCCGGGAGTATTCTTCGAAGCGCAGTATCTTCGGTTCAAGCCGGTCCGTGAAGTTTCCCACGGCCTTGGAGGCACCGGGCTCGCGGAGGATATGTTCCGCCGCGCCGAGTGCCGCATCCCTTCGATACGCCGCGAACAGCGGCTGGAGCTGGCCGTCCGGCTGTTCGGGGATCGCGCAGTCCGCTTCACCTTTCTCAAGAGCTTCTATCAGCTTCCGCGCGAGCTCGGCGCTCGCGAACGGAAGATCGCAGGCGGCGATGAACGCCGTCCCCGATACGGAGGCGTTTAGTGCGGCGTGTATCCCGGCGAGCGCACCGCCATCGACAAACTCGTCGTGAATAAGCGCGATCGAATCCGGAACCTGAAGTTCCGACCGGCCCGAAAAGACCACGGAAACACCGGCCGCGCCGGCTTCTCTTAAAACGGCCGAGGCGCGTTCGAGCAGGGAAATCCCGTCAAACTCGATCGACGCCTTGTCGCGCCCCATACGCGAAGACTTCCCGCCGGCAAGTATGAATGCATCGAACATTTCAGCGGAACTGCGATTCTGCGGAGTAATCGTAATCGAACTTTCCCGCCACCTCGTCCTTGCCCAGGTGTTTTGAGATCGTGACGATCAGCGATTTTGAGGTCGGCGTGTTGCTCGTCTTCGCGACGCTTCCGATCGGGACCAGTACGTTCGCCTCCGGGAAATACGTGGCGAGGCACCGCGAAGGAGCGGGATACGGAACCACGATAAAGTGTCGCGCCGTGCGTTTCTGGTCTTCGAAGTGGCTCGTGATATCGACGACCTGCCCCGTCCGGAAACCTTCTGCCTTCATATCTTCCGGATTCATAAGCAGAACGCGGCGCTCGCCTCTGATGCCTCGGTAGCGGTCGTTCAGGTCGTAAACCGTGGTGTTGAACTGATCGTGTGCGCGGATAGAGGTGAGTATGAACTCGCCCCCGGAGAGCTTTCTTCCTTTCAGTTCGTGGACCGTGAAATGAGCCCTGCCGTCGCGCGTGCCGAATCTCCCCTCGCGCGGCTCGTTCGGCAGATAGAACCCGCCGTTCCAGCGGACGCGTCGGTTGTATTCGTCGAATCCGGGGATCGTGCGTTCGATCGCGTCGCGGATCCGATCGTAATCCTCCAAGAGCGAATCCCAATCAACGGTCGTCCGTTCGCCGAGTACCGTCTTCGCCATCTCGCCGACTATCCACGGCTCGCTTCTCCAGTGCTTAGAAAGCGGCTTGAGGACTCCTTTGGACATCTGCACCACGCCGGTCGAGTTCTCGGTCGACACGAACTGCTCTCCGGACGCCTGAACATCGATATCGGACCTGCCGAGCGGCGGAAGTATCAGCGCTCTTTCACCCGTTATCAAAGCCGAGCGGTTGAGCTTTGTGATCACCTGGACCGTCAGGCGGCATTTTCGCAGCGCTTCCGCGGTGAACTCCGTGTCGGGGGTCGCGCTGAGGAAATTACCGCCCATCGCGAAGAAGACCTTTGCGCGGCCGTCGTGCATCGCCTTGATACTCTCGACGGAATCGAAGCCGTGCTTACGGGGCGCCTCGAATCCGAAGTTCTCGTCCAAAGCCTTGAGGAACCATTCCTTCGGTTTGTCCGATATGCCGACAGTGCGGTCACCCTGCACGTTCGAATGGCCGCGAACGGGGCATAAACCCGCGCCTTCTTTTCCGATCTGGCCGAGCATAAGGTGTAGGTTTACGATCTCCTGGATCGTGCCGACCGCCTCGCGGTGCTGGGTCAGGCCCATCGCCCAGCAGGTGATGATCCGTTTCGAGCGGGCGATGACCTTTGCGGCTTGCTCTATCTGATCTTTCGAGAGCCCGCTGAATTCCTCGATCTCGTCCCATGAGACGCTTTCGAGCGATTCGCGCAAATCGTTGTATCCGCTGGTCTTGCCCGCGATGAAGTCGTGGTCGAGGACGCCGCCTTTTTCAGCTTCGATCGCGAGAAGGCATTTCACAAGCCCTTTCATAAGGGCCATGTCGCCTCCGATCCGAACGGGCAGATGAAGGTCGGAAAGCGCGGTGCCTTTTCCCGCGAGCAGTTTGAATGGAAAGGTCAGAAGGCTCGAATGCTCCCCGGGATTCGGCTGGACGAAATTCATCAGCCCGGCTTCAGGAAGAGGATTGATCGAGATCATCTTCGCGCCGTTCCGCTTCGCCTTCTCGAGTGATGACATCATCCGCGGATGGTTCGTCCCGGGATTCTGGCCGATGATGATCAAAAGGTCGCACTTCTCGAAGTCTTTGATCCTGACCGTGCCCTTTCCGATCCCGATCGTCTCGCCGAGTGCCGCGCCCGAGGATTCGTGGCACATGTTCGAGCAGTCCGGAAGGTTGTTCGTGCCGAACTGGCGGACGAACAGCTGGTATAGGAAAGCGGCTTCGTTAGAAGTGCGGCCGGATGTGTAAAAGACGGCCTCGTCGGGAGAATCGAGCGAGTTCAGCTCTTCGGCGATCATCGCGAACGCGCTCTTCCAGCTTATAGGTTCGTAATGAGCGGCTCCCCGGGCGAGATATAAGGGCTGTTCGATGCGGCCCTGCTTGTTCAGCCAGTAGTCCGAGCGGTGCGAGAGTTCGGCTACCGTGCTTTCTGCGAAGAATCTGCCGTCAACGAGCCTCTTCGTCGCCTCGTCGGCCATCGCACGGGCACCGTTCTCGCAGTACTCGTTCCGCTTCCGCTCGTCGTCCGGGTCGGCCCAGGCGCAGGACTGGCAATCGACGCCTCCGAACTGGTTGAGATTCGCGAGCGCCTTCGTGCCGCGCAGGAGTCCCATTTTCCCGTAAGCGTACTTCAGGGCATTGAGCACGCTGGTCAGTCCGGCGGCCTTCTCTTTCACCTTTTTTACCTTCAGGTTCTCAAACTCTTCCGGTGTCCCTGCGGAGGGAAGTTCCGGTGGTCGCTTGTCGTCGGGCATAGGGGTCACGTGCAGACTGCTTCCGGATTGGCGAAGGCGTCGAGATTGTCGGGATCGTCTTTTCGTGTCGGACACGCGAAGTCTTTTTCGATCAGTATTTCAAGGCCGTCCGAGTCGGCCTCGATGCCGATCTTGTCCTCGGATTCCGCCCATTCACGGATCTCGCTCTCGGGGACTGTGACAGTTATGGTTCCTCCGGCGAACGAAGCACCGATCTGTACCGTTCCTGCCTCAATTTTGAAGGTGAACTGCGACCCGCCAAAATCAACGGATTCCGACACTTCGCCGACAGAGGCGAGCCTTCCTACTTCGCTGCGCAGAAGTCGTAAACGAACTGAGTTTCCTCGGATTCGTAGTTTCATCGCTGTTAGTTTCGACGTTCCTCATTCTCGCCGTCCCTTTTGGTCGGGCTACTGACACAGGCAGAGACAAGCCCTGCCCCTAAAATCTATTCACGGTTTACGATTCACGATCTGCTCACCGCTTATCGCTCACCGCTAACTCTCCCGGCTCCCGAATACACATTATATCCCCCGTCCCGCACGAACCCGACGAGCGTCATTCCGAATTCGTTCGCGAGCTCGACGGCGAGCGTCGAGGGAGGCCCGACCGCGAGCATCAAGGGGATCCCGGCCATTAGAGATTTCTGAACCAGCTCGAAGCTCGCTCGGCCGCTGACCATCAGCACGGTCTCGGACAATGATGTTTCGCCCTCCATAAGCCGCGCCCCGATCACTTTGTCGAGCGCGTTGTGACGCCCGACGTCCTCGCGGATCTCGATCAGCCCGCCTTCACCGTCAAAAAGCGCCGAGGCGTGGAGGCCGCCCGTGCGTTCGAACACGTCCTGGTTCGCGCGCAGTCTTTCCGGAAGGGAATTGATCAAACCGCCTTTGATGCGGAACCCGTTTGGGACGATCTTCTTCGCGCCTGTGTAGAGCGCCTCGATCGAGCTCTTTCCGCATACGCCGCAGCTGGAGGTGGTGTAAAAATGCCTTTCGAGCGACTTCAGATCGACGCGGACGCCGTCAGAGAGATCGACCCGTACGGTGTTCGTCGCGCCTTCTGTGTTTTTCGGGCCGCAGTGCTTGATGTGATCGATCTGTTCGGGCGAGCAGATGATGCCTTCTGTGAAGAGAAAGCCGGAGGCGAGCTCGAAATCGTCGCCCGGAGTGCGCATCGTGATCGAGACGGCGCTGTTACGCCTAACCTCGCCGACACGAAATCCAACGCGGATCTCGAGCGGCTCTTCGACGGCAAGCGTGTCGGTCGTCTCTATGTGCTTGCCGTTGGAGACTTTCCTGACTGGAAATCTTGAGAATCCTTCAGACTGCGGCATCAGGGAAGTATTCTAGCAGAAGAAACTGTTCCAGGTTCCAAGTTCCAGGTTCAAGGTTTAGCCTGCGCACTTGTGCGCAGGTCCCGGAGCGGTAGCGACGGGAAGAACTTAGATCGACCGCAGAGCTCGCAGAGCTCGCAGAGGGATTTGGAGGATTTCCAAACGCGGAGGTCGCTTAGGCCAGCTTCCTGTAAAGCTGATTCGAGTTTAACGAGAGTAGATACAGATCGGTCAAGATCAGAAAACAGAGATTTCCTCTGCGGCCGTGGCGTCCTTCGCGTTAAAGATTCCTTTGCGGTCTCCGCGTTCTCTGCTGTGAAACCTCAGATTGCGATCCTACCCGGCAGCCGGGAGGACTATCCCCCGGCATTCCCCGAACCCGATCCGGCGGAGGCCTTCCCGTTCGCAGAAGCCCCTCATAGTGATCTCGTCGTAGTCCTCGAGGAACTTCCGCGTCTCGCCGGAAGGCAGTTCGATCGGTTCCTTGCCTCCGAGCGTCATCTCGAGCAGGCAGCCGCGCGCGCTGTCGTCCTTGCCCGAAACCGTGCCGGTCGCGATCAGGTCGCCGGTCTGAAGATTGCAGCCGTTCGAGGCGTGATGCGTGAGCAACTGCCCGACAGTCCAGAACAAGTCCTTCAGGTTCGAACGGCTTAACTGGTGGGGTTCCATCCCCTCGTCGCGCATTTTCTTGGTCGATATCAGCACGTCGAGCTTCAGGTCGATGCCCCCCGATTCAGCATTCGCATCGTCGGAAAGATACGGAAGGGGAGCGGGGTACTCGTCGCCGCGGTCGAAAGCCGGGACCCGGAACGGCGCCAACGCTTCCATCGTCACGACGGCGGGCGAAATACTCGTCGCGAAGCTTTTTCCGAGAAACGGCCCGAGCGGCTGGTACTCCCACCCCTGTATGTCCCGAGCGGACCAATCGTTTACAAGGCATAGCCCGAAGATATGGTCCTCGGATTGTTCGATAGGAATCGTCTCCCCGAGGTCGTTGCCTTTTCCGACATAGAAACCGACCTCCATCTCGTAATCGAGCCTTCTCGAGGGCCCGAATATGGGAGGCGCCTCGGGGTCCGGCCGTCCCTGTCCCTTCGGGCGGACGACGTCGCTGCCGGAAACGACGATAGACGATGCGCGGCCGTGATATCCGATCGGGATCCAGTCGTAGTTCGGAAGAAGCGGATTATCGGGCCGGAACAACGTGCCGACGTTCGTCGCGTGGTAGATCGAGCAGTAGAAATCGGTGTAGTCGCCGATCTCGCAAGGGATGTCGAACCGGACGTGCGGCACGGCGACGATGTTTTTTTCGACGATCTCTTTAGTTTCTTCGTCGCAGTCTTCGCTAAGAATCGCCACGAGCCGCCTGCGGAATACGGACAGCGTTTCCGGCTCGATGTCGAACAAGTTGCTTACCGCGGCGCCTTTCTGAAGCGTCCAGGCGACATCGGCGAGTTCCTCCGAAGCGAACAGGCCGTCCTCGCGGCAGCGCGTCAGGTCGAGGACCTGATCTCCGATCAGGACGCCGATCCCGCCGTCACCGTCGGCCCCCGAACGGTCGAAATAGACGTAAGGCAGGTTCTGGATCGGGAAATCTGTCGCAGGATCGTTGGCGGAATCGATCCAGGAACTAAGGTTTGCGTCGTGTGTTTCGTTGATCATAGGTCAGATAGCAGTGAGCGGTAAGCAATGCGTGAATCGTAAATCGTAAATAGTGAATAGAGTGATTTGGAGTGAAGCGACGCAGTTTCTTCGCGTTATCAAGTCCAAGACGGAAGCAGTTGATCACTACACGGAGTTGTCGATCCATTCACGATTTACTATTCACGATTAACGAGCAAAGCGATTCGCTACAAGATCCCCAATTCCTGCAGGTCCGCGATCGGTTCGTCGAACGAACACGAGCCGAACGCGTTGATCCCCTTCGCCCTCAACGCCTCGATCTGGTACACCGTCAGCACGTACTCCTTCTGCCAGACGGCCTCGTTGTCAGTGAACTCGAACACTTCCTCGAACTCTTCCTCCATCACCTGCTCCAGCATCTCCGGGCGATAGCCTTCGCGTGCGTATCCGGTCGCGAGAAAGACGTTGAGGAAGCCGTGCATCGTGCCGCTCGGGCTGTCGGGCTCGTATGTCAGAGGCTTGAAACAGCGTATCGGATGATGGAGCCCGGCGGTCGCCTTGAACGGCGTGTTCGCGGCGAGGCAGGTTCTTATGAATCGAATCACGTCGTTCGCCGAAGGGATCAGATCGGACGTGACGCCTCCGGTCCTTATCTTCGCCCTCTGACCGTTCACAGCGAGCGCGGAAACGGTTTCAGAGAGCGAATCGTCGAGCGGCAATTCGAAATAATTCGTAAGGTTCGCCGGAATCGCCTTGGCCGCCGCTTCGATCTCCAATTCGGAAGATGCCTTAAGTTCGAGAGCGTCGATGCGCGCTTTCCCCGCGAATTTCTCGTTAAACGCCTCGATCACGTCCGCGGTCTCGTTCAGGTTGTCGGTCGCCAAAGCGCTTATCCTCCATTCGTCTCCCTTTTCGCGGGGAAAGAAATCGCGGGCGCTTTCGGAGAATTCGTCGAGCCTTTTGACGGGGCACACGAAACGCCCGAGCATCCATCGGTAGTTGCTGTTCCGGTAAGTCGCGTAGTTTATGACCGAATCGGCCATCGAAAGCCCTGCGGGCGGGAAAAGCCCCGCGTAGTCAATCGCTCCCGAAAGCAGGACGCGTATCGATTCTTTTACCTGTTCGCTCATTTTGGGGAAGGTCCGATCAAGGCTAGATACTAGTTGAAAGGCCTTTGAGATTCAAAGGAGCCCGGGCCCATAGAAAATCCCGGTGCGGACGGTCGTGCCGGGATCTGAAGCTGCGGAGAAATCAGCCCTCAAAGTTCTTCTTAAGTCCCTGCCAAACCTCGAAATACTCCTTCTGAAGCGAGTCGGAATCGAGCGCGAATTTCGTCGGGCTGATGATATATCGCGACTCGAACATGAACGCCAACGTGCCGGAGAGCTTCTGCGGTTCGAGATCGGCATTCGAGGCCTTTTCGAACGCGTCCAGGTCCGGTCCGTGAGCGGACATCTGGATGTGGAGCGATCCGCCGCCGGGGACGAAGCCCTCTTCCTTCGCGTCGTACTGTCCGTAAACCAGGCCCATGTACTCGCTCATAAAGTTGCGGTGATACCAGGGCGGGCGGAACGTGTCCTCCATCACAAGCCAGCGCTCCGGGAAGATGACGAAGTCGCAGTTCGCGACGCCGGCTTCGCCCGAAGGCGAGGTCATCACGGTGAAGATCGACGGATCGGGATGGTCGAAAGATATGGAACCGATCGTATTGAAGCGGCGCAGATCGTATCGGTAAGGAGCGTAGTTGCCGTGCCATCCGACGACGTCGAGCGGCGAATGTCCCAGCTTTGCCGACCATAGGTTCCCTCCGAACTTGTTTACGAGCTCGAAGTCGCCCTCGCGGTCTTCGAACCAGGCAACCGGCGTTTCAAAGTCCCTCGGATTCGCGAGTCCGTTCGCACCGATCGGGCCCAGGTCGGGAAGCCTGAAATGCGCTCCAAAGTTCTCGCAAATGTAGCCGCGCGCGACTCCTTCGGGCAGCTCGACGCGGAATTTCAAACCGCGCGGAATCACCGCGATGTCTCCGGGGCCGATTTCGACGATTCCCATCTCGGTCAGGATCCGCACGGTGTTCATCTCGGCGACGATCAGCATCTCGCCGTCCGAGTTGAAGAAGAACCGGTCCTTCATATCGCGGTTCGCGGCGAAGATGTGCACTGCGATCCCGGACTGCGAAAAGGAACTGCCGTTTCCGGCGATGGTGTTCAGGCCGTCGACGAAATCGGCTGCCTCTTCGGGGATCGGGAAAGGGTTCCATCGGAGCTGGTTCGGCGTCGCCTCGGCCTCATCGAACGCCGCGCGGAGATTGCCGTTGCCGATGCGCTCGAAGGGCTCGTGCATCACGGACGGGCGTATGCGGTATTTCCAGGTCCGTTTGTTGAAAGCGCGCGGGACGGTGAACGCAGTGCCGGAGAACTGCTCGGCGTACAGGCCGAGGGGCGCTTTCTGGGGCGAGTTGCGGCCTACGGGAAGCGCGCCCTCGACGGCCTCGGTGGCGAACTCGTTGCCGAAACCTGTTTGATAATCAGCCATATTTGGATTTAACAGGGATGAAGGGGGTAAAGGGGATTCACGAAAATCAGTGTCAGAGTTATCTCTCCCAGATTCCCAGTTTCGCTGCTTCTGCTTGCTTCGCTACCTGTTCGTAAACGCAGAGGTTGTACCTCCAGACACTCGCATAGGGCGGCCGCTTGAACCTTGCCATGCCGGTCTCAAGCAAATGTCTATTCACGTCCCCAAGTCCGCCTCCGCGAATGATGCCGTAGAAACTCTTGTCTCCTTCAGCCTCAGTGTTCCCAACAATCTCTACTTCTTTTCCGAGGAGTGTGTCGGTCAAAAACTTCTTCAGTGCAGACTCATTCGTTCTGCCCCAGATGCCTGCCAGTTTCACTATGAACGTACCCTTCGGCCTACTTCCTTTGTAGGTTGTTTGTGCAAGCGCCTCGAATGTGACTTCGTTCGCACTGTTGACTGCGACGATCCTACCTTCTCTGTGCGCGAAGAGATTGCTTTCCGTCAGAGGACTCCCGCACTCCTTTTCAAACTCGAACTTAAGTAAATCAAACTTTGGCCTATTTTCATCTTTATCCTGACCGAAACATAGGAAAGATACGGTCAGCATTAGTGTTGGCAATAGGGCGAGTCTTTTCATTAGTTTTCAAACCAAAGTTTTCAAGGCAAGCATTCATCCGGGCACTATTCGGACTGTAAACTTGCGAAGGCCTTAGGCCACGGATTACGCGGAATACGCGGATTTCAAGAAGGATCAGCCACTAATTACACGAATTGCAGGAATCTAGCTCCTTCAGTCGTGCCGAATTCCGTTCAAGAAACACTTCCTCGCCGAAACTCGCAAGCAGCAATCAGTGAAATCCGTGTAATCCGTGGCTAAACTCCTACAAATTCCCGCGGCGCCGCTGCTCTTCCTCGATCGAAACGAACAGAGCCTTGAAATTCCCCTTGCCGAAGCCCTTGCAGCCCTTCCTCTGAAGGATCTCGTAGAACACCGTCGGACGGTCCTCGACCGGTTTAGTGAAGATCTGAAGCAGATATCCCTCCGGATCGCGGTCGACGAGGATGCCCAGCCTCTTCAGGTCCTCTATGCTTTCATCGATCTCGCCTACGCGCTCCGGGATCTCGTCGTAATACGTGTCCGGAACCCGCAGGAACTCGACCCCGTTGTGCTGGAGCTTCTCGACCGTGTGCCGAATGTCCTTGCATAGCAGAGCTACGTGCTGGACGCCCGCCGATTTGTAGTAATCGATGTACTCCTGGATCTGGCTCTTGCCGCCCTTTCCTTCCGCCGGCTCGTTGATCGGGAACTTGATATTGTGTCCGCCGTCCGACATCACGATCGACATAAGCGCCGAATACTCGGTCGAGATGTCCTTGTCGTCGAACGTGATGTAGCGCTCGAAGCCCATCACCTCGCTGTAAAAATCGCACCAGTGATTCATCTTGCCGAGCTCGACGTTTCCCACGATGTGGTCCACGATCTGGATCCCGACCTCGTCGCCCGCGACGTTCTGCTCTGTGAATCCCGGCAGGAACGGGCCCGAGTAGTTGTGGCCGTTGTTCTTGGTGTTGTACGAGATGAGCGAGTGGATCGTGTCTCCGTAGGTGTGGATCGCCGCGCGGCGCACCGAGCCGTTCTCGTCCTTCCAGTCGTGCGGTTCGATCGCCACTCTTGCGCCGCGCTTCACCGCCTCGTTGAATGCGAGATCCGCGTCCTCGACCTGGAACGCGATGTCGCGCACGCCGTCGCCGTGGATCTTTATGTGCTCGGCGGCGGGATGATCGTCGGTCAGAGGCGTGGTGAAAACAAAGTTCACGCGGTTCTGGCGCAGGACGTACGACGTCGTATCGCGGTTCTTCGTCTCAAGCCCGGAATAAGCGAGCCTGGAAAATCCGAACGCGTTGCGGTAATAGAACTCCGCCTGTTTTGCGTTGCCGACGAAAAATTCGACGTGATGTATCTTCTTTAGTCCTAATGGGTTCTCTTCTGACATAGTTCTTCTCTTAAACAATTTTAGCCACAGATGGACACAGATGAAGAGGATATCATCAAGGAATGCGACCCTCTACAAATCTCAGCTATCCCCCTCGTCTATAAATCCTATCCGCTTAATCGTTTTATCAGGAGGTTTCATCAATAACCGTATTGCCGAGAAGACTTTACGGAAATGTTCATTGTGCCTTCCGATCTCTTTCTCCAGGGCCAATAGCCTTTGTTCGATCTCATTGTACGCTGAGGCCATTCGTCTCACTTCAACGAACGCACGCATTATCCCAATGTTTACCTGGATAGCGCGTTCACTGTTCAGAACGCCGGAGAGCATAGCCACTCCCTGTTCGGTGAAAACATAAGGGCGGTAGCGCCTTCCACCGTGTTCTGAGCTTGAGGTCACAATTTGTGACCTCAAGCTGGCCCACTCGGTTTTTGTTAACTGAAATCTGAAATCATCGGGGAACCGGTCGGCGTTTCTGCGCACGCTTTGGTTGAAAACTCTCGTACTCACGCCATAGAGCTCAGCCAGGTCACTGTCCAGCATCACTTTCTCATTCCGTATCTCAAAGATCTTGTCACGTATATCACGCGCAATCGATTCCGCGTCGAATCGATCCTCTATCTGCTTTTTCGGCATAATTGTGGTTGTGAGGTTGTTGCATTGCAACACCAAAAACTGCCTTTCTTATTGTCAACTATCTAGTCGTCAACTGTGGAGAATTGAGACTAGACGTTTCATGTTCTTGAGGTCGCAGACTGCGACCTCAAGTGCTGTTCGCTTCGCTCACGGGCAGGCACAGGTCCTGCCCCTACTATTCACGATTTACGATTCACTATTCACGATCCAAACGTCTCGATAAACCGCCTCGTTTCGTCCTTCAGGAACTGGTAAGAGGGGACCACGTATAAGACAGGCTGGATGTCGGAGTAGGTGTAATCGTGGTTGATCACCGTCTCGAGGTCGAACTCTCTCAGCTCGACATCGCTTGAGAACGCGTGCTCCATCTCCTTGAACGAAGAAAGTACGCCCGCGCCGTACGCCTTGATCTCGCCTTCCGCCTCTACCAGCCCGAACTCGACCGTGAACCAGTAAAGCCGACCGAGCTGTTCTATCTGTTCATCGGTCGCCAGCCGCGCGCCGTGGCCAATGAACTGCGAATAATCCGCGAACGCCTGGTTCGTGAACATAGGGATGTGGCCCATCGCCTCGTGGACGATGTCCGGCTCCGGTGTGTAGCCGGGCTTCGAATGGTGGCGTATGTACTGCGTGGAGAGCATCGTCCTCCACGAAAGCCAGCTGAGGAACGCCCGTGTGTTCACCAGCCCTTCTATCGGCGCCAGGCGGAACCCCGTCAGTTCGCCCAAACTTCGGTTCATCTCCGAAAGCTGCGGGATCTGTTCGTTGCTAATGCCAAGATTCTTCTTCGCCTTCAGATAGAAAGGAGACGCGTGCTTCCGGTGAAGCTCTTCCAGTTCCTCCGCGACGAACCGCCAGACGCCCTGCTCTTCTTCCGTGTACTCGACATCGGTGATCACTCCGGTCTCGCGGAAGTTCTTTGAGAGGCTGGCGATGTAGTCTCTGCGTTTCCTGTACTCGGCGTCTTTTGCGCCGGGATGTTCGAGCGGGAGTTCCTCGATATCTTCGAAGGGCATGTCCACAAACGCGGGCAGGTCTTCATCGGCTACCTCGAAGTTGCGGACTTCGACCGGGCTTTCGATGGAGGGAATGGAATCAGTCAGCATCAAGTGTTCTCCTTGCTGTCGTAATAAAGGTAAAGATCGGGGGAGAGCGACAACATTATATCTTATCGGATTCCGGTGTCTCGCTGAATGGCATTGATAAGGTTTTGGGTCGTGCTAAACTTACTTTATAAGTTTTCCCTATCGCCTGACTTTACAAAATAAAATGCTTGACGAGATCGATTGGAAACTGCTGAGAGTGCTTCAAAAGGATGCGAGAACAAGCTATGCGGAAATGGGCCGCCGGGTGGGCCTGACGACACCCGCTGTCATCGAGCGCGTACACAAGCTGGAGGACGCAGGCGTCATCACCGGCTATCGCGTCGAACTCGATCTTTCGAAGGTCGGACTTCCGGTCACCTGCTTTATCCGCATGAGCATCACAGGCGTCGATTACAGCCATATAGTCGAGGTCGCGAAGGTTTCGCCGGAAGTGCTCGAATGCCATCGCGGAACCGGCGGGGATTCCTTCATAATGAAGGTCGCGGTGGAATCGGTCGAGCATCTGCAGATGCTGATCGACAAGCTGACGCCGTACGGCATAACCACCACCTCGATCGTGCTTTCTTCGCCGGTCAGGCGAAGGGTCATCGAGGGACCTTTTTAGGTCCTTCTCCTCTCCGAAAGATAGTAATGCCAGAGCAGGCGCGCCGCGACCGAGCGGTAAGGCCGCCAGCGTTCGGCGATCGAGGGGAATTCGGCGGATGCGGGCCTCCGTTCGAGCCCCGCAAGATCCTTCCACGCCTGGTGAAGCGCGATGTCGCCGACGGGCATTACGTCGGGCCGGAGCAGGCACATCAGGAGGAAAATGTCCGAGGTCCAGCGGCCGATCCCTTTCACCTTCATCAACGACTCTCGAACACCTTCATCGGAAAGGATGTGGAGTTCTTCGATCACGAGATCCCGTTCGATCACGGCTCTTGAGAGCTCGCGGGCGTAAACGGCCTTCTGGCGAGAAAAATACGCGGCCTTCATTTCCTCGTCCGAAAGTGCGAGAACCTTCCCGGGCGTTATCTCGCCGACTTTTTCGATCAGTTTCTCGTATGCCGCCCTGGCGGACGCGAGCGAGACCTGCTGTTCGAGGATGATCTGGATCAGCGTGGCGAACGAAGGATCGCGCGCCCAAAGTGGCGGCGCTCCGTAGAGTTCGTAGGCCTTTCCGATCGAAGGATCCGCGGAGGCGAGTGCCCGGCAGATCGAACCGAGGTCTTTGGCAGAGATCTTCCCGATGGTTGGCGGGGTGGTCATAGTTTATAATTCACGGCGAATATGCGGCTAACCCTGTTTATCCTTTCCATCTTTTTCCTTTTTTCCCCGGCAAGCGCTCAGGAGGAGTGCACGCTGACCGAGGCTCCTTCCTTGCTGAACCTGAGACTAGGTATGACCCTCTCGGAAGTCAATTCGGTGACAAGGCCGGAACTGAAAGTGAAGGCCGACACGGAAGGCGAGGAGACGTTCTTCAAGAACTGGATAAAGAAGCCCGCGAAAGGGAAGCTGGCGGGCGTGCGCGCGATCTACCTCAGTTTCTTCGAGGGCCGCTTGTATCAGATCGAGCTTTTCTATCAGGAAGCTCACCGCCGGCCGGACCTCGAATCGATCCTGCTGGACTTCGAGGCAAAAGAAGGCTTCGCTCGGGAGTTCTGGAAGGTGAAGAACGGATACGCGAAATCGAAGTATGAGGGTTTCTCGCTGGCGGCCGACCGCGTGCTCGGTCCGCACATACAGATCACGGACGACGCGGTGATGACTGCGGTCGAGGCTTTTCGGAAAGAGAGTTAACAGGGATGAAGGGGAGTCGAAAAGCGCATTAGCCGCGGATTACACGGATTGCGCGGATGAGAAGGAGGCCAAAGTTACGGTTTCTTCTTCAATCCGCGGTTTCTGCGTTCTTCCGCGGCCGCTCCTCGCGCCTTTGCGGTTTTGATTTCTTCAACGAGCTGAGTTTCGTAAAGAAGGCTAACCACAGAGGACACAGAGGTTTACACAAAGGTCGCGAAGAAGGACATATTCACCTTTACGGCAACGTCTTTCCCTTCCTCCTGATCCGCGTTCGCCCGTTCCCGGTTGTAATTCGGTGAGTCATTTTGCGCCCTTTGCGATCTTTGCGGTTTCGATTTCCCGATAATGTGACGTGCCGCTCACGAGAGACTTAACCGCAAAGGACGCAAAGATCTACGCAAAGGTCGCGAAGGGGCGGATCCCATCGAATCCTCATCCGTGTCCATCTGTGTCCAATCTCACTTCAAGAGCTCAGGGATCCGATCTCATCTACGACTGCAGGGTTCTCGAGTGCCGAGAGGTCGCCCGGGTCTTCCCCGAGGTATGCCGAGCGGATCACGCGCCGCATCACCTTCGCGTTGCGCGTCTTTGGGAGCGCCGAGACGAGGTGGATCCGTTTTGGCGTGAGCGGCTTGCCCATCTCTGCGGCGATGAGGGATCTCAGGGAGGATTCGACATCGTCTGCTGACGCAGACGATGCGGGCGGGTCGCCCGCGGTCCCAACGCCCGCGGTCCCTACGCCCGCGCTCCGGGCGCCCGCGTCCCGTAAGACACAAAACGCGATCATCGCCGTGCCCTTGATCTCGTCCGGGACGCCTATCACCGCCGCTTCCGCGACACGCTCGTCCCCGACCAAGAGGCTTTCGACCTCCGCCGGACCCACGCGCTTGCCCGCCACCTTCAGAGTGTCGTCCGAACGGCCCAGAATATACCAGTGACCGTCACGATCCCGCATCGCGAAATCGCCGTGGACCCAGATCCCCGGAAAACGGTTCCAGTATGTCTCGAGATACCTTTCCTTTTCTTCCCAGAAGCCCCTCGCCATCCCGATCCAGGTGTCGAGGATCGCAAGCTCGCCGACCTCTCCCGGGCCGAGCGGCTTGCCTTCTTCGTCCAGGATCTCCGCCGAGATGCCGGGACATGGAGCGGGAAAAGAGCCCGGCTTTTGAGGAAGTAGGAAGTTTCCCATCAATATTCCGCCCGAGATCTCCGTTCCGCCGGAATAGTTGATTATCGGCAGCCTCGAATCGCCGACCTTTTCGAAAAGCCACCGCCAGGGGCCCGGATTCCAGGGCTCTCCGGTCGATGCGAACGCCCGAAGGTGCGACAGGTCGTGCTTCTTCGGCAGGTCGTCGCCCTTAGTCGAGAGCAATCTCACGAGCGTCGGCGAGATGCCGAGGATTTCCACGCGGTGCTTCGCAGAGAAGTCCCACATGCGGTCGGGTTCCGGATAGTCGGGCGATCCGTCGTAGATCACGATCGTCCCTCCGAGGATGAGCGCGCCGTATATCAGCCAGGGCCCCATCATCCAGCCGATATCCGTAACCCACGAAATGCGGGTCCCCTCGCCGACATCGGTCCCGAACGCCATGTCCTGCGCAGCTTTGATCGGAAATCCGCAGTGCACGTGGGCGATGCCCTTCGGCCGGCCGGTGGTTCCCGAGGTGTAAAGGATGATCAGAGGGTCGTTCGCCGAGGTTTTCTCGACGGAGCCGAGTTCCGGTTTCTTCTTTCCGAACAGGTCCACAAGGCTTTTGTAGTGGATGAACTTCGGATCGGGACTGGCGAATACGGGCAGGTCAGTAAGCCGGTTGACGATGATGACGCGCTCGACCGAAGGGCACCTCTCGACCGCGTCGACCGCGATGCCGAGCGCGTTCACGTTCTTTCCCCGCCGGGGGAAGCCGTCGCATGTGAAAAGAGCCTTAGCTTTTACTGCGTTTAGGCGCGCCTCGATCGCCGAAACGCCGTATCCGCTGAAGACGGGCACCGCGATGGCGCCGATCCGGTTGATCGCGAGGAGCGCCACGACCGTCTCAACCATCATCGGCAGATGGATCCCGACCGCGTCGCCTTTACCGATCCCGTTTTGCTTCAGCCCCGATGCGCACCACTCGACCTGCCGCATAAGCTCGCCGTAAAGGATCGTCTCTTCCTTGCCTTCCTCGCCTTCGAAGACGACCGCAGGGCGGTTCGCGGTCTTTTTATCTGCCCATCGGTCGAGGCACATCTCGGTGATGTTCAGGCCGCCGCCTACGCACCACTTAGACCACTCGATTCCTTCCGACGTGTCGAGAACCTTCTCGTAAGGCGGATCGAATTTGATGTCCAGGAACTCCAGGACCTGTTCGGTAAACTTCCCGACATCGTCGATCGAATGCCTGTACAGCTCGTCCCAGCCCGAAACGCCGATCGAGTCGATGAACTCCTTCAGCCTCGAACGGGCGATGACCTCCTCGGTCGGTTCCCAGGCGATCTTCTGTTCGTCGAGTGCGGCGGATTCGGTCATCGGAATCTCCAAAGTGCCCGTAAAGACGGCATTCTAAGGCGGTTAGCTTTGAGTTTTTTCGGGCAAAAGTTTATAACATCTGCAGTAATCGACAAAGTTATGACCAGAAAGTATGTTGCCTTGCCGCGCGACCTTTTCGAAGGCAGGACGGCGATAGTGACGGGCGCCAGCCGGGGTGTCGGCAGGGCGACCGCGCTCAGGCTCGCGGAAGGCGGCGCGAATGTCGTCGTCAATTACCTTTCCCGCGAAGAGCAGGCCGACGAAGTCGTCGAGCTCTGCAAGCGAAAGAACGTCGATGCCATTGCCGTGCAGGCGGACGTCTCCGAATTCGCCGGCGCGCGTTCTCTCGCCGACGCCGCGCTCGAGAATTTCGGGAGGATCAATATGCTTGTCCTCAACGCAGGTATATGGGAAGGCGCGCCTATCGAGGAAATGTCCGAAGAGACCTGGAACAAGGTCCTGAACACGAACCTGAAATCCGCCTGGGCGATGACAAAATGCTGCGTGCCGGCATTGAGAAAGAACGAAGGCGCCTCGGTAGTACTTGTTTCTTCGACGGCGGGCCAGAGGGGCGAAGCGAACTACACGAATTACGCGGCTTCGAAGGGAGGCCAGATCTCTTTCACGAAGGGTCTCGCGACCGAGCTCGCCCCGAGGATACGCGTGAACTGCGTCGCGCCGGGCTGGATCGAGACCGCGATGGTCAGGCCGGTATTCGAGGACGAGCTCTACAAGCGGAGCGTGATCGAGTCGATCCCCCTGAAGCGGATCGCGCTGGCAGACGACATTGCGCTTTCGATCTGCTTCCTTCTTTCGATCTGGTCCCAGCACATCACCGGCGAGGTCCTGAACATAAACGGCGGCGCCGTTCTCTGCGGGTAGCCGATGATCGAGAAAATAAGAACAACGGTCCTTGACCAGATGGTCGGAAACACCCCCCTGCTTGAGATCGACCTCAGGTACAGGGGTAGGGAGGCCCGCGTGTTCGCGAAGTCCGAACATATGAACCTCACGGGGAGCATCAAGGACCGTATGGCACTGCACATTCTGAAGGCGGGCTACAGGACAGGCGCTCTCACCGAAGGCTGTGTGATAGCCGAAGCCACGAGCGGCAACACGGGCATCTCGTTCTCCGTGATGGGCCGTGTGTTCGGTCACAAGGTCGTGATCCATAAGCCGGACTGGATGAGCCGCGAGAGGATCGCTCTGATCAAGAGCTACGGGGCAGATATCGTGCTCGTTTCGAAGGACGAAGGAGGATTCCTCGGCTGTATCGAACGGGCCGACGCGCTCGAATCCGAAGCCGATGCGGTTTTTCTTCCGCACCAGTTCTCGAATACGGCGAACTCGGAAGCGCATTACAGATCGACCGGTCCGGAGATCTGGCATCAGCTCGCCGAACACGGGCTCGAGCCGGATGCGTTCGTCGCGGGCGTCGGGACCGGCGGCACCATAATGGGCACGGGCAAATACCTGAAAGAGAGGAGCGGGACGGTGAAGCTCTATCCCGTTGAACCAGCAGAATCGCCTACGCTCACCACGGGGTACAAGGTTGGCAGCCACCGCATTCAGGGGATTTCAGACGAGTTCATTCCGGCGATCGTCCATCTGGACGAACTCGACGACATCATCGCAGTCCACGACGGCGACGCGATCCTTATGGCGCAAAAACTCGCCGCGGACCTGGGACTCGCGGTCGGGATCTCTTCCGGGGCGAACTTCATAGGCGCACTTAGCGCGCTGGAAATGCTCGGAGAAGAGGCAGTCGTAGCGACCGTTTTCTGCGACAGCAACAAGAAATATCTCTCCACCGATCTGTTCGGCGACGAGCCGGTCAGGGACGAGTATCTCTCAAAAGACGTCGAGCTTCTTTCGTACAAGACCTTTGGCCGGCTTGAGGGGCTCGGGGCGGAAAGCACCGCGAGCTGATCTTGCCCGCAACTGCCGCGAACGTGGACAAAAAGAAACCCACAGTAATGAAGTTCGGCGGGACCTCCGTGAAAGACCCGGAGGCGTTCGCCCGCGTGGCTTCGATCGTGAAACGTGACGAAATGAACGGCGCAGTCGTGGTGACCTCCGCGATGGCCGGCGTGACGGACGCGCTGCTCAACGCCTTCGAGATCGCGAAATCGGGAGACTCGGCCGCCGCATTCTCATCGCTCGGAGTGCACTTCACGAGGCACGAAGGCGTGTCTTCCGATCTTCTTGACAACCAAAGACAGAAGGCGTTCGGTGCGGAGCTCAAGCTTGCGAAGGAAGAGCTCTCGTCGCTGCTTATGCGCGTCGAAAGGCGCTCGCTGCCTTTGCAGATGCTGAAGGACGCGATCGTCGCCTACGGGGAACAGCTTTCGTCGAGGCTTCTCACCGAGGTCCTCAGAGCAAAGGGAATCAGCGCGAGGCACGTCGACGCGCGAAGGCTTATCGTCACGGACGACGAGTACGGTTCCGCAAAGCCTCTGTGGGAAGAAACGGAGGAACTTGTACGCGGCGACCTCGAAAGCTCTGTACTTCAGGGCGAGATACCGGTGATGGGAGGCTTTATCGCCGCGAACCGGAGCGGGGAAACGACGACGCTCGGGCGCGGAGGATCGGACTACTCCGCGGCGCTGGTCGGTGCGGCGCTCGATGCTCGCGAGATCCAGATCTGGACCGACGTCACCGGCGTTTTGACCTGCGACCCGAGAATCTGTGCGGACGCTTCGACGATCGACGTGCTTTCATACAACGAGGCGGCGGAGCTTGCGTACTTCGGCGCCAAAGTGCTTCATCCGAAAACCATCCAGCCGGCGGTGGATCACGGGATTCCGGTCCGCGTCTGCAACTCGCACTGGCCCGAAGAGCGCGGCACGATGGTGCTCGCCGAGAGCGGCGTTTCCGAGAACCGGATCAAGTCCATCGCCCACAAGACGGGGATCACGATACTTCGTATCTCTTCGGCGCGGATGCTCGGCTCCTACGGCTTCATGTCGGCGCTGTTCCAGGTCTTCGAGCGGTTTCGGACGGTCATCGATGTGATCTCAACGTCCGAGGTGTCCGTCGCTTTGACGCTTGACAACACGGAGTATCTGGAGAAAGTCGTGACCGAACTCAAACGGCTCGGCGACGTCGAGGTCGAGCACGGATACGCGGTCGTCTGCATCGTCGGGGAAGGCCTGCGCGATTCTTCCGGCCTCGCGTCGAAGATCTTCTCGACGATCGACGACGTAAATGTCTCTCTGATCTCGCACGGCGCGTCGAGCGTGAACCTGACCTTCGTCGTGAAGGAAGAATACGTCCGGGAGGTCATAAGCCGGCTTCACGGCCGTTTCTTTTCAAACAAGGCCGACAAATGAACCTTTTCGAACTCACAAAGAAACTGATGTCCATCCCATCCGTTTCCGGGGAGGAGCAGGAGGTGGGGGCGTTTCTGGGCGAGTATTTGTCATCGCTCGGTTACGAGGTCGAGCTTCAGGAAGTCGTCGACGGACGAAAGAACGTGATCGCGACCGCTTCCGATTCGCCGGAGGTCTTCCTCTCAACCCATATGGATACGGTGCCTCCGTTCATCGAGCCGACAGAGGACGAAGAGAAGATCTACGGGCGCGGCTCGTGCGACGCGAAAGGGATAATCGCCGCGCAGATTGAGGCCGCCGAACGCCTCACGAGCGAAGGCGAGGTACGCATCGGGCTTCTGTTCACTGTGGATGAAGAAGAATCGTCGCTCGGATCGAAGGCCGCGAACTCGCTTCCGGTCGCCGCGAAATGCAGGTACCTGATCAACGGCGAACCGACCGATAACGAGCTGGGGATCGGTTCGAAGGGCTCGCTAAGGATGCTTCTTAAAGTGAAGGGCAAGGCGGCGCATTCGGCATATCCGGAGATGGGCGATTCGGCGATCGACAAGATCGTCGAGATCCTCCACGACTTACGACGAACTGAATTGCCCGGGGACGATTTTTTCGGCGTAACGACCCTGAACGTCGGAACGATAAGAGGCGGGCTGAAAACAAACGTAGTCGCGCCGTTCGCCGAAGCGGGGCTGCACATAAGGCTCGCGACGGACGACGGGCCCGTGATCGAGAAGCTGGAAGAGGCCGTTGCAGGACGCGGCGAGCTGGAGACGATGTCGTGCAGTCTGCCGGTGAAGATGCTCGCGGTGGATGGATTCAGGCAGAAGGTCGTGCGATTCACGACGGACATCCCGCAGCTGACGAACTGGGGGACGCCGCTCCTGCTCGGGCCCGGATCGATCCTGGACGCTCACACCTCGCACGAATACGTGCTGAAGGAGGACCTTGAAACGGCGGTGGAACTGTATGCTGACCTGGCTGTTCGGTTGCTGGCGGGAGGTTAGCCTCAGATGGAAGGGATGAACACAGAAGATTTTTTGGCGTGTTTCCGTTGGGTCGTGATTCCTGACCGCGTTTGAGGAGTACCGCCATTGGGACCGGTCCAATTCAGAATGGTTTAGAACGATTTAGGACATTAAACATCTTGTGAAGATATTGTCTCAGGCTCCTGTCGACAGGTGGTTATGACAATGTCCGAAAGTTCAAGTGCCGACTTGATTAAAGCGATCATGGGCGAAGGCGAAGACCCAGAAGGTCTCAATAACCTGACCGAGAAGATCATCGGCTCGGCCTACGCTGTTGCAAATACACTCGGAGTCGGTTTCCTTGAGAAAGTTTACGAAAATGCTTTGTCGATCGAATTCAGGGGGAAGGGCTTCGATGTCGAACAGCAGTATGCCGTAAAAGTCGAGTACAAGGGCAACGTAGTAGATGATTTCGTCGCAGATGTCATCGTTGAAGACAAGGTAATTGTCGAACTGAAGGCCGTGAATGCTCTCGACAAGATTCATGCGGCACAATGCCTCAATTACCTTAGGGCGACGGGATACACGATCTGCCTTTTGATAAACTTCGGAAAGCCCAGGATTGACGTCAGGCGTCTCGTCTTGTACCCATTGACTCCAGAGTCAGAGGCGCTCAATTAGGTTATATGTGTTCATCCCCTCAATCTGTGGCTAAACTAACAGAATGAATATTGCAATCATCGGCTACGGAGCGATGGGGAAGATCGTCGAGCGGCTTGGCCGTGAGAGGAAGCACGAGGTGTCCTCCGTTATCGACGAGGAATCGTACCGGTCCAATGCCGAGGATCTTTCGAAACGAATTCGCGGGGCGGACGCCGCGATCGATTTCTCGGTCAAGGAAGCTGTCAGGCGAAACGCAGAGGCCTGCGCCATCGCAGGCGTGCCGCTCGTCGAAGGGACTACCGGCTGGCTCGGCGATCTTGACGCGGTCCGGGGGGTCGTGGAAGAGAGGCAGGCGGCGTTCGTCTACGGCGCGAACTTCTCGATCGGCGTGAATCTCTTTTACAGGATCGCCGACCACGCGGCGATGATGGTGGCGAGTTTCGAGGATTATGAGGCGTTCATCGAAGAGCGTCACCACTCGCGGAAAGTCGATGCGCCGTCGGGCACCGCGCTTAAGCTGAAGTCGATAGTCGAAAAGCATATCGAGCCGGGCTTCTCCGTTTCTTCCACCCGCGCCGGCAACATTCCCGGCACTCATATCGTGGGCTTCGACGGCACCTACGACCAGATCACGCTTGAACACACCGCCCGCTCCAGAGAGGGCTTCGCATCGGGGGCGCTTTCTGCCGCGGAATGGATCGTCGGGAAGACAGGGTTCTGGGAGTTTCCTGAGGTGATCGACAAGATCATCGGGAAGGAGTAGCTTTCAGTCTCGCTACCATCGCTTCTGAGTCCCCTCTTGGTTCTCTGCGCCTTAGCGGTTTTGCGAGAGCTCTTCCTGCTTCATCAGTCTCTTCGTTAAGGCCCTGATTCAACCACTTGTGGCTCCCGCCAAGAACCGATGCCGCAAAGTACCGAATAGCCAAACCATCGGCCGAACGGGATACATTTCAGGAGGGGCGGGTCAGTCCTTATCTTTAGAGCCGCTGATCATCGTTTTCAAGGCATTGACCCCGGACGTGCGGTTCGTGAGAATCGCCTGTGCGAGATCGTAGAGAGGGCGAGGGATAAGATCGGGCTTGACCTCTTCGTCAGGGATCACCGGGAAGTTCCTGTAGAACTCGAGCTCCGCCGAACAGAAATCGCACGACGCGACGTGCCTGCCGACTATGTCGGAAGCGAAATTGCCGAGCCTGCCTTGGCGGAACGCGAGCAGACGGTCAGATGAGGGACAGTCGGCGCTCTTCTTGAATCCCGACGCTCTGTAGTGGAACATACCGGACACTTGGGCGACTTCCGGGGCAATTCCGAACCCCGCAAACGCGCTTCTTTTATTGTTGAATCTGCCTAACCAACTAAATCAGTAATCCCCTCCGGGTTCCACAACCTGAGACTGAATCCGGCGTCCCGAGAAGAGGATTCACGCCGTTACTGCTCATTAAACTCAAGAAACAAAAGCTTTATCGAAATGAAATCAACAGCGTTCAACAAAATAAAAAAGTGTTGCCCAAACCTGGGATAACTGTTAATATCTTAAATGTGGTCAGGAGAGAAGCAAGTCTCCTAAGAACCCCAACCTAATACGCCAGGCTCGGCGATCACGATCAAAAGATTTTTCTACCCTTGAGTGACTGCGGCAACTACAGATTGCAAGGCGGAGTTACACCTGTAAATTGCCTCTTTCGGGAAGAGACGGCAAGAGCTGTTTCGTTGCGGCGGTCCCCTCTCGCACAGTTCTACCAATCCGGGAAAGCTGAAGGTATCTATGAGTTCTGACAAGAAAAAGGCGGGACCCGGCGGGAAGCCGAAGAAGAAGTTTCTCAAAAGGAACAAGCGGATCAACGTCGGAGAATGGAACAAAAGTCTGAAGACTTCCGACGTCAACCAGATCTGGACGGAACTCCACCGCATAGTCTCATCGCATCCTCTGGTGCGCGCTTCGAAGAAAGCCGGATTCCTCGTTGAGGAAGGCCGTTACAATGTCTATTCCGACATGACACAGGAGCTCTTCGTCGCGCTTCTCAGCAAGGAGCGGTTTCAGCATTACCTGGACACGGAAATGACGGACCAGGAGATCGAGGCCGAGATCAGCCAGATCGAACTCACCAATCTTCTCACCGCCCAGCTCCGCAAACGTCATCCCGAATCCTACAGGCTCGCACGCAGGATATCGACCCTGATCCAGACCAGCGAGACATTCAAGCGCTTCGACAATACGGGAAATCCGGAGGTCCACCGAAGGCTCGCCGAACGCGTGTTCGGCCTCGCTGACTGGCAGGACGGCAAGAAGACCCGAAGCCACCAGGAGATGGAAGAGCGTGTAAAGAAGGTCTCGTTCCACGAACGCGACACGCGGATGGTCGGCTGCACAGGCGACGCCCAGATAGTGATCAGCAATGCCGAGCTTGAGAAGCTGATCGTCAAGGTCTTCAAGGCGGTTGATTCGCCGGTTAACATACGGGCGATCCGCGGTCTCGTAATGTCGAGACTGCCCGTGATGGACATCTACCTTGTCCCGATCACGGCGCCGAACAATTCCGACGACGACCGTTACATGGACCTCGATCCCGTGGATTCCAGGGAAACGCCCGAAGAGGATTATTTGAGGCGCGAGGCCGAAGAGGCCGCCGCCGGATTCGTCGACCATTTTCTCGATTGCCTGAAAGACTCTGTGCGCGGAAAGGCGAAGCAGTACAACCGGATGATCAACATCCTCTGGTACTGCTATCTGAATTCCGACGGAGGGACCCAGTTGGAGGTAGCCGACAAGCTCGGTGTTTCGGACTCGCTCGTGTCGGATTACAGGAAGAGGATCGAATCGAATCTGCAGGAGCTTTCATTCGGCGGCGTCAATGAGGCCCGTCAGTTCGAGAAGTACCTGAAACTGCAGGTCAGGGAGATGATAACGGTAGAAAAGGAAGTTTCGGCCTGAACGGCCCGAAAGTTCACCGCTCCAATTTTTCGAGAAGAGCTTGGAACCGCTCGTCGTCACGAAGCGGGTCCAGGCTTTTGTCCGTTTCGTAGAGGGGCCGGTTCTCGTTGCCCAGCTTGATCGCGCGGTTCAGCCAGTTGAACGCTTCGTCTTTGTCCCCCAGAAGCGCGTACGTCGCGCCGACCCAGTAAGCCATGTCGTGGTCGGCCTTCGAGATCGAGAGCGCTTCTGCTGTCAGCTGTGTGCGGGCTTCCTCGTGATCACCGTGACGCGCGAGGAAGATCGCGAAAAGCGGTTTGATGCCCTCCATCTTCGGATTCTTCGTAAGCACATCGCGCATCGTCTCGATCGCCTCGTCGACCTCGCCCATATAGAACAGCGTCGCCGAACGGAAGATCTTGATCATCGGGTGGTTCGGCTCCACTTTAGCGCCCTTGTCGAGCTCTTCTAGCGCCTTGTCGTACTCCTGGCGATAGTTGTAGATCCTGGCGCGGTTGTAACTTGCTACTACCCTTGCCGCCGGATCCAGCTTGACGAGTTTCTGATACGCTTGCAGTGATTCGTCGTACTCGCCGTCGAGCCTGTGGATGACGCCCTTGACGAAGTAAATAGGGGCCTCGTTCGGGAACTGTTCCTCAAGCAGCTTGATCTCCGAGCGCGCCTTCTTCTTCTCGCCGCGCGCCATATAGATCATCACCATCAGGACCCGGGCTTCGGAAACGTTCGGATCGTTCTTGAACGCCTTGCTGAACGCGGATTCGGCGTAGGTGTAATCCTCGGCCTCACCCATTCCCTTGAAGATCCGGTTCGCGTAACAGGCACCGAGACCGCTGTAGGCGAGGGCGAACTCGGGATCGAGCTCGATCGCGTGCTTGAAGTTCTCGATCGCCGCCTCGCAGTCCTCTTCAGAAACCGTGCGGAAGATGAACCGCCCGAAATTGTCCCGGCCGCGAAGGTATTCTTCGTACGCCTCGGCGTTTTCGGTCGGGCGCCTTCCGAGCACCTCCTGCTCCTGGTCCGAAAGCTCGAGGGCGAGCCCGTCGAGGATTCTCTTCGCGATCGTGTCCTGAAGCGCGAGAATGTCGTGATTCTCGGCATCTATGCGGTCGCTCCAGAGTATCTCTCCGGTCTGGACGTCCAATAGCTGAGGCGTCACGCGCATCTTGTCTCCCGAGGTCAGAAAGCCGGTCGAGAGCACTGCGTGGACTCTCATCTCGCGCCCCGCCTCGCGCTCATCGTAGTCCTTGCCCTGATACTTAGCGATGACCGAACTCGGCCTGACAACAAGCGACCGCAGTTTCGCGAGCTCCGTGGTCACCGCGTCCGCCAAAGCGAATTCGTAGAAATCGGCCGAAGGATCTTTGTTGAGGTTCTTGAAGGGAAGTATGGCGACCGATTTCTTTTCCTTTCCGGTTGTAGTAAGCGTCGTGTCCGGCGTGTATGTCGGCGTGGTCTGGACCGGAGACGAAGAAGGCGTCGTCTGGGTTGAGCTATCCGCGCTGGATTTGCCGGTAAGCCAGTTCCAGGCCCGTTTGACGGGGCTGTCGTTATCAAGGTGCCTGGGTTTTCTTAGGTCGGCGTGCTCGATCGGGATCCCCGTGATCTGCTGAAGGACCTCTTTCAGATCGTCGCGCATTACCGCGATCTTCTTGTACCTGTCCTTTGGGTCCTTCGCAAGCGCCTTGTCCAGGATCTCCTGCAGCCTCGGAGGCACCGGATCCGGCCTCATCTCCTGCAGAGGGACCGGCGTCCCGTACAGGACTTGATGCCGGACATCGATCACGGTCTTGCCCTGGAACGCCCAGATGCCGGTCAGAAGTTCGTAAAGCAGGACGCCCGTCGAGAAGATGTCCGCCCGATGGTCGGTCTTTTCTCCCTTTGCCTGTTCAGGAGCGGCGTACGTCGCCGTGCCGTACGGAATGCCAAGCTCAGTCAATTCTTTCCGGTCAGCGCCTCTGACGTGTACCGGCTCGGCGTCCTGCATAAGCTTCGCGAGCCCGAAGTCCAGGATCTTCACCACGCCGGCTTCCGAGACCATCACGTTACCGGCCTTTATGTCCCTGTGGATTATGTTCTTTGAGTGCGCGTAAGCGAGGGCGTCGCAGACCTGGATCGCTATCTGCAAGGCGCTCCTGATCTCAAGCGGCCTTCCGTCCACCAGTTGGCGCACGTTCTTGCCGCTGACGTACTGCATCGCGATATAGCACGTTCCGTCGTCTTCGTGGAAATCGTAGATCGTGCAGATGTTCGGGTGGTCAAGCTGGGAACACAGTTGCGCCTCGCGCTCAAATCTCTTGAAGTTGGCAGTTCTTGCGGTGAGTTCCGGGGGGAGTACCTTGATGACGACCTTCCGGTCCAGTTTCGTGTCTAGTGCCTGATAAACTGTCCCTTGACCGCCTGCGCCGAGTTTTTTAATTATTTCGTAGTGATGGATCCTTGACCCAACCATACCCTGTTCTGTCATTGGACCTCGGTATGTTCAGGCGTGCCGCTTCGCTTGAAGTCTTGCCGCCCGGCCCTCGACTTTTCTTCTTAGCTCAAAATAAATTGAGCCGGCAAACTGCCGACTTCTAGATCCTGATAGTTCAGCCGTGAGGCGGATTGCCCCAGCCCGATTGCACGTGCTCCCCGTCCCGGACAATGCAGGGGACAACCAGGTCGCCTCCCGAGATCTCAAGCATGTCCTCTTGGTGTTTCTTGTCGTTTTGAGCGTCGTATTCCGTGAACTCGATCCCGTTTTCCCAGTAGTAGCTCCGCGCCTGTTCGCAGTAGGGACAATTGGGTTTCGTATAGATGACTAAAGACATATCCGCTACTTTTTATCCCAAGTATGTTAGTTTAGCAACTGCCCGGCGATTGTAAAGGCAGGCCGCCTCAAGGATCATGAACCCCGACCTGTTCGAACCATACGACCATCTGATCGATATTACCGTCAACGGATCGAGGTGCCGCGTGCCTGCTAACAACACGGTCCTTCGGTGCCTTCAGTATCTTTTCATCGAGTCGATCTCGCGCGCCGACCTGTGCTGGAACGGCGACTGTCTCAACTGCAGCGTCCTTATTTCCCTGAACGGAAAAGAGAAAAAGGCCTACGCGTGCATCGTGAGGGCCGAAGAAGGAATGGAGATCGAGTCGGTCAGTCCTGAACTGATACTTGAGACCGACGAACCCGTCTGACAGATCTTTTCAGTACTTCGGGACCGTCGGATCGACCTCGTTCGACCAGGCAAGGATGCCCCCGACGAGATTGAAGAAACTGCCCTCGCGGCCCCTGCTTTCAAGGAATTCGATCACCCGCGCGCTGCGGACACCGCTGCGGCACATCACGACCGTTTCCTTGTCGGAATCGAACTCGTCGGCCCTTGCCATCACCTCGCCGAAAGGGATCAGCTTAGCTCCCTCGATCCTGGCGAACGCGAATTCGTCCTGATTCCGTACGTCGATCAGCACGATGTCCTCGCCTGCGTCCATCTTCTCTTTAAGCTCGGTCGCTGTGATCTCTTGCATTGAATGTCCCCCGTTGTCCGGCTTGTCATCTGCCGGAACTGACAATTGTGCCAAAGGGAGAGACGAAATCAAAGGACTGAGATGAAAGGACTGAGGACTGAGACCCGACTTGACACGTACCCAAGTGCCTGGCAGCCTTCCTCAGTCCTCAGTCCTCAGTCCTCAGTCCTCAGTCCTCAGTCCTCAGTCCTCAGTCCTCAGTCCTCAGTCCTCAGTCCTCAGTCCTCAGTCCTCAGT
>DATKCW010000017.1:0-38634 GCA_035513035.1 Aridibacter sp.
GTATCTTGATCGAAGGCCTCACTCCGGCGCGCGCCGCGAGATGGACGACCGCGTCAAAGTTCCCTTCCGCGAAAATCTCACGGAGCTTACCCGCGTCGCGTATGTCCGCCTCGTGGAGAGTGAAGCGCTCGTCGTCCTCAAGATAGCGGATGTTCTCGCGCTTGCACTCGGGCGGGTAGAAACTGCAGAAGTTGTCGACCACCGAAACGCGCCACGAACCCTCGCCGAGCAGACGCCTGACGAGATGCGACCCGATGAACCCGGCCCCGCCTGTGATAAGTACGTTCCTCAAACCTTCTTCTTTCCTGTCTCCGGTTCGGTCCCGATCTTTGCGTACACCGAACGGTAGCGCGGCCCGCCTACCAGCTCCATAGAATATCCGTCGGACGCGGCTTCGCGGCAACGCTCCGCTATATCATCCGATTTCGCCAATAAGAGCGCTTCCACGACAGCAGCCGCCAGCGTTTCCCGATCAAACCCGTCGACGACGACACCGACGCGATGACGCTTGACGAACTCATCCGTGTCGCCGATCCCGGAATTGGTGATCACAGGGACGCCGGCCGAAAGATACTCGGGGATCTTCGTCGGGGACGCAGCGATCTGAGCGAAGGTCGGCTTCCGGAACGAGATCGCGAGATGCGCCCGGGCGACCGTGTCCGCTACCCTGTCCGGCGCCACCGATTCTACGGCGTAATCGGAATTCTCGACGCCCTTTTCTTTGAACACCCGTTGCACGGCCTCGCGTCCGCCAAATGTCAGGACTCGAAAAAATGCGTCCGGCTCCGACCTTTTCAATTCCGCGAACAGATCCGCCATTTCCGGCAAAAGGTAAAGCCCCGAAACGGTACCGGCATAGATCAGCTCGAACCTATCGCGCTTCGAGCCTGCGATCCCCGGGTCTTCGGCAGGGAACGCGACACAACAGGGGATGACTTCGATCTTCTCTTCCGAAACATCCCTTTCGCCGATCAGGTAACTCTTGGCTTTCACGGTGAGAACGACAATCTGATCCGCCCGGCGCAAACCGGCGGCTTCCAGCCATTTGACCGCGCGGAAAGGCAGAGACCCGGCCTCCCAGATCCCCGCGTCCGCATACTCGTCCGCCATAAACCCGCGTATATCGAAGATCAAATGCGCCCCGGTCAGGCGCTTCGCGATCAAACCCATCGCGAGCGGGATATGCGCTCGACAGTGGACGACGTCGATCGCATTCCGCCGGACCAGACGCTTCGCGAAAAGCGCCCCCGCCGCGATGTCGTAGAGCGTCGCCGGAACGGAAGGGCGCTTATGATATTTAAGGTGCCGCCATTCAATGCCGGCATCGGACAGCGATCGCCTCTCAGCCTCGATACTTTCCTCATCCCATCCTTCGTCGGCATCCGGTTCAAAGGTAAGAAGGGTCACCCCGACCCCGCCTTTCGCGAGCTCTTTCAGGTACGGCAGGACCTGGGTCTGCACCAGCGGCTCTCGAAGCCCGAAATAGCAAATGTACAGTGAGCGGATCATTCACCTTAACCCGGCCGGAATCCTGCTTTACACCACCCAACGAAGGTCGCAAGATCGATCAAGAGAATCAAACCGACGACGCCAAAGACGTACGCGGGTTTGAAAAGATAAACCGCTCCGAATTCCGATCGATGAGCCGAAATTCGCTTTACAGCTCTGGCAAGCATCCACGCCGGCAGCACCATTAACCACCACGGCGAATGCATTAACACAAGTAGAAGGACAGGAAGTAAAAGCAGATATTGACGCAAAATGCCAAAGTGCCAATCCCATTGCCGGCCGGCAAGCACATTATGGAACGAGTAAATCTCAAACTTCCGGTAGGTACTCGCAACGTCCGGACGCAGCCTCCAACTGATTACTGCATCCGGTGCATAACAGTGTTGAATACCTGCCTCCTCAACTTTCTCCATAAAGAACAGATCTTCCGCCGCGCGAAGATCAGGGAAGCCTCCGACTTCGCGCCACACTTCTTTACTTATCAGGCAAGAAGCGATAGACCTGCCACGGATACCGGTTTTCTCAAGTGGAGGAACGTAAGCAAAGGTCGCGACCAGATCAAAGAAATTCCTTATCCAGGGGGAATAAGCACCGTAGACCACAAAGCACAGAGAGTTTGAGTTTGTACCGCTGCCGCCTTCTATTTTGCTCTCAAGATGCTCTAACCATCTCGTTTCAAGGGCAATGCCAGCATCCGTCAGCGCGATCAAATCGTTCGACGCTACCGCAATCCCCTCGTTTCGACCTCTCCCTGGTGACGCAGGCCCGATCTCGAGGATCCGGAACGAACCGTCTTCGCCGATGCATTCCTTCGCCGTTTCCACCGTGCGATCCGTGGAGCCGCCGTCAACCAGGATCACCTCATCCGGCCTTCGGCTCTGCCTCTTTATCGAGTCGATCAGTTCGCAGATCGAATCCTCTTCATCCCTCATAGGGACGACCAGGGTGATGCCTTGTCGTGAAACATCCTCCATCGGAACGATCACGCGCCGGTTGAACGGCCGCGCAGGATGCGTCGGCCTCCACGATAGATCGGGCTTTCCCCGAAGCGGCAATAAATGTATTTACGGATCGAACCCGGATCGAACCTTCCCGCCGGATGATAACCGAACGCTTCGGCGGCCATCCTGGCCGCATTCTCCTTGTCGCCTCCCTTCAAGTAATAACTGCCGCTTGTGAAGCACATGTTCATCATCGCCTCCTTTTCCCGGCGCCGGATCGCCTCGGGGATATCATCCCTTGCGAAGTACTTTTTGTACATGTAGACAAGTTCCGGCGCGGCCTTCTTCGATTGCGCGACTGTCTTTGATTCCGCGTGGAGCCGGTAGGTGGAGAGAACTGCGTCTATGTGTTCGATACCGTAATAGATCCCTGCCCTGAGCCAGAAGTCCCAGTCCATAAAGTAGTAGTATTTCGGATCCAGGTCGCCTACCTTGTCGACAATTTCGCGCCGGATGAAGGCGGAAGGCTGCGAGATCAGATTTTCGCAATTTACGACAAAACTCTCGTAAGTGAAATGATCTGCCGGCCGGGTCCATTCGATTTCCGTTCCGTCCGCCTCAGTAAACATCGAATCCCCAAAAACGATTCCCACTTCGGGATTCTCAAGAAGGTATTCAACACCTGTCCGTACCGATGTCGGATCGTAGAATGTGTCGTCCGAATTCAGCCAGGTGATGATTTCCCCTTTGGTCATCTGCCACCCTTTATTGATGGTGGCGGTCTGGCCCATATTCCTTTGGCTTTCCCAGACGAACCGGTCGCCGTACTCCCGAAGAATGTCCGGCGTCTCGTCGGTCGAGCCATCATCCAGCACCACGTACTCGATGTTCGGATAGTCCTGCGATAGAACACTTTCGATTGTGTCGCGCAGAAACCCCGCCTGATTGTAGGCGGGGGTGACGACCGTTACGGTTGGTAATTCTCTTTTGTCTGGACTGCTCATCTCTCTCGCCAATTACCAGTATCAGGCACCCACCGCTTTGGACTGCTCGGCTTCAACGATCTCTTCGCAGATCCGGTTCAGGTCCCGCGTGATCTCCCAGTTCGGATAGTGAGTCTTCAGCTTGGTCAGGTCGCTGATGTAACAGATATGGTCGCCGATCCTGTTCTGTTCGGAGTAGCTCGAATCGAGCTTCTTGCCCGTCATATTCTCGACCATCTCTATGCACTCGATCAGTGAAGCGCTGTTCTCGCGGCCTCCGCCAAGATTATAGACCTCGCCCGCGCGTGGAGCCTTGATGAACTCCTCGAAGGCGCGGATAACGTCGTAGCTGTGGATCTGGTCCCGAACCTGCTTGCCCTTGTAGCCGAAGATCGTATAATGCCCGCCAGTCACGATCTGCTTCACCAGATATGACAAGAACCCGTGGAGTTCCACGCCGGAATGCGAAGGGCCCGTAAGGCAACCGCCGCGGAAGATCCCGACCGGCATGTTGAAGTACCTGCCATACTCCTGCGCCATCACGTCGCCGGCGGTTTTGGAGGCCCCGAATAGCGAGTGAAGCGTCCGGTCTATACGGCATTCCTCGGTGATGCCGTTGTAGTCTTCCTCATCGGCGTAATCCCAGCGGGTCTCGAGCTCGACCATCGGCAGTTCGTTGGGGCTGTCGCCGTAAACCTTGTTCGTGCTGACGTGGATAAACGGGGATTCGGGACAGCTCTGCCGGGCGGCCTCAAGAAGATTCACCGTACCGACGGCGTTGACATCAAAATCGAGCAAAGCGATTTGCGCGGCTTTGTCGTGCGAGGGCTGCGCCGCGCAATGGATGACCGCGTCGAATTTCTCGTCCTCGAAAAGCTTGAAGACGGCATCTCGGTCGCGTATGTCCAGGTCTGCGTGCTTAAAGTTTCGCGTCGAGCTTTTCAGCCTCTCAAGGTTCCACGTGGTATCGCCCTGTTCGCCGAAGAACACCCGGCGCATATTGTTATCGGCGCCGAAAACCTCGTGGCCGCGCTCGTCAAAAAATGTCACGGCCTCCGAACCGATGAGGCCGCTCGAGCCTGTTACAAGGATTTTCATAAAACTGTCTTCTCTTCAATTTTACTTCGTTATTGATATCGCTCGTTTCTTTAGTTTTCTAAGCCACATCGGATACCGCGATCTGCAGGTTTCCATCAGCGGATACTCCGGATCGATGTTTTTAGGCTCTATCTTGACTTGTTCGACGGCTTTTTCAAAACAGGCTCGATACCTTTCGACCATCCCGTCAATCCCATACTGCTTGCCGGTTTCCCACGCTTTCTCGCGCATTCGAATCAGCGCCATGCGGTCCCTATCGAGAAACCTGATCTTCTCAACGAAAGCGTCCACATCGCCGATCGGCACTATGAAACCGTTATCGCCGCTCTCGATCAACTGGCTGTTCCCGCTCCTGATATCTGTCACGATCGGACAGCACCCGTTTGCCAGCGCCTCGATCAGCGAGATACAGAATCCTTCGTACGCGGATGTAAGGAGGAAGACGTCCGACGAGCATAGTTCGGCCCGCACGGCATCACCATCAAGCCAGCCGTGAAACACTACTTTTCCGTTCGCGGTCTCATTTGAAAGCTCCTGACGCATCATCGGCATTTCCTCACCGTCGCCAACTATCGAGAGCCTGTAATCCACGCCGGCATCCGAAAGCCTTTTTGCGATCGCGACGATATCGGAAACCCGCTTTTGTTCCTCTTCAAGGCGGCCGACGTATACAAGCTTCAGCATATCCTCTTCGTTTTCGGGTGGCTTTTCCTCGCGCCTCTCAACACCATAGGGAATGAAGTCGACGCTGTCAGGATCCAGGTTGCAATCATTGACGAAACTCGAGCAAACCTGCTCGCTAACGCCTATCGCCCGCGTCAGAAAAGGCCTGTAATGCCTTACGGGAAGGTAGAATGTCTCAGAATCAGTATGTCCAATCGAGACGGTGGCTATCGAGGGGTTAAGGTGCGGGAGCGTGACCCAGCCAATGTCCGGAGATACAGAGATCAAAAACAAATCAGGGGAAGACTTGTTGACCCAGGAGGCAAGTATAGGGGCGGCGTCTTCAACGATTTTTGAACGACCAATGACGTCAGTGATCAGATTCAACTCGGGATTCGCAAGCGCGTCCGCAACCTTGTTGTTAGGTGAACCAGCAGTTACCAAGTCGATCTCGTCTCGCGCCGAGATTAGCCCCGATATTAACCCAGGCAAGAAGGTTTGGGCTCCTCCAATAACCTTTCCATTCAGCGTCGTATCGACAATTACAATTCGCAATGTAGACCTCGTCGTAACCCCTCAGTCTGCATTAGAGTAGCTCCAGTACCTTCTCCTCTAACAGCTTTGGGGGAATTGTCAGATTGCTTCCTCTGCCAATTACCGTATGGCCCGAGTCGGGTACTCCGTTGAAGTAGTAATAATCGTGCCCAAGCGCATCGGCAAGAAACCAATACCCAACGTTTGTTTCGTTTAAGCGGAACTCCACTACTTGTCCTGACGGCGGCATAAACAGGCAGTTAGTAAGTCCGGCGCCGTGAATTCCCATGATTGTCTTACTGCCGGAAAATAACTCGAATTGATCGTCAAATGACAGTTCCTCAGGACGGAACACTTCAAATCCAGCGGATCGCAATACTGGAACCAGTTCACTTTCATTTAAGACCTTTCTGAAAGCCGCCCTTTCACGGGACACATAAATTCTCTTTGTTCCCTCTTCTTGATTAGAACCGAGGGCACTCCTGATACTCCTCAGTACCCCATCGTGGTATTGGCCAGTTCTGCTTAGTTTTGTTACAAGAAGCAGTTCTGGTATCTCGTAGAGATATCCCTCCTGCAATAGTGCTATGTCCCTGCACTTAAGCCCTATTCTTTCAATGCTCGGGATGCCTACTTGCCTGATATAGGTAGTGTCGGGCAACAGAACCACCGCGTCGCGTAAGAACTCCCTGGCAACAAAAAGCCTTGGCAACACCTCAGTCAACCAGTGGAAATGTCCAGAGGAGTAATAGTCTGTTGCCAGCAAGTATCGGTTCCTGGGATCAAGGGCCTTTCGCCGCGCAAAAAAGAACTGCTTTATCGGGTAACGTGTTTGGTAATAGACGTAGTTCTCATCAGAGTAAAGAGTTTCGGGGATCAGAAACCCATTCTTATAGGCTATCGAATCTGAGGTTACTTTCACTTTTCTGAAACTGCGGATCAAGCAGTTGAAAGTCGAGTATGTGAGATTTCCCTCGAAGAATTCCTTGTCACCTTGAAAGATATTTCTAGGTAGTCTTCTTTTGAAGACTGCCGCCCCCTCAATTAGTTTGTCCTTTTTAGAATTCTTTGGCGAGAACATTAGGGCAATTTGAGTTGGGATCTTTATGCGGCGCGAGGGCAAGTGTCGGGGGGTTTTGCAAGATTGATTTAACAAGTGCCGGGGTTGAGTCCTTTCGCGCGAAAGCAATCATCTAACGTCTCACTTCTTGTCAACAACAGATTTTTTGTCAATAAAGAACGCTGTGAAAAACGCATAATTTTCCAACTTATAGCCATGTTGCTTTAGCAGGGTACATGCTTCGGAATCAGAAGCATCTTCCAATGAATAAAACTCCATCAGGATCAGCGTCGGTCGATATCTTTCAAAATCAAGACCCTTGATCACCTGTAAATCATGACCTTCAACGTCGATGTCAAGTACATCAATTTTGACGTTCTCATCAACCACTTCATCTAGGATCGAGGTCAGAGTCCGTGTTCGCACGAATTGTCGATCTTCTTCACGATATTCGAAATGCGTCCTCCATTCCTCTAGCTTCCTTTCGTCAATTGTGCTTACATTCGAATCGACTGCTTTGTGAAAGACCACCTCTCGTTCTTCATCCGAGACAGCTGCACAAATAGATTTATCCAAGAGTCTAACACTCTTACATTTAGCTATCATCTCTTGATGCGCATCAATGTTAATGCCATTCCAACCCAAAGTGTAGAGTGAAAAGGTGTTTGAGAATCTTATCGGGTCACTGCAACCTACATCTACATAGAATCCTTCCCTTTCTAAAGACACGAAATAACCAAGCAAGATATCCTCGCCACCTTGTGAATAGGAAAAAGTGACTGGGAGACGGAGAAGACGCCTCAAGGCGGTGAGTGCGACAACGCGTAACGCAACGCCGAATGGAAGCCTGGTAAAGAGCTTGAAGTTTTGTTTGATCCTCAAGAGGGGCGCCCTCCGGTAGCTTGTAATCCGACCACCCTATTATAAAGATCCGCGTATTTCACAACCGTAGAATCTAGTCCGAATATCTCTTTCGCCCGGACCCTATTAAACTGACGGACACGCTCATGATCCTGGGTATCTCCTAACACTGTCACAATCAACTCCGACAAAGCCTCAATGTCTCCTGTCGGAACCAGTATCTCAGTCTCTCCGAGAATCTCCGGGAGCGCCCCCTTCGATACGCACCCCGTATCATTCTTTTTTAAGTGTCTGATCAAAACGGTCACCTATATCCTCAAGTACTTCGGAATTTAAAAAACCTTGAAACTCTTGAATGGATCCAAACCTGCTCGTCAGAAGTGAGCAGCCACTTCCATACTACCGTCGCGTACAAAAAAAGCGAGATCAGTGTGATCGCCATAAGAGTGAGCCCCCTACTTCCTACCAACATCAGGTAAAACACAGGTGGAGCAAGGGAAGTGAGTGCAATTGCAAGAGCCGGAAAGAGCGAAGCCGCTCGGAAGTTCGCGGACGTCACACTTTTCGCAATGAACATTACGATTAGTGAATCGAGCATCATTCTCCCGCTCCAAGATATGGCCGCTCCGATAATCCCAAAATTTGGCACTAGCACTAACAATAGGATGGTATAGATTGGGAGCTCTGCCCAATACAGTTTCGCCAGCAAGTCATTACGCCCAAAACCAAATATGGACGCAACTGGAACAAACGAGACCAGGCTGAACTGCAGTCCGACGAGCAAGAGATAAAGTGGGACCGTACTCTGTCGGCCAAATTCCGGCCCTGCCCAAAATGTGAAGAAAGGTTCTGCAACAACCATTAGGAATACCAAAGCGGGAAGAGACCAAAGTATTGTCATCCTTAAGGTTATTTGGTAAAGATTGTTGAAGAGATCTTTCCTTTCAGGCGTGGCGAGCTGAGAGAATGCAGGTACAAGGGACTGCAACATAGCTTGAGAAAAGAAAGTTGCTGTGTTGGCAAATACAAATGCGACTGTATAGAAAGCAAGTGCTTTCACTGAAACGAATCTAGTCAGAATCAGCTTCTCGAGGTTTCCTAGTAACAGCCCAGCTGTTGCTGCAATCATTACCGCCCCACCTAGGCGAAGAATGGGGGCGAAATGCTCTCGACTAATTCCACGCCGGAACAGTTCCGGCAGTAAACGTCCAGAAAAGTAAATCGTTGCCAACAATGCAACAAGTGCGACCAGGAAAGACCATCCGACTGCCCCTACTATTCCTCCCCCGAAGAAGAGAATGATTGGCGTCATTCCAGCCAACAGCATCTTTGGAACGGAAACAGTTACTTGGTTAAGATCCATCCTAAGTCGCGCGAGCATGGGCGAGTTAAAGACGGAAGAAAGGACTCCTAGTACGAACGCTAAAGAAGCTAGTTTCAACGCTATGCTCGCTTCATTCTCAAATTGCGCGGGGACTTTGAATGCCTGTATCACCCTTTGCGAAAAGAGCAGCAACGGAATTGCTACAATCGAAGAGGAGAGTAAAGCGATCAGTCCCGCAGTTCTTACGATCTGTGCTTCACCTTTTGAATCACCCTCGCCAAATGCAGAAGCGGCAAACTTCGTTGAGGCCACGCTCATACCAAAATCTGCAAAGCTAAAGTACATTGGAATAAGCCCGATCAATATCAGCACGCCGTACGCCTCTGACCCAAGCAGCCGGATCGTAAATGGCGTGGCCACAAGCGAGACAAGCAGTGGCGCAACCTGTCCAGCAAGGGTCCAGATGCTCCCTTTCACGACCTTCGTGGTCAGCCCTGCGGTGGATGGAACCTCCGGGGTCGCGGTTGTCAGTGCTGGATCTATTGGGTTAGACAAGTCGGTGGCCCGTCGTGGGAGATTTTCGTCTAGGAGCGGGACGACGCGGTTTCAAGCGAGTGCTTGTTAGCCCCCGTCTCCACCACGAAGTTCGTCGCACGGAGGAGGCTTTCGAAGGTGCCGGCGCCGGTCCACCAGCCTTCGAGCTCGTTCCACGTCATCGTCCCTTCGTTAATATAGTGGTTGTTCACGTCCGTGATCTCGAGCTCGCCGCGCGCCGAGGGATCAAGCCCGGAGATCACCTTAAAGACCGAAGCGACGTAAAAATAAATGCCGATCATTGCGTAGTCCGACTTCGGGTCCGAAGGGTTTTCCTCGATACTGAGCACACGTGCGCCGTCGAGCTCCTGGACGCCGAACCTCTGAAAGTCCGGGACTTTTTTCAGCAAGATCTTCGCGCCGCCACCGCACATAATTGGGATGAGAAAGTACCAGCACCTGGATTTTCTGGAAACAACAGGTCACATCCAGATTCGGCTGCCAAACTCCCTCCGGAAGGCTATCATCGACGACCAAACGAAGAATTGCGGAAAATGTTCAGGCATAAGGAGTCAGTCTTAACTGGCGAACGGGCACTCCTGACTTTAAGAAGGTCTTCCGGATGTATTCCTTAATCGGTTAAAAAGGGCCGCCACATCCGGCGCTGCTGACAGCAGCCTTCTCAGTACTAATGCTGTCGTCGTCCTCAGCGGAAGGTAGCCAATCTTGGGGCGAAGACGATGAAAGTCGGTATTGAAGCTATCGAATTCTCCGGCTGCAAACTTGATCAGGCACTTTTGGGACAAGAGCTTCGCAGCGTATTCACTGAAGTAGGGCTCTGCATCTTTTTCAAAGTGAGATGACACCGTACCTATAACCCGTAACATGCCTTCAGCATGTTCTCGGAAACCTTTTCCGCTCCACATCCCACCGGGGTGCTTTCTGTACACCGCCATCGCTTCATCCAGGTATCTGATCTTTCCTTGTCGAGAATTCTGAAGATGCAGCGGCCAGTCGAGTATTTCCGTCTCGAGAAAGTACCCAGGAATGCCTTCCTCGGGTACCTGGTTCCGGAAAACAACGGACGGAGTAGGAAGATAGTTGCCATTCCGCGCAAGATCCTTGAATTCAGATACTTCAGGTCGCTGGCCTTCCAGAATAACGGGTGTTTCGGCTCCGTCTTCAAGAACCAACGGCCTGTGCGCACAGATAGCGAAGTCGGGATTGGCACGAAGGAAGTCAGTCTGCTTTTGCAGTTTCTGAGGATCGATCCAGTAGTCGTCTCCCTCACAAAGAGCTATCAACTCTCCTCGAGCATTGAACAGATTGTTAATGAGGTTGAACCGTGCAGTGGACTTCCCTCTAGCGCTAATGTTGTTCCTGCGGCTGTGTAAAAAAAGCCGAATCTTCTCCGGATACCGGTTTGCGTATTCAAAACAGATCTCTCGGGTTCCATCAGCGGAGTCGTCCTCACCGAGCAGGATCTCGAAATCGAAATCGGTTTCCTGCATCAGGATCCCGTCCAGGCATTCGCGGATGAACGGCGCGTGCTGGTAGGTCTGGAGACAGACCGAGACCAGAACGCCTTGCGGAACCGAATTCGGGAATTCTTTCACTTCGACCTTCTGATACTTCTCCAGGAACTCTTCGAAATTCATAGTCGTGCCGCCGAATTCAACTTGCGATGCAGTTGCCAGATCAACACTTTTCCGGCAAATGCTTAGCCGGTACACCTGCTACAACAGATTCTGGTTCAACATCTGCGGTAACCACCGCGCCCGCGCCAACGACCGCTCTGTCTCCAATAGAAACGCTAGGCAAAATGATACATCCGGCACCTAGCCTGCATTCTTCTCCCACCCTCACTTTTCCCAGCAAAGTGGCTCGGGGTGATACTTCTGTGAAACTACCAACAGTGACGTCGTGGCTGACGAAAGCCCCAACGTGAATCAGGACTCCTTTCCCGATCTCGTTATGGGACTCAATTATGGCACCCGTTAACACACATGAACCATCACCAATCCTGTTTTCAACCGCCCCAACAGATGCTAGTGGAGATACCACCGACTTAGGCCTGCCGCCAAGGCCTTCAGCGAGTGAGCAAAGAGACTTCCTGGCGGATGGGTCTCCGACTGCGATTGCAAAGTCGGGATTCTCTTCGGAAAAAAACCTGCTCAGTTCAGACTCGGACCGCAACACCTTATACTTGCCAAAAAGGAGATCCGGCTTATCACGGGTTAGATCATCGAAAAACACAAGATCATCACGGATCCCAAGTTGAATAAGAACTTCTAAGAGTTCCCTGGCGAATCCTCCGGCTCCGAGAACCAACATTCTTCTCTCACTCCAATTCTGACTTGTTCTACCTCACCAAAGCGGTTGTAATAGAAACAAATAGAACTGCCTCAATGCTGTTAACGCCCCTTGTCGCAGTCTCAACTGCTAAAATCCGAATCGCTCGCGGTGAACTCGCGGTGACCAACAAGCTATTTCTGATAGCAAACATTCTAACGAGGTACAAGCCTCGAGGCTAATATGTAACTTCGGAATTGCACGTGTGAGGGCAGGCCTCAGGTCTATTCTATTCTGTCGTACAGTCGTTTCGTTAATCAACCAAACTTAAAGATTTGAGTGCGGGATACTGTTGACGCTAATCTCTTGAACGAGATTGATCAAGGGGATGCGCCAGTATACAAGATGCATTGGGGACTGGTATAGGACGTTGACAAGCTTTATAAGGACTCAAGATCCTATTGGGTTCTTGGGCGATTACCGACTCTCACGGTAAGTTCAGTCCATTTAGAAATTCGGAGAACAACAGGTTTATAGATAATGTCCAGTTTCAGGAACCCCCGATCGGAAGAAAGTAGATCGAGCGTGATTTAGTAGACCTATTTGTGTTCGATCGAAGGCCGATTTTTTTACTAATATATTGTGACGCTCAACTCAAAACGTAAGGAGCCTTCGTTTATTTACGGCGCCGGTGCTTTGGCAAAACTGCTTGCGGTCTCGATGCGTGGATCAAACAGGTTCGAGCCTGAGGGATTCATCGTCGACGAGGAATACAAGAAATCCGACGAGCTCCTCGGCCTTCCCGTTCTCTGCTTTGAAGAGTTTCAAAGCAAGAATCCGGCGATCGGCAACAGTGTTTTTGTAGCCATAGGTTACCGAAGAATGCGTGCCCGCAAAGAGATCTTTGATAGGATCAGGAATGAAGGCTACCGTTGCCCGAACTACCTGTTTGCAGGAGCTCGTGTGAATGAAGAAGTAGTACTTGGCGAAGGGAACATCGTTTCAGACGGGGTAATCTTAGACTCATTTTCGCGTGTCGGAGACAATAATTTCTTTCGATCCAACACTTACATCAGCCACGATTGCGTGATCGGCGACCACAATTATTTTGCTCCCTCGTGTACCGTTTCGGGAAATTGCACGGTAAAAGACCAATGTTTCTTCGGTGTGGGAAGCACATTGATCGATGGGCTGACAGTTGAGGACGAAACGTTTTTGAGTGCCGCAAGCACTTTGCTGAGCGACACGGAGCCGCATAGCCAGTACATAGGGTATCCGGCAAAGAAGATTCGGGAGCACAAAGAAACCGGCATAGTAGTGAAGAGGTAATTATGAAGAACAGCAATACGGAAGTATCGATAAATCTTGCGCCCACAGGGATGATCCCGACAAAGGAGATGACCCCGCATGTGCCCGTTTCCCCGGAGGAGGTGATCGAAGACGTTCACGAATGCTACGAACTCGGGATAACGATGGCGCACATCCACGCCCGGGACGAAGACGGGACCCCGACCTACAAGCCCGAGATCTACGCGAAGATGATCGAGGGTATAAGGAAATACGCTCCCGACCTGGTCATATGCGTTTCCCTGAGCGGCAGGAACTTCAAGGAATTCGAGAAGCGGTCGGCGCCGCTCGAGCTCGACGGCGCGCTGAAACCCGATATGGGCAGCCTCACACTCAGTTCCCTTAACTTCAACAAAGAGGCGAGTGTTAACTCCCCGGAGATGATCCAGAAACTGGCAGGCCGGATGAAAGAGAGGGGGATAAAGCCCGAACTTGAGGCGTTCGACGCAGGGATGGTCAACTACGCCAAATACCTGATACAGAAAAAGCTCGTCACTCCGCCGTATTACTGCAACATTCTGCTCGGAAACATCGCCTGCGCCCAGGCGGATCTGCTTCACGCCGGATTGATCGTTAATGACCTGCCCGAAAACACATTTTGGGGCCTGGCAGGCATCGGAAACGCCCAGCTCCCGATGAACTCGATCGCGATCGCGATGGGCGGGGGCGTGAGGGTCGGGATCGAAGACAACATATGGTATGACAGCGCAAGAACCAAACTCGCCAGTAACTCTGACCTTGTGAAACGGATCCACTTGATCGCCTCTGCAAACGACCGGAAAATAATGGCGCCGTCGACGATGCGTGAGATCCTGGGCCTGAATGCAGGCAACGGCGAGTATGGATTTACTGAGGAGGCGAAGCTGGGAACGGCGGCCTGATCTGCCGGGGACCTCGTGAGGCTGTCTGAGAAGACCTGCTTCG
The DNA here is from genome assembly GCA_035513035.1 of Aridibacter sp. Lineage (GTDB taxonomy): Bacteria > Acidobacteriota > Blastocatellia > Pyrinomonadales > Pyrinomonadaceae > Aridibacter. The sequence goes on from DATKCW010000017.1 coordinate 14,071, forward strand.
GATCGTAGGAATGATCTGAACCGTCGGTTATGCAAAAGGTAGACAACATCAATTGCCCCCGGCTTCAGCCGGGGGCAATTGATGTTCGTCAAACCTGCCGTCAACCTCTAAGAACCGGCCGCATCAATGTCCAAAGCGACTTTTTAGACAGCCTCTAAACGAAGTTCAGAGTGAGAATTGGCGGCTTCAGCCGCCATCTTCAAGGTGGTCGTACAGGCTCTTGACCGTATCCGCGAGCGTGAATCGAGGACGCCATCCCGCCACATCCCTTAGTCTCTTGACACAAAGCTCCTGGGTCAACTCCTCGTTCGCCGGCTCCAGAGCGAACGCACCGTTCTCGACAAGGCCCCGTTTGCTGCCGTGTTCAACAACTACTGACGCAAGGTCCAGGAGTTTGACGGGAGCTCCCGTTCCAATATTGAGCACGGCCGGGATAGAGTAGGGCGGCAATTTCAAGACCGCGCATACTGCCCGTGCCGCGTCCCGGACATCAATCCTCTCAAACATCTGATCCCCGCCCTGGATCGTGATCTGCTCGCCGTCGATCACCCGCCGGACCAGCACCGCCGTGACTTCGTTGGGGACCAGCCCCTTCGTACCGCCTGTGATCGAACAAACCCGCAACGAGACCGTTTCCAGCGACGCATTGGTGCGTTTCAATCGTCCAAGGTAAAGCTCCGACGCCAGTTTCGCCTGGCCATAAGGAGTGACCGGGGCCGGTGCGTCGGTCTCCCGCCAAGGCGTCGGCGCTGCGCCGTAAACGCTCTGTGACGAGATGTTGATGATCCGATGGACTCCCGCCGCAGCGGCGAGATCGAACAACTCAAATGTAAACTTGAGGCTCGCCGCTATCTCGGCCGCTCCCTTGAACGGCCTTGCAAACGCCGAATGGACAAGCGCATCGACCATCCCCAGAGGCAGCTTTCCGGAACGGAGATCGGCAAGATCGAAGACTTCGCAACCCTTCGGAACGGCGGAAGTGTCCGCGGCCTCCCTGTCGCGTGTGAAGACCCAAGTATCTGTTCCCTCTTCTTCAGAGAGCAAAACGAGGATCTGTCGGCCTAGGTATCCGGTTCCGCCGGTAACCAGCACGATGCGGTTACTTTCCTTGTCGGCGATCGGCGACGCTTTTTCAACGGAGGAGGCGGGGACGACGCGGTCGGCGATCTGCCGGACACCTATCTTCGAAGCCGAACTCACGAGCGTCCTGGGCCTGTTCGGGATATCGAGCCAGTCGGCGATACAGTACTCAACTTCGTTAAATCCCATCATCGCGCGGATCGCCGAGATCCCTGTGAACCGGGCATTGAGTTCAAACAACTTCAATCCTTCGTCAGTAAGCCTTCCCTGAAGATTCACCGGCCCGCGGCAGCTCAGCTTTCCGAGGTGGCCGGCGACTTCATTGGCAGGTTCCCAGATCTCCTCCGAGTCGACTGGCACTATCTCGACCGGCACACCGTAAGTAAGCCTGTTCACGGTCGCCATCCTTCCGGCGAGCCTTCCGCTGCGGTCGAAAACGAACTGTAGCGAGATCTCCGAGATCTGCGGATTTTGTCCTGATGCAAGGAGCCTATTGAATTCTTCCCGGTTGGGATCGTCTGCTCCGGGCGCGGCGATCTCCTGTACGACCGACCCGAAGGGTGCCCTTTGAAGATCGTCTTCGTCGAGAAGGACTTGAACGCCTCGGGAGGCAAACCCTTTGCGCGGCTTCGCGATCGCGGGCAGCGCCGCCTTGCCCTCGGCGAGTGCGGCTTTGAACTCCTCGATGGTGCGGCTGGCGACGAAATGCTTTCCGACATTCTCCGGCAGGCCTTCGAAGAGTTTGTCCCGGCACAGTTCGAGCAGGGCCGGCTCCGCAGCCAGGAGTTTTGTTCCAGTGCTTTCGAAAAGCCGGGCCGCTTTCGCCAGAAGCAAAGTCTCGTCGTCGTGGGTCGGGATCAGGAGGTCGACCCCGTGATCGCGGCAGACCCCCGCAAGGCGTTCCGCGTAGTCCGCCGCATATATGTCGGGCACCTTGGCGGTCTCGTCGCAGTCGAAGCGGCCGAAAGCCATTGACATACTGCCGATGCCTATCGTGACAAGAGGCATAGCAGAGACCCGGCAGGAATTCACGACAGCCTGCCCCACGCCTGTGCCTATGCAGGTAATGCCGATCCTGTGTTTGTTGATATCTCGCACGGATTAACTGACCGCTTGCATCAGTCATCCCCGCTCCGTGTTGAGCATAGGAAGAGCTTCCGCAAAGTCGCCAAGCCGCAAAGCGCCGCAAAGGCTTCCACTCAACCAATCATTTCCGAAGTGAAAACCCGAGGATGACCTAGGGTCCGGACCGCATTCACAACTCGCAATAATGACAATCGCGCTTTCGCGCCAATGGCGAAGTAACAGATCGGAGACTTGTGGAATTAAACTTTCAATCAGGGCATCTTTTAACCGTTTACGGTCCGGCAGATCAGCCGCTGGTCGTCGTCGGAGAGATCGTGGAACAGCGGCAGGCAAAGGATATTGTCCGCAACTCTGCTGGAAACCGCGAGTTCGGATCGCGTGGAAACATACGGCAGGGAATCGAGAGAAGGGTAAAAATAGCGTCTCGGAAAGATATCAAGCTTATTCAGCCTGGTGACGCAGTTCTCCAGGTCCCCGTGGCGTTCGAAGACCACGGGATAGTAGGCGTAGTTCCACTCAGTTCCTTCGCGTATGGTCGGCTTCCTGAAATTCTTGAAGCTCAAGAGTTCCTCGTACCTCTCGGTTACCTCGCGGCGGCCTTCGATGACCTCGTCGATATGAGGCAGGACAGCCAGCCCCATAGCCGCCTGAAGTTCGGACATCTTTCCGTTGATGCCCAGCCCCTGAAAGTCCTCGGGACCCTTGTGCCCGAAGTTGTGCATGTAGTAAACGCGCTTCGATATCTCGGGATCTCGGCAGACGACGCCGCCGCCCTCGCCTGTGTGAAAGAGCTTGGTGGCGTGAAAGCTGAGCGTCGAAACATCCCCCCAATTCAGAATTGACTCTCCCCTGTACCTCACTCCGAAGCAATGGGCGGCGTCGTAGATGACCTTCAGCCCGTGTTGCTTCGCGATGTCCTCGATCGCCTCCACATCGCAGGGATTGCCGAAAATGTGAGTCGCCAGTATCGCAGTCGTCTTGTCATTTATCGCTTCTTCGACAGCGTTAGGGTCAATTGTGAGCGTTTCTTCGTCTATATCAGCAAACACCGGTTCGCAATTTTCCCAGACGATACTGCTTGTCGTCGCAACGTAAGAAAACGGGGTGGTCACGATCTCACCGGAAAGCTCGAGGGCCCTGATCGCGAGTTGGATCGCCATCGTGCCGTTGTTGACGCAAAGCAGGTCGGAAACGCCCAGATATTTTCTAAGCTTTTCTTCCAGTTCCCTCACAAGGTCACCCCTGTTGGTGACCCAGTGCGACTGCCAAACTGTCTGAAGGTAATTTTTGTACTCCTCAATGGGAGGAAGGAAAGTCTTGGTTACGTTAATTGCCATCACTTGCTTCGATTGGCGTGAACTTCCAGATTTTCGGGCACTTTCAGATCAAAAAAACCACCAAGCTTCTTCCACTTCTGGGAATCTTCCAACCTTAGGCTGATTAGTCGTCCCGGGTCATTTCGATCGAAGAAATCCGGAATGTCGCGATTCCTGGATTCATAGATCTCGATGTAGTGCCGCCGATGGGACTCGTTCAACTCCAGCAGGTTGTCAATCTCATCGTCACTATAGTTACCTGACCCGAATTTCCGGTAAAATTCTGACTCTCTGCGATAGATCCGGGCGTGCCGATAAGTATTGCCTAGAGTCCTGCCGTTTGAATGTCGAATCATCGAGTCAAACCAGGCATCACTATTACGGGTAAAGTGAACAAAAGTCGAAGCAGGAAATCTGTGGAAAAGTACTTTGTAAAAATCCAGACACCACCAGGGATCGTCTTCAAAGACATTATGATCGCGAAAGTCCTTCGAATTGAATATGCTTTCGTAGTCTCCTTCAAACCACTTGAGCGTCCATTTATTTGCTCTAGAAACCGGCCAGGTCGCAACTCGGAAGCCAAAGCTCCCGAAAAACTCCCCAACCGACGTCGTGCCCGTCCTTTGAAAGGAGATACAGAATATCTTTCTTTTCGAATCGCCGAAACCGAACATACGCTCAGACTATCCGCTCCCAATCAAAAGTGGGCCTTAGGAATCCTCTTGTTATTCCCATCCAGCGTCCCAGCGGGTTCTCCTCCGGGTTCACAAGAAAGCTCACTGCGTCATCCTGTATTGCGACTATTCTGCGGTGATCCTCGACCAGCAAAAGGTCCAGGTAAAAAGTTCCGAGGTTAAAGAAGTTTTTGGGTATCAACATCCGGACTTGTTGACTGCCAGGCCGGATAAGTTCTTCATCGAACGACGAAGACGATGTTACCAAAATGAACGTGCCGTCCTCACCTTTCAGCCTGAGTGTCAGGTGATAAACGTGCCCGGCCGTGTCCCCGTTCTCCAGCTGCGCGATCACCTCAATATCATTATCTCGAAGTATGGGATCGCTGAAGTTTTTCCCGACCGCCCTCACTCCAAGGCTGTTAACTCTTATGTCCTCGTGAATGAAACCGCAGTCGCCGAAGTCGATGAAGTTCTCGACGCCGCCGGCGCCGCTGAGATATGCGGAGATCACCTCGTCCGTTCCGCCTGATGCGGTCACCTCGCCATTATCAAGCAATACGGTCCGTCCGCAAAGGCTCTTCACCGCCGCCATATTGTGACTTACGAACAGGACCGTCCGTCCGTGGCTGGCGACGTCGCTCATCTTTCCAAGGCACTTCTTCTGGAATTCCGCATCACCAACGGCGAGCACTTCGTCGACCACAAGGATCTCCGGTTCAAGGTTCGCAGCCACCGCGAAGGCGAGCCGAACGTACATTCCGCTTGAGTACCTCTTCACGGGGGTCTCAAGGAACTTTTCGATCCCCGCAAAATCGACTATCTCGTCGAACTTCCTTTTGATCTCCTCACGGCGCATTCCGAGGATCGCACCGTTGAGGAATATGTTCTCACGCCCGGTCAGCTCAGGGTGGAATCCCGTCCCCACTTCAAGGAGAGACCCTATCCTGCCGTAGAGATCCACCCGGCCCTCGGTCGGCTCGGTGATCCGGGAAAGTATCTTCAACAGGGTGGACTTGCCCGCTCCGTTCCTGCCGATAATTCCGACCGCTTCTCCCTGCTCAACCTCAAGGTCTATGTGCCTAAGCGCCCAGAAAAGCTCATCTTCGGAATCGGACTGACGACGAAGCGCCCGTAGCGGTGCGGAGGCTTTCTCGACGATCGACTCTCTCAACGTAGCGTATGGCTCCCGCTTCGGACCGCCGATCCGGTACTGCTTCCCGATGTTCTCGATCTTGATAATCGGTCTCATCAGATAATGTCCGCGAAGCGCCTCTCCATACGCTTGAACATGAAGGCCGAATAGACCAGAATTGCCGCCGTAACCGCCACAGATACTCCCAGCGGGAGCCAATCGAACGGCCGACCTACGATCGCGGCCCTGTAGGCTTCAATCTGTCCCGCTAGCGGATTCAGTGTGATGATCCACCGCCACTGCTCAGGGATCGCACTCGGCGGATAGATGATCGGCGTCACGAACATCCCGATCTGCACCAGGAACGGGAGGGCGTGGCGCACGTCACGGTATTTTACGTTAAGCGCTGACATCCATAGCCCCACTCCGACTGCCGTCAAAGACGTAAGGACCAGAAGAAAAGGAAGTATCGCGAGGTTGAGCGTGAATGGAACCCCGTACAGGAGCATCAGGATCAGCAAAATGCCGAACGCGATCATGAAATCCACGAGGCCTGCCGCTACCGTCGCCATCGGTATCAGAAGCCTTGGAAAATACACCTTTGTGATCAGCGCCGTGTTCCCGACAAGGCTGTTCCCGCTGTTAGTAACCGCATTCGCAAAGAATGTCCACGGCAGCAAGCCCGCGTAGGCGAATATCGGATAGGGAATACCGTCCGACGGCATATTCGCGATCCGCCCGAACAGCACGGTAAATATGATCATCGTCGCTAGCGGCTGGATCACGGCCCAGGCCACTCCGAGCAACGTTTGCTTGTACCTGACCTTGATGTCCCGAAGGGCGAGAATGTAGAAGAGGTCCCGGTAGCTCCAGAGGTCCCGCAGATCGACCGGAACCCAGCCTTTGCTCGGCTTGATGACGGTTATAGGTCTTTCAGGAAGTGGGGTCATAGAAGTTAAAGTGCAGAGTTAAACTCGGCCACGGAAAAAGGCTGCCCCCTAATGACTTTACGCCTCTGCCGCGTTTTCTCGTTCGTCCTGTCCGACCTTGATGAGCCCGGCAGATCCCAGATAGCTTAGGATCTTCCGCGCATTCTCCGAAGCGGAATCTTTGACCGTATCGATCGTGACCTCAGGATTGACCGGCTCCTCATACGGATCGTCGATGCCCGTGAAGTTCTTGAGCTTTCCCTGACGGGCGAGCTCGTACATCCCTTTCACGTCCCTTTGCTCACAGACCTCCAAAGGCGTGTCCACGAACACCTCGATGAACCTGTCATCGCCGACCATCGCGCGGCACTCGTTCCTGGTCGATCTGTACGGGCTTACCGCCGCGCAGATCACGGTGCCGCCGTGACGCACGATCTCCGAAGCAACAAATCCGATCCTTCGGATGTTCGTGTCCCGGTCTTCCTTGCTGAAACCGAGTCCTTTCGAGAGGTGCGTCCTGACGACGTCCCCGTCCAGCAATGTCGCCGGCCGGCCGTATTCGAAAAGCCTGGTGATCAGGTTCTGAGCCGTTGTCGATTTTCCGGAGCCGCTGAGGCCGGTGAACCAAATGCAAAAACCCTGCTTGTGACGGGGCGGATGCGCCTGCTGGAGGATCTCCGCGACCTCCGGCCGGGTGAACCAGTGCGGCAGGAGCGTTCCTTTGTAGAGGTAATCCTCGCGGACCTGCGTTCCTGAAAGCGACAATGTGTTCTTGCCGACGGTCTTTGACCTCTCTTCGTATCGGCCCTCGTCGGCCAGATAGACCATCTCCTCGAAGAATACCGGATTGACGCCCAGTTCGTCCTTGTGCTCGGTGAGAAGGTCGTGAGCGTCGAACTCTCCGTAAAACGGATTGCCGTTCGAGTCCTTTCCGGGGCTCGCGTGATCGCGTCCGACGATGAAGTGATTCGCTCCGTAATTTCTTCTGATTATCGCGTGCAGAAGAGCCTCACGCGGTCCGGCCATCCTCATCGCCAGCGGAAGCAGGGAAAGGACGGTCCTGTCGGGATCGTAATGATGCTCTACGAGCGCCCTGTAACTCCTGACGCGCGTGAAATGGTCGATATCTCCCGGCTTGGTCATACCGACCACTGGATGGATGAGGAGTGAGCCTTCGATCGCATCCATCGCCCGCTTTGTCATTTCCTCGTGGATGCGGTGAACGGGGTTTCTCGTCTGAAAGGCTACGACATTCGGATTACCCATCTTCTCTAGCAGATCACGCGTCTGGGTAGGCGTTAGCCTGAGGTCGAGGAAGTCGTGGTGGTTCGGAAGCGAGATCACTTTCAGCGGCCCGGAGATATTTCGGGATCCCCAGGTGTGCATCTCTGCAACGATCGGATGTCGGGCGTTGATGGTCCCGTATGCGAGCATCGCCTGGCGCTCGCGGTCCGGGGAGTAGATCTCCTCGACGGTCATCACCGCCAGCAGGTTGTTGTTCTGGTCAGCGAGAACGATGTCCTTCGCGGTTTCGACCGGGAACTCTTCTCCAATCGAAAGCGTTACCGGCAATGGGAAAAGCGTCCCGTCGGCGAGGCGCATCCTCTCGAGCGTCGATTCATAATCGGCCTCGCCCATAAAGCGTTCGAGCGGGGAGAAGCCTCCGATCGAGATGATCTCCAGGTCGCAAATATTCCTTAACGAGAGCTGCAGCCTGGGAAGGCCCGCGGCGTAATGCTTGAGCTCATCCCTGTCGCAGGGAACGTCGATAGATGTTTTTAATTCACCGCCGTATGGCGGTACCAATAAACTCATTGGAATAACAGGTCGTGAATTCGGAAGATCAGGAACCTTTCCCGGTGGACTCGAAAGACAAGTTGTTCGCCCCTGTTTCCGCCACGAGGTTGGTCGCCCGGAGGAGGCTCTCGAATGTGCCGGCGTCGGTCCACCAGCCTTCGTGCTCGTTCCACGTCATCGTCCCTTCGTTGATGTAGTGGTTGTTCACGTCCGTGATCTCGAGCTCGCCGCGCGCCGAGGGCTCGAGGCCCGCGATGACGTCGAAGACCGTCGGATCGTAAAAATAAATGCCGATCACTGCGTAGTCCGATTTCGGCGCCGCCGGTTTTTCCTCGATCCTCAGCACACGATCGCCGTCAAGCTCCGGGACACCGAACCTCTGCGGGTCCGGGACCTTTTTCAGAAGGATCTTCGCTCCTTTTCCCTGAGCGCGGTAATCGTCCGCTGCGCGGCGTATATTGCCCTCGATTATGTTGTCGCCGAGGACGACGCAAACAGGGCCTTCGTCCGCGAAATGCTCCACCAGGCTGAGCGCGTCGGCGATGCCGCCCTCGCCTTCCTGGTACGCGTAATTCAGGTGCTTCAGGCCGAATTCCTTGCCGTTTCCGAGAAGCTTCAGGAAATCGCCCGCCGAATTCCCCCCGGTCACGATCATTATGTCGTCGATACCGGCGTTGAGCAGCGTGCGGATCGGGTAGTAGATCATCGGCCGGTCGTAGACCGGAAGTAGGTGCTTGTTCGTGACCTTTGTGAGGGGGTGAAGCCGGGTGCCGAGGCCTCCGGCGAGTACTACTCCTTTCATAAGCTTTTAATGATTGCTTGTGAAGGCTTTCACGTCAATCCCCGGAAGGGAGAATTAACCACAGAGATCGCAGAGAGCGCAGAGATAATTTAGGCACGCGAGACCGCGTGATGAAAGGTCTAGCCCAAGTATCGGCCACTAATTTCTTGAAGCCGCTTCGCGAATGAGCTGTGCCGTTTCGATACCTGTCTATCGAGCTTTTCCTCAATCGAAGCACCGCCGCGTCCTAACCGTCCCTAATTCCCCTCTGCGATCTCTGCGGTTAAAAAAGCTCCTTCATAAGCGGAAGAGTAAGGTCGCGGTTGGAGAGCACCGGATCGTCAGTCGGCCATTCTACGCCCAAGTCCGGGTCGTTCCAGCGGATGCCGCCTTCGTGCTCGGGAGCGTACGGAGCGTCCACCCTGTACTGGACGACAGCGGTCTCGGTGAGCGTGAGATAGGCGTGGGCGAAGCCCTTCGGGACGTAGATGGAATTGCACGCGTCGCCGTCGATCTCCAGCGAGTCCCATCGGCCTAAGGTCTCAGAGCCCTCGCGGATGTCCACGATCACGTCCAGCACCCGCCCGACCGCCGCCGAGACCAGCTTTGTCTGCGCGAATTCGCCCGTCTGGAAATGGAGCCCCCGGAGCGTGTGGAGCCGGGAGGACATCGCGCGGTTGTCCTGGGTCCAGTCGGTGACAAGGCCGTGCTCTTCGAAGGTGGTCTTCAGATAGGTCTCGGAGAAATACCCTCGGGAGTCGCCGTGGATAACGGGGCGAATCTCGAAGGCGCCGGGGAGTTTGAGGGGTCTAATGTGCATTGATCAAAGAATATTTACCGCAGAGAACGCGGAGATTTTGGGGTTCAACGCAAAGGTCGCAAAGGTCGCAAAGGTCGCGAAGGGGATTTGGGTACGCGATACCGCGTTGCAAAGCGTCCGAAACTAAGAATTAGCTTCCAAATGATCTAAAGCATTTGGCTATAGAGTCTTCCTCTAACAATCCGTCTGTGTAGTTTCCCCGCGAGTGATTGAGCGGAGCATTATCCCGAAACCCAAAAATTCTCTGCAGTTACCCCCTCTCGCTCTCTGCGATCTCTGCGGTTTAATTTTGCCAGTCTCTTGCGCTCCGGGTTCCCTTTGCGGTCTTTTGTCTCCCTCCCTTTAATTTTACGTGCTCTCTATGTACTCTGTGGTAAAAATCTCCCGCTACGTTCGTGCCGCCGCTACGCGGCTCGATTCATTTGGGCACTCCGGACCGTGGGTTTCGCTTCGCTCCACCCACGGCTAAAGGCAGGTCGCCGCTGCGCGGCTTAACCCAGTCTCCGGTCTTCTGTATTCTATTTCGTGTCTCCTGTATTCTGACGTCTGACTTCTGACCTCTGATTTCTGACTTCTGAATTCTATTATGAAATCTTTTTTCGTCACAGGAGCGGCCGGGTTCATAGGCTCCGAGTTCGTGCGGGTCCTGCTCGATAAGTACCCGGACGCGAGGGTCGTAAACTTCGACGCGCTCACTTACGCGGGCAATCTCGCGAATCTCGAAGGTCTGGTCGATCCCGGTGAGCACTCGGGCCGGTCGGGCGAAGACACGGACAGCCTGGACTCCCAGAGCGAGCGACATACCTTCTTCCGCGGCGACATACGCGACAAAGCCGCCGTCCTGGACGCGATGCCTGAAGGCGTCGAATCCGTTTTTAATTTCGCCGCCGAATCGCACGTCGACCGCTCCATCGAATCCGCCGACGATTTCGTCACCACTAACGTCCTCGGGACCCAGGTCTTGCTCGACTGCGCACGGTATAAACGTGCCGGCCGGTTCGTGCAGATCTCCACCGACGAAGTGATGGGCACCCTCCCGGAACGCGACGACGCTTTCTTCACCGAAGATTCCCTGCTTGCCCCCAATTCGCCGTACGCCGCCTCAAAGGCCGCCGCCGAACATTTCGTCCGGGCCGCCCGAGAGACGTTCGGCATCGACACGGTCATCACGCGCAGCGGCAATAATTACGGCTACCGCCAGTTCCCCGAGAAGCTGATCCCGCTGATGATCTCGAACGCGCTTTCGGACGAGCCGCTTCCGCTGTACGGCGACGGACTGAACGTACGCGATTGGATCTTCGTCACCGACCACTGCGAAGCGGTCCTGCGCGTTTACGAGGAAGGCCGGCCCGGCGAGGCGTACAACATAGGCGCGCGGAACCCCTTGAAGAACATCGACGTGGTGACGGGCATCCTCGACCATCTGGGCAAGCCGCACAGCCTGATCAGGCCTGTCGAGGACCGGCTCGGCCACGACCGGCGGTACGCGATCGACCCGAAGAAGATCGAGACGGAACTGGGTTGGAAGGCGAGGATCGGCTGGGAAGAGGGTTTGGCGAGAACGATCGAGTGGTACGCGGGGAATCCCGAGTGGGTAAGGCGCGTTTGCTCCAGGGAGACGGGAGACGGGAGACGGGAGACCGGGAAGAAGTAAGGGCGGGACTTGTGCCCGCCCAAACAGAAACTGGAGACCGGAAAGACGGAAACAAAACAAATGCGTCAATTGCGCATGCGGTCTTTTATAGTCTTCGCGTATCCATAAAGCATACGCCCGACATCGTCGATCTTCGACTCTAGCTTGTTCGTACTTCCGTATTTCAGGTCTTGCGCCAAGATCAGATAGTATCTGGTCTCTTCGAGCGAGCCCTGGGCGATGTTCATGAACCGTGCTTTATCGGCCAGGCCGGATTTCTTGTATCCTTCCGCGATGTTTGCAGGAATGGAAACCGCAGATCTGCGAAGCTGTGAGGTTAGCGAGTATAGTTCGTGCCGAGGGAAGTTATCGCTTAGCCTGTAAATCTCGAGAACTAGCTCGTGGGCTTTTTGCCAGACCCTGAGGTCTTTGAATGATTGTGAGGACATTGGCAGTTACTCCTTCAAGCCGTGGGGGCTTGGGTTGTGTTGTCTGAATAGTGAGGTAACCAGTTGTTCTGGTGCTTGCAGCGTCCGGAAATTCTCCGGTGTTACGTTTCACATTTCCGGTCTCCCGTCTCCGGTCTCCCGTCTCCTCAAAAGAACCCTACTACCGAAGTTATGATCTTGTCCACAGTCTCCTCGTCCATCTCCGTATGTATCGGCAGGGACAACACTTCCGAGCAGAGCTGCTCCGTCACCGGCAGTTCCAGGTCCGGGTCGACGAAAGGCGTGAACGCCTCCTGTTTGTTCAGAGGAAGCGGGTAGAAGATGCTCGAGGGAATTCCTTCTTCCGTGAGGTGTTCCTTCAGCTCGTCGCGGCGGCCGTTGCGGACCCGGACCGTGTATTGGTGGAAGACGTGCGTCGAATTGGGCCGGCGTTTCGGGGTCTGAAGTTCCTCGATCGATCCGAACGCCTCATCATACCGATCCGCGACCGCGTTCCTCGCGGCCGCGTATTCGTCCAGGTATTTCAGCTTCACGTCCAGAACCGCCGCCTGTATCGAATCCAGCCTCGAATTCACGCCGATCACGTCGTGGTAGTACGTCCTGGACTGCCCGTGGTTGGCGATCATAAGGATCTTCTCCGCCAGCGAATCGTCGTTCGTGAAGATCGCGCCGCCGTCGCCGTAACAGCCAAGGTTCTTCGCCGGATAGAACGATGTCGTCCCTATGTCGCCGATCGTCCCCGCGTGTTTCTTCGAGCCGTCGCCGAAGGCGTACACGGCGCCGATCGCCTGAGCGTTGTCCTCGACGACGTTGATAACGTGCCTGTCCGCGACCTTCATTATCGGCTCCATATCGCACGACTGCCCGAACAGATGGACCGGAACAACGGCTTTCGTGTTGGGCGTGACTGCGGCCTCGATAATGTCCGCCGTGACGTTGAACGTGTCCGGATCGACATCGACCATCACGGGTTTCAGACGGAGGAGCGCGATGACCTCGGCTGTGGCGACGTAAGTGAAGGAAGGGACGATTACCTCGTCACCGGGCTCGAGCCCTAGCGCCATCAGGGCGATCTGAAGCGCGTCGGTGCCGTTGGCGCACGGGATGACGTGTTCAGCGCCGAGGTAGTTCTCCAGATCGACCCGGAAGCGCTTCACCGCCGGCCCATTGATGAAGGCGGCGGACTTGATCACTTCCTCGATCGCGCGGTCGACCTCGGGCTTTATCTTTTGGTACTGGCCGACGAGGTCGACCATGTGGATTTGTTTCATGGGTTGGAACAGGGATGAAGGGGATGAAAGGGATGGCCGGTTGATGAGTGATAATTGAGAATTGAGGGTTGGAACTTTAGTGCGGACCGAGTCTCCATCATAGACCTCGACCGAGGGTCATGCTTTCCTCTGGAGCAAAGCAATATCTTTAATTTTCAATTCTCAACTATCAATTAATAATTTCCCATCCCTTCCATCTCCTTTATCCCTGTTTCTTGTCCTTCGAGTATATCTCGGCTCCGCTCTCGGTAAACTCGCGGGCCTTTTCGCTCATTCCCACCGCCAGCGCTTTCTCGTCATCCAGTCCCTTCTCTTTCGCGAACTCGCGGACGTCCTGCGTGATCTTCATCGAGCAGAAATGTGGGCCGCACATCGAGCAGAAATGTGCCAGCTTCGCGCCTTCCGCCGGAAGTGTCTCGTCGTGGAACTCCTTCGCTTTCTCCGGATCGAGCCCCAGGTTGAACTGGTCCTCCCAGCGGAACTCGAACCGCGCCTTCGAAAGCGCGTTGTCGCGGTACTGAGCGCCCGGATGCCCCTTCGCCAGGTCCGCCGCGTGCGCCGCCAGCTTGTATGTGATCACGCCTTCCTTCACGTCCTGCCTGTTCGGAAGGCCCAGGTGCTCCTTCGGTGTGACGTAGCAGAGCATCGCCGTACCGAACCAGCCGATCATCGCCGCGCCGATGCCCGACGTGATGTGGTCGTAGCCAGGAGCGATGTCGGTCGTCAAAGGCCCGAGCGTGTAGAAAGGCGCCTCGCCGCAGACCTCAAGCTGCTTGTCCATATTCTCCTTGATCAGGTGCATAGGGACGTGGCCCGGGCCCTCGATCATCGTCTGGCAATCCATCTCCCAGGCTATCTGGGTTAATTCGCCGAGCGTGTCGAGCTCCGCGAACTGCGCCTCGTCATTGGCGTCGGCTATGGAGCCGGGCCTCAATCCGTCGCCGAGGCTGAACGCGATGTCGTAGGCCTGCATTATTTCGCAGATATCGCGGAAGCGCGTGTACAGGAAGCTTTCCTCGTGATGCGCAAGGCACCATTTCGCCATTATCGAGCCGCCGCGCGAGACTATGCCGGTCGTGCGCTTCGCGGTCATTGGGATATAGGGCAGGCGGACGCCGGCGTGTATTGTGAAGTAATCGACACCCTGCTCCGCCTGCTCGATCAAAGTGTCGCGGTAGATCTCCCACGAAAGCTCCTCAGCCTTGCCACCGACCTTCTCAAGCGCCTGGTAGATCGGCACGGTCCCGATCGGGACGGGCGAATTGCGGAGGATCCATTCGCGTGTCTCGTAGATGTTCTTGCCGGTCGAGAGGTCCATCACCGTGTCGGCGCCCCAGAGAGTCGCCCAGCGCATCTTCTCGACCTCTTCGTCGATCGACGACGCGACCGCGGAATTACCTATGTTCGCGTTTATCTTGACGAGGAAATTGCGGCCGATGATCATCGGTTCCGATTCCGGATGGTTGATGTTCGAAGGGATGATCGCGCGTCCGCGGGCGACCTCTTCGCGGACGAATTCGGGCGTGACGTATTCGGGTATCGAGGCTCCGAAGCTCTCGCCATTGTGCTGATGAAAGAGCGAATCGCGCCCTGAGCCGTTGGCTTCCCGGAGAGCCTCGAAGGCGATCTGGCGGCCGAGGTTCTCCCGGATGGCGGCGTACTCCATCTCGGGCGTGACAATGCCCTTCCTGGCGTAGTGCATCTGGGTGACGATCCGGCCTTGCCGTGCCCTTAAGGGCGGCGAAGCGCCGAGAGATGAGTGCTGAGGACTGAGGGGGTTTTCAGGACTGAGGACTGAGGACTGAGGACTGAGACGCCGGTTTTCGGTCTTCGGTCTTCGGTCTTCATCGATCATTGATCGTTGATCATTGACCGTTGTCTCCTCGACATCCCCCCTTGCCACGATCCATTCCCGCCGGAGCATTGGAAGTCCGTCGCGCACGTCGCATTTCACATCGGGATCGGTCCAGGGGCCGCTCGTATCGTACACGCGGACGGGAGGGTTTTCCTCGACGGAGCCGTCCAAGTCCCTGGAAGGCGTCAGAGAGATCTCTCGGAAAGGGACCCGCAGACTGTGTCCGCCCGCGTTGACGGCGTTCCCGTTCGTCTCCACGTAGATCTTTCTCGAGTTCGGGAGCTTTGTGTTTCCGCTGTTCTGTCGTTCTTTGTCGCTTTGTCGTTCTTTGTGACTCATAGGTTCTTCCTCCGTCGGTATAATCCGATTCAGGTTCAAAGGGTCTCCTTCCGTCGGGAAGGACTCTCAGCCTTGCGGCTCCCCTGAAAAATGGTGTGTATGGGTATTGTAGCGGGAGTAGTCTGTCGAGTCTATCGGGTCTATCGAGTCTGTCGGGTGTATCGGGTCTGTCGGGTCTGTAGGGTCTATCGAGTCTATCAGGTCTGTCGGGTCTGTCGGGTCTTTTTTGCGGCTTTGCCGCCGTGATGTGCGGAAAGGCTTGCCTTTCCGGTTGCCGGCCAAAAGAAATTTCGCGGGGGCTTAGCCCCCGCGTCGCCGTGCCTTAAATCGCGACCCGTTTAGAGCAGCGCTTCGCGCTGCATTGATCGGGCGAAGCCCGATCAGATTATGGGGTGCTTCCTTCCGGTAAGCCCGAGGCTTGCCGCACAGCCCGGCGGCAGGGCCGCGAGAAAGCCTGACTTCGAACAGACTTTCTAGACTCGACAGACCCGACAGACTCGAAAGAGTGCCGCCGCTACGCGGCTCTAACCATTTGGGCGCCACTTCCGTGGGTTCCGCTTCGCTTCACCCACGGCTAAAAGCATATGTCCGCTACGCGGACCAAAGAAACCATAGACTCGACAGACCCGACAGACTGAACAGACCCGATAGACTGATCTTCTCTGATATAATGGTCGTCATTCTCCGTATAGCCACAATGAAAACCATCTTCGCGCTGATCCTGTTTATCGCCGCCTGCGCGTCGCCCGCGCCGACCGGCGTGCCCGACGAGCCGGTCAGCACCGAGCCGATCGCCGAAGAGACGCAGACCCGGTTCATCATCGAGACCGTCGCGAAGGGCCTGGAAGTTCCGTGGGCGATCGCCTTCCTTCCGAACGGCGACCTCATATTCACCGAAAGGCCGGGCCGCGTACGGATCGTCGAGGGGGGAAAACTCCGTATGGACGCCGTTTATACGGTGCCGGACGTGGAACCTTCAAGCGAGAGCGGCCTTATGGACATCTCGCTTCACCCGGACTTCGCGAACAACAAGTACGTCTATCTCGCTTACGCCTACAACGACGAGGGCAAGTTGGTGAAGGTCGTCCGGTACACCTTCGACGGCAAGACGCTGAAACAGGACAAGGTCATCATCGACAGGATCCCCGCCGCTCCGAACCACGCCGGAACGCGGGCAGACTTCGGTCCGGACGGGATGCTTTACATCACAACGGGCGACGCGACGGACTGGAATCTCGCCCAGGACCCTGCATCGCTGGCGGGCAAGACGCTCAGGCTTGAGCCGGACGGGACTGTGCCTTTTGACAATCCGTTCGTGAAGAACGGTGCCTACCGCGCCGAGATATGGTCACTCGGGCACAGGAACGCTCAGGGGATCGCGTGGCATCCGACGTCGGGCCTTATGTTCCAGACGGAGCACGGTCCTTCAGGATTCGAAGGGCGCGGCGGCGGCGCTGACGAAGTGAACATCGTCGAGAAGGGCAAGAACTACGGCTGGCCGGAGATCTGGGGAATGAAGAACAAGGCGGGAATGGAACCGCCCCTGCTCGAGTACACCCCGGCGTGCGCTCCTGCTAGCCTTCTGATCTACCGGGGCGACAAGTTCCCGGGATTCAAGGGCGATCTGCTTTTCGGATGTCTGCGCGGAACTCGCCTGCAGAGAGTGAAAGTGGACGGAAGAAAGGTGCTTGGCCAGCAGTCCATGATGAACAACAACGTGGGAAGGATCCGCGAGGTTGCGGAAGGACCCGACGGATACGTATACGTTACGACCTCGAACCGCGACGGACGGGGATCTCCGGACGATACGGACGACCGTATTATGAGGATCGTCCCGATCGAGTGAATCATTTTGGACGGGGCGGGCATTTCCCGCCTTGTACGACGCGTTCGGAGTTCAAGCTTCAGCTTGGATCAACCTTAAGAACGGCAAGCTGAAGCTTGAACTCCGAACGCGTCACCAATTGGGGTCGTGACTCCTGTCCCGCCACTGCATTCCAACCTGAACCAAAAGTCCGTTCATCACGTACAATCAACCTTCTCCTGATCTCGAAAATTTCACCAGAGGTATCTGATAAATGCAGTTTTTTGAAATTCGCGACGGGCGGAAGATGGTCCCCGCCCTTCTTCTGCTGACGCTTTTCGTTCTCCAGGTCCCGGCCCAGATGACCGCGCGGCCGGCGTCTGCTTCGCTGACGACCGAAGAAAAGGCGCTTACCGAGAATATCTCTCTCGATTCGCTCAAAGGTTTCACCTCCGCGCTTGCCGCCGACGAGATGGGCGGCCGTGGAACGATGCAGCCGGGCGGGGACAAGGCCGCCGAGTGGATCGCAGAACGCTACAAAGAGATGGGACTCAAGCCGCTCGGCGACAAGGGCTCGTACCTGCAGTCGATCAAGTTCCGCGAGACGGTCCTCGGCGGGGGGACGCATTTCAAACTCGACGGGACGGACCTGGTCCACGGAAAGGACTGGGCGATCGGGCCCTGGTCCGCCAGGGAGAATACCGTGAAGGGCGATATGGTCTTCGTCGCGTACGGCATAGTCGCAGATTCGATCAACCGCAACGACCTGAAGGGCGTGAACCTCAAGAACAAGGTCGTAGTGATGATCGAGGGCCCGCCCGCCAACATTCCGAAAGAGGCCTGGGAGACACAGAAAGCTTCGCAGGTCTTCTTCGGAATGGTCATGCAGGCGGGAGCAAAGGGCGTCGTTTTCATAGGCCACGGCCGCGAGAAGGACCCGCCCGAGGTATTCATAGATTATTTCAGCCGAAGGCAGATATCGCTTTCGGACGAAGATGGCCCGCTCCCCTTCTTGCCGCCGATGCTTTACGCGAGCTCGGAGGCCGCGGCGAAGTTCTTCGAAGAGTCGGGCGTCGCTTACAAGGACGCGCTGGCGATGGCGGAACGCAACGACTTCAAGGCGTTCGAGCTTAAGCGCGAGGCTGAGATCGCGATCAAGCCTCAAAGCACGAAAGGGACCTCGAGCAACGTTGTCGGATACTTAGAGGGATCGGACCCGAAACTGAAGGAAGAGGCGATTGTGTTCACCGCGCATTACGACGCCTACGGGACCCTGGACGGCAAGGTCTATAACGGCGCGGCCGACAACGCGCTCGGGACCGCAGAAATGCTCGCCGTCGCGGAAGCGTACGCGAAGATGGACCCAAAGCCGAAGCGCTCGATGGTGTTCCTTGCCGTCACAGGCGAAGAGTACGGCCTGTACGGCTCAAAGTACTGGGCAAAGAATCCCACCTGGGAGATCAAGAAGGTGGCGGCGAATCTGAACCTTGACGGCATCGGCACTGAAGTCTACGGGCCGGTGAAGGTCATCGTCGGTTACGGCGCGGAGCATTCCTCGCTCGGGCCGATGCTTGAGGAAGCTGCGGCCGCGTACGGCATCACCGTAATGCCCGACCCTATGCCCGAAGAAAAGGTGTTCCTGCGCTCCGACCATTACTCGTTCGTCGAACGGGGAGTGCCGGCGCTAATGCTTATGGGCGGTCCGGAAGGCTCGGCGGAATCGCTGGTCGCGAAGATCAAGGCCTGGGAAAAGGTCCATTACCACCAGCCTTCGGACGACGTGATGGACAGCTGGCACTGGGAAGGCGCGAAAACGGTCGCCGACATAATGGGGATCCTCGGTCTGAGGATCGCCCAGCAGGACGGAATGCCTTCCTGGAACAAGTCTTCACGCTTTGGCGAGCTGAAGCGCGGGAACACGAAGGATCTGCCGGAAGAGAACTGAGGGCTCACCGGGTTGACCGGGTTCTCTGAGTTTGGTGAGTTATAGGGGCGGGGCTTGTCCCCGCCATTATCTTGTACTGGTGTCCCGTCTTTGTTACACGTTCGGAGTTCAAGCTCTAGCTTGCCGCTCTTGGCGGTTGTTCTCAAGCTAAAGCTTGAACTCCGAACGTGTTAATTAAATTGACCCTTCTGATCCCTGATCCCTGATCATTGATACGCCGCCCAGCCGAGGCCGTCGGGGTTGTCGCCCGGTTTCAGGTCCTTCACGAACTCCATCAAGCCCATATCGAACACCTTTACCGTGTCGAGCTGTGTGAGCGCAACGTACGCGCGCTTGCTGTCCGGCTGGACGAGTATCCCAACCGGCACTCCTCCGACCGCCGCGCGCTTCACTTCCTTTCGCGTCGCCGCATCAACCACGACCAGCTCGCCCGATCTCGCGTCCGAAACAAGTACGTACTTGCCGTCAGGCGTGAACTTCACTCGGATCGGAACCTCGCCGACGGTAATCGTTTCCTTCACCTGGTCGGTCGCCGGATCGATGATCGAGATCTTTCCGTCGCCGTTCTGACCGACCCAGACCTCTTTACCGTCCGGCGACACGTCGATCGCCTCCGGCTGGCGTCCGACTGCGATCTGCTTTACGTCCGGCCGTCCCTTCAGGCTGATCGAGGTCACCGTGTCGGACCCGATATTCGCGGTGTACATCTTTGAACCGTCCGGCGTCAGCACGAGCATATGCGTAGCGGCCTGTCCGGTCCCCATCACCCAATCGATCTTGTCCGCGGCGGGATCGTATCGCGCGACGGTGCGGCTTGCCTCGGATGTAAAATACACCTTGCCGTCCGCCACGACGATGCCGTGCGGACGGTAGAATCCTCCGAGATCGATCCGCTTAACTTCCTTTCTGGAGGGAATGTCGATGACGGAGATCGAGTTGTTGGGGTTCGGTCCGTCACCGTAATTCGCCACGTAGGCGGTTTTGCCGTCGGCGGATACCGCGACCTCGTGCGGGAAGTCGCCGGTTGGCACCCTGG
Source organism: Aridibacter sp. (assembly GCA_035513035.1). Lineage (GTDB taxonomy): Bacteria > Acidobacteriota > Blastocatellia > Pyrinomonadales > Pyrinomonadaceae > Aridibacter. The sequence continues at coordinate 34,021 of DATKCW010000017.1, forward strand.
CGACGATCTCGAGCGTCTTCGCATCGACGATGACCATCGTCGCCTCCGCCTTGTTAAGTATCAGGATCTCTTGTTTCGCCGCTCCCTGGGCGCAGGCGACGATCGGGAACGCGAGAAGCACGAACAGCGCGAAAGGCACGGCGGCCTTTAAGGATGTCATATGTCGATTCTCCGGTTTCGGGTCTGACAGACCCGACAGACTCACTCAACTCCGAACTTCGTGCAGTCAAGGATGTACGCATCCTGGTCCAGGGTGATGACAAGAAGCTTCTTCCCGTACTTGCCGTACTGAGCGTACGCGATCGGCGACGTGAACGACATCCTCTCGAGCGTCCTTCCCGTCGCGATGTCGTAAACAGCCAGCCTTCCCGAGGTGTTCCCGACCGCTATCGAGCCGTTCTCCTTGTTCAAAGCGAAGTTCCGGCCGAAATACCTGTTCAGAAGCTCGCCCGTGGAAAGCGAGTAGACCTGAATGCGGTTCTCGGAATCAGCGATCGCGAGGTAATCGCCCAACGCCTCGGCCTCGAGAACTCGGAACGAGCCTTTCCCGGTCTCGATGAACGCCTGGCCGATGACCTTTCCGGTCGCGGTTTCGACGACCTGTATGAAATAGTCCCCTTCCTTGTTGCCGAGCACGGCGGCCTTTTCCTTCAGGGCCTTGTTTTCCTTGAACAGTTCCTTTGCACCGTCGCTGCTCACAGACCATACAAAGGAGATAGTGTCGTTGAGTGAACTGAAGAAGTACCGGGGTATTCCTTTCTTGAATTCTCGTCCCCACTTTAGATCTTCGGTCCGGACGTCTCGGATCTGGAAATTTATATCCTTGTTCCTATCCGGGCCTGACACCCGAATTTGTCCTGAAGACATGATGAAGACATCCTGAACCGCGATATCATCCGAGTCGCCATCACCGGAACCGAGAGTGACGAGGTACTCCCCGTGATGCGACGTGGATCGGTCTTTTAGCGGCCTTAGGTAATTCAGCTGCTTGCTCGTGATATCCATTACACCGAGCTGCCGAGCGGATTCCTTTGTCCTTTGGAAGTCGGTATAGATCTTTCCATCTTTGTCAAAGAATGAAGAAGAGAAAGGCGGCACGTAGAACATTCGGTCCCCGGAAAACAGACTCCACACCGCGCCCCTTTCGCGGTTCGAGATCGCAAGGAAGTTCAGGTCGGGGGAAACCTCGAGCGCGCGGATGCCACCGAACCAGCTTTCGGGCAGTTCGATCGTCCCGATCGTCTCGTCCCTGTCGAGCCTGAACAGTCCCAGCTCCCCGTCCTTGTTCTCCGAAACGAACATATTCCCGTAAACATCGAGAGCGGAATTGTTGTTCGCTATAACGAATTTCTTAGCCGCGAGGTCGTAAACGCCGACCGGTGCGACCTTGATCGGCCTTACAAGGACGTAATTCCCGAGATACGGCTTTGTGAGCGAGTCGGCGAGCAGTTCGAAACGCTCGACCTGCTTTCCGCTCGGGAACTCGTAGATGCCCGACTTCTCCCCATCTTTGGAGTCCTGGCCGATGAGCAGGTCATTGGAATGGAACGCGAACGGCGAAGAGATGATGTCCCTCAGGTCGCTTCCGATCTTGATCTCTTCCTTCGAGACGAGATCGAAACCCAGAATCCCAGTCTTCCCGGCCCGGACCACCGCGCGCCCGGTGATCCCCCTGGTCAGTGCAAAGTTCCGGTAGGCGTTCTTGAACACCCGTCCCGCAACGAAATACCGGCCGTTCGGGGAAAAGGCGGTCTGGAACATTTCTCCGTTGCCGGCGATGTCAGCAGCGTTCAGAAGCCGGAAGAACAGGTAATCGAAAGGGTCCGGACGGAAGAACTTCTCGCGCTCGAAAATGACTGAGTTCGATTCGACGTCCAACAATTTCACGTCGATGTAGAGACTGCCCTTGTCGAAGTTCCTGTAGAAGCAGACGAGCGTGCGTCCGTCGTCCGAGAGCGCGGTTTGTATGCACTCCTGCCGGTTGTACACCTCCCTGATCATCTCAGGCTCGCCGCCGGCGATATCCCAGCGTTCGACGCGAAGATTCTCCGTGCTGAGCACCACTTTTGTCGAATCCGGCGAGAAAGTAGCGTCGAGCGCTTCCGGAGCGTCGATCCGGAACAGGAATTTGAACGGAGAGGTTTGAAGGACAAAGATGCTACTCTCGTCCTGGGCGAGGACGTGCCTCCCGTCCGGGCTGAACTTCAGGTGCCGGATCTGGTCCCTAAGCCTCGGCGCAAGGCTTTTCTTCCGGACAAGGTGGCTCACGTTCTCCTCGCCGGCGACCGTGGAGAGCGCGATGACCGATGTCTGCCAGTCCGCGAACTCCTCTGCCGTGCCGACAGAACCGCGTTCGATGCAGTCCCTCGGCATCAGCTTGACCGCGTCCGTGATCTCTCTAAGGCGCTTCTGCTCGGGCGTTGTGGATCCGAACAGGTCCGAAAACCAGCTTCCCGTCTTGCCTTCCGTCTCGAACAGGCGGTCGAACGCGCTTGTGAAGGCATCCGGATCGTAACCGGCGGCGGTCATCGCGAACACGCCTATACGGTCCGCTTCAAGCTGCTGGTCGCCGACGTGGCTTCGGCTGGAACGGACCCTCTTCGTGTTCTGCCTGTCGATCAGTTCATTGTATTTCGCGAAAACGTCCGCGCGGTCACCTAGGGAATCGACCTTCAGGACCTCTTTGAAGAACTTGCTCAGGTCCTGCGCCCCGTGGCGCACGATCCCGTGGCCGAGCTCGTGCGCTAGAACTCCCGCAAGCTCATCTTCGGACCTCACGAAAGCAATAAGCTTTCGAGTCACGAAGATGCGGCCTCCGGGCATCGCAAAAGCATTTACGTCCGGGATGTCCACGACCGCGAATCTGAACTTCAGGCTGGTCGGCGGAAGATGCCGGATCAGCCTTTCGCCGATCTTCTCCAGGTATGCGTTGATCTCGCGGTCGGAGAGAATGCGGAAGTCCCTCTGGACCTGTTCGGCGATCGCGTCGCCGAGGTGCATCTCCTGCTCTTCAGTGAAGATGTTGCCGGTGTCCTTGTTGAAGACTATCTCCGGCGTCTTGCAGTCCTGAGAAAACGAAACGGGGACAATACAGAAAACGGCCAACGCGGGCAGCGCCAGCCTTGTAATACTTCGAAACATAGGTAAGGCCTCTTATTCGGGATTCGGACGATATCCGATGAATAGAATTTATATCATTTTTTCAGCTTATCGAAAAAGACTTTCCGGAATTTCGCCACTTTGGGAGCGACGACGGCGGAGCAGTAAGGCTGGTCCGGATTGTTCTCGAAATAGTCCCGGTGATAGTCCTCAGCCGGGTAGAAATTCGAGAATTCGGTTACCTCGGTGACTATCGGATCGTCGTAGATAGCTTCGTTCCCGATCTCTTCGATCACCTGTTCGGCGGTCTCTTTCTGTTCGTCTGAATGATAAAAGACTACCGAGCGGTACTGCGTTCCGATGTCGTTACCCTGGCGGTTGAGCGTCGTGGGATCGTGCGTCGCGAAGAAGATCTGAAGGACCTCTTTGAACGAGATGACCTCGGGATCCAAGCGCACCTGTATCACCTCAGCATGCCCGGTCGAGCCTGTGCAGACCTCCTGGTAAGAAGGGTTCTCGACGTGTCCTCCCGAATAGCCGGAAACGACCTCCTCGACGCCTTTCAGGGCGACGAATACAGCTTCGGTACACCAGAAACACCCGCCTCCGAGCGTGGCGGTCTCAAGCATGCTGTTTTCCATAAGCCAAGTTTATTTCAAACGGGCGGGAAAGTATTCCTCAAAAGAGTTCCTCCAAAGAATGGATCAACGGATGGCCTCCTTCGTTCGCCTGCGGAGGATTGCCGGCGCGGACGGAAAGCCGTGTTTCCATTCTTGCCTCCCTTGCGGCGTCGAGCTCAGCATCGACGTCCGAGACGAAGACGATCTCCGACGGGTCTGAAAGAAGCCTGGAAGCGATCGCGGCGTACGAATCATCCTCGCGCTTGTGACCTATGTTCGTGTCAAAGTAGTTGTCGATGAATCCCGTAAGGTCTCCGTGGTCCGTATGGCGGAATAGAAGCACCTGCGCAAGCGAGCTACCGGAAGAGTAGATATTGACCGATGTCCTTTCGGCCGACCATCGCTCGAAAGCGGTCGGGACGTCGTCAAAAACCTGAGAGACGAGCTCACCCGAATCGTAACCGTGCTTCCAGACCATTCCCTGTATGGACTTGAGAGGCGTCGACTTGCGGTCGTTGTCGATAAGGAACTCGAGGTATGAGGCGACCGACTCCGCGGACCCGGGATCGAACCCGGCACTGTATTCTCCGGAGGCGGTGTCCGTTCCCGCCTCGCGCCTGAGAGCGATGACCTCGGGGCCGAGTTCGGAGAGATGCTCCCTGACGAACGCGCCGACGTGCCTGCGGGCGTAAGGAAACAGCACCTTGTGCACGAAGTCGATCGGCGTCGTGGTCCCTTCGATGTCGAGGAGGAACGTCATTGCTTTTGTGAGCTGTGAGCTGTGAGCTGTGAGCTGTGAGCTGTGAGCTGTGAGCTGTGAGCTGTGAGCTGTGAGCTGTGAGCTGTGAGCTGTGAGCTGTGAGCTGTGAGCTGTGAGCTGTGAGCTGTGAGCTGT
>DATKCW010000018.1:0-6515 GCA_035513035.1 Aridibacter sp.
TTTACTCAGCAGTCCGGCAAATGGCGCGGAAAGGAAAGAATCCAGGGAGGCAGAGAACTGGCCCGCGCAAAACTCTTCATGGCTGCCTTTAACGTCGTCCAACATAACCAGTACTTCAAGACCTACTTCGAACGACTTAAGTCGAAAGGCAAGCCTTACAAGGTGGCTATGGTCGCCGTCATGAGAAAACTACTATGTGTCTGCAACGCCCTGGTCAAGAACAAAACAAACTGGGATCCTTGCTTGACCTAATACACAGTTGCTTCGGGGCTGGGCAGCGCAAAGCGCTGCTCTAAACACGTTACAAAGCCTCATTTATAACTCTGCTTCCGATTCTCTATTCACGATTCACTACTTCAGTTCCGGCTCATTCCCTGCCTTCAGGATCGAGACCTTCGCCTCATAGACCTCCAGCTGGGCGTCGATCAGCCCCGCCTGGTAGTCCAGGTATCTGCCTTGTTCCGACAAATAATCGATCAGCGAGACCGACCCGAATTCGTATGTCTGCCTTACGACCTCAAGATTTCGGAATGCCTCGCTCGCGACACCGACCCGGAAGATCTCCAAGGCCTTCACAGCATATTCGTACCTCGCGAAAGCCGACGCCACCTCACGCCGAACGACAAGCTCGCCGAATTCAAGCCTCTGTTCAGCTGCCTGCCTGTCGAGCACCGAAGCCTCGATCGCGTCGCGGTTGCGGTTCCCGTAAGGAAGCGTGATGCGCACTCCGAAGATGACCATGTGGTCGCCTCCGCGGAAGAAGTCGTCTGTCATCCGCTCGTAACCCAGGTTCAGCGCGGCGTCGATCCCGCTGTCGCTTTCGTATTGATCGATCTTGGCCCGTCCGACCTCGATCGCGGCGCGAAGCGCCTCAAGATCGGGCCTTCGCGATAGAGCTACTTCCGTCGCGACCCGAAGAGGCGGAAGCGGTTCGACGAGCCCGTCGAAATTTCCCTTGAGTACAAGAGGGCCCTCCGGACCGATGCCCATAAGGTTCTTCAGCTCGAGCAACGCTATGCGGACCGCGCCCTCGTCCTTTTCGCGCATCGAACGCAGGCGGTTCACCTCGACGAGCAGCATGTTCTCCTCAAGCGGAGCCGTCTCGCCTTCGCTCACGTTCGCCTTCACAAGTTCATAGCTTTCGATCACAAAGAGAAGCGTGTCCTCCGTGAGTTTCAGCTTCAGGGCCTTCGCCAACGCCCGTCCGAATTTCGTACGCACCTCCGCGGCGAGCATTCGTTCTTTTTCTTCGTAAAGCGCGCGGTCGAGCGCGGCCATCCTCTCGGCAAGCGCGGTCCTTGAAGATCTTCGTCCACCCAGCTCCAGGGGGATCGTGCCGACGACCATCGAGCGGTTCCTCGATCCGCCTACCTGCTGCCGGCTTTCGAACCCTACGCTCGGCCGCGCCCTCTGCTCCGCTTGTCCGACCATTCGCGACGAAGATTCCGTCTCCAGTTTCATCGCTGCAAGCTCGTCGTTCGAAGCGAGCGCTATCCGGACCGCCTCGTCTGAGTCGGTCCCTGTGTTTTGATCTACATACTTCGAAAGCGTCGCCGCCGGATCGGGCCTCGGTATCTGAGCTACTACAGATGCCTGACTAAGTAGAAAAAGGGCCAGCGTGAAGGTCATTCGGATTGTGCGTTCGATCATACTTCAGCCTCCTCGGCCTTCAGCCGACGCTCGTGGATCCAGGAGAAAATTACGGGAGTGACGATCAGCACGTGCAAAAGGCTCGACACCATTCCGCCGAGGACCGGCGTGGCGAGCGGACGCATCACGTCGGAACCGGTTCCGGTGCTCCACATTATCGGAAGCAAACCCGCGACGACCGTCGAAACGGTCATTACCTTCGGGCGCAAACGAAGCAAGGCGCCTTCGATCACCGCTTCCTTGAGCGAGTTCCTGTCGAGCGAACCCAGTTCCTCTCGCTTCTTCTTCACCGCCTCTTCAAGGTAGATCACCATCACGACGCCCGTCTGGACAGCAGTTCCGAATAAAGCGATAAAGCCGACCCAGACCGCGACAGAGAAGTTGTAGCCGAGCAGCCATTGAAGATAAATGCCGCCGGTAAGTGCGAAGGGCACGGCGAGAAGCACGTGCGCGGCTTCGATCGCCGAATCGTAGGTCAGATAAAGAAGTCCGAAGATGACTATTAGGACGATCGGGACGACGAGAAGAAGCCTCTGCTTTGCCCTCTGCTGGTTCTCGAACGAGCCGCTCCAAGTGAAGTAGTAGCCCGCCGGAAGCTGCACCTTCTCCTTGAGCACTTCGTCCGCCTCCGCGACGAACGAACCGACGTCCTTTCCGCGGACGTTGAGCAGGACCGTTCCTTTCAGAAGCCCGTTCTCGCTGGCGATCATCGAGGCGCCGTTCACCGTGCGGATCGTCGCCAACTGCGAGAGCGGGATCGACATTCCATCGGTCATCACGATCGGGATCTGGCCGATGTTCTCGGTCGTGCCCCTGAACTCGGGCGCGTAACGGACCCGGATCGGAAAGCGTTCGCGGCCTTCGATCGTTGTCGACAGGCTCGTTTCGCCGATCCCTTTCTCGACCGCCTCGTTTATCATCCCGACATCGATCCCGTACCGCGCGGCGGCGCGGCGGTCGACGTCGATATCGACATAAGGTGCGCCGACAACGCGCTCCGGATAAACGTCGACGGCGCCTTCAACCTCCTTGACGGCTTCCGCAACTTCCTGTGAAAGGCGCTCGAGAGTGCGAAGGTCGCTGCCGAAGATCTTTATCCCCACCTCGGACCGGATGCCGGTAGCGAGCATCTCGATCCTGTTGATAATCGGCTGTGTCCAGATGTTCGTGACCCCCGGGAACTTCAGCTTGCGGTCCATTTCCTCGATCAGGGATTCGCGCGTGACGCCCTCGCGCCATTCACTTTCCGGCTTCAGGTGGATGATCGTCTCGTTCATGTTCACCGGGGCGGGGTCGGTCGACGTGTCCGCGCGACCGACCTTTCCGACGGCGCGCTCGACCTCGGGGAACGACATTATGATCTCGTCCTGTTTCTGGATCAGCCGCAGAGCTTCTTCCATCGAGACCGAAGGATCCGTGACCGGCATATACATCAGGTCGCCCTCATTCAACGGCGGCATGAATTCCGAGCCGATCCCGGTTGCGAGCCACACGGCACCCGAAAAGAGGAATATTGCGACCCCGACCGCGGCAAGCCTGTGCTTCAACGCGGCGACAAGGAACGGCTTGTAGATCTTCCGCAGTAACCGCATCAGGGGATTCCGGTCTTCGGCGTGCATCTTTCCGCGAAGTAGAAATGTGCAGAGCACCGGCACCAGCGTGACCGCGATGATCGTCGCGGCGACCATCGCGAACGTTTTCGTGAAGGCGAGAGGATGGAACAGCTTGCCCTCGCGCCCTTCGAGCGCGAAGACAGGGATGAAGGCGAGAATGATGATCGCCATCGAGAAGAACACCGGCCTTGCGACCAGCTTCGTGGACTCGACGACTGCCCGCATTACGGCCCCTTTGTCGCTTGTGTCCACGTCGTTCTTCTCGAAATAACGGAATGCGTTCTCCGTCACCACGATCCCGGCATCGACGAGAACGCCGATCGCGATCGCGATTCCGGCTAGCGACATTATGTTCGAGCTGATGCCCATCAAATACATGAACAGGAAGGACATCAGCACCGCCAGCGGCAGTGGGATCGATACGATCAGGATCGAGCGGAAATGAGCGAGGAAGAAGATGTGGGCCAGAGCGACGAGGATAAGTTCCTCGATCAGCGTCCATTGCAGGGTGTTCGCTGCGCGGTTGACCAGCTCCGTGCGGTCGTAGAAGGGCACGATCGTCACGCCTTCGGGAAGCCCGACCTCGATCTCGCGGATCTTTTCCTTGATCCCTCCGATCACCTCCGGAGTGTTCACTCCGTAGCGGGCGATCACGACGCCTCCGACCGCTTCCTTGCCGTTCTTGTCGAGCGCGCCCACGCGGAAGGCGTCGCCTAGTTTCACCTCGGCGACATTCCGGACGTAAACGGGCGTGCCGCCGAAAGACCCGATGACGATGTTCTCGATGTCTGCGACCGTTTCGACAAGCCCCACGCCGCGGACGACGGACCAGTTCCCGGACTGCTCGAGGACGTTCCCGCCGACGTTGTTGTTCGAGCGTTTCACGGCGTCGATCACCGTAGAGAGCGAGAATCCGTAAGAGCGAAGCCGGTTAGGATCGACGTCGATCTGATACTGCTGGACGAATCCGCCTACACCGGCGACCTCCGCCACACCGTCGACTGAATTCAGCTGGTACCGTACAAACCAGTCCTGAAGCGTGCGCAGTTCGCGGAGGCTGTGCTTGTCGCTCTCGATCGTGTACCAGAAGACCTGGCCGACGCCCGTGGCGTCGGGCCCAAGCGTCGGAGTGACGCCGTCGGGCATCTGGGCCGTCACGAGGTTCAGCCGCTCGAGTACCCTGGTTCGCGCCCAGTAGAGGTCGATCCCGTCCTCGAAGATGATGTTGATCATCGAGAAACTGAACATCGAGTTCGCGCGGACGACATTCACTCCCGGAAGGCCCTGGAGGTTCGTGACCAGCGGATACGTGATCTGGTCCTCGACCTCCTGCGGCGAGCGCCCCGGCCAGTCGGTGAAGACGATCACCTGGTTCTCGGACACGTCCGGGATCGCGTCGATCGGAGTGTTCCGCAGCGCCCAGTACCCCAGCAGAGCGACGATCGCGAATAGCGCAATCACGACGCCTCGGTACCTGACGGAGAGTTGGATTAGTGAGTGAATCATAGTCTTGAGCTAGCGGGAAGCAGTAAGCGGTAAGCAGTAAGTTCCAGATTCAAAGCTTCAGGTTCCAAGTAATCAATCTCGTTACAATATTCCGCAGTTACGGGATGACTCGTGAGAACCGGTCTGCAGACATCGAATTCTGTCGGCTTTGAACCTGGAACATGGAATTTGAAACCTTGAATGTGGAACTTACTGCTCACCGCTTACCGCTCACTGCTAACTAGTAAGCCGTTACCGTCATCGTCGTCTTCCCGGTCTCCTTTCCTTCATAGCTGATCTGGGCGATCCATTCGCCGGCCATCTGGATGTTTACCGTTCCGGTAAACTCGCCGGGCGTCGAAGTCGTGTTCAGAGTCGCGGCGTCGTTCATCTCGGCCATCGAGCCCATCGCGGGCATGTTGAAGTTAAGCGAAGCGGCGGAGATCTCCACCGGGTTTCCGGAACCGTCGGTGAACTTCAACCCTATCTCCTGCTCGCCCATCCCCAGCTTTCCTTCGGGGTTCGAGATCGCTACGGTCAGGTTCTCTCCGACCTTCTTGTCGTCGATGGCCTTCAATCCGGAGGCAGTTTCTCCGGAACCGCCGCAGGCCGCGGCCAAAATTCCAAGCGAAACCAAAACGATCGTTCCGATAATTCCCTTTGCTGTCATTTTCTTGTTCCTCTTACTTTTCAATGAATATTTCAGGATCCGGACCGCATAAACGAAACGGTCCCGCCGACCGAATGCGCGGCGGCTCCGGTGAGATTTTCCGGAGTGCGAACGCAGGAATGCCCAAGAAGCACGGAGAAGCGCCGCGATCAGGCGCACTTCGCCCGAGCGCAGACGCACTTCGGCCCCTAGGCTAAATCAGAAGTGAGTGGATTTGGATAAAGATGGGCTGGCTTCGAACCGGGGCTCCGCGGACGGGAGCGGCTGGCTCATAATGGCTTGCGAGGTTCGAAACAAAAAGCGAGTCGAATCCGGGTGCGTCGAACTCTTCGATCAGGACCGGAGTTACGGTCGCCGGAGAGAACGCGGGCGGAGGAGCAGGCATTGACTGCGCGCAGATAAGGACCCTGCACAAGTACTTCTGGTCGCCGGCTTTCTTCGCATCCGCCTTCGCCTTCTTGCAGCACTTCATCGGGCAGACCTTTTCATCGGCGCCGCCCGCGGCGGGCGCCGCGGCATACACGCTGAAGGTCATCAGAAGTACGAAAAGAAGTGTTTTGAGGCGAATGGCCATCAAGCTCACTATAGATGTGCGGGGAGAATGTTGTCAACGGACGTCTATCGAGTCTGTCGGGTCTGTTCAGTCTGTTGAGTCTGGCGACTGGAGCGCGGGCAGCCTGCCCGCATTGAGCGAAGCGAAAAGCGCCTATGGACTGAGGGTCTGTCGGGTCTGTCGAGTCTGTCGAGTCTGTCGGGTCTGTCGAGTCTGTCGAGTCTGTCGAGTCTGTCGAGTCTGTCGAGTCTGTCGGGTCTGTCGGGTCTGTCGACTCTGTCTGTCTGTCGGGTCTGTCGAGTCTGTCGGGTCTGTCGAGTCTGTCGGGTCTGTCGGGTCTGTCGGGTTTGTCGGGTTTGTCGGGTCGGAAGCCCGCGCAGCGGCACATCATTGACCAATGCACATGGGTCATGACTAGTTAACTCAGAAATCTTTGACAATATTCAAGAGAATTGAGTACAGGTTCTTTCTTCTGTAGTTGAACCTAAACTCACATTCCTTCAGGTGCAAGTAGAAAGTCTCAGTCCGCATGCCCCGGAACTTT
>DATKCW010000019.1:0-20158 GCA_035513035.1 Aridibacter sp.
AAACTGGGGGACGTTTCTTCCGAGGGTTGAGCCGGGCGATGCCCGCCTCGGGCAGCGCGAAGCGCTGTTCCAAAATGATGGCATCTGGTGCGGGGACAAGCCCCGCCCGACGTATCGCCAGACACGGTCTACTTAGCCAACTCGCCAAACTGATCTGCCGCCGCTAAGGCGGCTCTTGTAAACGGGGGGCGCCTCCGCCCGTGGGGTTCCGCTTCGCTCCACCCACGGCTAAAGGCAGGTCGTCGCTGCGCGACTCCGTGATCCGAACGTGTCGAACGATTCGTTGTGAGCCACGCAATCGCTGCGCGATGCGCGAATGTTTTCCGACGACAACCGTGGGTTCCGCTTCGCTCCACCCACGGCTAAAGGCAGGTCGTCGCTGTGCGACTCCGCGATCCGAACGTGTCGAACGTTTTGTTGTGAGCCACGCAATCGCTGCGCGTTGCGCGAATGTTTTCGGACGACAACCATGGGTTCTGCTACGCTCCACGCACGGCTAAAGGCAGGTCGTCGCTGCGCGACTCACGTACCCGTGCGCTCCTATCGGGTTCCAGGGGTTCTGACTGAATAAGTACAAGCTGAAGTTTTGACTCCGAACGCGTTTTCTTCACCCTCCATAATCCCTGCGCCCCCTGCGTTCTCTGCGGTTAATCACCTCTTGGTAAGCTGTTCACCTTGCCCATCCTGTCCATCCTGTTTCCGCTTTCCCCCGCAAGAATCCGGGAGGCCTGCCGTTCGCCACCTGTCTTTGAAACCGAGACTTCCCCGATCCGGCCGCATGTCGGTCGACGGATCGGTCTTTTCGGAAACCGGAAAAATTCGCACGGAATCCCGGACGGCTATAGAAAAGCCCGGCCGGAAACGACTCCGCGGGCAATAAAAAAAGAGAGGTACACGATGCGCAGGTTAATAGCAATTTCAATTCTCGCGGCAGTCGCCGCGGTCACCGCCGCCGGCCAGAACGTCACGCAGGGCACGCTTGAGGTCGTCGGAAAGGACGGCAAGGCGTCCGGAATGGTCCCCTTGAAGCATACGGATGTCGACGCCGAGATCTCGGGCTTCCTTTCGAGGGTCACCGTCAAACAACATTTCGAGAACAATTTCTCGGAGAAGATCGAGGCGATCTATGTTTTCCCGCTTCCTCAGAACGCCGCTGTGGACAGCCTGGTGATGAAGATCGGAGAGCGGACCGTCCGCGGGAAGATAATGAAACGCGAGGAGGCGCGCGAGGTCTATGAAGCCGCCAGATCGAACGGACAGATCGCGAGTCTTCTTGACCAGGAACGCCCCAACATCTTCACCCAGTCCGTCGCCAACATCCTTCCCGCCGAAGAGATCACCATCGAAACAAGCTACGTTGAAACATTGAAATACGAGGACGGAGCGTATGAATTCGTCTTCCCGATGGTCGTCGGTCCTCGGTACATTCCCGGAAACGCGACCGGATCCGACGGACGCGGCTGGGCACCGAACACTGACAAAGTGCCCGATGGCTCAAGGATAACGCCTCCCGTTGCCAAGGACCGCGCCGGACACGATATCTCAGTCGGCGTCAAGCTCGATGCCGGAGTGCCCGTCACGAACGTGCGTTCGAAATCGCACGAGGTCGACGCGCAGATGCTTTCGGCAAACAGTTACGACGTCAGGCTCGCCGAATCGGAAACGATCCCGAACAAGGACTTTATCCTTCGATACGAGGTCGCGGGACAAACGATCGAAGACGCCGTGCTGACCCACAGGGGCTCGAACGGCGGCTACTTCACTCTGATCCTTCAGCCTCCCGACAAGGTCAACACGCAGGACGTCACACCGAAAGAGATAGTCTTCGTCCTCGACACCTCCGGATCGATGTCCGGATTCCCGATCGAAAAAGCCAAGGAATCGATGAAGATGGCGCTCGAAGGCCTGAATCCGTATGACACATTCAACCTGATAACCTTCGCCGGCGACACCCACGTGCTGTTCGAAAAGCCGGTGCAGGCCACCGAGGAAAACCTTCGGAAGGCGCAGGAGTTCCTCGCCTCAAGGCAGGGAGGCGGAGGCACCGAGATGATGAAGGCGATACGAGCCGCGCTCGAGCCGTCCGACTCGCAGCAGCACATTCGGGTCGTCTGCTTTATGACCGACGGTTACATCGGGAATGACATGGAGATCCTTGGCGAGATCAAGAAACACCCGAACGCGAGGATCTTTTCGTTCGGGATCGGAAGCTCCGTCAACCGGTATCTCCTCGAGAAGATGGCCGAAGAAGGCCGAGGCGAGGCGGAGTTCGTCTCGCTCAAGGACGACGGCTCCGCGGCGGCGAAAAGATTTCACGAACGCGTGAGGAGCCCGCTTTTGACGGACATCTCGCTCGAGTATTCGGGCGTGAAGGTCGCCGACGTGTATCCGAAGAGGATCAACGACCTTTTCAGCGCGAAGCCCCTGATCGTCCACGGACGCTACACAGGCGGAGGGAAGGCGGTCGTCCGGCTAAAGGGCAAGTCCTTCGGGCGCGACGTCGTCCGGGAGATCCCCGTGAACTTTCCTGCGAACGAGCCAAGGCACGACGTGCTCGCGACGCTCTGGGCGAGGACCCGTATCTCAGACCTTATGTCGCAGGATTACAACGGCATCCAGCGCGGAAATCCGAAGGACGATATCAAGGCAACGATCACGAACATAGGCCTTGAGTACAACCTTATGACCCAGTTCACATCGTTCGTCGCGGTCGAGGAACGCGTCGTCACCGACGGCGGAAGGCCGAGGACGATCGAGGTTCCGGTCGAAATGCCGGAAGGCGTCAGCCGTGAAGGCGTTTTTGCGCCCGGAGATTCTGTCGGATACGCCTTCGGCGGCGGGCGGTTTAACAGAATGGCTGCCTCTGCATCGCCCAAACCCTTGGGGAAGGCAGAAGCCGTAACCGAATTAAGGGACTACGACCGGTTCGACGACAAGGAGACGGCTGAGGAAAAAGCATTGCTGTCTTCGGTCGGCGCCAAGGACCGGCCGGTTCCCGTTTATCCGAACGCGCCGAGGTCGAATATCACGGTAAACGTCAAGGTCGAGATCGACTCGAAGGGCAAGGTCGTCAGCGCCAAGGCTCAGGGCAATGCGGGCGCGTTCGCGACCACCGCAGAGGCCGCGGCGAAAAAGGCGACGTTCGAGCTTCCGGATACCGAGATCGTGAGCATCTCGGGAATTCTGACATACCGGTTCACAAGCGACGGAAAGGCCGTAGCGGTCCCCGGACTCCATCGGGCGGACGTGAAGATGAAGCCGAACAAGTTTCATTCGGAGGTGCGTGCGCTCATTGACCGTTTGAAGAACGGAACGGCGGCATCGGCTTCGGAATCGTTGTTCGTCAACGGCGGTCGTGCCGATCTTATCGTTCGGGTGAAGGCGCTCGACGGAGCGACGCTTCAGGAGCTGAAGCGGGCCGGCCTGACGGTGCTCGTCCAGATGGGTTCGGCGAAGGCGGTCGTCGGAAGTATCGAGATCCGGAAGATCGCCTCGCTGGCGGAGATCGATTCGGTCACCTTCATCTCCCCTCAGCGCCGTTGAGGCGTTGAATGCGGAAAGGCGCCGTCGAGCCGAACGGCTTCCGGTCCCAGTTCAGGGCCGGCCTCCAACGGCGCCTTTCCCTTTTTGCTTTCCAAGTAAACAGGCCGCCGGGTGTGATAAACTCCCGGCGTTTTTCTATGGTTATCTTCGACATTTCCGGAGGGGGATTCGCGGGCGGGCTCGAGTGGCTTTGGCTGTTTCTTCCGCTCGGCTACACGGCGACGGTGCTGATCGAGGCTCCGATCCTCCTTCTATTCCTGCCTCGGATCCTGGGATGGAAGAAGCGGCTTGCCGCGGGACTTTGGCTCACCTCCTGCACGTATCCCGTCGTCGTCCTCGTGCTGCCCGCGCTTATGTACGGTTATCCCAGGATCTTGTATCTCGCGGTGGCGGAGACTTTCGCGCCGCTGGCGGAGTGCGCCCTGTTCTGGCTCGTGTTCCGCGGCACGGAAGGCTTCGAGGCCGGTGCCTGGATGCGCTCGTTCGCGGTGATCGTCGTCGCAAACCTTCTTTCTTTCGGGATCGGAGAGATCCTCAATACGTACGTCTGGTCGTCGATTTTCTGATCTCCCGCGCCTTACCTGCCATTCGTTCACCTGCTAGAATTCACGCGATGGACCTTCGTGTCACAGAGATCTTCCTTTCCGTACAGGGCGAATCGACCCACGCCGGAAGGCCGTGCAGTTTCGTTAGGCTGACCGGATGTCCCATGCGGTGCGTCTGGTGCGATTCGGAATACACGTTCACGGGCGGCGAGAAGGTCTCGTTCGAAGAGATCTTCGGCAAGCTCGAGGAGTTCGGCTGCGGTCTGGTCGAGGTGACCGGCGGCGAGCCGCTGGCCCAGAAAAACGTGTTCCCGTTCATTGAGGAGCTGTGCGACCGCGGTTACGAGGTCCTGATCGAGACCGGAGGGTATGTCTCGACCGAGGATGTGGACGATCGCGCCTCGTTGATCCTCGATGTAAAATGCCCCGCTTCAGGTGAGTCCGAGAGGAACCACTGGCCGAACCTCGAGAGGCTGAATCCCGAGAAGGACGAGGTGAAGTTCGTTGTCAACGACCTCGCCGACTGGGAATGGGCGAAGGAGGTAATCGGCAAGTACTCGCTTGAGGCGAATGCTAAAGCGATTCTGATCTCACCTGTCCACGGATCCCCGAATCTTTCGGATATCGCGGAGGCGGTTGCCGGCTGCGGGATGAACGTACGGCTGAATCTCCAGATCCACAAGTTCGTTTGGGGCTCTGACGCGCGGGGGCGATAGTTCCAGGTTCCAAGGATCAAGGATCAGGGATCAGGGATCAGGGATCAAGTGTCACGTATCATGGATCATATATTGGTCGGTACTTGATCCGGTTCCAAGTTCCTTGTTCAAAGTTCCAAGCAAGAAAACTTAAGTTTCTATACCAAACTTGAAAAGGAAACTGCTTATTGCGAAAGTCCGTTTGCTTGTTTCACAGGCGAGTTGTGCATCCAGCCATCGATACTTGGAACATTCGGAACCAGGAACTTGGAATTGGTACATCGACACCTGATCCCTGGTCCTTGGAACTTATAACCTGGAACCTTGAACAGGAACGTTGGCACTTGATCCTTAATACGTGTCACCTGATCCCTGATCCCCGGTCCTTGGAACTTGAAACATGGAACCTGGAACCAACACAGCAATTTGCCTCGTCTCCGGAGGAATGGACTCGTGCGTGACCGCCGCGCTCGCGGCGCGCGAGACGAAGGAGCTCGCCTTCCTGCACGTCTCGTACGGCCAGCGGACCGAGGCGCGCGAGCGTAAGGCGTTTCGCGCGATCGCCGATCACTTTGGCGTCGGGAAAAGGCTCGAGACGTCGATCGAACACCTGGCGGGGATCGGCGGGTCGGCTTTGACCGACGACGCGATCGATATCGACGACGCCGATCTCGAAAGCGAAGAGATCCCCACAAGCTACGTCCCTTTCCGAAACGCGAACCTTTTATGCATAGCCGTGAGCTGGGCGGAGGTGATCGGTGCGTCGTCGATCTACATTGGCGCCGTCGCAGAAGATTCGAGCGGGTATCCGGACTGCCGGCCGGAGTTCTTCGGCGCGTTCGAGGCGATGGTCGCAGAGGGGACGAAGCCGGAGACGAAGGTCTCGATCAAGACTCCGATCATCCATCTTTCCAAGTCGGAGATAGTGACATTTGGGATCGAGCTCGGCGCGCCGCTTGAGCTGACGTGGTCCTGCTACCGAAACGAGGAACTCGCCTGCGGGACCTGCGATTCCTGCACGCTGCGTCTGAGGGGATTTGAGAGGGCGGGAGAAAAAGATCCGATCAAGTATGAATTCTGAGATGTGACCAGGACATAAATTGCCCCCCGCTTCAGCGGAGGGATCACGGGACAACCTAGATTCCTGGCCGGCTTCAGCCGGCTGATTTTGGGGCTAAAGCCCCAAGAAAGGGTTCCTCAGCCACTCCTGCCCCCCCCCGCTTCAGCGGGGGGATCAGAAGTGCTTTTCAATTCCTCTTGCCGGCTTCAGCCGGCCATTCCGGGGCTGAAGCCCGGGGCAGCCGATCTTGCTGATCTTCCTCTCAACTTCTACAAGCGTCCCGGACGAACTCCGTATAGACCGTTCAATTTGTTCCCGGGGTCAGGATTAATCCTTGTCTGAGTTCCCCTTCCAGAGCTTCCACCCGCCAGCGGGGCTGAACTCGTAAGTCGATCCCTCGTAATCGTCGATCGTCCCGTACGGGCTTCTGAAATATTCGTAGAAGAAATCGACGCGCTGGCTCTTTTCGCCCGCTATCACACGGCAGCCGGCGTTCTTCGCAAGGCCGGAGCAGAATAGTTTTCCGTCGTTACTGCCTTTCGTGCTTCCTCCGGCAACCTCGCACGCTATGATCCAGATCGTGCCAATGTCACGCTTCTTCAGTGGCTTGAAGAGGCTGACCGAACCCGTTCCGAATCCGACGCCGGAGCCTCCGACGTGAAGAAAGCCGGGCGAACCGTGGCAATTGATGATCACGTTCATCAGATATTGTTCGGGACTCCGCTTCGCCGCGTACTCGATCCAGTAGACCACATCCGTGGCAGACGCCCCTTTTGGCATCAGCCACGATTTCCACATCTCGTATTTGTGCCCGGGCACGTCGCAGGAATGAAGCGCGAGCGAGGGCTGTCTCATATTTATCATCGGTAACCTCAGTACTCAGAAATGAAGGCGGTCGCGACACTGCCAGTTTGCGGCGGCTGTGCGTTTCCGGTCATTGAACAATGGGCCGTTGACGGCAGGAGCGGCGGGATTTGCGCACGGGTTGGCGTAAAATTCAACCGTAGAAAATGATTGTTTGATGTGACTTAGGTCTCCGAATGCCCGAAGGTTACGAAAACTGAAAAAAGTAAGCCCGGCGCATTGACTGCACCGGGCTCGGATCCGATCAAGAACGGGTCTCCCGACCCGCTCGTTATTTGTTCAGGTAGCTCCTGTGGAGCAGCACGTCGCGGTCGCGGGATTCAAGAAGCATCGACTGCTTCGATTCCCTTGTCACCATCGTGACCCGCTCTATGACAACACGCTTTTCAGATACGTCGGCACTTAGGGCGCGATCAAGGAATTCCGCCGTCCCGGCCGTTGTTACACTGCCGGGTTTTGAGTGTTCGAGAGATTCGGCCACCGCCTCGATCGCGCTCGCTCTGAGCAGCTTCGGCCAAAGCTTCAGGAACAAGGCGCGCGAACCATAAACCTCCGCGCTGTTGAGCCTGCCATTGATGGCAAACACAAATCCGATCACGTCGCTCTTTCCGCTTACAATGTCTTCGAGCGAATTCACGTAATCGGACGCCCGTGCACGGACATTCTCGTTCTCAAGCGTAAGTGGGAGACTGGATCCCGAGACCTCTGACGCGACATTCGAATTTGTGGCGTCGCTGAGTCTGTTCTGCGTGTTCGCGACTCCCTGCCAGACTTCGGTTTGCGATCGTGCGTGTTTCGCGGCGATCTTCAGTTCCTTTGAAGAGGCGTAATCGGTTGAGGATCCGAAAGATTCCGGGGATTCGGATCCCCGGCCGTTCCAGCGCCCCTGCTCTACGCAGAACGACTCGATCGGAAGTCTGCCCGATCTCGCCGGCACTATCAGGTCCACTGTCAGGACACGGTCCTGTTTTCCTCCCTTCACGATATCTCCCGCCTGGACGAAAACCTCTTCGGTCTTCGAGACATTCTCTATCGCCAATTCGCCGACGTCTCCGGTTTCGTGGACGGTCACCAGTTTTCGTTTCATTGCCTCTTCCAAGGTCAACGGAGTTCTCCCGTTCAGGCTGTCCTTTCCGTGAACGAGGAAGATCGAGAGGTTCTTGTGTTTGAACGGTCCTGAAACGGTGAGGCCGGTTCCGGCAAGGGCGTGTTGAGTGATCGCTTCTGTCTCGCCGGCATCCTTTGTGGTCTCACCGGGCCAGTAAAGATAGGCGGCCGTCAGGCCTGCTGCGAGCGACAATACGGCTGTTGCAACCGAAAGCATTCGTTTTGAGTTCATAGCTTCCTCCTGTTGTAGTGATCTTCTTGCGAATGCCAGGTCGAACGGAGCTGCGACCAGCCGCTTGCACCGTTGCCTGCTATGTCTCACTTGCGACGGATAATGTTCCCGAAGCGATTTTGACCTGACTTGGTGAACCAATGAGGACTCTCGCCCGTATACCCGCAATCACCCGCAAGAAATGACCATCTGAACCTGCCCAAATTCGAAACGAGGTAAACGCTATGGCCAAGCCCGTACGCGCGAAGCTCACTGCTGCCGCGCTCCTTCTTTCTCTCGCAGGGATTTTGTTCGCATTTTCGAATGCTCCTGTCAGGACCGCATTCGGTCAAACATCTGCTTTGCCGACGCCTACACCTGAAGAATTTGATCAAGCCGCGGCGGTTGCGAAACTGCGCGAATCGATCAAAGGCCGCGAAAACGAACCTGCCGACAAGGTTTTCAAGAACGTTAAAAATCTTGCGGAGATGCCTGCCGGACAACTTCTGGCGGTTATGCAGTTCGGATACAGCCGTTCGCTCGGCGTGGACTGCACCCACTGCCACACGCCCGACGAATGGTTTTCAGACACGAAGCCGCAGAAACAGATCGCGCGGGATATGCAAGTGATGGCAGGCAAGATCAACAACGAACTTCTGAACTCGATGGAAAGCCTTGGCGGCAGACAGGCGGTGGTAAACTGTACTACTTGCCACAGGGGCGAGATAAAACCCGCTATGGAACTTCCAGGAAAATAAGTACTTGCGACAGCACGAGCCGAGTGCAAGGAGAAATTTATGAACAGGCGTGAATGGCTTAAGGATATGGGCGCGGCGGGCGGATTGCTCCTGCTTTCGCCGTCGGCGTTCGGCTGCGGAAAGAACGGATCTGAGACGGCGGTTTCGGTTCCTGTACGCACGGGATCGAAGACGGCGAGAGTCGCGTTCGTCAAGACCTCGAACCGCGCGGAGGGTGTAAAGCGCGCGATCGAACTGCTCGGTTTCAAGGACGAGTTCAAAGGCAAGCACGTCTTCGTCAAGCCGAACTTCAACAGCGCGGACGAGTTCCCCGGATCGACGCACAACGACACGCTTCTGGCCCTTACCGGCGAGCTCCGCAGCCTCGGATCGAAGGAGATGACGATCGGCGACCGTTCGGGGATGGGCGACACGGCAGCGGTGCTGCGGTCCAAGGATATTCCCGCGCTCGCCCGCGATCAGAAGGCCGCGACGCTCGTGTTCGACGAACTGAAGGAGGAGGACTGGGAACTCTTCCGATTCGAGAACAGCCTCTGGAAGAACGGGTTTGCGATACCGAAGCCTTTCCTGGCATCGGACGCGATCGTCCAGACCTGCTGCCTCAAGACCCACCGCTTCGGAGGCCATTTCACCCTCTCGCTTAAGAACTCGGTAGGCCTGGCCGCGAAGCGCGTTCCGGGGAATTCATACAACTTTATGAGTGAGCTTCACTCGTCGCCGAACCAGAGGGGTATGATCGCGGAGATCAACGCTTCGTACAAGCAGGCGCTGGTCGTGCTCGACGGCGTCGAGGCATTCACGGACGGCGGGCCGGACAAGGGAACGAAAGTGGCTTCGAACGTGATCATCGCGGGAACGGACCGAATCGCGATCGATGCGGTTGGCGTGGCGGTGCTCAGGCATTTCGGGACGACCTCGAACGTGTCGAAGGGAGCTATCTTCGAGCAGGAGCAGATCGCACAGGCGGTGAAGCTCGGGCTTGGCGTGACCGGTCCCGAACAGATCGAGATCCTGACTGACGGAAAGGAAAGCCGGGCATACGCGGACGAGATCGGCAGGCAGTTTTCATTGAAGGAGGAAGCAGGCAATTGAGAATTGATAATTGGAAATTGGCCTCTGTTTTAGTGCTTGTGGTTGCAGTTTCGGCCGGGGTGTTTGGACAGGGGCCGCAAGAATTGAAGAACGAGGCGAACCTGAAGTCGAGGCTTCAGCAGAAGCTCGACGAATGGCGCAAGTCGGCGAAATTCTCCGGGGCGACGCTCGGCATTTGTATGGAAAATGGCGAATGTTTCTCGCTCGCGACCGGTTACTCGGACCGTACGGCGAAGACGCCTATGAAGCCGGACGACATAATGCTCGCCGGAAGCGTGGGCAAGACCTACGTCGCTGCGGTCGCGCTCAAGTTGATCGGCGAGGGCAGGATCGGGCTCGACGACAAGATCAGCAAGTATTTCGGTAAGGAAAAGTGGTTTCCGCGGCTTCCGAACTCAAGCGACATCACCGTGCGCCAGCTGATGAGCCATACCAGCGGGCTCGTGCGCTACGAATTCAACCCGAACTTCCTTAAGGACCTTGCGGCGGAGCCTCAAAAATACCGAAAGCCGGTCGAACTCATATCTTACTTATTCGATTCGAAGGCGCCGTTCGAGGCCGGGAAGGGCTGGGATTATTCGGACACGAACTTCATCGTTTTGGGCATGATCATCGAGAAGGTCACCGGAAAGAAGTATTACGACCTTGCGGTGAAGAACGTGCTGGAGCCTCTAAAGCTGAAGAGGACGAAGCCCCAGGACGGTCCGGTTATCAAAGGCCTGATCCAGGGCTACGCCGGCGCGGGCAATCCTTTCGGCGGCTTTGACGAGATGATCAGGGACGGGAAGTTCGTGATCAATCCGCAGTTCGAATGGACCGGCGGCGGGATGGCTTCGACAAGCGGCGACCTTGCGAAATGGGCGAAGGCGATGTACGAGGCCAGGGCTTTCAAGAAGGAAATGCTCGACGAAATGTTGAAGGGAATTCCGGCGCCTATGCTCGGCCAGAATGTAGAGTACGGCCTCGGAGTGATCATCCGCCCGACATTACAGGGACTGACCTACGGCCACAGCGGATTCTTCCCCGGCTACATGACGGACGTAATGTATTTCCCTGAGAAGAAAATGTCCCTGGCAGTGCAGGTAAACTCGAGCGTGCCCCGGGATCTCGGCAAGCCGCTCGGGCGTGTACTGGTCGAAATGGCGGCGGAGATGGCTTCAGTGCAATAGAGTCGGGTAGGGGCGGTGCTCGTCCCCGCCCTTACATATCGCCAAACTCCGTCAACTCGGCTAACCCGGGCAACTCGCCAAACTGATCGTGTCGCCGCTAAAGCGGCTCTTGTGAACGGTGGCGCTCCAACCGTGAGTTCCGCTTCGCTCCACCCACGGCTAAAGACAGGTCGTCGCTACGCGACTTTCCCGGTTTCCCGTCCCCCGTCTCCGGTCTGCGGATTCCTACAGACATTTGGCTCCTAGCGGAGCCGGGATCGCGGGATCATTCTCCTGCTACAGACATTTGGCTCCGAGCGGAGCCGGAGAATCTTGACGTTCCGAAATGCTATTAACATCTCGCGCCGATGGCACTGACCAGGGTGATCCGGATGCCGAGTTCTTATGCCGAGACCACGGCATCTACCGATTCTGAGTAACTCAGACAACTCACCAAACTCGGCTAACCCGCCGAACTGATCTGCCGCCTCTCTCGGCCGTTGAGACCTCCGCGCTGAACAGCGCCGGATCGAGCACGAACCCAAATCATCTCCGCGCTCTCTGCGTGCTCTGCGATGTAATCCTCCGTGACTAACAGCGCGGATTGACGTTTCACACGGCGGCGGTCAAAATGATTGATTCACGCCTTAGGGAGTATCTGCTATGAAAAGAGCCATTATCGCGCTGACTATCACGGCCGCAATCCTGTCCACTCTCATTCAGGTCCACGCAAAGCCGAAGGATCTGAGCGGCGAGATCGCCGTCGCCGCCGAAAGGATCAAGCCGAAGCTTGTCGAATGGCGCCGCCATTTCCACGAGAATCCCGAGCTCTCGAACCGCGAGTTCGAGACCGCGAAGTTCGTCGCCGAACATCTCCGGAAGCTGGGCCTCCAGGTCAGAACCGGGATCGCCAAGACGGGCGTCGTTGCGATCCTCGACAGCGGAAAGCCGGGACCCGTGATCGGTCTTCGGGCCGATATGGACGCGCTTCCCGTAAGAGAGCGCGTCGATTTGCCGTTCGCTTCGAAGGTGACGGCGGATTACAATGGCCAGACGGTTCCCGTGATGCACGCCTGCGGGCACGACACTCACATCGCGATATTGATGGGCACGGCGGAAGTCCTCACCGGAATGAAGGACGAGCTTACGGGCAAGGTCGTGTTTATCTTTCAACCAGCCGAGGAAGGCCCTCCGGCGGGCGAGGAAGGCGGGGCGCCGCTCATGGTCGAGGAAGGCGTGATGGACGATCCGAAGATCGACGCGATA
Organism: Aridibacter sp.; assembly: GCA_035513035.1. Taxonomy (GTDB): domain Bacteria; phylum Acidobacteriota; class Blastocatellia; order Pyrinomonadales; family Pyrinomonadaceae; genus Aridibacter. Next base: position 12,290 of record DATKCW010000019.1, read on the forward strand.
TTCGGCCTTCACATCAACTCGCAGACCGAGATAGGTAAGATCGGGTACAAGTCAGGCGCGGCGATGGCGTCGTCGGACTGGTTCAAGATCACGGTCAAAGGAAAACAGGCTCACGGATCGGCTCCCTGGGACGGCGTGGACCCGATCGTCACCGCGTCTCAGATAATCAACGGCCTGCAGACTATCGTCAGCCGCCAGTCCAGATTGACGACCGCGCCGGTCGTGATCACCGTCGGAAAGATCAACGCAGGCGTCCGCGAGAACATCATCCCGGAGCAGCTCGAGATGGCGGGGACGATCCGCACTCTCGACCCGGCGATGCAGAAAGAGGTCCACGAGCGCATACGGCACACCGTGAAGACCATCGCCGAGAGCGCGGGAGCAACTGCCACTGTCGAGATCGATACCAAGACGCTTGTCACTTACAACACTCCGGAGCTTGTGAAGCGGATGCTTCCGTCTCTGGAAAAGGCGGCGGGCACCGAGAATGTTTTTGAGAGGGAATGGACGACGGGGGCCGAGGACTTCTCGTATTTCGGGACAAAGGCGCCTTCGTTCTATTTCTTCCTCGGAGGGATGCCCTTGGGCAAGGATCCGAGGGAAGCGGCGGGCCACCACACGCCTGACTTCTACCTCGACGACAGCCGGCTCGATGTGGGCGTAAAGGCATTTTGCAACATCGTGTTTGATTACGCTGGCACCGAACAGTAAATGCTAAGAAGCACAAAGAAGTTTATCTTCCTGACGCTCGGAATCATCGCCGTCGGCCTGGGGTTTATCGGCGCGTTCCTGCCGCTTCTGCCGACAACGCCCTTTCTGCTGCTCGCAGCTTTCTTCTTCTCGAAAAGTTCAGAGAGGATGCATCAGTGGCTTCTGAACCACAGGCTGTTCGGCACGCTCCTGCGTGACTGGCGCGAGCACGGTGCGATCGCGCCAAGGGCCAAGTTCTTCTCGATGGCGCTGATCATTCCGCTCTACAGCTACACGCTTTTCTTCCACGACTACCACTTCGCGCTGAAAGCGGTCGTTGCCGCGCTCGCGGTCTGGTCGACGGTTTTCATTCTCACAAGGCCGAACGGGCCTCGAAAAAAGCCCGTCGAGGTGCCGGCGGGTGCGGCGGAGCAGACGAACAGTTAGATCCCGGATATCGACCCCGACCCACGTTCCGCTTCGTTGCACGTGGGGCTATTACTATGACGCCCGCTATGCGGGCTCACGCGCGGATCTGACTGGCTGACAATTGACGTTGGAAAGACGGTGTCAGCCAACGATACTGTGTCCTATCTTCTGCTCCTTGCTCGTAACTTATGCGTCCGTCTCCTGACTTCTGTCTCCTAACTTCTTTTAAAAAGAAGCCGCCGATAACGACAGCCTCTTTCCGTTCAACAAATTAACGTTCCTTATGACTGGACGTGCGCCTCGACGAACCAAAGCAGTTTGTCGGTCCCGCGCGCGACTTCCGTGAACAGGTCGGCGGTGACAAGGTCGCCGGCCTCGTCCGCGTCCTCGATGTTCGCGCGGTTCGCCTTTGCGAACTCTGCGAGCGCCGATGACAGCGCCTCGACATGGTCGCGACCGTCCGAGATCTCCATAGGATACTGCTTCAAGGAAGATTTATCGGCGGCGACCCGGACCGTGCCTTCCGCGGTTCCTCCGAGCGATGTCACACGCTCCGCGATCATGTCCGTGTAACCTTCGACCTCTCCTGCGACCTGATCAAACAATTCGTGAAGCGAGATGAAATTCGGCCCCTTCACGTTCCAGTGGGCCTGTTTCGCCTGGGACTTCAGATCGATCGAATCCGAAAGCCTGGCGTTGAGCATACTTATGATCTGTGCCCTCTTGTCTTTCTCAATATCTATCTTGGTCTCGTGCATTTTCTTATCAATTCCTCCAATTTAGAATTATTCTAATTCTAATAATGGTCAAAGTCAAGCCGATCCCGCCCTCGCAGCTCACTACCAGGCGCCCATATTCAGGTATTTCAAAGCGATCTCCTGAGCCTTGAAAACACGCCGCCCGTAGTCGGTTGGCGAGTAAAGCCGTTTCTGGCTCGCCGAACCGTCCCCGGTTTCCGTCCGTGAATCGACCAGTCCTTTGTCGGCCATCCTTCCCAGGGTTACGTAGACCGTACCTTTCTTGAGCGCGCCACCGGATTGATCGACCATCTCCAGGCCGAACATCTCGCCGTGCTGCTCAAGCATTTCCATAACCAGAAACTCGATCCCTGAGAGTGCGGGGAATTCGTTATCGCTCATCGGTGGCTCCAAGAGTCTGAATTAGCAGATCTTGTCTTACGTTATGTAAGCTAGCGCCGCTAGTCAAGTGCGCCCTTGTCCGCCGACTTTCGCGACCGTAGAATCAAGAATGTGCTTGTACTCGGAATTGAAAGCTCGTGCGATGAGACCGCGGCCGCAGTCGTCGAGGACGGCAGGCGGATCCTCTCGTCCGTGATCTCTTCGCAGATCGATATTCATCGGAAATTCGGGGGCGTCGTGCCGGAGATTGCCTCGCGCGAGCATCTTTTAAAGATCGATCCGGTCGTTGACGAGGCGCTTGAGAAGGCCTCGGTCGAGATCGGCGACATCGACGCCGTCGCGGTCACGAACGGACCGGGCCTGATCGGATCCCTGCTCGTCGGAGTCAATTACGCGAAGGCTTTAGCGATGGGCCTCGGGATCCCCTTCATAGGCGTTAACCACATTGAAGGACATTTCTTTTCCGTTGTATTCGAGAACGAGCCGATCGAGTATCCGGCGATAGCATTGATCGTCTCCGGCGGCCACACAAATCTATTTCTGGCGCCCGAGCCGGGCAAATACGAACTGCTTGCAAGGACCCGGGACGACGCGGCTGGAGAGGCCTTCGACAAGGTCGCGAAGATGCTCGGGCTCGGCTATCCCGGCGGCCCTGTGATCGAGAAATACGCCCGCGAAGGGGATCCGAAGGCGATCCGCTTTCCGATCGCGAAGATATCCGACGGAAAACCCGATTTCAGCTTTAGCGGCCTGAAAACTGCCGTTGTTAGATACGTTCGTGAAAATGACATCGCACCCGTCATCGCCGGCGAAGAGCCCGGTCAGGAGATAAAGGATATCTGCGCCAGTTTTCAGGACACTGCCGTCCGGACGCTCTTGAAGAACACCGGAAAGCTGGCCGGGGAATTAAGGCCGAAGGTGCTGATCGTCGCGGGCGGCGTCGCCTGCAACGAAGCGCTGAGAGAGGCCTCGACATTGCTGGGAAAGAATCTCGGCATTCCGGTTTACTTTCCTTCGAGGCATCTGTCGACGGACAATGCCGCGATGATCGCCGCGGCGGGACATTTTCACCTCGAGCGCGGAGAGCGTTCGGGACCGGACCTGAACGCCGACGTGAGCATAAGGCTCCAGAACGTCGGTGAAGCGGCGAACGGCTTGAAGAAGAAGGTTCCGTACAAGGTCTGATTCGCTCCGGGAGGCTCCTGCTGATATCATTTCGGCAATCTGGTTTTCGCACAAATCCGAAAATGAAAGGTCTTTGCACATTCGCGGCACTCGCGGTGGTTCTGACGGCCTTTGTTGCAGCCGTCCCGACGGCGGGTCGGAAAGGTGCGCTATTCGATCCTTTGAGGCCGAATACGACGGTTCGAAGGCTGTCTTCATAGGCAAGGTCGTCGAATCCTCGAAGGACGGAGACACGAAGGTCTTCACGTTCGAGGTCGAGAAGTTCTGGAAAGGCATCGAAGACAAAAAAGTAAAGGTCACCGCTTTCGAAAACCCAAGGTACCAGGCCCAGTTCAGGGAAGGAGGCCGCTTCCTTGTGTTCGCTAAGGAAGACGAGACGCACGGCCTCTCGGACGGGCGGTGCTCAAGATCGAAAGACCTTGACCGGTTCGCAGAGGGTGCCGAGGAAGATTTGGAGAAACTCGGGCCGGGGGAGACGTTTTCCGACAATCAGTAGATCGGGCGCCGGAACGGCCGCCCGTATTTCAAGTGGCAGAATCTATGAAAAGAGCAGTATCAATCGTCCTGTTCGCCGTTGCGCTCGCAGTTTCGGCGATCCCACAGACAAAAGTGAACATACACCGTCAGGCGTTCCTTTCCGGATTGAGTTCGCCCTTGTACCTGACCCACGCTAAGGACGGGTCGAAGCGCGTTTTCGTCGTCCAGCAGAGGGGCCTGATCAAAGTGGTTCAACCGGTCGAATACCAAGTTTCCGACTTCATAAACCTGTCTTCGAAAGTCAGCCAGTCGGGAAACGAGCGGGGGCTTCTCGGTCTCGCGTTCCATCCGGATTTCGAGACGAACAGTTACTTCTTTGTGAACTACACAAGGCAGAGCGACGGCGCCACGGTGATCGAACGCTACAAGGCGATCAACAACAACTCGGTCGGCGACCCGAACAGCGGCCGGGTGGTCATCGTCATCCCGCAGGACTTCTCGAACCACAACGGAGGAATGATCGAGTTCGGGCCGGACGGAAGCCTCTACATTGGAATGGGCGACGGCGGATCGGCATTTGATCCGAACAACCGCGCGCAGGACATCAACAGCCTGCTCGGCAAGATGCTGCGCATCACAGTGGATGTCTCCGGCAATGACGCGAACCCACCATACACGGTGCCCGCCGACAATCCGTACGTCGGCATCCCCGGCGCGGACGAGATCTATGCTTTAGGCCTCAGGAACCCATTCCGCTGGTCTTTCGACCGGGGCGGAACTAACGAGCTTTGGGCGGGAGACGTCGGCCAGGGCGCGATCGAGGAAGTGGACATCATCGTCAACGGGGGCAATTACGGCTGGCGAGTCTTTGAGGGGAACAACTGCACGAACCAGGATCCGGGACTTTGCGATCCGGACGATTTCATCGCGCCGGAACTAACTTACACGCATTCTGACGGAAGATGCTCGATCACGGGCGGCTACGTTTACCGAGGGAGACTCCGGACCTTCGACGACGGTGATTATCTGTATGGGGATTTTTGCACCGGCGAGTTCTGGCGTTACGTCGCGACCGGAATAAGCGCTCTGATCGAGAACACCTCCCGCAATATCTCATCCTTCGGCGAGGACGAGGACGGCGAACTGTATCTTGTCGGCCTCGGCGGAACAGTCGAGAAGCTTGTCAGGGTCAGCGCTTCAGCCGATTTCGACGGGGACGCAAAGACCGATCTTGCGGTCTTCAGGCCTTCGAACGGAGTCTGGTACATAAGTCAGAGCCAGTCCGGAATGCCCAGGTTCGAACAGTTCGGCGTGGACGGCGACATTCCTGCAGCCGAGGACTTCGACGGAGACCGGATCGCTGACATCGCGGTTTACAGGCCTTCGGGAGGGACCTGGTACGTTTTACGCAGTTCGGACAGCACGTTCCAGGCGGTTCAGTTCGGGATCAGCACCGACATTCCCGCGGCCGGTGATTTCGACGGCGACGCCAAAGCTGAGTTTACGGTGTTCCGGCCTTCGAACGGCATCTGGTACAAGTTGGATTCTACGACGCTCGCTTTTTCTGCGGTCCAGTTCGGGGTCAGCGGCGACAAGCCGGTCCCCGCGGATTACGACGGCGACGGAACTTACGATATTTCAGTGTACAGGCCCTCGAACGGCGTCTGGTACCGGCTCAACAGCGTGAACGGATCGTTCTCCGCGATCCAGTTCGGAGTTTCGACGGATGTACCGGTCCGCGGAGATTTCGACGGCGACGGACGCAGCGACATAGCCGTGTACAGGCCCTCCGAAGGGATCTGGTACATCTTACAAAGCGGATCGGGAACCGTCCGGTACGAGTCCTTTGGGATTGGTGAAGACATCCCGGTGACCGGCGATTATGACGGCGACAGCCGGGATGATGTGGCAGTGTGGCGGCCGTCAAATGGCACGTGGTACATTCTGAGAAGCTCCGGCGGAACGAACTTCCTACAGTTCGGGGTGTCGAGTGACCTGCCGGTCCCCGCATACGACGCGCCGTAAGATTCGCCTCGGACCTACAAGAAATGAGGCGTCCGGGCGAGCGTGAGGACATTTACTTCCGCCGCTCCGGACGCCTTTAGTGTTTTCGCGCATGCAGACGCGGTCGATCCGGTCGTGAAAACGTCGTCGACCAGAAGTATCCTTTCTTCCCTCACGAGTTTGGGCTTTGTCACGCCGAACGCCTTGTCAACTGAACGCTCCCTCGCTTTGCGGTCCATTCCGGCACGGTGCATAGCGAAATGAGCCGTTCTCTCGAGTACATCGGCAGCGGTCCGGATGCCCGTGTGATTCTCCAACGCGGCGGCCAGGATTTCTGCCTGGTTGAAACCGCGTTCGATAAACCTCCGTTTTGATAGCGGCACCGGAACGATCATCGTCGCTGCATAAAAGCCGGAGCTGTCGAACCTGCCCGTGAGCAGCTCCCTCACCCTTCGCGCCAGGAACGGTTCTTCCTTCAATGCAAGTACCGACGCCCTCGCCGCGAAATGATAATCTGCCGCGGCGGCAGCACGGTCGTAATAATCCGTAACGCATTCCGAACACCGCGAGGAAGGGTCGAACCGGCCGGTCGGTATCAGCTGTCCGCACTTCGAACAACAGGATTCTCTTCCGGTGAATATTCTAGTCGAGTCCCAGCAGAGCCCGCAGGCGGGACCGTAAGACAGGGATTCCACGCTACCGCCGCAGACGCGGCAGGCACGCGGAAATGCGAGAGTCAGGATAGGATCAAGGAAAATGTCGATCATCGGGTGAGGACCGGATCGTCAATTCGTGAGACTGATTGCGAGTGTAACTACAGGACCGGACTATTCGTCGAGGAGGCCCTGTTCGAGAAGCTGCTGGCAGTCGAGGCAGTATAGCGCCCAGGGGACCGCGTTCAGTCGCTTCGGATTGATCTCGCTCTCGCAATTCTGGCAAAGGCCGTACTCGTCGTCCTCTATCCGCTCGAGAGCTTCGTTGATCAGCGCAAGCTGTTTCGACTCGTTCTCGGAGACGGCGAGCATCACGTTCTTAGAATAATTGCGGACCGCGAGGTCCACGGGATCGGGAGTTTCGGAATCATCCACCGAAAGGTCGTTTGAGCTGAGTTTCGAGAGGATCGCGTCGCGCTCTTCGATCAGCTTCTGTTTAATTTCCTTGAGGTTCAGTTTACTCATTTCTGATACGGGTAACCCTTGATAATCGTAAAAGATCGGTACAGCTGTTCTAAAAGAATCACGCGCGTCATATCGTGCGTGAAAGTAAGAAGCGACAAGGATAAACCAAAGTCCGCCCTTTCCACAACCGCCGGCGACAGTCCTTCTGCACCGCCTATGACGAAGGTGATTTCCTTCAGTCCGGAGACCTGCCATTTGGAAACCTGGGCCGCGAGCTTTCGCGATCCCAACGAGCGTCCCTTCAGGTCCAGTGCGCAAACGAAGCCGCTTTGATTCACTTTTGCAAGTATCCGTTCGCCCTCTGTTTCGACCGACTCGTGGGGCGCTTTGTCCTTGATCTCGGTCACCGAGCACTTCACAAAATGCGAAAGGCGCTGCAGGTAATCTTCCTGCAGCGCTCGCCAGTGAGGGTCCTTGGTCTTTCCGACCCATATGAAGTGAAACTTCATAGAGTTAGTGAATCGTAAATAGTAAATCGTGAATGGAGAGTTGACAGTTGATAAAAGAAGATTGATTTCTCTCGTTTGGACAAACTTGAATGATCGCCTGGCCACGATACCCAGGTTGTCGGTCAGTGCTCAACTCTCCACCTTCAACAATGGAAAGTTGAGAGTTGATAATTGAAGATGGGTCATGACTAGTTAACTCAGAAATCTTTGACAATATTCAAGAGAATTGAGTACAGGTTCTTTCTTCTGTAGTTGAACCTAAACTCACATTCCTTCAGGTGCAAGTAGAAAGTCTCAGTCCGCATGCCCCGGAACTTT
>DATKCW010000020.1:0-22925 GCA_035513035.1 Aridibacter sp.
GAGTCGTTGTTAGTCATTGGATCACTGTCGCGATTAGGACTGGGGAGCTAGGACTGAGAGGAAAGGACTGAGGATACGCATATTACCTTCGTATTCCAACCTCTTTTCCGGGACAATTGAAATGACCTTGAAGTTAGGCAATTCTCAGTGCTTTCCTCTCAGTCCTCCGCAGTAGCCCGCGCTGACGCTAGGGCTTCGGCCGCGACCAACTTCTTTCTTGGAACCTTGAACATAGAACTTTGAACTTCTGACAGTAGCCCGCGCTGACGCTTGGGCTTCAGACACGGCCGTTCTTCAATCATTCATTGGTCAATGGTCAATGAGCATCGGCCATTGATGTGCCGCCTCTACGCGGCTCCGTATGTCGTTTCGGAGGTTCGCGTGCTATTAAGAGAAGTGAACTCGAAAAGGCTGAGGAGGCAATAGGTGGTGATGACTGGTATCAAGGATGTGAACCCAAGGGAGCAACATTTAAGACCTTGGTGGTTAACGCATCTTACAATCTGTCTGGCTTATTAAGGGCTAGCTGTAATTGCGTATGGTTTACGATTCGACACATTCCTTTATATTCTCGGATTACCGTGGAGTTGGATTCTCTCTATTTTTGCATTTCTGATAATTCATATAGCGGACGATGGAGAATTGATCTTGAAGTACGGCTATTTGGCCGGGACAAAGATCAACGCGGCTATTTGGATGTTAGGAGTTTGCATTGAAGGATTGCTTCGGATGCGGCGGTTGTGAAGGACTTACGACAACGAGCCGGGTTGCTCTAAACGGAGCCTATTTTGTCCGAGCGTTAAGCGGGGCTTTGCCCTCCTTCTGCAGTGCGGAGCGCTGCTAATCGGGTCAGTTTTACATGCTATTTGACAGACGGGACAACTTCTTTACTACCAACACTATCGACGCATTCGCGAAGAAAAACCTTGCCAGCCGGTGCGGGGTACGTGTTAGAATGGGTCTTCTGTCAAAGTAAAAGATCTGAGAGGTACTATCGTATGAAGTGTTGGCATTGCAACAGCGAATTGGATATTAATTACCAGGCGGCCGATTTCTCGTTCAAGTTTTACCACTGTTCTTTCTGCGACAAATGGTATGAAATGCGAAAGGAAAAGACCCGCCAGAACAGCGCAGTTCCCGCCAGATTTTTCGAGCTGAACGCTCCTCCCGATCTTCCGGGAGTCAACGCACCGGCCATTCATTAGACGGTCGGACAAAAATCGAGAAAAGGTCAAACCCGAACGGGTTTGACCTTTTTCATTTGGTCCTTTCAATTCAGCCCGCAATGAGCTGGCGAAGGACGTACGGCAGGATTCCGCCGTGGCGGTAGTAGTCCGCCTCGATAGGCGTGTCGATCCGAAGCACGACCTGTGTCTCGTCGGTCGTGCCGTCCGCCTTTCGGATCTTCAAAGTCACCTCCTGAAGGGGCTTTACCTCGCCGTTCTCGAGCCCCGCGAGATCAAAGATCTCTGTGCCGTCGATGTTCAGCGATTCGACGCTCTCCTCTTCCTTGAACTGAAGCGGAAGCACGCCCATCCCGATCAGGTTCGACCGGTGGATCCGCTCGAAGCTCTTCGCAACGACGGCCTTGACGCCCATCAGAAGAGTTCCCTTCGCCGCCCAGTCGCGCGAGCTTCCGGTCCCGTACTCGGTACCTGCGAGGATGATCAGCGGCACGCCTTCTTCGCCGTACTTCATCGCCGCGTCGTAGATCGACATCTCCTGGCCCGAAGGCTGATGCAGCGTGAACCCGCCTTCTTTCGGCGAAACGAGCCGGTTCTTGATCCTGACATTGGCGAATGTCCCCCGGAGCATCACCCGGTCGTTGCCTCTTCTGGAACCGTAGGAATTGAAGTCCTTTGGCTCCACGCCCTTCGACTGCAGATAAAGCCCCGCCGGCGAGTCCGTTTTGATCGCTCCCGCCGGAGAGATGTGATCCGTGGTCACCGAATCGCCGAAAACCGCCAGAGGCCTGGCGCCGGAAAAATCCGAGAAAGCGCCCGGCTCCATCGTAAATCCTTCAAAATACGGAGGTTCCTGTATGTAGGTGGAAGACTCGTCCCACTCGTACACCTTTCCGGGAGTGGAAGGGATCTCGTTCCACATAGGGTTTTTTTCTGCGAAGTCGCTGTAGAGGCTCCTGTAAACCTCGGGCTCGAAGGCCGAATGCATTATCTCCCTTATCTCCGAAAGCTTCGGCCAGAGGTCCTTCAGATAAACCTCACTGCCTTCATTGTCCGTCCCGATCGGATCCTTGCTCAGATCCCTGTTCACGGTCCCGGCGAGCGCGAAAGCGACGACCAGAGGAGGCGACATAAGGAAGTTCGCCTTTATGTTCTGGTGCACGCGGGCTTCGAAGTTGCGGTTGCCGGAGAGCACCGAAGCGACGACGATGTCGTTCGAAACCACGGAATTCTCGATCGAAGGGTGGAGCGGTCCGCTGTTCCCTATACAGGTCGTGCATCCGTAGCCGACCAGGTCAAAGCCGATCTTGTCGAGATAATCCTGAAGGCCGGTCTTTTCAAGATAGTCGGTAACGACCCTCGATCCGGGCGCGAGCGAGGTCTTCACATACGCCGGAACCGTCAGCCCCCTCTCGACCGCTTTCTTCGCGAGAAGTCCCGCCGCGAGCATCACGCTCGGGTTCGAAGTGTTCGTGCAGGAAGTGATCGCAGCGATGATCACCGAGCCGTGGCCGATCTCTGCCGTCGAGCGGTCCCCGAAACCATCGTTCTCGTCGACCACATCGGGCGTTGGACGATTGCTGACCATTTCCGCTTCGGTCGTTACGCTTGTCGCCGCCGCGGACTGGCCGTCGATCACGGGAAGAGGGATCGATCTCGCTCCCTGATCGCCTCCCCCTGAACGGGCTTCATCACCTCCGTTCAGATATACCGTGTAGGTCTTTGAGAAGTCCGCCCGGTCCCTTCCGAATCCGCCATCGACGACTGAACGAGTAAACAGTTCCCCGAACTCGCCGCTAAAACGGTCGAGGTCTATCCGGTCCTGCGGCCTCTTCGGGCCTGCGACGGCGGGCTTCACGGTCGAGAGGTCAAGATCGATGACCATCGTGTAATCAACCTCGCCCGGTTTCGGGATCCCGAACATCCCCTGCGCCTTGTAATAGTTGCCCATCGTTTCGATCTGCTCTTCCGATCTGCCGGTCGCAGCAAAGTATTCGAGCGTCTTGTCGTCGATCCCGAAAAAGCCCATCGTCGCACCGTACTCCGGCGACATGTTGGCTATCGTCGCCCTGTCGGTCACAGGCAGGCTTGCCGTCCCTTCGCCGAAGAACTCGACGAACTTGCCGACCACCTTCGCCTCGCGGAGGATCTCCGTTACTCTTAAAACGAGGTCGGTCGCGGTCGCTCCTTCCGGGAGCTCACCGAAGAGGTTCATTCCCACCACGTCCGGGGTAAGGATATATACCGGCTGGCCGAGCATCGCGGCCTCCGCCTCGATCCCGCCTACGCCCCAGCCGACAATGCCCAGACCGTTGATCATCGTCGTGTGCGAATCGGTCCCCACGAGCGTGTCAGGATAGTAAACTCCGTCCTTCTCAAAAACGCCCTTCGCCAGATATTCCAGGTTGACCTGATGGACGATCCCGATTCCCGGAGGCACTACCCGGAAGCCGTTGAAGGCCTGCATTCCCCATTTCAGGAAGCGGTAGCGCTGCTCGTTGCGCTCGAATTCCTTCTCCATATTCCGCCGGTAAGCGCCCTCGCTTCCGGAGAAATCGACCTGGACGGAGTGGTCGATCACAAGGTCGACCGGAACGAGCGGCTCGACGACGTTGACATCCTTGCCGGCCCTTTCCACCGCCGAGCGCATCGCCGCGAGGTCCACGAGCAAAGGAACACCCGTAAAATCCTGCAGGATAACGCGGGAAACAACGAACGGGACCTCTTCGGTCCGCGCGGCGTTCGCTTCCCATTTCACGAGAGACTCCACGTGCTCCTGCCCGACCTTCGCGCCATCGTCAAAGTTCCTCAGGACCGATTCGAGCACGATCCTGATCGAGACCGGGAGCCTGGACACGTTGCCGATGCCCTCTTCTTGAAGCTTCGGAAGCGAGTAGAGAGTGCCTTCTCCGCCGGAGCCGGTCGTGAATTTCTGCCGCGTGTTAAATAAGTTATGTGCCATTTCTGTCCGCCCTCCGGCTACCGTAACCGTTCAAAAAATTAAAAATAGCTTTTGAATATGGTCTAAGTTTATGGGGGGCTATGCGAAAACTCAAGCAAAACGCCGGTTGATAAGGCTTTTTCAAAGGCGTTGGGGAATTATTCGTGAAACTAATAATTCGAGCAGGGCGACGGGGACCCGGCGACCCCGCCCGGCGCTTTTGATTTGCGATGGCAATGCAACTACAATCCCCTTGCCGCAAGAGGCAGAAGATGATCGACGAAGACAGTTTATGTTATGGCAGTAAAAGGGTTTTCGCCGCGAAGATACCTCTCCGCCGTATCGCGGCTTCGCCGAAGTCTGTCTGAATACCGCCTATTCGCATACCTCGCCCTTCTCGGTCCCGGAATTATAGCCGCCAACGCAGGAAATGACGCCGGCGGCATCGCGACTTACTCAAGTGTCGGAGCGGCTTACGGCTACACGCTGCTCTGGGTCTTTCTGCCGATGGTGATCAGCCTGATCGTCGTCCAGGAAATGTGCGTGCGGATGGGTTTGGTCACTGGCCAGGGCCTTGCGGACCTGATCCGTGAACGGTTCGGGGTCAGGCTCACCACCCTGGTGATGACTGCTCTCCTGATCGCCAACACGGGCGTGATCGTTTCTCAGTTCGTAGGGGTCGCTCAGGCGTCCGAATTGCTCGGAATTCCAAGATATTTCACGGTCCCGGTCGCCTCTGTCGTGATGTGGTGGCTCGTCGTGAAGGGCACGCAGGAGAGGGTCGAGCGGATTTTCCTCCTGATCTCACTCGTTTTCCTTTGCTACATCTTCTCCGCCTTCATGGCGGGTCCGGACTGGGGCGAGGTCGCTTCGGAGATCGCTTCGCCGCAGATAAGCGCCGATCCGGGCTATCTGTTCATGGTGATCGCTTTGATCGGTACGACGATCACTCCGTTTATGCAGTTCTTCGTACAATCCTCGACCGTCGAAAAGGGGCTCGACGAGGACGAACTGTCGCTCGCACGTGTCGATGTGATCGCCGGCACAAGCTTCGCACTTCTGATCGCCGCGTTCATAGTTATCTCGACCGCCGCTACTCTGCACGCAAGCGGGATCACGACGATCGATTCGGCGGCGACCGCGGCGGAAGCCCTTGCGCCCGTCGCCGGCGAATATGCCAAATACCTGTTCGCGATCGGCCTTTTAGGCGCTTCTCTTTTGGCGATGGGCGTACTTCCGCTCGCAACGGCCTATTCGGTCAGCGAGGCGCTCGGATTCGAGAAGGGTCTTTCTCGAAGTTTCCGCGAGGCGCCTATCTTCCTGGGAATGTTCACCGGCCTGATCCTCGTCGGGGCGTTCGTCTCGATGATCCCCTCGATCCCGCAGATCCAGCTCCTTCTAGTCACGCAGGCGGTCAACGGGCTTCTTCTTCCAGTGATCCTCGTGACGATCGTGCGGCTTTCAAGCAGCCGCGAAATAATGGGCGAATACCGCAACGGAGCCCTGTTCAACGGCTTCGCGTGGCTTATAGCTGTGGTGGTTTCAGCGCTCTCTTTGTTATTGATTGCGCGGACTTTTGCTGATATTTTTTAGAGCCTCTATATGGAACCAAGCGAACTGCGGCGAAGACTGACACTGATCGCGATGATCATCGCGATTGTGACCCTGATCCTGATCGTCATCCCGTTCGTCGAGGACTGGTTCCTCCAGAGCCTCTACTCCCAGTTCAATCTTTTCATCAACGACGAGGGCGAGGTCAAGAAACTCCTTGCCAACGGAAGCGTCGGCGATCCGGGCCAGCTGTCCCAGCTTCTCACGGGCCTTCTTGTAAATCTCTTCAGGATCATAAAGCTCCTGCTCTGGATGACGATCGTGATCGCCGCCGTCAGGTTCGTCGTCAACCTCATCTTCGGCACGGCGTTCAGGCAGACGTCGCAGAACGAGATCGCGTCGCTTATGAAGACCGTCCTGTCGGTCATCATCTACATCGTCGCGTTCTTCATCATCTTCCAGACCCAGTACCCGAACATCCCGCTCGCGCCTTTGTTCACGGGATCGACGATCCTGGGCATCGTCGTCGGTCTCGCGCTGCAGGATACGCTCGGGAATCTCTTTTCCGGGATCGCGATCCAGGCGGACCAGTCTTTTCAGGTCGGCGATACGGTGATCATAGGCGAACGCGGGTTCGGCGAGGTCGAGAGCGTCTCGTGGCGCGGAGTGAAGATACGGACCTACCAGAACAAGCTGCTCGTGATGAGCAACAGCGTCATCGGGAATGAGATCATCGAGATCGCGCCGAAAGGAAATCTCAACGCGAGGGTCGTCCGCTTCAACTCGCTTTACACGAATTCTCCCGCGAAGGTGATCGAGACCGTCCGCGAGGTCGTCAGGCAGGTCGAGAATGTTTCTCCGAAAAGGCGGCCTAAGGTGAGGATCTGGAACCTGGGCGACAACGGTATGGACTGGGAGGTCAAGTACTGGATCACGGACTATCGCCGCTTTAACGACACCGACGCGAGGATCCGCGAGCGCATATGGTACGCCTTCCAGCGGGAGGGGCTCGACTTCGCGTATCCGACGCGGACCATCTATACCGCTAAGCAGAAGGACGAAGAGGCGGTGTTCATCGAGACGTCCGACGAGATCTGCGAACGGATCAACAATGTGCCGATCTTCGCTCCTCTTTCGACCGACGACACCAAAAAGATCGCCGAGGCGAGCCGTGTACGCGTGTTCGCCACGGAAGAGCCGATCATCCGAATGGGGAAGAGCGGCGAGTCGATGTACATCATCCACAAGGGCTCGGTCAACGTTCAGATCCGCGAGGACGGAGTGCGAAAGACGATCAACACCCTCCACGCAGGGGATTTTTTCGGCGAAATGAGCCTTTTCACAGGCGAACCCCGAACAGCCGATGTCGTTGCGGAGAGCGAAACGAAGGTGATCGAGATCCAGCCTACCGTCTTGAAGCCGATACTTGAAAACAATCCGGAGCTCGTCCGGATCATCTCCGAGATCATCGAGGAACGCCGTCTTCTTCTCGTCGAGGACGAAGAAGAGGCCAAGGCGACGACCGAAGCGGACACGAAGGGAGTGATCCGCTCGATCAGGAGCTTCTTCGGACTGAAGTGAATTCGAAAGCCGAATATCTTTGTCGCCCTTCTTCAATTGCCCCCGGCTTCAGCCGGGGGCGATTGATGTCGTGCATTGGTTTAGCAGGCGCATTTATGCGCCTGTCGGACACGCGCCGACGCAAAAAAAGGCTGCCGATCTCCGGCAGCCTTCATAGTTGAAAGGGTTGACTGACTCTAGTAGATAGTGAAATTGAAGTGAACGACCTTGTTCACCGTGTACGCCTGGCCGTTGCGCATAGGGGGCGTGAACCTTATATTCCTGGCCGCAGCGATGGCTTTTTCCGTTAGCCCATAGGGAAGCCCCTTGATGGTCGAGACCGATCCGATCGATCCGTTCGCGGAAAACGTGACCCTGAGGATCACCGTGCCGCGAACGTTGTTCTGACGCGCTTCGTCGGTGTATCCGGGACGCGGTTTCGAAAGTATTTTGATATCGGTCGTCGGACCGCTTCTCGCTGGAGCAGGATTATTACGTCCTCCGGTTCCGGAGCCGCTGCCGGTTCCGTCACCGGTGCCGCTTCCGCTTCCCGATCCGGTTCCGCTTCCCTCACCGGTCCCGAAGCCGGAACCCATTCCGGTTCCGCGTCCGGTTCCCATTCCGCCGCCCGATCCCGGACCGCTGGAGGGAGTCGTCCCTATAGCTCCGGGAAGTCCCGGAGGTTCGATCCTGTCGCGGGTGATGTCGCCTTCGGTTGACATCGGGTACGGCAAGCTCGGATTGGTGGTTTTTGGCACCGTCGGTGACGGAGGGAATAGCGGAGGCCTGGTCTGCGTCACAAGCTGGCCCTTCGAAACAGGCGTGTCCTCGTTCTTTCCGCCGCCGCCGCCGCCGCCGTCGTCATCCTCGCCGACCTTCTCGTCTTCTGTCTCTTCGATGTCGATGGGAACGTCGTCCATCATCGCAAGGAACCTATCATCGTCCACAAGCGAGGCCACATCGGAAAGGTTCGTGAACATCGAGTAGACTATAAGTCCTGCGAATCCCGCGAAGAACAAAAGGAAAGCCCCGAGGAGCAATCCGTTGCGCGTGCCGGAGGACCTCTCTGAAATGACCGTGACCTTGTAGTTCTCGTCGTGAGGGTCGGCTTCGTAGTTGTAGTTCTTCAGTTCTTCCGGGTCGTATTCGAAGCCGCTGTCATCGGAAGCGCTTTTGTCCTCGACCTCAATCAGCCCGAGGAAAGTTCCTTCCGCGGCTCGTTTTCCTGCCGAATCTTTCGGAACGCTTTCGCCTGCGTCAAATGCGACGGTCTCGGCAACGGCCTCGGAGCCGTCTTGCGACTCCTCCGCCCATTCGTCGCCCAGATCCGTAACGAGGACCGAGGCCTCGGTCTCAAAATGGATCTCTTCAGGGGACTCAAGCTCTTCCGCCGATACGCTCGCCGGCTCAGGTTCCACCAAGATCTCGTTTACATCGGAGAATTCCGCCGCAGCGGAATCCGAACCCGGCACTTCCAGAATCGGTTCGTCCGCGTCAAGGAACGCAGGCTTTTCGGGTTCCGGGGTCGGTTCGGCGTCCCGCGCAAAAGCGACGGGATTCATCTCGAAAGCAGAAAGTTCCGCCGCGCAGTTCGGACAATACGAAAACTTCTCGGCGAAACTCTCATCACAGATGGAGCAAAACTTCACGATTTTTCCCATTTTTGACTTTGCCTCGTTAGCTTGGTTAGTCGTGGGGTCAGTCGGTGCTAACCTTGAATGAAACGGCGACTGCTGTGACGGAAGCAGTGCAATGAAACTGAATCGATTGTAACATTTTTGTTGATGCCTTGCTCGGTTGACGCGATGCCCGCCCGCCTCTAAACTTCTTTCCTTCCGGGAGATTTTAGATACTGTGCGCCCGTTCCAACCTGCTTCAGGCGGTCAGCAACTAACGCGTTTACCATTATCCTGAAACCAACCTTGTTTATGAAGCTCTTGTTTTCCCGATTCATTACGTGCGGCCTGGTGTTGATGTTCGCGGTAACCTCCGCAATCGTTGCGCAGGACGGAATGCCGGACCGTCCACGGTCTGAAAAACTGCTCAACGAACTCGACGTGGTTATCTGGAGCACGGCCGGAACAGACCGTGTCACGGTGCGGCTCAGAATCCACAACGGCGCCGCCTACGACCCCCGCGGCAAGGCCGGCACTTTCGCGCTCCTGGGCGACATACTATTTCCGGAGCAGGGAGTGAGGGACTATTTCCGAGAGGATCTGGACGGTGATGTCACGGTCGAGGTTACCTACGATTATGTCGAGGTGACCGGAACAGCCCGCGCGGACGAGTTCCTGACGGTGCTCGAAACATTGGCTCCCGCGCTTATGAACACGGAGATCACAAAAGAGACGACGGAGAAACTGAAAACTAAGCAGCTCGCCTGGCTCGATGATGCGGGAAATGATCCTAAGCGCGCCGTTTCAAAGGCCGCGGCAACAAGGCTTTTCGGCGAGTTTCCATACGGAAGGCCGGTCGAAGGAACTCCGGAAACCATCCGCAGCATCGATTTCGCAGACCTCATATATGTCCGCGAGCGATTCCTTACGGCCGACAACGCCACGCTCTCGATCGTCGGCGACGTTCGTTCGGATTACGCATATCTTGCGGCGCGAAGGCTTATGGGCGGCTGGAAGAAAGCCGGGACCGAGATTCCGGCCACTTTCCGCCTGCCCGAGGCGCCTTTGAAGGACACGGAGACGATCTACGTCGAAGGCGAGGTTGGACGTCACGGCGCGGCCGCGGTCGAATCGTTCGCCAGAAAGCACAGGCTGTATCACGCTGCGGAAATCCTGAGCCGCGTCATCGACGCGCGTTTGAGAATGTCGAGCGCCGACCGTGAGGGACTATCGGCTGAGGCATCAAACGAAGGCTTCCTCCTTAAAGGGATCTTTCTCGTCGCAACTGCCGATCGTTCACCCGAGGCAACTGTGCCGGGTGCGGATTCGCGCCTTCCGGCCCGTGCCGGCCTGATCGACTGGCTTTCTCTTCCGGTCACCGAAAAGGAATTCAACGAAGCGCACGCCGCCTACTTCGGAGAGCTTTCGCGCACCGGCCGGGACAGGTTGCGGGCCGATGTCGAGACTTACGGCCTGGGATCGGCTAAGGACGAGATGGCCGCCGTCCGCGATCTAAAGATAGAGGACGTGCGGGCCGCCGCAAAAGAACTGCTTTCGAGGACGGCGGTTGAGGTGGTGATGATCTCCCGCCCTCCGGCGGTCCCGGATGTCCCCGCCGATCCGAAAGACCCGCTCCGCCGCGACGCATCCGAGCCAGATCTGAAATGAATAGCGAAATCGTAGAGAACGGCGAAAAAGAACACGCGGACGCGATACGGGAAAAGTTCTCCGGCATCGCCGGCAGGTACGACCTGGTGAATCACCTGGTCTCGGCCAACCTCGACAAGCGCTGGCGGAGAAAGGTCGCGGATAGCCTTTCGGATGTGATCTCCGACCCCGACTTGAAAGTGCTGGACGTCGCATGCGGCACCGGCGACCTTTCGATCGAGCTCCGCCAATCGGGAAAGGCAAAGGTGATCGGTACCGATTTCTGCCGCCCTATGCTCGACATCGCGGAGGAGAAATCAAGGGACGGATCTCACGGAATTCCATTCGTCGAAGGAGACGGGCTGAATCTCGCCTTTGCTGACGACGAATTTGACGCGGTAACGGTCGCGTTTGGGCTCCGAAACTTCTCAAACTGGGAACGAGGACTCGAAGAATTGCACAGGGTCCTCAAACCGGGAGGACGCCTCGCGATACTCGAATTCTCGCGCCCCGTCGTGCCGGGATTCAAACAGGCGTTCCAATTTTATTTCTCACACATCCTTCCGCGTATCGGCGGCCTTGTAAGCGGATCCCGCGGCGCCTACGAGTACCTTCCTGATTCCGTCTCGAAATTCCCCGACCAGAAGGGCCTCGCCGCGATGATGAGACAAATAGGCTTTTCGAATGTAGAATACAAGAACCTGACAGGCGGTATCGCCGCAATACATTCCGGTACAAAGTAACGCTTCCCGATCGGATCCTTCCGGCCGATGAACAAGTACAGGGTTTACAACCTCATCAAGCGCCTGGGGCTTTTTCTAATCGTCATATGGACCGTCGTGTCGCTAGTCACGGTGCTGATCGAACTCGTCCCCGGAGACCCTGCGCTCGCTCGGCTCGGCGAACAGGCGACGCCCCAGCAGATCCAGGCGTTCCGCGAAAGACACAAACTCGACAAGCCCGCGTTTTTCTTCTCGTACGATTCAGAGAACGGGTTCGTGTGGAACGGCGCGGACAACCGATACCTTGAGTACTGGACCGGCGTGGTACAGGGCGACCTGGGAATCTCTTTCGATTCGGACCGGCCGGTTCGGGATATGATCATCGAGCGCTATCCGGCGACGATCAAACTGGCATTCGCCGCGCTGATCATCGCGGTTTCGATATCCATCCCGCTCGGGGTTCTGGCGGGAACACACAAGAATTCGCTGATCGACAATTTCGCTTCGACATTCGCCCTGCTCGGCATCTGCCTGCCTTCGTTCGTCATCGGCCCGCTGCTTGTTTATCTGTTCGCCGTCCGGATCCCCATCTTTTCACCGACCGGAAGCTACTATCCGGAGGACATCGTCCTGCCGGCGATCACGCTCGGTGCGGCGCTTTCTGCTATTTTGACGAGGATGGTCCGCTCAAGCGTCATCGAGGAGCTCGGCGAGGATTACGTGCGGACGGCGCGTGCGAAGGGGCTGAGCGAGCGGGTCGTGATCTACAAGCACGTCTTGAAGAACGGGCTGATCCCGGTCGTTACGATCCTTGGGCTCCAGCTGGGAGTTCTTCTAGCCGGCGCGATCATCACCGAAAAGATATTCAACTGGCGCGGGATCGGCACGCTCCTGCTCGACGGGATCGGCACCCGCGACCACAGGCTTGTCCAGGGAGTAGTGCTCGTGATCAGCGTGACGTACATCCTGGCCAATTCTTTCACCGACTGGGTTTACAGGCTGCTCGACCCGAGGATCCGCCTTTCCTGACGCGATGAACCGCCTTTTCTTCATAGGGATCGTCCTCGCCGCCGTGTTCATTTTCACCGCGGTGTTCGCGCCGTTCATCGCGCCCTACGATCCGGTACAGCCGTTCGATCATTTCGACACTCAGCTCCAAAGGGAGGTCACTCTCAAGAACCGCTTTCCGAGCGCCGACCACTGGTTCGGAACGGACGCTTTGGGGCGCGATGTGTTCTCGAGGCTCGTCTACGGCGCGCGCGTTTCGCTGTTCGTGGGGATAACCGTGGTGCTGATCGCGGGAATCATCGGAACGATCATCGGAGCGATCGCCGGATTCTACGGCGGCTGGCTGGACAGTATCCTTTCCGGCTATGTCTTCAACGTATTCCTCGCATTCCCCGGACTTCTGCTCGCGATCGCCATCGTCGCATTCCTGAGCGGGACCAATCCGTCGCCGACCGACCGTATGCGGCACCTGATAATCGCGATGTGCATTACCGGCTGGGTCGGATACGCGAGGGTGATGCGGGGCCAGGTGCTGAAGGTAAGGGAGTACGACTTCGTGCAGGCGGCGAGGGCTCTAGGCGCAAGCAATCTGCGCCAGCTGTTCATACACATTCTTCCAAATGCGATCCAGCCCTTGATCGTCCAGGCTTCTTTGGCGATGGCGGGCGCGGTCCTTGCGGAGGCATCGCTTTCGTTCCTGGGCCTGGGCGTTCCGCCGCCAAGTCCTACCTGGGGCACGATGATCGACGAGGCGCGCGGGATCGACACTCTGACCAACGCCACGCACAACCTTCTGTTCCCGGGAATCGCGCTGGCAATGACCGTGATGGCCTTCAACTTCATCGGCGACGGTCTGCGGGAATACCTCGATCCCAAACAGCGAAGGCGCTAATCGACGTTCTCAAGCAAATACCTGATCAGATCGGTCGTGGTCACTATCCCGACGATGTGCTTTCCGTCGACTACAGGGAGCGGGTGGATCTTACCTTCCTTAAAGATCAGCGCGGCGTCGCGGACCGTTTCATCCTTGCGGATCGTGATAACGGAGCGTGTCATAAGGTTCTCGGTGCGCAGGAAATCCCACATCGCTTCGACGACGTTCGTCGAATTGGGATCGCTGACGAAGCTCACTCGCTCAAGGTCGGTCCGGCTTATGATCCCGACGAGACGGCCGCCGTCGACAACCGGCAGATGATGGATCGAATGTTCCTTCGCAATCCTGTAAACGTCCGGAAGAGGAGTGTCCTCTGTGACCGTAACCGGCTGTACGGTCATGATTTCGGAGATCGTCGCGTTCATTGTGATATCCTTGGGGGCCCGTTATTTGGTGCTTTCAGCTTTCATTATCGCATGTCGGCCCTCCGGGTTTGATTCACGGAAATTATGAAGAAGATCGAACTGAAAGAGATCTGCGGCGACGTCGAGATCACGCTCAACAACCTTCGCGACTGCGTGATCGAAGAATCCGACGGCTCTGTTTATGTCGTGTTCGGCGAAAAGGGAGTGTCGGTCCGCGACAGCCCGGAAAGCGATTCGGGAGAAAGCGAGTCCGATGAAGAATGAACCTGTCCAATTCGTCGTCGAACCGCTCGGCGAGGACTGCGCGATCATTTCGCTGGGCAAAGTGATCTCCGAAGACGTGAACCGGCGCGCGGTCTCGATCGCTGAAGCGGTAAGCGACGCCGGATTCGAAGGATTCGTCGAGGCGTCGCCCGCATACAGCTCGGTCGCCGTGTTCTTCGATCCCGGGAAAGCGCGCTCTGAGACCGGAACGCCGTTCGAGAACGTCAAGACAGAACTGGAACGTATCGCCGGCGCCGCCGGACCTTCCACCGGTCGCGAGAAGCGCGCCCACACGGTCCCCGCAAGGTTCGGAGGCGAGGATGGGCCCGACCTCGAGGAGATCGCCGAACGAAGGGGACTCGATCCCGAAGACGTGGTCGAGATCTTTCTTTCCCGAGACTACAGGGTGTTTATGCTCGGCTTTCTCCCCGGCTTTCCCTATCTGGGCACGCTGGACGAACGCATCGCGACCTCGCGGAGGGAATCACCGCGGACACGCGTCCCGGCTGGAAGCATAGGGATCGCGGGCTCGCAGACCGGCATTTACCCGTTCGACTCACCCGGCGGCTGGCAGCTCATCGGAAGGACGGAAGTGACGGTCTTCGATCCCGGATCTGACGATCCGGCGATGTTCAGGCCGGGCGACTCCATCCGGTTCGTAGAATCGTCTTAGGCTTATTTCTCCAATGTCCCTGAAGATCACAAGAGCGGGCATCCTCGACACAGTCCAGGACCTGGGCCGGACCGGATACCGCGCGCTAGGCGTGAATCCCGGCGGAGCGGCCGACAGGGATGCGGTCCGCATACTGAACACGCTTCTCGGGAACGATGAGAACGCGGCCGGTGTCGAGATGCATTTCCCCGCCGCGAACATCGAGTTCGAGGACGATGCCGTGATCGCGATCGGAGGAGCGCACTTTCGGCCGGAACTCAAGGGCGTCGCCGTCCAGAAATGGACCTCCGTGCTGGCGAAGAAAGGCGAGACGCTGAACTTCACGGGAAGAAAGTACGGTGCACGGTGCTATCTCGCGGTCCGGGGCGGGATCGAAACGGAACAGTGGCTCGGAAGCGCGAGCACGAATCTTTTCGTGAAAGCAGGTGGTGCGGGCGGCCGGAAGCTCGAGAAAGGCGACGTCCTGTCCGTCGGCGGAAAGGCTACCGACGGCCCGGTCGGCCTTTCCGCGGGCAGGACTCTGACCGACAGGTTTCTCCTTGAACCGATGCTGAGAGTGACGGAGGGCCCGGAACATCATCTTTTGACCGCCGTCAGCGCGAACGCGTTCGAGACGGGCGAATTCGAGGTCAGGTCAGATTCGAACCGTATGGGGATCAGGCTCGAAGGACCTCCGCTTCACACGGTCGATGAGATCGACCTCGTCTCTTCAGCCGTCGCGCCCGGAACCGTCCAGCTTCTCCCGGATGGAAGCGCCGTGATCCTCGGAGCAGATTCGCAGACGACCGGCGGATATCCGAGGATCGCGAGGATCATCGCCGCGGACCTCTCGATCGCGGCGCAGGTCTCGACGGGCGACCGGGTCCGTTTCAGACTCGTTCCGCTCGAGGAAGCGTACGCGGCGATGTGCAGTTTCGAAAGGGACTTGTCTTTTCTGCGTTTGGGGCTAAGATTTAGGGCACCGTGAGATCGATAGACCTGAATTGCGACATGGGCGAGAGTTTTGGCGCGTGGACGATGGGAAACGACCGCGCGATCCTTCGCTACGTGTCATCGGCGAACATCGCCTGCGGATTCCACGCCGGAGATCCCTCGACGATCGCCGAAACGGTCGCACTTGCGATCGAGGCCGGCGTCGCAGTCGGCGCGCATCCTTCATATCCGGACATCCAGGGCTTCGGGCGGCGGGAAATGTCTTTGTCGCCCAAAGAGATCCGCGACGGGGTCGTTTATCAGGTCTCGGCGCTGAAGGGGATCTGCGAATCGCTCGGCGGCCGGCTTCACCACGTAAAACCTCACGGTGCGCTCTACAACCGGGCCGCCCGTGACTCGGAAGCCGCGAAAGCGATCGCCGATGCAGCGGCGGCGGTTGACGGAGGCCTCTTCGTTTATGGTCTTTCGGGAGGAGAACTCGTAAGCGCCGCCGAAAGCGCCGGGCTGCGGACGGCGTCGGAAGTGTTCGCCGACCGCAACTATATGTCTGACGGGACGCTCACGCCGCGAAGCAGGCCCGATGCTCTGATCACATCTTCAGAGGAGGCCGCCGCACGCGCGCTTTCGATGGCCCGCGACGGAGAGATCGAGTCCGTCGAGGGATCCAACGTCAAGGTAAGATCTGAAACGATCTGCATTCACGGCGACGGCCCGGACGCTCTCGAATTCGCGCGGGCGATCCGCGCGGCGCTCGACACCGCCGGGATCGAGGTCAAGGCGCCGTGATCCATCTCGGACGATGAACAAGAAGCTCACCTCATCGGCTTTCCTGGGAGCCGCGTTCCTTATGGCCACGTCGGCCGTGGGCCCCGGATTCCTCACTCAGACCGCAAAATTCACAAAAGACTATCTCGCGAGCTTCGGGTTCGTGATCCTCCTTTCTGTCGTCCTCGATATCGTCGCCCAGCTCAACATATGGCGCGTGCTGACCGTAAGCGGCAAGCGCGGGCAGGACGTCGCGAACGAGACCCTGTTCGGCAGCGGTTACGTCCTCGCGGCGCTGATCGTCTTCGGCGGCCTCGCGTTCAACATCGGAAACATCGCGGGAGCCGGGCTCGGGTTCAACGTCCTGTTCGGCCTCGCGCCGGAATACGGAGCGCTGATCAGCGCCTGTGTCGGTATCGCGATCTTTATGTTCAAGGACGCCGGCAAGGCGATGGACACGTTCGTGAAGGTGCTCGGGTTCGTGATGCTCGGGCTGATCGTTTACGTCGTGTTCGTATCGAGCCCTGACGTCGGAACCGCCGCCTACAGGACAGTCTGGCCGGAGACCATCTCGCCTTTCGCGATCGTGACGCTCGTCGGAGGGACGGTCGGCGGTTACATAACCTTCGCGGGGGCGCACCGCTTGATCGACGCGGGAGTGACGGGCGAAGAGTCTTTGAAACAGGTGAACACTTCGGCGACCACGGGGATCGTCCTCACCGCGGTAATACGCTTCCTTCTTTTCCTGGCGGCGTTCGGCGTCATCGGTATGGGACTTGCGATAGACGACGGGAACCCGCCGGCATCGGTTTTCCGGAACGCGGCGGGCGAGATCGGCTACAAACTGTTCGGAGTCGTGATGTGGGCCGCCGCGATAACTTCGGTCGTCGGCGCCGCGTACACGTCGGTCTCGTTCCTTAAGACTTTCAGCCAGAAGATCGACAAGAACTCCAGATACTTCGTCATCGCGTTCATCCTCTTTTCGACGCTTGTCTTCGTTCTCGTCGGGAGGCCCGTGCTTGTGCTGATCCTGGCGGGAACCTTCAACGGATTCATACTCCCCGTCGGTCTTGCCCTCGTGCTCGCCGCCTCGCGCAGGGCGAAAACGGTCGGGAGCTACAAGCATCCGTTCTGGCTTCAGCTCTCCGGATGGCTGGTGGTCGCCGTGATGCTATTCTTCAGCCTATGGACGATCATCGCCCCGCTCCTTAGCGCGCCCGAGATCCCCTGAAACAAATAAACCGAAAGCGGCGAACCGATCTACGGCTCGCCGCTTTCTTACCTGCCCCTTGCCCGTTCTTTTGGCGGAGTTGATCGCCTGTCGATTATTATCCAGCCGCCATTGCCTTCGGCTCCGCATCGGTGATCTCGATCCTCTTGGCCTCGGTCGCCGGTTCGGGAGCCGCAAAGGTCAGTTCAAGCACTCCGTCCTTGAAGACGGCTTTCGCGTCATTCGTGTCGACGCCATCCGGAAGCGGCATCCTTCTGTAGAAGTTGCCGTATGTGAACTCGCTGCGGAACAAATCGTCCTTCTTCTCCTCGAACTTCCTTTCTCTCTTGCCTCTCAGTGTGAAGAAATGTTCGTCGACCTCCACTTCGATGTCCTCTTTCTTCATTCCCGGCAGTTCCGCCTTTATGACGAGGTGATCGTCCTTGCGGTACATCTCGAATTTGGGCTTCCACTCGGCAAGTTCAGTTCTCGTTTCCTCGAACGGCGGGATCTCGAAAAACCCGGGCATTTCGAAGTTGTAGAACGGCGGCCCCATCTCGTCGAAAAGCCTCATCAGAGGGAAGCGCCTTCGGAACATCGCCCGGTCCCTGAAAGGAAAGTCCACATTCCAAAGATCCATCGCGGCCGGCATTTTCTCGGCGCGCTCGATTTTCATCTCTTTCTCCTTCTCCTTAATTTTCTTTGACATTTCTCATACCTCCCGAAACCGTTGGTCCGGTTCCGCAATTCCCTGCCCGGCCGATTCCGGGCGCAGGACCACGCGTACTCCCCGTGCAACCGATGTGCCGCGGGACAAGGCCCGGTTTCAGGCTTCCGGCATAGGACCGGATACCCGGCGGATGTGGATTCTTTCGCGTTCTTTCGCGAATTTTCACCTTTCGAGAGGACCGACCGGGTATGCCGGGCCGTGACGCGGCGAGCTTCGTCAGTGCCTTCCGCGTATGCGGCTCCCCGATCGCGAACAAAAGGAAAGTAAATCTTGACTATTCGCGAAAGCTGAACTTAAACTCTAGCAACCTTAACGGTTTAACGACTGTTCTCCGAAAGCATTTCAGGCAGACATCGTCCGGGAACGGGCGTTTCGAAAGCTTTACAATCCAATGTTCGTTCCCTGTGCAGGGAGCGGGTCCGTCAGCTCCCGCCGTGAATGTCCGCCTACGAGTCCGCGTCACTTCTAGGGAATTATGACTTCAAAGAGTTTTTCGCTCTCACCGAGAAGATCTTTCGGCGAGACGCTCCGGCAGGAGGCGTGGTGGGTCTATCCGCTTTTCGTGTTCCTGGGGCTCGCCGCGTTCGTGATCTATTCGACCTGGGCCGCGTTTCAGGCCGAGCACTACCGTTTCGGCCCGTACCTTTCGCCTTTCTATTCGCCTGAACTTTTGGGCTCCGAGCACGCCTGGTTCGGCGCGAAGCCCGAATGGATCCCGGACTGGCTCCCCTTCTCGCCCGCGTTCCTGATTCTCTGGGCGCCTGCCGGATTCAGACTCACCTGCTACTACTACCGCGGGGCGTATTACAAGGCGTTTTGGGCCGATCCGCCTGCCTGCGCTGTGGGAGAGCCGAGAAGCAGTTACCGGGGCGAGCGGAATTTCCCTCTGATACTGCAGAACGTTCACAGATACTTCCTTTACCTTGCGCTCGTGTTCCTGATCTTTCTCGGACACGACGTCTGGGAGGCGCTTTGGTTCGTGAATCCTTTGACCGGCGCGACAGAGTTCGGGATCGGCGTCGGCACGATAGTACTCGCCGCGAACGTGTTCTTCCTCGGAGGCTACACGCTCGGCTGTCACTCGCTGAGGCACCTGATCGGCGGCGGAAAGGACGAGATCTCTAAGTTCCGCCTCCGCTGGGACGGATACCGATGCGTTACCTGCCTCAACAACCGCCATATGGTCTGGGCGTGGTGCAGTCTTTTCGTCGTCGGTTTTTCTGACGTCTATGTCCGGCTCTGTTCGATGGGGATCTGGACCGACTGGAGGATCTTCTGATGCCGGAATACGACACATTCGAACACGACGTGATCGTAATCGGCGCAGGCGGCGCGGGCCTACGCGCCGCTATCGAGGCGTCGGCGGCAGGTGTCTCGGTCGGGCTGATCTGCAAGTCTTTGCTCGGAAAAGCGCACACCGTGATGGCCGAAGGAGGGATGGCCGCGGCGATCGCCAACGTGGACGAGCGCGATAACTGGAAGGTCCATTTTTCGGACACTATGCGCGGGGGCCAGTACGTCAACAACTGGCGGATGGCCGAGCTTCACGCGAAAGAGGCACCGAACCGCGTCCGCGAACTCGAGGCGTGGGGCGCCGTTTTCGACAGAACGCCCGACGGGAAGATCCTCCAGAGGAACTTCGGAGGACACAAGTACCCGAGGCTTGCCCACGTCGGCGACCGGACGGGTCTCGAGATGATCCGCACGCTCCAGGATCACGGCATCCACCAGGGCATCGACGTGCATATGGAAGTGACCGTGGTCGCCCTCCTGAAAGACGGAGACCGCGTCGCCGGCGCGCTCGCTTACGAAAGAGAAAGAGGTCGTTTTCGGGTATTCAAGTCAAAGGCGGTCGTGCTCGCCACGGGAGGTATCGGACGGGCGTTCAAAATATCCTCAAACAGCTGGGAATACACGGGCGACGGGCATTCGCTGGCATACCACGCGGGCGCCGAGCTCCAGGACATGGAATTCGTCCAGTTCCATCCGACCGGAATGGTGTTCCCGCCCAGCGTCCGCGGGATCCTCGTGACCGAAGGAGTGCGCGGCGAAGGCGGCATCCTGAAGAACAACCGCGGAGAGCGGTTCATGTTCGACGACATTCCGGACCTTTACAAGGACCAGACCGCCGACAATCCTGAAGAAGGCTGGCGTTACACTCAAGGAGACAAGTCCGCCCGAAGGCCTCCGGAGCTTCTGACCCGCGACCACGTCGCACGGTGCATCGTGCGCCAGATCCGCGAGGGCCGCGGCAGCCCGAACGGGGGAGTGTATCTCGACATCGCGTGGATCAAGGAAAAGCGCGGCGACGCCGAGGCGCACATAAAGAAGAAGCTGCCGTCGATGTACCACCAGTTCAAACAGCTCGCCGACATCGACATCACGAAGGAGCCTATGGAGGTCGGGCCCACGACGCACTATATGATGGGCGGCATCCGGGTCGATGCCGAGACCCAGATGTCCACGATCCCCGGCCTCTTCGCCGCCGGCGAATGCGCGGTGGGGCTCCACGGGGCGAACCGTCTCGGCGGAAATTCGCTATCGGACCTGCTTGTTTTCGGCAAGCGCGCGGGGGAGTACGCCGCGAAGTTCGCGGCCGATGCCGATGCGGTCCGGATAGACGGAGCGCAGGTTGAAGAACAAACGAGAAAGGCGCTCGCGCCGTTCGAAGATTCGCGGTCGGAGAACCCGTACGGGATCCAGGCCGACCTGCAGGAGATGATGCAGGACAAAGTGGGCATAGTCAGAAAAGAAGAAGAGATGTCGGAGGCGCTCGAAGGCATAGCCGGCTTCTGGAAACGCAGCCTGAATGCCGGGGCTCCCGGGAACGTGGAATACAATCCGGGCTGGCACACGGCTCTCGATCTGGAGAATCTTTTGACCGTTTCCGAGGCGATCGCGCGTTCGGCGATCGAGAGAAAGGAAAGCCGCGGGGCGCAGTTCCGTGAGGACTACCCGGAAAAGAATCCTGAGCTGGCGAAGTTCAACGTCGTCGTCAGGAAGGCGGAGGACGGCTCGATGGAGGTTTCAAGGTCGACGATACCGGAGATCACTCCGGAGCTTTCCCGGATTATCAAGGAGATGGGTTGATGAAGACAGCGAAGTTCAAGGTCTGGCGCGGAACGCGCGGCGAGGGCGTTTTCGTCGAGTACGAGACGAAGATCACCGAAGGGATGGTGGTCCTTGACGCCGTCCTGCAGATCCAGGCGGAACAGGCGAACGACCTGGCCTGCCGCTGGAACTGCAAGGCCGGAAAATGCGGCTCGTGCTCGGCGGAGGTAAACGGGATGCCGAAGCTTATGTGCATGACGCGTTTGAATACGCTCCCTCTGGACGAGCCGGTGACGGTCGAGCCGATGCGCGCGTTCCCTTCGATCCGCGACCTTGTTACGGACGTCTCGTGGAACTACGCCGTAAAAAAGAAAATCAAGCCGTTCGCCCCGCGAAAGCCGGACGCCGAAGACGGAACGTGGCGGATGAGCCAGGCGGATGTCGACCGGGTCCAGGAGTTCCGCAAGTGCATCGAGTGCTTTCTTTGCCAGGATGTCTGCCACGTGCTTCGCGACCACCATATGCACGAGGAATTCATAGGCCCGCGCTTCCTTGTCTATGCCGCGGCGCTTGAGATGCACCCGCTGGACACCGAGGACCGGCTGAAGGACCTCAAGGACGAATCGAACATAGGCCTGTGCAACATCACGAAGTGCTGCACAAAGGTCTGTCCCGAGCATATAACGATTACCGACAACGCGATCATCCCTCTGAAGGAAAGGGTCGTCGACGAGTTCTACGATCCGGTGAAAAGATTCCTTAATCTGTTCAGAAGAAATCGGAACCCCGAGCGCTAGCGAAAAGAAGGACTGAGGGAATTGATAGTTGATAGTTGAGAATTGAAAATGGATAGCTGATACCCGATCTCTGTCAGGGCGGGCACAGGTCCCGCCCCTACAAATTCAGGGCGGGCACAGGTCCCGCCCCTACAAATTCAGGGCAGGCACAGGTCCTGCCCCTACAAATAGCCATGCCCGAGCTAAAACCACTTTCAAAAGAAGCCGTCCCGGCGGCGCTGGACCGCGCGAAGCATTACCGCCTTCTTAACGAGCCGGCCGCAGCCGAAAGCATTTGCCGTGACATACTTCGGGTCGATCCCGGGAACCAGGAGGCGATCATCACGCTCGTTCTCTCGATGAGCGACCGGCTCGCGCGTGATTACGCGGTCGGAGACCCGAAGTTCCGCGAATACCTGGACAGGATCAACGACGAATACCTGCGCGCCTATTACACCGGCATCGTTTATGAGAGGCGCGCGAAAGCCATCCTCAAGAAAGGGCCGGAAGGGTCTGAATCGAACGCGTACGAGATATTCCGCCAGGCGCTCGAATGGCTTGAGAAAGCGGAGGCGATCCGGCCGGAAGGAAATGACGACGCGATCCTGCGCTGGAACGGATGCGTGAGGGTGATGGAAGCGAACGCCCTGAGACCTAGAGAGGCGGCGGGAGATTTTTTGGAGTAAGAGTTCTTCGATTGCAGGGGCGGGGCTTGCACCCGCCCGATCCCAACCTCCGTTTAGAGCAGCCCTCTGGGCTGCAAGAGGAGGGCAAAGCCCGACTCGATTCGCGATCACAACGCCACCTTTTAGAGCAGCCCTCCGGGCTGCAGGAGGAGGGCGAAGCCCGACTTACCACGCCGAGATGAAACGCCTCCGTTTAGAGCAGCCCTCCGGGCTGCCCTATCGGGCGAACGCCCGATCGTTA
The DNA here is from genome assembly GCA_035513035.1 of Aridibacter sp. Classification (GTDB taxonomy): domain Bacteria; phylum Acidobacteriota; class Blastocatellia; order Pyrinomonadales; family Pyrinomonadaceae; genus Aridibacter. The sequence goes on from DATKCW010000020.1 coordinate 22,858, forward strand.
ACGCCGCGAATTCAGAATCGTTAAAGACAATTAATGGCCGATCCGACTACCATTTTCCCGGTAGCCAT